>NZ_JBHVSE010000003.1:66016-112178 GCF_042885275.1 Agromyces sp. NPDC058064 | reverse complement strand
CCTCGCGGATGCCCGCGACGAAGGCGTCGATGTCGGCCTCGCTCGTGTCGAAGGAGGCCATCCAGCGCACCTCGCCGCGTGCGGCGTCCCAGTCGTAGAACTTGAACCCGCGGTCGCGCAGCTTGTCGGCGACGCCCTGCGGCAGCGTCGCGAACACGCCGTTCGACTGCGTCTCCTGCGAGAAGCCGAGGCCGGGCAGCTCGCCCGCCGCGATGCCGGCGTCGAGCGCGTCGCGCAGGCGCGAGGCCATCGCGTTGGCGTGCGTGGCGTTGCGCAGCCACAGGTCACCCTCGTAGAGCGCGATCAGCTGCGCCGAGACGAAGCGCATCTTCGAGGCGAGCTGCATGTTGAGCTTGCGCAGGTACTTCAGGCCCTCGGATGCCTCGGGGTTCAGCACCACGATCGCCTCGGCGCCGAGGCATCCGTTCTTGGTGCCGCCCACGCTGAGCACGTCGACGCCCGCGTCGCGGGTGAAGTCGCGCAGCGGCACGCCGAGCGAGGCGCCCGCGTTGGACAGGCGCGCGCCGTCCATGTGCACCTTCATGCCGAGCGAGTGGGCGTGCTCGGTGATCGCGCGCACCTCCTCGACGGTGTACGCCGTGCCGAGCTCGGAGGTCTGCGTGATCGAGACGACGAGCGGCTGGGCGCGGTGCTCGTCGCCCCAGCCCCAGGCCTCTTCGTCGATGAGCTCGGGGGTGAGCTTGCCGTCGGGCGCGGCGACGGTGAGCAGCTTGATGCCGCCGACGCGCTCGGGCGCGCCGCCCTCGTCGGAGTTGATGTGCGCCGTCTTCGCCGAGACGACCGCGCCCCAGCGGGGGAGCATCGACTGCAGGCCCGTCACGTTCGCGCCGGTGCCGTTGAACACCGGGAAGGCCTCGACGCCCTCGCCGAAGTGGTGGGCGAACACCTGCTGCAGGCGCTCGGTGTAGACGTCCTCGCCGTAGGCCACCTGGTGGCCGTCGTTGGCGGTCGCGATGGCGGCGAGCACCTCGGGGTGCACGCCCGAGTAGTTGTCGGAGGCGAAGCCGCGGAAGGTCGTGTCGTGGAGCGCTGAGTTCACCGAACCATCCTCGCACCCGGCGGCTGGCAGACATCGTGACGCAGGGCGCACGGATTCGCCGTATTCGCGCCGCTGACGCAGTTCTGACGCGCGAAAGCGGGCGGATGCCGGGGCCCCCACCCGTGGCATCCGCCCGCAGCTCGATCGCGGGGCGCCGCGCTACCCGCGCAGCGCCTCGCCGAGGGGCACCCGCGACCCGGTCTTGAGGAGGGTGTTGCGGTAGATGCGCTCGCCGAGCGCCACCGCGAGGGCGGTCGTCGCGACGAGGATCGCGAGCGAGAGGATCGGCTCCCACCACTCCGCCTGGTCGAGGAAGATGCGCACCGGCATGCCGACCGGGGCCGAGAACGGCACGTAGCTCATGATGCCGAGCACGGTCGGGTCGTCGAAGAAGAAGATGACGAGGAAGTACGGGATCATCACGAGCATCGTCACGGGCGTCGTCACCGAGCCCATGTCCTCGGCGCGCGAGACCATCGCGGCGCTCGCGGCGAAGAGGGCGGCGAGCATCACGAAGCCGACCGCGAAGAACACGACGAACCAGATCACCGAGTCGCCGAGCCCTCCGAGCAGCACCTTCTGCCCGGTGAGCATGAGCCCGGCGATCGCGAGCACCGCGATCGCGACGATCTGCCCGAAGGCGAGCACGCTGTTGCCGATCACCTTGCCCGTGAGCAGCGCCCGCGCCGACACCGTCGAGAGCAGGATCTCCACGACGCGGGTCTGCTTCTCCTCGACCACCGACTGCGCGATCGTCGAGCCGAACGTGATCGCCGACATGAAGAACACGATGCCGAAGCCGAAGGCCACGAGGTAGGCGAGGCCGGGGTCGACCGCGGCCGGCTCGAGCAGCTCGACGGTCGGCACGACCGCGAGCGCCTGCACGACGCCCGACGGCGTCTGGTCGAGGCCGGTGACGGCGATGCCGAGCGGGTCGGATGCGTCGGGGCTGATCACCGCCTCCACCTCGCCGTCGCGCAGCAGCTGCTCGCCCGCGGCCTCGTCGTCGACGGGCACCGGGTCGAGCGCCGGATTGCCCTCGACCGCGCTCGCCGCCGTGCCGACGACGGCCACCTTGGCGGGGTCGGACTGGCCGCCGAAGAGGCTGCCGAGCACGACCGAGGCGAGCACCGCGAGCATGAGGATGCCGGTCGAGATGAGGAACGCCTTGCTGCGCAGCCGCATCGTGATCTCGCGGCCCGCGACGAGCGAGACGCTGTCGACGAAGCGCGGCTCGGCCGGCCGCGCCGCCGCCGGACGGGTCGTGGGCGCCTGCGGGGACTGCGTGCTCATCGCACGACCTCCTTGAAGATCTGGGCGAGCGTGGTGTGCTCGCGGGTGAAGCTCACGACCTCGCCGCGGGTGACGGCCTCGGCGAGCACGGCCTGCCGCGCGGCATCCGATTCGGCCTCGAAGACCGCCCAGCCGCCGTCGAACTCGGCGACCGTGATGCCGGGGCGCTCGCGCAGCCAGCCGGTGTCGCCGTCGGTCAGGAGCTCCCAGCGTTCGGAGCCGTGCTCGTCGCGGAGCGCGTCGCGGGGGCCGGAGGCGGCGATGCGGCCGCCCGCGATGATGACGAGGTCGTCGCAGAGGCGCTCGACGATGTCGAGCTGGTGCGAGGAGAAGAGCACGGGCACGCCGCCCGCGGCGACGTCGGCGAGCACGCCCTGCACCGTCTCGACCGCGATCGGGTCGAGGCCCGAGAACGGCTCGTCGAGCACGAGCACCTCGGGGTGGTGCACGAGCGCGGCGGCGATCTGCGCCCGCTGCTGGTTGCCGAGCGAGAGCGACTCGATCGTGTCGTCGAAGCGCTCGCCGAGGCCGAGGCGCTCGAGCAGCTCGCTCGCGTTGCGGCGTGCGGCGGCGGGGGCCCAGCCGTGCAGGCGGGCGAGGTAGACGGCCTGCTCGAGCACCTTCATCTTCGGGTAGAGGCCGCGCTCCTCGGGCATGTAGCCGAAGCGGCGGCGGTCGGAGGCGGTGATGGGCGAGCCGTCGAGCGAGACCCGGCCGCCGTCGGCGGCGAGCACGCCCAGGATGATGCGCATGGTCGTGGTCTTGCCGGCGCCGTTGCCGCCGACGAAGCCGGTGAGTAGGCCGTCGCCGACCGCGAAGGAGACCGCGTCGAGGGCGAGCCGATCGCCGTAGCGCTTGGTCACGTCGTTGAGTTCGAGCATGCCCTCACGGTACGGATGCCTCGCGGCCGGCGTCATCCGCCGGGCGACGGGTTTCGCGGCTCCGCCTCGCGGGGGAGGGCGGGGCGCGGGTGGATGAGCTCGGCGCGGGGTTCGCGGCGCAGGGGGGTTATGGATGTCGGCGGTCGCGGTTACCCTCGCAGGATGAGCGAGGGGCTCGATCCGACGGGGGCGGTGCGGCGTGGGGTGCGCACGCCGCAGGCGGGCACGGTCGTGCCGCCGCCGAACGGCATGCGCACGTTCCTCCACGTGCTCGCGAACACGATGATCGCGAACGTGACCACGAGCTTCCTGTGGTTCGCGCTCACCTTCTGGGTCTACCTCGAGACCCGCTCGGTGCTCGCCACGGGCATCATCGGCGGCGCGTACATGCTGCTCATCGCGCTCTTCGGAATGGTGTTCGGCACGCTCGTCGACCGCCACCGCAAGCATCGGGTCATGGTGCTGTCGAGCGTCGTCTCCCTCGCGGCGTTCACGATCGCCGGCGTGCTCTACGCGGTGCAGCCCGAGGCGGCGCTGCTCGACCTCGGCGGCCCGTGGTTCTGGGTGTTCACGGGCGTCATCCTCTTCGGCGCGGTCGTCGAGAACATGCGCAACATCGCCCTCTCGACGACGGTCACCCTGCTCGTGCCCGAAGAGCGCCACGCCAACGCCAACGGCATGGTCGGCACCGTGCAGGGCCTCGCGTTCATGGTCACGAGCGTGTTCAGCGGCCTCGCGATCGGCCTCGTCGGCATGGGCTGGACGCTGGTCATCGCGATCGCGCTGACGCTCGTCGCGCTCGTGCACCTGCTCTTCGTGCGCATCCCCGAGGAGAAGCCCGTGGTCGACGCCGACCGGGCGCCGATGATCGACCTCAGGGGCAGCGTCGCCGCGGTGCGCGCTGCGCCCGGGCTCTTCGCGCTCATCCTCTTCTCGACCTTCAACAACCTCATCGGCGGCGTGTACATGGCCCTGATGGACCCGTACGGGCTCGAGCTGTTCCCCGTCGAGATCTGGGGCATCGTGCTCGGCGTTACCGCGACGGGCTTCATCATCGGCGGGCTCGTGATCGCGAAGTGGGGGCTCGGCGAGAACCCCATCCGCACGATGCTGCTCGTCGTCATCGTCATGGGCCTGCTCGGCGCGCTCTTCACGATCCGCGACTGGTGGCTGCTCTACGCGCTCGGCATCTGGGCGTACATGTGCCTCATCCCCGTCGTCGAGGCGGCCGAGCAGACGGTGATCCAGAAGGTCGTGCCGTTCCGCACGCAGGGGCGCGTCTTCGGCTTCGCCCAGGCGTTCGAGGCGGCCGCGGCGCCGGTCACGGCGTTCCTCATCGCGCCGCTCGCCGAGTTCTGGATCATCCCCTACATGGAGTCGGCCGGCGGGCAGGCGACGTGGGGGTGGCTGCTCGGCGACGGCGAGGCGCGCGGCATCGCGCTCGTGTTCCTCTTCTCGGGGCTCATCATGGTGGCGCTCGCGCTCGCGGCGTTCACGACCCGCTCGTACCGCATGCTCTCGACCGAGTTCCGCGAGGGGGTGCCTCCGACGGCGGGCGGCGCCGACCAGGCGGCGGGCGAGGCCGACGGTGCCGACCGTCGCCCCGACGGCGTCGGTGACGGCGCTCGCGACGGGGTCGCCGAATCGGCGCCGAGCGGGCAGGGCGGTCGCCGGGCCGACTGAGCGCGGGCCCGATGTTTCGATCTCCGTCGAAACTGTTCGGCGTCGGCCCGGTGCCCGGAAGAGTGGGCGTCGCGGCCCGAGCGGGTCGCGACCGATGACCGGAAGGACTCCGCCCGTGGCCGTTCGCGCCGACCTCAACATCTCACTCGACGGCTACGCCTCGACCACCGACCAGACGGCCGAGAACCCGATGGGCGACGACTGGTTCCGCCTCACGGGCGCCTACTCGGCCACGCGCACCTTCCGCGAGCGGGTGTTCGGCGACACCTCGGGAGCCGGCACGACCGGCGTCGACGACGCGTACGCCCGGGCGTACTTCGAGAACATCGGCGCCGAGATCATGGGCGCGGGCATGTTCGGGTTGCACCTGAACGCCGACGACCCCGACTGGCGCGGCTGGTGGGGCGACGAACCGCCCTTCCACGTGCCGGTCTTCGTGCTGACGCACGCCCCGCGGCCGTCGATCGAGATGGCCGGCGGCACGACCTTCCACTTCCGCGACGCCTCGCCCGAGGCGGCGCTCGCCGAGGCGACCGCCGCTGCGGGCGGTGCCGACGTGCGCATCGGCGGCGGGGTGCGCACGGTGCGCTCGTTCCTCGCGGCGGGACTCGTCGACGCGCTGCACGTGGCGATCGCGCCGATCCTGCTCGGTCGCGGCCAGAACCTCTGGCACGAGCTGCGCGGCCTGGAGCAGCAGTACGCCGTCTCGAGCGAGACGGCCGAGAGCGGCGTCGTCCACGTGACCTTCCGGCGGTGACCCGCGCGAGGCCGACGCGAGGCCAACGCGCCGCTCGGGCGCGTCGGCCGGGGCCAGCTGGCCGGGGCCAGCTGGCCGGGGCCGGCGTCACCCCACCCGGTAGCGCAGGCTGACCACGCCGCCCGGCCGGGCGGAGGCCCGGTCGAGCTCGAGCCGGCCCTCGCCGAGCTGCGGGGGCGTGAACGACCGCCCGTCGCCGAGGAGGGTCGGCACGACCCGCAGGTGCAGTGCGTCGACGAGGCCGGCCGCGAACAGCGCGTCGGTCAGCACGAGGCTGCCCCAGACGATCACGGCGCCGAACCGCTCCTTCAGCGCGGCGGCCTGCTCCGCCCCGTCGCCGCGGAGGATCTCGATGCGTCCGTCGCCCCACGGGGCTTGCTCCAGCGTGTTCGAGACGACGAACTTCGGCAGCCGGTCGATGAGCTCGGCGACGTGCTCGACCGCGGGATCGACGCCCGGCCAGTAGTCGGCGAACATCCGGTACGTGGTCGCGCCGAACAGGATCGCGTCGGCCTGCGAGACGTACTCGAGCTGCTCGGCGTCGTTGAAGTCGACGGTGCCGTGCTCGTCGGGACGCACGAGCGCCTCGAAGAAGTCGATGCCGCCGTCGGGGTCGGCGGCGTAGCCGTCGGCGGTGACCACCTGCTCGACGATCAGCCGGCCCATCAGCGCACCTCGCTCGGGCCCCCGGCGGTCTCGGCCAGGTGCTCGTCGAGCATGTCGAAGGCGGAGCTCCAGCCGTCGTAGACGTCGTCGTCGCCGGGGGCGGCGTCGATGCCGAGCAGGTGGAACAGCATCTCGGTGCGTCCGCCGTCGAGCTCGCGAAGGGTGATGGTGATGACGGGCACGCGATCGTCGTCGTCGCCGGGCGAACCCCACGTCATGACGAGGCGTTCGGGCGCGCGAACCTCGCGGAAGGTGCCCGCGGTGGGGTACTCGCTGCCATCGGGGGCGACCATCGTGTAGCGGTAGCTGCCGCCCTCGCGGGTGTCGAGGTCGACGCTGCCGGGCTTGATCTCGATGTCGCGCGGGTGCCACCAGGCGGCGGCGTCGGCCTGCTCGGTCCACGCCCGCCAGACGAGTTCGCGCGGGGCGTCGAAGGTGCGGGTGATGGTGAACTGCGGTGCGTGCGTCGTGTCCGCGGAGGCGGGCGACGTCACGGTGTCGTGCTCGGTCATTCCGGATTCTCCTTCATGGTGCGGAGGTGCTCGGCGAGCAGGTCGAAGCGCTCGTTCCACTCGCCGCGGTGGTGCTCGACCCAGGCGGATGCCTCGTCGAGGGGTTCGGTGCGCAGCGTGCAGGTGCGCCACTGCGCGGTCGCGGTGCGCTCGATGAGCCCGGCCCGCTCGAGCACCTTGAGGTGCTGCGAGATCGCGGGGCGGCTCATGGCGAACGGCTCGGCGAGCTCGCCGACGGTCGCGGGCCCGACCCGGAGGCGCGAGAGCATCGCGCGGCGGGTCGGGTCGGCGAGCGCCTGGAACACCGCGCTCAGCTCGTCCTGCGCATCACCCAATGTAAGCAACTCCTTAATTAATGAATTGCTTAACCATAGGCTCGGCGCCAGCCGGCGTCAACCCCTCGCTGCCATGCGCCGTGGCGTCAGCCGCGCGGCCGCACCACGCCGTGCTCGTACGCGTAGACGACCGCGTGCACCCGGTCGCGCAGGCCCAGCTTCATGAGCACCTTCGAGACGTGGGTCTTCACCGTCGCCTCACCCACCCAGAGGCGGTCGGCGATCTCGGCGTTCGAGATGCCGAGCGCGAGCAGCTCGAGCACCTCGCGCTCGCGCTCGGTGAGGGTCGCGAGCTCGGCGGGTGCGGGCGAGGAGGCGGTGTCGGGTTCAGCACCGGGGGCTGCCTCGTCCGGGCGGGCTGCGGCGGCGGATGCCGCGTGGCCCGCCGTCGGGCCGCGCCCCGAGCGGCCCGCGGCCGCCTCGATGACGCGGCGCGTGACATCCGGCGAGAGCAGCGCGTCGCCGCGCGCGACGACCTGCACCGCCTCGATCAGCTGCTCGGGGCTCGAGTTCTTCAGCAGGAACCCGCTCGCCCCGGCGTCGAGCGCGGCGAACAGGTAGTCCTCGCGGTTGAAGGTCGTGAGCACGAGCACGGCCGCCTGCGTCGCCGCGTCGCCGGTGATGCGGCGAGTGGCCTCGAGGCCGTCCATCCCGGGCATCTGCACGTCCATGCAGACGACGTCGGGCGCGAGCATCGCGACCCGGTCGATCGCCGCCTGCCCGTCGGCGGCCTCGCCGACGACCTCGATCCCGTCCTCCGAGTCGAGGATGGTGCGGAAGCCGGCGCGTACGAGGCTCTGGTCGTCGACGACGAGCACGCGGATGCTCATGCGCCCGCCTCCGCGGACCGGGCGGACGCGACGGCACCGGCCGCGTCGTCGCGGCGGAGCGGGAAGCTCGCCCGCACGAGGTAGCCGCCCCGGGCGCGCGGCCCGAGCTCGATCGTGCCGCCGGCGGCGGCGACCCGCTCGCGCATGCCGAGCTGGCCGAGCCCGCCGCTCGAGCCGTCGGTACGTCGGGCCACGCCGGCGGTCGAGGTCGCGCTGCCCGAGTTCGTGATCTCGACCTCGAGGGCAGTGTCGGTCCAGCGCACCCGCACCTCGGCGGTCGCGGCGGCACCGGCGTGCTTGCGCACGTTCGTGAGGGCCTCCTGCGTGATGCGGTAGGCGCTGAGGTCGACGACGGGCGAGATCGGCCGTGCCTCGCCGACGACGGCGAGCGTCACCGGGAGCCCGCCGTCGGCCGACTCGGCGACGAGCTCGTCGAGGCGGGCGATCCCGCGGGTCGAGGTGCTCGTGGTCGCCGCGCCGCCCGCGGCGCCTGCCGCCCGGTCGCCGTCGAGCACGAGCGGCCCGGTGTCGCCGTCGCCGCGCAGCGTGCCGAGCAGCCCGTGCAGCTCGTCGACCGCCTCGCGCGCGCTCGACTCGATCGCCGCGAGCGAGGCGGTGGCCGCCCCCGGATCCTTCGCGAGCACCCGCCGCGCCGCCCCAGCCTGCACGCCGATGACCGAGACGTGATGGGCGACGACGTCGTGGAGCTCGCGCGCGATGCGCAGCCGCTCGATCGCGACCGCCTGCACGCGGGTGCGCTCGCGCTCGGCCGCGAGCTCGGCCGTGCGCTGCTCGAGCTCGGCCCTCGCGCGGGCCGAGCGGTAGGCGGTGTCGCCGAAGTACCAGGCGCCGCCGAAGTACAGCAGGTTCGTGAGCACGTTGATGAAGCCGTAGGCGAGGTACGGCGAGAGCAGCCCCTCGCGCGAGAGCTCGGGGAGGTGGTCGGCCATCGCCGAGTAGTAGATGAGGCCCCAGAACAGCCAGGCGAACATCACGACGACGATCGCGCCGCGCACGATCGTGGCGATCCGCCGGCTGCGGCCCCACGCGCCGACCGTGTAGATCGCGACGAAGAGCGCGATGTTCGAGAAGAGCGCCTCGCCGACGACGGTGACGGCGCCGACGATGAAGACGGCGGATGCCACGAGCGCGACGATCTCGGGCCAGCGGCGCCGCGCGGCGAGGGGCAGGGTCATCCCGGCCGTCCAGAGCGCGGCGCCCCACCACGGGGTGCCTTCGCCCCAGCCGGTCGCGCGGTACAGCACCACGCTCGCGGCCGTGCCGACGGCGAGGACGAGGGCGAGCAGGAGGTCGTTGCGGTAGCCGCGCCGCCCGGGACGCGGCCTGACCCATTCGACGCCCGGCAGGACGGGCGGTGCGGTGGTGGTCTCGGGCATCCCTCCACGCTAGCGACGGGACGCACGACGGGGATCCGCCGCGCGGCGGAGATCGAGTCGGTGCAGCCGCGGCCTACTTCGCGGTCTGCCGCCGTACCATCTCGCCGATCCAGATCGGCGCGAAGGGCGAGGTGCAGTTCGGGGGCGTCGGGTAGTCCTTCAACACCTCGAGGCGCTCGCCGATGTCGATGGCCCTGGCGCGGTAGGCCGGGTGGTTGATGCCGATCATCGCGAGCGAGGTGTTCATCTCCCACTGCACCTTGTCGGGCGCGCCCTGCATCTCGGCCTCGATGGTGGCGAGCATGACCGGGAGCTCGTCGGGCTCGAGCGACTCGGGCCGCTTCGCGACCCGTTCGGCGTTGAGCGCCCACGCCGCGCTCACGACGAGCGGGTCGGGGTCGTCGAGCCAGGCGAGCCGCAGGGCCTCGGCGTGCGGGCTCTTCTTGACCACGTAGTTCACGAGCCAGTCGTGGCCCTTGGGCGTCGGCTCCTCGCGCATCATCGCATCGAGCTGCGCGGCGGTGAACGCCTTCGGCCGGCAGATCAGGATCGCGAGGAGCCGCGCCGCGGTGTCGTCCGTCGCCCAGAGCTCGAGGGCGAGCTCATGGTTCGTCTTCACGCGCTTCGCGAGTGCGCGCAGCTGCGCGAGGTTCACGCCGTGCGTGTCGCCGCGGCGCTCGTTGGCCGCGCGGGTCTGCGGGTCGTCGAGTGCGGCGAGCTCGGCCTGCACCTCGGCGAGTGCGGGTGCGGTCATCGGTCCTCCAGTGTGCTCGGGCTCGTCGGCCAGCCTAGGTCGACGAGCCGCGAGCCGCACCGGCTCGCGCGCTACTCCGAGGCGAAGGTGTTCGCCCAGACCTCGGAGCCGTCGGGGTTGAGGTAGGTGTACGTCACCTTCGGCGCGGTGATGCCGTAGGACTCCATCTCGGGGAACAGCGTGTCGTCGCAGACCTGCTGCAGCGACGGCTTCATCTGCTCGAAGGTCGGCACGGCGGTGGCGGGGTCGACCGCTTCGGTGAACGTGTAGCGGTAGTCGATGGTGTCGGGCGCGATCGCCTCGGCCGAGATCTCCGAGTACATGCCGTCGAACTGCTCGAGGAGTGCGGGCATCTGCTCCTGCACGGCTGCGACGTAGCCGTCGAGCGCCTCGGACTGGCCGCTCGGCGCCTCGGAGGCGGCCACCGGCTGCTCCGACGAGCCGGATGCCTCGGAGGGGCCGCCGCCAGCGGGCGAGCAGGCGGAGAGGGCGAGCGTCAGGGATGAGACGAGGAGCGCGGCACTGAGGCCGCGTGCGAGAGCGCGATTCACAGCGACAGCCTAGTGAATCGGAGGGCGGTCTCCGTTCCTGCGCCGGCCCACCCGGTTCGCGATGGCGCGGTGCGGGCGCGCGCCTACGCCAGCGTGATCGTGAGGGTGTCGCCGTCCGCGGTGACCCGCACGGCGGCGAGGTCGTGCACGAGGTGATCCGCGCCGTGCGGCCCGGCGAGCGGGCCGACGCCGATGACGCGCATCCCCGCGCTGCGGGCGGCCGTGATGCCGGCCTCGGAGTCCTCGAAGACCACGCAGTCGCGCGCGGGCACCCCGAGCGCCTCGGCCGCGGCGAGGAACCCCTCGGGGTCGGGCTTGCTCGCGGTGACGCTCTCGGCGGTCACCACGACGGGGGCGTGGTGAGTCCCGCTGCGGCCATCCGTGCGGTCGCCAGCGGCAGGCTCGCCGAGGTGACGAGGGCGTGCGGCACGTCGGCGAGCGCCTGCATCAGCTCGACTGCGCCGGCGATGGCGACGACGCCCTCGGTCTCGGCGGTCTCGCGCTCGAGCATCGTGCGGTTGTCGACGAGGTTCTCCTCGACCGCGCGCCCGGGCAGCAGGATCGCCATGCTCGCGTGGCCCTGCCGGCCGTGGATCACCTGCATGACCTCGGCCGGGTCGAGGGCGTGCTCCGCCGCCCAGTCGGTCCACACCCGTTCGACGACGGCCGACGAGTCGACGAGCGTGCCGTCCATGTCGAGCAGGATCGCGGCGGCGGAGATGGTGGTGGTCATCGGGGAAGGCTACACGCGCGACCTCGGCGCAGGCCTGCCGCCTATCCCAGCGGCTCGGCCTCGAGGTCGCGCACGTGGTAGAACTCCTGGTCCCAGAGCAGGTAGATGAGCCACGTGGGCAGGATGTACGACTCCTGCATGAAGTTCGCCTGGGAGGCGTGGATCGTCCATCCCTCGTGCTTCTTCTGCACCGCGGCATCCATCGCGTACTCGGGCTTCGGCTGGTTCGCGACGACGAACGCGCCGGTCTCGCCGCCGAAGGCCGCGAGCGCGCCCGACGGGCTGATCGTGTACACGAGGTGCTTCGGGCCGGTGTACGAACCGCCCTCCGCCTCGAGCTCGGCGATCGCGCGTTCGGCGACCTCGCCCATCCGCATGTGGTCCTCGTGGCCGGTCGCGCCCGACTCGGGCCAGAACGCGACGACGACGTCGGGCTCGACCCGGCGCATCTCGTCGGCGACGCGGTCGACGAGCTCGTCCTCGTCGACCTCGGGCACGCCGCCGTCGGGGTAGTCCCACACCACGTGGCGGTCGACGCCGAGGTTGAAGCTGTTCTTCAGCGCCTCGGCCTTGCGGATCTCGCCGAGGTCCTCCTGCCGTGCGACGACCGGCGTCTGGTGGCCGGCCTCGCCCTGCGTGGCGGTGATCATCGCCGTGTAGGCGCCGCCCTCGTGCGCGTGCCAGAAGAGGCCGTTGACGGTCTGCTCGTCGTCGGGGTGGGCGAACACGCCGAGCACGCGGGTGCCGCCGAGCTCGTCGACGACCGAGTCGACGCCCTTCGCGGTGGGCTCGTGGAAGAGGTGACGGCCGGCCCAGTAGAGTCCGCCGACGACGGCGGCGAGGACGGCGGCGACGACGATGAGCGCGACGGTGCGCTTGCGCATGGGTGGGGCCTTCGGGTTCGGATGCCTCGAGCCCGTGTTCGCTCGGGCACGGCGGTGGCGGGCGAATGGGGGACTCGCACGCCGTTTCGGGTGCGAGCATGCTAACCCGCGCGCTCGCGGACGCCGAATCGGGCTCGGTTTCCGGCGCTCAGCCCTTCTTCTCGGGGGCGATGCGCGGCAGCAGGTACTTGCCCGAGAGCCAGGCGGCCAGGGCGGTGATGATCCAGACGATGACGGCGGCGAGCACCCACGGCGCGATGCCGTCGAAGGTGATGCCGTCACCGAGCGAGGCGACGAAGAGGGCGACCGCGGTCGAGATGAGGCCCGCGACGCCCGCGACGGCGGGGGCGCCGCGATGGAACAGCGTCTCGACCAGCCACTCGATGAGCGCCTGCACGGCGGCGAACACGATGATCGCGACGAGGAACCCCGACCAGTGCAGGTGCATGCCCGGAACGAGCAGCGCGGCGATGGCCAGGGCGAGGGCGGCGAGCACGAGGGACACGCCGAGACGGATGAGGAAGCGCACCATGGCGTGAGCGTAGCGCTTCAGTGCTGCGGCAGCGCTTCCGTGCGCGGCCGGTCGGGAGGATGATGGGCGGGTGAGCGAGCCGACGGCGGTGAACCATGCGGCGCGACGGGTGCAGTCCGTCTACTTCACGCTACTCATCGGCAACACGCTCGCCGCTTCGTTCATCTGGGGCGTCAACACGCTGTTCCTGCTCGACGCCGGGCTCTCGAACCTCGAGGCCTTCGCTGCGAACGCGTTCTTCTCGGTCGGCATGGTGATCTTCGAGGTGCCGACCGGCGTCGTGGCCGACACGCTCGGCCGACGGGTGTCGTACCTGCTCGGCACGGTCACGCTCGCCGTCACGACGCTCCTCTACTACTGGCTCTGGGTGATCGAGGCGCCGTTCTGGGGCTGGGCGATCGTCTCCGTGCTGCTCGGGCTGGGTTTCACCTTCTTCTCGGGCGCGACCGAGGCGTGGCTCGTCGACGCCCTCACGGCGACCGGCTACACGGGCAGCCTCGAGCGCGTCTTCGGGCGCGGGCTCGCGCTCTCCGGCGCGGCGATGTTCATCGGCTCGATCGCGGGCGGCGTGGTCGCCCAGGCGACCGACCTCGGGGTGCCGTTCCTCCTGCGCGCCGCGATCCTGATCGTCATGTTCGTGGTCGCCGCGGTGCTCATGCGCGACCTCGGCTTCACGCCGGCGGGGCGCGCGCACCCGCTTCGGGCGACGAAGCAGGTGTTCCAGTCCTCGCTGCGGTACGGGCTCGGCCGGCCGGCCGTGCGGTACGTGATGTTCGCCTCGTTCTTCACCTCGGGCGTCGGCTTCTACGTCTTCTACGCACTGCAGCCGTACCTCGTCGAGCTCTGGGGCGACGCCGAGGCCTACTCGATCGCGGGCCTCGCCGCCGCGATCCTCTCGGGCGCGCAGGTCATCGGCGGGCTGTGCGCACCGTGGGTTCGCCGACGGTTCCGCCGGCGCACGACGACGATCCTCCTGAGCCTCGTGGTCAGCACCGGGGTGCTGCTCGCGCTGGGGTTCAACCGCAGCTTCTGGCTCGCCCTCGTGCTCCTCGTGCTCTGGGGCCTCGTCGACGCGGCGGCGGG
Source organism: Agromyces sp. NPDC058064 (assembly GCF_042885275.1). Classification (NCBI taxonomy): domain Bacteria; kingdom Bacillati; phylum Actinomycetota; class Actinomycetes; order Micrococcales; family Microbacteriaceae; genus Agromyces; species Agromyces sp. NPDC058064. The sequence goes on along the minus strand of NZ_JBHVSE010000003.1, from coordinate 98,227 downwards.
CCCGGTGCAGCAGGCGTACCTCAACGACATGATCCCGTCGGCGCAGCGGGCGACCGTGCTGTCGTTCGACTCGCTGCTCGGCAGCACCGGCGGAGCGGTGATCCAGCCGGTGCTGGGGCGGTCGGCCGACCTCTGGGGGTATCCGGGATCGCTCATCGTGAGCAGCGGGTTCCAGGTGCTGGCGGTGCCGTTCCTCTGGCTGAGCCGGCGACAGCACTCGCCCGCCGACGTGGCGACCGGCGTCACCGACGAGCGCCGCGAGTCCGACGACGTCCAGGGTGTGCCGCCGATCGACTGACGCCCGGCGACCGGCGCCGGCGCCCGGCGCCCGGTGCGAGCGCCTCGGTGCAGACCCTCTTCCGCGACGGGCGGGCCGGGCATAGCCTGATGGGTCGACGGTCGGCATGACGAGGAGGCTTCGATGACGCGTGCGGGTGCAACGGCCACGGCCACGACGGCGGCGCTGCTGCTCGCCCTCGCGCTCGGCGGCTGCGCCGCTGGCTCGGCGACGCCCGACGGGTCGCAGGCGACGACGGATGCATCGCCCTCCGCCTCGCCGACGGCGTCGAGCGAGCCCGAGGCGACGGCGGTGCCCGACGCCGGCGCGACGCCCGCGGGCGGCGGGGCAGCCGGCGACGGAACGGTCGCTCCCCGCGATGAGGAGCCGTTCGCCGACGATGCGGTCGGCGGTGCGGGCCTCGCCTGCGATGACGCGCAGTTCGAGCTCGCCGTGACACCGCTGCCCGACGAGTCGGGCGCCGGGTCGTTCGGATTCGAGCTCGTCTTCACGAACACGGGAGCGCAGGCGTGCGTGTTCGACGGGTGGCCGGGCCTCATCGCGATCGACGACGAGGGCGTCGAGGTGGGATGGCCCGCGCAGATCGAGGCCGCGGCGACCACGCCGGTCGTGATCGACGCGAACGGCGGCGTCGCGCGGGCGCATGTGCGTGCCTCGCAGGCGGGCGCGTACGGCTGCACGCCGATCGAGGCGTCGGGCGTGCGTGCGCGGCTCGCCTCCGACGGAGCCGGCGAAGGCATCGACACCCCGTACGCGATCACGGTGTGCGACGGCGCGATCGCCACGATGCGGATCTCACCGCTCGTCGCCGGCTGAGCGCTCCGAGCACGCAGGGCTGAAACCGGACCACGGGGTTGCCCCCTCTTCGGGGGTCACGTAGCATTGCCGGACGCCCGCACGACGAACGCCCGAGCGCCCTCGGGAGACGAGGAGGATCGGCATGCGCAAGATCCTCGTCCTGGTCGCTGCGGCGACGGTCCTCTTCCTCGGCTCGCTGTCGCTCGGCGTCGCCGCGGCGCTGACCGGCGCCCCCGTCTTCTACGACGCCCGCTCGCCGCACCCCTCGACTGCCGTCGACGAGCTCGACATCGAGGCCGGCGCCGCCACGACCGCGCCCGGAACCTCCGACGGGGCCGACGACGGCGACGGGGCGGTGCCCCCGACGACCTCGCCGGCGCCGCCCGCGCCCTCGCCAACCAGGCCCCCGACCGACGCGCCGGCTCCGACGCCGACGACGCCGCCGGCCGATCCGATCCCCACCGCCGAGGAGCAGACGGCGTGGCTCGCGTTCCAGCAGCTGGTGCGCGACTGCATGGTCGAGGCCGGGTACGAGTACCGGCACTGGGAGTGGTGGACGACCGAGCCGCGCAACCCGAACTCGACGGCGCCGGCGATGCCGGACGGGCTCGGCGCCGACGAGCGCACCGCGTGGCACGCGGCGCTCGAGGGGCCCGGACTCGACGGCACGGGGTGCCTCGCCCGGGCCGCCGAGCAGGATCGCGGGGAGTCGGCCCCGCCGCCGTCGCCCGAGGCGTCGACGCCGCCGACGCCCGATGACGGCGGCATGCTGCGACCCGACGGCGAGACCGGCTCCGAGGTGCTCGAGCCCGAAGCCGCCCCCGACGTGAGCGAGCCCGAGGCGCTCGAGCCCGATCCCACGGCTGCCGACGACGGCGCGTCGGCAGGCTGAGACCTCGGCTCAGGCCGAGAGCCTCGGCTCAGGTTGAGAGCCTCGGCTCAGGCCGACAGCGTCTCGACGCGCCCGTTCAGCTCCGAGGCATCCGCCGACCAGAGCGCGACGACCTCGGTCGCGAGGCGTTCCTCGAGGCCCGCGAGCGACGTCACGCGGAAGGTGACGGCGGCGCCGGTCTCACCCTCCTTGCCGAGTCCGTGGGCGAGCGACTGCATCCACGCCTCGCTCGCGGCCTTCACGGCGGCGTAGTTCGCGCCGCCCGCGAGCGGGCGCTCCACGGCCGTCGACGAGACGATCGCGATACGGCCGGCGGGCGAGGCGACGAGGTCGTCCCAGAGGGCGCGGCTGATGTGGCGGAGCGCGGAGAACGAGCGCTCGAGCACCCGGTAGTCCTCTTCGGTCTGCCCGGGGATGCCGCCGCCGCCGCGCCAGCCGCCGACGAGGTGGATGATGCCGTCGACGTCGCCGACCCTGCCGTGCACGCGCATCGCGAGCGGCCACACCTGCATCTGGTCGGTGAGGTCGGCCTGCTCGGTGATGACGCCGGGCAGTTCGGCTGCGAGCTCGCCGAGGCGGGTGCGATCGCTGCCCACCGCGATGACGCGGGCGCCCGCCTCGAGGAGGGCGCGTGCGACGGCCCGGCCCGAGGCGCTCGTGGCGCCGGCGATGAGCACGGTGCGTCCGGCGGCGCCGGTGGGGTGGTCGTTCATGTGGGGCTCCTCTTCGAGCTGGATTCAGGAGAAAGAAAGCTGCTCAGGACGAGATCGCCGATTTCGTCCTGAGCAGCGTACTTCTTCCGGAAAGGCGGGTCAGACCTCGGACTTGGCCGTGATGCCGACGGTCGACTCGATGACGGGCTTCATCTTCTTGTCGAGCGCCTCGAAGAACATCGAGAGCGGGAACTCGTCGTCCATCACGAGGTCGGTGTAGCCCTTGGGCGGGCCGGCGAGCACCTCGCGGGGCAGGCCCTCGGCCCAGACCGACGCGGGGTTCGGCGTGACGACCGACGAGACGAGCTCGTAGGCCTTGAGCCAGTGCACGGTCTTCGGGCGGTCGATCGACTCCCAGTAGAGCAGGTCGATGGCGTCGCCGAGCTCGACGACCGCGTCGGCCACCTTGTCCCAGTCGAAGCTGAGCTCGACGTCGCGCCACTCGAGCACGTGCTTCTTGTGGAGCCACGCGAAGAGCAGCTGACCGCCGAGGCCGTCGTAGTTGCGCACGCGCGAACCGGTGATCGAGAAGCGGAAGATGCGGTCGAAGATGACGGCGTACTGCACGAGCTTGCCGGTCGAGCGCATCTGCTCCTCGACCTCGGTGAGCTCCTCGCCCTTCGCGAGACGGGCGTCGAGCGCACGCTGGATCTTGACCGACTCGCGGAACGCGGTCAGGTCGCAGCGCAGCTCCTCCAGCGAGTAGAGGAAGAACGGCATGCGCTGCTTGATCATGAACGGGTCGAACGGCAGGTCGCCGCGCATGTGCGTGCGGTCGTGGATGATGTCCCACATGACGAAGGTGCGCTCGGTGAGCTCCTGGTCGGTGAGCATCTCGGCCGCGTCGGCGGGCAGCTCGAGCTTCGTGATGTCGCTCGCGGCGCGCACGACCTTGCGGTAGCGGGCGGCCTCGCGGTCCTGGAAGATGGCGCCCCACGTGAACGTCGGGATCTCGCGCATCGCGACCGTCTCGGGGAACAGCACGGCCGAGTTGGTGTCGTAGCCGGGCGTGAAGTCGACGAGGCGCAGGCTCACGAAGAGCTTGTTGCCGTAGTCGCCGGCCTCGAGGGCGGCGATGAACTCGGGCCAGATCGTCTCGACGACGAGCGCCTCGACGTGGCGGTCGAGCGAGCCGTTCTGCGTGTACATCGGGAACACGACGAGGTGGCGGATGCCGTCGATGCGGTGGCGCTGCGGCTGGAACTCGACGAGCGAGTCGAGGAAGTCGGGGACTTCGAGGCCCGCGGCCTGCCACTTGCGGAAGTCGGCCTGCAGGGCGGTGAGGTAGGCGGCCTCGTGCGGGAAGCGCGGCGCGAGGGCGGCGACCGATTCGACGATGGCGTCGACGAGGGCGGATGCCTCGCCCTTCGCATCGGACACCGCGTCGCCCTTCGCGGGGACCGAGCCGTCCTTCACCTGGAGCGACTGCAGCTTCGTCGCCGACTCCTTGAGGCGGAGCCAGGCGGGGTCGTTCTCGACGCCCTCGGCGAGGGCGATGTCGGCTGCGGTGACCGTGTCCTCGAGGACCTCGGGTTCTCCGACGATGGGGTCGATCGTGATGTTCGACATGTGAACCTCCGTTCCTCTGTGAGGGGTCAGTGCGGGCTCGCGGCCGTGCCGCGCGCGGCGGGAATCGCCGTACAGATCAAGGCTACGAGGCATCCGCTCGCGATTGATTGCACTGTCGCGCGGGAATCTTGCGTTCGGCTTCGAAACCGCGCCGCAGATCGCGCATGGTGCGCATTCCCCTGAATCGGCTGGAAGCCGAGACTACCTCAGCGTCTGCCCGGATGGCGCTCCACGCCAGCCCGGCCGCACGGCGAGGCGGGCACCGAGGAGAACACCGGTGCCGGTCCCGATGACGCGCACCCTCGGCCGAACCTAACTTGAGGATTGTTCAAATCCCCAGAACCCCACATGAACAGGAGAGGGCCATGAACACCAACAGGACCGGCGCCGCAGTGATCGGTGCCGTCGTACTCCTCGTCACGATCAGCGGCTGCGCCGGTGTGCAGTCCCAGCTCGAAGGCGGAGCCGGATCGGCGGCCGTGACCTCGCTGCAGTCGCAGCAGGACTCGGCTCGCAAGGAGGCCGCGCTGGAACGCAGCCGGGCTCACTCGCCGGAGTTCTCGCCGCAGGGCACCACCCTGCAGGAGATCCTCCGCGAGGCCGAGCGCACCGAGCGCGTCGAGTCGGCCGCACGCTCTGCGAAGGTGCAGGAGCAGCTGCGAACCGTCAAGCAGGCCGAGCAGGCGGCGCAGAAGGCCGCCCGTTCGAACTCGATGCAGGTCCAGGAGACCGTGCGAGCGACCAAGCAGGCCGAGTCCGTCGACCCGTCGGCGGCCGAGGTCCAGGGTCAGCGCCTCGCCGAGTACGCCGAGCAGTTCAGTCAGTCGCAGGACGACGGCGACCCCACGCCGACGCCCGAGCCCCGGCCGATCTCACCGCGCAACCGATGATCACCACGCGAGAGCGGGGTACGCCGAACGGCGGCCCCGCTCTCGATTCGCGTGCGCCCGGGGAGACGCGCACCCCGGCGTCGTCGGGGCCCGGGGCTCAGATGGACTTCGCCATGTGCAGCGACGCCGCCTCGAAGCCGAGGCTCTCGTAGAGCTCGATCGCCGGCACGTTGAAGGCGAACACGTTGAGGCCGAGCGTCGGCGAGCCGTGTTCGCGCGCGACCTGTTCGGCATGCTGCATCGCGGCGCGCCCGAGCCCGCGCCGGCGGAACGGCTCGCGGACGTGCACGTCCCACACCCACCACGCGTCGCCGCCCTCGGCCCAGGGGCCGAGCCACAGCCAGCCCGCGTCCTCGCCGTCGACGACGATCGCGAGCAGCACGTGCTCGGGGTGCAGCACGCCGTCGGTGAAGAAGCGGTCGCGGGAGGCCTCCACCGCGGCCTCGGCCTGCTCGGGGGTGTCGCCGGCGCGCAGTCTCGACGCCCGGTAGTACGCCATCGACTCGGGCAGCCACATCAGGAGGTCGTCGCCGGTGATCGGCACGAAGGCGAGCTCGCCCGTCGGTCGGGCCTCGGCGGTCGCGGTGTCGTCGGTCATCACCCCATGTTGGCGGATGTCCCGCGCCGACGCACGGGCGGATCCCGATCCCGTCCCCCCGACCGCAGCGGACGCCGCCCGGTAGTGTCACCGCCATGGGCGACACCGAGCTGCACGCCGCCGCCGACGTGCGGGCCGCGCTCGCCGCGGCGGCGGATCCCGCACGCGCCGCCGGCGCCGCCGCGTTCTTCAAGACTGGGCCGGGCGGCTACGCCGAGCGCGACGTCTTCATCGGGGTCGCGGTGCCGGCGACCCGGTCGATCGTGCGGCGCTCGCTCTCGCTGCCGGCGGGCGACGTCGCCGAGCTCGTCGCCAGCCCGATCCACGAGGAGCGGCTCGCGGGGCTGCTCGTCATGGTCGAGCGCTTCCGCCGTGCCGGTCGTGCGCGAACCCGTGACGATGCCGCGCGGGCGGCCGAGCACGAGCGGTACCTCGACGCCGTGCGCACCGGCCGCGTCGACAACTGGGACCTCGTCGACGCGACCGCCGAGGTCCTGCTCGGCGAGGTGGCCTTCCCGTCGGCCCCCGTCGACGAGGTCGAACCGGCGATCGTCGCGGGGCTCGTGGCATCCGACTCGCTGTGGTCGCGTCGCGTCGCGGTCATCTCGACCTTCGCCGCGATCAAGGCGGGCGATCCGCGCCCGACGCTCGCGGTCGCCGAGCGCCTGCTCGACGACCCCGAGCCGCTGCTGCACAAGGCCGTCGGCTGGATGCTGCGCGAGGTCGGCAAGCGCGTCGATCGGGGCGCCCTCACGGGGTTCCTCGACGAGCACGCGGCGCGCATGCCGCGCACGATGCTGAGCTACGCCACCGAGCACCTCGACCCGGCCGAGCGGGCGCGCTACCGTGCGATGCGCTGAGCCGGCCCCCGTGCCGCCGCGGGCGCCCCCGTGCGCGTCGCCCGACGTCGCCGGATGCGAGGGAGCCGCGAGGCGTCCCGCTCGCCGAGCCGCTGCGCCGCGGCGAGCCAGCCGACCCTCCGCTCCTCGGTCGAGAACCGCACCGGGGTGAACCGCGAGATGCCGATCGTGCGGATCCCGCAGTAGGCGAGCGTCGCCTGCGCGAGCGAGGTCTCGGCGGCGTTGCGGTACACGAAGCGGTTCCACGCGAGCGGCGAGTCCATCGTCATCACGATGCGCGCCGTGCGACCGCCGAGCAGGCGCGTCGAGACGTGACCCCGACCGTAGGCGAACGCCGTGCCCGACAGCATCACCCGGTCGAGGAACGCCTTCAGCACGGCGGGGTAGGTGCCCCACCACTGGGGGAAGAGGAACACGAGGTGCTCGGCCCACGCGACGTCGTCGACGAATCCGCGGACGGCCGGCTCGAGATGCCCCGTCTCGCCGCCGGGCGCCCGCAGCATGTCGCGACCGCCGGGGACCAGGGCGAACTCGCGCTCGGCGAGGTCGATGACCCGCACCTCGGGTGCGGCGCCCGCCGAGCGGACGCCGGCCGAGCGTGCGCCCGCGACGTACCGCTCGGCGAGGGCGTGCGTGAAGCTGCCGCGGTGGGGATGGCCGATGATCACGAGGGTCCTCGCCATCAGTGGGCCGCCGCCTCCTGGGAACGACCAGCCGGCAGCAGCAGCGCGACGAGCGCCGAGCCGAACAGCACGGCCGCGCCCACGAGCACCGCGGGCTGCGCGCCCTCGACGTAGCCCGTCGGGGTGAGGGTGCCGCCCGCGCCGGTGAAGACGGCGGTCGACACGGCGATGCCGAGCGCGACGCCGACCTCGCGCAGCATCGAGTTCGTGCCGCTCGCCTTGGCATGGTCGTCGGGCGCCATGCGGGCGAGCACCGCGGTCGACGACGGCGCGAACACGAGCCCCATGCCGACGCCCGCGAGGATGAACGGGGCCAGGTAGGCCGAGTACTCCGTGCCGGCATCGAGCAGGGGCGTGAGCCAGGCGAGGGCGGCGCCGAGCGCGAGGAGCCCGGTGACGATGAGCGCCCGCGTGCCGACCCGCGGCGCGATGATGCCGGCGAGCGGCGCCACGATCATCGGGGCGAGCGTCCACGGCGAGGTCTGCACCGCGGCCTCGAGCGGCGACGCCCCCTGCACGAGCTGCAGGAACTGGATCAGGATGAAGATCGAGCCGAACGCGCCGAAGCTGAACCCGAAGCCGACGACGTTCGCGACGCTGAAGCTGCGATCGCGGAAGAGCCGGAGCGGCAGCAGCGGCGCACTCGTGCGCGACTCCCAGGCGACGAACGCGATCAGGAGCACGCCGCCGCCGATGAGCCCGGCGAGCACCTCGGTGCTCGCCCAGCCGGCGTCGTTGCCGCGAACGATTCCGTAGACGAGGCCGAGCAGGCCGAGCCCCGAGAGCAGCAGTCCGATCACGTCGGCGCGGAGGCGCGCACCGAAGCCGTTGCGGAGGACGGCGAGCGCGAGCGCGATCGACGCGAGCCCCACCGGGATGTTGATCCAGAAGATCGCCTGCCAGGCCCAGCCCTCGATGACCGCGCCTCCGACGAGCGGGCCCGTCGCGACGCCGAGCCCGGCGACGCCGCCCCAGATGCCGATCGCGAGCGGCCGTCGCGCGAGGGGCACGGCGCCCGCGAGGAGGGTGAGCGAGAGCGGCATGATCGCGGCGGCGCCGAAGCCCTGGGCCGCCCGCGCCGCGATCAGCTGGCCGGGATCGCTCGCGAGTGCGGCGAGGGCCGAGCTCGCGGTGAACACGGCGATGCCGACGAGGAACACGGTGCGCCGGCCGAAGCGGTCGCCGAGGGCGACCGCCATGAGGATCGTGCTCGCGAAGGCGAGCGTGTACGCGTTCATGAACCACTGCAGCTCTTCGACGGATGCCCCGAACTCCGTGTGCAGCACGGGCAGCGCGTTCGTCATGACGAGGTTGTCGAGGGTCGCCATGAACATCGGCAGCGCGGTCGCGAGGAGCACGAGCCAGAGCGGTGGGGTGCGGCGGGGTCGGCGCGCGGTGGTGGCCGGAGTGCCCGAAGCGGCGAGTGTGGACGACATGGCGATCTCCATAAGTTGTAATCGGATGATTACTTCGTAAGTTAGTTATCCGCTGATAACATGTCAAGCATGTCGTCCGAAGAGATCACCGCACCGGCGACGGCGACCCGGATGAAGGCCGCCGACCGCCGCGAGCTCATCCTCGCCGCGGCGACGGCCGTGTTCGGGGCGAAGAGCTACGTCGGCACCACGACCGACGAGGTCGCGCGCGCCGCGGGCGTCAGCCAGCCCTACGTCGTGCGCCTCTTCGGCACGAAGGAGAAGCTCTTCATCGCGGTCATCCAGCGCGCCTACGCGCGGCTGATCGACGAGTTCCGGCGCGCGATGCCCGGCCCCGACGAGACCCGGGTCGACCGGATGGGCGCGGCGTACACCGGGCTGCTCGCCGAACGCGGCATGCTGCCCGTCATCGCCCACTCGACCGCGCTCGGCGGAGAACCCGAGATCGGGCGGGTCGCGCGCGGGGGCTTCAGCGAGATCTGGCGCTTCCTCCGCGAGGAGGCGGGCTTCACGCCCGAAGCCGCCCGCGAGTTCGTCGCGACCGGCATGCTCATCAACGCCGTGGTCGGGCTGCGCCTCACCGGCGAGTACGGCGACGAGGTGTCGGCGACCGAGGTCCTCGACTCCTGCTTCCCCGGTGCCGTCGACCAGGTGCGCACGCTCCTGCCCGGCGCCGACGAACCCTGGTGAGGCATCCGGGCCCCGCCCGGTGGGCGAGGATTGGACGATGACGAGAACGGTGCGCGGCGCGAGGGTGCTCATCACGGGAGCCGCCGGCGGCCTGGGGCGCTGCTTCGCCGAGCGGGCGGTCGCCGAGGGCGCCGCCTCGGTCATCCTCTGGGACGTCGACGCGGCCGCGCTCGCCCGCGCGGTCGACGAGCTGGGCGCCGTCTCGCGTGGCCGCACGAGGGTGCAGTCGTTCGTGGTCGACGTCGGCGACCTCGGCGCGATCGCGAAGACGGCGCAGCGGGTGCGCCGCGAGCTCGGCAACCCCGACGTCCTGATCAACAACGCGGGCATCGTCCGCGGCAACGGCTACTTCTGGCAGTCCGACAACGGCGAGGACACCCGCCCGACGATGCAGGTCAACGCGCTCGCACCGATGTACGTCACGCGCGAGTTCCTCCCCGGCATGATCTCCAACGCGTTCCGCCCCGCCCGCATCGTCAACCTCGCCTCGGCCGCCGGCACGATCGGCAATCCGCGCATGGCCGTGTACGCGGCATCCAAGGGGGCGCTCATCGCCTGGAGCGACTCGCTGCGCCTCGAGCTCGAACAGGCCGATCACCGGAACGTCGCGGTCACCACCGTCACGCCGAGCTACATCGCGACCGGCATGTTCGCGGGCGCGCGCGGGCCGGCGCTGGCTCCCGTGCTCGAGCCCGGGTACGTCGTCGACCGCGTCTGGGGGGCGATGCTCGCCGGCCGCCCGCTCCTCGAGCTGCCGGGCAGCGTGCGGTTCTCGCGCGTGCTGCGCGCCCTGCTGCCGACGCGCGCGTTCGACCGCGTCGTCGGCGACGGCTTCGGCGTCTACCGCTCGATGGAGCGGTTCACCGGGCGGCGCTGAACCCGGACGGGCTGCAGCGCACGGCGGCGCTGCGCCAGCAGGCCGAGCACGATCGGGACGACGAGGCCCGCGAGGCAGAGCGCCGAGAGCCAGAGTTCCGTGGTCATGCGACGACCGTAGCGCCGAAGCCTGAACGCGCGCCCCGAAGCCGCCGACAGGATGCCCCGGGGTCGGCGACCCGGCTCAGAGCCCGTGTTCGGCGAGCCAGTCGCGCAGCAGCCGCGAGAACTCGCCGGGTCGCTCGACGCTCGGCAGGTGCGCCGTGCCGGCCAGCCGGTGCGCGGTCGCCGCGGGCAGCGATGCCGCGAGCGTCTCGAACTGGACGAGGAAGGGCGCCAGGTCGTGTTCGCCGACCAGCACGAGCGCGGGCGCCCCGATCTCGCCGAGCCGGCCGGCGGCCGCGGGCTCGAGCGGCCGCATGTCGCCGTCGTCGAGGGCGTGCGCGATGTTGGGCAGCGCGAGTTCGCGGGCTCGGGCGAGGAAGGCCGGATCGATCGCTTCGGCGTCGCGCCCCGAACCGATCGCGAAGAGCTCGGTCTCGAGCCGCAGCATCCGCGCCGCATCGACGGCGGGATCGACCGACTCGACCTCGTCGAACCGCGCCTGCGTCGCAGCGTCGAGCGGCACCTCGGGGTGGCCGCCGACGCGTGCGGACACGGTGACGAGCCCCGCGACGCGGTCGGGCGCGTGGAGTGCGACGTCGATCGCGATCGCACCTCCGCGGCTCGCCCCGATCACGGTGGCGCGTGCGACGCCGAGGTGGTCGAGCAGCGAGATCGCGTCGCGGTGGTTCCAGAACGGCGCGGCCTCGTCGTGCCGGGTGCCGCCGAAGGCGCGCGGGTCGAAGCGCACGACGAGGTGGTCGGCGGAGAGCGTCTCGGCCTGCTCGTCCCACATGCGGAGGGTGGCGATGCCGGCGGGGATCAGCAGCAGGGCGGGCGCGGAGGCGGGGCCGGAGGTCTCGTAGTAGAGCTCAGCTCCGGGCAGGTCGAGGTGGGGCACGTCACGAGACTACGACCCCGGCGTCCGCGGATGATGCGGAGTCCTGGCGCCTTGGCGTCCGCGCGGGGTGCTTCTGCGGGCGGCGCCGGCTCAGTCCTCGTCCTCGCCGTTGTTGCCGTTGCCCTTGCCGTTGTTGCCGTTGTTGCCGTCGTTGCGGTTGTCGCCGCTATTGCCCGGGCCGCTGTTGTCGTCGCCGTCGCCGTCGCCGTCGCCGTCGTCACCGTCGGCGGGTGCCTGCGTCGGACTCGGCGTCGGCGTCGGGTTCGCCCGCGCATCGGCGGCCTGGAGGTCGGTGCGCACGAGCTCGATGGCCGTGCGGATCTCGGTCGCCTGAGCGGCGGGGACCTCGCCGGCGGCGACGGCGTCGTCGACATCGCGTTCGAGGAGGAGGAGCGCGGCGAGGGCCCCAGCGAAGTCCTCGTCGGCGGAGCGCTCGGCGACGCGCACGACCGACGCGTGCAACGCCTCGGCGGTGTCCGCGCCCGCGTCGGTCGCGCAGCCGGCGAGCCCGAGGCCGGCGCCGAGCGCGAGGACCGCGGCGAGTGCCGCGGTGCGAAGGCGGCGCCGCATCAGGTGGCGCTGTGCGGGCACGTCGGTCATCCTCGCACCGCCTCGTCGAGTTGCTGCAGGTGCTCGCCGAGCGGGTCGAGCTCGGCGGGGATCGAGGGCAGCGGGGCGAGCTCCGATCCGCCGCCGGCGTTCATCGCGGTCACGACGGCGTACACCGCCAGGACGGCGGCGACCGCGACGATCACGAGCAGCACGATGCGCATCGGGCGTCGGCGGGGAGTCCTGGCGCGTGCGCGCCGACCCGACGGCGCGGCGCGGACCGGCGACGGCACGACCGCCGAGGGGTGGGCATCGCGCTCGTCGGCCGGTGCTCCATCGACGGGGAGAACCCGGGTGGGCGCGGTGGGCTCGCGATCGGGCAGCACGGCGAACGGGGCGGTCGCTCCGAGCGCGGCCGTCGAGTCGCCCGGGGGAGCCGTCGGCGGTGCGGGGTCGTCTACCGGGACGAGCGGCGTCGCCACCGAGGCCGAGGCCGGCGACGCACCCCCGGGTGCCGTCGTCGCGAGCGCTGCGGCGGCGACCGCGACCTCGAGCGCCGTCGGCCGTGCACCGGGCTCCCGCGCCGTCATCCGGGTGAGCAGCTCGACCCAGGCCGGACCGAGCTCGTCGGGGATCTCGGGGTCGTTCACCAGTCGCGCGCTCGCCGCCTCGACGGCGGGGCCCGGGAACGCTCGACGCCCCGTGCGCGCCTCGAGCACCAGCAGGCCGAGCGAGTAGACGTCGGCCGCGCTGCCGGGCGCGACGCCGCTCACCTGCTCGGGGCTGAGGTAGCCCGGAGTGCCGACGAGCAGCCCGGTCCGGGTGATCCTGGCGTCGTCGATCAGCCGCGCGATGCCGAAGTCGGCGAGCTTCGCGTTCCAGCGCCGGCTCGGCAGGTGCGCGGGCTCGAGCAGCACGTTCGCCGGCTTCACGTCGCGGTGCACGATGCCGCGGGAGTGGATGACGTGGAGCGCCTCGCCGAGATCGGCGAGCAGCCCGGCCGCGTCGGCGGCGTCGAGCGGACCGTGCTGCAGCGCGACACGGAGGTCGTGCCCCTCGACGAGTTCCATCACGAGGTACTCGCGGTCGCTGTCGACATCGCGCGCGGCGTCGTAGAGGCGCACGAGCGCCCGGTGCTCGACGCTCGCGAGCAGCGCGATCTCGGAGGCGCGCCGGCCCGCGTCGTCGATGCCCTCGGCGGCCTCGCTGAACACCTTCACCGCGACCGGCCGGCCGAGCGACTCGTCGAAGCCGCGATACACGCTCGCCATGCCGCCGCGCCCGATGAGCGCATCGAGTCGGTAGCGCCCGCCGAGCGTCCGACCGGTGGTCGGCTCGGTGCGATCTCGATCGGAGATGCTCGTCACCCCTCAGAGGGTAGTCCGCCGGGCTGGGATCGAGCCGGGGGTTGCGTCGACGCCCGATTCAGAAGATCATCGGGCGGTCGTCGTCGTCATCGCCGACTGCGAGCTCGACGAGCACGGGCACGTGGTCGCTCGGGGCGTCGCCCTTGCGCTCGTCGCGGTGGATCGACGCCGAGGTGACCGCCTCGGCGAACGCGGCCGACCCGAGGATGAAGTCGATGCGCATGCCCTCGTTGTGCGGGAAGCGGAGCTGCTTGTAGTCCCAGTAGGTGTAGAGCCCCTCGGGCACGCGGGCTCGCACGACGTCGGTGACGCCCGCGTTCTCGAGCGCGAAGAACGCGGCGCGCTCCTCGGGGGAGACGTGCGTCGTCTGCCCGACGACCACGGTCGGGTCGCCGTTGTCGATGTCGAGCGGGGCGACGTTGAAGTCGCCCATGAGCGCGAACGGGCGCTCGGGGTGCGCCGTCGTCTCGGCGCGGGCGTAGTCGGTGAGCGCGGCGTACCAGTCGAGCTTGTAGTGCAGGTGCGGGTCGCCGAGGGAACGTCCGTTCGGCACGTACAGGCTCCACACCCGCACGCCGTCGACGGTCGCGCCGATCGCGCGGGCCTCCTTGGGGAGATCGGGGCCGTCATGGCCCTTCAGGAACCCCGGCATGTTCGGGAACTCGGTCTCGACCTCGGTGATCGGCGCCCGGCTCGCGATCGCGACGCCGTTCCACTGGTTCAGCCCGTGGATCGCGAGCTCGTAGCCGGCCTCCTCGAAGGCCTCGTGCGGGAACTGCTCTGGCTTGCACTTGATCTCCTGCATGGCCAGCACGTCGACGTCTTCGCGCACCATCCAGTCGACGACGCGGCCGACGCGGGTGCGGATCGAGTTGACGTTCCAGGTGGCGATGCGCATGGGATCCAGCGTAGGTCAGGCGGGCGACACCCCGAGCACGGCGGCGGATGCCCCGTGGTCGGCCGCGAGGCATCCGCCCGATCAGCGGTTGCGTCGCGCGATCGCCGGCACGACGACCCACACGGCGAGGACGACGGCGAGGGCGACCCCGAGTGCGATGTAGCCGGCCGTGCGGCCGACGGCGACGTCGAAGATGAGGCTCGTCACCCCGGCCGCGAGCAGGGAGACGACCACCAGGAGTCCGAACAGCATGCGGTTCGCGATGTGCACGAGGCGGTCCTTCTGCTGCCGCCCGAACAACTGCCGGTGCAGGATGACGGGGGCGAAGCCCAGCACGGTCGCGAGGCCCGCGAGCGACACGAGCACGAGGTAGAGGCCCAGCTCGTAGGCGTCGAGCTCGGTGAAACGAGGCTGGAACGCCGCGGCGAGCAGGAACCCGGTGATGATCTGCGTGCCGGTCTGCACCGCGCGGAGCTCCTGCAGGATGTCGCCCCAGTTGCGGTCGAGGCGTTCGGTGCGGGTCTCGTCGCGACCGTCCCTCCGGTCGTCGGCATCGGCGTCGGCCGGCATGTCCTGCGGGGCTGGGTCGGTGGCCATACGCGATCGTACCGCCGCGCCCTGCGCCGCCCCGGGGGCTTGCGCACCCGCCGCGCACCCGTCGTAGCTGCCAGAATGGAGCCCGTCGTGTTCAACAGGGGAGCATCATGGCCGCAGGATTCAGTGTCGCAGGCGTCGAGGGCCTGCCCGAGATCTCGACCGGCGACGATCTCGCCGCGATCATCGCGGGCGCCGCGGAGTTCGTCGACGGCGACATCCTCGTCGTGACCTCGAAGATCGTCTCGAAGGCCGAGGGGCGCGTGGTCCGGGCATCCGACCGCGAGGACGCGATCACCGCCGAGACGGTGCGCGTCATCGCGACGCGCGAGTACGAGGGCGGCGTCACGCGCATCGTCGAGAACCGGCAGGGCATCGTCGGCGCCGCCGCCGGGGTGGATGCCTCGAACGCACCCGAGGGCACCGTGCTCCTGCTGCCGGTCGACCCCGATGCCTCGGCGCGCGACCTCGCGACCGGGCTCCGCGCCCTGACGGGCGTGCGGGTCGGCGTCATCCTCTCCGACACGCTCGGCCGCCCGTGGCGCGAGGGGCAGACCGACATCGCGATCGGCGCGGCCGGCGTGCACGTCTTCGACGACCTCCGCGGCGGGGTGGATGCCTCGGGCAAGCCCCTCTCGGTGACGATGCCGTGCGTGGCCGACGAGATCGCCGGGGCGGGCGAGCTCGTGAAGGGCAAGTCGTCGGGCGTGCCGCTCGCGATCGTGCGTGGGCTCGGCCGCTACGTCGGCGACCTCGACCTGCCGGGCGCGCGATCGATCCAGCGACCGAGCGAGCGCGACCTGTTCCGCCAGGGCGCCGACGAGGCCTACGATGACGGCTATCGCGCCGGGTTCGACGAGGCGCAGGCCGAGGGGCCGCTGCGGGAGACCAGCGACTTCGAGTAGCCCGCTCCGATTTTTGGATCCAGAATGCGTGCCCCGAGCGGGGTTTGCCGGTACATTCGGGTGCCATGAGCGAACAGATCGCCGAGGGCGCGCGCCGCGCATCCGTCGGGTCAGGGTTGAACTCCGACGCGCTGCAGCAGCTGGCGGGCAAGCACCAGACCGGGTACCGCTCGGTCGGCGTGATGGTCTACGACATCCTGAAGGACGCCATCCTCACCGGCACGCTGCCGCCCGGGCAGAAGCTGCGCCAGGAGACCCTGGCCGAGTCGATCGGCGTCTCGCGACTGCCGGTGCGTTCCGCCCTCATCCAGCTCGAGGCCGACGGGCTCGTCGAGTTCCACGAGCGTCGCGGTGCCGTCGTCAAGTCGCTCTCGGCCGACCAGGCCCGCGAGGTCTACGACATCCGCACGCTGCTCGAGGTCGAGGCGCTGCGCCTCTCGATGGCCGAGATGACCGCCGAGCGCGTCGCCCGGCTGCGCGAACTGGGTCGCACGGCCGACGCCGAGGAGGAGGGCGCCGACTTCGTCGACGCCCGCACCGAGTTCTACGCCGAGCTCTACGGCGCCGCGCACCGTCCCGTGCTGTGGGAGATGATCGAGCAGTTGCGGCTCAAGGTCGGCCGCTACGTGCTCGGCTGGCGTCTCGTGGACGGGGCCGAGCACGGTCACTCCCACGAGCAGCTCGTCTCCGCCGTCGAGGGCGGCGACGTCGAGCACGCCACCGGCGTGCTGCGGTCGCACCTCGAGCGGGTGCGCGACGGGGTGCTCGAGCTGCTCGTCGAGGCGGAGGCGGCCGCGTCGGCAGGGTCGACGTCGCGCGGCTGACGCGCGAGGCATCCGCGCGGATCACCGGAGCACTGCTGCCTGCTTGCGTTTTGGATCCAGTATCCGAAATAATGTGAAGGCGGCGCCGCGGCTCGATTCCGTCGAGGTGACTGCGCCCCGCCGAGCAGGGAGGATGGAGGAGTGTCAGTGCACATCGGTTACGCCGCGATGCTCGAGCAGTTCCCTCCCGCCGAGGCGGTGGCGCTCGCCGCGCTCGCCGAGCAGCACGGCTTCACCGGGGTCATGGCGACCGACCACTTCCAGCCGTGGACACCCCGTCTCGGGCAGGCGTCGCACGTCTGGAGCGTCCTCGGCGCCCTCGCCGAGCGCACCCGCGGCGACTTCGGCCCGGGCGTGACGACGCCGACGTTCCGCACCCACCCCGCCGTGGTCGCCCAGGCCAGCGCGACCCTCGCCTCGATGTACCCGGGGCGGCACTGGCTCGGCATCGGCTCGGGCGAGGCGGTCAACGAGCACGTCGTCGGCCAGTACTGGCCCGAGGCGCCCGATCGCATCAACCGCATGTTCGAGGCCGTCGAGCTCATCAAGAAGCTCTTCGCCGCCTCGATCGCCGGGCGCGACGTGCGTCACGCCGGGCCGAGCTTCAAGCTCGAGACCACCCGCCTGTGGACGATGCCGCCCGTCGCCCCCGAGGTCTACGTCGCCACCGCCGGCCCCGTGACCGCGCGTCGCGCTGGCCGGGTCGCCGACGGCCTCATCACGACGAGCGGGCCCGCCGAACGCCTCGACGCGCTGCTCGCCCGCTTCGCCGACGGCGCGCGCGACGGCGGCCGCGACGTGCGGCGCATGCCGAAGATCCTGCAGCTGCATCTCTCCTGGGCCGCGACCGACGAGGAGGCCATGCGCAACGCCCTCACCGAGTGGCCGATCGCGGGCATGCGCTTCGGGCGCAGCGACATCCGTTCGCCGTTCGAGTTCGAACAGCTCGCCCGCACCGTGCGCCCCGAGGACTTCGAGGGCCGCATGGTCGTCTCGGCCGACCCCGACCGGCACCGCGCCGAGATCCAGCGGCACCTCGACCTCGGCTTCGACCGCATCTACCTGCACAACGTCGGCCGCAACCAGGCCGAGTGGATCGAGGTCTTCGGTCGTGACGTGCTGCCGGGGCTGCGCGCATGACGGGCCGCGCCGAGGCTGCCGGCTGGACCCTCGTCGTGCCGGTGAAGGCGTTCTCCGCGGCGAAGACCCGACTCGGCCCTGCCGTGCCCGCCGAGGCGCGCGCCGCCCTCGCCCGGGCGTTCGCCCTCGACACGATCACCGCGGCGCGCGCCGCGCGCGGGGTCGAGCGCGTGATCGTCGTCACCGGCGAGGTCGACCTCGGGTCGCCGTTGCCCGCCGGCGTCGAGCTCGTGCGCGAAGCCCCGGGCACGGGCGACGGCCCCGGCGGCCTCACCGCCGCGATCGACGACGGCATCCGCGTCGCCCGTGCCGGCGGGCGCGTGCCCGTCGCGGTGCTGCTCGGCGACCTGCCCTCGCTCCGCACGAGCGAGCTCGAGTTCGCGCTCGAGGCCGCGTCGCGGCATCCGCTCGCCTTCATCGCCGACGCCGACGGCACCGGCACGACCCTCGCGACCGCCGCCGACGGGGCGCCGATGCGGCCCGCCTTCGGCGAGCAGTCGGCCGCCCGGCACCGCGAAGCGGGCTTCGCCGACCTCGCGGGCGGCGCGCCGTTCGCCAGCCTCCGTCGTGACGTCGACACGATCGAGGCGCTCGAACAGGCGCTGCGACTCGGCGTCGGCGCGCGCACCGCCGAAACCGTCGCCGCACTGGCCGACGGCGCGCTGCCGCACACGGCCTTCAGCGCATCGAACCCGCAGAACCCGTCGAACTCGTCGACCCCGCCGACTCACCCCACCGACCCTCGAAGAAGGAGCCCCGAATGACCCTCACCCTCGGATACAAGGCCAGCGCCGAGCAGTTCGACCCGCGCGAGCTCGTCGAGATCGCCGTCGCAGCCGAAGGCCACGGCATGGAGTCGGTGTTCACGAGCGACCACTTCCAGCCGTGGCGTCACACCGGCGGGCACGCGCCGTTCTCGCTCGCCTGGATGGCCGCGGTCGGCGAGCGCACCTCGACCGTGAAGATCGGCACGAGCGTCATGACGCCGACGTTCCGCTACAACCCGGCGGTGCTCGCCCAGGCTTTCGCCTCGCTCGGCGTGCTCTACCCCGAGCGCATCATCGCCGGCTTCGGCTCGGGCGAGGCGCTCAACGAGATCGCGACCGGATTCCAGGGCGCGGGCGAGCAGGAATGGCCCGAGTTCCGCGAGCGCTACGCGCGCCTGCGCGAGTCGGTGCGCCTCATGCGCGCGCTCTGGAAGGACGAGGGCCAGGTCAGCTTCGACGGCGAGTACTACTCGACGCACGACGCCTCGATCTACGACCGGCCTGCGGGCGGCGTGCCGGTGTACATCGCGGCCGGCGGCCCCCAGGTCGCGAAGTACGCGGGGCGGGCCGGCGACGGCTTCATCTGCACCTCGGGCAAGGGCGCCGAGCTCTACGCCGACCAGCTCATGCCGGCGGTGCGCGAAGGCCTCGCGGCGCGCGACGACGGCCGCACCTTCGACGAGTACGACCGCATGATCGAGATCAAGCTCTCGTACGAGGAGGACCTCGACACCGCGCTCGACAACACCCGGTTCTGGTCGCCCCTCTCGCTCTCGAAGGAGCAGAAGCACGACATCACCGACCCGGTCGAGATGGAGCGCGCAGCCGACGCCCTGCCGATCGAGCAGATCGCGAAGCGCTGGATCGTCGGCACCGACCCCGACGCGGTCGTCGAGCAGATCGGCCAGTACATGGACTGGGGCTTCAACCACCTCGTGTTCCACGCGCCGGGGCACGACCAGCGCCGTTTCCTCGAGCTGTTCGAGCGCGACCTCGCGCCGCGGCTGCGGGCGCGGGGGTAGTACGTGGCGGCTGGGCCGGGCGGCTAGGCCGGGCGGCTAGGCCGGGCGGCGACGCGGTCGCGGCGTCGTCGCCCGGCGCCGGCCGTGCAGATCCGTCGAGTCGCAGGATGATCCGGGCGGCGTGCTGGGTGTCGACGGCGCGTGGCACCGGCCGTCCTGCGACTCGGCATTCGTCGGGGCGCTCGACGGTCTGATCGACGCTCGTGGGCCGTCTCGGCGGCCCGGGCTCCGTCGTCGGGTCAGCCGGCCGGCTCGACCACCAGCCCCGTTCCGCCGCCGCGGCGAACCGGCTCGGCGACCGCGGTCATGAGCCCGTCGTCGTCGACCTCGATCGCGGCGACGGCGCCGATCTCGGCCGAGGTCGAGAACGTGTGCCCGTACGCGGCGAGCGCCGTCTCGTACGCCGAGCGGAACGCCGGCTCGGCTGCGACCGCCGCGGTGTTGCGCTGCGAGGCCCGCGGTGCGGCGACCGCCTCGGGCAGGGTCATGCCGAGGTCGATGCGGTTGACGAGCACCTGCGTCACCGTCGTGATGATCATCGAGCCGCCGGGCGAGCCGACGACGAATCGCACCTCGCCGTCGTCGAGCACGATCGTGGGCGACATCGAGGAGCGGGGGCGCTTGCCCGGCTCGACGATGTTCGGATCGGCCGGGTTCGGCACGAAGCTGAAGTCGGTGAGCTCGTTGTTGAGCAGGAACCCGCGCCCCGGCACCGTCATGCCCGAGCCGCCGGTCTGCTCGATCGTGAGCGTGTAGGCCACGGCGTTGCCCCACCGGTCGACGACCGAGAGGTGCGTCGTCGAGATGTTCTCGGTGTCGGCGTGCTCGGCGGCCGCGGCCGCTTCGCACCCGGAAGCCGAGAGCGGTGCGGGAGGAACGGGCTTCACCGACGCGGCATCCGGATCGATCACGCAGGCCCGCGCGTCGGCGAACTCCTGACTGAGCAGCGTCTCGGTCGGCACGTCGACGAAGGCGGGGTCGCCGACGTAGGCGTTGCGGTCGGCGAAGGCGTGGGCGGTGGCCTCGAGGTAGAGGTGCAGCGCCTGCGCCGGGTCGTCGCCGGCGAGGTCGAAGTTCTCGAGGATGTTGAGCGACTCGCCCACGGTGGTTCCGCCCGACGACGAGGGCGCCATGCCGTAGACGTCGAGCCCGCGGTACTCGAGGTGCGTCGGATCCTGCTCCAGCACCTCGTAGTCGGCGAGGTCGTCGGCGGTCAGGTGACCCGCGTAGGCCGGCAGCGTCGCGCCCGGCGTAGTGACCGGGTCCTGCGCGATCGACGCGATCTCGTCGGCGAGCGGGCCCTCGTAGAACACCTCGGTGCCGCCGAGTGCGATCTGCCGCATGGTGCGCGCGAGGTCGAGGTTCTTGAAGACCTTTCCGACCTTCGGGGCGTCGCCGCCAGGGAGGAAGAGCTCGGCCGTGTCGGGGAACGCCGCGAATCGCGCCTGGTTGGCGAGCGTCTGGTCGCGGAACGTCTGGTCGACGACGAAGCCCCTGGTCGCGAGCAGGATCGCCGGCTGGAGTGCGTCGCGCAGCGACGTCGTGCCGAACTCGTCGAGCGCGGCCTCCCACGTCGCGAGCGTGCCGGGTGTGCCGACCGAGAGGCCCGACGACACGGCGTCGGCGAAGGCGTAGGGCGCGCCTGTCGCCGGGTCGATGAACGCGTCGCTCGGCATCGCGGCGGGCGCGGTCTCGCGGCCGTCGATCGTGGTCACCTCGCCGGTCGCGGCGTCGAAGTACACGAGGTACCCGCCGCCCCCGATGCCGGCGCTGTACGGCTCGGTCACGCCGAGCGCGGCGGCGGTCGCGACGGCGGCGTCGACGGCGTTGCCCCCGTCGCGCAGCACCTCGAGGCCGACGGCGCTGGCCGAGGCATCCACCGAGGAGACCGCGCCGCCGAAGCCGGTCGAGGTCGACGGCGCCGGTGGCGCCGGACGCCCGGTGACGGCGGTGCCCGCCGCAGTCGTGCTGCCGGCCGATGCGGCCGTCGGCGCCGCGAACGCCGCGAGCGAGACGGCAGCGACGATGGCGATGATGCTGCGGCCCGCGCTGACGCGGCCCCGCTCGACGTTGACCATGGAGACCCCCCGAAGTGGTGACACCTGCCCGTTCGGTGCTCACCGTAGACCCGGGTGGGGTGCGCGGCAACCCCTTGCGCCGCGCTCAGTGCAGGCCGGGCCGGTTCACGCTCGACGGGATCGCGCAGAAGTCGTAGTAGAAGCGGGTCGGCGCCTCGGGGTCGGTGACGTCGACGATGACGGATGCCCCGGAGTGGGGCAGTTCGTCGCCAGCGAGCGTCCATACCGAGAAGTGCCACACGCCGCGCACCGCGTCGTCGAGCAGGTGCTCGCCGTCGGCGACGAGCACGACGTCGTCGCCCTCGGCGCCCGCGAGCGCGCCAGCGCGGAACGGGTCGATCAGCCCGGTGCGCAGCCGCGACTCGTCGACCGCGCCGAGGCTGCGACGCACGACGCTCGAGCCGCGCGCGGCGATCGCCGCCGCGAGCTCGTCGGCGAAGCGGGCGGATGCCACGGGATCGGCCCCCTCGACGGCCACGAGACGCCGCCCGCGGCGGGCGTTGTGCAGGAACTCCTCGGCCACCCACTCGGTCGTCGGCTGCGGCCCGGCCTGGATCGGACTCATGCCTCGAGGCTACGCCCGGCACGGTGCCGGCGTGCCGCCACGTCTTCGGAGATCACCACGACTTCGGGCGGGAGGCGGCGATTCGATCCGAATTCGTGGCGATCGCCGAAGTACCGGCGAGGTCAGATGCGGGTCGAGACCCCCGCGGCCTGCGCCGACGTGCGCGACGCGGTGCCCGGCGCCGCCACTGCGATCAGGGGGCGGCCCGTGAGCGGGTGCTCGACGACCTCGGCGCGCACCCCGTAGATGTGCTCGACGAGCGACGCGGTGAGCACCTCGCGGGGATCGCCCGCAGCGACCACGCGCCCGGCGGCGAGCACGATCACGTGGTCGGCGTACGCCGCCGCGTGCGAGAGGTCGTGCAGTGCGGCGACGACCGTGAGCCCGTCGCGGGCGAGGCCAGCGAGCAGCTCGAGCGCCGTGAGCTGGGCGGCGAGGTCGAGGTGGTTCGTGGGCTCGTCGACGAGCAGCAGCTCGGGCTCCTGCGCGAGCGCGCGGGCGAGCGTGACGCGCTGGCGCTCGCCGCCCGAGAGCGACCCGATCGGGCGCGGTGCGAACTCGAGTGCGCCGACCGCGGCGAGCGAGTGCTCGGCGACGGCACGGTCGTGCTCGCCGGCGGCCGCGAAGGCCCCGAGGTGCGGGGTCCGCCCGATGAGCACCGCGGCGAGCACGCCGAGCTGCGGGTCGACCTCGGCCTGCTGCTCGGCGAGGGCGACCAGGCGGGCGCGCTCGCGCCGACGCATCCGGGCGATCGACCGCCCGTCGAGGTCGAGCTCGCCCGCATCGGCGCGCTCGATCGCGGCGACCAGGTGGAGCAGGGTCGACTTGCCCGCCCCGTTCGGGCCCACGAGTGCGGTCAGGCCACCGCCCGGCAGGGTCGCGTCGACGCCGTCGATGATCGTGCGACCGGCGCGGTCGAACCGCACCCGGGAGAGGTCGAGGCTCATGCGAGGCTCCTTCTGCGCAGCAGCAGCCAGGCGAACACCGGGCCGCCGATGAGGGCGGTGAGGATGCCGACGGGCAGCTCGCGCGGGTCGAACAGCGTGCGGGCGCCCGTGTCGGCCCACACGAGGAAGATCGCGCCCGCGAGCGCCGACAGCGGCAGCAGCGCGCGGTGGCCCGGGCCGGTGATGAGCCGCACGGCGTGCGGCAGCACGAGCCCGACGAAACCGATCGAGCCGCTCACCGCGACGAGCGCGCCGGTGAGCAGCGCGGTGCCGCCGAGCAGCAGCACGCGGCTGCGGGCGACGTTCACCCCGAGCGCCGCTGCGCCCGACTCGCCGACCGCGAAGGCGTCGAGGGTGCGGGCGCTCGCGAGCAGTGGCATCCCGACGATGAGGAGCGCCCCGCCCGCGATCGCGACCGACAGCCAGTCGGTGCCCGACAGCGACCCGAGCAGCCAGTTGAGGATCTCGCGGTAGCTGTCGTTCGTCGCGCTCCAGAAGATGACGAGGCTCGTGATCGCGCCGAACACGCTCGACACGGCGATGCCCGCGAGCACGGTCGCCGTCGGCGAGAGGCGGGCGCCGGTCGTGCCGGCGGCGCCGCCCGCCCGGCTCGCGCCGAGCGCGAGTCCGAGCGTGGCGAGCAGCGCGACGATCGCGCCGGTGAAGGCCGCGAGCGGCAGCACGAGCGCCCAGCCGAGCACCAGCACGACGACCGCACCGACCGAGGCGCCGGAGGAGAGGCCGAGCAGGTACGGGTCGGCGAGCGGGTTGCGGGTGACGGCCTGCAGCACCGCGCCGCAGAGTGCGAGGCCCGCGCCGACTGCGGCTGCGGTGAGCACGCGGGGCATCCGCAACTGCCACACGATGCCGTCGCGGAGCGGCGAGAGCGTCGGCTCCCCGAAGCCGAGGTGCGCGGCGACGCTCGCGAGCACGTCGGCGGGGGAGAGCGCCGCGGGGCCGATGGTGACCGCGATGACGATCGAGGCCGCGAGCACCGCGGTGAGGCCGATGCCCCAGAGGAGCGCGCGCGCCGAACCCGCTGGGCGAGGAGCGGCGGGAGCACGGTCTCGAGACGCGTCCGCCTGCGTCGGGCGCTCCTCGAGCAGCGGGTTCTCGGCGGACATCAGCCCTCCAGCGCGGCCAGCTGCTCGACGATCGAGGCGACGGCGTCGACGTTGCGCACGCCCGCCTCGGTCGAGGGGAAGTCGACGATCACGTAGCGCTCGCCCTGCACGGCGGGCAGGGCCGCGGTGGCGGGGTTCGACGAGAGGGCGGCGATCTTCGCCTCGGCGGTGTTCCACGGGGCGTCGACGAGCACGATCACGTCGGGGTCCGCCTCGACGACGGCCTCCCAGGACATCGCCGTCCACGTGTCATGCACGTCGGCGGCGACGTTGTCGAGCCCTGCGGCATCCATGATCATCTGCGGTGCGCCGATGCCGGCGCCGACGAACGGCTGGTCGTCGCCCGAGGAGTACCAGAGCGCGGTGTACCCGGCGTCCGACGGCGAGATCGCCTCGAGCGCCTCGCGCTGCGACGCGACGAGCTCGGCCGAGCGCTCGGGCACGCCGAAGACGGCGCCCGCCTCGTCGAACTCGCGGAACACCTCGTCGAAGGTCAGCGGGTCGGGCATGTAGCCCTCGCCCTTGCAGGCGGCGGGTGCGACGTAGCTCGCGACGCCGAGCGCGGCGAGGGAGTCGCGCTCGCCGGCGCCCTCGGCCGAGAGGTTCGACTCCCAGCCGGCGTAGATCAGGTCGGGCTCGACGGCGAGCGTCGCCTCCTGCGAGGGCACCTTGTCGCTCAGCACCTCGAGGCCGGCCGCGGCGTCGGCGTACTCTTCGGGCACGGGGCCGTCGGCGAACGCGGTGCCGACGACCTTGTCTTCCAGGCCGAGCGCGAGCATGAGCTCGAGGGTCGACGACTTGACGGTGACGACGCGCTCGGGGGCGGCGTCGAAGGTCACCTCGGTGCCGCAGTTGTCGATCGTGAGCGGGTAGGCGGATGCCTCGGCGCCGGCGCCGTTCGCGGCGGAATCGGCGGCGGGGTCGGCGCCCGCGGGGCTCGCGCAGCCGGCGAGCAGGGCGACGGCGGCGGTCGCGCCGAGGGCGGCGACGGCGAGCAGGGGACGGGTGGCGTGGGTGCGCATGGGCAGAGTTCCTCCGGGGATGGGTGCAGGGTGCAACTCCGACGAAGTCGGCGACTCGCGGCCCAATCCCGGGCCACCACGACCGGGCAAATCGAGCCCGGTGGTCGTCGCCAGCATAACGCCGCGACGAGTTTCGAATCAATACTGGATTCTGGATCCAAAATGAGTGATGATGGCCTCGCGGGCCCGGATCGAGTGATTCGAACCGGGTCGGGGCGATGGTTCGCCCGCCGTCCCGGGCCCGCGCGCAACGCAGCGTCGAGATCCGGGAGGACCCGAAGAATGAAGCACACCGAGGTCGAGTTCCACAGCGAGGGCGATCGCATCGCCGCCATCTGGCGCACGCCCGACACCCCCGGCCCGTACCGCGCCATCGTGCAGGGCCCCGGCTGGCTGGGCCTGAAGGACGCCAAGCTCTACGTGCGCTACCACGAGGCGCTGACGGCAGCCGGCTTCGCCGTGCTCGTCTTCGACTACCGCGGCTTCGGCGACTCGGGCGGCGACCGCGGCATCCTCTCGCCGAACCGGCAGCTGCAGGACCTCGTGAACGCCGTCACCTACCTGACCACCCGCGACGACGTCGTCGCCGACGCGATCGGCGTCTTCGGCACCGGCGGCACCGGCGGCGGCAACGCCGTGCTGCTCGCCGACGCCGACCCGCGCGTGAAGGCCGCCGTGAGCCAGGTGCCCGTCGCCGACGGCACCGACTGGCTGCACCGCATGCGCCAGGAGCACGAGTGGCTCGCCTTCCTCGCCGGCCTCGAGGAGGACCGGCGGCTTCGCGTCACCACCGGTGCCGGCCGCCTCGTGCACCCCCGCGAGGAGATCATGGTGCCGACGCCCGAGCGCCGTGCCACGAACATCAAGGCCGACGTCGACGACAAGATCCCGAGCGCCATCCCGCTCTCGTGCGCCGAGGAGATCCTCGCCTACCGGCCGATCGACGCCGCCGCCCGGCTCGAGACCCCGCTCCTCGTGATCGGCGTCGAGGGCGACGCGACGACCCCCACCGACCACGCCGAGCAGCTCTACGCCGCCGCGCGCGGGCCGAAGCAGCTCGTCATGCAGCGGCACACCACCCACTACGCGGCGTACGACCGCTACTGGACCGAGACCACCCCGCTGATCGTCGACTGGCTCGACCGCTACGTGCGGCCGAGCGACGTCGAGGTCCGCACCACCCGCTCGCCCGGTCAGGGCGAGACCTCTGAGCGCCTGGAGGCACCCATGGAAGCAACGCGTCTGGAGGCCGTGCGATGAGCATCGACCTCAGAATCTCCGGCGGCATCGTCGTCACCCCGAGCGGCCCGGTCGCCGCCGACCTGCTCGTCGGCGACGACGGGCGCATCGCCGGCCTCGTCGCACCCGGCGTCGAGGTCGCGGCGGCACGCGAGCTCGACGCATCCGGCCGCCTCGTGCTGCCCGGCATGGTCGACGTGCACGTGCACACCCGCGAGCCCGGCTACGAGCACAAGGACGACATCCTCACCACCTCGCAGCAGGCCGCGGCCGGCGGCGTGACGACGATGTTCGGCATGCCGAACCTCAACCCGCCGACGGTCGACGTGACGACGCTCCGCGACGTGTTCGACCGCTACACCGCGAGCTCGATCGTCGACTGGAACCACAACCCGGCCCCGACGAAGTTCGACGACATCGTGCCGATGGCCGAGATGGGCATCTGCGCCTACAAGATCTACATGGTCGTCGACACGGGCCGCACCTACCCGCACCCGGCCGGCACCGGCATCCACGACCACGGCCACCTGCTGCAGATCATGGACCGCATCGCCACCACCGGCAAGCGCTTCATCGTGCACCCGCACGACCAGGCGCTCATGGACTACATCGAGGGCGAGGTGCTCGCCCGCGGCGAGAACACGCCGCAGGGCTACGCCTCGGCGTACGCGGCCCGCGAGGGCGTCATCTGGGACACGGCGATCGACGTCGTGCTGCGCCTCGCCGAGGCATCCGGATGCCCCGTGCACATCGCGCACATCCAGACGCGCCGCTCGATCGACGCGGTGCGCCGCGCGAAGGCCGCCGGCGTCGACGTGACCTGCGAGGTGAACCACTGGGCGCCGTTCCTCTCCACCTGGAACGACGTCGAGACCCTCGGGCCGTACGCGCTCAGCTACTGGGTGCCCGACGACAACCGCGCCGCCGTCTGGGAGGGCATGCGCGACGGCACCATCGACATCGCGAGCTCCGACCACGCGCCGCACACGCGCGAGGAGAAGGAGATCGGCTGGACCGAGATGTGGAGCGCCCACACCGGCACGCCCGGCATCCAGTACTACTACGAGCTCATGCTCGACGCCGTGAACCGCGGCCAGCTCACCCTCGAGCGCGCGGTCGACATGGTCGCCCGCATCCCCGCCGAGAAGTTCGGGCTCGCGGGCGTCAAGGGCTCGCTCGAGGTCGGCGCCGACGCCGACATCGTGATCGCCGACCCGGCCCACGAGTGGACCATCACGAACGACGACGTGCTGTCGAAGATCGGCTGGACGCCGTACGACGGCCGCACCATCTCCGCCCGGATCGAGCGCACCCTCGTGCGCGGCCGGGAGGTCTACGCCGACGGCGTCGTCGTCGGCAAGCCCGGCGACGGGAAGCTCGCGGCCGCTCGGGCCGATGAATCGGCGGCTGCGGCCGCAGGCGTCGCGCTCGCCGTCGGCGGCGCGCAGGAAGGAAACTGACATGAAGTTCGGATTGCTGCTGCCCCACTTCGGTGAAGAGGCGAGCCGCGAGAAGCTGCTCGAGGGCTCGAAGCTCGCCGAGGACAAGGGCTTCGACTCGGTCTGGGTGCGCGACCACCTGGTGTTCGAGCCGCACGGCGAGATGGAGAAGCCGAACCGCACCTTCTACGACGCGCTCACGACGCTCACCGCGATCGGCGCGGTCACCGAGAAGCTCGAGCTCGGCACGGGCTCGCTCATCCCGTTCCGCCACCCGCTCGTGACGGCGCTCATGGCCGGCACGATCACGCAGCTCGTCGGCCCGCGCCTCATCCTCGGCTTCGGCGCCGGCACCTTCGACCACGAGTTCGAGGCCGTCGGCTGGGGCGACCTCAACCGCGTCGAGATGGTGCGCTCGAACGCCGAGATCCTGAAGCGCGTCTTCACCGAGAACGACGTGACCTACGACGACGGCATCTTCTCGTTCGAGAACGTCACGATCGAGCCGAAGCCCGTCGGCGGGCGGATCCCGTTCTGGTACTGCGGCGCGACGCCGGCCTCGGCCCGCCTCGCGGCCGAGTACGCCGACGGCTGGATGCCCGGCCGCATCTCGCTGCGCACGATGGAGAAGCGCATCGCCACGATGCGCGACATGACGGATGCCTCGGGCCGCCCCATGCCGACGGTCGCCGTGATCCCGCCGACGTCCATCGAGGACACCCGCGAAGACGCGCTGAAGCACGTGAACATCCCGGGCCTGCTCGCCTGGGCGAACAAGGCGCGGTTCACGGTGAAGCCCGAGTCGGGCAGCTTCCAGACCGTCGAGGACCTCGAGGGCCAGCTCATCGTGGGCGACCCCGAGCAGGCCGTCGAGGAGATCCGGAAGTTCGAGGCGCTCGGCGTCGAGCACCTCGTGTTCGACTTCCGGTTCAAGTTCGACCGCTTCTTCGAGCAGATCGAGCTGCTCGGCACCGAGGTGCTGCCGAAGTTCCGCCAGGGCCAGGCCGCGGCGTAGCCGCCACCCGGTCCAACACCGGTGGTCGAGTAGCGAGCGAAGCGAGCGTATCGAGACCCGTCACGAGGTCTCGATACGCTTCGCTACTCGACCACCGAACCGAACAGATCGACACCTCAACGAGGAGGAGCGAATGACGACCCCGACGACCGAACCACGCAGCCCCGAGGCATCCCCGCCAGCCCCACTGATCTCGGTGCGCGATCTCTCGGTGAGCTACGACGTGGCCCGCACCGGCAAGCGGCTCATCGCCATCGAGGGCGTCGACCTCGACGTGCACGAGGGCGAGTTCGTCACCGTGCTCGGCCCTTCGGGGTGCGGCAAGACGACCTTCATGAACGTCGTCGCGGGGCTCGTGAAGCCCACGACGGGCTCCGTGCACGTCGACGGCGCGCCCGTGACCGGGCCGGGGCCCGACCGCGCGGTCGTGTTCCAGGACTACGCGCTGCTGCCGTGGCGCACCGTCTTCGACAACGTGAAGTTCGGCCTCGAGATGCAGAAGGGGCTGAAGGGGGAGGGTTGGCGCGACCGGGTGCAGGAGGCGATCGAGATGGTCGGCCTCGCCGGCTTCGAGTCGTCCTACCCGCGCGAGCTGTCGGGCGGCATGCAGCAGCGCGTCGGGCTCGCCCGGGCGTTCGTCGCCGAGCCCCGCATCCTGCTCATGGACGAACCGCTCGGCGCCGTCGACGCCCTCACCCGCGAGGTGATGCGCGACGAGATCGACAAGCTCATCCAGAAGACCGGCAAGACGGTGCTCTTCATCACGCACTCGATCGAGGAGGCGATCCTGCTCGGCGACCGGATCGTCGTCTTCAAGAGCCACCCGGGTGCGATCAAGGAGGTCATCGAGACGGGACTCGAGCGGCCGCGCTCCGAGCGCAGCGTGCAGCACGACCCACGATTCCTCGAGCTGCGCGACCACCTGTGGGAGGCCCTCCAGGGCGAGGCGACGGCGGCGGCGGTCTCGAAATGAGCACCTTCCTCGCGAGCGGGCCGAACCTCGGCCGCGGCGGCGTCGGTGCGTGGCTCGCCGGGCTCAGCCCCGCGGGCAAGGCCGGCGTGCTCGCCGTCGAGGTCGTCGTCATGCTCGTCGTCTGGCAGCTCGTCGTCGGCGTGTTCGGGTGGATCAACCCCGTCTTCCTGCCGCCGCCCACCGCGATCTGGCAGGGCTTCGTCGAGCTCGTCTCGAGCGGCGTGCTCTGGCCGAACCTGCTCATCTCGCTGCAGGCGTGGCTCATCGGCTTCGTCATCGCGGCGGTCATCGCGATCCCGGTCGGACTGCTCATGGGCAGCTCGCTGCCGGTCGACCGCGTGGTCGGCCCGATCGCGTGGACGATCTACGCGACCCCCTCGATCGCCTACCAGCCGCTCGCGAAGGCGTGGTTCGGCTTCGGCATCGGGCCCGTCGTCTTCCTCGTCGCGATCAGCGCGCTGTTCCCGATCCTGCTCAACGTGGCGGCGGGCATGCGCACGACGAACCCGTCGATCATCCGCGCAGGGCGCGTGTACGGGGCGAGCCGCACGCAGCTCTACCGCTCGGTGTACCTGCCGTCGACCGTGCCGTTCCTCTTCGCGGGCCTCCGCCAGGCGGTCGTGCTCGCGACGATCGGCATGGTCGTCGCAGAGCTCTCGGGCTCGGCGATCGGCATGGGCGCCCTCATCATCAAGTCGGTCAACACGTACCAGACCGACCAGGCCTTCGCCGCGATCGCGATCATCGTGGTGTGGAGCGTCGGCATGGCCCAGCTCGTGACCCTCGTCGAACGATGGGTCGCCCCGTGGACGAGGAAGGGCCGGCGATGAGCGTCACCAGCGCGACCGGAACCATGCGCATCGTGCGGCCACGCCGCGTCGTGCGCCGCGACGAGGCGAAGTGGACCTGGCTCCTCATCGGCGTCATCGCCGCCATCCTGCTCGTGTGGGAGGCCGCGGTCAGCTGGCTGCACCTCGTGCCCGAGGCGTTCCTGCCGCCGCCCACCGCGGTCGCGGCGTCATTCGCGCAGCTCATGGTCGACCCCGAGTTCTGGTCGGCGTTCGCTTATAGCCTGAGCAACGTCGCGATCGGCCTCGTGCTCGCCGTCGTGGTGGGCGTCGTGGTCGGCCTCGCGGTCGGCTGGTCGCCGGTGCTGCGGTTCACCGTCGCGCCGTTCCTCTGGCTGCTCTACTCGACGCCGAAGGTCGCGCTCGCCCCGCTGTTCATCCTCGGCCTCGGGCTCGGCAGCGAGTCGAAGATCGCGCTGGTCTTCCTGCTCGCGGTGTTCCCGATCATCCTCAACACGATGGAGGGCGCCGTCACGGTCAGCCCCTCGCTCGTGAACGCGGGTCGGGTCTACGGGGTGAACGGCCTCGCGCTCGGGTGGAAGGTCATCTTCCCGGCGACCCTGCCGTACAGCCTCTCGGGCATCCAGCGCGGCGCCGCGCTCGGCTTCACGGGCGAGGTGCTCGGCGAGTTCCTCGGGGGCACCGGCGGCCTCGGGCACCTGCTCGAGTACGCGGCGTACCAGTTCGAGATGGCCGAGGCGATCGCCATGGTCATCGTGATGGTGATCATCGCGAACCTCACGCTGCTGCTCATCTCGACGCTGCGCCGCCGACTCGCGCCCTGGTACGACGATCGCAAGATCGCGGGGGCGTCGTGAGCGGGGAGGCGTCGTGCTGAAGCAGGTCGTGCGGCCCGAGGGCGTCTACCCGCCGACGGCCGACTTCAGCCAGGCGATCCGCGTCTCGGGCGGCGACCTCGTGTTCGTGAGCGGCATCATCGGCATGCGGCCCGACGGCACGATGCCGGCGAGCACGCGCGAGCAGGTCGAGCTCGCGTTCGCCAACCTCGCGAAGGTGCTGGACGCCTCGGGCGCGACCCCTGCGGACGTCGTGAAGGTGAACGTGTTCGTCGGCGACTCGTTCGCGCTCATGCGCGACGACGTGCGCGAGATCCGCGCGCGGTACTTCACGCACGACTTCCCGGTCTCGACGCTCGTGCAGGTCGCGGGCTTCGCCTCGCCCGAGTACCGCTTCGAGATCGAGGCGATCGCGGTGGTGGCGTCGGCCTCGTCGGCCTCGTCGGCCTCGTCGGCCTCGTCGGCCTCGTCGGCCTCGTCGGCTCCGGTGGTCGAGTAGCGACGAAGGAGCGCATCGAGACCCTCGTCTCGCAGACCGTCGGCCCCCGTCTCATGCGCGATGACGGGGGCCGACTTCGTGCTGGTCAGGCGGCGTGCCGCTCGCGACGTCCGGACGAGCGATATTCACTCAGGGACTCGCCACCCGTGACTCGGGCATCGGCGGCAGGTTCCCAATCCCGCTGTGCCAGTTCCGCCTCACGCTGAGGCGGAACATGCACAAACGGAGTGCCTGAGGTCGGTCGAGTGGGCGTTTGCATCACGCAGGCGCCGAACAGGCAGAACGCGAAAGGA
>NZ_JBHVSE010000003.1:0-66006 GCF_042885275.1 Agromyces sp. NPDC058064 | reverse complement strand
TGCGACCCCCCCCCCGTCCGAGGGGCAGGGGGGGCTGATCCCCAACCCGCCGGTGCCTGTCCCCCATCCGGCGGGGGGGTAGCTGCCACAGCGGGAGGTCGGGAGGTCGGTCGCTTCCGGTTGTGCTTCACGCTGAGGCGGAACTGGCAGAGCTCGAATCGAAGGTCCTGCGGTCGACCAGTGCGAAAACGCGCCTCGACAGTGAGGCGGATCCGGCAGAGCTCGAGGGGCGTCCTGCGGCGGCCGGAGGAGGCCGCCTCCCAGCTGTCTGCGTCGGAGAGGGAGCGACGCGAGAGCCCCCGCCGTCATGCGCTGCGGCGGGGGCTCTCGGTGCGAGGTTCGAATTGCGAGGTGAGCGCGGCCCGGGGCCGCCCGACCTCAGGGGTAGGGCAGGGTCTCGGGCCCCTCGTTGTCGAGTCCGAGCAGCTCCTGGGCCTTCTCGAGGTAGACGAGCTGCGACTCGTCGAACTCGATGGGCTGCAGCTCCTGCGTCTCGACCGTCGTGTCCCAGGCCTCGGTGCCGAAGTACAGGTTCTGGCACGCGAGGTGCCCGTCGAGCACCCAGACGCTGTCGGAGCCGCGGAGCGCCGAGACGTCGAAGTCGTTCGCCTCGTAGATGTCGAGCACGGAGTCGACGTTCTCGGGGAACTCGCCGGGCGCGGGCGCCGTCATGTAGTCGGTCGCCTTGAGCGTCGCGCGCAGGAACCGCACCATCGTGTTGGGATTCTCGGCGACGTACGAGCTGCCGGACACCATCACGTCGTTGGCCCAGTTGCGCAGCGCCTCGACGGGGAACTCGGCGCCGTGCTCCTCGAGCGCGGGACGGTCGTCGCCGTAGAAGGGCTGCAGGCTGATCTTGTCGTTGACGAAGAACTCGGTCCACGACTCGGAGCCGGGGCCGGGGTAGACGACCTCGACGTTCACCGTGTCGAGATCCCAGCCCTCCTCCTTCAGCACGCGCTTGCGCTGGAACTCGGCGGGGTCTCCGGGCGTACCCGCGAGCACGACCGAGGTGCCGTCGAGGTCGTCGACGCTCTCGACGCCGGGCTGCACGGCGAAGTCGAAGTTCTGGCGGCAGTAGTGGCCGCTCACGAGGTCGACCTCGACGCCGCCGCGGATCGCCTCGATGACGGTGCCGGTCGACTCGACGCCGATGTCGGCGCTCCCCGAGGCGACGGCGGCGGTCACGTTGTCGGCGGTGATGACCTCGACGGTGAGGCCCTCCTCCTCGTAGTAGCCGAGGTCCGTCGCGAGCACGTACATCGAGTACATCGTGATGTCGGGGAAGGGGATGGCCACCGTGATGTCGGTGTCCTCTGCCGCGCCGGGCTCGCCGGCGGCGAGTTCGACGGGTTCGGCCGGATCGGCACCGCTCGACGCGGCGCAGCCGGCGAGCAGCGCGAGGGATGCCACGGCGACGATCGCCGCGCGGCCCGAGCGGGGGATGGATCTGCGCATGATGCTCCGTTCCTGACGGGTGGTGCGCTGAGGCTCCCGTGGAGCGTTCGCCTCATCGCGAATTGCTGGATACGGTATCCAAAACGTGTGGAAGTGTCTATGGTTTTGTCCAGAGCCGGGTGAGATTCGGCGGCGAAGAGGCATGACCCAGAGCTGATTGGGCATGGCAGAGCGCTAGCCCATTCACCGCAGGCATGGGTACCGTTTCCGGAGACATCGCGGAGACGGCCCGCGACTCGACGACGAGAGGGAGGCAGACGGTGCGCGCAGCGGTCCTCTCGAGCCACGGGGTCGACGGCCTGGCCGTCGTCGAGCACCCCGAGCCGAGCCCGGCCGCGGGCGAGGTGCTCGTGCGCGTCGAGACCGTCGGCGTGAACCAGCTCGACCTCAACGTCATCGCGGGGCGCGGCCCCGGCGCCGCCGCCAAGCTGCCCCGCGTGCTCGGGCTCGATGCCGCGGGCGTCGTGGTCGCGGTCGGCGCGGGCGTCGACCGCGACCGCCTCGGCGAGCCCGTCGTCGTGAAGCCGAACATCGCCTGCGGCGCGTGCCCCGCATGCGCTCGCCGACGCGAGGCGGACTGCCCCGCGCAGACGGTCGTCGGCGTGCACCGCGACGGCGGCGCGGCCGAGTTCGTCGCCGTGCCCGCGAAGAACGCGGTCGCTCGCGGAGGCATCCCCGCCGGCGTCGCGACCGCCGCCGTGCACAGCGTGCCCATCGTGCTCAACGCGATCGAGACCGCAGGCGTCGCCGCGGGCGACCGCGTGCTCGTCACGGGCGCCGGCGGCACACTCGGCCGTGCCGCCACGTCGCTCGCGGCGCACTTCGGCGCCGAGGTCGTCGCCGCGTCGCGCTCGTCGCTCGCGGCATCCGAGCTGCCCGAGGGGGTCGCGAGCATCGCCGCGACGGATGCCTCCGCGCTCCGCGCGCAGCTCTCGGCGCTCCACCCCGACGGCTTCGACGTCGTCGTCGACGTGAGCGGCCACGGGCCGACGCTCGGCGCCGGGGTCGCCGCCCTCGCCTGGGGCGGGCGCGCCGTCTTCTGCGCCGCCGTCTCGGACCGCACGCTCGAGCTCGACACGCTCGACTTCTACCTGCGTCGCAAGCGCCTCCTCGGGGTGGCGAGCGCCGACTACGCGCAGGTGCGACGCGCCCTCGACCTCGTGGCGGCGGGTGCCGTCACCCCGCTCATCGGCGCCCGGTACCCGCTCGCCGAGATCGGCCGCGCCTACCGCGGTTTCGCCGACTCGCCCCCAGGAAAGGTGATCATCGATGTCAGCTGAAGGCTTCGAGACGGTCGCTGCGCTCCCTCCTCAACCGGCCCAGTCTGCAGGCCCGCTCGCGGGCATCCGCGTCGTCGAACTCGGCCAGTACATCTCGGGGCCGTACGCCGCGAAGCTGCTCGCCGACCTCGGCGCCGACGTCGTGAAGGTCGAGTCGCCGGGCGGCGACCCCATGCGGCGCTGGGAGGGGCACGGCACCATGAGCCCGCAGTTCGCGGCGTACAACCGCGGCAAGCGCGCCGTCGTGCTCGACCTCAAGAGCGAGGGCGGCCTCGCCGAGCTGCTGCGCCTCGCCGACGACGCCGACGTGCTCATCGAGAACTTCCGGCCGGGCGTCGCCCGGCGTCTCGGCTTCGGGCCCGAGGTGCTGCGCGAGCGCAACCCCGGCCTCGTGAGCTGCGCGATCACCGGCTTCGGCGCCGACGGCCCGTACGCGGCCAGGCCCGCGTACGACACGGTGATCTCGGCGGTCGGCGGCATGTACAGCCAGGTCGTGCCCGAGCACATCCTGCGGCCGCTCGGGCCCGCGTTCTCCGACCTGCTGAGCGGCATGCAGGCCGCGCAGGCGGTGCTCGCGGCGCTGCACGCCCGCAACGCGACGGGCCTCGGCGAGCACGTCGAGGTCTCGATGGTCGGCTCCCTCATCGACTTCCTCACCGAGGCGGCGTCGACCTACCTCGAGACCGGTCAGGTCGCGGGCCCCGACTCCCGTCCCCGTCGCGCGCAGGCCTATGCGTGCCGCGGCTCCGACGGGCGCGCCTTCGTCATCCACATGTCGGTGCCCGAGAAGTTCTGGACGGGCCTGCTCGAGGTGCTCGAGCACCCCGAGCTCGCCGAGGATCCCCGCTTCGCGAGCCGCGAGGCGCGGGTCGCGAACTACGACGCGCTCGACGTCGAGCTGAAGGCGATCACGGTGCGGATGCCGCGGCAGTACTGGCTCGACCGGCTCGCCGCCCACGACATCCCCCACGGGCCGCTCAACACGGTCGCCGAGCTGTTCGACGACCCCCAGATCGCGGCGATGCAGCTCGTCGAGGAGATCGCCGGTCCGGGAGGGGCGCCGTTGCGCGTGCCCGTGCCGAGCACCCGGTTCAGCCGAAGCGGCCGCCCGACGATCCACGCCGCCCCCGGGCTCGGGCAGCACGACGCCGAACTGCTGGCCGGGGCATCCGGCCTCATCGAAACCGTCACCGCCACCGTCACCGAAGGGAGCCGCGCATGACCCGCCCCGACGAGCTCGTCGCGATCGACGTGCACACCCACCCGCAGACCGAGGAGTTCCTCGCCGCGATGGGCAAGCGCCACCAGCAGATGGCGAAGCACTTCGGGCGCGAACGGCCCGCCGTCTCGTTCGCCGAGCAGGCCGACCAGTACCGCGACCGCAGGATGATGGCGGTCATCGTGAACTCCGACTCAGAGACGACGTCGGGCATCAAGGGGGCGCCGAACGACCTGCTCGGTCGCGCGCAGGTCGACCACCCCGACGTGTTCCTCTCGTTCGCGGGCATCGACCCGTGGAAGGGCGAGGCGGCGATCGCCGAGATCCGCCGCATGCACGCCGAGTACGGCATCGCGGGCGTCGGCGAGCTCAACGCGTCGCGGCAGAAGTTCCTGCCGAACGACCGCCGCTTCTTCCCGATCTGGGAGGCGTGCGCCGAGCTCGGGCTCGTCGTGATGTTCCACTCGGGCTTCCCAGGTGCCGGAGCGGGCACCCCCGGCGGAGGCGGGTACCGGCTCGAGAACGCCCGGCCGATTCCCTACCTCGACGACGTCGCGGCCGAGTTCCCCGAGCTCAAGATCATCAGTGCGCATCCCGCCTGGCCGTGGCACCTCGAGAACCTCGCGATGGTGTGGCACAAGTCGAACGTCTACCTCGACCTCTCTGGCTGGGCGCCGAAGTACCTGCCGCCCGAGGTCGTGCGCTACGCCGACTCGCTCATCACCGACCGCGTGCTGTTCGGATCGGACTGGCCCGTGATGACCGTCGACCGCTGGATGGACGAGTTCGCGGAGCTCCCCTTCAAGCCCGAGTCGCGGCAGAAGATCCTGCTCGACAACGCCCGCAAGCTGTTCGGAATCTGAGAGGACGACATGGCCGAACTCGTGCTCGCGGCGGCCACGCCGCACAACCCGCTGCTCTGGCGCTCGATGCGCGAGCCCATGCCCGACGACCTCGCCGGTGTCGCGGCGGGCTTCGCCCGCATCCGGCAGGCGTTCGCCGAGCACGAGCTCGACGCGATCGTCGTGATCGGCACCGACCACCTGCGGCAGTTCTTCTACGACAACTCGCCGGCCTTCGTCGTCGGCAAGGCCGAGTCGTACCACGGCACGTGGGAGAACGAGGTGCGCACGTTCGGGATGGAGGTCGTCGAGCTCGCCGGGCACCGCGAACTGGCCGACGAGCTCACGGGCCGCACGGTCCTGCCCGAGACGATCGATCTCTCGGTGAGCCTCGAGTGGCGGCTCGACCACAGCTTCGTGATACCGCTGCAGTACGTCAGGCCCGAGCTCGACCTGCCGGTCGTGCCCATCCACACGAACGCCTCGATGCCGCCCGTGCCCTCGGTGCGCCGGTTCATCGCCCTCGGCGAGCACTTGCGGCAGGCGATCTCCTCGTGGGACGCGGACGCCCGCGTCGCCCTGCTGACCTCGGGTCACATGGCCAACGACGTCGGCGGCCCGCGCACCTTCGCGGGTTCGCCCGACCCCGAGTTCGACCGTGCCGCCGCCGAGTGGATGCGCGACGGCGACCTCGACGGCGCGATCCGCGTGTGCAGCGACTTCGAGCGGCTGCTCGACGCCGGCTGCATGACCTACCAGTACCTCAACGCGATCACCGCGCTCGCCGCGATGGGCGGGCGGCCCGCCGACTTCGTCGACGTCGCCGAGTCGCGGTTCGCGTCGAGCCCGTTCTTCCTGTGGGAGGGCAAGCGATGACGAAGTACATGGTCGACAAGTTCATGCGCTGGGTCGAGCTGAGCGACGAGCGCGTCGCCGCCTACGTCGACGACCCGGCCGCGTACGTCGAGGGATGGCTCGGGGCGGCGCCCGGAGCGGAGGCCGCGACCGACGACCGCTCGCTGACCGATGCCGAGCGGGCGGCGTTCGCCGCTCGCGACTACGCGGCGCTGTACGCGCTCGGCGCGCATCCCTACCTGCTGTGGCACTTCACCGAGGCGGTGCACGCGCACGAGTTCACCCCCGAGGCGGGGTGGCGTGATCTCGTCGAGCGGTACCGCGCGGCGGTCGCGCCGCAGGGGCTGGTCGACTACATCCCGTAGCGGGCCGGCTGTCCCGGCCGGCCCGCTCGGGTCACTCCTCGACGCCGGGGTCGCCGCCCGAGAGCCCGCCGTCGGTCGAGTCGGTCATCGGCTCGTCGTTGCCGGGGGCGCCTGGCGTTGCGGCCGACTCGCGTTCCTCGAGGCTGCGCTCCTGGTCGCCGCGCTTTTCGCCGGTGCGCTCCTCCTCGCGAAGCGTCTGCCGCTCGGCGCGTTCGTCGGCGGCTCGCCTCGTCTCCGTCTCGGCGGTCGTCTCGGGATCGTTCATCGAGGTCATGGCAGCCCTCCTGCTCGTCCTGCTCGTCGGATCTCGTTCCTGCCACGCTCGCAGGGCGCGGCCCCCACGGCAACGGGCTTGACAGCGGCTCAGGCGAGGCCGAGCAGTACCGAGGCGGCGAGGGCGAACAGGGCGCCGAGCAGCTGCACGCGCGACAGGCGTTCGCGCAGCACGATCCAGGCGAGCACCATCGTCGCGAGCGGGTACAGGTTCGTGAGCACGGCGACGACCGCGACCGACCCGGCGTGCAGGCCCAGCATGAGCAGCACGTTCGCGACGCCGGTCAAGAGGCCCGCGGTCGCGGCGAGCACGAACGCCGGGGTGATCAGCCCGGAGCGCGTGGTCGTCGGCATGAGGGAGGAGGAGGCGGCGGAGTCGGGCGCGGGCGTGGGCGTGGGCACGGTCACGGGGTCGGGCTGAGCGGCGCGGCCCGACTCGGGTGCGATGACCGAGCTCGGAGGGTCGAGCAGCGCGAGCAGCCGGCGCAACCCACCGATGAACGGTCGAAGTGCGGCTGCGGCGAGCAGGACCGCGGCGCCGAGGCCCGAGTCGAGGAGCACCGGGATCAGCCCCGCATCGCCGGGCACGCGGTCGAGCGCGACCGTCGCGAAGCCGAACCCGAGGCCCGCGCTCACGGTGAAGACGACGGTGCGGGCGCTCAGGCCCGCGACGCTCACGCGATGCTCCATGCCGATGAGCACCCCGCCGACCACGGCGATCGCGATGGCGACCCAGGCGATGGGGCTCAGGCGGTCGCCGAGCACGACCGCGGACGCGACGGGCACCGCCGAGCTCAGCAGCCCGATGACGGGCGCCACGAGCGAGATCGGCCCCGCGGCGAGCGCCGCGAAGAAGGCGAGGAAGCCCACGAGGGCGAGGGCTCCGGCGACGAGCCCGCCGACGACGGCCTGCGCCGACCACACGCCACCGGTCAGGGCGACGGCGACCACGAGCAGCGCGGCGGCGAACGCGTAGTTCACCGTCGTCGAGGCGAACACGGTCGAACGCCGCGCAGCGACCCCGCCGAGGAAGTCGGCGATGCCGTACGCCAGTGCCGCACCGAGTGCGAGCGCCACGATCGCGATCACGCGTCAATGGTGCCGCACGCCGCCGACGACGGACAGGCCGGCGCGTGAGCGGTCAGTCGCTGGGTTGGTCCGAGGCTGTGGCGGCGCGCCGCTCAGCCCGTCGGCTCATCGGCGGGGTCGGGCAGGAAGTCGGTGAAGTCGATCGGCTTGATCGGCTCGATCGGCCGTGCCTCGGGATCGGTCGACCCGGGTGGAGTCATCGTCGGTTCCTTTCCGCCTGCTGGGAGTCGCAGTCGAGTGCCCTGCCATACCTGTATGTCCGGTCGGCGCGATCCGGTTCCCACGACGTCAGCCGGGATGCGGGGCCGGGTCGATGCCGTCGAGGTCGGCGAGCCCCGCGATGACCCTCGCCGAGCCCTGACCGGCCGGATGCCGCGAGCTGACTCGGCGAGTCGCAGGACGACTCAGGCGCCACGCCGAGATTCCTCCACCCTCGGGCCGGCTGATCCTGCGACTCGCCGCGCGAGCCTCGAGCGCGCGGTCACCTGACCACTCGACCACACAGACCGCGGAGGAAGGGCGAGCGGAAGTCGGCCCGGGCCGGACTACCCGACCGTCGCCGCCAGGTCGAGCGCGGCACCGGCGAGCGCCGCCGAGGTGTCGAGGTCGCGCATCCAGAGCGGGGCGGCCGCGGCGACGAGGCCGCCGTCGGCGAGCGGGGCGAGGGCCGAGGCATCCGTCTCGTCGACGAGCCAGGCGTCGAGCAGGCCGCCGGCTGCCCGGGCGCCGTAGTGCCGTCCGACCCCCTCGGCGCTCGTCTCGACGCCGATCACGGGCAAGCAGGCGTCGGCCATGCCGCGCACGACCTTGCCGCCGATGATCGGCGAGACGCCGACGACGGGGGCCGCGGTCGCCGCGAGCGCCTCGCGGATGCCGGGGATCGAGAGGATCGTGCCGATCGAGACGACCGGGTTCGAGGGGGCCACGAGCACGACCTCGGCGCCCGCGATCGCCTCGACGACCCCCGGAGCCGGGCGCGCCGCGTCGAGGTTCCGCTGCGTGAACGCGACGGCGGGCAGGGCGGCGCGGTGGCGGGTCCACCACTCCTGGAAGTGCATCTCGCGCTCGCCGCCGGGCGCCTCGGGGTCGGCGACGCGCACCCACGTGTCGACCTCGGTGTCGGTCGCCGGGATCAGCCGCGCCCCGAGCGGCCACCGCCGCTGCAGCCGCTCGCCGATCTGCGACGGGGTCAGCCCCTCGCGAAGCCACGAGGTGCGGGCGAGGTGGGTGCCGAGGTCGAGGTCGCCGAGCGTGAACCACGGCCAGCCCACGCCCCATTCGCGCAGCTCGGCCGCGACCCGCTCGGTCTCGCCGGCGCGGCCCCAGCCGCGCTCGGTGTCGTTGACGCCCGCGAGCGCGTAGAGCAGCGAGTCGAAGTCGGGCATGAGGCGCACGCCCGAGAGCCAGACGTCGTCGCCGGTGTTCACGACCACCGTGATCTCGGCGCTGGATGCCCCGGCCTCGCCGTCGGCACCCGGCCACCGCCGCGCGCACTCCTCGCGGACGCCCCGCACGAACTTCGAACCGCCGACTCCGCCGGCGAGCACCGTGATCTTCACGGCTCCCACGCTAGCCGTGCGCTCAGCGGGTGAGCGACGCCCCCATGCGCACGAGCTCGGGCATCGAGGCATCCGGCAGGTAGGCGCGCGCGAGCGCGAGCCCGATGCGAGCGAGGTCGCCCTCGTCGGCGAAGAGCAGGTAGAGCGGCTCGGCCCGCGGCCGGAACTTCTGCTTGAAGCGGTGCAGCGAACGGAAGCCGTAGGCCGGCTCGAGCATCGCCCCGAGGTGGTCGAGCCAGCCGTCGATGGGGCTCAGCTCATCGGCCGATGCCGGCGTCGAGCGCGCGAGGGGCGCGCCCGAGAGCGAGAGGAACGCCGCGCCCTCGTCGCGGAACGCGAGCGCCGACGACGCGATCAGGTACTCCATGACGGCGGGGAAGGTGCCGCCCGCGCGGCGTCGCATGAGGTCGAGCGTCCACCCGGCGACCGTCCCATCGGCGCCGTACACCGGCAGCCAGCTGAGGAACCCCTCGAGCTGCCCGTCGCGCTCGGCGAACGCCATACGCACCTCGGGGTCGAGCGCCTCGTCGACGGTGCCGAGGGTGAAGCGCATCTCGGGCAGCTCCTTCTCGCCGACCCACTGCGCCGAGATCTCGTCGACCTGCGCCCGCACCCGTCGCGACTGCTGCGCGAGGACGCCCATGCGGAAGGTCACGTCCTCGCGCTCGGCGCGATTGAGCGCCTGGCGCGCGGGCGACCACGCCTTGCCGGTGAACTCGAGCCCCGGCAGGTCGACGATCGTGTCCTCGGCGATCTGCACGGCCCGCCACCCCTCGGGGATCACGGCTCGCGCCCGCTCGGTCGCACCGAACACGCACGGCGCGAACCCGGCGCGCTCGACCGTGTCGAGGAACTCGACGAGCGTCTCGCCCACGAGGTCGTCGGGTGCGATCGGGTCGGAGAGGGCGATCGCGACCCCCTGGTGCGTCTGGTACGCCACGGCCGTCGCCGGGTCGGAGCCGAGGAAGATGCGGTTGTCCGGCCACGTCGCCATCCACGACAGCGGCCCGCCGCCGGTCTCGCGGATCAGCTCGCGCGCGGTCTCGGCGAGGGCGCCCGGGCTCTGGGCATCACGGGCACCGGGCAGTCGGCGGCGCAGCCGCGCGCGGTAGGCGTGCCGGGTGATCACGAGCCAGATGAGGATGCCGAGCCAGAGCACCGAGGTCGTGATCGCGAGCGTGAGCGCGTCGCGCGCAGTCGAGTCGGCGAGCTCGGCGGCGTCCGAGTCGGAGCCGAGCGCGTCGAGCAGGGTCAGCAGGAGGAAGGCGAGGACGCCGCCGAGCACGTTGAGGGCGCCCAGCACGACGGCGCCGATCCAGGCGAGCCGGATGCCCCGGCGCAGCCCGTCGGCGAGCAGCAGGACGATCACCGCATCGATCGCGACGTCGACGAACTGGGCGCCGCCCGGGTCGCTCGCGCCGAACGGCCCGAACGCCGGCACGAGCACGAGGATGAGCTGCGCCGCGCCGACCGCGAGCAGCACGGTCCACGTGATGAAGCGCTGCTCGCGCAGCGTCGGACGGCTGAACGCGCGCGCCTGCACGAGCATCACGGCGACGACGGCGACGGCGTGCTCGATGTCGGCGAGCGTGCCGATGAAGAGCACCCCGATCGTGACCACGGCGAACACGATGAGCAGCACGCGTCCCGCCCACGGCGAGCGCAGCGAGAACGCCGCCATCGTGATCGCGGCGAACACGCCGCCCGAGGCGCCGACGTCGAGCTGCGTCGCGAGTTCGTCGGCCCACGGCGAGCCGAACGCCGCGAACCCGGCGACGATGAAGGCGGTGCCGACGACGGCGACCACCTGCCCGATCAGGAAGGTCGCGGCGGTGAGCCACGAGCCGCGCCGCAGCTCGAGCCAGCCGAGCCCCAGCGCGGCGAGCGGCAGGATGAGCAGGTACCCGGGCGGCACCGCCACGAGCACCGTGCCCGTGGCGACGGTGTACCACCGGCCGTCGGCGAAGGAGGGCAGGCCGTAGGCGAAGGTCTCGTACCAGGGGGCCTGGTCGCTCGGGCTCGTGAAGCCGCCGCTCACGAGGCCGGCGACGACGAGCACGAGCAGCACCGAGAGCGTCACCGGGATGCGCCGGAGCAGGTGCATGGCGCGCCTCGCCGTGCCGGCCGGCGCCGGGGCGGGGGAGTCAGCGCCAGGGGCCGGCGGGCGATCGCGGTCCGTCATGCCGCGAGTCTGGCATGCGGGGCTCGCTCACCATCCGCTGCGGGTCGGCGTGTGCCCGTCGCGCGCTTCGTCGGGCATGCGCATCTCGGCGCGCAGGCCGAGCAACCGCACGGGCCGGTCGGGCTCGATGCGGCCCGCGAGCTCGAGCATCCGGGCGAGCACGACCGCGTGGTCGCCCGTCTCGGCGATCTTCTTCGTGAACGTCTTCGTGATGAAGGGCGCGTACCGCACCTTCAGTGCGAGGCCGACGACCGGGCGGCCCTCGGCCGCGACATCCGCGAGCACTTGCGAGGCCAGCTCGCGGATCGCCGCTTCGATCTCGGACGCCTCGACGAGATCGTGCTGGTAGGTCGTCTCGCGGCTGTGGCCGCGCGCGACCCAGGGGGTGTCGTCGACGACGCGCGCACCCTCGCCCCGGCCGAGCTGCGCGTACCAGGGACCCATGCGCGGGCCGAACTCGGCGACGAGGCCGCCCGCCTCGGGATCGGCGGCCGCGAGCTCGCCGATCGTCGCGATGCCGAGCGCGGCCAGCCGCCGCGAGATCTTCGTGCCGATGCCCCACATCTCCTTCGTGGGCCGATCGCCCATGACCTCGAGCCAGTTCTCCGCGGTCAGCCGGAACACGCCCTGCGGCTTGCCGAACCCCGTCGCGACCTTGGCGCGCACGAGCGTGTCGCCGATGCCCACGCTGCAGTGCAGCCGCGTGCGCTCGAGCACCGCGCGCTGCACGGCCCGCGCGATCGCCTCGGGGTCGTCGGTCTCGACGCCGACGAACGCCTCGTCCCAGCCGAGCACCTGCACGGTCGCTCCGGGCTGCGCGCGCAGCGTCGCCATCACCTCCTCGGATGCCGCGGTGTACGCCTCGTGATCGACCGGCAGGATGATCGCCTCGGGCGCCTTGCGCGCCGCGATCCGCAACGGCATGCCCGAGCCGACGCCGAACTCCCGCGCCTCGTACGACGCCGTCGACACCACCGCCCGTTCGCTCGGATCGCCGCGGCCACCGACGATCACGGGCTTGCCCGCGAGCTCGGGGCGCCGCAGCACCTCGACCGCCGCGATGAACTGGTCGAGGTCGACGTGCAGCACCCAGGCTCGGCTGCGCTGGCTCACGAGGTCAGTCTGCCTCGTTCGGGCGTTCCCGTCATGTGTCCCTTTCCCGTCGGCGCTCGTGCCAGCGAGGTTGAGGCGACGCGAACGGATGCGGGCGAACCGCGGCGCTAGGCTCACGAGGAGCGCGCCCTGTGGCCCCGAGACGAAGGCTGCTCATGCAAGCTGGCCGGATCGGACCCGGTGGCTAGATGTGACGCGACGGAACGCGATACACATGTCCGAGGTTCAAATACATGTCTTGCCCGATTCGTGAAACGAAGGTGTTCTGTGACCGACTTCAAGTCCATTCGATTCGGCTATGCGAGCGCGGAGAAGGAAGGGTCGCACGCACCCGATCTAATCCTTCGGGGCTTTTACGATCAGGATGGGACTGTCGCGGAAGCGAGGGACGGTGACCGCTTCCTGTTTCTCGGCTACAAAGGCTCTGGGAAATCGGCGATTGGGCAGAGGCTGATACTTG
Source organism: Agromyces sp. NPDC058064 (assembly GCF_042885275.1). NCBI lineage: Bacteria > Bacillati > Actinomycetota > Actinomycetes > Micrococcales > Microbacteriaceae > Agromyces > Agromyces sp. NPDC058064. The sequence goes on along the minus strand of NZ_JBHVSE010000003.1, from coordinate 53,311 downwards.
ATGCCGAAGCCGACGATCAGTTGAATGTTGTGCCGCTCACGCTGAAGGACTTTCCGTTCGCTGCCTTCGGACGTGTCGGGGTGGGGAGCGATGAGCCGGAATCGAAATATCCGACAACTTGGGCATGGCTATTGCTACTTCGGTTGCTTGACTCGTTCAATCGTGACCTTAGTTCCGCGAAGACACCCCAATTTCAGAAGGCGATTGGAGCACTCGAGCGCGCCGGATATCTACCCATCGGGGACTTCAAAGGGCTTGTGGTCAGGTCGTCGAAGAACTCTTTCAAAGCCTCGGTGCCAGGGCTCGTTGAAGCGATCCGTGAGGAATCGGTTGCGAACTTGGACGTGGGCTTCCTACAGCTTGTGGAGCATCTCCGCATCCTCACTCAGAACTTCCGAGGGCCGGCGCGCCACGTAATCGTCATCGACGGCCTCGACGACATTCTGATTCAGCGCGACATTCAGTGGATTTCGCTTGGTGCTCTCATGCAAGAGGTCAGCCGTATCAACGACGACCTCGCCGCGTATGCTGTGCCGGCGAAGATCGTCCTACTCTGTCGGACGGACATGTTCGAGCGATTCCCAGATGCGAACAAGAACAAGATGCGACGAGATAGCGCTGTTGTTCTTGACTGGTACCACGATGTCAAACACCCAGAGAATTCAGCGCTCGTCGCGCTCGCCGATCTTCGGGTGCAGTACTCCGCGGGCGATCCAGATGTGTGCCTTTCGAGTTACCTCCCTCCGACCATGGGCGGAGAAAGCTCCATTAAGGCCCTGCTCTCTCTCACCCGTCACACTCCCCGGGACTTCCTCCAACTGCTTGAGTGTGTGCAGGACTTCACCAGCCCGACCGCGGGCGTCATCTCGCGCGATGCAATTGAAAAGGGTATGAGGAAGTACTCAATCGAGTACTTCCTCCCCGAAATCCGCGATGAGCTCGTCGGCGTGGGAACCGCCGAGGAGATAGAGAGCATGATCTCCCTTCTCTCAGCAATGCGCTCCAGAGACTTCAAGTACAAAGACCTCCTGAACACTGCAGTTGAGCTGCAGGTGCCGCTTTCATCGTCAAAGATTCGGGAAATCGTAGTGGCCCTGTTCGAGCGCAGCGCACTTGGAACGGTTCATAGCAACCGAAACGGATACAGCTCGTACACTTTCAAATACCGAAACAGGAATTCCACGCTGGGGTTTCCCGACAGGCTTCTCCTGCATCGTGGGATCTGGAAGGGTCTGGGAATTAGTTAGGCATCTGGGCACGAAAATGGCCTTGGCCCGCTTTCAAGGCTAGGGGGCTCGAGCGCGAGCCGCACGTCTTTCGGTGCCCGCGCGTACGCTTCGGTAACCAGCCCTCTCGGGTTGGCCTTCGCGATGACCGCCATGCGAAATGCGACCTTCGGCACCCGCGTCGTGGTGCGCGGAACTCCAGCGCCGATGAGATCGGCGACCTTCACCTCGACATCGAGCTCACTAGCGATGACCTCCCACATGGTGTGCTGTGTGAATTCGGCCACCTGAACAAGCCCTTTGATCGTTTCGGCCAGGGACTGCCGACATGGTTGGGTAGCTCCGCAGTGTGAATCTCAATTCAGGCGCAGCTTAGGCAGAGACGAGCAATTGATGGCATTGTGTCGGTGTGTCAGCAGAAGAAGCCGTCCTCGCCCCCGAGCGTGATCGCCGCACCGAGTCGCAGGCGCTCCTCATCGAGTCTTCGCGGCAACTCGCCCACGACTCCCTTGAGGCATGGGCCGAGGAGAACAGCACCCGAGTAGCGTTTGCTTCGATTGCTGTTGAGCTCCTTGGAAAGGCTGTGCTGTGGTCCAAGAACCCGGTACTACTTGTGCCCGAAAACGATGAGGGCTCGCTCCTGAAGCTGGCAGGCGACCAGCCTGACATCTACGCCACGGGCCTCAAGACAATCGGTCTGAAGGTCGTGCTGCGTCGGGCGGGTGAGGTCACTGGTGCGCTTTCTGTCCCGGGTACTCGGCTGACCCGCATGATCAACGTCCGCAACGGCGCGGTCCACGTTGGCGCGGGCACCGATGCGCGACATGTTCTGCTCGACTGCCTGACCGTTTTGCGCGAGTTTGTCGCTCGGCTGGGGCTCGACGAGGCTGCATTCTTCGGCGCGTACGCGGAGCTGGTCTCGACCCTCGTGGACACTCAAAAGACTGAAATCGCGCGGCGCGTGTCGCTGAAGAGAGTTCAGGCTCGCAATCGACTTGATCGGCGGGCGAATGACCTAGGTGAGGTGGCTTACGCCCAAACAAATAGGGCGCTCGAAGACCGGCGTTGGGGGTTCGCGTTCCGGCTGAGCGGAGAAGGTTTCGCCCAATTCGAATGCCCTGAGTGCAAATTCATGGGGATCTTGAGGGGCGAACTTGACGGTTCCGAGGAAGTCGACTGGGACGTGGAGAAGACCGGGGACGGCGAGTGGGAGCATATCCCGTCGGTTTACCTGCAGCCGACCTTCGCACCTGGGGCCTTCCATTGCTCAGTCTGTCAGCTTCGATTGAGCGATATCGAGGAGCTCGCAGAAGCGGGGCTGCCGTCCGCTCAATATGACGTCGAGGATGAGAACCTCCACCCTGACTTCGATCTGAACGAGTTTGCTCAGTGGTTCTACGTGGGCGAGTAGGCCGGTTCACTCGCGTGACCCCCAGTGCGCGAACTCGGTGAGGACCGCGCCGTTTTTCTACCCCGGCACGTGTCGGCGTCGATGAAGATGACGGGTTGGATGTTCGACTGTGATATCCAATCAGCAAGACATCGCCCCACCTACCAGAGGCAAATAGATTCTCGAACGTGACGATGAAGTGGCTCACCCGAGAATGGGCCTCGGGCTCACTCGGAGACGATGAGTGGCTCGAGCGGTGGCAGGCGTACGAGGCGCATCGCGAGCAGGTGCTGCCAAGTCTCCATTCGGGCGCCGAGCGCTTGGCCGACGGAATCGACCTGCACGATGCGCAGGTTCACACCTTCGACTACCGACCGGGTGCGGCACTGGTGATGCGGGCGCACATCGGGCATCTGCAGATCGGATACGAGCTCCTCGAGTTGACCTTCATCGACGCTGAGTTGCGCTTGAAGCACGGCGCGTCGATCGAGTCGCTGCGGCTTTTCAACGCCGCGACCGAGATCGTCTACGACGAGATCGATCTCGAGCCTGACGGTCGATTCGCGCACCGAATACTGCTCTCGCCCGCCGGCGAGTACGAGGTCGCATTCACGGCGCTCACCGAGTGGCGTGCGGCGGCCGATCCCCGAGACCGCCGGTTTGCGTAGCCCCCACCGATCGGCGTTACGCGTCGTCGACCCCGAACTCGCGCCGCAGGTACCTCGGCGCCTGCACCCGCCAGGCCTCGGTCACGAGCTCGTCGAGGTGGTCGTCCGCGATGCCGGCCATTCGGAACGCGACCTTCGGCTCGCCCCATCGCGTCGTCGCGCGCAGGAACACCTCGGGCTGCATCTCACGGAGCGCGAGCGCGTCGACCGGGTCGGCGACCTTGACGCCGACGCAGAGCTCGGCCGCGATCACCTCGCGCATGTCGTCGGGGATGCTCGGCCACGGGTGGCACTCCCATGCGAAGAGCTTGCCGCGCACGAACCACGCGGCGCCGCCGGTCATCGACCGCTCTTCGCTGCCAGGCAGCCCGGCCGCGATGCGGCGGACGTCGTCGAGGTCGGGCATGTTGCGAGCCTAGGCGGCACCACCGGCACCACCTCCGCAGCGGCTCGCCCTCAGTACCCTCCGGCCACGACGTGCTGGGCGGCCGTCGCGAGCGCGTCGGCCACCCCGTCGACGTCGTCGCGCACCATGCCGACCGTGACGCGCACGAACTCGCCCGGGCGTCGTGTGCGGCCCGCGCCCGGGGCATCCGTGCCGTTCGCGGCGGCGAGGAAGGGGGAGCCGGCGGCGACCCTGATGCCCGCGACCGCGAGCTGCACGAGGGCCGAGCGCTCGCCGAGCACCGGCATCCAGAGGTTGATGCCGTCGGCGTGGTGCACGGCGACGCCGCGCTCGCGGAGGGCGTCGCCGAGCATGCGCTGGCGCGTGTAGTACTGGCGGCGCGCCTCGGTGACGGCGTCGATCGAGGCGCCGTCGGTGAGCAGGTCGAGCAGGATCGTCTGCACCATGCGCGACGTCCAGCCGGGGCCGAGCATGCGGCGCCCGGCGATGTGCTCGACGAGCTCGCGCGGTCCGCCGAGGGCGGCGATGCGCAGGTCGGGGCCGTGCGACTTCGAGAAGCTGCGCACGTGCACGACGCGGCCGGGCAGCCAGGTGCCGAGCGTGACGTCGCCCTCGATCGAGATGAGGCCCGAGTGGTCGTCCTCGATGACCACGAGGTCGTCGACGCGTTCGGCGGTCGCGATGGTGCGGGCGAGCGCTTCGGCGCGCCCGGGCGTCATGGATGCCCCGGTCGGGTTCTGTGCGCGCGGCTGCAGCAGCACGGCCACGGGCCGCTTGCGCAGGGCGACGGCGAGCGCCTCGGGCACCATGCCGTGCTCGTCGAGCCGCACCGGCACCGCGACCGCGCCGAGCACCTCGAGCAGGTCGAGGAACGGCGGGAACCCGGGGCTCTCGACGACCACCCGATCGCCGAAGCGCACGAGCTCCTCGAGCGTGCGGGAGATCGCGTCGAGGGCGCCGTCGACCACCATGAGCGACTCGGCGTCGCTCGGCCACGACTCGCGCAGGGCGCGCGCGAGCGCGGGAATGACGGGTTCGGCCTGGTAGCTGCCGGTCTCGGCCCTGGTCGAGACGCGTGAGAGCGCCGGGCCGAGGGCGGGCAGCAGCAGCGGGTCGGGAGTGCCGCGAGAGAGGTCGAGCCGAACGGGATCGTCGGGGGCGGCCATGCCGCGCATGCGCGGGGCGAGCCGCAGCGCCTCGGCGCCGCGAACGAAGCTGCCGGCGCGGCCGCGGCTCTCGATGACGCCCGCTCGGGCGAGGGCCTGCCAGGCCTGGCTGATCGTCGCGGGGCTGACGCTCAGCGCGGCGGCGAGCTCGCGCACGGTGGGCAAGCGGTCGCCCGCGGCGAGTTCGCCGCCGTTCACGAGCCGGGCCACGTCACCGGCGATCGTGCGCGGCGAGGCATCGGCGAACTCGGCGAGTTCGATCAATCGCGAGGCATCCATTCGAATACCTGACACCACCATTGCCTCCGAACCGCGCAAGGGACAAGATATGTAACCACAGCGTCACAGAGTGAAACAGAAGAGAAATGTTCAAGCCGAACAATAACAGAACGGGCCACAAGCCCTTGGTCCGTCACACCGTTCGGCAGTTCCACCGGCAGTTCAATCGGTACATCTCGGCGTCGCAGCAGCAGCCGATGATCACCTGACACGAGCACCACGCCAGGCGATCCTCGAGTGCACGGCAATGGCGCCGCCCGACTCAGGAGACATTCATGACGATCGTCAGAGCGGCCATCACGCAGACCACCTGGACCGGCGACAAGGCCTCGATGCTCGACAAGCACGAGCAGTTCGCCCGCGATGCGAAGGCGCAGGGCGCCGAGGTCGTCTGCTTCCAGGAGCTGTTCTACGGCCCGTACTTCGGCATCACGCAGGACCAGAAGTACTACCGCTTCGCCGAGTCGGCCGAGGGGCCCATCGTGCAGCGCTTCGCCGACGTCGCGAAGGAGCTCGGCACCGTCATGGTGCTGCCGATCTACGAAGAGGCCGAGACGGGCGTCTACTACAACACCTCGGTGCTCGTCGACGCCGACGGCACCATCCTCGGCAAGTACCGCAAGCACCACCTGCCGCACCTCGACCGCTTCTGGGAGAAGTTCTACTTCCGCCCCGGCAACCTCGGCTACCCCGTCTTCGAGACCGCCGTCGGCCGCGTCGGCATGTACATCTGCTACGACCGGCACTTCCCCGAGGGGTGGCGCGAGCTCGGCCTGAACGACGCGCACATGGTCTTCAACCCGAACGCCACCAAGCCCGGGCTCTCGAACCGCCTGTGGGAGGTCGAGGGGCCGTGCGCCGCCGTCGCGAACGGCTACTTCGTGCTGCAGCCCAACCGGGTCGGCCGGGAGGACAACGAGTACGGCGACCTCGCCGTCGACTTCTACGGCACGAGCCAGGTCATCGACCCGCGCGGCAACTTCGTCGGCGAGCGCGGCTCGAGCGAGCACGAGGAACTGCTCGTGCGCGACCTCGACCTCGACATGGTGCAGCAGATGCGCGACGACTGGCAGTTCTACCGCGACCGCCGGCCCGACTCCTACGCGAAGATCGCGAAGCCGTAGTCCCCGGTGATCGAGCAGCGACGAAGGAGCGAATCGAGATCATGACCACCACCCTCATCACCGGCGGCACCGTCGTCAGCGCCACCGGCCGCGCCGCGGCCGACGTGCTCGTCGACGGCGAGCGCATCGTCGCCGTCATCGAACCGGGCAGCGAACTGCTCGGCACGGATGTCTCGGCCGCCGTCGACCGCGTCATCGACGCCACCGGCAAGTACGTCATCCCCGGCGGCATCGACGCCCACACCCACATGCAGCTGCCGTTCGGCGGCACCGAGGCCTCCGACACCTTCGAGACCGGCACCCGCGCCGCCGCGCACGGCGGCACGACCTCGATCATCGACTTCGCGGTGCAGACCTACGGCCAGCGCATCGAGGACGGACTCGCCGCCTGGCACGAGAAGGCCGCGGGCAACTGCGCGATCGACTACGGGTTCCACCAGATCGTGGGCGACGTCAACGACGACTCGCTCGCCGCGATGAAGCGCCTGCCCGACGAGGGCATCACGAGCTTCAAGCTCTTCATGGCGTATCCGGGCGTCTTCTACTCCGACGACGCGCAGATCCTCAAGTCGATGCAGGTCTCGCGCGAGACCGGCATGCTCACGATGATGCACGCCGAGAACGGCCCCGCGATCGACGTGCTCGCCCAGCAGCTCGTCGACGCCGGCAACACCGACCCGTACTACCACGGCATCGCCCGCGCCTGGGAGATGGAGGAGGAGGCGACCCACCGCGCGATCATGCTCGCGAAGCTCACCGGCGCCCCGCTCTACGTCGTGCACGTGTCGGCGAAGCAGGCCGTCGAGCAGCTCGCCTGGGCGCGCGACAAGGGGCAGAACGTGTTCGGCGAGACCTGCCCGCAGTACCTCTACCTCTCGCTCGAGGATCAGCTCGGGGCATCCAGCGACGAATGGGGCGCCTTCGAAGGCGCGAAGTGGGTGTGCTCGACGCCGCTGCGCTCGCGGGCCGAGGGCCACCAGCACTCGATGTGGCAGGCGCTGCGCACGAACGACCTCCAGATGGTCTCGACCGACCACTGCCCCTTCTGCATGAAGGACCAGAAGGAGCTCGGGCTCGGCGACTTCCGGAAGATCCCCAACGGCATCGGCTCGATCGAGCACCGCATGGACCTCATGTACCAGGGCGTCGTCACCGGCGAGATCACGCTCGAGCGCTGGGTCGAGCTGACGTCGACGACGCCCGCGCGGATGTTCGGGCTCTACGGGCGGAAGGGCGTCATCCAGCCCGGCGCCGACGCCGACATCGTCGTCTACGACCCGAACGGGCACACCTCGATCGGCTACGGCGAGGGGCGCAAGCACCACATGAACATGGACCACTCCGCCTGGGAGGGCTACGAGATCGACGGTCGCGTCGACACCGTGCTCTCGCGCGGCAAGGTCATCGTCGAGGGCGACCGGTACCTCGGCACCAAGGGCGACGGGAAGTACCTCAAGCGGGGTCTCAGCCAGTACCTCATCTGAGCATCCCGACCGACCGAGCCCCCACGATCGACAGAAGGGAACGACATGGACTTCGGCGTCGTCCTCCAGACCAACCCGCCCGCCTCGCGCACCGTGCACCTCGCCAAGCTCGCCGAGCAGTACGGCTTCAGCACCGCGTGGACGTTCGACTCGCACCTGCTCTGGCAGGAGCCGTACGTCATCTACAGCAAGATCCTCGCCGAGACCCACCGCATCAAGGTCGGCCCCTTCGTCACCAACCCGGCCACCCGCGACTGGACGGTCACGGCGTCGATCTTCGCGACCCTCAACGAGATGTACGGCAACCGCACCATCTGCGGCATCGGCCGGGGCGACTCGGCCGTGCGCGTCACGAACGGCAAGCCCGTGAGCATGAGCGAGCTGCGCGAGTCGATCCACGTGATCCGCGAGCTCGCGAACTCGCGCAGCGTCGAGTACAAGGGCTCGCAGCTGCAGTTCCCGTGGTCGAAGGGCTCCGAGCTCGACATCTGGGTCGCCGCCTACGGCCCGATGGCGCTGAAGCTCACGGGCGAGGTCGGCGACGGCTTCATCCTGCAGCTGGCCGACGTCGACATCGCCGCGTGGATGATCACGACGGTGCGCGACGCGGCCGAGGCCGTCGGGCGCGACCCCATGTCGATCAAGTTCTGCGTCGCCGCGCCCATGTACATCGGCGACGACTGGGCGCACATGCGCGACCAGTCGCGCTGGTTCGGGGGGATGGTCGGCAACCACGTCGCCGACATCGTCGCGAAGTACGGCGCGCACGGCACGGTGCCCGACGCGCTGACCGACTACATCCGCGGTCGTGAGGGCTACGACTACAACACCCACGGCAAGGCCGACAACGACCACGTCGACTTCGTGCCCGACGAGATCGTCGAGCGGTTCTGCGTGCTCGGCTCGGCCGACCAGCACATCCAGAAGCTGAAGCAGCTCGCCGACCTGGGCGTCGACCAGTTCGCCGGCTACCTCCAGCACGACAACAAAGAGGAGACGCTGCGGGTCTACGGCGAGACCGTGATCCCGGCGCTCACCGAGCACATCACGGCGAAGGCATGACCACCGCAGCGCGCCGAGCGTCCGTCGTCGGATGGGGCGTCGCCGGCGTCCTGCTGCTCGTCGCGCTCTGGGAGGGCTACAAGCTGCTCGCCCCCGCCGACGGCGTGCTCATCGGCGACACGCGGGTGCTGCCGCGCACCACCGACCTCGCCATGCCGCACGTCTGGGACATGTTCGCCCGGCTCGCCGAACCGGTCACGCGCTCGCCCTCCGCGCAGGCGCTCTGGGTCGTGATCCTGCTCGGCGCGCTCACGACGCTCGGCATCGCCGCCGCCGGCTGGCTCGTCGGTGTCGTGGTGGGCGTCGGCCTCGCGCTCGTGATGCAGCGCTGGCGGATCGCCGAGTGGGGCCTGCTGCCGTGGATCGTGCTCAGCCAGACGGTGCCGCTCATCGCGTTCGCCCCGATCGTGAAGAGCTGGGGATCGCGCGTCGAGATCGGCGCCTTCGAGTGGCAGGACTGGATGTCGGTCGCGCTGATCGCGAGCTACCTCGCGTTCTTCCCGATCGCGATCGGCGCGCTGAAGGGGCTCCAGTCGCCCGACCGCATCCACGAGGAGCTCATGCAGAGCTACGCCGCGGGCTACTGGGCGACGCTCGTGAAGCTGCGCTTCCCGGCCGCCGTGCCCTACCTGCTGCCCGCACTGCGGCTCGGCGCGGCCAACGCCGTCATCGGCGCGGTCGTCGCCGAGGTGTCGACCGGCCTGCAGGGCGGCATCGGGCGACTCCTCATCCAGTTCGCCGGACAGGCCTCCGGCGACCCGGCCAAGGCCTGGGGGCCGATCTTCGGCGCCGTGGTGCTGGGCCTCGTCGCGGCCGGCTCGGTGGCGCTGCTCGGCGTGATCCTGAAGAACTACCGACGAACGGAGGAAGCCGCATGAGCGCTCCCGAGACCACCGCCGCCCCCGGCGCGACCGCCGCACCCGCCACCGCCGTGCAGGTGAGCGGCGTCGACAAGGTGTTCGAGACGCAGGGCGGCCGGGTGCACGCGCTCGAGGGCATCGATCTCACGATCGCGGCCGGCGAGTTCGTCTCGCTCATCGGCCCGAGCGGCTGCGGCAAGTCGACCCTGATGCGGCTCATCGCCGACCTCGACGGTCCGACGGCGGGAAGCATCGCCGTCTTCGGCAAGACGCCGACGCAGGCGCGGCTCGACCAGGAGTACGGCATCGCGTTCCAGCAGGCGGGCCTGCTGCCCTGGCGCACGGTCGCGGCGAACATCGCGCTGCCGCTCGAGCTGCACGGCGTCGCCCAGGCCGCGCGGCGGGCGAAGGTCGACGAGCTGCTCGACATGGTCGGGCTCAGCGAGTTCGCCGAGCGCTACCCCGACCAGCTCTCGGGGGGCATGCAGCAGCGCGTCGCGATCGCCCGCTCGCTCGCCGAGCAGCCCCGGCTGCTGCTCATGGACGAGCCGTTCGGCGCGCTCGACGAGATGACGCGCGAGAAGATGCAGGCCGACCTCGTGCGCATCGCGGGCGAGACGGGGGCGGCCGTGGTCTTCGTCACCCACTCGATCCCCGAGGCGGTGTTCCTCTCCGACCGGGTGGTCGTGATGTCGCCGCGGCCGGGGCGCATCCGCGAGATCGTGCCGATGCGGCTCGGCGGCGGCGCAGGCGCAGGCGCTGGAGCGGCCGCGGGCGCTGCCGACGCCGCTGCCCCCGCCGCCACGAGGACCGCCCGCACCGAGGGCCTCCGCGAGGACCGCTCCTTCTTCGAGATGGTGACCGCCGTGCGCGAGGCACTGCACGGCGCCCCCGTGGCCACGGGAGCACGCGGGGTGGAGACGCGCTGATGAGCCCGCGGACCGAGACGACCCTGCGCATCGTGGCACCGATCGCGGTCGGCCTGATCGTGCTCGGCATCTGGCAGTTCCTGGTGAGCGTCGTCGGCGTCTCGGACTACCTGCTGCCGAGCCCGGCCTCGATCGTCGAGGCCCTCATCGCTTCGTGGGACTCGATCGTGCAGGCCACGATCATCACCGGAACGAACGCGCTCATCGGCCTCGTCGTCGGCTCGGTGCTCGGCATCGCGCTCGCCGCGCTCGCCGCGAGATGGCGCGCCGTCGACCGGATGAGCGCCCCCGTCATCGCCGCGCTCGCCGTCGTGCCGATCGTCGCGCTCGCGCCGGTGCTGAACTCGATGTTCGGCGCCGACAGCCAGTTCGGCCGCCAGGCGATCGCCGCGATCGCCTCGTTCGTGCCCGTGTTCCTCAACACGCTGCGCGGATTCCGGCAGACGACGCCCGTGCACCGCGAGCTCATGCGCGCCTACGCGGCGACGCCCGCGCAGGTGCTGCGCTCGCTGACCCTGCCGACCGCGCGACCGTTCATCCTCACCGGCATCCGCATCGCCTCCTCGCTCGCCGTGATCTCCGCGCTCGTCGCCGAGTACTTCGGCGGACCGCGCGGCGGACTCGGCAGCCTGATCTCGACCTCGGCCGCGTCGAGCGCGTACGCCCGCGCCTGGGCGTACGTCGTGGCATCCATCGCACTGGGCCTGCTCTTCTACCTCGCGACGCTCGCGCTCGAGCGGCTCGTGCTGCGCGGCCGCAGGCCCGCCGACCGCACCCCGGGGACCCGCACCACCAGTACCAGCACCGTCAGCACGACCAGCACCACCGTTTCGCACTGAGAACAGGGAAGGACCGACATGAAGCACAGCACACGCCGCGGACTCGCGGCCGGAGCGTTCGCCGTCACGGCCGCGCTCATCCTCGCCGCCTGCTCGTCCGGCGACTCGGGCGGCTCGGGCGGCGACTCCGCCGACGGCGAGCTCACCCCGGTGAAGCTCCAGCTCCAGTGGCTCCCGCAGGGGCAGTTCGCCGGGTACTTCGCCGCCGCCGACCAGGGCTTCTTCGAAGAGGAGGGCCTGGACGTCGAGATCATCCCCTCGGGCGGCGACATCGTGCCGCAGGACGCGCTCGCCAACGGCGACGTCGACTACGCGATCGCGTGGGTGCCGAAGGTGCTCGGCTCGATCGAACAGGGCGCGAACCTCACCGACATCGCCCAGATCTTCCAGCGCTCGGGCACCCTGCAGGTCTCGTGGGCCGACTCGGGCATCGAGGAGGTCGCCGACTTCGAGGGCAAGAAGATCGGCTCGTGGGGCTTCGGGAACGAGTGGGAGATCTTCGCGGCGATGGCCGCGGAGGGACTCGACTCGACCACCGTCGAGATCATCACGCAGGACTTCAACATGAACGCGTTCCTGCAGGGCGACATCGACGCGGCCCAGGCGATGACCTACAACGAGTACGCGCAGCTGCTCGAGACGCCGAACCCCGACACCGGCGAGCTCTACCAGCCCGAGGACTTCAACGTGATCTCGTACGAGGACACCGAGGGCGCCATGCTGCAGGACGCGATCTGGGCCGACACGGAACGCCTCGAGAGCGACGCCGACTACCAGGAGACGACGGTCAAGTTCCTGAAGGCCGTCATCAAGGGCTGGGCGTTCGCCGCGGCCAACCCTGAGGATGCGGCCGACATCACGATCGCCGCCGGGTCGGGCTGGGGCCCGAGCCACGAGCTCTGGATGGTGAACGAGACCAACAAGCTCATCTGGCCCTCCGACGACGGCATCGGCATGATCGACGAGGCCGCCTGGGACAAGACCGTCGCCGGCGCGCTCGCCGCGGTGAACGAGGCGGGCGACCACCTCATCACCGAGGAGCCGCCCGCGACCGCCTGGTCGAACGAGTGGATCGAGAAGGCGCTGTCGGAGCTCGAGGGCGAGGACCTCGACCTCACCGGCGCCGACTGGTCGCCCATCGACGTCACCCTCGAAGAGGGCGGCAACTAGCAGCGAGGATGCCGCGTCGTCGGTCGGCGGCGCGGCATCCGACTTCTTCATCGAAAGCGAAAGGCAGTGAAGCCATGAGCGAGAACCTCGAAGACCTCGACGACATCGCCCGGCGGCTCGACCGCGAGCACGTCTTCCACTCCTGGTCGGCGCAGGCGAACCCCTCGGGGCTCGTCGTCGCGAGCGGCCGCGGCGCGCGCGTCTGGGACCACGGCGGCCGCGAGTACCTCGACTTCTCGAGCCAGCTCGTGAACGTCAACATCGGCCACCAGCACCCCTCGGTCGTCGCCGCGATCCGCGAGCAGGCCGAGCTGCTCACGACGATCGCCCCGTCGACGGTCAACCTCGCCCGCGGCGAGGCGGCGAAGCGCATCGCCTCGCGCGCGCCGGCGGGCTTCAGGAAGGTGTTCTTCACGAACGGCGGCGCGGATGCCAACGAGAACGCCGTGCGCATGGCCCGACTGCACACGGGGCGCGACAAGGTGCTCTCGACCTATCGCTCGTACCACGGCAACACGGGCGCGGCGATCGTCGCGACCGGTGATTGGCGCCGTGTGCCGAACGAGTTCGCCCGCGGGCACGTGCACTTCTTCGGCCCGTACCTCTACCGCTCGGAGTTCTGGGCCGCCACCCCCGAGGAGGAGTCGGAGCGCGCGCTGCGCCACCTCTCGCGGGTGATCGAGTCGGAGGGGCCGGCGTCGATCGCCGCGGTCCTCCTCGAGACGATCCCCGGCACGGCCGGCATCCTGGTGCCGCCGCCGGGTTACCTCGCCGGCGTGCGCGCGCTCTGCGACAAGCACGGCATCCTGCTCATCCTCGACGAGGTGATGGCGGGCTTCGGGCGCACCGGGCGCTGGTTCGCCTTCGACGGCTACGACGTGCGTCCCGACCTCATCACCTTCGCGAAGGGCGTGAACTCGGGCTACGTGCCGGCGGGCGGCGTCATCATCTCCGACGAGATCGCGGCGACCTTCGACGAACGGGTCTTCCCGGGAGGGCTGACCTACTCGGGGCACCCCCTCGCCATGGCGTCGATCGTCGCGACCCTCGACGCCATGGCCGCCGAGGGCATCGTCGAGCATGCGCGCGAGATCGGCGCCGAGTCGATCGGGCCCGCCCTCGAGGAGCTCGCCGAGCGGCACGCCGTCATCGGCGAGGTGCGGGGCGAGGGCGTCTTCTGGGCGATCGAGCTCGTCGCCGACCGCAAGACCCGCGAACCGCTGCCCGCCCCGGCGATGGGTCGCATCAAGGCGGCGCTCGTCGAGCGCGGGCTGCTGCCGTTCATCCAGGACAACCGCATCCACGTGGTGCCGCCGTGCGTGGTGACGGCCGAGGAGGTCGCCGACGCGATGCCGATCTACGACGACGTGCTGGCGGTCGCCGCATCCGGCGACTGAACCCCCGACGAGGAAAGAGGAGATCATGACCGACTTCATCGAGCACTGGATCGACGGGGCATCCGTCGCCGGCGACCCCGCTCGCAGCGGCCCCGTCTACAACCCCGCACTCGGCGTCGAGCAGCGCCGCGTGCACTTCGCGTCGACCGAGGACGTCGACGCGGCGGTCGAGGCCGCCGCGCGAGCGTTCCCGGGGTGGCGCGACACCTCGATCGCGAAGCGGCAGCAGGTGATGTTCAGGTTCCGCGAGCTCCTCGCCGGGCGCACCGACGAGCTCGCCGCGATCCTCACGAGCGAGCACGGCAAGGTGCTCGGCGACGCCGCCGGCGAGATCGCGCGCGGCATCGAGGTCGTCGAGCTCGCCTGCGCCATGCCCGGCTACACCAAGGGCGAGTACAGCGAGAACGTGTCGACCGGCATCGACGTCTACACGCTGCGCCAGCCGGTCGGCGTCGTCGGCATCATCTCGCCGTTCAACTTCCCGGCGATGGTGCCGCTGTGGTTCTTCCCGCTGGCGATCGCGACGGGCAACACGGTCGTGCTGAAGCCGTCCGAGAAGGATCCGTCCGCCGCCGTCTGGCTCGCGAGGCTCATGCAGGAGGCGGGCCTGCCCGACGGCGTGCTCAACGTCGTGCACGGCGACAAGGTCGCCGTCGACGCGCTGCTCCACCACCCGACCGTGCGCTCCATCTCGTTCGTCGGCTCGACGCCCATCGCGCAGTACATCTACTCGACGGCGACCGCCAACGGCAAGCGGGTGCAGGCGCTCGGCGGCGCGAAGAACCACATGCTCGTGCTGCCCGACGCCGACCTCGACCTCGCGGCCGACGCCGCCGTCAACGCCGGCTTCGGCTCAGCGGGCGAGCGCTGCATGGCGATCTCGGCGGTGCTCGCGGTCGACTCGATCGCCGACGAGTTCGTCGCGAAGGTGGCCGAGCGGATGTCGCGCCTGACGACGGGCGACGGCACGCGCGGCTGCGACATGGGCCCGCTGATCACCCGCGAGCACCGAGACAAGGTCGCGGGATATCTCGAGGTGGCCTCCGCCGACGGCGCGAGCCTCGTGGTCGACGGCCGCGACCCGGTCGTCGACGGCGACTCGGCCGGCTTCTGGCTCGGGCCGACCCTCGTCGACCGCGTGCCGACCTCGTCGTCGGTGTACCGCGACGAGATCTTCGGGCCGGTGCTCTCGGTCGTGCGCGTCGACGGGTACGAGGACGGGCTCGAGATCATCAACAACTCGCCCTACGGCAACGGCACGGCGATCTTCACGAACGACGGCGGCGCTGCCCGGCGGTTCCAGCGCGAGGTGACGGTCGGCATGGTCGGCATCAACGTACCCATTCCGGTGCCGGTCGCCTACCACTCGTTCGGCGGCTGGAAGGCGTCGCTGTTCGGCGACGCGAAGGCGTACGGCGCCCGTGGCTTCGACTTCTTCACGCAGGAGAAGGCGATCACCTCGCGCTGGCTCGATCCGAGCCACGGCGGGCTGAACCTCGGGTTCCCGCAGCACGACTAGCCCCCGCGACTCTCCCGGACCCCGCCCCGCCCGGCCCCGCCCGGACCCGCCCCGCCCCCACCGTTTCAGGAAGAAGTTCGCTGCTCAGGACGATTTCTCGGATTTCGTCCTGAGCAGCGGACCTTCTCCTGAATCCGGGTGGGAGGAGGCGGGTGGCAGGGCGGCGCGCAGGAGATCCAGCGCCGCCCCCACGGTGCGGTGGACCACGTGGGCGGGGTCGCCCTCGAACGCGAAGCGCGCGCCGCGCACCTCGCCGCGCACGGCGACGGCGGCGAAGACGGTGCCGGGCGGCTCGCCGTCGGCCGGGTCGGGTCCGCCGACCCCGGTGACGGCGACGGCCGCGTCGGCGTCGAGCAGCCGGGCGACGCCCGTGGCGAGCTCGCTCGCGCACTGCGCCGAGACCACGAGCTCGGCCTCGACCCCGAGCACCCGCCGCTTCACGGATTCCGAGTAGGCGACGACGCCCCCGCGAAACCACTCGGATGCCTCGGGGGCCGCGCCGAGGGAGTTCGCGATCGCGCCGCTCGTGAGCGACTCCGCGACGCCGACCGTGAGGCCCGCCGCCTGCGCGCGGGTCGCGATCTCCTCGGCGATCGCCGCGAACTCGTCAGCTGGATCCTGCATCTGGGCCTCCGCCCCGATTCTGCTCCGATCCCTCCGGTGCGGCCAACCCCCTACCGGGCCGTCCTGACGCGGGGCGCCGATGAGACGGCGACCCGCGTCAGCGGCGCGCGAACGCCGCGATGCGGGCCTGTGCCTCGGGGGTCGCGAAGGCCGCCCCGATCGTGCGCGCCTCGTCGTCGAGCGCGTCGGCGAACGAGCGCGAGAGGCCCGAGCGCACCAGCCGCTTCGCCTGCCCGAAGGCGCCGGTCGCCCCGTCGAGCCAGGAACGCGCGATCGCGTGGGCGCGCTCCGCGACCTCCTCGTGCTGCACGACCTCGGTAACGAGGCCCCAGCCGAGGGCCTCGCCGGCGGTGATCGTGCGCGGGGTGAGGGTGAGCTCGAGCGCGCGGCGCACGCCGATCGCCTCGGGCAGGAGCGTGCTCACGCCGCAGTCGGGCGTCAGCCCGATGTCGCTGTAGCGGCTCGAGAACGTCGCCTGCTCGCTCGCCACGATGAAGTCGGCGACGAGCATGAAGCCGAGCCCGCCGCCGGCGACGGGCCCCTGCACCGCGGCGACGATCGGCTTGGCGCTCTCGCGGAGCGTGAGGTGGCCGTCATGGATGCGGTCGGCGAGCTCCGTGATCACGGTCGCGGCGTCGCCGCCCGCGGCGGCGAGCTCCGACATCGCCACGACGTCGCCGCCCGCGCAGAACGCCCGCCCCGAGGCATCCAGCAGCACCGCGCCGATGTCGTCGCGCTCGGCGACCTCGTGCGCGATCGCCTGCCAGCGGGTGATCGCGTCGGGGTCGACCGCGTTGAGGCGGGCGGGGCGGTTGAGGGTGACGCGGGCGAGCCCGTCGGTCACGTCGAGGAGGATCGCGTCATCGGCCATGGTGCCGGAGCCTACCGCGACGGTCGCGGCGCGGGCGGGTCTTTGGCGACCCCCTCTCGCGGCGGCGGCGACCCGCGCCCGCCGGTGGTGGCCGATCGCCAATCCCGTCGCCGGATCCCGTCGCCGGATCGACTCGTCGTCGCGTCGTCAACCGATGGCGGCCTGGGCGGTCGTGGGCTCGGTGCGGAGCAGCTCGGTGGGCGTCCATCCGGCGAACCTGCGGAACTCGCGCACGAGATGGCTCTGGTCGGCGAAGCCGGCGGCGGCCGCGACCTCGGCGGCCGGGCGATCCCGCAGCTCGGCGAGGGCGCGCTCGAACCGGACGATGCTCGCCGCCGTCTTCGGCCGGATGCCGACCTCCTCGGTGAAGCGCGCGGTCGCGTGGCGCTGGCTCCACCCGGTCTGCTCGACCAGCTCGCCGATCCTGGCCCGCCCGCCCGAGCGCTCGATCTGCCGCCACATCCAGCCCACGAAGGGCTCGACCGGGCGGCCGTGCCCGAGCAGGTCGAGCAGCACCCGATCGACCAGTTCGAAGCGGCGCGGCCAGGTGCGGGCCTCGAGCAGCCGCTCGACGAACCGGTCGTCGAACGCGGGCGCCGCATCGGCGAGATCGACGACGCGCGCGGCGAGCTCACGACCCGGCAGGCCGAGCAGGCGCACGACGCCGAGCGGGGTCAGGTAGACCTGCAGGCAGTGCTGCTCGTGCTCGAACGAGGTCGTCGCATGGCCGGGCATGATGCCCGCGACGAACGAGGTGCGGCGACCGCGCCCCTCGCCGGCCGAGAGGTCGAGCACGTCGAGCGGGGTGCCGAACGAGAGCACCAGCGGGATGAGGCTCCCGGCGACCTGCCGACGGACCACCGGGCGGTCCACGAGCTCGTGGTGGCCCACGACGCCCGCCACGAGTCCGGCGAGTTCGGGACGCACGGGATGCCGCACCAGGACGGGGCCGGGTGCGGATGCCTCGGAGCGTGCGTCGTTCGTCATCGCCGATCGATTTCCTTCAAGCCCTGCGCCGCCCGACGGAGCAGCATGGAGTGTGAAAGGAGAAGCTGATGCGCAGATTGATCGCGATCGAGTTCCTCTCGGTCGATGGAGTCATGCAGGGACTGGGATCGCCGGACGAGGACCGCGAGGGCGGCTTCGAGCACGGCGGTTGGGGGGCACCCTACGCCGATGCGATCCACGCCTCCACCGTCGCCGATGGGCTCGGCCGCACGACGGCCTACCTCTTCGGCCGGAAGACCTACGAGAAGATGGCGGCGTTCTGGCCGTCGGTACCCGACGAGAACCCGATGGCCGCCCACCTGAACGCCACCGAGAAGCACGTCGCCACCCGCAGCCCGGCCACGTTCGACTGGGCGAACACGCGACCGCTGGTCGGTGACGCGACCGACGGCGTGCGCGCCCTGAAGCGAACGGGGGAGGGCGACATCGCGATCCTCGGCAGCGGGGTCCTCGTGCGCTCGCTCCTGCGGGCTGACCTCGTCGACGGGTTCCGGCTGTTCGTGCACCCGCTCCTGCTCGGCTCGGGCAAGCGGCTCTTCGGCGAGCTCGAGTCGCCGCGCCCCCTCGTGCTCACGGCGTTCGACACGACGGCGGCCGGCAGCCTCGTGCTCGAGTACGACCTCGAGCGCGGTGCCGGGGGGTGAGCGCGGATGCCCCGTGGCCGTCGTCGGCCACGGCGGGCACCGGGCGCGGGCGAGCGCCGTTCAGTCGGCCAGGTGCTCGCGCTCGAGTCGTGCGGACTGCGAGACCAGCACGTCGAGCACGGTGCGCACGGCGAGGCGCTCGGCGACGTCGGGGCGCACGAGGGCGACGATCTGGCGAGAGGATGCCACGCCGCGGAGCGGCTTCAGCACGATCGAGTCGGGAACGGCGCCGCTCGTGAACCGCGGCACGAACGCGATGCCGAGGCCCGCCTCGATGAAGGCCTCGATGATGCGCATGTCGCTGAACCGCTGGCTGACCTGGACACGGCGGCCCGTCTGCTGCTCGATCGCATGGAGGATGCGCTCGAAGGGGAAGCCCGGCGGCACCCCGAGCCACGTCTCGTCGACGAGGTCGCCGGGGGTGAGGTGCGATCGGCCCGAGAGCCGGTGATCGGCGGGCAGGCCGATGTCGAGCGGCTCGGTGAGCAGCGGCACCGCCCTGAGCCCGCGGCCGCCCCACGGCAGCACGCCCGGCATGGTGTGGGCGAGCACGATGTCGTAGTCGGCGGTGAGGTCGGCGAACTCGGCGAGCTCGGGGTCGAGGTCGGTGGCGTTCACGACGAGGCCCGCGACCTGCGAGAGCTCGCTCAGCACCGCGGGGAGCACCGTCGCGCCGATCGTGGGGAAGGTCATCAGCGTGACCTCACCGCTCGGGTCGTTGCGGAACTCGTCCCACAGGGAGGTCGCGCGTTCGAGGGCGATCGCGACGTCGGTCGCGCTGCGCGCGAGCGCGTGCCCCGCGCTCGTCAGCACGACGCCGCGGCCGCTGCGCTCGGTGAGCGGCATGCCGGCCTCGCGCTCGAGCACCTTGAGCTGTTGCGAGACCGCGGACGGGGTGCGCCCGGTCGCCTCGGCGACCGCGGTCACCGAACCCCGTTCGGCGAGTTCGCGGAGCAGGTCGAGGCGGCGGACATCCATGTAGTAATGCTACATCGTGCTTGTAGGACCGTGAGCTTGTGCTGAATGTTTCGACGCGGAAGAATAGTGCATGTCGAACACGTGCAACGGCGCAAAGTCGCTCGACCAGCCCGCACCGTCTTCGTCGAAAGGATCCATCGTGATCAGCATCATCGTGCTTCTCGGAACTGTTTCCGTCGCCGCCGTCGCCGGCGCGATCGTCGTCACCGCTCGTGACGGCTACCGCCGCCAGCCGCGAGAGACGTTCGCGCGCACCGTCTGAGTGCCGCGAATCCCCGGAGGTCCGTTCTCCGGGACTGCAGGGCCGCCGCGCGGGGGAGGGACACCCTCCGACCGCGAGGCGCGGCCCTCTGAAAGGGCCGCCGCGCGGGGGAGGGACACCCCGCGGGGCGGCCCTTCCTCTGTGCCGTCGTGTCCGGTCGACGAGCGCATCGAGATGAGCCTGGGGGGATCGCGATGCCCCGCGGCCGGCGCGCCGGCGCCGTGACCCGACCGCGACGACACGGCTGACGCGCCTCTCGACACCGTTCCTCGCCGACCGATAGCGTGACCGCGAGGGGTACATCGGTCGAGGGGGGAACGATGGCGCACGTGGTGGCGACCGGGGCCGGCAAGGTCATGATGGAGCGACGGGCCGACCCGACGCACGACTACATCCTGGAGCTCACGGGCAAGGAGCGCCCCCGGGTGCTGTTCGTCGGCACCGCGACGGGTGACGAGCAGGCCTACACGCTGAGCTTCTACAAGACCTACGACTCCGATCGGTGCGCACCGCACCACCTCACGCTCTTCCATCGCGACCTCGACGACCTCGCGGGCTTCGTGAAGGGCTTCGACGTCATCCACGTCGGCGGCGGCAACACGGCGAACATGCTCGACGTGTGGAAGCGACAGGGCCTCGACGAGATCATGCGCGAGATGTGGGAGGACCCGAGCTCGAACGTCGTGTTCACGGGCGGTTCGGCCGGCGGCATCTGCTGGTTCGAGGGCGGCACGACCGACAGCTACGGGCCGACCCTGCAGGTGCTGCCCGAGGGGCTCGGCTTCCTGCACGGCAGCTTCTGCCCCCACTACGACGCGGAGGACCAGCGGCAGCCGATCTTCCACGCCGCGCTGCAGAGCGGCGAGCTCGCGACCGGCTACGCCGTCGGCAACCTGCAGTCGCTCCACTTCGAGAACCAGGACTTCGTGACGGCGATCAGCCCCGTCGACCCCGCGCTCGCCCTCCGGGTCGAGGCGATCGACGGCCGGATCGTCGAGACGCCGCTTCCCGTCCGGGTGCTCGAGGGCACCGGGCCGATCGTGAAGGGGCCGAGCGCGTGAACGACAACGTCTGGATCCTCTTCGCCCAGCTGCTGGTCGTCATCCTGGCGATCTACATGGGCACCCGCACGAGCGGGATCGGCCTCGGCGTCTGGGGGCTCGTCGGCGTCGCCGTCCTGATCTTCGGGTTCCAGACCCCGCCGGGCAACGCCCCCGTCGACGCGGTCTTCATCGTGCTCACGGTCATCACGGCCGCGTCCGTCATGCAAGCGGCCGGCGGCATCGACTGGATGGTCTCCGTCGCGGCGAAGGCGATCAAGTCGAGGCCGAAGAGCGTCGTCTTCCTCGCCCCCGCGATGTCGTTCCTCTTCACGGTGGGCGCCGGCACGGGCAACATCTTCTACCCGCTGCTGCCCGTCATCTACGACGTCTCGTACCACCAGAAGATCCGCCCCGAGCGGGCGCTGTCGGTCTCCGCCGTGGCCTCGCAGGTCGGCATCCTCTGCAGCCCGGTCTCCGCCGCGACGGCGTCGCTCGTCGTGCTGCTGGCGCCGAGCGGCGTCGACCTCGGGCAGGTGCTGCTCATCATGTGGCCGGCCTCGATCGTCGGCCTCTTCCTGGCGTCGCTGCTCATGGTGCGGCACGGCAAGAACCTCGAGGACGACCCCGAGTACCAGCGCCGCCTCGCCGAGCACCTCATCAAGCCCCCTGCCGAGGACGTGACGAGCAAGAAGCTGCCGCGCACCGCCGTGCTGTCGGCCTCGATCTTCCTCGCCGGCGTCGGGTTCATCGTGCTCATGGGGCTCTTCGAGGGCATCCGCCCGATCGTCGGCACCGACGACAACGGCGACCCCGTGCGCGTCTCGGTGACCGTCATCATCGAGGTCACGATGGGCGTCATCGCGGCCCTCATCTTCGTGCTCTGCAAGGTCAAGTCGGCCGATGTGCCGAAGCAGTCGACCTTCCCCGCCGGCATGGTCGGGGCGTTCGCCCTCTTCGGCATCGCGTGGCTCGCGAACACCTTCGTCGCGTACAACAACCAGCTCATCGTCGACGGACTCGGATCGCTCGTCGAGGGTTCGAGTGCGTTCGTCGGGGCGCTCCTGTTCGCACTCGCGCTCTTCCTCGTCGCGATGCTCACGACGAGCCAGTCGAGCGCGACGAACGCGATCGTGCCGATCGGCCTCGCGATCGGCCTGCCGGCGTCGCTCATCGTCGGCCTCTGGCCGTCGGCGATGGGCATGTACACGCTGCCGGCCAACGGGTCGCAGGTCGCGACGGCCGCGTTCGACCAGACGGGCACGACGAAGCTCGGCAAGTTCGTGTTCGACCACTCGTTCCAGCTCCCGAACCTGGTCTACGTCGTCTCGGCGATGATCGTCGGCGTGCTGCTCTCGTTCGTGGTGGTCTGAGGCGGTCCCGATGGCCGACGGCGACGCGGTCGATCGCGACATCCTCCGCAGCTTCCTGCTGGGGCTCGCGGAGGGCATGAACGCGGCGGCGGAGTCGGTCGACGTCATCCACTCGACGCTCGTGCGCGTCTCCCGCGCGTACGGCCGCGAGGACACCGACGTCGTCGTCCTGCCGACCGTCATCCTCGTGCAGACCGGCGGCGGCAAGGAGGGCCATGTCGCGGTGCGGTCGGCGATCAACGCGTCGTTCCGGTTCGACCAGATCGCCGAGCTCTACACGCTCATCGCCACGGCGGAGCGGGCGGGGATCTCGCCGCTCGACGGCATCCACCGGCTGAACGAGATCGGCGCCATGAAGCCGCGCCGCGGCTGGTTCGTGCGCACCCTCGGGCACGCGATCCTCGTGACGGGCCTCGCGCTGCTCCTCACGCCGACGTGGCAGGGCGCCCTCATCGCGTTCGGCCTCGGCGCCTTCGTCGGCCTCGCGAAGCTCGTCCGCTCGCCGACCCTGCAGCTCGTGTTCCCGGTCTTCGCCGCCTTCGCCTGCGCGCTCGCCGTGTTCCTCATCGCCCCCTACGTCGAGATCGGCGATCCGATCAGGCTCCTCATCGCACCGCTCGCGACGTTCCTGCCCGGGGGGGTGCTCACGACCGCGGTCGCGGAACTCGCCGTCGGCCAGATGCTCTCGGGCGCATCCCGGCTCGTGTTCGGGCTCGTGCAACTCGCCCTGCTCGCGTTCGGCATCCTCGCCGCGGGCACCGTGGTCGGCGTCGCGAGCTCGAGCTACGCGGCACTCGACGCATCGGCCCCGTTCCCCTGGTGGGTGGCGCTCCTCGGCGTCCTGCTGTTCGCGATCGGCAACTACCTGCACTTCTCGGCGCCCCGCCGCACATTCGGCTGGGTGCTGCTCGTGCTCGTGGTCGCCTACGCGGGACAGGCGGTCGGCACGGCACTCGTCGGCTCGACCGTGAGCGGCTTCGTCGGCGCGCTCGCGATGACCCCGGTCGTGCTGTGGATCGCCTCGCTGCCGCACGGCGCGCCGTCGCAGCTCACGTTCCTGCCCGGATTCTGGCTGCTGGTGCCGGGCGCTGCGGGGCTCGTCGGGCTCACCGAGGCGGTCGGCACCGCCCAGGGCGTCGAGGACTTCGCGACGGCGTTGACCGCGGTCATGTCGATCGCACTCGGCGTGCTGATCGGCACTGCGCTCTACCGGGTCGTCCACCACGGCGCCGAGGAACTCGCCGACTTCCACATCGACGTGCCGGCCGCGCTCACCGAGGAGAAGGAGCCGCCGTTCTGGGCGCGACTCGTCCCGGGGACGCCGCGCTCGCTGTGGGGAGAGCGCCGGCGCCGAGGCCGCGAGGTACGGGACGACAAGCGCACCCGTGACGACTCGGAGCGGACCTCGGACGAGGAGGCCGAGGACTCCACCCCTTCCTCACAGGCAGGTGGGCCGTAAAGTATTGCGGGTGACCACGCACGACTCCGACGCCCGCCGCAGGCTCATCGACTACATCTCCGCCGACGCCGTCTTCCACGGCGACTTCACGCTGACGAGCGGCAAGAAGGCGACGTACTACGTCGACCTGCGCAAGGTCAGCCTCGACCACCGCGTCGCACCGCTCATCGGGCAGGTCATGCTCGACGTCATCGCCGACATCCCCGATGTCGCCGCCGTCGGCGGCCTCACGATGGGTGCCGACCCCATCGCCTCCGCGATCCTGCATCAGGGTGCCGCCCGCGGCCTCGAGTACGACGCCTTCGTCGTGCGCAAGGAGCCGAAGGACCACGGCCGCGGCAAGCAGGTCGAGGGCCCCGACCTCGCCGGCAAGCGCGTGATCGTGCTCGAGGACACCTCGACCACCGGCGGCTCGCCCATCAAGGCCATCGAAGCGCTGCGCAAGGTCGGCGCCGAGGTCGTGGCGGTCGCGGTCGTCGTCGACCGTGCGACCGGTGCCCGTGAGGTCATCGAGGCCGAGGGCGTGCCCTACCTCTACGCGATCGGCCTGGAAGACCTGGGCCTGGCCTGATGAGCGAGCGGCAGGGATTCGACGACGGAGCCGACTGGCTGCTCGCGCAGCTCGCGGGCGGCGGAGCCACGGGCTCCGCGCCGCAGGCGTCCCCGCCGCAGTCCCAGCCGCAGGCACCCTCGGCGTTCGCGGCGCCCGCCGCCCCCGCCGCCCCTGCCTCGCCGTTCGCCGCCCCGGCGTCCCCGCCGCCCGCCGCGCCGGTCGCCCCGCCCGTCGGCCCGGCACGTGCCTCGCGGCACGAGGAGGTGCTCGACTGGTTCTCGCTCGCCGAGCCGCCCGCGCGCGACGACACGGCCACCCGGGCGCTCCCCATCATCGGCGAGCCCGGCCAGCCGCCGTCGATGGCCCCCGACGCACCGGCCGCTCACTCGCTTCCGCCGCAGGCGCCGGCTCAGCCGGCGCCGTGGGGCGACGCCGGGTTCGCGACCGGTGCCGGCTCGGCTTCGGCCGGGGCCGCGAGTGCGGTCGCCGGAGCCGCAGGTGTGCTTCCGGGCGCGACCGCGCCGGGTGCGACCCCGTTGCCACCCGCCGCATCCGGCCTCCCGGCCTGGACCCCGCCGTTCACCGTCGCACCGCCCGCACCGACCGTGCGCCTGACCGAGGTCGAGCCGCCCGTCGGCGGCGCTCCCGCCGCGCCCGCGCCGGTTCCCCCCGTCGTCGACGCGAGCCCGATGGCGCCCGCCGAGCCCGCGGCCTGGCAGTACCAGCAGGCGTCGCCGCCCGCACCGACGACGCCCGCCGCGTCCGTCGAGCCGACCGCGCCGGTCGCACCGCCCGGACCGGTCACGCCGACCGCATCGTTCGCGCTCACCTGGGGCGACCAGGAGCTCGAGTCGGAGGCCGCGCTGCGTGCGGCCTTCCAGCAGCTCTCCGACAGCTCCGCCTCGATCGGGCTGCCGGCCGACGAGTCGGCCCCAGCGGCCGCTCCGCAGGCACCTGTCGCCGAGTCGTTCGCTCCCGATCCGGCCTCCGCCGGGCCGGCTCCCGCCGACGACGGCCGGTTCGCCGGATTCTCCGCGCCCGCGGTCGCGCGGAGCTCGTTCACCCCGGTGGGCGGCATCCCGATCCAGCAGCCGCACCCGACCGCGCCGCCCGAGGCGCCCGCAGGGTGGGGCGAGGCGCCCGCGCCGCGCACGGCGAGCTACGACGACGAGCTCTGGGCGGCGCTCAATGAGCCCGAGCCCGCGTCCGAGGCCGCTCCGGTTCAGCCGACGGCCTTCACGCCGGCAGCGCAGGTGACGCCCGAGCCCGCTCAGCCCGCGGCCTTCGCACCCGCTCAGCCCGCGGCCTTCGCACCCGCGGCGCCGGTGACGCCCGAGCCGCCCGTCGCGGCGGCCCCGGCGGTCCCCGCAGGCTCGGCCGCGGTCGTCGACCCCGAGCCCGCGACCCCGTCATGGACGCCGGGTCGTGCGTGGACCGACTTCGCCACCGCGCGTCCCGAGGCGCCGGCCCCCGAGTACCCGTCCGCAGCAGTCCCGGCCGCGTTCGCCGCCGCCGCCGTCGAGCCGCCGCAGGCACCCGTCGAGGCCGCGGAGGCGGTCGTGACCCCCGCCCGTCACCCCGAGACTCCCGAGCCGTTCGAGGCTCCCGAGCCCGTCGCCCGCCGTTCGAGCCGCTTCGACGCCTTCGCCGAGGAGCTCGAATGGACCCCGCGGGCCGAGCGACGCCCGGTCGTCGAGCCGGTCGTCGAGGCGCAGGCGTTCCATGGGCGTGATGCCGAGGCATCCGACCCCGCGACCGCTGCGCTGCCGGTCCAGCGCGACCACGAGGCCGAGGGGATGCTCGCTGCGCCGCGAGCCCCGTTCCCCGCGTTCGCCACTGCGGCGCCCCGGCCCGAGCCGACGCCGTTCGGGTCGGTCCCGCCGGTCGACGACCTGCTCGCCGCGCTCGGCGGAGGTGCCGTCGCGCCCGAGCCCGCCGCGGCATCCGCAGCGTTCACGGGTACGTCCGCCGGCGTCGACGTCCCGGCCGTGTCCACCGAGACCGACGGCCTCGACCGCCTCGGCCTGGTCTTCGACGACCAGGGCGACGATCACCGCGACGCCGCCGACGACCGCGACGAGCTGCCGGCGCGCCGCGCTCCGTTCTGGAACGAGCGACGGGTCGCGCAGCTCGACCCCGTCGACGCCGACGACGAGTACGCGGGCGACGAGGACGACGACGCCTCCGACGAGGTCGGCTACCTCTGGAATCTCCGGCCCGATCCGAACGCCGAGGATCCCCGCGCAGAGTCGCCGGGGTCGGTGTCGGCGATCCTCGCCGGCGGTGCGCCGGCGAGCGGCGCGACCGCCGTCGTCGACGACGAGCCGATGAGCAGCGGCCTCGGCTCGCTCGTCCGGTTCGCTCCCGAGGCCGAGCCCGAGCTCGAGCCGGCGCCCGACCTCGCGGTCGAATCCGCGGAGATCACGAGCGACGACCAGTTCTTCGACGCGTTCGCCCCGCGCACCGCGGAGTTCGAACCGCAGTTCGACGCCGAGCCCGTCGCCGGGCCTGAGCCCGGAACCGAGCCCTTCGGCGCCGACCCCTTCGGCGCCGACCCCGACCCCTGGTCGGCGGAGCGGGTGCTCGGCGACCAGCCCTTCGGCGACGCCCCCGAGTCCGACGATCAGGCCGACGACGGCCTCGCCGCGCTGTTCGGCAGCGTGACGGCGACGGGCCCGCTCCGTCTCGTCGACCCCTCCGCGGGCCGACCGGCCGAGGCCTACCCGGCGACGGCGCTGCTGCAGACGGGCGCCACCGCGCAGCTCTTCGCCGCTGGCGGCGCCGGCGGCGCGGGTGCCGCGGGCGGCATGGGCGGCGCGGCCGGTGCCGGTGCCGGTGCCGGCGGCTTCGCGGCCGGCTCCGGCTCGAACGGAGGCTTCCCGGGCGGCAGCGCGGGCGGCGGCCAGGGCGGCCGCGGTCCGTCCGGCCCGGGCAACGGCTCCGGCAGCGGCTCCTCCGGCCCCGGCAACGGCAACGGCAGCGGCAACAAGGGCGGCATCCGCCCCCTCGTCTGGATCGCGGGCGGCCTCGTCGCCCTGCTCGTGCTCGTCGGACTGTTCTTCCTCGGCACGACCTTCACGAAGGGCAGCGCCGCCGAGGCACCGAGCGGCTCCCCGTCGGCCAGCGCGAGCGAGACGCCGCCCCCGGCGCCCACCGCCCCGCAGCCGGCAGGCGTGCACGCCTGGGACACCCTCTTCGGCGGCGAGTGCCTCGAGCCGTTCACCGACGCCTGGCAGGAGGAGTACACGGTCGTCGACTGCGCCACCCCGCACGCCGCGCAGCTCGTCTACCGCGGCACGCTTCCGGGCGACGCCGCAGCGCCGTACCCGGGCGAGGCGGAGCTCGCCACGCAGATGAACCTCCTGTGCACCGCCGCCGGCGTCATCGACGTGGCCGCGGCCTCGGGCATGGACGACCTGCAGGTCCAGGCCTCCTACCCCGCCGAGGCCGCCCAGTGGGATGCCGGCGCGCGCGACTACTACTGCTTCGCCAATCGCTCGGGCGGCGAGCCGTTGACGGCGAGCATCGCGGGCCCGGGTCCGGCGGCCTGAGTTGGCACGCGGCGCGGTCGTCGTCGTCGGCTCGCTGAACGTCGACGCCACCAGCTACGTCGAGCGGTTCCCCGAGCCCGGCGAGACCGTGACGTCGCGCGCCTTCCGCACCGCCCTCGGCGGCAAGGGTGCGAACCAGGCCGTGGCGGCCCACCTGGCCGGCGCAGACGTCGATCTCGTCGCCCGCGTCGGCGACGACGCCAACGCCTCGCTCGCGCTCGGTGCGCTCGATGGCTTCGGCCTCGCGACCGAGGGCATCGGGCGGGTCGCGGATGCCCCGACCGGCGTCGCGCAGGTCACCGTCGCCGACTCGGGCGAGAACACGGTCATCGTCACGGGCGGCGCGAACCTCGCGCTCGACCCGGGCGCCCTCGACACCGAGCGTGCGCGCCTCGCCGCGGCCGCGCTCGTGCTCACCCAGGGCGAACTGCCGGTCGCGACGATCGAGCGGCTCGCCGAGCACTGCGAGGCGCTCGGCGTGCGCCTCGTCGTGAACCTCGCGCCGCCGGCCGACGTCTCCGCGGCGGCGCTCGCGATGTGCGATCCGCTCGTCGTCAACGAGCACGAGGCGCGGGCGGTCGGCATCGGCGCGGAGGTCGCGGCCGGTGCCTCGCTCGACGAGTGGCGCGCGCACGCCGCCGCCGCGGTCGGCCGGGTCGCCCGCTCGGTGGTCGTGACGCTCGGCGGGGCCGGCGCGGTCGCGGCGTCGCCCGAGGGCGACTGGGCCGAGGCGGCACCCGAGGTCGTGGCCGTCGACACGACCGGTGCGGGCGACTGCTTCACGGGCACGCTCGCGGCGTTCCTCGCCGAGGGGCGCGGCCTCGCCGAGTCGATGCGCATCGCCGTCGCGGCGGGCGCCCTCGCCGTGCAGGCGCGCGGCACGGTCGACTCGTACGCCACCCGCTCGGCGATCCTCGCCGCCGCGCGGATCGACGAAGGAGCGCCACCCGCATGACCCTGCCCGTGATCATCGACTGCGACCCCGGACACGACGACGTCTTCGCGCTGTGGCTGGCCGCGGGGCATCCGGCTCTCGATCTTCGGGCGGTGACCACCGTCGGCGGCAATGTCGCGCTCGAGCACACGAGCCGCAACGCCCGCGTCGCGCTCACCGTCGCCGGCGTCACGGGCGTGCCGGTCGCGGCGGGCGCCGCCGCGCCGCTCGAGCGCGAACTCGAGACGGCCGAGTGGATCCACGGGGAGAACGGGCTCGGCGGGCCCGAGCTGCCCGAGCCGACGGTGCCGCTCGACCCCCGCGGGGCGACCGAGCTCATCGCCGACACGCTGCTCGCCGCCGAGGTGCCGGTCGCGATCATCGCGACGGGTCCGCTCACGAACGTGGCGATCCTGCTGCGCGACCGCCCCGAGGTGTCGTCGCGCATCGACCGGATCGTCTGGATGGGCGGATCGACCGAGCGGGGCAACGCGACCCCGTACGCCGAGTTCAACGCCTGGGTCGACCCGCACGCGCTCGACCTCGTGGTGCGGAGCGGCGTCGACTTCACGATGGTCGGCCTCAACGTCACCCACCGGGCGCTCGTGACGCAGGGCGTGCGCGACCGTCTCGCGGCGATCGGTTCGCGCACCGCCGCGTTCGGCGAGGAGCTGCTCGAATTCTTCTGCCGTACGAACGACGAGGTCTTCGGCATGCCCGAGGGGCCGCTGCACGACCCGGTCGCGGTCGCGGTGCTGGTCGCCCCCGACATCGTGACGCTCCGGCGCACCCGGCTCGACATCGAGCTGGCGGGCACCGAGACGCTCGGCGCGACGAGCGTCGACTTCGACGGGATGCTCCGCCGCGAGCCCAACGCCCACGTCGCCGTCGAACTCGACGTCGAGCGGTTCTGGAGCCACGTCGAGACGGCCGTCGCGAATCTCGCCTGACTGGGCACCTCGCTCCGCACGCCGAGGGGTAGCCTCGGGAGGGTGACTGCACCTGCCGGAGTCGGAGCCGCCCGCGTGGAGCTCGAGGCGCTCGCGCGCGACGCCGAGCTCTTCGCCGACTGGCCGAACGACGAGCGGTTCGGCGACGTCGAGTTCCGCGACGCGGCCGTGCTGATCCTGTTCGGTGTGCTCGACGACCTGCCGAGCGATCACGCCGCGCAGGACCGCGCGGTCTCGCGCGACCTCGACGTGCTGCTGCTCGCCCGCGCCGAGACGCTGCGCTCGCACGCCGGCCAGGTGGCGTTCCCCGGAGGGCGGGTCGATCCCGGCGATCGCGGGCCCGTCGACGCGGCGCTCCGCGAGGCCCGCGAGGAGACCGGGCTCGACACCGACGGCGTCGAGGTGCTCGGTGCGCTGCCGTCGATCCCGGTGCCGTACTCGGGGCACCTCGTGACTCCCGTGCTCGGCTGGTGGCGCGCCCCGTCGCCGGTCGGGGTGGTCGACGTCGCGGAGTCGTCGGCGGTGTTCCGCACGCCGGTCGCCGACCTCGTCGACCCGGCCAACCGGTACACGACCGTGGCGCGCCGCGACGGCGACGAATGGCGCGGCCCGGGCTTCGTGCCGACGGTCGGCGGTCGGCGGCACCTCGTCTGGGGGTTCACGGCCCTGGTGCTCGACCGCATGCTCGACCGGCTCGGCTGGGCCGAGCCGTGGGACCGGGCGCAGGAGTACGAGCTCACGCCCTGACGGCCGGAGGCGTAGCGAGGATTCCTCGTTGTCGTCGCCGTTGGGCCGGAGTACCGTGGCGCGAGAGGGGTGATCGCCATGGAGTTCACCTTCTGGGTCGGCGTCGGCGTGTTGTTCGTTCGTGATCTGGCCGGCCGCCCGGTGGGCCTTCGCACGCGGGCGCGAGTCGGAGCGGGCGCGCAGCCGTGCCCCCGAGGCCCATCCGCACGACGGGCCGTGAATCACCCGAGAACGCCCGTGAGCGGGCCGCCCGCGCGGTAGCGTCGGAGGACTTCGACGGAGAGGCGGCATCATGGACTGGACCGGATGGGTCTTCATCGGCCTCGTCGTCGTGGCCTGGGTCGTGACGCAATGGGCGTTCTCGCTGCGGCGCGGATCCGAGAAGATCCGTGGGCGCGACCGCGAGGCCTCCGACGGCATGCTCGAGGTCGAGCGCGGCAAGGCGCGCGGCACGTTCTGGACGACGTTCGGCGGCTGAGCGCGGCGGACACCGAAACGCGCCGCGCCCTCGCTCACCCGAGCGACCGGATGACCCGGGCGAGCCGCGCGACGGCCTCGTCGACGAGGGCGTCCGAGAGGTTGCCGTAGCCGACGACGAGCGCCTCGGGGAGGGCCTGTGCGCTCGTCGCCCGGTAGCGCGTGAGGTCGGAGACCGCGACGCCGTGCACGGCGGCCGCCGCCGACACCTCGGCCGCCCGCATCCCGGGCGGCAGCGCGAGCACCGCGTGCATGCCCGCCGCGATGCCCGTGACCTCGAACTCGGGCAGCTCCCGCCCGAACGCGGCCAGCAGGGCGGCCCGGCGTCGCTTGAACCGGCCGCGCGCCGCCCGCAGGTGCCGCTCGAGGTCGCCCGACTCGATGAATCGCGCGAGCGCCGCCTGCTCGAGCGTCGAGGGCCGTGGCCGCTCCGCGAGTCGCACGCGCTCGCGGAGCGTCGCCGGGGCGAGCGCCCAGCCGAGCCCGTAGGCCTGCGCCATCGACTTCGAGAGCGAGCCGACGAGCACGACGTGCTCGGGCGCGAGGCTCTGCAACGCGGCGATGGGCCGACGGTCGTAGCGGAACTCGGCGTCGTAGTCGTCCTCGATGAGCACGCCGTCGACCACGCGGGCCCAGCGCACCACGGCCTCGCGCCGGGCCGGCGACAGCGCCGCCCCGAGCGGGAACTGGTGCGCGGGGGTGAGGAGCGCGGCACGCGCGCCCGTGCGCGCCGCGGCGTCGACGAGCCGGTCGACGTCGATGCCGTCGCGGTCGACCGGGACAGGAACGGGCGTGAGCCCCGCGGCCGCGGCGACCTCGCGCAGGCGCGACCAGCTCGGGTCCTCGACGATGATCGATCGGTGCCCGGCCGCGCGGAGCCCCGCGACCACCGCGGTCATGCCGTCGGTCGCGCTGTGCGTGATCACCACGTCGGCCGGCGCGGCGACCGCCCGGCGCGAGCGGGCGAGATAGTCGGCCACGGCGGTCCGGGCGCTGGGATGCCCCAGCCGGTCGACGACCGTCAGCTCGGCGTCGGGCAGCGTCTCGAGGGCGTGCCGTACTGCGGCCGCCCACCGGGCGCGCGGCGCGTGGCGCAGGTCGGCGACGCCCGGCCCGAGGTCGTAGGGCGGTCGCCGGTACTCGGGCCGCAGCCCGGAACCCGCTGCTGCTTCTGCAGGAGAATGGGCTCCATGGTCGGCTGCAGGCCCGCCTCGCGTCAGATCTCCTGCAGAAGCGACGGTGGTCGCCGGTACGCGCGTGCCCGAGCCGACCGTCGCCTCGAGGAACCCCTCGGCGACGAGCTGCCCGTACGCCTCGGTGACGACCCAGCGCGACACGCCGAGCGTCTCGGCGAGGCCGCGACTCGGCGGCAGGGCGGCGCCCGCCGGGGCGCGCCCGCTCGTGACGGCGTCGCGGATCGCCCGCTCGAGCCGGTCGCGCAGCGGCTCGGGCCCCGAGCCGAGGTCGATGAGGGTCTCCCAGGCGAGGACGGGGCCCGGTGCGGGGCGGGAGCGTGGCATCCGGTCTCTCGATTGGTCTGGTGAACGGTGGGCTGATTGGAGTGTATGCCCGAGCCGATCGATTCCTACGCTCGAAACCGTCACCCACACCAACGGAGGAACATCCATGCGATACCGCACGATCGGCAACGGCAGCACGAGCTTCGACGTCTCGACGATCTGCCTCGGCACCATGCAGATGGGCACGAAGATCAACGAGGCGACCTCGTTCGCGATCCTCGACCGCTTCGTCGAGGCCGGCGGCACCTTCATCGACACCGCGAACAACTACAGCTTCTGGGACGGCGGGTACGGCCGCGACAGCGAGGACCTGCTCGGCCGCTGGCTGGCGTCGCGCGGCGGGCGCGACCGGCTGCGCATCGCCACGAAGCTCGGCGCCGCGAAGGCCGACCCGGCGCTGCCGCTCTCGAACACCGCGCCGACGAACTTCCAGGGGCTCGGCGCGTCGACGATCGACTGGGAGGCGCGCGAGAGCGCGAAGCACCTCGGGGTCGACCACCTCGACGTCGTCTACGGCCACGTCGACGACCTCGACACCCCGCTCGCCGAGACGGTCGGCGCCTTCGGCGCGCTGCAGGAGGAGGGGCTCGTCGGCGTCGCCGGCATCTCGAACGTGGCGCTCTGGCGCATCGTCGAGGCGCGCGAGGAGGCGATCCGCCAGGGCATCGCGCCCTACGGGCTCGTGCAGCAGCAGTACAGCTACGTGTACCCGGCGCCGAAGCTCGGCCGGCAGAACTTCGTGACGCCCGAGCTGCTCTCGTACGCGGCATCCACCGGGGTCGACGGGCGGCCGCCGCTCGCGGTGACCGCGTACTCGCCGCTCCACCAGGGCGCGTTCACGCGCAGCGACAAGAACCTGTGGGGCGGGGTGAACCACCCGACGACGCACGCGCGCATCGCGCTCCTGCGCGAGGTCGCCCGCGACATCGGCGCCACGCCGAACCAGGTCGCGCTCGCGTGGCTGCTCGGGCGCGAGGTGCCCGTGATCCCGGTGGCGGGCCCGTCGAGCGTCGCGCAGCTCGAGGAGGTGCTCGGCGCCGCCGAGCTCGACCTCGACCCCGAGGTGCGGGCTCGGCTCGACGCCGACCCCGAGGAGGCGCCGCTCGCGGCGTAGACCCGGTGCGAAGGGGTCGGGCGGGCGTCAGTCGCCCTGCTCGACCTCTTCCTCCGCCTCCGCGTCGTCGTCGAGCTCGTCCTCGTCGTCGCCGGTGTCGGCGACGCTCAGCACCTCGATCTCGAGGTCCTCGTCGAGCTGCGCGTAGATGACGAGGCCGGCGTACTGCGTCGGCGCCTCGTAGACGAGCACGAGGGTGGCGTCGCTCGAGACGATCGCCCCCTGCAGCTCGAGCTCGTCGGCGAGCAGGGCGTAGTCGCCGTCGCCGGCGGACTCCTCCTCGCCCTCGAACTCCGAGTCGACGAGCTCGCGCACGATCTCGTTCTCGAGGCGGTCGAGCTGCTCGGCCGTCAGCGGGGTGAGCGCGCGCTGCGCCGTCGCGAGCATGACGGGCGTCTCGAGCTGCTCGTCGTCGTCGAGCGCGAAGAGCACGGCCACCTGGCGGTCGCCGGGCAGGGAGACGACGGCGCTGAGCTCCCCGTCGTCGTCGAGGTCGATGTCGGTGAGTTCGATCATGGCGTTGTCCTTCGGGAGAAGCGGTTCGGAGACGGCGGCGGTCAGAGTTCGGTCTCGGCGGGGTCGCCGACGAGTTCGGAGACGCCCGACAGGATCTCGTCGGGCCGGAACGGGTACTTCTCGATCTCGGCCTGGTCGCTGATGCCCGTGAGCACGAGCACGGTGTGCAGGCCGGCCTCGATGCCGGCGACGATGTCGGTGTCCATGCGGTCGCCGATCATCGCCGTGTTCTCGGAGTGCGCGCCGATCTTGTTGAGCGCCGAGCGGAACATCATCGGGTTCGGCTTGCCCACGACGTAGGGCTCCTTGCCCGTCGCCTTCGTGATGAGCGCGGCGATCGCCCCCGTCGCGGGCAGCGGCCCGTCGACGCTCGGCCCCGTGGCATCGGGGTTGGTGACGATGAAGCGCGCCCCGCGGTCGATCAGGCGGATCGCCTTGGTGATCGCCTCGAAGGAGTAGTTGCGGGTCTCGCCGACGACGACGAAGTCGGGATTCGTCTCGGTCATGATGTAGCCGGCGTCGTGCAGCGCGGTGAGGATGCCGGCCTCGCCGATCACGAACGCCGAGCCGCCCGGCAGCTGCTGCTTGAGGAAGTCGGCCGTCGCGAGCGCCGAGGTCCAGATGCGGTCCTCGGGCACGTTGAGCCCGCTCGAACGCAGCCGCGCCGAGAGGTCGCGCGCCGTGAAGATCGAGTTGTTCGTCAGCACGAGGTACGGAGTGCCCGCGTCCTCCCACTGCTGCAGCAGCTCGGCGGCGCCCGGAAGGGCGTGGTTCTCGTGCACGAGCACGCCGTCCATGTCGGTCAGCCAGCACTCGACTTCGTCACGTCGTCCCATGGGTCAAGCCTAGGCTGCGCATGTCACGCCCCGATGACGGCCCGGTGACGAGACCGCGCGGGATGCCCCGGCCGGCCTCGTCGCGCCGGCGTCGGCGTCACTCGCCCGCGGGAGTGGTGCCGAGCGCCGCGATCACGTCGGCGACGAGCCTTACCTCGCTCGGCTCGTCGTCGGCCTCGGGGGTGAAGCCCATGCGCACGACCACGAGGTCCTCCGACGGCACGACGATGACCTTCTGGCCGTCGTGGCCGGAGGCGTAGTACGTGTCCTCGGGCAGCTCGGGCCAGCGCAGGCTGCCGTCGGCCAGCACGTTGACGCGCCAGCCCATGCCGTAGCCGGGGTCGTCGGTCGCGTCGACCGGCAGCACGTCGAGGCTCTTCGCCATCCAGTCGGCGGGCAGCAGCTGCTCGCCGTTCCACTCGCCGTTCTGCAGCGCGAACTGGCCGATCGCGGCCCAGTCGCGAGGGGTGGCCCAGAGGTACGAGGAGCAGACCGGCGTGCCGGCCGCGTCGGGCTCGAACGTCGCCGACGAGAGGCCGAGCGCGCCGAGCAGCGTCTGCCGCGGCAGGTCGGCGCCGAGCCCGGTGCGCTCGGCGAGGATCGAGCACAGCAGCGTCGTCGATCCGCTCGAGTACTCCTGCACCGTGCCGGGCGTGCTCTCGAGGGGGAGACCGGCGACGTAGCCGGCCATGTCGCCCTCGTTGTAGAGCATCTGGGTGATCGGGGTGCCGAGGTCGTAGGTCTCGTCCCACTCGATCCCGCTCGTCATGCGCAGCAGCTGCTCGACGGTGATGTCGGCGCGCTCGTCGCTCCACTCGGGGCGGAGTCCCGCGTCGTCGAGGGCGATCTCGCCCTGCTGCGCGAGCATGCCCGCGATGAGGCTCGTCGCGCTCTTCGACATCGACCAGCCGAGCTGCGGGGTCTCGGCGTCGAAGCCGTGGGCGTACCGCTCGGCGACGAGCTCGCCGCCCTTCGCGACGACGACGCCGCGGGTGCCGAGCGCCGCGGCGTCGGCCTCGGAGAGCTCGTCGCCGAAGGCGGCGGCCAGTGCCGCGTCGAGATCGTCGGACGGCGCCGGCGCCGCGGCATCCGTGAACGGGTTGCCCTCGCTCGTCACCGTCGACGCCTCGCCGAGTTCGGGGGCCTCCTCGGCGAGCGTGCAGCCGAAGCCGGGCGTGAACCAGGCCTTCTGCGCGGCGAGCAGGCCGAGCAGCGAGCCGGTGGTGACGCCCTCCTCGCGGTCGACGTCGACCTGCAGGTACGGCACGAGGGGGTTCGACGGCAGGTCGCTCGCGGGGTCGTCGCGACCCGCGACCTCGGTCACCGCGCAGGCGTTGTGCGCGGCGTAGCCGGTGCCGGTGCGCAGCATCGGACGCTGCCACCAGTAGACGGCGACGGCACCCGCCACGAGAACGAGCACGACGACGAGGAGGACGACCAGTGTCCTGCGGAGAATGCGCACCGCGGGATGCTAACAGCGGCGTGCGGGAACTCGCGCATCATCTGCGGATATCCACGGAGGATCGCTCCGATCGCTGTGCCCGGTCGACGATCGGCGCCGGAGTCGGGGCGACGCGGCGGGCGGCGGGTCGGCTCAGCCGGTCACCCAGATCTCGGCCGCGGCCTCGACGGTCAGTTCGACGGGGGATGCCACGGGCGCCGCGCCGCTCGCGGCGTCGCCGGCGACCGGGGTCACGCCGACGAGCACGCGCTCGCCGGAGGCGTCCGCCCGGACCGTGAGGCTCACGCCGGGCGCGATGCCCGACGCCGCGAGCGCGCGGAGCCGTTCGGGATCGCGGTCGCTGATGCGCAGCACGCGGCCCGTATGGCCCGCGGGCGCGCCGTCGAGCCGCAGGAACGGCTCGACCGCGATCGAGCCGTCGGCCGCGGGGATCGCGTCGCCGTGCGGGTCGCGCGAGGGGCGGCCGAGCCGGGCGTCGATCGTCTCGAGCAGCCGGTCGCTGAGCGCGTGCTCGAGCACCTCGGCCTCGTCGTGCACCTCGTCCCAGCCGTAGCCCATCTCCCGCACGAGCCAGGTCTCGATCAGGCGATGCCGGCGCACGACGGCGAGGGCGCGGTCGCGGCCGTCGTCGGTGAGCCGCAGTGGACCGTAGGGGACGTGCGCGATGAGCCCCTGCGCCGCCATCTTCTTCACCATCTCGGTGACGCTCGAGGGGGCGACGCCGAGCTTGTCGGCGAGCGCCTTCGGCGTGATGGGGTCGGGCTGCCACTCGGTGTGGGAGTACACCGTCTTGAGGTAGTCCTCGATCGCGGGGTTCTTGCTGGCCGGCATCGGCCCCAGCCTAGCCGCGACGCTCCGCGCGCCGGGTCAGACGCGTGCGAGCCGCTCGATGTCCTCCAGGAACGCGTCGGCGGTCTCGGTCGAGACCGTGGTGCGGGTGCCGGCGATCGCCTCGAGGTAGTCGGCGGTGGACGGTCCCTCGGTGTGCGCGGCGGCATCCCCGTCGTCGCTCGCCCCGTTGCGGACCGCCGTCTCGAACGCCCGCTGCGACGCGCTGCGGGCGGCGAACTCGATGTCGGCGGGCGAGAAGCCCGCGGTGCGTTCGACCAGCACGTCGAGGTCGACCGCATCGACGATCTGCTCGGGGACGTAGCGCTGCCAGATCGCGAGGCGCGCCGCCTCGTCGGGCAGGCCGATCGGGATCACGTAGTCGAACCGCCCGTGCCGGAGGAACGCGCTGTCGAGCGCCCGGATGAAGTTCGTCGCGCAGACGAGCAGCCGGCCCGGCTGCTCGCGGAACGCGGGGATGATCTTCAGGAGCTCGTTCGTCACGCCCTGCAGGGGCGACGGCGGCTCGCCGGAGCGCTGGGCGGCGATCTCCTCGACCTCGTCGATGAAGACGACCGCGTGCTCGAGCTCGGCGATCTTCGTGAACGTGTCGCGCAGCGCCCCGGCCAGGCCGCCCGGCTCGGCCGCGAGCCGCGACGGGAAGACCTCGACGAACGACCACTCGAGCCGCGAGGCGATCGCCTTCGCGAACGTCGTCTTGCCCGTGCCGGGCGGGCCGAACAGCACGACGGCGCGGGGCGGCACGACACCGTAGCGGTCGGCGAGGTCGGGCTCGGCGAGCGGCAGCACGAGGCGCTGCTCGAGGATCTCCTTCTCGCGGCGCATGCCGGCGACCGACTCCCAGAGCGTGCGGGGCAGCAGGCGCCCGCCGAGCTCGGCGAGCGAGCTCAGCTCCTGGCGCTGCACGGGGATGCGCCGTTCGAAGTAGCGCAGCTGGTGCTTGGGCTCGAAGCCCTGGTTGGCGAAGGCGTCGACGCGGCTCTCGTTCTCGGGGATCAGCGCCGACAGCTTGGTGAGGCCGTGCTGCGCCATGCGCTTCTCGAGGGCGGCCAGCATCGCCGAGCCGATGCCCCGGTGGCGCCAGTCGTCGTCGATGGCGAAGAAGACGACCCAGCCCTGGTCGTGCGCGGCGCGTCCGACGGCGGCGCCGATCACCTCGTCGGCGTGCACCGCGACGATCGCGTGGTCCATCTGGCACGAGGCGATCACCTCGCTGAGGTCGTACACGGGCTCGTGCGACGACTGCCGCTGGGCCTCCCAGAGGTGCAGGATGCCGTCGAGATCGTCGTTGTGGAACTCGCGCAGTCGCCAGCCGGTCATGATGTCCTCCATCCGTGGGTTTCAGCAGCGTAGGCGACGGCCAGGCGCGCGCCGCCTGTGTGACGTCGCCCGCGGAGGAAAGAACGTCGAGTGTTGCGCCGACGGAAAGTTCTGCGGCAGTTCTGCGGCAGCGCCGTCTCACGCCCCCGTGAAGACGAGCCAGAGCAGCACGCCGTTGAGCGTGATGAGGAACACCGAGGCCGCGATGCCCGCCGCGGTCGTCGCCCAGTGATTGCGCCACCGCCCGAGCACGCCCGCCTTCGCCGTGAGCGCGACGAGCGGCACGAGCGCGAACGGGATGCCGAACGACAGCACCACCTGGCTGAGCACGAGCGAGAGCGTCGGGTCGAAGCCGAGCCAGAGGATCACGAGCGCCGGCACGAGCGTCACGAGCCGGCGCAGGATCAGGGGGACGCGCACGTGCAGCAGGCCGTACATGATCTCGGCACCCGCGTACGCGCCGACCGAGGTCGAGGCGAGCCCCGAGGCGAGGAGGCCGACGGCGAACAGGGTCGCGATGACGGGCCCGAGCGCCGTGCCGAGCGCGGCGTAGGCGCCCTCGAGGCTGTCGGTGCCCTCGACGCCCGCGAGGTTCACCGCCGCGAGCAGCAGGATGCAGAGGTTCACGGTGCCGGCGATGGCCATCGCGATCGACACGTCCCAGCGGGTGGCGCGCACGAGCACGTCGGTCGGCACGCGGGTCGCGGTGCCCGGGGCGAGCTCGGGCGCGGCGTCGGTGCCGCGACGCACGCCGAAGCCGTGCCAGGCTGCCGGACGCGGGCCTGCGGCGTCGGTGCCGCGGGCGGCGCCGGCAGCGACGCCGCCGAGCGGCGCGCGTGCGCTCCCCGCCTGCTCGCCGCGTCGCGTCGCGAAGCGGTCGCGCGAGAGCGCCGAGTGCGCGTAGATCGCGTGCGGCATGATCGTCGCCCCGAGAATGGATGCCGCGAGCAGCACCGAGTTCGCGTCGGCGAAGCGCGGCACGAGCCCGCCGAGGAGCCCGGCGGGGTCGGGCGGAGCGACGAAGACGCCGACGGTGAAGCCGATCGCGATGATCGCGAGCAGCCCGATGATGACGAACTCGAAGGTGCGGGGCCCCCGCCGCGACTGCAGCACGAGCAGGCCGATCGACACGGCGCCGGTGATGAGCCCGCCCCAGATGAGCGGCACCCCGAACAGCAGGTTGAGCGCGACGGCGCCGCCGATGACCTCGGCGAGGTCGGTCGCCATGGCGACGAGCTCGGCCTGGAGCCAGTACGCACGACGGCCCCAGCGGTTGCGGATGCGCCCGCCGAGCACCTCGGGGAGGCTGCGGCCCGTGACGATGCCGAGCTTCGCCGACAGGTACTGGATGAGCCAGGCCATCACGTTGCCGAGCACGACGACCCACACGAGCAGGTACCCGTACTGGGCTCCGGCGGTCATGTTGCTCGCGACGTTGCCCGGGTCGAGGTAGGCGACGCCGGCGACGAGCGCGGGGCCGATCAGCCAGGCGACCCGGGGCACCGAGGGGTCGCGCGGCCGCCGCGCGCCTGCCGCGGTCGTCACGGTGGCGTCGGGGGCATCGGTCTCGTCGTCGAGAGTTTTCGGCATACCGAAAAGGTATCAATATTTAGGTACGCCGAAAAGCCGTCGTCGCCGTATCGTTGTAGCAGGGGAGTGCATGATGCTGCGTCGATTGATCGGGCGAACCCGCTCGCGGGCCGAAGAGGCGCCGCCCGGAGCGGACGACGACCCCTACGCGCTCTACCTGCGATGGGTCGAGGCGGGCCGCCCGCCGATCGAGGAGGCCGAGTCGGCTGCGCGACCCGGGTTCGCCGGCGACCCCGAGGATCTCGCGATCGACGACGAGGCGGTCGACGATCCGGCCACGGCCGAGCCGCGCGCGGCGCCGACCGCCGCGGCTTCGGTGCGTGGCGGCGCCGCCGCATCGCCGGCGCGGGCCGCGACCGCCCCGACCGCCGCCGCGACGCCGAGCGCAGGGCACGTGAACGCCACCGGGGCCGCCGCCGCGATCACCCCGCCCCGGCGCGGGTTCTGGCCGTTCCGCCGACGCTGACGCCCGCGCGGCCGGCGCCGGCACCGCCGGGTCGGGGCGGACGCCCGACTCCGCGCCCGCGGCGCGCACGGGTAGCGTTGCGGGTGTGAGTGACGAGGTCGGCCCCGAGGCATCCGAACCCGAGGCGACCCTGCCGCAGCACGGCGTCGGGCCGTGGCCCGGCGGCGAGGCCGAGTGGCCCGACGACCCCCGCTACGATCCCGAGCTCCTCGCGGCGGGCGACACCCGCAACGTCATCGACCGCTACCGCTACTGGCGCATGGAGGCGATCGTCGCCGACCTCGACGAGCGGCGGCACGGCTTCCACGTCGCGATCGAGAACTGGCAGCACGACATGAACATCGGGTCGATCGTGCGCAGTGCGAACGCCTTCGCGGCCGACACGGTGCACATCATCGGGCGGCGCCGCTGGAACAAGCGCGGCGCGATGGTCACCGATCGCTACCAGCACGTGCAGTACCACGAGGACGTCGCGGCGTTCGCGCGCTGGGCGCACGAGGCATCCCTGCCCGTGATCGCCCTCGACAACCTCGAGGGCGCGGTGCCCATCGAGGCGTTCGCGTGGCCCGAGCGCTGCGTGCTGCTCTTCGGTCAGGAGGGGCCGGGGCTCTCGCCCGAGGCGGCCGAGGCCGCCGACGCCCTCGTCGAGATCACCCAGTACGGCTCGACGCGCTCGCTCAACGCGAGTGCGGCCGCCGCCATCGCGATGCACTCGTGGATCCTGTCGCATGCGGGGCCGAACCCCGGCGGCGGAGCTGCTCGGCCTGCAGCACGCTCCACGGACTGAGCAGGAACGGCGTGCGCTCGGCCGCCTCGAAGAAGGCGTCGGGCTCGACCCAGTCCCACGACACGACCTCGGCGGGGTCGGGGTGCAGCTCGACGGGGAGCTCCGCGAAGAAGACCGGGCAGAGCTCGTGCTCGACCATGCCGCCCGCGTCGACCGCACGGTAGCGGAAGTCGGGCAGGACGAGGCGGATGTCGCGGGCCTCGACGCCGAGCTCGGTGCGGACCCGCCGGGCGACCGCGTCGACCGGATCCTCGCCGGGGAGCGGGTGCCCGCAGCAGGCGTTCGTCCACACCCCGGGCCACGTCGCCTTCGAGAGCGCACGCCGGGTCAGCAGCATCCGGCCGCTCGCATCGAAGCCGTAGCACGAGAACGCGAGGTGCAACGGCGTGTCGGCGCCGTGCACGAGCGCCTTGTCGAAGGTGCCGATCGGCGTGCCCGCGTCGTCGACGAGCACGACCTGCTCGGCGGCGGTGCCGGCGAGCGCCCCCGTCACGGTGCGGCCGCCGGCTCGGGCACCCCGGCCGCCTCGAGCACGAGATCGCGCACCCGTGCCGCGGGCACGAGCTCGGGCGCAGCGCCCCAGAACGGCAGCCCGGGGTCGGAGCAGATGAGCAGGGGGGTGTCGGCGTCGGAGACCGGTAGGCGTCCGTGCGTGCCGCGCACGTACGAGGGGTCGAGCGGCACGACGTTCATCGCGTACCGCAACCCGAGCTTCTTGCGCACGAGCCCGAGCCCGGCGCGCAGCTTCGCGGCCGGGTCGGCGGGGTCGAAGAACAGCTCGGCGGGGTCGTACCCGGGCTTGCGGTGGATGTCGACGCCGCGGGCGAACTCGGGCGCCCGAGCGTCGTCGAGCCAGTAGTAGTACGTGAACCACGCACCGGGCTCGGCGACGACGACGAGCTCGCCCGACCGGGAGTGGTCGAGCCCGTAGCGGGCCTGGGCGGCGCGGTCGAGCACCTCGTCGACGCCGTCGAGGCCCGCGAGCAGCGCCCGCACCCGCGGGACGTCGGCCTCGTCGCGGACGTAGACGTGCGCGACCTGGTGGTCGGCGACGGCGAAGGCGCGCGAGGCCATCGGGTCGAGCAGTTCGCGGCCCTGCTGCTCGTGCACCTCGAGCAGGCCCGCTCGGCGGAGGGCCCGGTTCACGTCGACCGGCCGGTCGGCGGCGGCGATGCCGTACTCGGCGACCGCGACGACCGTGGCGCCGGCGGCGATCGCGTCGTCGAGCAGGGGGGCGAGCGTCGCATCGAGCTCGGCCGCGGCGCGGTCGGCCTCGGGCGAGTCGGGGCCGAAGCGCTGGAGGTCGTAGTCGAGGTGCGGGAGGTAGGCCATCACGAGATCGGACGACTCCTCGCGCAGCACCGATCGGGTGGCCTCGACGATCCACCGGGTCGACGCGATCGACGCGGTCGGCCCCCAGTACTGGAAGAGCGGGAAGTCGCCGAGCTCGCCGGTCAGGCGGTCGTGCAGCGCGGGCGGCCGGGTGTAGCAGTCGGGCGACTTGCGGCCGTCGGCGTGGTAGACGGGGCGCGGGGTGACGGTGAGGTCGGTGGTCGCCCCCATCGCGTACCACCAGCACACGTTCGCGGTCGTGAAACCCGGTTCGCGACGGCGGGCCGTCTCCCAGACCTTCTCGCCCTCGACGAGGGCGTTGTGCTGGCGCCAGAGGTTCACCTCGCCGATGTCGCGGTGGTACCAGCCGTTGCCGACGATGCCGTGCTGCGCGGGCGCGAGGCCCGTCAGCATCGTCGACTGCACGCTGCAGGTGACGGCGGGCAGCACGGTGCCCAGTCGTGCGGATGCCCCGCGGTCGGCCAGTGCGCGCAGCCTCGGCATCTTCGCGAGCGCCCGGGCGGTGAGGCCGACGACGTCGAGCAGCAGCACCCGGGTCATGACGCGATCCGTTCCGCCGGGGCCGTCGCCGTCGCCGTCGCGGTCGCCGGGTCCGGGTCCAGCTCGGCGACG
The DNA here is from genome assembly GCF_042885275.1 of Agromyces sp. NPDC058064. NCBI lineage: Bacteria > Bacillati > Actinomycetota > Actinomycetes > Micrococcales > Microbacteriaceae > Agromyces > Agromyces sp. NPDC058064. The sequence continues at coordinate 9,896 of NZ_JBHVSE010000003.1, read as the reverse complement.
GCCCACCGCAGCTCCGCGGCGATGCCCGCGGCCAGGTCGCCGGCTCCGCCCGGGAGCACCGACCACGTGTAGGTCTCGACGTCGAGATGGGTCTCGTCGCCCGGGAACAGCTCGCGCACCTCGGCCACCGCCCGGCGCAGCACCTCGGTGGTCGAGGTCAGCGGCGCAGCCGGTGCGAGGTGCAGGGGGACGTGGAAGTGGACCCGCCACGGACCGTCGGTCCGCAGCCGGTCGAGCGCCTCGGGCAGGTCGTCCATGCGCAGCACGGCGCCGTCGGCGGCGAGCGCACGGGTCTGGTGCAGGTAGCGCGGCTCGGCGAACTCCGCGAGCGCCGACCGCGCGGCCGGGTCGGACGGATCGTCGACGTGGAGTGCCGCGGAGGCCTGGATCTTCGGGATGCGCAGGCCGGCGCGCCGGACGCGCCGCACCGTCTCGACCGGGTCGGCGAAGGAGGCGGCGAGGTGGCAGGTGTCGAGGCAGATGCCGACGAACTCGGGGTCGATGCGCCCCGGGTCGCCCTGCTCGCCCCGGTCGCCCGGGCGGGCCCCGGGCAGTGCTCGGGCGTCGTCGAACGCGGACGCCGTGCCGAGCCTCGGGGTGAGCCAGTCGATCACGTCGTCGACCGTGTCGAGCACGCAGCCCGGCTCGGGCTCGATCGCGAGCCGCACCGTCCGGCCGGTGCGCTCCCTGAGCCCGCGCAGGCCCGACGACACCCGGGCGAGGGCGGCGGTCGCCGCGTCGTCCTCGGTCGCGGTCCACGGGAACCGCCAGCCCAGCGGCAGCGTCGAGAGGCTGCCGACGGCGCCGTCGGGCAGCAGCTCGGCGAGCACCTCGGCGCAGTCGAGGGTGTAGTCCGCCCGCCTCGGGTCCGTCCAGTCGGGCCGATAGACGTCGAGCTTCACGACCTCGGCGTGGAACGCGGTGTGCGGGAACGCGTTCACCGTGCGCACCTCGAGGCCCTCGGCCTCGAGCGCCGCCTTCAGCTGCGCGCGCGCGTCGGCGTCGCCCGCGAGGCGCCGCGCGAGCGGGGCCGGCAGCCACAGCCCGACGCCGAGCCGCTCGAGTCCGGCCGCCCGCCGTGCGGGCCCCGCGTAACGGGAGAGCTGGTCGAGCACGCCCTCGAGGTCCTCCGCGGGGTGGACGTTGGTGCAGTAGGAGAGCTCCATCAGACCCGCACCCCCCGCAGCACCGAGTTGCCCTCGAACGTCGTCGGCGCGAGCGGCTCGGATGCCGGGGCATCCGTCGCCTCGTCGAAGCCGGGTACCGGGTCGAGGTTCAGCCGGCCGCTCTGGCCGTAGAACTCGACCGGGTTGCGCCAGAGCACCCGGTCGACGTCGTCGTCGTCGAACCCGGCGTCGAGCATCGCCCGGGCCGTCGCGAGCGTCTTCAGCGGATCGGAGTGGCCCCAGTCGGCCGCGCTGTTCGCGAGCATGCGCTCGGTGCCGTACTCGCGGAGGATCGCGACGAAGCGATGCTCGTCCATCTTCGTGTCGGGGTAGATCGAGAAGCCCATCCAGCATCCGCTGTCGGCCACGTCGGCCACCGTGGTCTCGTTCAGGTGGTCGACGACCACGAGCCCGGGGGCGAGGCCCGACTCGCGCACGACGTCGAGGGTGCGCCGGGTCCCGGCGGCCTTGTCGCGGTGCGGGGTGTGCACGAGTGCGGGCAGGCGGTGCCGCAGCGCGAGCTCGAGGTGGCGGGCGAAGACCTCGTCCTCCTCGGGGGTCATCGAGTCGTAGCCGGTCTCGCCGACCGCGACCACGCCGTCCTTGGCGAGGTAGCGGGGGAGGACGTCGAGCACCTCGCGGCAGCGGGGGTCGTTCGCCTCCTTCGGGTTGAGGGCGATCGTGGCGTGATGGCGGATGCCGTACTGCGCCGCCCTGAACCGCTCCCAGCCGATCAGCGCGTCGAAGTAGTCGGTGAAGCTGCCGGCGCTCGTGCGCGGCTGCCCGAGCCAGAACGACGGCTCGACGAGCGCGCGCACGCCGGCGTCGTACATCGCGCGGTAGTCGGTCGTGGTCCGCGAGGTCATGTGGATGTGCGGGTCGAAGATGCGCATGTCAGTCCTCCTGGGCGTCGGCGGGGTCGCCGGGGTCGGCGGCTGCGGCCAGCCGGGTCATGTCGTCGGTCACGGCTCGGCCGGCCGCCCGTCGCTCGGCGACGAGCCCGGCGGCCATGCGGGCGAGCTCGGCGTCGGTGCGGAGCTCCAGCCCCGCGACCGCGTCGACGGGAACGCCCATGAACAGCGTCTTGAGCACGGCGTGCCGCCACGAGTGCTGGTCGAGGCGGCGTGCGGCGAACGGGCCGAGCGCCGCCGCGACGAGGCGGGGGTCGTTGCTGCGCAGCGCCTCGGCGACGAGGCGCAGGCCGGTCGAGACGACGGGATCGGCCGGCGCGCCGCCCGCGCTCGCCGCGACCAGTCCGGCGATCTCGGCGGCGCCGAGGCCCCTCAGGACGCCGCGCTGCTCGGCGTCGTCGCCGTAGCGGTACAGCTCGGCGAGCTCGGCCGCCGCCCGGTCCGCGGGCAGCGCCCGGATCAGCGCGACGACGAACCGCTCCCTGGCCCGGTCGTCGACGGTGCCGAGCCGGTACCCCTGCGGGTCGGCGGCGGGATCGATCGCCCCACGGCCGGCCTCGCGGCCGGCGGCGGGGAACAGCTCGGCGATGCGCGAGGGATCGGCGGAGATCGCCGCCTCGCCCGCGCTCACCCATTCGTCGTTCATCGTGCCTCCCATGCGTCGTGGATCGCGGTCATCGAGCGTGCGGCCGCCCCGGGCGCATCGTGCGAGTGCCGGGGCAGCTCGACGGCGGCGATCCCGCGGTAGTCGAGTTCGTCGAGGGTGCGCAGTGCCGCCGCGAGGTCGAGTGCGCCGTGGCCGAACTCGAGGTGCTCGTGGGCGGCGGGCAGCATGTCGTCGAGCTGCACGTTGCGCAGCAGGGCGCCAGCGGCCCGCAGTGCGCCGACCACCCCGTCGGGTTCGACGACCACGCAGTGGCCGAGGTCGACGGTGAGGCCGAGCGCCTCGGGATCGCCGAGGTCGGCGCGCAGGGCGAGCGCATCGGCGACGGTCTCGACGAGCATGCCCGGCTCGGGCTCGAAGGCGAGCGGCACCCCGGCCGCCGCGGCCTCGCCGACGATCGGGGCGAGGCGCTCGCGCAGCCGGTCCGCGGCGCGGTCGGCCGAGACGCCCTCGGGCAGCACGCCCGACCAGAGCGATACGCAGTCGGCGCCGAGCAGGCCGGCCAGCTCGATCGCGCGACGCAGGAAGTCCTCGCGGGAGGACGCGTCGTCGTCGAGCAGGGTCGGCCGGTGCTTCCGGAACGGGTCGAGGAGGTACCTCGTGCCGGTCTCGACGACGATCGGCCAGCCCAGTCCGTCGAGGCGATCGCGCAGGCGCGCGGCCGTGCGGGCGGCGTCGGACGCGAAGGGGTCGAGGTGCGGGTTGCCGAGGGTGAGCGCGAGACCCTCGTAGCCGAGCGCGTCGAGCACGGTCACGACGTCGTCGAGCGGGTGGTCGGCGAAGCCGTTCGTGCCGTAGCCGACCGCGAACCGGGCCCCGAACAGCGCGCGGCTCACGTCATGTCTCCCCGGCGGCGGCCCGCCCGGCCGGCCCGCCCTCGCAGGCGGATGACGGCGTGCACGGCCATGAGCCCGAGCGCGACGACCGGTGCGCCGCTGCGCGCGACGAGCGCCGCCTGGAGCGGCACCACCGCGCCGATGCCCGCGCGGGTCGCGTCGCGCACCCGCTCGGGCGAGGGGTCCTCGGCCGCGGCGAGTTGACCGGGCAGCGCCGCGGCGAGGTACGCGGCCGACCCGGCGGCGCCCGTGACCCGGGCGAGCGGTGTGCGCACGTCGGGGCTCGCCGAGTCGACGCCGGCGGCCGCCGCCCCCGTGGCGGCGAGGGCCAGCCCGATGTCGGCGCTCGAGCCGCCGTGCACCTCGCCGCGGGAGAGCGCGGTGACCCCGGCCGTGTGCGCGGCGATCGTGAGCGCTGCCGGCAGCGCGCGCGGCGAACCGCCCGCGCCCATGAGCACGTCGAGCCCGCGGCACACGGCCATCGCGAGCGGTCCGGCGGCGGTCGGCTTCGCGACGACGTCGTAGGCGACGACGGATGCCACGAGCGGCACCGCGACCGCGAGCGACCGCCGTCCGCCGCCGGCCGCGGCGAGCGCGAGCCCCACCGCACCGAGGCCGGCCGCGACGGCGAGCGCGCGTCGCGGGGTGACGCGCCCCGACGGGATCGGGCGCTCGGGTCGTTCGACCGCGTCGAGGTCGCGGTCGGCCCAGTCGTTGAGGGCCATCCCGCCGCTGTAGATGGCGACCGACGCGAGCGGGAGCAGCCAGCCCCGCCGCGAGAGGCCGCCCGCTGCGGTGCCGGCGCCGACCGCGGTGTCGCCGAGCACCGTGAGCGCAGCAGGTGCGCGCACGAGCTCGAGGACGTCGCGGACCGTCGTCACCGTTCGCCGCCCACGGGCATCGGCGACGCCGCCGCCGCGGGCACCGGGGCGCCCGCACCGGCGGGGGCGAACGACCGGTGCGACTCGGCGCCCGCGGCGAGCCGGCGCGACACGTCGTCGGCCCAGGACCGCAGCGCGGCGGTCTGGTCGGCGAAGGCGTGCACCTCGCTGCCCCACGGGTCCTTGAAGAAGGAACCCAGCGCGGGGACGACTCCGCGGACGCCGGCCGCGCCGGCCAGCGACAGCAGCCGGGCGAGGTCGATCACGAGGGGGGCCGCCAGCATCGAGTCGTACGCGCTCCACGTGGTCTGCAGCGTGATGCGCGACGACAGGAACCCCTCGGCGTGCACGTGGTCCCACGCGGTCTTGACGTCGCCGAGGTCGGGCACGTTGTCGATGTGCAGCGGGGCGACGACGTGCTCGCCGACGAGGCTGCGCAGCCCGCGCGTCTTCGAGACGAGCTTGCTCTGCACCGCTGCGGGGTCGGCGAGGGTGCGCCCGTCGCCGCCGCCGAGCAGGTTCGTGCCCGACCACGACAGCACCCGCATGCCCCGCTCGGTGAACATCGGGCCGAGCACGGTGCGCAGCAGGGTCTCGCCGGTCTTGCCGTCCTGCCCGGCGTACGCGATGCGCGGCTCGGCGATCGCGCGGAGCACGGGCAGGCCGAGCCCGGCCGACGGGGTGAAGCAGGCGTAGGCGGCACCCGCCTCGACGGCCGCGAGCGCCGCGACCGAGCTGGGCGGCAGTGGCGCGAGGCCCGGGTCCGCGAGGGCGGCGGTGAGCGCCGCGGCGTCGTGGAACTCGGGGCGGTCGTCGGGGAGCGCCTCGGTGGACGAGACGTCGATCACGGTGACGTGCGCGAGTCCGTGGCGCTCGCGGAACCGGACGATGTCGCTCGCGAGTCGCTGCACCGAGTCGGCCTGGCCGCCCTCGTGCGTCGCCGGGTCGTGGCCCGGGCGGATCTCGGCGTCGGTCGCGGCGAGCTGCTCGCGCACCGCGGCGACGATCGCCTGCGGCAGCATGCCCGAGCCGGCGAGCGCCTCGGCGCGTTCGACGAGCGGCGTCGGGCTCACGTCGTGCCCGCCGATCACGATCTGGTCGAACCCGGGCAGCGGAACGCCGACGAGCGCCGGTCCCTCGGTGGTGCAACCGGTCGGCGGCGCGATCCCGGCGGCGACGGCGTGCACGCCCACGGCGACGGTGGTGCCGACCGAGCCCCGGGCGCCGTTGAGCCAGAGGCCCACGCGGCCCCCGCTCCAGGTCGCGCCCGTCGCTGCGGCGGCGTGCTCGGCGGTGTTCGGCTCCATGTCGGTCTCCTTCGAACGGGTCTGGGTCGGTCAGTCGGTCGGTCAGTGGTCGCGGCGGCGCAGCGCGCCCGCGAGCAGGGCGAGGTGGTCGGCCAGCTCGACGGGCAGCCCGGTGCGCGCCTCGTTCAGGCCGCGGTCGAGGTGGGTCTCGATGAGCCCGTGCACCGCGGCGCGCGCCCCGGTCGCCGTGACGATCTCGCGCACGCGCCGGGCGTCGGCCTCGGTCGCGTCGGGAGCGCCGAGCACCCGGGCGATGAACTCCCGGTCGTCGCCGCCTGACCACTCGAGCGCGAGGCGGACGTGCTCGGTGCGCTTGCCGTCGCGCAGGTCGGACAGGGTCGACTTGCCCGTCGTGGCCGGATCGCCGAACAGCCCGAGGTCGTCGTCGCCCAGCTGGTACGCGATGCCGAGCGCCGTGCCCGTGCGCTCGATCGACCGTGCGGTCGACGCGTCGTCGGCGCCCGCGGCGATCGCACCGAGGAGCAGGGGCAGCGTGACGCTGTACGAGGCGGTCTTCAGCGTCGCGATCAGGAGCGGGGCGCTCAGCTCGGGTGCGAGCGTCTCGGCGCGCACGTCGAGCAGCTCGCCGGCGATCGCCCGCTCGACCGCGGTGAGGGCGGCGGCGGCGAGGCCGAGGCGCACCGATTCGGCCGCGGGGGCGCCCACGAGCGCCAGCACGGCCGCGTTGAGGGCGAGGTCCCCGGCGAGCAGGGCGGATGCCTCGCCCCGCCGCGCGGCCGCCGCGGGGCCGAGCCCCTCGGCCTGCGAGGCCGACACGGTCAGGCCGACGACGTTCGGGCGCCCGTGGCGCACGAGGTCGCCGTCGATGAGGTCGTCGTGGATGCAGAGGGCGAGATGCACGAGCTGCTGGGCGGCGGCGACGCGGCGGAGCAGCGCGGGGTCGTCGCCCCCGTGCGCGAGGTACGATGCGGCGACCAGCCCCGGGCGCAGGTGCTTGCCCCCGTCGGCGGCCCGCGCGGCGGCCACGAGCTCTGCGGCCTCGGGCCCGGCGGCCTCGAGCCGCGCGTCGACCTCGTGCCACACCGCGGCGGTGAGCAGCGCGGGGTCGCCGAGCGCGTCGCGGAGGCGATCGCCGAACGCGCCGTCGGTCGCCGGGGAGGGCACGCCGGTGCGGGCGGTCGCGGTGGGCGCAGTGAGCATGCTGACCTCCGTCATCGTCGACCGGGTGCGAGCGCCGACGCTCGTCGGAGCAGGTCGGAACCCCTCGCGAACCCGATGTCGAATCGAATCGGATCTGCCGACGGCGACCGTGAATTGCACGCTACTTCGATAAAAGTCTGCTGTCAATGATCGACATTTGGATGTCGATCATGCAAAAGTTGACGATGTCGCGCCGGCGCCGAACGGGCGCTCGGCCGGCGCCCGGGCCGGCGCGCGGGCTCGTCCGGGCCCCCGGGGTAGCGTGGCGGTCATGGTCGAAGCGAACGCCCGCGGCATCCCCGTCACCACGCTCGACGAGCTCGAGGCGATCGTCGGCGCGCCGCTGCCGACCGCCGCGAACAAGACGCGCGACCGGCTGCACGAGGTCGACATCGCCTGGCTCGCCGCCGCCCCCCTCGCCTTCGTCGCGACGAGCGACGAGCTGGGCAACCTCGACGTCTCGCCGAAGGGCGACCCCTCGGGGTTCGCCGTGGTGCTCGACGAGCGCACCATCGCGGTGCCCGAGCGCGTCGGCAACCGGCGCGTCGACGGGTTCCGCAACCTGCTGCGGAACCCGCACGTCGGGCTGCTCTTCGCGATCCCCGGGCGCGGCGACACCCTGCGCGTCAACGGCAGGGCGACGATCGTGCGCGATGCGCCGTACTTCGACGACGGGGTCGTGCGCGGCAACCGGCCCATCCTCGCGATCGAGGTCGACATCGACGAGGTCTTCTTCCACTGCTCGAAGGCGTTCCTGCGCTCGAAGGCCTGGCAGCCCGACACCTGGGCTCCCGACGCCGCACCACGGCGCGCGGTCATCTCGAAGGCGGTCGAGCGTCAGGGCGACTCGCTCGAGGAGCTCGACGCCTACTACGGCCCGAGCTACGCCGACCGCATCTACGGTTGACCCATGCCGGTCATCGACAATGCGATCTACGTCGACGGCCGGCGGGCCGCCTCGCCCGCCGCGCTCGCCGACACCTTCGAGGCCCTCGAGCGGCATGCCGGCGGGTTCGCCTGGATCGGCCTGTACCGTCCCGACGCGGCCGAGCTCGGCGTCGTCGCCGAGGAGTTCGGACTCCACGAGCTCGCCGTCGAAGACGCGCTCAGCGGGCATCAGCGCGCGAAGCTCGAGCGCTACGGCACGACGCAATTCGTGGTCCTGCGTCCCGCCCGCTACCTCGATGCCGAGGAGCGGGTCGAGTTCGGCGAGGTCCACCTCTTCGTCGGCGGCGACTTCGTGGTCGCGATCCGCCACGCCGAGAAGCCCGACCTCGGTCGCGTGCGTGCCCGGCTGGAGGCCGAGCCCGAACTGCTCGCCCGCGGCCCGATCGGCGTGCTCTACGCGGTGGTCGACCAGATCGTCGACGAGTACGCCCCGGTCGTCGCGGGCCTCGAGAACGACATCGACGAGATCGAGGAGCAGCTCTTCAGCGGCGACGACGCGGTCGCGAAGCGCATCTACGACCTCTCGGGCGAGGTCATGGAGTTCCAGCGCGCGGTGAAGCCGCTGCGCGACATGGTCGAGACGATCCGCGGCGAGCTGCACGACGACGCGGGCGACCCCGAGCTCGAGCTCCGACGCGGATTCCGGGACGTCCTCGATCACGTCATCCGCATCACCGAGCGCGCGGAGGAGTACCGGCAGACCCTGCAGAACGCCTTGAGCGTGCACGCGACGCTCGTCGCACAGCGGCAGAACGAGGCGAGCATCGCGCAGAGCGAGCAGACCAAGAAGATCTCGAGCTGGGCGGCGATCTTCTTCGCGCCGTCGCTCGTCGCGGGCATCTACGGCATGAACTTCCACAACATGCCCGAGCTCGGCTGGAGCGCGGGCTACCCGTTCGCCATCCTGCTCATGTTCGTCTCCGGCTTCATCCTGTATCTGATCTTCAAGTCGAAGCACTGGTTGTGATCGCCGGATGCCCCGGGGCGCCCCGCGGCGGCGGCCACTCGTCCGGCATCCCGAACGCGGCCCTTCCCGAGTCATCCGATCGCGATTAGCGTTGGGTCATGACCGCGATCACCGATGATCTGCCCGCCCGTCTGCTGCACGAGGAGCACGCCGGGTGGCGTGCGATCGTCGAGGGCCGCGGGGGCGAGCACTACCAGCGTGCGATGACCCGTGACGCGCTCATGGTCGTCGAAGGGGCCGTCCTCGGCCGCGACGAGATCCTCGCGGCATTCCGCAGCACGCCCCCGTGGGACGCGTACGAGCTGCACGAGCCGGCCGTCATCCGGCTCGGCGATCGCGCCGGGGTCGTCGTCTACCGCGCGGTCGCGCGACGCGGCGACGACGAGGTGAACCTCCGCATGTCGACCACGTACCTCTACGACGACGGCGCCTGGCACGTCGCGGCGCACCAGCAGACGCCCGCCTGACCCGTCCCCCGTTCCGGGGGTCGACCTGACCGGCGTCGCCGGTGATCACGGGGATGCCGCGTGCTCGCTGTACCCCGTTCTCGGGATTGCCGCTCGCGCCGGGTCGGAGTTGGCTTGGCGTCGAATCGAGTCAGAGGGGAGACTCCGCCATGTCAACCGCACTTTCGCGCCGGCTCGTCGCCGGCGCTGCCGCCCTGCCGTTCATCGCCGTGAGCGTGCTGGGGGCCGGCGTCGCCGCGAACGCGAGCGCGCCGGTCGGCGGCGACCACCGCGTGCCGTACTGCCATGCCACGCACAGCGCCAAGAACCCGTTCGTGTACATCGAGACCGACAAGCTCGCCGTGGTGAAGGCGCATGCCAAGCACCAGGACGAAGAGGACGTCTACCCGGGCTTCTGGTACGACGACCACGGCACGCCCACCTGGTTCGAGGGGCGCGGCGATCCCGACTTCGCCGAGAACGGCTGCGTGGAGGACGAGCGCCCGCCGCAGTGACGCCCGCCGCAGCGACGCCCGCCGCAGCGACGCCCCAGGGCCGGCCGGGGGCCCCCCCCCGCCCTGCGGGGGGCGGGGGGGGGGGGGCCCCCCC
>NZ_JBHVSE010000002.1:967093-1246649 GCF_042885275.1 Agromyces sp. NPDC058064 | reverse complement strand
GATGACCACTCCCGGCTGGCGTACCTCGAGATCCATCCCGACGAACGAGGTGCGACCTGTGCCGGGTTCCTCGAACGAGCGATCGCGTTCTACGCCCGACTCGGCGTGCGAGTCGAGCGCGTGATCACGGACAACGCGTTCGCGTACCGAAACTCGACCGTGTTCCGCGATGTCCTGAACGATCACGGCATCAAGCAGAAGTTCATCCGCCCGCGCTGCCCATGGACCAATGGGAAAGTCGAACGCCTCAACCGAACACTCGCGACCGAATGGGCCTACGCGCGGCCATTCACCACGAACGCAGAACGCGCCGCAGCCTTGCCCGCCTGGCTCGACTACTACAACCTAGACAGAACCCACCTCGGCATCGGAGGCCGCACTCCCATCGACCGAATCAACAACGGTCGAGGTCAGTACAGCTAGCGCGGGCCGCATTCCGCACGGGGCGCTCGCACGTCGGGCCGCTCCCGACGTCAGTCGCGGCGGAGCGGGTCGGGATCGTCGCTTCGGTGCCAGGCGATCTCGATGAGGCGCCGGAGCACGTCGAGGTCGAGATCGTCGAGCTTCTTGGCGTAGATGCAGCCAGCACCCTCGGTGTACGTGCCGAGCTCGGGCAGCAGCGCAGCGCTCTCGGGCAGGTCCTTGAGCCCGTAGAAGGTCAACTGCGCCTTGCGGGGCGAGAACCCCGCCTTCGGCCAGTCCCCGCGCGTGCGCGGGTTCGCCGGCGAGATGTACCGGTAGCTGCCGTAGCCGACCATCGACGGCCCCCACATGACCGGGTCGGTGCCGGTGACCTCGCGGAAGATCTCGGCGATCCGCCGGCCCTCCTCGACCCGGCGACTGGGCGTCGCCGCAGCGAGGAACTCGTCCACGTCCGCATCCGTCGGCACGGTCTTCTGGGTGCTCATGGTCTCAACCTAGACCTCGACGTGCGCGGCGCGCATGGTCTGATTCGGGTCGAGGCCGGTGGCGGTGCATGAGCGGCGCATGAGGATCGGTGCGCTCGACGCCCGAGATCCGTGCGGCGATCGCTCGCGCCGCATCACCGCGCGACACGTCACCGTGACCCGTACGGGTCGATGAAGGACGCCGGATGGGCACTGAGGCCTAGTGGATGGGGGGCGCGAGTTCTAGCATGTCGCTGATTGATCCCGTCCCATCAAGCGAGGGGGTGCGCGATGGACGACACGGTTGATCGCGACGGCGAGAAGGCCGACGAGCAGGTGGTCGAGGATTTCGCGGGGTGGGTGTTCGACAGGTTCCTCGGCGCGATGGAGACGCTCTCCATCCACATCGGTTCCAGCCTCGGGCTCTACGCGGCGCTCCGGGATGCGCCGGCCACTCCGGCTGAGCTCGCCGCGCGGACCGGCATCGATCGGCGGTACGCGCGCGAGTGGCTCGAGCAGCAGGCGACGGCGGGCATCCTCGATGTCGATCGCGACGACGGCACCGAGAGGTTCCGTCTGCCGGCCGCGCAGGCGGAGGTGCTCACCGATCGCGCCTCTCTCGGGTATTCCGCGCCACTGGCGGACATGTTCGCCGCGGTCGCGCTGCGTGTGCCCGACCTCACCGACGCCTACCGGACGGGTCGAGGCGTTCCGTGGGCGGCGTTCGGCGCTGCCGTACGCGACGGTCAGGGCGACATCAACCGCCCGTGGTTCGAGAACGTGCTTGCGAAGGCGCTCGCGTCCGTCCCGCGGGTGCACGAGGTGCTGTCGCGACCCGATGCGGGGATCGCCGATGTCGCGTGCGGGCACGGGTGGTCGACGATCGGTCTTGCCCGGGCGTACCCGGATGCGATCGTCGACGGGTTCGATATCGATGCCCCCGCCATCGAGGCGGCACGCGAGCACGCCGCAGGGCTCGAGAATGTGACATTCTCCGAGCTCCGAGGCGAGCATCTCGCCGACGAGGGCGAAGACCGCTACGACGCCGCGTTCGTCTTCGAAGCACTGCACGACATGCCCGACCCCGTCGCCGTCCTCTCTTCGATCGGGCGCGCGGTCCGATCCGACGGTGCCGTCGTCGTGATGGACGAAGCCGTCGCCGAAACGTTCTCGCCTCCCGGCGACGACACCGAGCGGGCGATGTATGGATACAGTCTGCTGATCTGCCTGCCTGACTCGATGTCGACACCGGACTCCGTCGCGACCGGCACCGTCATGCGACGTGCGACGCTCGAACGCTACGCGCACGAAGCCGGCTTCTCCGCCGTCAGCATCCTGCCGATCGACGGGTTCGCCGCCTTCCGGTTCTACCTCCTCGAGCGGTGAGGCGCGTTCCCAGCCCGGGGAGCACGTCGCAAGCCGATGCCCCGACACGTGCCCGGGAACGATCCGTGGCCGTCCGGATCGGGACCGACTCGACGTTCGCACGGCCCCACGAAGGGCCCCAACAGTGGGGCCGCCACGGGGATCCGGAGATGCCTGCAGCACCCGCAGGCTGCGCCCGATTCTCAGCGAGTTGCGTTGAGTCGGCTTGAGCGCCGAAGTCTGCCCTGGGAGGAGGACCCTACGTGCGGCGAACGAGTTCCGGGCTTCCGTGGATCATGCCGGCGGGTAGCCGTCGAACTCCTGCCCCGGCGTGATGTTCGGGTACATCGCCATGCTCGCCTTGAACTCGGCGACCGCGCCGAGCACCGCGGCGAACATCCATCCCATGTCGAGCTTGTAGTCGAACAGGTTGTAGCGCTCGCCGGGGTCGCTTCCGATGTCGAAGAACATCGGGAACTGGGGCTCCACGATCGGCTGATCGATCCCGTCGCAGTAGCGGAACACCGCTTTGACGTTGCGCCACTTGCAGGACATGAGCGAGCCGTCGGGGCCGAAGAACACGAGGGACTCCCGTCCCGTCTCCTCGCTCGTCCCCAACAGGAACTCGGACGCGTCGATCCCGTCCATCGGACGATCCGTCGGCACTCGATCGGCGGCGCCCGCCAAGGTCGCGAACGTCTTGTACCAGTCATGGGCCGACAGCATCTGCTCGGTCACGACGCCCGCGGGCACGTGACCGGGCCAACGGACCATCGCCGGCACCCGCATCGACCCCTCCCACGGCGGCGTCATGAAGCCGCCCCGGAAGGGCCCGTTCGACTGACCCATGATGTCGAGATCGGCGAGCGCCGCGGCGTTGTCGCTCGAGAACACGATCAGCGTGTTCTCGCTGATCCCCTCTGCCTCGATGCAGTCGACGATCTGCCCGACGCGATGGTCCATCTCGGCGATGAGGTCGGCGAGCATCCCGAGACGATCGGGCGAGGTCTGGTCGAAGTCGGGGTGCACGCGCTCCGGCGGATGCAAGTGCGACAGGCCGACATAGGTGTAGAACGGTCGGGTCCCGTTCGCGTTGCGCTTGATGAAGTCGACGGTCTTGTCGACGATGAGTTCATCGAGCAGCGGCCGAACCTCGATGTCGAGCTCACGGACCGCGTGCTGCTCGCCGCCCTTCCGGCCTTCCCAGATCTGGGGCGCTTGGATTCCGCGCGCCTCGGCGATGGCGTTGAACGCCGCATACGAGGTCCATCCAGCCTCGTCCGCGCTGTTGCGATAGCCCCACCATTCGTCGAACCCCTGGTCGGTCGGAAGGCGGCCCTCGTCATCGCCGAGATGCCACTTGCCGAACAGGCCGGTCGCGTATCCCGCGTCCGAGAGCAGGTCGGCGGTCGTGTACTCCCACGGCGTGAGCCCGCTCTTCCCCTCCCCCGGGAACGGCACCTTGTAGGTGCCCGACCGCACCGACTGCCGGCCGGTGAGAATCGCCGACCGCGTCGGCGTGCACTGGGCCTCGACCGTGTAGTTGTTGAAACGGATCCCTTCGTTGGCGAGGCGATCGATGTTCGGCGTCGGCGTGCCTCCGCCGTAGATCGCGAAGTCCCCCCAACCGACGTTGTCGCACAGGATGAACACGATGTTCGGCTGCTTCGTTGACATGTTTCCGGATCCCCCTCCGGTCGACGTTCGCACGCGGGCGCCCCTGTGAGTGCCCCGACTGAGCGTTCGACGAGTAGGTTTCCATCGCGAATCGTTCGTCGCATCACGTAGTTCGTGCGATGTCGCCGTGGACGTAGCCGGGCGATGGGGCACCGTCGATCCCGAGTCCGACCCTGGCGGAACGGAGTTCGCACCCGTCTGATCGGGCTCTGCGGTCACCGCCGCATGGAGGGGAGGTCAATGCGCACGGAGAATTCCCGCCGTGAGGATCGTCATCGTGGCTGCCGCGCTGCTGTAGCGCAGCTGCTGCCGAGTTTGGTGGCCTTCGGGCCGGTGCCCTCGAGCCGCCAGTGGTACAGCGTCTCTTTCGAGAGCTGCAGGTATGCTGCCAGCTCGTCGACGGTGAAGTAGTCCCCGAAGCTCTCGATGAACCGAGTCGCCGGGGCCGTGGTCGGAAGCGATGTGCTCATACTCCTGATGAGTGCGGCACATCCCCTGCATCGTCAGGGTCTGCTGGGATCCGTTGTGGATCCCTGTGGAAGCCGGGCCGATTTCGAAAAGGCCCCAAAAAGGCCCCAAACGCCCGCTTCCAACGAAAAGAACCCCTGAGAACCTTCGGTTCATCAGGGGTTTTGGTGGATCTGAGGGGACTCGAACCCCTGACCCCCTGCATGCCATGCAGGTGCGCTACCAGCTGCGCCACAGACCCATTTCGTTGGTTTCTCGCTCTCGCGGCCCAACGATTCGAGCTTACACCAGCCACTCGCCCGAAACGAAATCGAGCGGGCCTCAGCCGATGAGGGCCCTCCTGATCAGGGGTTTGCCGCCAGGATCGGCTCGACCGGCAGTGCCGGGCAGTCGTTCCAGAGGCGCTCGAGGCCGTAGTACATGCGCTCCTCCTGGTGGAAGACGTGCACGACGAGGTCGCCGAAGTCGAGCAGCACCCACCGGCCGCCCGCGTGCCCCTCGCGCCGGCCGGCGCGGCCGAGCACCTCTTCGATGCCGTCGGCGATGGCGACGACGTTGCGCTCCGAGGTGCCCGTGACGAGCAGGAACACGTCGGCGAACGGGAGCGGCCGCGAGACATCCAGCGCGACCAGATCTTCGCCGCCCTTCGCGTCGGCCGCGCGAACCGCGCGTGCGAGGGAGTCGAGGGCCTGGGTGGATGCGGTCATACGCTCATTTCCGGTGTACGAGTGGTGGTGCGGGACCGGTCAGAACAGGCCGGTCATCGCTCCGATGACGAGGGTGCCGACGACGCCGAGTGCGAGCACGCCCGCGGTCACGGCGAGGACGAGGGGCACGTTCATGCCCTCCTTCTTCGGCGGGGAGATCATGGTGCGTGCGGCGCCCTGCGTGCTGATCGCACGCGTGGCCGCGACGGGGGCGACGCCCGTGCCGACGTCTTCGACCTGGTGCTCGAAGAGCCGGTCGACGTCGGAGGAGTCGACCTGGCTCGGGTGCACGCCGGTCGCGCCGTAGCTGCGGGGCAGGTCGATCGAGCCGGTCGCGAGCACCTCGCCCGACTGCGAGAGCTGGTTGCCGAAGGCGCCCTGATCGGGCAGCGACGGGAGGATCAGCGCGTTCGTCGTCGTCGGCACACCGTGGCTCAGCGCACCGCGCGAGAGCATCTGGTCGAACGGTTCGGCGCGCTGCTCGGTGTCGGGCACGTTGAGCTGCGAGGTCCAGTGCCCGGGCGACCCGGCGCTCACACCGGGGAGGTTCGGCACACTCGTGTCGAGCATCGGGTTCAGGGCCGGCTGCGGCGTCGCGAGCGATGCGGGCATCGCCTGCGGGGGCCGCTGCGCCTGCGGCTGCGGTTGCGGCTGCGGCTGCGGCTGCGCCTGCGGCTGCGCACCCTGCACCGGCTGCGCAGCGGCTGCCGCGGTCGCGATCGGGGCGGCCGGCTCGTCGTCGAACTCGTCGTCGAAGTCGTCGAGCTGGGCACCGTCGAGCATCGCCCGCAGCTCGCGCCGCGTCAGCGTGCGCTCGGGCGCAGACGGCATGGCGGCGGCGGGCTGGGGAGCCTGGGGTGCCACGGGAATCGGCTGGGGCACCGCCGGTTGCGGTGCTGCTTCGGCGGGTTGCGGCGCCGAGGGGCGCGGGGCGAACGGGTTCTGCGGAGCCTGCTGCGGGACGGCGGTCACCGGCGCGGCCTGCTCGTACCCGCCGGCGGGGCGCGGCGGGGCGAAGTTCTGGGGCGGCGCGTACGCCGACGGCGCGGCGGCCGGCTGCTGCGGCGCCACCGGCGCGGGCGTCGGCATCACGGGAGCCGCGGCCGGCTGGGGGGCGACGGGCTGCGGCGCGACGGGCTGCGGCGCGTACTGCTGCGGCGCAGCAGGAGCCTGCGCGGGTGGGGCCGAGTAGGTCGGCGCCGCGGCGGGAGGAGCCTGTTCCGGGGTCGCTCCACCGGCCTGCTGTTCCCGCAGGCGCTCGAGCTCGCGCAGCTCACGGCGCGTGAGCTGCGGTTCGTTGGACGACGTCATTCGACACTCCGGTAGAGATGGTGCTTGGAGATGTACTGGACGACCCCATCGGGGACCAAGTACCACACCGGGAAACCCCGGCGCACCCTGCTCCGACAATCGGTCGAGGAGATCGCAAGTGCCGGAACTTCAAGCAAGCTTACGTCTTGCTCGGGCAAACCAGTAACGCTCAGCACATGTCCCGGACGACTCACAGCAACGAAGTGCGCGAGCTCCCAGAGCTCGTCGACGTCCTTCCACGAGAGGATCTGCGCGATCGCGTCGGCACCCGTGATGAAGAAGAGGTCGGCATCGGGGCGGTCGCGCCGGATGTCGCGCAGCGTGTCGATCGTGAAGGTCGCCTTCGGCCGATCGATGTCGACGCGACTCACCGTGAAGCGCGGGTTCGATGCGGTCGCGATGACCGTCATGAGGTACCGGTGCTCGGCCGGGGTGACGACCGTCTTGTAGCTCGGTTGCCCGGTCGGCACGAACACGACCTCATCGAGGTCGTGCGACTGCGCGACCTCGCTCGCGGCCACGAGGTGGCCGTGGTGGATGGGATCGAACGTGCCGCCCATGACCCCGATTCGGGGCCGGCGGCCCGGGCCGGTCACGGTGCGACCGCTCGCCTCAGTGGCCGTGCCCGTCTCCGGTGTGGCGGGCGGCGTAGGCCTCGGCCTTCGCGCGGTGACGGTTGGCGACGTCGCGGTACGAGGCGGTCACGATGCCGAGCGCGGCGAAGATGATCAGCGCGATGAGCCCGTACATCCAGGCCTCCATCGGAAGCTCCCGTGCGTGCACCGTCTCGGTGAGCACCGTGCCGGTCAACGCTGCGGTGGTGAGGCTCATTCGGCCGTTCCTTTCGAATCCTGCTGGTAACGCTCCCGACAGTCTAGCGAGAACGGCGGTCGGGCCGGGGTCAGGCGCGCACGTGGCCAGAGCCGCGCACGATCCACTTGGTGCTCGTGAGCTGCGGCAGGCCCATCGGCCCGCGCGCGTGCAGCTTCTGCGTCGAGATG
This sequence comes from Agromyces sp. NPDC058064, assembly GCF_042885275.1. Lineage (NCBI taxonomy): Bacteria > Bacillati > Actinomycetota > Actinomycetes > Micrococcales > Microbacteriaceae > Agromyces > Agromyces sp. NPDC058064. The sequence goes on along the minus strand of NZ_JBHVSE010000002.1, from coordinate 1,239,233 downwards.
CCGACCTCGGCGCCGAAGCCGAACTCCGAGCCGTCGGTGAAGCGCGTCGAGGCGTTCACCATGACCGCAGCGGCGTCGACCTCGTTGAGGAAGCGCTCGGCGTTGCCGAGGTCGTTCGTGACGATGGCCTCGGTGTGCTTGGTCGAGTAGCGGCGGATGTGCCGAAGGGCGTCGTCGAGCGAATCGACGACGCCGACCGAGATGTCGAGGCTCATGTGCTCGGTCGCCCAGTCCTCGTCGGTGACGGGCACCGCCTCGGGGCGCAGGGCGCGCACCCGCTCGTCGGCGTGCACGGTCACTCCGGACGCCTCGAGCCGGTCGAGCACCGCGGGCAGCAGTCGCTCGGCGGCGGCGCGATGCACCAGCAGCGTCTCGAGCGCGTTGCAGACGCTCGGCCGCTGCACCTTGGCGTTGTGCACGAGCTCGACCGCCCACTGCTCGGGCGCGCTCTCGTCGAGGAACATGTGCACGACGCCCGCCCCCGTCTCGATGACGGGCACGCGCGCCTCGTCGACGACGGCGCGGATGAGCCCCGCGCTCCCCCGGGGGATCAGCACGTCGACGAACTCTCGGGCCTGCATGAGGTGACGGGCGCCCGCGCGGCCGAAGTCGTCGACCGTCTGCACCGCGTCGCCGGGGAGGCCGGCGAGCTCGAGGGCGTCGCGCAGCACCTCGACGAGCACGCGGTTGGTCTGCTCGGCGGCACTGCCGCCGCGGAGCACCACGGCATTGCCGCTCTTCAGGGCGAGCACCGCGATGTCGATCGTCACGTTCGGGCGCGCCTCGTAGATGGCGCCGACGACGCCGAGCGGTACCCGCACCTGGTCGATGCGCACGCCGCTCGGCAGGGAGCGGCCGCTCACGGTCTCGCCGATCGGGTCGGTGAGGGCGATCACCTCGAGCACGGCGTCGGCGAGCGACTCGACCCGGCGCACGTCGAGCGTCAGTCGATCGAGCAGCCCGTCGGAGAGCCCGCTCGCGCGCCCGGCCTCGAGGTCGAGCGCGTTCGCCGCGACGATGTCGTCGGCCCGCGCACGGAGGAGCGTCGAGACCTGCTCGAGCGCGGCATCCTTCTCTGCGGTGGAGGCACGCGCGAGCAGGTGCGAGGCCGCCTTCGCGGCGGCGAAGCGCTCGTCGAGCACGGCGAGGTCGAGGTCGGGATGCTCCATGGCACCAGCCTAGGCGAGCGACGGTACGACGCTCGCCGTATGACGAGGTCGGACGGCGTCGGGCAGCCGGTCAGCCGGCGGCGGGTGCCGGGTCGAACCAGGTGCCGATCTCGGCGCCGGCGAGGGCGTCGGCGACGAGCGGGGTCGCGGTGATGAGCACCGCAGCGCCCGCGTCGGCGGCGATCCGAGCGGCGGAGACCTTCGTCTCCGCTCCCCCGGTGCCGACGCCGGCGCGGCCGACCGAACCGATCTCGACGCCCGCGAGCTCGTCGCCGTGCGGCACGTGCGCGATGCGCTCGGCGCCCTCGAGGTGCGGCGGCTTCGTGTAGAGCGCGTCGACGTCGGAGAGGAGGACGAGCAGCTCGGCGCCGATGAGCTCGGCGACGAGCGCGGCGAGCCGGTCGTTGTCGCCGAAGCGGATCTCGTGGGTCGCGACGGTGTCGTTCTCGTTCACGATCGGCAGGATGCGCAGCGCGAGCAGGCGGTCCATCGCCCGCTGCGCGTTGAGTCGCGGCGTCTCGTTCTCGAGGTCGCTCGCCGTGAGCAGCACCTGCCCGGCGATGATGTCGAACCGGTCGAGCGCGTCCTGGTAGCGCACGACGAGCAGGTTCTGCCCGACGGAGGCGGCGGCCTGCTGCGTGGCGAGATCGTTGGGGCGCGAGTCGAGGCGCAGGTACGGCATGCCGGTCGCGATCGCACCGGATGACACGAGCACCACCTCGGTGCCGCGCGCGTGGGCCGCGGCCAGCGCATCGACGAGCGGCGCGATCTGGCCCGCGTTCTCGCCGCTGATCGACGAGGAGCCGACCTTCACGACGATGCGCCGCGCCGACGCCACGTCGGCGCGCGACCGCACGGTCACCGTTCGCCCTCTGAGCCCGTGCCCGTCTCCGAGTCGCTCGCGTCGCCGTCGCCGTCGGCCCAGAGGCCGGCCTCGCGCTCGCGCTCGAGCTCGGCGCGCGCCTCCGCCTTCGCGTCCATGCGCTCGTGGTAGTCGCTCTTGCGCTCGGCGCGGGTGGCACGACGGTGGTCGTCGAGGCGGGCATCGGTGCCGCGCGGCGCCGTGATGAGCTCGGCGGTCGAGGTGAGCGTCGGCTCCCAGTCGAAGACGACGCCCTGCCCCTTGCCGATGACGACGGTCGATCCGGCGACGGCCCCGGCGCGCACGAGCTCGTCCTCGACGCCGAGCTTCGCGAGCCGGTCGGCGAGGAAGCCGACGGCCTCGTCGTTGGTGAAGTCGGTCTGCTGCACCCAGCGCTCGGGCTTCTTGCCGAGCACCCGGTAGATCGTGCCGTAGCTGCCGCCCTCGGCGCGCACGACGAACTCGACCTCGTCGACGGCCCTCGGCCGGATGACGATGCGCTCGGGGGCGGGCTCTGCGGCGGCGGCGATGCGAGCGTGGTCGACGAGCTCGCCGAGGGCGAAGCCGAGCTGGCGCAGGCCCTCGTGGCTCACCGTCGAGATCTCGAACACGCGGTAGCCGCGGGCTTCCAGGTCGGGGCGCACGAACTCCGCGAGCTCTCGGGCCTCGGGCACGTCGACCTTGTTCAGGGCGACGATCTGCGGGCGTTCGAGCAGCGGCACCTGGCCCTCGGGAACCGGATAGGCGCCGAGTTCGCCGAGGATGATGTCGAGATCGCTGATCGGATCGCGACCGGGCTCGAGGGTCGCGCAGTCGATGACGTGCAGCAGGGCCGAGCAGCGCTCGACGTGGCGGAGGAATTCGAGGCCGAGGCCCTTGCCCTCGCTCGCGCCCTCGATGAGCCCGGGCACGTCGGCGACGGTGTAGCGATGGTCGCCGGCCTGCACCACGCCCAGGTTCGGGTGGAGCGTCGTGAACGGGTAGTCGGCGATCTTCGGCCGGGCCGCGGAGAGGGCGGCGATGAGGCTCGACTTGCCGGCGCTCGGGTAGCCGACGAGCGCGACGTCGGCGATGGTCTTCAGTTCGAGCTTGATGGTGCGCTCGTCGCCGTCGGTGCCGAGCAGGGCGAAACCTGGGGCCTTGCGCTTCGTCGTCGCGAGCGCCGCGTTGCCGAGTCCGCCGAGGCCGCCGGAGGCTGCGACGTAGCGCAGGCCCGGCTCGGCGAGGTCGGCGAGCTCGTTGCCGTCCTCGTCCTTCACGACGGTGCCGATCGGCACGGGCAGCTCGAGCGACTCGCCGAGCGCACCCGAGCGATTGTCGCCCTGGCCGGGCTGGCCGTTCGCGGAGGAGCGGTGAGGGCGACCGTGGTACGCCAGGAGGGTGGTGACCTGCGGGTCGGCGACGAGCACGATGTCGCCGCCGTGGCCGCCGTTGCCGCCGTCGGGGCCCGCGAGGGGCTTGAACTTCTCGCGGCGCACCGAGACGCAGCCGTTCCCGCCGTGCCCGGCGCGCAGGAACAGCGTCACCTCGTCGACGAAGCTGACCATTCCGTACCCCTTCCCAGCGATGAAACACGTGAGGGCGAGCCGAAGCCCGCCCTCACGATGACCGTCGGTCGACTATTCGCCGACCGCCACGATGTTGACGACCTTGCGGCCGCCCTTGTTGCCGAACTGCACCGCGCCGGCCTCGAGCGCGAAGAGGGTGTCGTCGCCACCGCGACCGACGCCCGCGCCCGGGTGGAAGTGGGTGCCGCGCTGGCGGACGAGGATCTCGCCGGCGCTGACGACCTGGCCGCCGAAGCGCTTCACGCCGAGGCGCTGGGCGTTCGAGTCACGACCGTTGCGAGTGGAGCTCGCTCCCTTTTTGTGTGCCATGTCTGATTCTCCTTCGAGGCGCCGCGGGCTACTTGATGCCGGTGATCTTGACGCGCGTGAGCTCCTGACGGTGGCCCTGGCGCTTCTTGTAGCCGGTCTTGTTCTTGAACTTCTGGATCACGATCTTGGGGCCGCGGAGGTCGTTGAGAACCTCGGCCGTGACCGTGACCTTGGCGAGCGACTTGGCGTCGGAGGTGATCTTCTCACCATCGACGAGGAGCACCGGGATGAGCTGGACGTTGCCGTCCTTGTCAGCCTGGATCCGGTCCATCGTCACGATGGTGCCGACTTCGACCTTCTCCTGCCGACCGCCGGCGCGCACTACTGCGTAAACCACTACTCGTACCTATCTCTGGGGAACCCTCGGGGGTTCCGACTGTCTGATGGGATTGTCACTGCGCGGTCGCCCCAGCGGGAAGAAGGGTGGTGACTGCCAGAAAACGATGTGCAGAGCGAACTGCAAAGCGGCGCCCACTGGGATAAGCAGCGGCACCAACGGACGAGTTTACCGGATGAGTGGGGAGCGGTCAAACGAGCGCGACCGGCGCGTCGCGGCGCTCCCCCGCGTACGATCCCGGTATGACCGCACTCATCGACACGTCCCGGCGGCACGGCCGTTGAGCCGCGAGCGGAGGCGCACGTGATCCTCATCGACACGCCGCTCTGGCCGAAGCACGGCACGGTCTGGGCGCACCTCGTGAGCGACTCGTCGATCGATGAGCTGCACGCCTTCGCGCGACGCGCCGAGCTTCCGCCGCGCGCGTTCGACCTCGACCACTACGACGTGCCGGTGGAGCGCTACGACGACCTGGTCGCCGCCGGGGCGCTCCCGGTCGAGCCCCGCGAGCTCGTCGTGCGGCTCGCGAGGAGCGGCCTGCGGGTCACGCCGCGCGAGCGGCGCGCCCGCAGGCGCGACGGCTCACTCTGAGCGGTCGGATGCCTCGGCGCCGGCGCTGTCGTCGGCACGGGTGATGACGGGCGGGGCACCGCCCGTGCTGAGCGCCGCGGTCGAGACGCGACGGCTGCGGGCGCGACCCTCCCCGGCCTTCTTCGGGGCGGGCAGCGCGTCGAGCACGGAGTCGAGGAGCACCTCGGCCTCGGCGGCGTGCACCGGGCGCTTGCGCTCGACGGCCGGCGCGGGCAGTTCGAGGATCGGCGTCGCCTCGGCCGCGGGGGCGGCAGCCTGGGCGGCGACCTCGGCGTTCGCCGCTGCCTCGTTCGCACCGGCGCGCTCGTCACGAGCGGTGCTCGCCTCGGGGGTGCCCTGCTCCTGCGAGACCCGGCGGTGGCGACCGCGGCGTCGGCCGCCGGTCGGCGCGTCGGCCGCGGGGGCGTCGGCCGTGCGCGCGGCGTCGGCCGGCACGGCGACCGGCGTCTCGCCCGCCTTGGGCTCGGCGTGCGGGATCGTCGAGGCCGCGATCTGCGCGAGGGCGTTCTTCACGTCGTCGGTGATCGCGTGGGTGCCGGTGTGCGGCGCGCTCGACGATGCGGGCTGGGCGTTCTGCTGCTGCCCGCCGCCGCCGTTCGAGTTGCCGCCGCCGCGGTTGCGGCGGCGCTCGGGCTGCTGCTGCGGCGCGCGGTGCTTGAGCACGGGCTCGTGGTGCACGATGATGCCGCGGCCGGCGCAGACCTCGCAGGGCTCGCTGAACGACTCGAGGAGCCCGAGCCCGAGCTTCTTGCGGGTCATCTGCACGAGGCCGAGCGAGGTGACCTCGGCGACCTGGTGCTTGGTGCGGTCGCGCGACAGGCACTCGACGAGGCGGCGCAGCACGAGGTCGCGGTTCGACTCGAGCACCATGTCGATGAAGTCGACGACGATGATGCCGCCGATGTCGCGCAGGCGCAGCTGGCGCACGATCTCTTCGGCCGCCTCGAGGTTGTTCTTCGTGACGGTCTCTTCGAGGTTGCCGCCCGAACCGACGAACTTGCCGGTGTTGACGTCGACGACGGTCATCGCCTCGGTGCGGTCGATGACGAGCGAGCCGCCGGAGGGCAGCCAGACCTTGCGGTCGAGCGCCTTCTCGATCTGCTCGCTGATGCGGAACTCGTCGAACGAGTCGCGCTCACCGGCGTACGCCTCGACCCGCTCGAGCAGGTCGGGCGCGACGGCGCGGAGGTAGCGCTCGATCGTCTGCCGTGCCTCGTCGCCCTCGATGACCATCTTCTGGAAGTCCTCGTTGAAGACGTCGCGGACGATCTTGATGAGCAGGTCGGGCTCGGAGTGCAGGAGCGCGGGCGCCTGCACCTTCTCGAGGGTCTTCGAGATGTCGGCCCACTGCGCGATGAGTCGGTTGACGTCGAGGGTGAGCTGCTCCTCGGTGGCGCCCTCGGCGGCGGTGCGCACGATCACGCCCTGGTTCTCGGGCAGCACCTCCTTGAGGATCTTCTTGAGGCGGGCCCGCTCGGTGTCGGGGAGCTTTCGGCTGATGCCGTTCATCGAGCCGTTCGGCACGTACACGAGGTAGCGGCCGGGCAGCGAGATCTGGCTCGTCAGGCGTGCGCCCTTGTGGCCGACCGGGTCCTTCGTGACCTGGACGAGCACGCGGTCGCCGGGCTTCAGCGCGAGCTCGATGCGGCGGGGCTGGTTCTTCTCGCCGTTCTCGGCGGCGGCGTCCCAGTCGACCTCGCCCGAGTACAGCACGGCGTTGCGGCCGCGGCCGATGTCGACGAAGGCCGCCTCCATCGAGGGCAGCACGTTCTGCACGCGGCCGAGGTAGACGTTGCCGATGAGCGAGGCGTCCTGGTTGCGCGCCACGTAGTGCTCGACGAGCACGCCGTCCTCGAGGACGCCGATCTGGATCCGGCCGCCCTTCTCGCGGACGACCATCGAGCGGTCGACCGACTCGCGGCGTGCGAGGAACTCGGCCTCGGTGATGACGGCGCGGCGCCGGCCGGCGTCGCGGCCGTCGCGACGGCGCTGCTTCTTCGCCTCGAGGCGGGTCGAGCCCTTGACCTTCTGCGGCTCGGTGATGAGCTCGACCTCGCGGGGCTTGCGCACCTTCACGACGTTGTTGGCGGGCTCGTCGCCCGACGGGCGGCCCTCCTCGCCGGAGCGCCGGCGCGTGCGGCGGCGCACGCTCGACGTCTCGTCGGCCGGCCGCTCGTCGCGCTCGGCGCGGTCGTCGCGCTCGGGCACCGCGAACACGGGCGGCGCGTGGAAGATCAGCGAGGTCGTCGTGAGCGCGGTCGGGATCGGCGAGATCGCCGGCTCCTCCTCCGCCGGGGCCTCGTCGGCGGCCTCGGCCTGCGCCTCCGCGTCGACCTCGGCGTCGGGGGTCGCGACGACCGGGTTCGCCGGCTCCGCGACGGATGCCTCGGGCTGCACCGAGGGCGCCGCGTCGGCCGCGGCGTCGTCGGCCACGGGCTGCGCGCCCACGGCCTCGTCGGCGGGCGTCACCGCGTCGGGAGCGGGCTGCGCCGCCTTGCCGCGGCCCCTGCGGGAGCCGAACAGGCCGCCGCGTCGCTTCGCGCCCCTCGAATCGGGTTCGTTCGTGTTCTTCTCGTTGCCTTCCACCATCTCTGGTGCACTCCTACGCCGGTCCCGACGGCCGCGCCGTCGTTCCGTTACTCATCTGGAGCGGTTCCGCCGTGTGCGGAACCGCCGAACCTTCACTGCTGCGATCGGCGGGTGCCTGAATCGCCACGTCTTGCGGGTGTCTCCCGCCCACTCGGATGCGGTGCATCCTCAAAGCCTTCGTTGGCGCCGCGCCGGGCGCGGCCCGAGCGACTCCCTCGATTATCGCATGGTCTCACAGCGCAGTGGGGAACCGGCGTGCCATAATCCGAGCATGCCCGACTCCCCTCGCGGATCCCGACCGGTCGCGTCGGCGATCTTCCTCATCATCGCGGGGGCGCTCGGCCTCCTCGCCGCGTTCGAGCTCTCGCTCGAGAAGGTCCTCACCCTGATGGACCCGACGCACGTGCCGAACTGCAACGTCGGCGTGCTCGTCGGCTGCAGCACGAACCTCGCCTCATGGCAGGGCTCGGTGTTCGGCTTCCCGAACCCGTTCGTCGGACTCATGGCGTGGCCGGTCGTGATCACGATCGGCGTGGCGATCCTCGCGGGGGCGACCTTCGCGCGCTGGTTCTGGATCGGCTTCAACGTCGGCGTGGCGGGCGCACTGGTCTTCGTCGGCTGGCTGATCTACCAGAGCATCTACGTGCTCGACGTGCTCTGCCCCTGGTGCATGCTGACCTGGGCGGTCACGATCCCGACCTTCTGGGTGGTGACGCTCCACAACCTGCGCTCGGGCCACATTCCGGCCTCGGCACGCGTCCGCCGGCTCGCCGCGGGCTGGTTCGCGTGGATTCCGCTCATCACGCTCGTCTGCTACGGCATCGTCATCCTGCTCGCGCAGCTGCAGATGAACGCCATCCCCCGCGTCATGCTCGACCTGCAGGGCCTCTTCGGCTGACCCGAACCGCGAACGCCCCGGCCGGGGATCCCGGCCGGGGCGTTCTGCGTCCGTGGTCGCTCAGGCGAACCAGAGTGCGAGCTCGCGCTCGGCCGACTCGGGCGAGTCGGAGCCGTGCACGAGGTTCTGCTGCACCTTGAGGCCCCAGTCGCGACCGAAGTCGCCGCGGATGGTGCCGGGAGCGGCGGTCGTCGGGTCGGTCGTCCCGGCGAGCACGCGGAACCCCTCGATGACGCGGTTGCCCGCGACGCGCATCGCGACGACCGGACCGGACTGCATGAACTCGACGAGCGGCTCGTAGAAGGGCTTGCCCTCGTGCTCGGCGTAGTGCTTCGCGAGGAGCTCGCGGTCGGCCTGCACGAGGCGGATGTCGACGAGCGAGTAGCCCTTCGCCTCGATGCGGCGGAGGATCTCGCCGGTGAGGTTGCGGGCGACCCCGTCGGGCTTCACGATCACGAGGGTCTCTTCGATCGCAGTGCTCATTGCTGTTCCTTTCCCGGCGCGGCGAAGGCCGCGCGCTGTCGGTCGATACGGCTGCCGGCGACCATGCAGTACCACCACATGCCGCCGAACAGCGCCCCGACGACGAACATCGCCGGGTTGAGGAAGCCGGACGCGATGATGAGCACCTGCAGGATCCAGCCGAGCACGTACGCCCACTCGAATCGCAGCAGGCCCATCGTCGCGATCAGGCCGAGGATGATGACGCCGCCCGCGGCGAGGGCGACCCACGACGGCAGCGCCTGGTCGGCACCGCCCTGCGCGAGACCCCAGATCACGAGTGCGGCGAGGAAGACGACGATCGTCTCGAAGGCGAGGACGATCGAGGCGAGGCTCCGCCTGATCGATCGGGGGGCCGGTGCCGGCGCAGCCGACTCGGACTCGGGCCCGGGTTCGCCGCCGCCCTGCAACGCGTCGCTCATGCCCCGCCCCACTCCCGGTCGTCGGCGATCGCCATGGCCTCGCCCACGAGGACGATCGAACCGGTCACGAGCACCGCGCGCCTCGGCGCCTCGGCGGCCCAGGTGCGGGCCTCCTCGAGCGCGTCGTCGAGCCGCTCGACCACGAGCGTGCGCTTCATGCCCACGCGCTCGGTGACGATCGCCTCGAGCGCGGCGGCGGGCAGGGCCCGCTCGGTGTCGGGCGCGGTGACGAGCATCGGCCCGTCGAGCTCGGCGAGCGTGTCGACGATGCCGGCCGCGTCCTTGTCGTCGACGACGCCGACGACGATCGCCCACTCGTCGAAGTCGAAGAACTCGCCGAGTGCGGTCACGAGGGCGCGGGCGCCGTGCGGGTTGTGCGCGGCGTCGACGAGGATCGTCGGCTCGATGCCGACGAGCTGCAGCCGGCCGGGCGAGGTCGCCTCGGCGAGGCCGCGCTCGACGACCTCGTCGGCGAGGCGGACGGAGCCGCCCCCGATGAAGGCCTCGACCGCCGCGATCGCGACGGCGGCGTTCTCGGCCTGGTGCGCCCCGAAGAGCGGCAGGAAGATCTCGCGGTACTCCCCCGCGAGCCCGCGGATCGAGACGAGCTGCCCGCCCACGGCGACCTTGCGCTCGATCACGGCGAAGGCGTCGTCCTCGACGGCGAGCGTCGACTCGGTGAGCTCGGCCGCCTCCTCGAGCACCGCGAGCGCGGCGTCGGGCTGGCGCGCCGACACGACCGCCGCGGCCGGCTTGATGATTCCCGACTTGGTGCGCGCGATCGCCTCGACGGTCGAGCCGAGACGAGCCTGGTGGTCGAGCGCGATCGGGGTGAAGACGGCGACCTGCCCGTCGGCGACGTTCGTGGAGTCCCACTCGCCTCCCATGCCGACCTCGAGCACGACGACGTCGACGGGGGCGTCGGCGAAGCACGCGAACGCGAGCACGGTCAGCACCTCGAAGAAGGTGAGCGGCGACTCGCCGGACTGTTCGAGCTCGGCGTCGACGATCGCGATGAACGGGAGGATCTCCTCCCAGTTGCGCGCGACCGCCTCGTCGGTGACGGACTCGCCGTCGATGCGGATGCGCTCGGTGAAGCGGACGAGGTGCGGGCTCGTGAGGAGCCCCGTGCGCAGGCCGGAGGCGCGCAGCAGGCTCTCGATCATGCGACTCGTCGAGGTCTTGCCGTTCGTGCCGGTGAGGTGGATCACCGGCGCGGCGCGGTGCGGGTCGCCGAGGAGCTCGACGGCGCGACGCGTCGGCTCGAGCCGCGGGCGCGGCGCGCCCTCGCCCACCCGGGCGATGAGCGAGGCGTAGACCGCGTCGGCCGCGTCGGCGGCCTCGGCGTCGTGGTCGTGGGCGTCGCTCATGCGCGCTCCAATCCGATCAGGAGTCGTGAATCGTCGCCGACGGGCTTCGCCTCGGCGGACTCGGCTGCGGCGGGCGACGCGACGACGTCGAGCGTCGTCGCGAGCGTCTCGCCCGCGATGAGGGCGCGGTGCGTCTCTGCGGCGGCCGCTCCGGCCGGGTCGAGCGCGAGGTTGAGCACGATGCGGTCGCCGACCTCGAGGCCGGCCGCCTTGCGCGCCTCCTGCACCGCACGGACGACGTCGCGCGCGAGGCCCTCGGCCTCGAGCTCGGGGGTCGTCGCGGTGTCGAGCAGCACGAAGCCGCCGTCCGCCAGCAGCGCGAGCGCGTTCTCGCCGTCGCCCGACGCGCCGGCCTCGAGCACGAGCTCGTACTCGCCCGCCTCGAGGGCGATGCCGCCCGCGACGACCGCGTCGCCGGTGACCGACCAGTCGCCGCTGCGCGCCCCCTGGATCGCCTGCTGCACCTGCTTGCCGAGGCGCGGGCCCGCGGCACGTGCGTTGACGGTGAGCCGCTTGGTCACGCCGTAGCGCTCGGCGCTGTGCTCGTCGAGCGCGACGAGCTCGACCTGCTTGACGTTGAGCTCGTCGCGGAGGATCGCCTCGAACGGGGCGAGCGCGGAGGCATCCGCGCTCACGACGGTGAGCTTCGCGAGCGGCAGGCGAACCCGGCGACCCGACTGCTTGCGCAGCGAGAGCGCCGAGGAGCTGATCTCGCGGACGGCGTCCATCGCGGCGACGAGGGCCGGGTCGGCGGGGAACTCCGCGGCGTCGGGCCAGTCGGTCAGGTGCACGCTGCGCCCGCCGGTGAGCCCGCGCCAGACCTTCTCGCTGACGAGCGGCAGCAGCGGTGCGGCGAGGCGGGTGAGCGTCTCGAGCACGGTGTGGAGGGTGTCAAACGCCTCGCGCCCCGAGCCGTCCTCGGCGACCCCGCCCCAGAACCGGTCGCGCGAGCGGCGCACGTACCAGTTCGTGAGCACGTCGCCGAAGTCGCGCAGCTTCTGCGCCGCGAGCGGCGAGTCGAAGTCGTCGAGGTCGGCGGTGACCGCCTCGACGAGGTCGCGCAGCTTCGCGAGCAGGTAGCGGTCGAGCACGTCGGTCGAGGTCGTCGAGCGGGATGCCTCGTAGCCGCCCTCCTTCGCCGTGTTGGCGTAGAGGGAGAAGAAGTACCAGGTGCTCCACAGCGGCAGCATGAGCTGGCGCACGCCCTCGCGGATGCCCTCCTCGGTGACGACGAGATTGCCGCCGCGCAGCACCGAGCTCGACATGAGGAACCAGCGCATCGCGTCGGAGCCGTCGCGCTCGAACACCTCGGAGACGTCGGGGTAGTTGCGCAGCGACTTCGACATCTTCTGGCCGTCGCTGCCGAGCACGATGCCGTGGCTCACGACGTTCGAGAAGGCGCGCCGGTCGAACAGCGCCGTCGAGAGCACGTGCATGACGTAGAACCAGCCGCGCGTCTGCCCGATGTACTCGACGATGAAGTCGGCGGGGTTGTGCGAGTCGAACCACTCGCGGTTCTCGAACGGGTAGTGCACCTGGGCGAAGGGCATCGAGCCCGAGTCGAACCAGACGTCGAAGATGTCGGGGATCCGGCGCATGGTCGAACGGCCCGTGGGGTCGTCGGGGTTCGGCCGCGTGAGGTCGTCGATGTACGGCCGGTGCAGGTCGGGCTCGCCCGACGGGCCGACGGGCAGCCGGCCGAAGTCGCGCTCGAGCTCCTCGAGGGAGCCGTACACGTCGATGCGGGGGTGCTCGGGGTCGTCGCTCTTCCACACCGGGATCGGCGAGCCCCAGTAGCGGTTGCGGCTGATCGACCAGTCGCGGGCGCCGGCGACCCACTTGCCGAACTGGCCGTCCTTGACGTTGTCGGGCACCCAGTTGATGTCCTGGTTGAGCTCGCCCATGCGGCCCTTGAACTCGGGCACCTTGATGAACCAGCTCGACACGGCGCGGTAGATGAGCGGGTTGCGGCAGCGCCAGCAGTGCGGGTACGAGTGCTCGTAGCTCGCCTGGCGGAGGAGCCGGCCCTCGGCCTTGAGGATCTGCGTGAGCGGCTTGTTCGCGTCGCTCCAGAGCAGCCCCGCGACATCCGTCACCGCCGGGAGGAACCGGCCGCCCTCGTCGAGCGAGATCACGACCGGGATGCCGGCGGCTTCGCCGACCTTCTGGTCCTCCTCGCCGTAGGCGGGCGCCTGGTGCACGATGCCCGTGCCGTCCTCCGTCGTGACGTAGTCGGCGACGAGGATGCGCCAGGCGTTCTCGAGCCCGTACGCCTCGACGTCGGCGTAGTAGTCGAAGAGGCGGTCGTAGGTGACGCCCTCGAGCTCGGCGCCGCGCACCGTGCGCGACACCGCGGCGCGCGCCTCGTCGGCGGAGTCGTAGCCGAGCTCCTTCGCGTAGTTGCCGACGAGGTCGATCGCGAGGAGGTACTCGGCGCCGAGCACCTCGGTGTCGCTCGCGACGCCCTCGGCGCCCTCGCGGAGCACCGTGGCGTCGGGGGTGCCGTTCGGCCCGCCGGGCACGACCGCGTACTCGATCTCGGGGCCGACGGCGAGCGCGAAGTTCGTCGGCAGGGTCCACGGCGTCGTCGTCCAGGCGAGCGCGCGCACGGCGGTGAGGCCGAGCGACTCGGCCTTCGCGCCCGTGAGCGGGAAGGTGACCGTGACCGTCTGGTCCTGGCGCATCTTGTAGACGTCGTCGTCCATGCGCAGCTCGTGGTTCGAGAGCGGCGTCTGGTCGCGCCAGCAGTACGGCAGCACGCGGTAGCCCTCGTAGGCGAGCCCCTTGTCGTAGAGGGTCTTGAACGCCCAGATCACGCTCTCCATGAAGGTGACGTCGAGCGTCTTGTAGTCATGCTCGAAGTCGACCCAGCGCGCCTGGCGCGTGACGTACTCCTCCCACTCCTTGGTGTAGCGGAGCACGGACTCGCGGGCGGCTTGGTTGAAGGCCGCGATGCCCATCTCCTCGATCTGACTCTTGTCGGTGATGCCGAGCTGCCGCTCGGCCTCGAGCTCGGCCGGCAGGCCGTGCGTGTCCCAGCCGAAGCGGCGGTGCACCTGGTGGCCGCGCATGGTCTGGTAGCGCGGGAACAGGTCCTTCGCGTAGCCGGTGAGGAGGTGCCCGTAGTGCGGCAGGCCGTTGGCGAACGGGGGCCCGTCGTAGAAGACCCACTCGGGGGCGCCCTCGCGCTGGTCGATCGAGGCCTGGAAGGTCTCGTCGTTCAGCCAGAACTCGAGGACCTCGCGCTCGACGGCGGGGAAGTCGGGTGAGGGGGCGACACCGTGGTCGTCTGAGGTACGGGGGTACACGCTCGCTCCTTGTGGGACGGATGCTCTCACGAGGACGCCGGCCGCTCGATCGAGCCTCCGCCGCGGTACCACCTCGCTTGCCCTCCGGTTCGAAGGGCCCCTCATTGCCGGCTGTGACGGGCCGCCCCGTCCGGTTCTACTGGCGATCGGATGCCACGTGGCCGCCGTTCGCGTTCTTCCGGAGACTCCCCGGTGATGGCCGGATCGATGTCGTTGCCGTCAAGAATACCGTGTCGGCGCGGGGCGGACGACGCCGGCGGGGCTCGGCGCCGAGCGGTACGCCTCGCGGATGAGCTCGAGCAGCGCGGCCTCGGGCAGGCCGTGCCCCTTCGCCTCGTCGACGAGGTCGTGGACCGCGCCGGCGAGCGCGGCGTGGCCGCCGATGCGGACCGCGACGACCGCGCCGCGCCCCCGGTGGAGCTCGATGAGCTGCTCGTCACGCAGGCGATGGTAGGCGCGGAGCACCGTGTGGACGTTCACCCCGAGGTCGGCGGCGAGGTCGCGGGCGGCGGGCAGCCGCTCGCCGCCGGAGAGCCGCCCGTCGATGATCGAGGCGCGGAGCCCGGCCGCGAGCTGCTCGGCGAGCGGGCTCGCACGGGTGGGATCGAGCCGGATGAGCATGCTTAAACTCTATTGTTCTATTGCTAATAGAACAACTTGCTTGTCGCGGCCGTCCGCCGGTGTCAGGATGAGTCCGGCCGACGTCGTCCGACCAACTCCCCCACGCCTCCTGCAAGGACTCCGATGCGCACTGCCCCGACCTCCGCCCGCCGATCACGCACGGTCGGCCTCCTCGCCCTCGCGCTCACGGGCGGCGTCCTGCTCGCCGGCTGCCAGGCCGGCGAGGCGCCCGTCTCCGACGAGCCGGTCGCGGGCGGCACGCTGCGCTACGCGAGCGGCGACGCCGAGCCGAGCTGCCTCGACCCCCACGTCGGCGGCAACTACCCGCAGGCGCTGCTCGCGAGCCAGTTCCTCGAGTCGCTCGTCTCCCGCGACGAGTCGGGCGAGATCATCCCGTGGCTCGCCGAGTCGTGGGAGTCCTCCGACGACGGGCTCGCGTGGGAGTTCACGCTCCGCGACGACGTCGAGTTCACCGACGGCACGCCGTTCGACGCCGAGGCGGTCAAGGTGAACATGGAGCACCTGAAGGACCCGGCGACCCAGTCCTCGACCGGCTACCTCGCCCTCGGCAAGGTCGACCGCGTCGAGGTCGTCGCGCCCGACGTGGCGCGCTTCGTGCTCACCGCGCCCGACAGCGCCCTCCTCGAGTCGCTCTCGCAGCCCTGGCTCGCGATCGAGTCGCCCGCCGGCCTCGCCCGCGGCATGGAGGAGAACTGCCAGGCGCCGATCGGCACCGGCGCGTTCGTCGTCGACGGCTGGGTCAAGCAGGAGCGGGTCTCGCTCGTGCGCAACGACGACTACGTCTCGCCGCCCGCCGACGCCGCGCACGAGGGCCCCGCCCACCTCGAGGCGATCGACTGGCGCTTCGTGCCCGATGCGGCGTCGCGCTACGCCGCGCTGCAGGGCGGCCAGGTCGACGTGATCGACAACCCGCAACCCGACACCATCGCCGCCGCCGACGAGAGCGGCGCGTTCGAGTGGATCGACGCGCCGCGGCCGGGCGCCTCGAACCGCATCGAGCTGAACTCCTCGCAGGCGCCGTTCGACGACGAGCGCGTGCGCGAGGCGTTCCTCGCCGCGGTCGACGTCAACGACGGCATCGACGCGCTCTACTTCGGCACCGCGGGGCGCTCCTACTCGGCGCTCTCCTCGGTCGAGGCGCTCGCGTACTCGGAGCCCGAGCTCTTCGCGACCGACCTCGATCGCGCGAACGAACTGCTCGACGATGCCGGGTGGACCGAGCGCGACGACGACGGCACCCGCATGAAGGACGGCGCCCGCCTCGTGCTGCGCTTCCCGGTCAGCACGAACCAGTCGGTGCCGGCCGAGCAGTCGCTCTTCGAGCAGGTGCAGGCCACCGCCAAGGAGGCGGGCTTCGACGTGCAGATCTCGCTCCTCGACCTCTCGAGCTGGTACGGGGCGCTGTTCGCCCACGAGTACGAGATCGTGAGCGCCCCCTACACGAAGGTCGGCCCCGACGTGCTGCGGATCCTGTACCACTCCGACAGCATCACGCCGGCGCCCAGCGGCTACTTCGCGAACCTCGCCCAGGTGAACGACCCCGAGATCGACGCGCTGCTCACCGCCGCCGCCTCGACGAGCGATCCCGCCGAGCGCGCCGAGCAGTACGAGGAGGCGCAGCGCCTCATCCTCGGCGGGCACTACCTGCTGCCGCTCTACGACCAGCAGAACAGCTTCCTGCTCAGCCCGAAGGTGCAGGGCGCCCGAGCGCTGCCGACCGTGTCGACGCCGAGCTTCGCCGACGCTTGGCTAGCCGAGTGAGGCCCCGCCCGTGACCGGCCGCACGGCCGGCACGGGCGTCGCGGCGCCCGGGCGCACGCGCCGGGCCCGGACGGGCCGGCACCTCGCGCTGCTCCTCGGGGGTGCGCTCTTCGTGCTGTGGGCGGTGGCGACGCTCACCTTCTTCGCGATCCGCCTCATCCCGGGCGACCCCGCGCAGGCGATCCTCGGCGGGCCGGGTTCGCAGGCGTCGCAGGAGGCGCTCGACCAGGTGCGCAGCGACTACGGGCTCGACCAGCCCCTCATCGTGCAGTACTTCGCGATGCTCGGCCGACTGCTCACGGGCGACCTCGGCACCTCGTACACGCTGAAGGTGCCCGTCGCCGAGCTCCTCGGCGCGCAGATCGGGGGCACGCTGCTCCTCGCGGTATGGTCGCTCGCCGCGGCCTGGGTACTCGCCCTCGGCCTCTCGCTCTGGTCGACCGGGCGCGGTCGCATCGCCTCCGCGCTGGGCCAGGGCATCGAGCTCGTCGCCGCCGCCCTCCCCCACTTCTGGCTCGCGGCGGTGCTGATCGCCGTGTTCAGCACGGGCCTCGGCTGGTTCCCACCGGTCGCGACCGGCACGCCTGCCGGGCTCGTGCTCCCCGTGACGACGCTCGCGATCCCGCTCGCGGGGTTCCTCGCCCAGGTCATGCGCGAGAGCCTCATCGACGCCATGCGGCAGCCGTTCGTCGTCTCGGCGAGGGCGCGCGGCGAGAGCGCCCTCGGCATCCGGTTCCGCCACACGATCCGCCATGCGGCGCTGCCCGGCATCAGCCTGTCTGGCTGGGCGCTGGGGTGGCTCCTCTCCGGCGCGGTCGTCGTCGAGACGATCTTCGCGATGCCGGGGCTCGGGCGCACCCTGCTGCAGGCCGTCACCCTCCGCGACATCCCCGTCGTCACCGGGGTCGTGCTCCTCGTCGCCTTCGTCTACGTCGTCATGACCGTGCTCACCGATCTCGTCGCCCGCATCGCGGATCCGCGTCTCGCGCAGGAGGATGCCCGATGAGCGAGCTCGAGCTGCGGCAGACCGCGGTCGACGCCGAGGCGGTCCACGACCGCGAGTCCCCCCGGCGGCGGCCGCGGGCCGGCACGCTCGTCGCCGGGGGCTTCGTCGCCTTCCTCCTCGTCGCCGCGGCGTTCCCCTCGCTCGTCGCGACGCAGGACCCGAACGCGATCTCGGCCGCCGAGGCGTTCCAGCCGCCGTCGGCCGCGCACTGGTTCGGCACCGACGAGTCGGGCCGCGACGTGTACAGCCGCATCATCGCCGGCACGGGCACCTCGCTCCTCATCGGCGTCACGGCGACGGCCATCGGACTCGCCCTCGGCCTCCTGCTCGGGGTGCTCGCGAGCTTCGGCGGCCGGGTCGTCGACTTCGGGGTGGGCCGGCTCGTCGAGGTGCTGTTCGCCTTCCCCGGCCTCCTGCTCGCGCTCCTCGTGATCGTCGTCGCGGGCCCCGGCCCGGTGACCGCGACGATCGCCGTGGGCCTCTCCACGGCGCCGGGCTACGCCCGCATCATCCGCGGCCAGCTCGTCGCGATCCGCTCCTCGCAGTACGTCGAGGCGGCGCGCGTGCTCG
The DNA here is from genome assembly GCF_042885275.1 of Agromyces sp. NPDC058064. Taxonomy (NCBI): domain Bacteria; kingdom Bacillati; phylum Actinomycetota; class Actinomycetes; order Micrococcales; family Microbacteriaceae; genus Agromyces; species Agromyces sp. NPDC058064. The sequence goes on along the minus strand of NZ_JBHVSE010000002.1, from coordinate 1,221,330 downwards.
GGCGGCCGCCCCGTCGCATCCTCACCGCGCACCTGCTGCCGAACGCCCTGCTGCCGCTCGTGGTGCTCGCGACCCTCGGCATCGGCCAGGCGATCGTCTGGGCGGCGGCGCTCAGCTACCTCGGCCTCGGCGCGCAACCGCCGGCCGCTGAATGGGGCGCGATGCTCTCAGCGGGGCGCACCTACCTCCAGACGGCGTGGTGGATGACGGTGTTCCCCGGCCTCGCGATCGTCGGCACGACGATCGCGACGACGGTGCTCGGCCGTGCGCTCGCCCGACGCGAGCGGGGCGCGCGATGACGGCGATCGGGGCGGCGCCCGTGCTCGAGCTCGAGGAGCTCCGGGTCGCCTTCGGGCGCGACGAGGTCGTGCGCGGGGTCTCGCTCGCGATCGCCGCGGGCGAATGCGTCGCGATCGTCGGCGAGTCCGGCTCGGGCAAGTCGGTCACCGCGCGCAGCCTCCTCGGCATGGCGGGCGACGACGCCCGCGTCGAGGCGCAGACGCTCCGGCTCGCCGGACGCGACCTCCGCGGCGCCGGCGAACGCGAGTGGCGCGCCGTGCGCGGTCGGCAGGCCGGGCTCGTCCTGCAGGACGCGCTCGTCGCGCTCGACCCGCTGCGACCGATCGGTCGCGAGATCGGCGACGCGCTGCGCATCCACGACCGGATGCCCCGCGCGGAGCGCCGCGCGCGCACCCTCGAGGTCCTCGCGGACGTCGGGATGCCCGACCCGCCCGCCGCCGTGCGCCGCCGCTCCGGCGAGCTCTCGGGCGGCCTGCGACAGCGCGCGCTCATCGCCTCGGCGCTCGCGCTCGACCCGCCGCTCCTCATCGCCGACGAGCCGACCACCGCGCTCGACGCGACGGTCCAGGCGCGCGTGCTCGAGCTCCTCGCCGAGATTCGCGGCCGCGGCACCGCGATCCTGCTGATCAGCCACGACCTCGCCGTCGTGTCGCGCCTCGCCGATCGCGTGCTGGTGATGCGCGAGGGCCGGGTCGTCGAGCAGGGCCCGGTCGAGGACGTGCTCGGTGCACCGCGTGAACCGTACACGCGCGCCCTCATCGCCGCGGTGCCCGCCGACGTGCCGCGCGGGGCCGCGCTGAGCAGGCCCGAGAGCGAGGCGCCGCCCGTTCGCACCGCGCCGGTCCCGCCCGCTGCACCGCCCGCGCACGACGCGGCGCGGGGCGGGGCACTCCGGCCGGTCCCGCTCCTCGCGCTCGACGGCGTCGTGAAGACCTTCCCCGTGCGCGGCGCCGGGCGCTTCACCGCCGTCGACGACGTCTCGCTCGAGGTGCATGCGGGCGAGACCGTCGGCCTCGTCGGCGAATCGGGGTCGGGCAAGACGACCGTCGCCAGGCTCGCCCTCGCACTCACCGCACCCGACCGCGGCGTCGTCACGGTCGACGGCGAGCCGTGGTCGGCCCTCGAGGAGCGCGCTCGACGGCCCCGCCGGCCCGGGATCGGTGCGATCTACCAGGACGCGCTGAGTTCGTTCGATCCCCGCTGGACGGTCGGCCGCATCCTCGCGGACGCCGCGGACGCCGCGGGCGGTGCCGCGGACGGCGCGGGCGCGGAGCATCCGGGCCGTGCGACCGTCGCCCGTCGCGTCGCCGGACTCCTCGAGCAGGTCGGCCTCGCCGCCGCCGTCGCGGGCCGCGAGCCGCTCACACTCTCGGGCGGGCAGCGGCAGCGCGTGGCGATCGCGCGCGCCCTCGCCGCCTCCCCCGAGCTCCTGATCTGCGACGAGCCGGTCTCGGCGCTCGACGTCACGATCCAGGCGCAGATCCTCGACCTGCTCGACGAGCTCCAGCGCGAGCGCGGCCTGGCCATGCTCTTCATCTCGCACGACCTCGGCGTGGTGCGGCACATGGCCGACCGCGTCGCCGTCATGCAGGCGGGCCGGATCGTCGACACCGGGCCCGCCGAGCAGGTCTTCGCCGCCCCCGCCCACCCCTACACCGCGAGGCTCGTCGCGGACGCCCCGCGCCTCGTGCGCTGACCCGCGGAACCATCGCGGTTCCGCCCCGGCGGTGCACCGCCGCCGCGCCGCTCACCGGCCTGCGCGGGCGATTCCCGGCCGCCCTCCGCTAGGCTTGAGCGTCACATTCAGGCACCTCATCACGGACTCGGTGCCGCAGATATCGAACCGGAGCATCATGACCGACACCGCGCGCATCCCCGACAAGCCCGCTCTCGAAGGCCTCGAATCCGTCTGGGGAGGCGCGTGGGAGCGCGAGGGCACCTACCGGTTCGACCGCGACTCGGCGACGCGCGAGTGCATCTACTCGATCGACACCCCGCCGCCGACGGCCTCCGGCTCGCTCCACATCGGCCACGTGTTCTCGTACACCCACACCGACGTCGTCGCCCGCTTCCAGCGCATGCGCGGCAAGCACGTCTTCTACCCGATGGGCTGGGACGACAACGGCCTGCCGACCGAGCGCCGCGTCCAGAACTACTACGGCGTGCGCTGCGACCCGACGCTGCCCTACACCGAGGGCTTCGTGCCGCCGTTCGAGGGCGGCGACGGCAAGTCGACGAAGGCGGCCGACCAGGTGCCGATCTCGCGCCGCAACTTCATCGAGCTCTGCGAGCGGCTCACCGTCGAGGACGAGCAGCAGTTCGAGGCGCTCTGGCGCATGCTCGGCCTCTCGGTCGACTGGACCCAGAGCTACCGCACCATCGCCGATGAGGCGCTCTTCACCTCGCAGCTCGCGTTCATCCGCAACGTCGAGCGCGGCGAGGCCTACCAGGCGCTCGCGCCGACCCTCTGGGACGTCACGTTCCGCACCGCGGTCGCCCAGGCCGAGCTCGAGGACCGCGACCAGCCCGGCCACTACCACCGCGTCGCGTTCCACCGGCCCGACGGCGGCACGATCGAGATCGAGACGAGCCGCCCCGAGCTGCTGCCCGCGTGCGTCGCCCTCGTCGCCCACCCCGACGACGAGCGCTACCAGCCGCTCTTCGGCACGACCGTGACGACGCCCGTCTTCGGGGTCGAGGTGCCCGTCGTCGCGCATCACCTCGCCCAGAAGGACAAGGGCACCGGCATCGCCATGATCTGCACCTTCGGCGACGTGACCGACGTCGTCTGGTGGCGCGAGCTCGACCTGCCGAACCGGGCGATCATCGGTTTCGACGGCCGCGTGATCGCCGAGGCACCCGAGGCGATCACCTCCGAGGCCGGCCGCGCGGCCTACGCCGAGCTCGCGGGCAAGACGACCTTCTCGGCCAAGCAGGCCGTCGTGCAGCAGCTGCGCGACTCGGGCGAGCTGCTCGCCGACCCGAAGTCGATCACGCACCCCGTGAAGTTCTTCGAGAAGGGCGACAAGCCGCTCGAGATCGTCTCCACCCGCCAGTGGTACATCACGAACGGCGCCCGAGACGAGGCGCTGCGCGAGCGCCTGCTCGCCCACGGTCGCGAGATGGACTGGCACCCCGACTTCATGCGGGTGCGCTACGAGAACTGGGTCGGCGGCCTGTCGGGCGACTGGCTCGTCTCCCGCCAGCGCTTCTTCGGCGTGCCGATCCCCGTCTGGTACCCGCTCGACGCCCAGGGCGACCCCGTGTTCGACCAGCCGATCGTCGCCACGCAGGAGCTGCTGCCCGTCGACCCGTCGTCGGCGCCCGCGCCCGGCTACGACGAGTCGCAGCGCGGCCAGGCCGGCGGCTTCATCGGCGAGCACGACGTCATGGACACCTGGGCGACCTCGTCGCTCACCCCGCAGCTCGCCGGCGGCTGGGAGCGCGACCCCGAGCTCTGGAACCTCGTGTTCCCGTACTCGCTGCGCCCGCAGGGCCAGGACATCATCCGCACCTGGCTCTTCTCGACGACGCTGCGCGCCGAGCTCGAGCACGGCGTCGCACCGTGGGCGAACGCCTCGATCTCGGGCTTCATCGTCGACCCCGACCGCAAGAAGATGTCGAAGTCGAAGGGCAACGTGGTCACGCCGTCCGGCCTGCTCGAGCAGCACGGCTCCGACGCGGTGCGCTACTGGGCGGCCTCGTCCCGGCTCGGCACCGACGCGGCCTTCGACCCGCAGAACCCGACGCAGGTGAAGATCGGCCGTCGCCTCGCGATCAAGGTCCTCAACGCGGCGAAGTTCATCCTCGGGTTCGACGGCTCGGCCGACGCCGCCGTCACCGTGCCCGTCGACCGCAGCATGCTGGCCGAGCTGGCCACGGTGGTCGAGCGTGCCACCCGCGCGCTCGAGGGCTACGACCACGCCCGCGCGCTCGAGCTCTCCGAGACCTTCTTCTGGACCTTCTGCGACGACTACCTCGAGCTCGTCAAGGAGCGCGCCTACGGCGAGGCCAGCCCCGAGCAGGCCTCGGCGGTCGCCGCGCTGAAGACGGCGCTCGGCGTGATGCTGCGGCTCTTCGCGCCGGTGATCCCGTTCGCGACCGAAGAGGCCTGGCGCTGGTCGCACGAGGGCTCGGTGCACCGCGCCGCATGGCCGACCGCCGACGAGCTCGCCGCACGCGGCGACGCCGACGGCGAGCTCCTCGAGATCGCGAGCCTCGCCCTCACCGGCATCCGCCGTGCGAAGACCGACGCGAAGGCCTCGCAGAAGACCCCGGTCGCGCAGGCGACGATCCACGCCTCGGCGGCGACGATCGCACTGCTCGAGTCCGTGGCATCCGACCTGCGCGCGGTGGGGCGCATCACCGAGCTCGTCTTCGCCGAGGCGGAGGAGTTCGCAGTCAGCGACGTCGTCTTCGAGGCGGCGTCCGAATAGGGGGAAACATGACCAATGAGATCCGGCTCGCCGGTGACGACGACTTCTTCGGCTGGTTGCCGTTGTTCGAGGCGTACTGCACGTTCTACGAGACCGAGCTCGACGACGCCAAGGCGCTCATCGTGTGGAACTGGCTGCGCGACGAGCACAACCCGCTGCAGGCGGCGCTCGCCGTCGACGAGGAGGGCACGCCCGTCGGGCTGGCCCACTTCCGCCAGGTGCCCGAGACGCTGAGCGCGACCTTCGGCATGTACCTCGACGACCTCTACGTCGTCGACGCGCAGCGGGGCACGGGCACCGGCAAGGCCCTGATCGAGTTCGTGCACGCACGTGCGGCCGAGGTCGGGCACGGCGGCGTCGCCTGGATCACCGCCGACGACAACGCCACGGCCCAGCAGCTCTACGACCGCATCGCCAAGCGCACCAGCTGGGTGACGTACGAGATGGACGCCTGATGCGGCTCGGCACCCGCTGGGCGTTCGGCACCGAGCCGCCCGTCTCGGTGCCGGTCGAGCTGCGCCCGCGCATCGCCGCGGCGGAGGCCGACTTCGAGGGCGACGGCAGCGACCGGCACTGGACGCTGACCTGGCTCGAGGGCCGGCCGATCGCCGAGCTCGACGACGGCACCGTCGTGACCGAGGTCAACGTCGACGTCAGGGACGACGACGAGGACTGGTGATCTGCGGACCCGGGTCGGAGTCCGGGTCTGGTCTCGGCGTCAGGCGCGCGCGAGGATCTCGCCGTGCGGCATGAGGAACCAGCCGTCGTCGTCGGCGGCCCAGTCGCGCCACGCCTGCGCGATCGAGCGCAGCTCGTCGGGATTCGAGTGACCTGATTCGATCGCATGCGCGGCGAACTGCGACTCGGTGGCGCGCTCGGCCCACGAGCCGCCCCACCACTCGCGTTCGAGCGCCGAGGAGAACACCCAGGTCGTGCCGCTCGCGGTGATCTCGCCGAAGCCGGCCTCGCGCGCCCAGCGCTTGAGGTGGCGGCCGGCGTGCGGGTCGCCGCCGTTCCACTCGTGCACGTCGTGGTAGAGCTCGAGCCATCGGGTGAGCCCCGCCGACGCCGGGCTCCAGATCACGCCGCCGTAGTCCACGTCGCGCACCGCCAGGATCCCGCCGGGCTTCAGCACCCGCCGGAACTCGCGGAGCGCGTCGACCGGACGGCCCAGGTGCTGCAGCACCTGATGCGCGTGCACGACGTCGTAGCTGCCGTCGGCCGCGTCGATCCCGTAGGCGTCGCCCACCGCGAAGTCGACGTTGCGCACGCCCTCGCTCTCGGCGAGGCCCGTCGCCTGGGCGACCACCTCGGCCGAGGCGTCGATGCCCCGCACGCGGCCCGGGCGAACGCGCCGGGCGAGGTCGAGGGTGATGGTGCCCGGCCCGCTGCCGACGTCGAGGACCGCGGCACCCGCCTGGAGGTGCGGCGCGAGGTAGGCGGCCGAGTTCTCGACCGTCCGCCAGGCATGGATGCGCAGCACGCTCGCATGGTGGCCGTGGGTGTAGGTGTCGCGGGCGGGAGTTTCGCTGGCCATGTGCTGAGCCTACGCGCGGTGCGCCCTGCGGCGCTCGTCGCCCGTCATAGGGTGATCGGATGAGCGACTCGACGCGCAATCCGCTGCTGGAACCGAGCCCCCTGCCGTTCCGGCTCCCCCTGTTCGAACTCCTCGCCCCCGAGCACTTCCGCGAGGCGCTGACCCTCGGGATCGCCGAGCAGGAGGCCGAGCTCGCGGAGATCGCCGAGAACCCCGACGCGCCGACCTTCGCGAACACGATCGTCGCACTCGAACGGTCGGGCGCCCTCCTGCGCCGCGCCCTCCCCGTGTTCGAGAACCGCAGCGCGGCCGACGCCGACGACGCGATCGACGCGCTCGAGGCCGAGTTCGCCCCGAAGCTCGCCGCACTCCGCGACGCCGTCGTCCTCGACCAGCGGCTCTTCGCCCGCCTCGAGGCGCTCGTCGCGGCCCTCGACGCCGGCGGGCTCGACCTCGGCATCGACACCGACGACCCGAACGGCGCCCCCGCGCCCGACCGTCTCGCCGCCCGCGAGTACCTCCTCCGCCGTCGCCATCGCACGGCGACGCTCGCCGGCGCCCGGCTCCCTGCCGACGGGCGCGAGCGGCTCTCCGTGCTCAACGAATGCATCGCCGGGCTCACCACCGCGTTCCAGCGCGAACTGCTGGCCGACGGAAACACCCGCGCGCTGCACCTCCGCGACGCCGACGAGCTCGCCGGGCTCGACGAGGAGCGCCGCGCCACCGCCCGATCCGCCGCCGAGGCGCGCGGCGTCGACGGCTGGGTGATCCCGCTGGTGCTGCCCACCCAGCAGCCCGCGCTCGCCGCGCTCGAGTCCGCGGAGGTGCGCGACCGGCTCCTCGCCGCCTCCCACGGACGCGGCACGTCCGGCGGGGCGCACGACACCCGCGAGATCCTGCTCGAGCTGGTGCGGCTCCGGGCCGAGCGCGCCGCACTGCTCGGCTACGCCGATCACGCCGGTGCGGTCACCGCCGACGAGACCGCCGGCTCCCCCGAGGCCGTCGCCGCGCTCATCGGCGAACTGGCGCCCCGCGCGATGGCGAACGCCCGCCGCGAAGCCGCCGACCTCGCCGGGCTCGCCGAACGCGACGGAGACCGGCCGCTCGAGGCATCCGACTGGCTGCACCTCGCCGAACGGGAGCGCGCCGAACGCCACTCGGTCGACCTCGGCGCGATGCGCCCCTACCTCGAGGCCGACCGGGTGCTCCGCGACGGCGTCTTCCACGCCGCCACGCTGCTCTACGGGCTGCGCTTCGACGAGCGGCCCGACCTCGTCGCGCATCACCCGGATGCGCGCGTGTACGAGGTCTCCGAGGCCGATCGCACCCCGGTCGGGCTCTACCTGCTCGATCTCTACGCGCGCGACTCGAAGCGGGGCGGCGCCTGGATGAGCTCCCTCGTCGACCAGTCCGACCTCACGGGCGAGCTCCCGGTCGTCGTCAATCACCTCAACGTGCCGAAGCCGCCCGCGGGCGAGCCGACGCTGCTCAGCTTCGACGAGACCGAGACGCTCTTCCACGAGTTCGGCCACGCGCTGCACGGGCTGCTCGCCCGCGTCGAGTTCCCGAGCGCAGCCGGCACCAACGTGTTCCGCGACTTCGTCGAGCTGCCGAGCCAGGTGAACGAGCTCTGGGCGCTCCGCCCCGAGATCCTCGGTCGCTACGCCGTGCACCACGAGACCGGCGCGCGGATCCCCGCCGGGCTCGTCGAGCGCCTCATCGCCTCGCGCACCTTCGGCGAGGGCTTCGCGACCACCGAGTACCTCGCCGCGGCCGCGCTCGACCAGGCGTGGCACCGGCTCGACGCCGACGCGGCCCGGGCACTCGGCGGCGTCGAGGCCGTCGCGCCCTTCGAGGAGCGCGCCCTCGAGGCGGCCGGCCTCGCCGATGCGCGCATCCCGCCGCGCTACTCGAGCGGGTACTTCGCGCACGTCTTCGCGGGCGGCTACGACGCCGGCTACTACTCGTACGTCTGGAGCGAGGTGCCCGGTGCCGACATCATGGCCTGGTTCGAGGCGAACGGCGGCGCGCGGCGCGAGCTCGGCGATCGGTTCCGGGCCGAGATCCTCGAGCCGGGCGGCTCGCGCGACCCGCGCGAGTCCATCCGCCGCTTGCTCGGGCGCGAGCCCGTGATCGACGCGCTCCTCGCGCGCCGCGGGCTCGCCTGAGTCGAGGCCGGGTGGGCTCCGGCCTGCTCCGGCGGGCTCCGGTCCGCTCAGACGGCGGATGCCCCGTGCAGGCGAGCTGCACGGGGCATCCGTTTCGTCGTGGCCCGACGGTTCGGCGTCGCCTCAGATGGCGAAGCCGAGCGCCCGCATCATGTCGCGGCCGTCGTCGGTGATGCGCTCGGGGCCCCACGGCGGCATCCACACCCAGTTGATGCGGAACGCCTCGACGGTGCCGTCGAGCGCCTCGGCCGTCTGCTCCTCGATGACGTCGGTCAGCGGGCAGCCGGCGCTCGTGAGGGTCATGTGGATGACGAGCGCGTCGTTCTCGTCGTCCCAGCCGAGGTCGTAGATGAGGCCGAGGTCGACGATGTTGACCCCGAGCTCGGGGTCCATCACGTCCTTCAGCGCTTCTTCGACCTGCTCGTAGCGCTCGGGTGCGAGTGAGGAGACCATGGTGGGAGTCTACCCGCGCCCTACTCGGCCGCGGCCGGCTCGACCGCGGCCGACTCGGCGACCTGGTAGCGGTCGTAGCCTTCTTCTTCGAGACGGTCGGCGAGCTCGGGGCCGCCCTGCTCGGCGATGCGACCGGCGACGAAGACGTGCACGAAGTCGGGCTTGATGTAGCGGAGGATGCGCGTGTAGTGCGTGATCAGCAGCACGCCGAGGCCGGTGTTGGCCTTGGCGCGGTTGACGCCCTCGGAGACGATCTTCAGCGCGTCGACGTCGAGACCCGAGTCGGTCTCGTCGAGCACGGCGAACTTCGGCTTCAGGAGCTCGAGCTGGAGGATCTCGTTGCGCTTCTTCTCGCCGCCCGAGAAGCCCTCGTTGACGTTGCGCTCGGCGAACGCCTTGTCCATCTTGAGGTTCGACATCGACTCGCGGACGTCCTTCACCCACGTGCGCACCGACGGCGCCTCGCCGTCGATCGCGGTCTTCGCGGTGCGAAGGAAGTTCGTGACCGTGACGCCGGGGATCTCGACCGGGTACTGCATCGCGAGGAAGAGGCCCGCGCGGGCGCGCTCGTCGACCGACATCTCGAGGACGTCCTCGCCGTCGAGGAGGATCTCGCCCTCGACGACGGTGTACTTCGGGTGGCCGGCGATCGTGTAGGCGAGGGTCGACTTGCCCGAGCCGTTCGGGCCCATGATCGCGTGGATCTCGCCCTCGTTGATCGTGAGGTCGACGCCGCGGAGGATCTCGCGGGTGCCCTGTTCGGTCTCGACGTTGACGTGCAGGTTCTTGATCTCGAGCACTGACATGTTCTGGGGTATCTCTTTCGGTTGCCGGCCGCGGGCCGGAGAAGCGTGGGTCAGACGGTCAGCGTGACCGCGGGGTCGATGTGGACGTCGCCGCCCTGGATCTCGACCTGGTAGACGGGGACCGGCTCGTACGCCGGGAGGGTGAGGGGCTTGCCGGTCTTCAGCGAGAACTGCGAACCGTGCGCCCAGCACTCGAGCGTGTCGTCCTCGACGAACCCCTCGGAGAGGGAGATGTCGCCGTGGGTGCAGGTGTCGCCGATCGCGAAGACGTCGCCGGCCGCGTCCTTCACGACGGCGATGGGCACGCCCTCGAGCACGAAGCGGGACGCCTGGTTCTCGACGAGCTCGTCGAGTGCGCAGACACGAACGGATGCCACGTCAGGCCCCCTGCAGTTCGGACTCGAGTGCCGTGGTGAGGCGCTCCTCCAGCTCGGGCGAGCCGATCTTCTGCACGATCTCGGTGAGGAAGCCGCGGACGACGAGACGGCGCGCCTCGTCCTCGCGGATGCCGCGGGCCATGAGGTAGAAGAGCTGCTCGTCGTCGAAACGACCGGTCGCGCTCGCGTGGCCGGCGCCCTCGATGTCGCCGGTCTCGATCTCGAGATTCGGCACCGAGTCGGCGCGGGTGCCGTCGGTGAGCACGAGGTTGCGGTTCTGCTCGTAGCTGTCGGTGCCCGTGGCCTTCTGGCCGATGAGCACGTCGCCGACCCAGACCGTGCGCGCGCCCGAGCCCTGCAGCGCACCCTTGTAGGTCACGCGGCTCTTCGTGTGCGGCGCGTCGTGGTGCACGTAGACCTGCTGCTCGAGGTGCTGCCCGGCGTCGGCGAAGTAGAGGCCGAGGGCCTCGATGTCGGCGCCCTGCTCGGCGAGGTGCGTCGACGGGTTCACCCGCACGACCTTGCCGCCGAGCGAGACCACGATGTGCTTCAGGAACGAGTCGCGGCCGAGGCGGGCGAACTGGCTCGAGAGGTGCACCGCCTCGTCGTCCCACTCCTGCAGCGAGACGACGGTGAGGGATGCCCCGTCGCCGACGATGATCTCGACGTTCTCGCTGAGCCGGGCCGCGCCCGCACCCGCGAGCACGATGAGCGCGCGGCTGTTGGGGGCCGCCTCGATCACGGTGTGCGCGGCGCGCGGCGCGTCGCCGAGGCCCGAGCGGGTCACGAACACGGTCTTCTGGTCTTCGCCGGTGACGGAGACGAGGAGCGCCTCGCCGAAGCTCGACCACGCGTTCGCGCTCGCGCGCTCCTCGGGAATGCCGGCGGAGCCGATGCGGGCGTCGTCGCGCGAGAGGTACGAGTAGGAGACCCCAGGGGCATCCGTCGTCTCGATCGGGAGGCGGGCGCCGTCGAGCTCGCCGCTCGTCAGGTCGGCGAAGGTCGCGACGGGCGAGAGCTTCCACTCGTGCTCTCGGCCGTTCACGGGCTCGAAGTCGGCGACGTTCGTCGAGCGGAAGCGCTCGGAGCGCGTCTGCACGGGCACGAAGGCGCCGTCGGAGTGCGCGACGAGGCCGTGCTGCTCGGCCGTGGGCATGGCTGTGCTGGTCATCTGGGCGGTCACTACTAGCCCACCGATCCTTCCATGCCCATTTCGATGAGCTTGTTGAGTTCCATCGCGTATTCCATCGGGAGCTCGCGCGCGATCGGCTCGATGAAGCCGCGCACGATCATCGACATGGCCTCGGTCTCGTCGATACCGCGGCTCATCAGGTAGAAGAGCTGCTCCTCGCTGACCTTCGAGACCGTGGCCTCGTGGCCGAGCTTGACGTCGTCGACCCGGATGTCGATCGCGGGGTACGTGTCGGAGCGGGAGATCGTGTCGACCAGCAGCGCGTCGCAGACGACGCTGTTCGCCGAGTGGTGCGCGTTCGCGTCGACGCGGACCTCGCCGCGGTAGCCGGCGCGGCCGCCGCCGCGGGCGATCGACTTCGAGACGATCGACGACTGCGTGTACGGCGCCATGTGGATCATCTTCGCGCCCGCGTCCTGGTGCTGGCCGGGGCCGGCGAAGGCGACCGAGAGGGTCTCGCCCTTGGCGTGCTCGCCCATGAGGAAGATCGACGGGTACTTCATCGTGACCTTCGAGCCGATGTTGCCGTCGACCCACTCCATGGTGGCGCCCTCGGCGGCCGTGGCGCGCTTGGTGACGAGGTTGTAGACGTTGTTCGACCAGTTCTGGATCGTCGTGTACCGAACGCGGGCGTTCTTCTTCACGATGATCTCGACGACGGCCGAGTGCAGCGAGTCGCTCTTGTAGATCGGCGCCGTGCAGCCCTCGATGTAGTGCACGTACGAGCCCTCGTCGGCGATGATGAGCGTGCGCTCGAACTGGCCCATGTTCTCGGTGTTGATGCGGAAGTACGCCTGCAGCGGGATCTCGACGTGCACGCCCTTCGGGACGTAGACGAACGAGCCGCCCGACCAGACCGCCGTGTTGAGCGCGGCGAACTTGTTGTCGCCCGCCGGGATCACGGTGCCGAAGTACTCCTCGAAGAACTCGGGGTGCTCCTTCAGCGCGGTGTCGGTGTCCATGAAGATGACGCCCTGGCGCTCGAGCTCTTCGTTGATCTGGTGGTAGACCACCTCGGACTCGTACTGGGCCGCCACGCCGGCGACGAGGCGCTGGCGCTCGGCCTCGGGGATGCCGAGCCGCTCGTAGGTGTTCTTGATGTCGTCGGGCAGGTCCTCCCAGGTCTGGGCCTGCTTCTCGGTCGAGCGGACGAAGTACTTGATGTTGTCGAAGTCGATCTCCGACAGGTCGGCGCCCCAGGTCGGCATCGGCTTACGCTCGAAGAGCTGCAGGCCGCGCTGGCGGCGCTGGAGCATCCATTCGGGCTCGTCCTTCAGCCGCGAGATGTCGGCCACCACCTCCGCCGACAGGCCGCGTCGGGCAGAGGCCCCCGCGGCATCGGAGTCGGCCCAACCGAACTCGTAGTTGCCGAGCCCTTCGAGCTCGGGGCGGTCGATCAGTACGTCCGTCATACTCTTCCTCTTCTCCTCCCGTGCAACCGGCTATCAGTCCGGCTCATCCCCCGCGCCTGTCGAGGAACTCGGTGAGGGGGTGTGATGTGCGGGTGGCTCCAGTGCGAACCTAAGATGGCTGGTGCCCGCTTGCCGCGCGAACGCGCGTCGCAGCAGGTGCGCCAACCACTCAAGTCTATAGGGTCGCAGTGACACCCGGGCCGGACTCCCAGCCCCGTCTCAGAGCGACCCGGATCAGGAACGACCCGCGTGCCCCGCTCTCTCCGCTTCTTCGCCTGGGCCTCCTTCGTCGCGCAGGTGACGATCATCGCGACCGGCGGCGCGGTGCGCCTCACCGGTTCGGGCCTCGGATGCCCCACCTGGCCCACCTGCACGCCCGAGTCGCTCGTGCCGACGGAGGAGCTCACCTACCACTCCCTCATCGAGTTCGGGAACCGGCTCATGACGGGCGTCGTGGGCATCATCGCGCTCATCGTCTTCCTCCTCGTGTGGCGCATCCGCCGTGAGCGCCGCGACCTCTTCGTGCTCTCGTTCATCGTCGGCCTCGGCATCGTCGCGCAGGCGATCGTCGGCGGCATCACCGTCTGGACGGGCCTCAACCCGTTCATCGTCGGCTTCCACTACCTGTCCTCGCTCGCGCTGGTCTGCGTGACGGCCGCGTTCCTCGGCCGGATGGACGAGCCCGCCGGCGCCCGCGAACGGGCCGTTCCGGGCTGGTACGCGGGCCTCACGCACGCAACGAGCGCCGTGCTGCTCATCTCGATCGTCTTCGGCGTGCTCACCACTGGATCGGGCCCGCACTCGGGCGACGCAGAGGCCGGCCGCAACGGCTTCGACTCCGAGATCCTCGAGCACGTGCACGCCTGGCCCGGCTACGCGCTCCTCGTCATGACGATCGTGCTCGTGATCGCGGCCTGGCGCGGCGGGCTGCCGACCCTGCGCTGGTCGATCGCGCTGCTCGTGGTCGAGCTCGTGCAGGTCGCGGTCGGCCTCTACCAGGCGCGCAACGGCCTGCCCGTGCTCGCCGTCGGCGTGCACATGGTGCTCGCGGCGCTCACCGCAGCGGCGATGACCCTCGTGATCCTGCGCCTGAAGCGCCCCGTGGCCGCGGTCCCGGCGTCGCCGCAGGCGCCGGTCGAGGCCACGGCCGTCTGACCCCGGCCGACGGCCTCCTCACCCCGGGCTCCGGACCGCAGGGCGGCCGCGCCGTCGGGTGCGGCTGCCGATTGCCGGCTGCCCCGAGCGCACGGGCGCCAGAATTTCGGCGATCGCCACGACTTCGGAACGTCTCGAGACCCGAGTCAGCGGTCGTCGACGCGACCTCGAGCAGCCGCCTGGCGGCAGGCCCCAACGGCAGGCGCGCGAGCGCGTCGCGCGCCGCCAGCCCCTTCCGCAGCGCCGACTCCCACACGACGAGCGCCTCCTCGAACGGACGGCATGCCGCGACGAGCGCGAGCACGTTCTCGACGGGGTCGGTCAGTGCGTCGGGATGCCTCGGCACGATCGGCTTCGCCCAGTGCACCCGCGCGGCGATCGGCGGCACCGCACCGTGCCCGCCGGTCGCGACGTGCAGGCCCGGATCGGTCATGGTCCAGAGGCCGAGTCGCCGCGCCTGCGACACGCACGTGAGCACGACCCCTGCGGCAGCCGCCGCGGTCAGCTCGTGGTCGGCGCCGGGCAGCGCGACCCAGTCGCGCCGCAGTCGCACGAGCCGGCCGTCGGCCAGCGCACGCCGCACTTGGTGTCGGCTGTGGCCCGCCGCCTGCAGGCTCGTGACCCGCGCGACGCCGTCGCTGCGGTGGAGCCGACGCTCGAGTGCCCTCATGCCGGAATCGTGGCCGCCGCAGCGGGTCGCGCGAGCCGGAGCATCCGTGCTGTGCGTCGAACCCGACGCGCACCGCCTGTGGAGGACGATTCGCGCCGACCACGACGTCGGCGATCGCCACGACATCGGTGGAGATCGGACGAAGTCGCCCGAATCGGCGGCGATCTCCGAACCTGTGGCGGCACCGGCGCCCGGCGTACGCCGCGGGCAGCGGGCAGCGGCAGGGACAGCGGGCAGCGGGCAGCGGGCAGCGCCGCAGGCTCGAGCGGCTAGAAGGGCAGCAGCGGGTCGATGCCGACGGCGAGGAACAGCAGCGAGAGGTACGCGATCGAGCCGTGGAACACCCGCATCGGCGAGACCTGCTCGTGCCGGATCGCGAGGTTGTAGAGGCGGTGCGTCTCGTAGATGAACCAGACGCCCGTGACGACCGCGACCGTCGAGTAGACCAGTCCCATGTCGGCGATCGGGATGAGCAGCAGCGAGCACGCGACGGTCGCCCACGCGTAGAGGATGACCTGCAGGCCGACCTGGGCGCGGCCGCGCACGACCGCGAGCATCGGCACGCCGGCCGCGGCGTAGTCGTCCTTGTACTTCATCGAGAGCGGCCAGTAGTGGGGCGGCGTCCAGAGGAAGATGATGAGGAACAGGATGAACGGGGGCCAGCTGAGGTCGCCGGTGACGGCGGCCCAGCCGATGAGCACGGGCATGCAGCCCGCGACGCCGCCCCACACGATGTTCTGCGCGGTGCGGCGCTTGAGGATCAGGCTGTAGAAGACGACGTAGAGCAGGATCGCGCCGAGCGAGAGGGCGGCGGCGAGCCAGTTGGTGAACACGCCGAGCCACACGATGGATGCCACGCCGAGCCCGTAGGCGAAGACGAGCGCCTCGCGGTCGCTGAGCTCGCCGGTCACGAGCGGGCGGCCCTGGGTGCGCTTCATCACCCGGTCGATGTCGCGGTCGATGTAGCAGTTGAACGCGCCGGCCGATCCCGCGCTCATGGCGCCGCCGATGAGGGTCGCGATCATGAGCCAGAGGCTCGGCAGCCCCTGCTGCGCGAGGATCATGGTGGGGGCGGTGACCACGAGCAGCAGCTCGATCACGCGCGGCTTGGTGAGCGCGAGGTAGGCGGCGAGCTTGCGCCGAACGGTCATCGCCGGTCGGGCTTCACGGGTTTCTACGGCTGCCTGCATCGTTCCTCTTCTAGAGTGCGCGCGCCAACCATCGCCGGACCCCGCGCCGCCTCCCCTCGATTCTAGGCCATCGGGCGCGATGCCCCGACGTGGGCATACCGGGCCTCACAAAGGGCATGGACGAGTGTGAGTCATACCCCGTCATCGCGGGTCATGAACTCCATATACTGAGGATTGCGCGCTTGACGTCGCGATCCTCGATTCCCCCACCGGCATCCCCCAGGACCGCACGCCCGGCGATACCGCGCCGCAACGTCCTCGGCGGGTCGGGGCCGATCGGTTCCCGTCGCCGTCACGAACGGAAGGAACTGCACCTCGTGGCAACTCTGCACTGGGATCCCATCGACGATCGCGCGGTGGACACCGCACGGGTGCTCGCGGCTGACGCCGTCGAGAAGGTCGGCAACGGCCACCCCGGAACGGCGATGAGCCTCGCCCCGGCCGCCTATCTCCTCTTCCAGAAGGTGATGCGCCGCGACCCCGCCGACCACGCCTGGCTCGGCCGCGACCGCTTCGTCCTCTCGGCCGGCCACTCGTCGCTCACCCAGTACGTGCAGCTCTACCTCGCCGGCGACGGACTCGAGCTCGCCGACCTCGAGTCGCTGCGCACGTGGGGCTCCAAGACCCCGGGCCACCCCGAGTACGGCCACACCGACGGCGTCGAGATCACGACCGGCCCGCTCGGCCAGGGCCTCGCCTCCGCGGTCGGCTTCGCCTACGCGGCGCGCTACGAGCGCGGCCTCTTCGACCCCGAGGCCCCCGCGGGCGAGAGCCCCTTCGACCACTTCGTCTACGTCATCGCGGGCGACGGCGACCTGCAGGAGGGCGTCACGTCCGAGGCGTCGAGCCTCGCCGGCCACCAGCAGCTCGGCAACCTCGTCGTCATCTACGACTCGAACCAGATCTCCATCGAGGACGACACCAACATCGCCTTCACGGAGGACGTGGCGAAGCGCTACGAGTCCTACGGCTGGCATGTGCAGACCGTCGACTGGAAGAAGACGGGCGAGTACGTCGAGGACGTCGCCGAGCTCAACGAGGCGATCGATGCGGCCAAGGGCGAGCAGTCCAAGCCCTCGATCATCATCCTCAAGACGATCATCGGCTGGCCCAGCCCCGGCAAGCAGAACTCGGGCAAGATCCACGGCTCGGCCCTCGGCGCCGCCGAGCTCGCCGCGACGAAGGAGGTGCTCGGCTTCGACCCCGAGCAGCACTTCGTCGTCGCCGACGACGTGATCGCCCACACCCGCGCGGCCGGTGAGCGCGGTGCGGCCGCGCACGCCGAGTGGCAGCTCGCCTTCGACGCCTGGGCGGCGGCGAACCCCGAGCGCAAGGCCCTCCTCGACCGCCTCGAGGCGGGCGAACTGCCCGCCGACGTCGAGCAGGCCCTGCCCGTCTTCGAGGGCGGCACCGAGCTGTCCACCCGCGCGGCCTCCGGCAAGGTCATCAACGCCCTCGCCGGGGTGCTCCCCGAGCTCTGGGGCGGCTCGGCCGACCTCGCCGAGTCGAACCTCACGACGATCAACGGCGCGCCGTCCTTCATCCCGGCCGAGTGGTCGACGCACGAGTTCTCGGGCAACCCCTACGGCCGGGTGCTGCACTTCGGCATCCGCGAGCACGCCATGGGCGCGATCGTCAACGGCATCGTGCTGCACGGGCCGACCCGCGCGTTCGGCGGCACCTTCCTCATCTTCAGCGACTACATGCGCCCGGCCGTCCGCCTCGCCGCGCTCATGAAGGTGCCCTCGATCTTCGTCTGGACGCACGACTCCGTCGCACTCGGCGAGGACGGCCCCACGCACCAGCCGATCGAGCAGCTCGCGACGCTCCGCGCCATCCCCGGGCTCACGGTCGTGCGCCCCGCCGACGCGAACGAGGTCGCCTACGCCTGGCTCGAGATCCTCAAGCAGCAGGATGCCCCGGCGGGCATCGCGCTGACCCGCCAGAACATCCCGGTGTTCGAGCGGGGCGACGGCGAGGCATCCGGCGACACCCTCGCGAGCGCCGCGAACGTCGCGAAGGGCGCGTACGTGCTCGCCGAGGCCGCCTCCGGCACGCCCGACGTCATCCTCATCGCGACCGGCTCGGAGGTGCAGCTCGCCCTCGCCGCCCGCGAGACGCTCGCCGCCGAGGGCATCGGCGCACGCGTCGTGTCGGCGCCGAGCCTCGAGTGGTTCGAGGCGCAGCCGGCCGAGTACCGCGAGCAGGTGCTGCCCGCAGCGGTCACCGCACGCGTCTCGGTCGAGGCCGGGCTCGCGCTGTCGTGGCACCGCTACCTCGGCGACCGCGGCCGTGCCGTGTCGATCGAGCACTTCGGCGCGTCCGCCGACTACAAGACCCTGTTCCGCGAGTTCGGCATCACGGCCGAGGCCGTCGTCGCCGCCGCGAAGGAATCGCTCGCGTCGGCCTGACGCGCGCACGAAGGAGACATCCCAATGACCACCTCTCCCACCGCCGCCCTCTCCGAGGCCGGCGTCAGCATCTGGCTCGACGACCTCTCGCGCGCGCGCATCGCGTCGGGCGACCTCGCCCGCCTCATCGCCGAGCGCGACGTCGTCGGCGTGACCACCAACCCGACGATCTTCGCCGGCGCCCTCGCCAAGGGCGACGGCTACGCCGAGCAGGTCGCCGAGCTCGCCGCGGCGGGCGCCGACGTCGACACCGCGGTCTTCGAGATCACGACCGACGACGTGCGCGCGGCCGCCGACGTGTTCCGTCCGGTCTACGACCGCTCCAACGGCTACGACGGCCGCGTCTCGATCGAGGTCGCCCCCGGCCTCGCCCGCGACACCGACGGCACCATCGCCGAGGCGAAGGCGCTCTGGGCGAAGGTCGACCGCCCGAACGCGATGATCAAGATCCCCGCCACCGTCGAGGGCCTCGCCGCGATCACCGCCGCGATCGGCGCCGGCATCAGCGTCAACGTCACCCTCATCTTCAGCCTCGACCGCTACCGCCAGGTCATCGACGCCTACCTCACCGGCCTCGAGCAGGCGAAGGCGGCCGGGCTCGACCTCTCGACGATCCACTCGGTCGCCTCGTTCTTCGTGTCGCGCGTCGACACCGAGATCGACAAGCGGCTGACCGCGATCGGCACCGACGCGGCACTCGCACTGAAGAGCAAAGCCGGCGTCGCGAACGCGCGCCTCGCGTACGAGCTCTTCGAGCAGCAGTTCGCGAGCGAGCGGGCCGCGGCCCTCCTCGCCGCCGGCGCGAACAAGCAGCGCCCGCTCTGGGCCTCGACCGGCGTGAAGGACCCGGCCCTGCCCGACACCCTCTACGTGACCGAGCTCGTCGCGCAGGGCGTCGTGAACACGATGCCCGAGAAGACGCTCGAGGCGACCGCCGACCACGGCGTCATCACCGGCGACACCGTGACCGGCGCCTACGCCGAGGCGGGCGAGGTGCTCGACGCCCTCGCCGCCGCCGGCGTCGACTACGACGACGTCACGCTCCTCCTCGAGAACGAGGGCGTCGACAAGTTCATCGTGTCGTGGGGCGAGCTGCTCGACAGCGTCCGCACCGCGCTGGAGGCCGCACGATGAGCTTCCGCATCTCGGTCGGCGGCGCGGCGGCCGACGCCGTGCGCCGCGCCGTCCCCGCGCTGGTCGCCGACCTCGTCGCGAGCGGCATCACCGCGCAGGACCCGGCGCTCTGGGGCGCCGCAGCGGAGGACGAGGCGTCGAAGCGACTCGGTTGGACCGAGGCAGTCGCGATCTCGCGCCCCCTCGTCGCCGAGATCGAGGCCCTCCGGGTCGAGCTCGAGTCGGCCGGCGTCGACCACATCGTGCTCGGCGGCATGGGCGGCTCCTCGCTCGCGCCCGAGGTCATCACCCGCACGGCGCGGGTCGGCCTCACCGTGCTCGACTCGACCGAGCCCGGCCAGGTGCGTGCGGCGCTCGCCGACCGCCTCGCGACGACCGCGCTCGTGATCTCGTCGAAGTCGGGCTCGACGGTCGAGACCGACAGCCAGCGCCGGGCGTACGAGCAGGCGTTCCGCGACGCGGGCATCGACCCGGCCTCGCGCATCGTCATCGTCACCGACCCCGGTTCGCCGCTCGACGAGTCGGCCCGCGCCGCGGGCTACCGCGTCTTCAACGCCGACCCGAACGTGGGCGGCCGCTACTCCGCGCTCACCGCGTTCGGCCTCGTGCCGTCGGGCCTCGCCGGCGTCGACATCTCCGAGATCCTCGACGAGGCCGAGACGATCGAGCTCTCGCTCGCGATCGACACCGCCGAGAACCCGGGCCTCGTGCTGGGCGCCGCGATCGCCGCGACCGCGCCGCTCCGCGACAAGCTCGGCATCGTCGCCGACGGCACCCATATCGTGGGCTTCGCCGACTGGGCCGAGCAGCTCATCGCGGAGTCGACCGGCAAGGAGGGCACCGGCCTCCTCCCGGTCGTGCTCGAGACGGGCGCGCCCGAACTCAGCTCCGACCTGCCCGACCTGCAGCTCGTCCGCCTCGTCGACGACGCGGGCGACGAGATCTTCCGTGACGACGACTCGGGCGACATCCTCGTCTCGGGCACCCTCGGCGCGCAGCTGCTCGTCTGGGAGTACGCGACCGCGGTCGCGGGGCGCCTCCTCGGCATCAACCCGTTCGACCAGCCCGACGTCGAGTCGGCGAAGATCGCCGCGCGCGGGCTGCTCGACGCCCGCCCCGCACCCCAGCCCGCCGCGTTCGTGGCCGACGGCATCGAGGTCCGCGGCACGCCCGAGGTCATCGGCGCCTCGAGCGACCTGGAGTCGGCGATCGAGGTGCTGCTCGAGGAGCTGCCCGCGAACGGGTACCTCTCGATCCAGGCCTACGTCGACCGGGTCGCCCACCCCGAGCTCGCGCAGCTGCGCGATCTCCTCGCGGCGCGCGCCGGCCGACCCGTCACCTTCGGCTGGGGCCCCCGCTTCCTCCACTCGACCGGACAGTTCCACAAGGGCGGCCCCGCCGTCGGCGCGTTCCTCCAGATCACGCAGGCGCCCGCCGCCGACCTGGCCATCCCCGAGCGGCCGTTCACGTTCGGCGAGCTCATCGCCGCTCAGGCGTCCGGCGACGCGAGCGTCCTCGCCGAGCACGGTCGTCCCGTGCTCACGCTGACGCTCACCGACCCGGCCGCGAACATCCCGGCGCTCGTCGACGCCGTCGGCTGAACCGACGAAAGGACCCGAATTGACTTCGGCAGAGATCTCGGCGCAGCACAACCCGCTCCGGTCACCGAAGGACTATCGCCTCAATCGCATCGCGGGGCCCTCGAGCCTCATCATCTTCGGCGTCACGGGCGACCTGTCGCGCAAGAAGCTGATGCCCGCGGTCTACGATCTCGCGAACCGGGGGCTGCTGCCCCCGGGCTTCGCGCTCGTGGGCTTCGCGCGCCGCGACTGGGCCGATCAGGACTTCGCGCAGGTCGTGCACGACTCGGTGAAGCA
The DNA here is from genome assembly GCF_042885275.1 of Agromyces sp. NPDC058064. Classification (NCBI taxonomy): domain Bacteria; kingdom Bacillati; phylum Actinomycetota; class Actinomycetes; order Micrococcales; family Microbacteriaceae; genus Agromyces; species Agromyces sp. NPDC058064. The sequence goes on along the minus strand of NZ_JBHVSE010000002.1, from coordinate 1,200,212 downwards.
GTACGCCCGCACCGAGTTCCGCGAGGACGTCTGGCAGCAGCTCGCCCGCGGCATCCGATTCGTCACCGGCACCTTCGACGACGACGACGCGTTCGACCGCCTGCGCGCCGTCGTCGAGGACCTCGACGCGCAGCGCGGCACGATGGGCAACCACGCGTTCTACCTGTCGATCCCGCCGAAGTCCTTCCCGCTCGTCACCGAGCAGCTCAAGCGCTCGGGGCTCACCGAGCAGCGCGACGGGCAGTGGCGACGCGTCGTGATCGAGAAGCCGTTCGGGTCCGACCTCCAGACGGCCCGCGAGCTGAACGACGTCGTGGCGAGCGTGTTCCCGCCCGACTCGGTGTTCCGCATCGATCACTACCTCGGCAAGGAGACGGTGCAGAACATCCTCGCGCTGCGCTTCGCCAACCAGCTGTACGAGCCCATCTGGAACGCGAACTACGTCGACCACGTGCAGATCACGATGGCCGAGGACATCGGCGTCGGCGGCCGTGCCGGCTACTACGACGGCATCGGCGCGGCGCGCGACGTGATCCAGAACCACCTGCTGCAGCTGCTCGCCCTCACCGCCATGGAGGAGCCGATCTCCTTCGACGCGTCCGACCTGCGCGCCGAGAAGGAGAAGATCCTCGCAGCGGTCCGCCTCCCCGACGACCTGGCCACGGGCACCGCCCGCGGGCAGTACGCGGGCGGCTGGCAGGGCGGCGAGAAGGTCATCGGCTTCCTCGACGAGGACGGCATGAACCCCGAGTCGACGACCGAGACCTACGCCGCGATGAAGCTCCTGATCGGCACCCGCCGCTGGGCGGGCGTGCCGTTCTATCTCCGCGCCGGCAAGCGGCTCGGGCGCCGGGTCACCGAGATCGCGGTGGTCTTCAAGCGCGCACCGCAGCAGGTCTTCGCCGACAGCCAGACCTCGGAGCTCGGCCAGAACGCGCTCGTGATCCGCGTGCAGCCCGATGAGGGCGTCACGATCCGGTTCGGCTCGAAGGTGCCGGGCGCGGGCATGCAGGTGCGCGACGTCACGATGGACTTCGGCTACGGCCACGCCTTCACCGAGGCGAGCCCCGAGGCGTACGAGCGGCTCATCCTCGACGTGCTGCTCGGCGATCCGCCGCTCTTCCCGCGGCAGGAGGAGGTCGAGCTCAGCTGGAAGATCCTCGACCCGATCGAGGAGTTCTGGGCGACGCAGGGCCAACCCGAGCAGTACCGCCCCGGCACCTGGGGCCCGAGCTCGGCCGACGAGCTCCTCGCGCGAGACGGACGGAGCTGGAGGCGCCCATGATCGTCGAACTTCCCGACACGACCACGAGCCAGGTCTCGAAGACCCTCGTGAAGATCCGCGAGGACGGCGGCGTCGTCGCCCTCGGCCGCGTGCTCACCCTCGTCATCGCCACCTCCCCCGGCCAGGAGGAGGAGGCGATCGAGGCGGCGAACGACGCGTCGCGCGAGCACCCGATGCGCGTCATCGTGGTCTCGACCGAGCCGGGCACCGAGTCCACGGCGGTCGCGCCGCGCCTCGACGCCGAGATCAGGGTCGGCGGCGACGCCGGCGCGAGCGAGGTCATCGTGCTCCGCGCGAGCGGCGACGCCGCGCGCGACGAGGAGAGCCTCGTCATGGGCCTGCTGCTCCCGGATGCCCCGGTCGTCACCTGGTGGCCCGGCGCAGCGCCGGCGGTGCCCGGTCGTTCGCCGCTCGGCCGCATCGCGCAGCGACGCATCACCGACGCCTCGGCGCAGCCCGATCCGCAGGCGGCGCTGCACGCCCTCGCCGACAGCTACACCCCCGGCGACGCCGACTTCGCCTGGACGCGGCTCACGCTGTGGCGCGCGCAGCTGGCCGCGGTACTCGACCAGCCGCCGTACGAGCCCATCACGAAGGTGCACGTGAGCGGTGCGATCGACTCGCCGTCGACGACGCTGCTCGGCGCGTGGCTTCGCCTGCAGCTGCGCTGCGCGACCGGCGTCGAGCTCACCTCCGTCGAAGACGGGTCGCACGGCATCCACGGCGTCCGCCTCGAGCGCGCGAGCGGCGTCATCGAGCTCGTTCGCGACGTGCCGGGCATCGCGACGCTCCGCCAGCCCGACCAGCCGCTGCACGACGTCGCGCTCCCCCGCCGCAGCCTCCGCGACTGCCTCGCCGACGAGCTGCGCCGCCTCGACCCCGACGAGCTGTACGGTGAAGTGATCGCGAAGGGGCTGGCGCTCCTCGACGGAGCCCAGGAGGTCACTGCGTGACGAACGAACGGCGGGTGCTCGTGCACCCCGACAAGGCCACGCTGGCCGGGGCGGTCGCCGCCCGATTCATCACGAAGACGCTCGACCTGCTCGACGCGCAGCCGATCGTGCACATCGTCCTCACGGGCGGCTCGATGGGCTCCGCGGTGCTCGAAGCGGTCGCCTCCTCCCCCGCACGCATGTCGATCGACTGGTCGCGCGTGCACTTCTGGTGGGGCGACGAGCGCTGGGTCCCCGCCGGTGACGCCGACCGCAACGACCGGCAGTCGCACGAGGCCCTGCTCGACGATCTCGACCTGCCCGCCGAGAACCTGCACCCGTTCCCGGCCTCCGACTCGGGCCTGACCCTCGACGAGGCAGCGGCGGCCTATGCCGCGGAGCTCGCCGAGCACGCCGCCGAGGGGCTCGAACATCCCGTCTTCGACATCACCTTCCTCGGCGTCGGCCCCGACGGGCACATCGCCTCGCTGTTCCCGCACCGCTCGGGGATCTCGGTCACCGACCAGACCGTCATCGCGGTCCGCGAGTCGCCGAAGCCGCCGCCCGAGCGACTGAGCCTCACCCGCCCGGTGATCAACAGCTCGCAGCGGGTGTGGATGGTGCTCGCCGGCGCCGACAAGGCGTCCGCGCTGGGCCTCGCCCTCGCCGGTGCCAGCCGCGACGAGGTGCCCGTCGCCGGCATCAAGGGGCGTCGCCGCACCGTCTTCTTCGTCGACGGCGATGCCGCGGCCGAAGTGCCCGAGGCGCTCATCGCACGCGACTACTGACGTCGTTCCGCCATGGCGGAACGATGAGAGCGGGGCGGGCCTTTCGGCCCGCCCCGCTCTCGTCCCGGTCGCACGACCGGTGATCAGTCCTTCGGCGCCTGCCCGCGGCGGGCGCGGAGCTGCGTCAGCGCGTCGTCGAGGAGCTGAGCTGCCTCGTCTTCGGTGCGGCGCTCCTTCACGTAGGCGAGGTGGGTCTTGTAGGGCTCGAGCTTCGACACCGACGGCGGGTTCTCGCGGTCGCGGCCTGCGGGGAGGCCGGTCGACGGGCTGTCGATGACCGCGGGGATCTCCTCGTCGGGGAGGCTCGCAGCGAAGTAGCGGACCGTCTCGTTGCCTTGGGCGTCCCAGTAGCTGATGGCGACGCGATCGGCGTGGAAGCCGCGGTCCTGCTCGCCCATGGGGCCTGCGCCGACGCGGGAGCCGCGAATGGCGCTGTTACCTGATGCCATCTCGGCTCCTCGTCAGATTCCGGTGTCGAACTTGGTGATCAGTCCGAGCACCACGATGCACGTGACCCAGATGAGCCCGAGGATCACCGTGATGCGGTTCAGATTGCGCTCGGCCACGCCGGAGGCGCCGAGGCTCGAGGTGACGCCGCCGCCGAACATGTCGGACAGACCGCCACCACGGCCCTTGTGCAGCAGGATGAGCAGCGTCAGCAGGAGGCTCGTGAGACCGAGCAGCACCTGCAGGACGACCTGGAGAATCTCCACGGTGAACCTTTCCGGGCACGACGCAGGGGGTCGATGCCGCCAATCAGACTATCAGCACAGCCGAGTTTAGCCGGGTGACACCTCGGGGCGGGACGTCTCGCCCCGCCCCGGGGAGGTCACGCTCCGACGTGCTTCTTGAAGCGGACGATGCTCGAGAACTCGTCGATGTCGAGGCTCGCACCGCCGACGAGCGCTCCGTCGACGTTCGGCTCGCGGAGGAAGGAGGCGATGTTCGCCGCCTTCACCGAGCCGCCGTAGAGGATGCGCGTCGCCGCTGCGACCTCGTCGCCCGCGATCTCCGCGAGGACGGCGCGCAGTGCGGCGGCGACCTGCTCGGCCTGGGCCGGCGTCGCCGCCTGGCCGGAGCCGATCGCCCAGACGGGCTCGTACGCGACCACGAGCCCCTTCGAGGCGTCGACGCCCTCGAGCGCGGCGCGCAGCTGGGCGACGGGCACCGCGCTCGCGCCGTGCTGCGCGAGGTCCTCGGCCGTCTCGCCGACGCACAGCACCGGAACGAGGCCGTGGCGGTGCGCCGCGACGACCTTCGCGTTGACGTCGGCGTCGGTCTCCGCGTGCAGCGTGCGCCGCTCGGAGTGACCGATGATCACGTAGCCGCAGTCGAGCTGCTTCAGGAACGCGCCCGAGATCTCGCCGGTGTAGGCGCCCGAGTCGTGCTTCGACAGGTCCTGCGCGCCGTAGCCGATCGGCAGCGAGTCGGCCGCGACGAGCGTCTGCACGCTGCGGAGGTCGGTGAACGGCGGGAACACCGCGACCTCGGCGTCGGCGAAGTCGTGCTTCGCGTCGGACAGCGCCCAGGCGAGCTTCTGCACGAACGCGATCGACTGCAGGTGGTCGAGGTTCATCTTCCAGTTGCCCGCGATGAACGGGGTGCGCTTCACTGCCATCCGAGGACCTCCAGTCCGGGGAGCTTCTTTCCTTCGAGGAACTCGAGGCTCGCGCCCCCGCCCGTCGAGATGTGTCCGAATCGATCGTCGGCGAATCCGAGCTGGCGCACGGCCGCAGCCGAGTCGCCGCCGCCGACGACGCTGAGGCCGTCGACCTCGGTGAGCGCCTCCGCGACCGCGCGGGTGCCGGCGGCGTAGGGGGCGAGCTCGAAGACGCCCATCGGCCCGTTCCAGAACACGGTCTTCGAGTCGCGGACCTGGGCGGCGAACGCCGCGGCGGTCTCGGGCCCGATGTCGAGTCCGAGGCCGGATGCCCCGAACGGCGTGTCCTCGATCGCGTCCGCCGGCGCGACCACGTGCTCGGCGTCCGCCGAGAAGGCCGCCGCCACGACGACGTCGCTCGGCAGCACGAGCTCGACGCCGCGCTCCGCGGCTTCGGCGAGATAGCCCTTCACCGTGTCGATCTGGTCGGCCTCGAGCAGGCTGGAGGCGACCTTGTGGCCCTGGGCCGCGAGGAAGGTGAAGAGCATGCCGCCGCCGATGAGGAGGCGGTCGACGCGGGGAAGCAGGTGGGCGATGACGCCGAGCTTGTCGGACACCTTCGACCCGCCGAGCACGACCGTGTAGGGGCGCTCGGGGTTCTCGGTGAGGCGGTCGAGCACGTCGAGCTCGGCGGCGATGAGGAGGCCGGCCGCGCTCGGGCGCTGCTCGGCGAGCTCGTAGACGCTCGCCTGCTTGCGGTGCACGACGCCGAAGCCGTCGGAGACGACCGCGTCGGCGAAGGCCGCGAGCCGGCCCGCGAAGGCGGTGCGCTCGGCCTCGTCCTTCGAGGTCTCCCCCGGGTTGAACCGCAGGTTCTCCAGCACGAGCACCTCGCCGTCGGCGAGGGCGTCGGCCTTGGCCGTGGCATCCTCACCGACGGTGTCGGTCGCGAATGCGACGGGCGCGTCGAGCAGCTCGCCGAGTCGCGCCGCGACGGGGGCGAGGCTGTACCGCGCATCGGGTGCGCCCTCGGGGCGCCCGAGGTGGGAGACCACGATGACGCGGGCGCCCTGGCCGAGGAGGGCCTGGATGGTGGGGACCGACGCCCGCACGCGGCCGTCGTCCGTGATGGCCCCGTCCCGCAGGGGGACATTGAGGTCGCAACGGACGACGACGCGCTTGCCGGCGAGCGGACCGAGGGAATCGATCGTTCGCAGGGTCATTCAGTGCTCTTTCAGAGACGGTCGGCGACGTACTCGGTCAGGTCGACGAGACGGTTGGAGTAGCCCCACTCGTTGTCGTACCAGCTCGAGAGCTTCACCTGATCGCCGATGACGCGGACGAGGCCGGCGTCGAAGATCGACGAGTGCGGGTCGGAGACGATGTCGCTGGAGACGATCTCGTCTTCGGTGTACTTGAGGATGCCCTTCAGGGGCCCCTCGGCGGCTGCCTTGTAGGCGGCCTTGACCTCGTCGACCGTGACCGGTCGCGAGGAAGTCACGGTCAGGTCGGTGATCGACCCGGTAGGGACCGGCACGCGGAGCGCGAAGCCGTCGAGCTTGCCGACGAGCTCGGGCAGCACCAGGCCGATGGCCTTCGCCGCCCCGGTGGACGTCGGCACGATGTTGAGCGCGGCGGCACGGGCGCGACGGAGGTCGCGGTGGGGGCCGTCCTGCAGGTTCTGGTCGGCCGTGTAGGCGTGGACCGTCGTCATGAGGCCCCGCTCGATGCCGAAGGCGTCGTTGAACACCTTCGCCAGCGGCGCCAGGCAGTTCGTCGTGCAGGAGGCGTTCGAGATGATGTGGTGGCGGTCGGGGTCGTAGTCCTGCTCGTTGACGCCGATCACGAAGGTCGCGTCCTCGTCGGTGGCGGGTGCCGAGATCAGCACCTTCTTCGCGCCGGCCACGAGGTGCTTGCGCGCGTCGGCCGCCTTCGTGAAGAAGCCCGTGGACTCGATCACGATGTCGACGCCGAGCTCGCCCCAGGGCAGGTTCGCGGGGTCGCGCTCCGAGAACGCCTTGATCGCGGTGCCGTCGACGATGATGTGGTCGTCGTCGTAGTCGACCGTCGCGTCGAGCCGGCCCGTGATCGAGTCGTACTTCAGGAGGTGCGCGAGGGTCTTGTTGTCGGTGAGGTCGTTCACCGCGACGATCTCGAGGTCGGCCCCCTGGGCGAGCGCCGCGCGGAAGTAGTTGCGGCCGATGCGGCCGAATCCGTTGATACCGATCTTTACAGACACAGATGTCTCCTGGATGACGTGGCGCGCACAGCGCCGTTGCACGGGTGGACTGATCGGACGGCGGTGTCCCCGGACGAGTCCGGGGACACCATCCGTTTACGACAGTAGCAGCAGCCCTGAGGTCTTCTCACCAGCTGCGGTGAAGCGCTGCTGGACGTTCTCCCAGTTCACGATCGACCAGAACGCCTTGACGTAATCGGCCCGGACGTTCTTGTAGTCGAGGTAGTACGCGTGCTCCCAGACGTCGAGCATGAGCAGCGGCACGAGGCCCGCCGGCAGGTTGCCCTGCTGGTCGAAGAACTGCACGATGATCGGGCGCTGACCGAGCGAGTCCCACGCGAGCACCGCCCAGCCCGAGCCCTGCACGCCGAGCGCCGTCGCGGTGAAGTGCGCCTGGAACTTGTCGAACGAGCCGAAGTGGTCGTCGATCGCCGCGGCGAGCTCGCCGGTCGGCTTGTCGCCGCCCTCGGGCGAGAGGTTCGTCCAGAAGATCGAGTGGTTGACGTGACCGCCGAGGTTGAAGGCGAGGTCCTTCTCGAGCTTGTTCACGTTCGCGAGATTGCCCGAGTCGCGCGCCTCGGCGAGCTGCGCGAGGGCGGAGTTCGCGCCGGTCACGTACGCCTGGTGGTGCTTCGAGTGGTGCAGCTCCATGATCGTGCCGCTGATCGCCGGCTCGAGCGCCGCGTAGTCGTAGGCGAGATCGGGGAGGGTGTAGTCAGCCATTGCTTCTCCTTGTCAGGTGCGCCGGGGCACCCGGGCGTCTCCCCGGATCTCCGCGGCGGCATTCCCGAGTCTATGCCCGTGCGGCCGAGGCGCGCCGGGGCGCCGTCGGGATCGCGTCGCCGTGTGACGGGCGGGCGACCCGGCGCACGACGGACACCCCGAGGCGCGACGAACGCCCCGGAGCGGGAGGCCGTCTCCTGCTCGGGGTGCGGGCGCCCGCGCAGCGGTGCGGGAACGGGCGACGGCCCGCTCAGACCTCGTCGAGATCGGCGGGGAGGCTCGCCTCGGTCCCGGGCACCCCGAGGTCGGCGGCGCGCTTGTCGGCCATCGCGAGCAGCCGCCGGATGCGGCCGGCCACGGCGTCCTTCGTCATGGGCGGGTCGGCGTGGTGGCCGAGCTCGTCGAGACTCGCCTCGCGGTGGGCGAGCCGCAGCTCGCCCGCGTACTTCAGGTGGTCGGGGATGTCGTCGCCGAGGAGCTCCATCGCGCGCTCGACACGGGCGCAGGCCGCGACCGCGGCCTGCGCGGAGCGACGGAGGTTGGCGTCGTCGAAGTTGACGAGGCGATTCGCTGTGGCGCGCACCTCCCGGCGTTGGCGCAGCTCCTCCCAGTTGCGCACCGTCGTGCTCGCCCCCATGGCGGCGAGCATGGCGCTGATCGCCTCGCCGTCGCGGATGACCACCCGGTGGACGCCGCGCACCTCGCGGGCCTTCGCCGCGATGCCGAGGCGACCGGCGGCGCCGACGAGCGCCATCGCGGTCTCGTTGCCGGGGCAGGTCACCTCCAGCGCAGCGGAGCGGCCGGGATCGGTGAGGCTCCCCTGCGCGAGGAATGCGCCGCGCCAGATCGCCGCGACCTCGTCGCGCGAGCCCGTGGTCAGCTTGTTCGGAAGGCCCCGGACCGGGCGGCGACGCGCGTCGAGGAGCCCGGTCTGGCGAGCGAGGGTCTCGCCGCCCTCGAGGATGCGCACGAGGTAGTTGTTCGTGCGTCGCACTCCCGTCGGCGACACGACCGAGACATCGGGCCGGACTCCGTAGATCTCGCCGAGATCGCGCGTCACGCGACGCGCGACGTTCTTGGAGTCGAGCTCGGCCTCGATCGCGATGCGATTCGAGATGATGTGGAGCCCACCTGCGAACCGCAGCACCGAGGCGAGCTCGGCGATGCGCACGCTCGTCTTGGAGACCTCGACCCGGGCGAGCTCTTCTTTCACATCAGCGGTCAATGCCACCTCGTCATCCAATCTGTGTTGCGGGGACCCGGCGTCATTCGCGACCGAGGTCGCGATGCTTGACGCTCACGACGACGCCGGGCATCTTCGAGACGCGCTCGGCGAGTTCTCGGACCATGGCCACCGAGCGGTGCTTGCCGCCCGTGCAGCCGATCGCGATCGTCGCGTGTCGCTTGTTCTCTCGCTGGTAGCCGGCCAGCACGGGTTCGAGCGCGCGAGCATACGCGTCGAGGAACTCCATCGCCCCGGGCTGGCCGAGCACGAATTCGCTCACGGCGGCGTCCTCGCCGGTGAGGTGTCGGAGCTCGGGGTTCCAGAACGGGTTGGGCAGGAACCTGGCGTCGGCGATCAGATCGGCGTCGGTCGGCGCACCGTACTTGAAGCCGAAGCTCTGCATCGTGACCCTGAGGCCCGCGTGGTCGGCGCCCGCGAAGGTCTCGGTCACGAGGTTCGCGAGCTGGTGGATGTTGAGGTCGGAGGTGTCGACGACGATGTCGCTCGCCTCCCGGAGGGTGGCGAGCCGGGCCCGCTCGGCCCCGATGCCGTCGAGCAGCGTGCCGTTGCCCTGCAGCGGGTGCGGGCGCCGCACCGACTCGAACCGGCGCACCAGCACCGCGTCGTTCGCGTCGAGGAAGACCACGCGGACGTTCACGCCCGCGCGAAGGGCCTGGATGATGTCCTGCAGCTCGGAGAAGAAGTCCCGGCCGCGGATGTCGACGACCGCGGCGATGCGCGGAAGCGAGGTGCCTGCGCGCTCGACCAGCTCGACGAGGGGACGCAGCATCTGCGGCGGCAGGTTGTCGACGACGTACCAGCCCAGGTCCTCGAGCGCGTTGCCCACGGTCGAACGCCCGGCCCCGCTCATCCCCGTGACGATGAGCATCTCCTGCTCCTCGGGCTCCCCCGTCGTCATCCCGACCCCCTTCTGCATACCGACATCCCAGCCTATCGGGGCACGGGGGCCTCGTCGGCGTGCAGTCGGGCGTGCACCGTCGCGGCGAGCGTCGGTCCGACGCCCTTCACCTCGGCGATCGCCGTCTCGTCGGCCGCCCGCAGGCGGGCGACGGAGCCGAAGTGCCGCAGCAGCTCCTTCACCCGGGACGGGCCGAGCCCGGGGATCTCGGACAGCACCGAACCGATGTCGCGCTTGCGGCGCTGCCGCTGATGCGTGATCGCGAAGCGGTGCGCCTCGTCGCGGACGCGCTGGAAGAGGAAGAGGGCGTCGCTGTTGCGCGGGAGGATCACCGGGAAGTCGGCCTCGGGCGTCCAGATCTCCTCGAGGCGCTTCGCGATGCCGCAGAGGTAGATGCCCTCGACGCCGGACTCGCGGAGCGCCCGCGCCGCGGCGGCGACCTGCGGCTGTCCGCCGTCGACGACGAGGAGGTTCGGCCGGTAGGCGAACTTCTTGCGGCGCTCGGACATCTCGGGCGCGTCGGGGGCGTCGGGGGCGTCCGCTCCGGTCGATGCGGCGCCGTCGGCCGCCGTGTCGGCCGCGATCGCATCCGCGGACGCCGCGTCGTCGTCGACCGGCCCTGCGAGGTACGCGAGCCGGCGCGTCAGCACCTGATGGATGGAGTCGGTGTCGTCGGTCGAGCTCGGGATCGTGAACCTGCGGTACTCGTCCTTGCGCGCGAGGCCGTCTTCGAAGACGACCATCGACGCGACGATGTTCGTGCCGCTCAGGTGCGAGACGTCGTAGCACTCGATGCGCAGGGGGGCGTCCGCCATGCCGAGCGCCTCCTGGATGTCCTCCAGGGCGCGGGATCTCGTCGTGAAGTCGGCGCTGCGCCGGGTCTTGTAGAGCATGAGCGTCTGCTTGGCGTTCTGCGTCGCCGTCTGGAGGAGCGAGGCCTTGTCGCCGCGCTGCGCGACCTTGAGCCGCACCTTGCGACCCGCCTGCTCGCCCAGCCATGCCTCGAGGGCGACGGCGTCGTCGGGGAGCTCGGGGACGACGACCTCGCCGGGCGGGCGGAGCCCGTCGCCGTAGGCGTTCTGCACGACGGAGTCGACCAGTTCGCCGAGCGGGACGTCGAGCTCCTTGTCGACCGTCCACGAGTGGATGCCGCGCACGCGCCCGCCGCGCACGATGAAGAGCTGGACGGCCGCCGACAGCTCGTCGTGGTCGATGCCGAAGACGTCGAGGTCGACCGAGTCTCCGAGCACCATCGCGCTCTTTTCGAAGAAGGCGTTCGCCGCGACGAGACGGTCGCGGTACCGGGCCGCGGCCTCGTACTCCTGGGCCGCCGCGGCGGACCGCATGCGCTGCTCGAGCTCGCCGAGGATCCGGCGATCCTGGTTCTGCATGAACGCGACGAACCGATCGACGTTCTCGCGGTGCTCGGCGATCGTGACCTTGCCCGAGCACGGCCCGAAGCATCGCCCGATCTGCCCCGCGAAGCAGGGCTTGCCGCTCGCCATCGCCCGCCGGTAGTCGCTGTCCTTGCAGGTGCGTATGGGGAACAGCTTGAGCAGGATCTCGAGCGTCTCGTTGATCGCCCACACCTTCGGGTACGGGCCGAAGTAGCGCGCGCCGCGCAGCTTGCGGTTGCGCGTGACGAACGCCCTGGGCGCCTCGTCGGCCAGCGTGACGGCCAGGTACGGGTAGGACTTGTCGTCCTTGAAGCGCACGTTGAACGGCGGGTGGAACTCGTTGATCCACGTGATCTCGAGCTGGAGGGCCTCGACCTCGCTGCCGACCACCGTCCACTCGACCGAGGCGGCACTCGTCACCATGCGCCGAGTGCGCTCGTGGAGGCTGCGGAGCGGGGCGAAGTAGTTCGAGAGCCGCGCCCGCAGGTTCTTCGCCTTGCCGACGTAGAGCACGCGTCGCTCGGCGTCTCGGAAGCGGTAGACCCCCGGCTCGGTCGGGATCTCGCCCGACTTCGGCCGGTACGGGACGCTCTGGTCGTACGACGCTGCGCTGCTCATCGCCTCAGCTGGCGACGTCGGCGCGGTCGGCCGCGGCGTCGAAGATCTCGCGGAGGAAGAACCCGGTGTGGCTCTCGGACACGGAGGCCACCTGCTCGGGCGTGCCGGTCGCGACGATCTGGCCGCCGCCCGACCCGCCCTCGGGGCCGAGGTCGATGATCCAGTCGGCCGACTTGATGACGTCGAGCGAGTGCTCGATCACGATCACCGAGTTGCCCTTGTCGACGAGCTTGCCGAGCACCTTCAGGAGCTTCTGCACGTCTTCGAAGTGGAGGCCGGTGGTCGGCTCGTCGAGCACGTAGACGCTGCGGCCGTTCGAGCGGCGCTGCAGCTCGGTCGCGAGCTTCACGCGCTGCGCCTCGCCGCCCGAGAGGGTGGTCGCGCTCTGGCCGAGCTGCACGTAGCCGAGACCGACGTCGACCAGGGTCTTCAGGTAGCGGTGGATCGCGGAGATCGGCTCGAAGAACTCGGCCGCCTCGCTGATCGGCATCTCGAGCACCTCGGCGATGTTCTTGCCCTTGTAGTGCACCTGCAGGGTCTCGCGGTTGTAGCGCTGGCCCCCGCAGACCTCGCACGCGACGTAGACGTCGGGCAGGAAGTTCATCTCGATCTTGATCGTGCCGTCGCCCGAGCACGCCTCGCAACGGCCGCCCTTGACGTTGAAGCTAAAGCGGCCGGGCAGGTAGCCCCGCGCCTTCGCCTCGTTCGTCTCGGAGAAGAGGGTGCGGATGCGGTCGAACACGCCGGTGTAGGTCGCGGGGTTCGACCGCGGCGTGCGGCCGATCGGCGCCTGGTCGACGTGGACGACCTTGTCGAGGTGCTCGAGGCCGGTCACGCGGCGGTGCTTGCCCGGCACCTTGCGGGCCCCGTTCAGCCGGTTGGCGAGCACCCGGTAGAGGATGTCGTTGACGAGCGAGGACTTGCCCGAGCCGCTGACGCCGGTGACGGCCGTCAGCACGCCGAGCGGGAACTCGACGTCGACGCCGCGGAGGTTGTTGGCCTCGGCGCCCTGCACCGAGATCACGCGCTCGCGATCGATCGCCCGACGGCGAGCCGGCACGGCGATCTCACGACGGCCGGAGAGGTAGTCGCCGGTGAGCGAACGCGTGTTCTTCAGGAGGTCGGCGTAGCTGCCCGAGTGCACGACGGTACCGCCGTTGACGCCGGCGCCCGGCCCGATGTCGACGATCCAGTCGGCCGTGCGGATGGTGTCTTCGTCGTGCTCGACGACGATGAGCGTGTTGCCCAGGTCGCGGAGGGCGATCAGCGTGTCGATCAGCCGGCGGTTGTCGCGCTGATGCAGGCCGATGCTCGGCTCGTCGAGCACGTAGAGCACCCCGGTGAGGCCCGAGCCGATCTGCGTCGCGAGACGGATGCGCTGCGCCTCGCCGCCCGAGAGCGTACCGGCCGCGCGGGCCAGGTCGAGGTAGCTGAGGCCGACCCTGATGAGGAAGTCGAGCCGGAGCTTGATCTCGCGCAGCACCTGCGCGCCGATCTTCTGCTCGCGCTCGGTGAGCTCGAGCCGGTCCATGAAGGCGCGGGCGTCGGTCAGGCTCAGCAGGCCGACGTCGGCGATGCTGTGGTCGTGGATGAGCACCGAGAGCACCTCGGGCTTCAGCCGCTTGCCGTCGCAGACCGGGCACGGCACCTCGCGCAGGTACTCGGACCACCGGGCGCGCTGCACGTCGGTCTCGGCCTGCAGGTACTGGCGCTCGATGTACGGCACGACGCCCTCGAAGCCCGAGCTGTAGCTCATCTCGCGGCCGTAGCGGTTGCGCCAGCGCACCTTGACCTCGAAGTTGTCGCCGCGGAGCACGGCGTTGCGAGCGTCCTCGTCGAGCTGCTCCCATGGAGTGTCGAGCGAGAAGCCGAGATCGCGGGCGAGGCCGTCGAGCAGCTTCTCGTAGTAGTTGTAGAGGCTCTTGCCCTGCGAGGTCCACGGGAGGATGACGCCGTCGGCGATGCTCAGCTCGGGATCGCCGAGCAGCAGCGCCTCGTCGACCGACATGCGGGTGCCGAGGCCCGAGCACTCGGGGCAGGCGCCGAACGGCGCGTTGAACGAGAAGGTGCGCGGCTCGATCTCGGTGAGCTGGATGGGGTGCTGGTTCGGGCAGGAGAGCTTCTCGGAGAAGGTGGCCCACGCGTCGGGACCCTGCTCGTCGACGTAGTTGACCTGGACGAGCCCGTCGGTGAGCCGCAGCGCGGTCTCGAGCGAGTCGGTGAGCCGACCGAGCACGTCGGCCCCCGCGACGAGTCGGTCAACGACGACCGAGATGTCGTGCTTGACCTGCTTCTTCAGCTTCGGCGGCTCGTCGAGCCGGATGACGTCGCCGTCGACCACGGCGCGCGAGTAGCCCTGCGCCGCGAGCTCGCGGAAGAGGTCGACGAACTCGCCCTTCTTCTTCGAGACGACCGGGCTCAGCACCTGGAACCGGGTGCCGGCCTCGAGCTCCATCAGCCGGTCGGCGATCTGCTGCACGGTCTGCCGCTGGATCTTCTCGCCGCAGACCGGGCAGTGCGGCACGCCGATGCGCGCCCACAGCAGCCGCATGTAGTCGTAGATCTCGGTGATGGTGCCGACCGTCGAGCGCGGGTTGCGGTTCGTCGACTTCTGGTCGATCGAGACGGCCGGGCTCAGCCCCTCGATGAAGTCGACGTCGGGTCGATCGACCTGGCCGAGGAACTGCCGCGCGTAGGCCGAGAGCGACTCGACGTAGCGGCGCTGCCCCTCGGCGAAGATCGTGTCGAAGGCGAGCGACGACTTGCCCGACCCCGAGAGCCCCGTGAACACCACCATCGCGTCGCGAGGAATCTCGACGTCGACGTTGTGCAGGTTGTGCACGCGGGCTCCGCGGACACTCAGGCGCGAATGGGCATCGAGACGTGAAACTGGCACCCTACGAGTCTAAGGAGGACCACCGACACGGACGGCTCGGCGGCACGCGCTCTGAGCGAACATATGTTCGATCGACGCGATGGTGCGGGCCGTGGAGCGCAGCAGGCGCCCCCGGGGTGCTACCCGAGGTGCCCCGCCTTCTCCATCTGGCGGAGCTCGCGCTTGAGCTCGGACACCTCGTCGCGGAGTCGTGCGGCCAGCTCGAACTTCAGCTCGCCCGCCGCCTCGAGCATCTGCTCGTTGAGATCGCGGATGAGCTCCTCGAGGTCGTTCGCGCCCTCGGCGGCGATGCCCTCGCGACGGAGGTTCGGCACCGGCGACTTCTTGCGCCCGTCGCGGCCGGCGAGCAGCGCCGCGGTGTCGGCCTCCTCGCGGGCGAGCACCTCGGTGATGTCGGCGATGCGCTTGCGGAGCGGCTGGGGGTCGATGCCGTTCGCCCGGTTGTACTCGAGCTGCATCTCGCGTCGGCGCGTCGTCTCTTCGATGGCCTGGTTCATCGAGTCGGTGAGCACGTCGGCGTACATGTGCACCTCGCCCGAGACGTTTCGCGCCGCACGGCCGATCGTCTGGATGAGCGAGGTCGCCGAACGCAGGAACCCCTCCTTGTCGGCGTCGAGGATCGCGACGAGCGAGACCTCGGGCAGGTCGAGGCCCTCTCGGAGCAGGTTGATGCCGACGAGCACGTCGTAGACGCCCGCGCGCAGTTCGGTGAGCAGCTCGACGCGGCGGAGGGTGTCGACGTCGGAGTGCAGGTAGCGCACCCGGACCCCGGCCTCGGTGAGGAAGTCGGTGAGCTCCTCGGCCATCTTCTTCGTGAGCGTGGTGACGAGCACGCGCTCGTCGCGTTCGGCGCGCGTGCGGATCTCCTCCAGCAGGTCGTCGATCTGCCCCTTCGAGGGCTTCACCACGATCTGCGGGTCGACGAGGCCCGTCGGGCGGATGATCTGCTCGACGACGCCGTCGGCGACGCCCATCTCGTACCGCCCCGGGGTTGCCGAGAGGTAGACGGTCTGCCCCACGCGGTTCTTGAACTCGTTCCACTTGAGCGGGCGGTTGTCGAGTGCGCTCGGCAGCCGGAAGCCGTGCTCGACGAGCGTGCGCTTGCGCGACGAGTCGCCCTCGTACATCGCGCCGATCTGCGGCACGGTGACGTGCGACTCGTCGATGACGACGAGGAAGTCGTCGGCGAAGTAGTCGAGCAGGCAGTGCGGCGCCTCGCCGGGCTCGCGACCGTCGATGTGCCGCGAGTAGTTCTCGATGCCGGAGCAGAAGCCGATCTGCTCCATCATCTCGAGGTCGAAGGTGGTGCGCATGCGCAGCCGCTGCGCCTCGAGCAGCTTGCCCTCGCGCTCGAGCTCCGCGAGCCGTTCGTCGAGCTCGGTGCGGATCGTGCCGATCGCCCGCTGCATCACCTCGGTGGAGGCGACGTAGTGGGACCCCGGGAACACCGGCACCGCGTCGAGCTTCGCGACGACCTGCCCGGTGAGCGGGTGCAGGCTGTAGAGCGCCTCGATCTCGTCGCCGAACATCTCGATGCGGATCGCCAGCTCTTCGTAGATCGGGATGATCTCGATCGTGTCGCCGCGCACACGGAAGTTGCCGCGCGAGAAGTCGACGTCGTTGCGCTGGTACTGCATCGAGACGAACTTGCGGATGAGCCAGTCGCGGTCGACCCGCTGCCCCACCTGCAACGGCATCATCGCGCCGAGGTACTCTTCAGGGGTGCCGAGGCCGTAGATGCACGAGACGGTCGAGACGACGACGACGTCGCGGCGGCTGAGCAGGGAGTTCGTCGTCGAGTGGCGCAGGCGCTCGACCTCGGCGTTGATCGACGAGTCCTTCTCGATGAAGGTGTCGGTCTGCGGCACGTAGGCCTCGGGCTGGTAGTAGTCGTAGTACGACACGAAGTACTCGACCGCGTTGTTGGGCAGGAGCTCGCGGAACTCGGTGGCGAGCTGCGCCGCGAGGGTCTTGTTGTGCGCGAGCACGAGCGTCGGCCGCTGCACCTGCTCGATGAGCCAGGCGGTGGTCGCCGACTTGCCGGTGCCCGTCGCGCCGAGCAGCACCACGTCGGTCTCGCCGGCGTTGATGCGCCCGGCCAGCTCGGCGATCGCCTGCGGCTGATCACCGCTCGGACGGTACTCGCTGACGACCTCGAACGGACGAACTGAACGCGTGGCCTGCATCCTGCAAGTCTAGGTTCGCCCACCGACACCGCGGCCGGCGTTCGCCCGCGGCGCACGCCCCGGCCCCGGAGCCCGCCGGCCACGCCGGGCACGCGGTCCAGACGGCGCTCACCGCCGCGCCGTCGACGCGGACGACGTGCGATCAGGCGCGGGCGGCCCGGCGCGAGACGATGTCGGCCCAGAGGGCGTCGGTCTGGCTCATCGTGTGCGCGAGGGTGCCGTCGGTGTCGATCACGACGTCGGCGATCTCGAGCCGACGCGTGTTGTCGACCTGGGCGTCGACGCGCGCCTGCGCCTGGTTGAAGTCGAGGCCGCGCTCCTCCACGAGGCGCTTCACCTGCGTCTTGCGCGGCGCGTTCGTCACGACGATGAGGTCGAAGGGGTGGTCGACGGATGCCTCGACGAGCAGCGGCACGTCGTACACGACCACCGCGTCGGGGTTCTCGGCCTCGGCCTTCGCGATCAGCCTGCCCGACAGCTCGCGGACCGCGGGGTGCACGATCGCGTTGAGACGGGCGCGGGCCGCGTCGTCGGCGAAGACGAGCTCACCGAGCTTCACCCGGTCGAGCGAGCCGTCGGCGCGCAGCACGCCATCGCCGAACTCGGCGACGATCGCGGCCAGCCCGGGCGTGCCGGGCTCGACGACGCGACGTGCGAGCTCATCGGCGTCGAGGTGCACGGCGCCGTGCTCGTAGAGGCGCCGCGCGACGGTGGACTTTCCTGAGGCGATGCCGCCCGTGAGGCCGATCAGATACACGTGTCCACTCTAATCGTGCGACACTCGACACGTTCGAAGAGGAGGCGGCATGCTCGAACTGCTGACCGGCACCGGGCTCGCCCTCGCGGCCGGCCTGAACGCATGGATCCCCCTCGTGATCCTCGGCGCGCTCGACCGCTTCACCGGCCTCGTCGAACTGCCCGCGGCCTGGGCCTGGCTCGCCAACGAGTGGGTGCTGCTGATCCTGGTGGTACTGCTCGTCGTCGAGTTCGTCGCCGACAAGATCTCCGGCCTCGACTCGGTGAACGACCTCGTGCAGACCGTCGTGCGCCCGACCGCCGGCGGGCTCGCGTTCAGTTCCGGCATCGGCGCCGAGACCGTCGCGGTCACCGATCCCGAGGCGTTCTTCACCTCGTCGCAGTGGGTGCCGCTCGCCGTCGGCGTCGGCCTCGCGCTCCTCGTGCATCTGGGCAAGGCCGCCGCCCGCCCGGTCATCAACACCGCCACGGCCGGCGTCGGCGCGCCCATCGCCAGCGCGGTGGAGGATGCCGGGAGCTTCGCCCTCGCGTTCGCCGCGATCCTCGCCCCCGTGCTCGTGGTGCTCGGCGCCGTCGTGCTCGCGATCGCCGTCGTCCTCCTCGTCCGACGTCGCCGCACGCAGCGCGCGCGCAGCGCGGAGCATCCTTCGCCCGCCCCCTGAAATGCCGGAAGGCCGGCCCCCGAGGGGACCGGCCTTCCGTCTCGCGGAATGCGATCAGTTGTTGCTCGAGAGCTTCTCGCGCAGCGCCGCGAGCGACGCGTCGTCGGCGAGAGTGCCCGAACCGGCCGAGTCGCTCGAGTACGAGGCACCGCCGGCCGAGAACGAGTCGTCGGCAGCCTGGGCGGCGAGCGAAGCAGCAACCTGCTTCTTGTGCGCCTCCCAGCGAGCCTGAGCGGCAGCGTAGTCCTGCTCCCACTTCTCGCGCTGGGCCTCGAAGCCCTCGCGCCACTCGTTGGTCTCGGGGTCGAAGCCCTCGGGGTACTTGTAGTTGCCCTGCTCGTCGTACTCGGTGAGCATGCCGTAGAGCGCCGGGTCGAACTCGGTGCCCTCGGGGTCGACGCCCTCGTTCGCCTGCTTCAGCGAGAGCGAGATGCGGCGACGCTCGAGGTCGATGTCGATGACCTTGACGAAGACCTCTTCGCCGACCGACACGACCTGCTCTGCGAGCTCGACGTGCTTGCCCGACAGCTCGGAGATGTGGACGAGGCCCTCGATGCCGTCGGCGACGCGGACGAACGCACCGAACGGAACGAGCTTCGTGACCTTACCCGGGGCGACCTGGCCGATCGCGTGGGTACGGGCGAAGACCTGCCACGGGTCCTCCTGGGTCGCCTTGAGCGACAGCGAGACGCGCTCGCGGTCGAGCTCGACGGAGAGCACCTCGACGGTGACCTCCTGGCCGACCTCGACGACCTCGCTGGCGTGCTCGATGTGCTTCCACGAGAGCTCGGAGACGTGGACGAGACCGTCGACGCCGCCGAGGTCGACGAACGCACCGAAGTTGACGATCGACGAGATGACGCCCTTGCGGATCTGGCCCGGGTGGAGGTTCGCGAGGAACGTCGAGCGCGACTCGGACTGCGTCTGCTCGAGGAGCGCGCGGCGCGAGAGCACGACGTTGTTGCGGTTCTTGTCGAGCTCGAGGATCTTCGCCTCGATCTCCTGGCCGAGGTACGGCGTGAGGTCGCGCACGCGGCGGAGCTCGATGAGCGACGCCGGGAGGAAGCCGCGGAGGCCGATGTCGACGATCAGGCCGCCCTTGACGACCTCGATGACCGAACCGGTCACGACGCCGTCGGCTTCCTTGATCTTCTCCACGTCGCCCCATGCGCGCTCGTACTGAGCACGCTTCTTCGACAGGATGAGGCGGCCTTCCTTGTCCTCCTTCTGGAGAACGAGGGCCTCGACGGTGTCGCCGACGCCGACGACCTCGCTGGGGTCGACGTCGTGCTTGATCGAAAGCTCGCGCGAGGGGATGACGCCCTCGGTCTTGTAGCCGACGTCGAGGAGGACCTCGTCGCGGTCGATCTTCACGACGGTGCCCTCGATGAGGTCGCCGTCGTTGAAGAACTTCAGAGTCTTCTCGACCGCGGCGAGGAAATCGTCAGCAGATCCGATGTCGTTGATCGCGACCTGCTTGGGCGCCTTGGTCGTTGCGGTTGTCATGTAGTGAATGCTCCGTAAAGGACAATATCGAGCCCATCGCGCGGTAGAGCGTAAGTTGGTTCCGCGATGGGCATGCGGACAGGGATGTCACAAGAGTGACGTTCGATCCTAACGGATTCACGCGGCCCGCGGCAACCGGGCCGCCGGTCCGCGCTCCGCGCCGCTGCGCTGCGGTCGCTCAGCCGAGGAGCGCCGGGCGCAGGGTGTCGAGTCCGACGCCGCCGAGCGCGAGCGCGTCGTGGTGGAAGTCGCGGATGTCGAACGACGCCCGCTCGCGCCGCGCGACCTCGTCGCGGAGCTGCTCCCAGATGCGCTGGCCGACCTTGTAGGACGGCGCCTGCCCGGGCCAGCCGAGGTAGCGGTTCACCTCGAACCGCACGAAGCCCTCGTTCATGTTCACGTTCCGCGAGAGGAACTCGTGGGCGTACTCCCCCGTCCACGCACCCTGGCCGTCGGGGCGCTGCTTGCCGAGGTGAACGCCGATGTCGAGCACGACCCGGGCGGCGCGCATGCGCTGGCCGTCGAGCATCCCGAGGCGGTCGGCGGGGTCGTCGAGGTAGCCGAGGCCCTGCATGAGTCGCTCGGCGTAGAGCGCCCACCCCTCGGCGTGGCCCGAGGTGCCGGCGAGCTGCCGGCGCCAGGTGTTCAGCTGCCCGCGGTTCACGACCGCCTGGCCGATCTGGAGATGGTGCCCCGGAACGCCCTCGTGGTGGACGGTGGTGAGCTCGCGCCACGTGTCGAACTCTGTCACGCCCTCGGGGACCGACCACCACATGCGACCCGGCCGCGAGAAGTCGTCGCTGGGGCCCGTGTAGTAGATGCCGCCCTCCTGCGTGGGCGCGATCATGCACTCCAGGGTGCGGATCTCGTCGGGGATGGCGAACTGGGTTCCCGCGAGCTCCGCCACCGCGCGGTCGCTCGTCTCCTGCATCCAGCCACGGAGCGCGTCGGTGCCGTGGAGCTTGCGCGCGGGGTCGGCGTCGAGGTACGCGATCGCCTCGGCGACGGATGCCCCGGGCACGATCTCGTTCGCGATGGACTCCTGCTCGTCGACCATGCGGGCGAGCTCCTCGATGCCCCACTCGTAGGTCTCGTCGAGGTCGATCACGGCGCCGAGGAAGCGCCGCGACTCGAGGGCGTAGACGTCTCGGCCGACGGCGTCGGCGTCGCCGGCGACGGGTGCGAGCTCGGACTCGAGGAACTCGGCCAGCCGCCCGTAGGCCTCGCTCGCGGTGCCCGCGCCCGACTCGAGGTCGCGCCGGAGCGAGGCGGGGAGCTCGGACTCCCCCGCCCTCGCCTCCGCGGCGAAGGTCGTGAAGAACCCGTCGGCCTTCGCGATGCGGCGCGCCTGGGCGGCGACCTCGCGCACCTGACGGACGGCGGGGACCGTTCCCGCGGCGATGCCGGCACGGAGCGTCTCGACGTAGCCGTCGAGCGCGCCGGGCACGGCACCGAGGCGGGCGGCCACGCGCACCCAGTCGTCGACCTCCGCGGTCGGCATGAGGTCGAACACGTCCCGGATCTCCTGCGCGGGGCTCGCGATCACGTTGAGGTCGCGCAGGTGGAGGCCCGCGTCGTGGCGCTCGAGCGCGAGCGCCAGCTCGGAACCCAGGTCGGCGACCGTGATCCGGTCGACGTCGTCGACGGGCGTCGCCGCGCGCAGCGCCGCAGCGGTCTCGCGGATCGCGGCGATGTGCTGCTCGTGGCCGGCCGGCGAGTAGTCGGCGAGACGGTCGTCGTGGCTCGTGCGGCCGATGTAGGTGCCGATGCCCGGGTCGAGGTCGACGAGGGTGTCGACCCAGCCCTCCGCGATGCGGTCGACGTCGGACGGGGTGCGCTCACTCGATGCCATCCTTCGAACCTAGGACAGCCGGGACACCCCTGTCGACGTCGAGGATCTCTCGATCAGTGCCCCGCGTCCTCCCAGTTCGCACCGCGCCCGACCTGGACGTCGAGCGGGACGAGGAGCTCGGCCGCGTTCGCCATCTTGTCGCGCACGAGCGCCTCGAGCGCCTCGCTCTCACCGCCCGCGACCTCGAAGATGAGCTCGTCGTGCACGGTCATGAGCATGCGGCTCGCGAGCCCCTGTTCGGCGATCTCGCGCTCGACGCTCACCATCGCGATCTTCATGATGTCGGCCGCGGAGCCCTGGATGGGCGAGTTGAGGGCGGCCCGCTCGGCGTTCTCGCGGTGCACGCGGTTGGGGCTGTTCAGGTCGGGGAACGGCCGACGTCGGCCGAAGATCGTCTCGGTGTAGCCGTCGATCTTCGCCTGCTCGACGACGCCGCGCAGGTAGTCGCGCACCGCGCCGAAGCGCTCGAAGTACTCCTTCATGAGCTGCGTCGCCTCGGCGCGGTCGATGCGGAGCTGCTTCGAGAGACCGAACGCGCTGAGCCCGTAGGCGAGTCCGTACGACATCGCCTTCACCTTGGTGCGCATGAGCGGGGTCACGTCGGCGGGGTCGACCGAGAACACGCGGGCGCCGACGAAGCGGTGCAGGTCCTCTCCGGCGTTGAACGCCTCGATGAGCCCCGGGTCGCCCGAGAGATGCGCCATGATCCGCATCTCGATCTGCGAGTAGTCGGCGGTGAGCAGCTCGGCGAAGTCCGCGCCGTGACGGAACGCCTTGCGGATCCGGCGGCCGTCCTCGGTGCGGATCGGGATGTTCTGGAGGTTCGGGTCGTTCGACGACATGCGGCCGGTGGCTGCGCCGATCTGGCCGTACGTCGTGTGGATGCGGCCGTCGGCGGCGATCGACTTGTCGAGCGACTCGACGATCTGGCGCAGCTTCGTCGCGTCGCGGTGCTCGAGGAGGTAGCCGAGGAACGGATGCGGGTTCGACTCCTGCAGGTCGGCCAGCGCGTTCGCATCGGTCGTGTAGCCGGTCTTCGTCGCCCGCGTCTTCGGCATCGCGAGCTGGTCGAACAGCACCTCCTGCAGCTGCTTGGGCGAACCGAGGTTCACCTCGCGGCCGATCTCGGCGAAGGCGAGCTGGGCGAGGCCGGCCGCACGGTCGCCGAGCTCGCCCGACAGCGCCGCGAGCTCGGCGTGGTCGACGGCGACGCCGCGCAGCTGCATCGCGGCGAGCACCGGCACGAGCGGCATCTCGACCTCGGCGAGGAGCTTGCGCGAGGCCTCGGGCAGCGCGCGGAGCACCACAGGGGCGACGCGCAGGGTGAACCAGGCGTACTCGGGAGCACCGGCATCGGTGCCCTCCTCGGGCACGAGCTGCGAGGGATCGGCCTGCGGGACGGTCTCGCCGAGATAGCGCTCGACGAGGTCGGCGAGGGTCTTCTCGGCAAGGATCGGGCGTGCGAGCCAGCCCGCGACGAGCGTGTCGAGCACGAGCCCGTCGATCGCGAGGCCCGAACGCTCGAGCGCTTCGAGCTGCGGCTTCGCGTCGGTCATGATCTTGGGCGAATCGCTCGCGAGCCAGGCCTCGAACGGCGCGTAGTCGCTGCGACCGGCCTGCCACGGCAGGCGCACCGTCTCGGAGGCCGTCGCGATGCCGGCGCCGATGACCGTTCCGTCGACGACCTCCAGGCTCAGCCCCAGACCGGCCGGTTCGGCCGCGACGGCCTTGGCGAGCCACGCCTCGAGCTCTTCGTCGAGCAGCAGCCTCGGCGACGGGATGGGCGGGGCGGCCTGCTCGGGCGCGGCAGCCGCCGCCGGGGCGCTCGCCCCGTTGCCGTTGCCGTTGCCGTTCGTCTCGCCCGCGGCGAGCTTGCGGAGCCGCTCGAACAGCGTGCGGAACTCGAGCCGCTCGAACACGGGGCGGACGGCCTCGATGTCGATCGGCTTCGCCGCGAGCTCGTCGATGCCGAGGTCGAGCTCGACGTCGGTGACCAGCCGGTTGAGACGACGGTTGCGGATCGCGTTCTCGCGCTGGTCGCGCAGGTTCTGCCCCACGACGCCCTTGATCTCGTCGGCGTGCTCGAGGATGCCGTCGAGGTCGCCGTAGAGGCCGAGCCACTTCACCGCGGTCTTCTCGCCGACCTTCGTGATGCCGATGAGGTTGTCGCTCGTCTCGCCGACGAGGGCCGCGATGTCGGGGTACTGCTCGGGGCGCACGCCGTAGCGCTCGAGCACGGCCTCGGTGTCGTAGCGCTTCAGCTGGGACACGCCCTGGGTGTTCGGGTACAGGAGGGTGACGTCGTCGTTCACGAGCTGGATGGTGTCGCGGTCGCCCGACACGAGCAGCACGCGGTAGCCCTCGGCGCTGCCGCGCGCGGCGAGCGTCGCGAGGATGTCGTCGGCCTCGAAGTCCTCCTTCTCGAGGGTGCGCACGCCCATCGCCTTCAGCGCGTCCTGCAGCAGGGGCACCTGGCCCTTGAACTCGACCGGCGTCTCGCCCCGGGTGCCCTTGTACTCGGGGTACTCACGGGTGCGGAACGAGTGCCGAGAGATGTCGAACGCCACCGCGAGGTGCGTGGGCTTCTCGTTCTGCAGCAGCAGGAGCAGCATCGACAGGAAGCCGTGGATGGCGTTCGTGTGCTGCCCGTCGCGGGTGGTGAAGCTGTCGACCGGGAGGGCGTAGAAGGCTCGGAAGGCCAGCGAGTGGCCATCGACGACGAGGAGGGTGGGCTTGTCTGCGTCCGTCACCGCACCAGCCTACAAGCGGCCGCCGACACTCCCCGACGCCCGAGTCGCCCCGAATGCGAACGACGGATGCCTCGACGACACGTGTCGTCGAGGCATCCGTCGTTCGGGGCTCGAAGCCCTACTTCTTGGCGGCGAGCTGCTCGATGATCGCCTGGGAGACGTCCTTCATGGTGAGTCGGCGGTCCATCGACGCCTTCTGGATCCACCGGAACGCCTCGGGCTCGGAGAGGCCCATCTTCTCGTTCAGGAGGCCCTTCGCCCGGTCGACGAGCTTGCGGGTCTCGAAGCGCTCGACGAGGTCGCCGACCTCGGCCTCGAGCGCGATGATCTGGGCGTGCCGGGCCAGTGCGATCTCGATCGCGGGCAGCAGGTCGTTCGGCGTGAACGGCTTCACGACGTAGGCCAGGGCCCCGGCCTCGCTCGCGCGCTCGACGAGCTCCTTCTGGCTGAACGCCGTGAGGAGGACGACCGGGGCGATGTGGCCCTTCGAGAGACGCTCTGCGGCGGAGATGCCGTCGAGCTGGGGCATCTTGACGTCCATGATGACGAGATCGGGTCGGAGCTCGGTCGCGAGCGCCACGGCGGTCTCGCCGTCACCCGCCTCGCCGACGACCTCGAAGCCGTTGTCGCGCAGGATCTCGACGATGTCGAGGCGGATGAGCGACTCATCCTCCGCCACGACCACGCGGCGCGGAGCTGCCGGCTGAGTTGATTCGGTGTCTGTCACGCAGGAAAGCCTACGGTATTCTGGGCGAGGCCTCAGGCCGGTGTGGCGGAATGGCAGACGCGGAGCACTCAAAATGCTTTGCCCGAAAGGGCGTGTGGGTTCGACCCCCACCACCGGCACCGAATCGATCGACTGACCCGGTCACGCCTCGTCCGAGGCGGCGAGGTGCGCGTTCCGCCGCTCGATGAGGCGCCTGAGATACGGCCCGAGCGCTCGCTCCGCGAGCCGGCCGAGCGGGCCGAACGGCGCGGCGAACTCGATGTCGTCGATCATGAGCGTCTCGTCGGCGCGGTCGGACTCGAAGCGGTGCACGTGCCGGAACGACCGGAACGGGCCGCGGACCTGCTCGTCGACGAAGCGCACCGGACGCTCGAGCTCGGTGATGCGGCTCGTCATGCGCCAGCGCACGCCGAAGTGGCGTGCGCGCCACGAGACCTCCTCGCCGAGGCCGATCGCCCCGCTCGTCACGCCCCCGACCGCCCGTTCGTCCGTGTGTGCCATGGAGGCGACGTGCAGGTCGATGGAGAGCGATCGGTCGAACGCCGCCTCACGGGGCATCGCCAGAACCGTTCGGCATTCGAATCGCACGACCACCCCTGCAGTGTCGCAGCTCGTCGACGTCGTGGCGCCGACTGAAACGCCGAAGGAGCCGGCCCGATGCGGGCCGGCTCCTCCAGGACGTGCGAGTCAGAGCACCTCGCCGACGACGTGCACGCGCACGTCGTTCGTGGTGCCCGGGATTCCGGGAGGGGAACCCGAGATGATCACGACCTTCTCGCCGTTGACGGCCTTGCCGGTCTTCGCGAGCGCCTCGTCGACCTGGCCGACCATCTGGTCGGTGTGGGTGACGCGCGAGACGACGAACGACTCGACGCCCCAGTTGAGCGCCATGCGGCGACGGATCGCGGGGTCGGGCGTGAAGGCGAGGATGGGGATCTTCGAGCGCAGGCGCGTCATGCGGCGCACCGTCTCGCCCGACTCGGTGAAGACGCAGAGGTACTTCGCCTCGACGAAGTCGGCGACCTCGACGGCGGCCGCGGTGATCGCGCCCGACTGCGTACGGGGCTTCGTGCCGAGCGGGGCGATGCGGTCGAGGCCGTGCTGCTCGGTCGACTCCACGATGCGGGCCATCGTCTGCACGGTGATGACCGGGTACTCGCCGACGCTCGTCTCGCCCGAGAGCATGACCGCGTCGGCGCCGTCGAGCACCGCGTTCGCGACGTCGGAGGTCTCGGCGCGCGTCGGGACGGGGCTGTGGATCATCGACTCGAGCATCTGCGTCGCGACGATGACGGGCTTGGCGAGACGGCGGGCGATCTCGACCGCGCGCTTCTGCACGATCGGCACGGCCTCGAGCGGCAGCTCGACGCCGAGGTCGCCGCGGGCGACCATGACGGCGTCGAAGGCCTCGGTGATCTCCTCGAGCGCGTCGACGGCCTGCGGCTTCTCGACCTTGGCGACGACCGGCACGCGGCGGCCGACCTCGTCCATGATCTCGTGCACGCGGGTGATGTCGGCCGCGTTCCGCACGAACGAGAGCGCGATGAGGTCGGCGCCGAGCTCGAGGCCCCAGCGGAGGTCGGCCTCGTCCTTCTCGGAGAGCGCGGGCACGTTGACCGCGACCCCGGGCAGGTTGATGCCCTTGTTGTTCGAGACGGGGCCGGCGACGACGACCCTGGTCGTGACGACCGTGCCGTCGGTCTCGACGACCTCGACGCGCACCTTGCCGTCGTCGATGAGGAGGAAGTCGCCCGGCTTGACGTCCTGCGGGAGGCCCTTGAAGGTCGTGCCGACGATCTCCTTCGTGCCGAGGATGTCCTCGGTGGTGATCTTGAAGATGTCGCCCTCGGCGAGCTCGTGGGGGCCGTCGGCGAACTTGCCGAGGCGGATCTTCGGCCCCTGCAGGTCGACGAGCACGGCGACCGCGCGACCCGAGTCGCTCGCGGCCTTCCGGACGTTCTGGTAGACGCCCTCGTGGACGTCGTAGGTGCCGTGGCTGAGGTTCATGCGGGCGACGTCGACGCCCGCATCGATGATCGCCCGGATCTGCTCGTAGCTCGACGTCGCCGGCCCGAGGGTGGCGACGATCTTCGCTCGTCTCATGTGTTCTGTGCTCCCGGTGTTCCGCGCCGAAGCGCTGGTGTTGGTACGAAAGACGCGCCGCCGACGGCGCGCCGGGTTCAGATGGCGAACGCGCGCGCGTTCGCCGGGATCGGGCTCGGCAGCGAGGTCTCGCCTTCAAGGTACCGGTCGACGGCCGCGGCCGCAGCCCGGCCCTCCGCGATCGCCCAGACGATGAGCGACTGACCGCGCCCGGCGTCGCCGGCGACGAACACGCCGGGCTGCGCGGTCGCGTACGCCGCGTCGCGGTCGAGGTTGCCGCGGTCGGTGACCGTCAGCGCGAGCTGCTCGTCGAGCTCACGGCTCTCGGGCCCGGTGAAGCCGAGCGCCAGCAGCACGAGGTCGGCCGGGATCTCGCGCTCGGTGCCGGCCTTCGGCACGCGTCGCCCGTCGAGGTACTCGGTCTCGGCGACCCGGATGGCCCGGAGCTCGCCCGAGTCGTTCGCGACGAACTCGACCGTCGAGACGAGGTACTCGCGGTGCCCGCCCTCCTCGTGCGCGCTCTGCACCTCGAACACGGTCGGGTGCATCGGCCACGGCTGGTGCTCGGGGCGCGACTCCCCCGGCTGCTTGCCGATCGCGAGGTTCGTCACCGACAGCGCGCCCTGGCGGTGCGCGGTACCGATGCAGTCGGCCCCGGTGTCGCCGCCGCCGAGGACGACGACGTGCTTGCCCTCGGCCGAGATCTGGTCGAAGACCTCGTCGCCCGCGACGTGGCGGTTCGACTGCACGAGGTACTCCATCGCGAAGTGCACGCCGGGCAGGTCGCGCCCGGGGATCGGCAGGTCGCGCGGCACCATCGCGCCGGTCGCGACCACGACGGCGTCGTAGCGCTCGCGCAGCTGGTCCCAGGTGATGTCGACGCCGATGTTCATGCCGGCCCGGAACCGCGTGCCCTCGGCCGTCATCTGCGCGAGGCGCTGCTCGAGGTGCTTCTTCTCCATCTTGAAGTCGGGGATGCCGTAGCGCAGCAGGCCGCCGATGCGGTCGTCGCGCTCGAACACCGCGACCGTGTGGCCGGCGCGGGTGAGCTGCTGCGCCGCCGCGAGGCCGGCGGGCCCCGAGCCGACCACGGCGACCGTCTTGCCGGTCAGGCGCCCGGGCGGCTGCGGCTGCACCCATCCGCTGCCGAACGCCTGGTCGATGATCGAGACCTCGACCTGCTTGATCGTGACCGCCGGCTGGTTGATGCCGAGCACGCACGCCGATTCGCACGGCGCCGGGCACAGACGCCCCGTGAACTCGGGGAAGTTGTTCGTCGCGTGCAGGCGCTCGACCGCCGCGCGGCCCTCGCCCCGGTACATGAGGTCGTTCCACTCGGGGATGAGGTTGCCGAGCGGGCAGCCCTGGTGGC
The DNA here is from genome assembly GCF_042885275.1 of Agromyces sp. NPDC058064. Taxonomy (NCBI): domain Bacteria; kingdom Bacillati; phylum Actinomycetota; class Actinomycetes; order Micrococcales; family Microbacteriaceae; genus Agromyces; species Agromyces sp. NPDC058064. Next base: position 1,171,676 of record NZ_JBHVSE010000002.1, on the reverse strand, counting down.
AGAACGGGATGCCGCAGTCCATGCAACGGCCGGCCTGCCTGCGCAGCTGCGCGGGGTCGCCCTGCTCGTAGACCTCCTTGAAGTCCATGATCCGGACCGGCACGGGCCGCCGCTTCGGCAGCTCGCGCTCGGTGACCTTCAGAAAGCCCTTGGGGTCAGCCATTCGTCACCTCCATGATGTTCGTCGATACTGCGCGAGACCAGACCCTCGTCCTCTCAGCCATGGTGACCTCCAGGACGTTCGTCGATACTGCGCGACACCAGACCCTCGTCCTCTCAGCCATGGTGACCTCCAGGACGTTCGTCGATACTGCGCGACACCAGACCCTCGTCCTCTCAGCCATTGGTGACCTCCAGGACGTTCGTCGATACTGCGCGACACCAGACCCTCGTCCTCTCAGCCATTGGTGACCTCCAGGATGCGAGACCAGACGACGTCGCCGTCGGGGTCGAGCCCCTCGTCGACCGCGCTCTGGCGGGTACGGAGCACGGCCGCGTAGTCGCGCGGCAGCACCTTGGTGAAGCGGTCGAGCCCGGCGTCGCCGTCGGCGAGCAGTGCGGCGGCGACCGCGGAGTCGGTCTCGGCGACGTGCTGCTCGAGCAGGTCGCGGACGATCTCGCGGTCGGCGCTGCCGAGCGGGAGGAGCTCGAGCTCGCCGCTCGTGAGCGACTCGCGGTTGACCCGCTCCTCGCGGAGGCCGAGCACGTACGCGGTGCCGCCCGACATGCCGGCGCCCAGGTTGCGACCGGTCTCGCCGAGGATCACCGCGAGGCCGCCAGTCATGTACTCGAGGGCGTGGTCGCCGACGCCCTCGACGACGGCGGTGGCACCGGAGTTGCGCACCAGGAAGCGCTCGCCCACGATGCCGCGGATGAACATGCTGCCCCGGGTGGCGCCGTAGCCGATGACGTTGCCGGCGATGACGTTGCGCTCGGCGACGAAGCCGCTGTCGCGCGACGGCCGGACGACGATGCGCCCGCCCGAGAGCCCCTTGCCGACGTAGTCGTTCGAGTCGCCCTCGAGCCGCAGCGTGATGCCGCTCGGCATGAAGGCGCCGAGCGACTGGCCGGCCGAGCCCGTGAGGGTCACGTCGATCGAGCCGGCCGGGAGGCCCTGTTCGCCGTGGCGGACGGTGACCTCGTGGCCGAGCATGGTGCCGACGGCGCGCTCGGTGTTCTTGATCGGCAGCGCGATCTCGATCGCCCCACCCTCGTCGAGCACGATTCCGCTGCGACGGATGAGCTCGTTGTCGAAGTGCTCGTCGAGCTCGTGGTCCTGCTCGCGGGCGTTGCGGCGCGGCTCGGACTCCGAGAAGTCGGGGCCGACGAGCACCGGGGTCAGGTCGAGGCCCGAGGCCTTCCAGTGGTCGAGCGCGCGGTCGACGTCGAGCAGCTCGCGGCGGCCGATGATCTCGTCGAGCGAGCGGTAGCCGAGCTCGGCGAGGTACTCGCGCACCTCCTGGGCGATGAACTCGAAGAAGTTCACGACGAACTCGGGCTTGCCCGTGAAGCGCTTGCGCAGCTCGGGGTTCTGCGTCGCCACGCCCACCGGGCAGGTGTCGAGGTGGCAGACGCGCATCATGACGCAGCCCTCGACGACGAGCGGCGCGGTCGCGAAGCCGAACTCCTCGGCCCCGAGCAGCGCACCGATGACCACGTCGCGGCCGGTCTTCAGCTGCCCGTCGACCTGCACCACGACGCGGTCGCGCATGCCGTTCAGCATGAGCGTCTGCTGCGTCTCGGCGAGACCGAGCTCCCACGGGGTGCCCGCGTGCTTCAGCGAGTTCAACGGGCTGGCGCCCGTGCCGCCGTCGTGCCCCGAGACGAGGATCACGTCGGAGAGCGCCTTCGCGACGCCCGCGGCGACCGCGCCGATGCCCGACTGGCTGACGAGCTTCACGTGGATGCGCGCCTTCGGGTTCGCCCGCTTGAGGTCGAAGATCAGCTGCTTGAGGTCTTCGATGGAGTAGATGTCGTGGTGCGGCGGCGGCGAGATGAGGCCGACGCCCGCGGTCGCGTGACGGGTGCGCGCGACCCACGGGTACACCTTGGTCGGCGGCAGCTGGCCGCCCTCGCCGGGCTTGGCGCCCTGCGCGAGCTTGATCTGGATGTCGTCGGCGTGCGTCAGGTACATGCTCGTCACGCCGAAGCGGCCCGACGCGACCTGCTTGATCGCACTGCGGCGCTCGGGGTCGAGGAGCCGATCGAGGTCCTCGCCGCCCTCGCCGGTGTTCGACTTCGCGCCGAGCCGGTTCATGGCGATCGCGAGGGTCTCGTGCGCCTCCTTCGAGATCGAGCCGTAGCTCATCGCGCCGGTCGAGAAGCGCTTTACGATGGAGGCGACCGACTCGACCTCGTCGATCGGCACCGCCGGCCGGGTTCCCGTGCGCAGCGCGAACATGCCGCGGAGCGTCGCGAGCTCCTCGGCCTGCGAGTCGACGAGCGAGGTGTACTCGCGGAACACGTCGTAGCGGCGGTTGCGCGTCGAGTGCTGGAGGCGGAACACCGTCTCGGGGTTGAACAGGTGCGGCGAGCCGTCGCGGCGCCACTGGTACTCGCCGCCGGTCGCGAGACGCTCGTGCGCGCGCACCGCCGCGTCCTGCGGGTAGGCCCTGGAGTGCCGGTCGAGGTTCTCGGCCGCGATCACGTCGAGGCCCACGCCGCCGAGCTTCGACGTCGTGCCGGTGAAGTACTCCTCGATGAACTCCTGCGAGAGGCCGACGGCCTCGAAGGCCTGGGCCCCTGCGTACGACGAGATCGTCGAGACGCCCATCTTCGACATGATCTTGAGGACGCCCTTGCCGAGCGCCTTGATCACGTTGTGGACCGCGTCCTCGGGGGTGATCCCGCTGATGACGCCGGCGCGCACCAGGTCCTCGCAGCTCTCCATCGCGAGGTAGGGGTTGACCGCGGAGGCGCCGTAGCCGACGAGCAGGGCGATGTGGTGCACCTCGCGCACGTCGCCGGCCTCGACGACGAGTCCGACCTTCATGCGGTTCTCGGAACGGATGAGGTGGTGATGCACCGCCGAGAGCATGAGCAGCGACGGGATCGGCGCCAGGTCCTTGTTGGAGTCGCGGTCGGAGAGCACGATGAACTTCGCACCCTGCTCGATCGCCTCGTCGACCTCGCCGCACATCGCGGCGATGCGGTCGCGGAGCGCGTCGGGGCCCTCGTCGAAGCGGTAGAGGCCGCGGATGGTCACCGTCGTGCGCCGGCCCGGCATGGGGTCGATGTGCACGATCTTCGCGAGCTCGTCGTTGTCGATCACCGGGAAGGTGAGCGAGACCTGGCGCGCGTGCTCGGGACCCGCGTCGAGCAGGTTGCGCTCGGGCCCGAGCGAGGTGCCGAGCGAGGTGACGACCGCCTCGCGGATCGAGTCGAGCGGCGGGTTCGTGACCTGCGCGAACTGCTGCGTGAAGTAGTCGAAGAGGAGGCGCGGGCGCTTCGACAGCACGGCGATCGGGGTGTCGGAGCCCATGGCGCCGAGCGGTTCCTGCCCGGTGCGCGCCATCGGCGCGAGCAGGATCTTCACCTCCTCCTCCGTGTAGCCGAAGGTGCGCTGGCGGCGGTTGACCGAGGCAGGCGGGTGCACGATGTGCTCGCGCTCGGGCAGGTCGGCGAGCCGGATCCGGCCCTCCTCGAGCCACTCGCCCCACGGCGCGGACGACTCGAGCTGCGACTTGATCTCGTCGTCCTCGATGAGGCGGCCCGCCTCGGTGTCGACGAGGAACATGCGGCCCGGCTGGAGCCGGCCCTTGCGGACGATGCGCGACTGCTCGAGGTCGAGCACGCCGATCTCGCTCGCGAGCACGACGAGCCCGTCGTCGGTGACGACGTACCGCCCGGGGCGGAGGCCGTTGCGGTCGAGCGTCGCGCCGACGAGCGACCCGTCGGTGAAGACGATCGCCGCGGGGCCGTCCCACGGCTCCATGAGCATCGAGTGGTACTCGTAGAACGCACGTCGCTCGGGGCTCAGCTCGGCCTGGTTCTCCCAGGCCTCGGGCACCATCATCATGATGGCGTGCGGAAGGCTGCGGCCCGCGAGCGTGAGCAGCTCGACGACCTCGTCGAAGGAGGCCGAGTCGCTCGCGCCGGGCGTCACGATCGGGAGGATCGGGCCGAGGTCGCCGAGCAGCTCGGACTCGAGCTGGGACTGGCGAGCCCGCATCCAGTTGCGGTTGCCCTGGATCGTGTTGATCTCGCCGTTGTGCGCGATCATGCGGAACGGCTGGGCGAGCGGCCACGACGGGAAGGTGTTCGTCGAGTACCGGGAGTGCACGAGCGCGAGCTTCGAGGCGAAGCGCTCGTCGGAGAGGTCGGGGTAGAAGGGCTCGAGCTGGAGCGTCGTGACCATGCCCTTGTACACCATCGTGCGGCACGACAGCGAGGCGAAGTACAGCTCGAGCTCGCGCTCGGCCCGCTTGCGGAAGCGGAAGGCCAGCCGGTCGAGGGCGATGCCGTCGAGCCGCGCACCGGTCGAGGTCGTCGCGCTCGACTGCAGGAAGAGCTGCTGCACGGCCGGCATGGCGGCGCGCGCGAGCGTGCCGAGCTCGTCGGGCCGGACGGGCACCTCCCGCCAGCCGAGCACCTCGAGGCCCTCGGATGCCGCGAGCTCGCCGAGCTGGCGCTTCACCGAGCTGCGCGTGGTCGGGTCGACCGGCAGGAAGGCGTTGCCCACGATGTAGGACCCGGCCGCCGGCAGCGGGAAGTGCGCCACCGCGCGGAGGAACTCGTCGGGGATCTGGGTCACGATGCCCGCGCCGTCGCCCGTGCCCGCGTCGGAGCCGACGGCCCCGCGGTGCTCGAGATGGCGCAGGGCGTCGAGCGCCGCGGTGATGATGTCGTGCCCCGCCGTGCCGCGGAGCGTGGCGACCATCGCCAGTCCGCAGGCGTCTTTCTCGTCGGCGGGGTCGTACATGCCTTGCGCGGCCGGGAATGATCCGAACCGCGAGAAGGGTTGGCTGAGCGACACAGGGACCGTCCTCATCAACTAGTGGGAAGCGGGGACGCCATCGGCCCTACACGGGGATGTCCGACGCATGGTGCGGCGCCGGTTCGGAGAACGTGATGTGGGGCGGCTGCCTAAGAGGAGGAACGGCTCGGGCTTGTGGCCGCCGTCTCGCCCAGGGATTCGTTCTCGCCCTCGACGCCGTCGTCGAGAGAGTCTGAGTCGGACTCGATTTCGTCTGAGTCTACCTCAGCGTCGGGGCCCTTCCATTCACGTCCGGGCACGTACGGGCTCGGCTCGGTTCCGGTGTGCCGGCGGCGCTGCACGAGGAGGATGACGATGCCGAGGACGACGGCGGCGAACGACGCCCAGACGTTCACGCGGATGCCGAGGAACATCTCGCTCGGGTCGACGCGGATCGACTCGAAGAAGGAGCGGCCGAGGCCGTACCAGATCAGGTAGACGGCGAAGGCCTTGCCCCAGCGCAGGTTGACGCGGCGCTCGAGGAGCACGATCAGGGCCGCACCCGCGAGGTTCCAGACGAGCTCGTAGAGGAAGGTCGGGTGGAAGAGCGTGCCCTCGGCGAGACCCTGCGGCCACGCCACGTTGTCGTACTCGATCTCGAGGCCCCACGGCAGGTCGGTGGGGGCGCCGAACAGCTCGTGGTTGAACCAGTTGCCGAGCCGGCCGATCGCCTGCGCGACGAGGAGTCCGGGCGCGAGCGCGTCGGCGAAGGAGAGGAACCGGATGCCGGTGAACCGGCAGCCGATGAGCACACCGATCGCGCCGCCGATGAGGGCGCCGTAGATCGCGTTGCCGCCCTCCCAGATGTTCCAGATGGCGCCGGGCTGGAACGGGTTCCAGACGTTCGCGCCCTCGTAGAAGTAGTCGTCGGGGTGCGTCAGCACGTGGTAGAGGCGCGCGCCGATGATGCCGAGCGGCACTGCCCACAGCGCGATGTCGAGCACGATGCCGGGCTCTGCGCCCCGCTTGGTCAGGCGGCGCGAGGTGATCACGACGGCGAGGATGATGCCGACGAGGATGCAGAGCGCGTAGGTGTTGATGTTGAGCTGCAACCCGAACAGGTTGATCTCCCAGGCCTGCCACTCGTAGTCGGGACTCGGAATGCTGAGCGGTGCAATCACTCGGGCTGCTGCCTTTCCTCGGGAGAAACGTCGGCCGCGTGGGCCTCAGTCAGCGTACTTCACTCGGCGCGCGTGCCGCGCGCGAGCTCGGCTGCGAGCTCGCCCGCCGCCCGGACCCCGCCGTCGGCGAGGGCCTTCACGAGCGCCGACCCCACGATCGCGCCCTCGGCGTACCCGAGCACCTCGCGCACCTGCGCGGCCGTCGAGATGCCGAGCCCGACGCAGCTCGCCGGGGCACCGGCCTCCTGGAGGCGGGCCACGAGCATGCGGGCGGCGTCGTCGACGTCGCTGCGCGCGCCCGTGATGCCCATGGTCGACACGGCGTAGACGAAGCCGCGGCTCGCCTCGACGGCCTGCGCGATGCGCGCGTCGCTCGAGGTCGGAGCGGCGAGGAAGACCCGGTCGAGCCCGGCCCGCTCGGACGCGGCGATCCACTCGGCGCCCTCGTCGGGGATGAGGTCGGGGGTGATGAGCCCCGCTCCCCCCGCGGCGGCGAGGTCGTCGGCGAAGCGCTCGACGCCGTACTGCACCACGGGGTTCCAGTAGGTCATGATCAGCACCGGGGCGTCCACCCGCTCGGTGACGCGGCGCACCGCCTCGAAGCCGTCGGCGAGGCGGAAGCCGTTCGCGAGCGCCTGCTGCGTGGCGGCCTGGATGACCGGGCCGTCCATGACGGGGTCGGAGTACGGCAGCCCGAGCTCGAGCACGTCGACGCCGTTCTCGACGAGCGCGACGGCGGCCTCGACGCTCTCGTCGAGCGTCGGGAACCCGACGGGCAGGTAGCCGATGAGCGCCCCGGATGCCTCGGCGTTGCGCCCCGCGATGACCGGGCCGACCGTGTTGCGAGCGGTCATGCGCCGGCCTCCTCGTCGTACAGCTCGAAGTACCGGGCTGCGGTGTCCATGTCCTTGTCGCCGCGCCCCGAGAGGTTCACGAGGATCGTGGCGTCGGGGCCGAGCTCGCGGCCGAGCTCGAGCGTGCCCGCGAGTGCGTGCGACGACTCGATGGCCGGGATGATGCCCTCGGTGCGGGTGAGCAGGCGCAGCGCCTGCATGGCGGCGTCATCGGTGACCGGGCGGTACTGCGCCCGCCCGATCGCGGAGAGCCACGAGTGCTCGGGGCCGACGCCCGGGTAGTCGAGCCCGGCCGAGATCGAGTGCGACTCGATCGTCTGGCCGTCGTCGTCCTGCAGCATGTAGCTGCGGGCGCCGTGGAGCACGCCGGGGCGGCCCTTCGTGATGGTCGCCGCGTGCCGAGGCGTGTCGACGCCCTCGCCGCCGGCCTCGAATCCGTAGAGGCCGACGCCCTCGTCGTCGAGGAAGGCGTGGAAGATGCCGATCGCGTTCGATCCGCCGCCGACGCACGCCGTCACGGCCGTCGGCAGCGCGCCGGTGAGGTCGAGCACCTGCTGGCGCGCCTCTTCGCCGATGATCTTCTGGAAGTCGCGCACCATCTCGGGGAACGGGTGCGGACCGGCGACCGTGCCGAAGATGTAGTTGGTCGTCGCGACGTTCGTGACCCAGTCGCGCATGGCCTCGTTGATCGCGTCCTTGAGGGTGCGCGAGCCGGCCGTGACGGCGATGACCTCGGCGCCGAGCAGCCGCATGCGCGCCACGTTCAGCGCCTGCCGCTCGGTGTCGACCTCGCCCATGTAGATCGTGCAGTCGAGGCCGAAGAGCGCCGCCGCCGTCGCGGTCGCCACGCCGTGCTGGCCCGCGCCCGTCTCGGCGATGACGCGCTGCTTGCCGATGCGCTTCGTGAGCAGCGCCTGGCCGAGCACGTTGTTGATCTTGTGCGACCCCGTGTGGTTCAGGTCTTCGCGCTTCAGGATGACCCGGGCGCCGCCCGCGTGCTTCGCGAAGCGCGGCACCTCGGTGATGATCGACGGACGGCCGGTGTAGCTGCGACCGAGCTCGGCGAGCTCGGCGCCGAACGCCGGGTCGAGCTTCGCGAGGTCGTACGCCTCACCGAGCTCGTCGAGGGCGGCGACGAGGGATTCGGGCACGAAGCGCCCGCCGAAGTCGCCGAAGTACGGACCGGTCTGCGCGCGAAGCGCCATGTCACACCGCCAGGAAAGCTGAGAGGTTGGCAATCGGGTCGCCCGTGACGAGGGCCTCGCCGACGAGCACGACGTCGGCACCCGACGCCCGGTAGTGCGCGACGTCGGCGGGCGAGAGCACCGCCGACTCGGCCACCCTGATCGCACCCTCGGGGAAGCGATCGGCGAGGCGGCCGAAGAGGTCGCGGTCGAGCTCGAAGCTCGAGAGGTCGCGGGCGTTCACGCCGATCAGGCGTGCGCCGAGCGCGGCCGCCCGATCGAGCTCCTCGGCCGAGTGCGTCTCGACGAGCGGCGTCATGCCGAGCGAGACGATGAGGTCGAAGAGCTCGCGGAGCGTCGCGTCGTCGAGCGCGGCGACGATGAGGAGCACGAGGTCGGCTCCGGCGGCACGCGCCTCGAAGACCTGGTACGGCGTCGCGATGAAGTCCTTGCGCAGCACCGGCAGCGCGACCGCGGCGCGCACGGACTCGAGGTCGGCGAGCGAGCCGCCGAACTTGCGGCCCTCGGTGAGCACGCTGATCGCGCTCGCGCCGCCGAGCTCGTAGCTGCGGGCGAGCGCCGCCGGATCGGCGATCGTCGCGAGCGAGCCGCGCGAGGGGCTCGAGCGCTTGATCTCGGCGATCACCTTGACGTGCGCGGCTGGGCGCAGCGCCTCGAGCGCATCGAGCGCGGCGGGGCGGGCGAGCGCCGCGGCCTCGACCTCGGCGAGCGGGCGGCTCTCACGGCGTGCGACCGCATCGGCGACCGCGTTCGCCGTCAGTTCGGCCAGCACCTAGTGCGCCTTTTCAGCGACCTTCGAGCCGCCGACGCCGTAGCCGGCACGGGCGAGCACCCAGCCGACGAGCAGGCCGACGACGAGGAGACCGGCCGACGCCCAGACGAGCCACTGCGCATCGAAGAAGAAGGCGACCGTGCCGATCACGAACGCGACGAGCATGATGGTGACGGCGGTCCACGCCGCGGGCGAGTGTCCGTGGCCGGGGTCTGCGGTCTCGATGCTCATGTTGCTCCTTCGTGCGGGGGTATCGCCCGCAAGTCTAGCGGTTCGGTTCGGGGTGGTTCGTGTCATCGGTCGGGTCGTCGCCGCGGCTCAGCTCGTCCCAGTCGTCGATCGCGCGGTCGGACGCCGCACGCTCGGGCGCGTCGGCGTTGCCGCCGGGGGCGGTGCCGTTGCCGCCGGCGGGCTCCAGGCCGCTGCGGTACCGGCGGGTCGAGGCGGGCCAGCGCGTGCCCGTGACGAGCACGACGAGGCCCGCCGCGACGACGAGGACGCCGGCGACGATCGCGACGATCGGCCAGGCGGTCGCGACCGCGGTGCCGACGAGCTCGGCCGTGGGCTCGCGGCCGGCGACGCCGGTCGCCTCGGTCACCGAGGGCGACACCGCGCCGACGGGGTCGCCGAGCGAGAGGGACGCGGCGAGCACGAGGCATCCGCCGAGCACCACCTCGAGCAGGCCGAGGACGACCCTGATGCCCGGGCCGGCCAGTGCGAGCGCCGCGGCGAGGGCGAGCCCGGCGAGCGAGAGCGCGGCGATCGCCGGCGAGGCGACGCTGCCCGGCACCGCGATCACCTCGGCGGTGACGTGCGCGCCCGCCCCGCTCGCGAGGACGAGCTCGAACCAGGTCTGGCTCCAGGCGAGCAGCCCGAGCCCCGCGCCGACGATCGTGAGGACGATGGCTGGCAGCTTCATGCGTGCACGGCTCACGAGCGGGCCCTCCGCATGGCGTTCGCGACGGCGACGGCGCGCAGCGGCGCGGCCGCCTTGTTGCGCGACTCCTCGAACTCGCTCACCGGGTCGGAGTCGGCGACGAGGCCGGCCCCGGCCTGCACCCGGGCGACGCCGCCCGAGATCGTGGCGGTGCGGATGGCGATGGCGAGATCGGCGTCGCCGCCGAAGCCGAAGTAGCCGACCACTCCCCCGTAGAGCCCGCGCTGGGCGGGCTCGAGCTCGTCGATGATCTCGAGCGCCCGGGGTTTCGGCGCGCCCGAGAGCGTGCCGGCCGGGAAGGTCGCCCGGAACACCTCGATGGCGTTGGCGCCGGGCACGAGGTCGCCCTCGACCGAGGAGACGAGGTGCATGATGTGGCTGAAGCGCTCGACCCGCATGAACTCGGTCACCTCGACCGAGCCGGCCTCGCACACCTTCGCGAGGTCGTTGCGGGCGAGGTCGACGAGCATGAGGTGCTCGGCCTGCTCCTTCGGGTCGGCGACGAGCTCGGACTCGAGGTCGGCGTCCTCCTCGGGGGTCGCGCCGCGCGGCTTCGACCCGGCGATGGGATGCGTGAACACGCGCCCGTCCTGCACCTTGACGAGCGCCTCGGGCGAGGAGCCGACGATCCAGTACGGCTCCCCGTCGGCGTCGTCGAGGTGCACGAAGTACATGTACGGGCTCGGGTTGAGGCTGCGCAGCACCCGGTAGACGTCGATCGCGGGCGCCGTCGCCTCGTGCTCGAAGCGCTGCGAGATGACCACCTGGAACACGTCGCCGTCGCGGATGAAGTCCTTCGAGCGTTCGACGGCGGCGAGGAAGTCGGCCTCCTCGGTGCGGTGGGTCGGCGTCGCGCGGCGGCCGAGGTCGATCTCGGCGAGCCAGGCCTCCGCCGGCTCCGCGAGCGCGCGCTGCATGCGGTCGAGGCGTTCCTGCGCCTCACGCCAGAGCTCGTCGGCGGTGGCGTCGGCGTCGTTCAGCGCCGAGGCGATCAGCTGCACCGTGCCGGTGCGGTGATCGATCACGACGAGCTCGGCGACGAACGAGAAGGCCTGGCCCGGCATCGACGACTCGGCCGGCGGCCGGTTCGGCAGGTGCTCGATCTGGCGCACGGCCTCCCAGCCGATGAAGCCGACGAGGCCGCCGGTGAGCGGCGGCGCGCCGGGGACGTCCTCGGTCTGCCAGCGCTCGAACAGCGCCTCGAGCGCCGCGAGCGGGGGCAGGGCGGATGCCTCGCCGAGCGCCCGCTCGGCCGAGAGCCCGTAGTCCTGCCAGACGACGCGGTCGTCGTGCTCGGTGAGCACGCCGTACGACGAGACCCCGACGAACGAGTAGCGCGACCAGATGCCGCCCTGCTCGGCCGACTCGAGGAGGAAGGTGCCCGGACGCCCCTGGGCGAGCTTGCGATAGATGCCGACGGGGGTCTCGCCGTCGGCGAAGAGCTCGCGCACCACCGGCACGACCCTGCGGCCGGCCAGGAGTCCGGTGAACTCCTCGAACGTCGTCGTGGCGGCGGTCATGGTGTCTCCTCGTCGCGTCGTCGGGTGGCGGGCGTGCTGGTCTGCGAACTGGTCGGGCGCGTCAGCCGGCGGGCGCGTGGCCCACGACGACCTCGATCGGGTCGCCGTCGAAGCAGGTGCGCGTGCCGGTGTGGCACGCGGCGCCGATCTGCTCGACCTTCACCAGCAGGGTATCGGCGTCGCAGTCGAGCGCCGCCTCGCGCACGTACTGGGCGTGCCCCGACGTGTCGCCCTTGCGCCAGTACTCCTGGCGCGAACGCGACCAGAACGTGACCCGGCCCTCGGTGAGGGTGCGGCGCAGCGCTTCGCGGTCCATCCAGCCGAGCATGAGCATCTCGCCCGTGTCCCACTGCTGGATGACCGCGGGCAGCAGCCCCTGCTCGTTGAACACCGCGCGTTCGAGCGCCTGCTCGGCCGTCGAGAACCCGCTCATCGCACGACCCTCCCGTCGTCGGCGAGGGCACGCTTGACCTCGCCGATCGTCACCTCGCCGTTGTGGAAGACGCTCGCCGCGAGCACCGCGTCGGCGCCGGCGGCGATCGCCGGCGCGAAGTCGGCGACCCGGCCCGCGCCGCCCGAGGCGATCACCGGCACGGACGAGAGCTCGTGCATGAGGCCCGTGAGCTCGAGGTCGAACCCGGCCTTCGTGCCGTCGGCGTCGATCGAGTTCACGAGCAGCTCGCCCGCGCCGAGCTCGATCGCCCGGCGCGCCCACGCGAGGGCGTCGAGCTCGGTCTCGGTGCGCCCGCCGTGGGTCGTCACGACGAAGCCCGACTCGGTGCGACCCGAGCGCTTCACGTCGAGCGACAGCACGCAGACCTGTGCGCCGAAGCGGTCGGCGATCTCGGCGATGAGCTCGGGGCGCGCGATCGCGGCGCTGTTCACCCCGATCTTGTCGGCGCCGTGGCCCAGCAGGCGCGCGACGTCGTCGGTGGATCGCACGCCGCCGCCGACGGTCAGGGGGATGAACACCTGCTCGGCGACGCGCTGCACCATCTCGTACGTCGTCGAGCGGTCGTCGACCGTCGCGGTCACGTCGAGGAAGGTGAGCTCGTCGGCGCCCTGCGCCGCGTAGCGGGCCGCGAGCTCGACCGGGTCGCCGGCGTCGCGGAGGTTCTGGAAGTTGACGCCCTTGACGACACGGCCCGCGGCCACGTCGAGGCACGGGATGACACGCACTGCGAGGCTCATGCGCGCAGCCTCACAACCGTGCGGCGTGGATCGCGGACACGAGGATCGCCCGTGCGCCGATCGCGTAGAGCTCGTCCATCACGTGGTTCATGTCGACCCGCGGGATCATGACGCGCACGGCCACCCACTCGGGGTCGTGCAGCGGCGACACGGTCGGCGACTCGAAGCCGGGCGCCGCGGCCGTCGCCCGTTCGAGGTGCTCGACCGGCACGTCGTAGTCGAGGAGCACGTACTGCCGGGCCACGAGCACGCCCTGGAGGCGCCGCAGCAGGGTCGCGGCGCCGGGCTTGTCGACGCCCGAGCCGATCAGCACGGCCGTCGAGTCGAGGATGACCGGGCCGAAGATCTCGAGCCCCGCCGCGCGCAGCGTCGCGCCCGTCGACACGACGTCGGCGACGGCGTCGGCGACGCCGAGCCGGACCGCCGACTCGACGGCGCCGTCGAGCTTCACGAGCTTCGCCGGGGTCACGCCCTGTCGTTCGAGGAAGGCGCCCACGAGGCCCGGATAGCTCGTCGCGACGCGCACGCCCTCGAGGTCGGAGAGCTCGGAGAACGCCTCGGCGGGCCCGGCGAAGCGGAAGGTCGAGTCGCCGAATCCGAGCGGCGCGATCTCGGCGGCCTCGGAACCGGAGTCGAGCAGCAGGTCGCGGCCCGTGATGCCGACGTCAAGCGCGCCGGAGCCCACGTAGGTGGCGATGTCACGGGGGCGGAGGTAGAAGAACTCGACCCCGTTGCGCGGGTCGGCGGTGTGCAGGTCGCGCGGGTCGCGGCGACCGGTGTACCCGGCCTCCCACAGCATCTGCGCGGCGGTCTCGGACAGCGAGCCCTTGTTGGGCACGGCGATTCTGAGCATTTCGGTACTTTCGTGTCGACGGTTCTGATCGGCCATGGGCGTGATCAGAGATGTCGGTACACGTCGGCCGGCGAGAGCCCCTTCGCGAGCATGAGCACCTGCAGGTGGTAGAGCAGCTGGGAGATCTCCTCGGCGGTCTCGGCGTCGCTCTGGTACTCGGCGGCCATCCAGACCTCGGCCGCCTCCTCGACGATCTTCTTGCCGATGGCGTGCACGCCGGCGTCGAGCTCGCGCACGGTGCCGGAACCCTCGGGGCGGGTGCGGGCCTTGTCGCTCAGCTCGACGAAGAGTTCGTCGAAGGTCTTCACGCTTCTAGGCTACCGGTGCGAGTGGGGGTGCGCGGACGCGGCGGCCCTCAGCGCGGCGATCTGCTCCTCGGGGACGCCCCTGAACACGGCCGAGCCGGCGACGAAGGTGTCGGCGCCGGCCTCGGCCGCGGTGCCGATCGTGTCGACCGTCACGCCGCCGTCGACCTGGAGCCAGACGTCGAGTCCGGCCGAGCGCACCGCGTCGGCGACGCGTCGCAGCTTCGGCATGGTCTCGGGCATGAACGACTGCCCGCCGAAGCCCGGCTCGACCGTCATCACGAGCACCTGGTCGAACTCGTGCAGCACCTCGAGGAACGGCTCGGCGTCGGTGCCCGGCTTCAGCGCGATGCCCGCGCGGGAGCCGATCTCGCGCAGCCGCCTGGCGAGTGCCACGGGGTCGGCCGCGGCCTCGACATGGAACGTCACACTCTCGGCCCCGAGCTCGGCGTAGCCGGGCGCCCACCGGTCGGGGTCGTCGATCATGAGGTGCACGTCGAGCGGGATCGGGCTCGTCGCCCGGATGCGCTCGACCATCTGCGGACCGAAGGTGAGGTTCGGCACGAAGTGGTTGTCCATGACGTCGACGTGCACGAGGTCGGCCGTCGCGATGCGGGCGAGCTCGTGCTCGATGTTCGCGAAGTCGGCGGCGAGGATGCTCGGGTTGATGCGCGTCGTCATGGCTCGAAGCCTATCGAGCGCGGATGCCGCGGGACTCCCCCGCCCGCGATCAGGCCGTGCGACGCACGAGGGCGATGAACATCGCGTCGGTGCCGTGGCGGTGCGGCCAGAGCTGCACCGTCTCGGGCGGCCCCGCGAGGTCGAGCGGTTCGCGCCCCACCGACTGCACGACGGCTCGCGTGTCGAGCTGCTCCAGCTCGCCCTCCCAGCGGCGCAGGGCCGCGGCGAGGGTGCCGTGGGTCTCGGCCGTGTGCGGCGAGCACGTGACGTACGCGAGCACGCCGCCCGGTGCGAGCAGGCGCACGGCGTGGTCGAAGAGCTCGCCCTGGAGCTGCGTGAGCTCGGGCACGTCGGCGGGCTGCTTGCGCCAGCGCGCCTCGGGGCGACGACGCAGCGCGCCGAGGCCCGTGCAGGGCGCGTCGAGGAGGATGCGGTCGAATCCCGCGGCCGAGCCGAGCGCGGAGGCATCCGTCTCCCGGCCGTCGCCGACGGCGACCTCCACCTCGAGCGGGACGCCCGCGATCGCCCGGCGCACGAGCTCGGCGCGAGCCGGGACGAGTTCGTTCGCCACGAGGGTCGCATCGTTCGCGAGTGCCTCTGCGGCGAGCACCGCCGTCTTTCCTCCCGGTCCGGCGCAGAGGTCGAGCCACCGCTCGCCGGGCACGACCGCCGCGGCGCGCGACAGTGCCAGTGCGGCGAGCTGCGATCCCTCGTCCTGCACGCGGACGCGCCCCTCGTGCGCGGCGACGAGCGCGATCGGGTTCGGCGCGGTGGCGCCGATGGGCGAGAAGCGGTTCGGCTCGCCGAGCTCCTCGGGCGACTCGTCGCCGAGGCCGGGCAGCACCGCGAGGTTCACGCGGGGTGCGACGTTGTCGGCGTCGAGGAGCGCCTCGAGCTCCTCGCCGCGCCCCTCCTTGACGAGCGCCGAGCGGAACGCCCGGACGACCCACTCGGGGTGCGAGGCCAGCACCGCGAGCCGGGCGTCGTCGTTCGGCAGCTCGGCGGCGAGTTCCTCGCGCCACGATTCGAGGCTCGACCGGGAGACCGTGCGGAGCACGCCGTTGACGAACCCGCTCGCGGCGGGGGCGATGCGCTTCGCGAGCACGACCTGCTCGTTGACCGCGGCGTGCGTCGGCACGCGGGTGGAGAGCAGCTGGTGCGCGCCGAGCCGGAGGAGGTCGAGCACCGGCGGGTCGATGCGGTCGGCCGGGCGGCCCGCCGCGAGCTCGATGACCGCGTCGTAGAAGCCCTGCATCCGCAGTGTGCCGTACGTCAGCTCGGTCGCGAGCGCCGCGTCGGCCTCGCTGAGCTTCGAGCGCTCGATCCGCTTGGGCAGCAGCAGGTTCGCGTACGCCTCGTCGGTGCGGACCGCCTCGAGCACCTCGTAGGCGACGATGCGGGGCGGCGAGACGCGCACCTGGCGGGGTCGCCGGGCGTCGCGGTCGCGGTCGGGGCGTCGGGCGGGGCGTTGCTGCTGCACCCGTCAACTGTACGCGGGGTCGCGAGGCCCACGCCCGTCGCGGCGATCGCGGCCCTCGGCGGCGGCCGTCGCCGCCCCGTCTACTCGAGCGTGCGGAGCCCCTCGGCGAGGCCGCGGCCCCAGTCGGCCGCGGCCATCGCGCCCTTGCCCGCGGGCTGCACCCGCACGAGCTCGATCGGCGCGTCGGCGGTGCCGACGAGCACCCGCCGGCGTTCGGGGCGGAGCTCGCCCGGGGCGATCGCCTCGGCGGCGGGTTCGGCCGGGCGCGCCTCGAGCACCTTGACCCGTTCGCCGCCGATCGTCGTCCACGCGCCGGGCTCGGGGGTGACGCCCCGGTAGCGGGCGAGCACCTCCCGCGCTCCCAGCCGCCAGTCGATCCGACCGTCGTCGATCGTGAGCTTCGGCGCGAAGCTCGGTTCGCCTGTCTGCGGTACCGACCGGGCGGTGCTCGCGGCCAGTCCGTCGACGACCTCGGCCAGGAGGTCGGCGCCGCGACCCGCGAGCAGCTCGAGCGCGGCACCGGCCGTCAGTCCGGCGTCGTTCGGCCAGCTGCGAACCGCGAAGACGTCGCCCGCGTCGAGCTCGGGCACGAGCTGGAAGACCGAGGCACCGAGCTCGGCGTCGTCGGCGATGATCGAGTGCTGCACCGGCGCGGCGCCCCGCCAGGCCGGCAGTACCGAGAAGTGCAGGTTGATCCAGCCGAGGCGCGGCAGGGAGAGCAGCGGCTCGCGCACGAGCCCGCCGTAGGCCACGATCACGCCGAGGTCGGGGCGGAGCTCCTCGATGCGGGCGGTCGCCTCCGCGTCGAGCCGGGCGGCCTTCACGACCGGCAGGCCGTGCGCCTCCGCCGCAGCGGCGACCGGCGACGGGGTGAGCACGCGCTTGCGCCCGAGGGGCGCGTCGGGGCGGGTCACGACGCCGACCACCTCGTGGCGGCCGTCGCCCACGAGCCGTTCGAGGCTCGGCACGGCGGGTGCGGGGGTACCGGCGAAGACGAGGCGCAGAGAGGTCACCCGATCATTCTTCCGGATGGCTCGGTCCGCTCCGTCCCCGAGTCGCCCGCGCTAGGGCACCTCGGCGTCGTCGAAGCGCACGCGCAGGACGCGCGGACGCTGCGGTCGCCGGCGGGCGACCGGGCGCCGCCGTTCGGTGGCGACCCGGATCATCTCGGCCCGCAACGCGCGTGCCACCGCGGCGCCCGCGCCGTAGTCGAACCGCACGATCGCCCGCTCGAGCTCGTCGTCGGCGGGCGTCGGCCCGAGCACGTCGACCCCGGGCGCCGCCGCCGTCGCCGCGGCGATGGCGTGCTCGACCCCCGCGTGCGGTGCCGTGACGCTCGCGACGCGCACCGCCGGTGGGAACCGCAGGGCGCGACGGGCGGCGAGCTCGGTGCCGGCCCAGTCGAGCTGGCGCCAGCCTGCGAGCGCCTGGGCGAGCGCTCCGGCGACCCCCACGAGGAAGACCGGGGCTCCCGGCGCCGCGAGCGCCGCCGCGTTCGACCACCAGCGGAGGCAGTCCTCGGCGACGCGCAGCGACTCGCGCAGGAGCATCCGCTCGCCGTCGAGCAGCAGGACCGCGCGGTAGCCGCCCTCGGCGACGGGCTCCGCGCCGCGCGTCGCGACGACGAGCGCGGGCTCGGACCCCACACGCAGGACGGGCCGCTCCCCGTCGGACAGGATCACCCTGGCCCGCGGGAACGCCCGGCCGAGCTCTTCGGCGGTACGGCTCGCGCCGACCGTCACGGCGCGCAGCTTCGTCGACTCGCACACGGGGCACTGCCAGCTCGCGGCGCTCGTGCCGCAGAGGGTGCAGCGGGGCGCGCCGCCGGCGCGCGGCACCGCGAGCACGCCGCCGCAGGCAGCGCAGCGGGCGGGCTCACGGCAGCGATCGCACGAGAGCATCGGCGTATGCCCCGGGCGGGCCACCTGCACGAGGACGGGGCCGTCCCGGACCGCCTCCTGCGCCTGGCGCCACGCTGCCGACGGGATGCGCGCCGAGCCCGGCTCGGGTGCCGCCTGCTGCTCGGTCGGGATGACGCGCGGGCGCGCGTGACGGTGCGCCGAGACCGATCGCACCCAGCCGATCTCGACGAGTCGCTCGACCTCGACGCTGCGGGTGTGCCCGAGGAGGAGCAGGGCCGCTCCCGACTGCTCCTGGCGGATCAGCGCGACGTCGCGCGGATGCACGCCGGGGCTCAGCGGCTCGTTCATGAGGGCGTCGCCGTCGTCCCACAGCGCGATGAGTCCGAGCCGCGCTGCCGGCGCGTAGACCGTCGACCGGTTGCCGACGATGATGCGGGCGTCGTCGCCGTGCGCGTCGAGGAACGCCCGGAACCGGGCGCCGCCCGTCTGCCGCGCATCGGTGCGGAGGACCCGCCGCGGATCGACGACCGCGGCGAGGGCGGCCTGGAGCTGCTCCTGGTCTCGGTAGTCGGGCACGACGAGGAGGCTCGACCGGTCGGCCGCCAGCGTGGCGGCGGCCGCCTCGGCGAGGGTGACCGCCCAGGCGCCCACCCACTCCCCCGACGGCAGCTTGATCGGCCGCGGATCGGCGGCGAGGGCCATCCGCTCGCCGCCCGCGATACCGGCTTCGACGACGCCCGCCTCGTACCCCGAGACGGCGGTCGGCCCGGGCAGCTCGCCGGGGTCGGGCTCGGCCGCACGCCAGGCGCGCTCGACGCGCACGTACCTGCTCGGGATCGCCAGCCGCAGCACGTCGCTCGCGTTGCCGGCCGCCCGATCGGCGACCGCGCGTGCGAGCGCCCACACCTCGGGGGTGAGCAGGGGCACCTCGGAGACCACGAGGTCGAGCTCGGCGAGACGGCCCTCGTACTCGCTCGACTCGGCGAGCTCGACGAGCCAGCCGTCGGCGATCCGCCCGCCCGAGCGCAGCGGGACCCGCACGCGGACGCCCGGCCGCGCCTCGTCGATGAGCCGTTCGGGCACGCGGTAGTCGAAGAGCTGGTCGAGTTGCGGCAACGGCGAATCGACGAGCACCCTGGCGACCGGGCCGGCCGTCACCTCAGAGCCCGGCGGCGGAGCGGAGCTCGGCGACGCGGTCGAGGCGCTCCCAGGTGAAGTCGGGCAGCTCGCGGCCGAAGTGGCCGTAGGCGGCGGTCTGCGCGTAGATCGGGCGGAGCAGGTCGAGGTCGCGGATGATCGCCGCGGGGCGGAGATCGAACACCTCGCGGATCGCGCCGATGATCTGGTCGTCGGGCAGCGTGCCCGTGCCGAACGTCTCGACGTAGAGCCCGACCGGAGAGGCCTTGCCGATGGCGTAGGCGACCTGCAGCTCGAGCCGGTCGGCGAGGCCCGCCGCGACGGCGTTCTTCGCGACCCAGCGCATCGCGTACGCGGCCGAACGGTCGACCTTCGACGGGTCCTTGCCGCTGAACGCCCCGCCGCCGTGACGGCTCGCCCCGCCGTAGGTGTCGATGATGATCTTGCGGCCCGTGAGGCCCGCGTCGCCCTGGGGGCCGCCGATCTCGAAGCGACCGGTCGGGTTGATCAGCACCGACAGCTCGGGGCGTGCGAGCTCGACCGTGTCGAGCACCGGGCGGATGACGAGCTCTTCGACCTCGGCGCGGAGCTGCTCGTTCGAGACCGCAGGCGAGTGCTGGGTCGAGAGCACGACCGTCTCGATCGTCTTCGGCGTCTGCCCGTCGTAGCCGACGGTGACCTGGGTCTTGCCGTCGGGGCGCAGGTAGTCGAGCTCGCCGGCCTTGCGCACGTGCGCGAGGCGCTCGGCGAGGCGGTGCGCGAGCCAGATGGGCACGGGCATCAGTTCGGGCGTCTCACGCGTGGCGTAGCCGAACATGATGCCCTGGTCGCCCGCGCCCTGGCGGTCGAGCTCGTCGTCGCTCGCGCGCTCGCGCGCCTCGAACGCGTGGTCGACGCCCTGGGCGATGTCGGGCGACTGGCCGCCGATCGACACCGAGACGCCGCACGAGCGGCCGTCGAACCACACGTCGGAGGAGTCGTAGCCGATCGAGGTGACGCGCTCGCGGACGATCGCGGGGATCTCGACGTAGCCCGAGGTCGTGACCTCGCCGGCGACGTGGACGAGTCCGGTCGTCACGAGGGTCTCGACGGCGACCCGGCTGTTCGGGTCGACCGCGAGCAGCGCGTCGAGGATCGAGTCCGAGATCTGGTCGCAGATCTTGTCGGGGTGGCCTTCGGTCACGGACTCGGAGGTGAAGAGGCGGAGGGCGCTCATGCGGGGTCGGCTTCTTTCGTGGTGCGGTCTTCAGTGGTGTGCGCGAACTTCGAGACAACCACGTCGAGGATGGCACCGGCCACCGACCGCTTCGTTCCGTGAAGTCGTGTGACGATCTCGTCGTCGCTGCCGAGAATGACGACGGAGTTCTCGTCGCTCGCGAAGCCCTCGTTCCAGCCGACCCGGTTCACGACGAGCACATCGGCGCCCTTGGCGCGGCGCTTGGCCCGCCCGAGTTCGAGCAGGCGACCGTCGTCGGGCTCGGTCTCTGCGGCGAAGCCGACGAGCAGGGTGCCGTCGTGGGGCGCGTGCCCGAGGCCGGCGAGGATGTCTGGGTTGCGGACGAGCTCGATCGTCAGTCCGTCGCCCGAGCCGTCCTTCTTGATCTTCTGCTCGCTGATGTTCGCGGGCCGGTAGTCGGCGACGGCGGCCGCCATGATGACCGCGTCGGCGCCGCGGGCGGCCTCGGTGACGGCCGCCTGCAGCTCGAGCGCGCTCGACACGCGATGGAGGTCGCAGCCCGCGGGATCGGCGATCTCGAGGTTCGCGGCGACGAGGGTGACGTCGGCGCCGCGGGCACGGGCGGCCTCGGCGATCGCGACGCCCTGCTTGCCGCTCGAGCGGTTGCCGAGGAAGCGCACGGGGTCGAGCGGCTCGCGCGTGCCGCCGGCGGTCACGACGATGCGGCGACCCGCGAGATCGCGGCTCGCCGACTCGGCGGATGCCGCGACCGCGAGTGCGGCCGCGACGATGACGTCGGGCTCCTCCATGCGACCGGGGCCACTGTCGGCGCCGGTCAGCTGGCCGACGGCGGGACCGACGACGGTGACGCCGCGGCCCTCGAGCGTCGCGATGTTCGACTGCGTCGCCGGGTGCCGCCACATCTCGGTGTGCATCGCGGGGGCGATGACGACGGGCGCCTCGCTCGCAAGGACGCTGTTGCCGAGCAGGTCGTCGGCGAGGCCGGCCGCGAGCTTCGCGATCGTGTTCGCCGTCGCCGGGGCGATGACGATGAGGTCGGCGGCCTGGCCCATCGCGACGTGGCGGACCTCGGCGACGCCCTCGTACAGCTCGGTGTGCACCGGGTTGCGCGAGATCGCCTCGAGGGTCGGCCTGCCGACGAAGCGCAGCGCCCCCTCGGTGGGGATGACGTGCACGTCGTGCCCGGCGAGGACGAGGGCTCGGACGACGCCGACGGCCTTGTACGCCGCGATGCCGCCGGTGATGCCGACGACGATGTTGAGGGTCACGCGGCCCCCGGGGTCACTCGCCCAGCGGGCGGAGCCGGAGCTTGTCCTCGTTGATCTCGTGCATGGCCACCGACAGCGGCTTGTCGTCGATCGACGAGTCGACGAGCGGGCCGACGTTGTCGAACAGGCTGCCCTCGTGCAGGTCGGCGTAGTAGTCGTTGATCTGGCGGGCGCGCTTCGAGGCGAAGATGACCAGCTGGTACTTCGAGTCGACCTTCGAGAGCAGGTCGTCGATGGGCGGGTCGATGATGCCGGACAGCTTCTCAGCCATGGAATGACTCCTTGTTTCGTGGGTGCGCGCCGAGCGCGCGAAAGCTCGTGGCGAGGGTGCCCGAACCGCGACGGCTCAGCGACGACCCTTGCGAGGTCTCATCAAGTCTACGACCTTCTGGGCGGCCTCGCCGACTTCGTGGTTCACGACCTGGTGGTCGAACTCGTCGACCGCGGCCAGTTCGACCTTCGCGGTCTCGAGCCGGCGCTGCTGCTCGGCGGCCGTCTCGGTGCCCCGCCCGACGAGCCGGCGGACCAGTTCGTCCCACGTGGGCGGGAGCAGGAAGACCAGGGTCGCGTCGGGCATCGCACGGCGCACCGAGCGGGCGCCCTGGATGTCGATCTCGAGCAGCACGCTCTGGCCCGCGGCGATCGCGTCCTCGACGGGACCGCGCGGCGTGCCGTAGCGGGAGGCGTTGTGGACGGTCGCCCACTCGAGCAGCTCGCCCGCCTCGATCATGCGGTCGAACTCGGCGTCGTCGACGAAGAAGTAGCTCTCGCCCTCGACCTCGCCGGGTCGCGGTGCGCGCGTCGTCGCCGAGACCGACAGCTTGACGTCGGGGTGGTGCTGGCGGATGTGGTTCGCGACCGTGCCCTTGCCGACGGCCGTCGGACCGGCGAGCACGACGAGCCGATCGCCCGTGCCGCCGTGCGCGGCGACCCACTCGGCGATGAACTCGCGGAGGCGCCGGCGCTGCAGTCGCCCGAGGCCGCCGAGGCGCTTCGAGGTCGAGATCTCGAGATCCTGCATGATGCGGGTCGACTTCGTCGCGCCGATGGCGGGGATCGAGGTGAGGAACTCGGTGACGCGCAGGCGACCCTCGACGCCCTCGGGCTCCTCGAACGCGACCCGCAGCACGTCGAGCGGGCTGCGACGGCCGGAGGCCACCTCTGCCTTCACGCTCGCTCGTGCGCGCCGCGCGGCGACGGCGGCACGCGACGCGGCGACGCGGTCGACGTCGGGCGGGGTCGATGCGGCGGGGCGGGGGTCAGACATCGACGCTCCCGACCTCGTCGACGCGACGGGCGACGGCGTCGGCGAGGCCGTCGGGTCCTGCGGCGAGCAGCGACCGCGACTCGCTCACGATGACGCCCGAGCTGTACGCGCCGTAGATCGACCGGAGCTCGCGGAGCTCGCCGCCCTGGTGGCCGAAGCCCGGCGCGAGCACCGGCAGACCTGGGCGGGGCGCCTCGCCGTCGCGGTCGAGGCCCGCCGCGCGGAGGTCGACGGTCGCACCGATGACGACGCCGACGGAGCCCAGGGAGCGCGTGGAGGCATCCGCCCGACCCTGGTTCCACGCGACGACGCCCGCGGTGATCGCACCGGCGACCGTGGAGCCCGCGCGGCTCGACTGCTGCAGCACGGCGCGCTGCACGGCGGCCGCCTCGGGGTTCGAGGTCGCCGCGAGCACGAAGAGCCCCTTGCCCGCGCGCTCGGCCGCCACCATGACCTGCTCGATGGAGCCGAGCCCCTGGTAGGCGCTGATCGTCATGGCGTCGGCCTCGAGCGAGGAGCCCGGCCGCAGCCACGCCTCGCCGTAGGCGTCGACGCTCGAGCCGATGTCGCCGCGCTTCGCGTCGGCGATCACGAGGAGGCCGGCGTCGCGGGCCTCGGCGAGCACGCGCTCGAGCGCCGCATAGCCGGCGGCCCCGTGCCGCTCGAAGAACGCCACCTGCGGCTTGACGATGCCGGCGCGGCCTGCCGCCGCGTCGACCGTGCGCAGGCCGAACTCGCGGACACCGGCGGCGGAGTCGTCGTAGCCCCACGACGCGAGCAGCGACGCGTGCGGGTCGATCCCGACGCAGAGCCGGCCGTACGCGGCGAAGACGGCCTCGAGCCGTTCGCCGAACGGCAGGGGTTCGTCGCTCACGCCGACACCTCCCGCTTGGCCTGGTAGTCCTGCAGGCTCGTGACCTCGAAGCCGTCGCCGTTCACGTCGAGCGACGCGACGGCGGCCGACAGCTCGGCGATCGTCGTGAACAGCGGGATGTCGGCGGCGACCGCTGCGGCGCGGATCTCGTAGCCGTCGGCGCGCGCCGAGCGACCGCTCGGCGTGTTCACCACGATGTCGACCTCGCCGCGGTTGATGAGCTCGACCACCGACGTCGCGTCGTCGTTCGGCTTCTCGCTGAACTTCGTCACCTCGCGGGCGCCGATGCCGTTGCGGCGCAGCACCTCGGCGGTGCCCTCGGTCGCCGTGATCTCGTAGCCGAGCTGCTGCAGGCGCAGCACCGGGAGGATGATCGCGCGCTTGTCGCGGTCGGAGACCGAGACGAACACGGTGCCGGTCTCGGGCATGCCGCCGTACGCGGCGAGCTGGCTCTTCGCGAACGCCCGCGGGAAGTCGCGGTCGATGCCCATGACCTCGCCGGTCGAGCGCATCTCGGGGCCGAGCACGGAGTCGACCATGATGCCCTCGCGGGTGCGGAAGCGGTGGAACGGCAGCACGGCCTCCTTCACCGCGACGGGCGCGTCGAGCGGCACGCGCGAGCCGTCGGCGGCGGGCAGCAGGCCCTCGGCGACGAGCTCGGCGACGGTCGCGCCCACCATGATGCGGCTGGCGGCCTTCGCGAGCGGGATGCCGAGCGCCTTCGAGACGAAGGGCACCGTGCGGCTGGCGCGCGGGTTCGCCTCGAGCACGTAGAGCACGCCGGCCCCGATCGCGAACTGCACGTTGAGGAGGCCGCGGACGCCGATGCCCTCGGCGATGGCGCGCGTGGCCTCGCGCACGCGGTCGACCTCGGCGCGGCCGAGCGTCACGGGCGGGAGGGTGCAGCTCGAGTCGCCCGAGTGGACGCCGGCCTCCTCGATGTGCTCCATGACGCCGCCGATGTAGAGGTCGGTGCCGTCGTAGAGGGCGTCGACGTCGATCTCGATCGCGTCGTCGAGGAAGCGGTCGACCAGCAGCGGGTGGCTCGGGCCGACGATGCCCTGGCCCTCGATGCGCGCGAAGTAGTCGGCGAGCGAGGCGGTGTCGTAGATGATCTCCATGCCGCGGCCGCCGAGCACGTAGCTCGGGCGCACTAGCACCGGGTATCCGATGCCCTCGGCGACCTGCACGGCGCCGGCGAGGTCGATCGCGGTGCCGTTGCGCGGCGCCAGGAGTCCCGCGTTCTCGAGGATGCCGGCGAAGAGCCCGCGCTCCTCGGCGAGGTCGATCGCCTCGGGCGTGGTGCCGAGGATCGGCACGCCCGCCGCCTCGAGGCCCTTCGCGAGCCCGAGCGCGGTCTGGCCGCCGAGCTGCACGACGACGCCCACGAGCTCGCCCGACTGGGACTCGGCGTGGATCACCTCGAGGACGTCCTCGAGGGTGAGCGGCTCGAAGTAGAGTCGGTCGCTCGTGTCGTAGTCGGTCGAGACCGTCTCGGGGTTGCAGTTGATCATGATCGTCTCGAACCCGGCGGCCGAGAGCGCGAACGACGCGTGCACGCACGAGTAGTCGAACTCGACGCCCTGGCCGATGCGGTTCGGTCCCGAGCCGAGGATGACGACCTTGCGGCGGTCGCTCGGGGCGACCTCGGTCTCCTGGTCGTAGCTCGAGTAGTGGTACGGCGTGAGGGCGGGGAACTCCCCCGCGCAGGTGTCGACGGTCTTGTACACCGGGCGGATGCCGAGGATGTGACGCACCTCGCGGGCGTCGGCCTCGCTGCCGAAGCCGCGGAGCTCGGCGATCTGCGCGTCGGAGAAGCCGTGGTCCTTGGCGAGCAGCAGGGTGTCGTGGTCGAGGGCCTCGGCCGCGGCGACGTGCGCGGCGACCTCGTTGATCAGCACGATCTGGTCGAGGAACCACGGGTCGATCTTCGTCGACTCGAAGGCCTGCTCGATCGTCGCGCCCTTGCGGAGCGCCTGCTGCACGAGCACGATCCGACCGTCGGTCGGCACCTTCGCCTGCTCGAGGAGCTCCTCGACGGTGCGCGCCTCCTCGCCCCAGTGGAACGAGGATCCGCGCTTCTCGAGCGAGCGCAGCGCCTTCTGCAGCGCCGTCGCGTAGTTGCGGCCGATCGCCATCGCCTCGCCGACCGACTTCATGGTCGTCGTGAGGGTCGGGTCGGCGGCCGGGAACTTCTCGAACGCGAACCGCGGCACCTTGACGACGACGTAGTCGAGCGTCGGCTCGAAGCTCGCCGGCGTCACCCGGGTGATGTCGTTCGGGATCTCGTCGAGGCGGTAGCCGATGGCGAGCTTCGCGGCGATCTTCGCGATCGGGAAGCCCGTGGCCTTCGAGGCGAGGGCCGAGGAGCGGGAGACGCGCGGGTTCATCTCGATGACGATGATGCGGCCGTCGGCCGGGTCGATCGCGAACTGGATGTTGCAGCCGCCGGTGTCGACGCCGACGGCGCGGATGATGTCGATGCCGATGTCGCGGAGCTTCTGGTACTCGCGGTCGGTCAGCGTCAGCGCGGGCGCGACGGTGATCGAGTCGCCCGTGTGCACGCCGACGGGGTCGACGTTCTCGATCGAGCACACGACGACGGTGTTGTCGTGCGTGTCGCGCATGAGCTCGAGCTCGTACTCCTTCCAGCCGAGGATGGACTCCTCGAGGAGGACCTCGGTGGTCGGCGAGTCGTGCAGGCCGGCACCTGCGATGCGGCGGAGCTCGGCCTCGTCGTAGGCGAAGCCCGAACCCAGGCCGCCCATCGTGAACGAGGGGCGCACGACGAGCGGGTAGCCGAGGTCCTCGGCCGCGGCCAGCACCTCATCCATCGTGTGGGCGATGTGCGAGCGGGCGACGTCGGCGCCGCACCCGACGACGAGCTCCTTGAAGAGCTGGCGGTCCTCGCCCTTGCGGATCGCGTCGACCTTCGCGCCGATGAGCTCCACGCCGTGCTTGGCGAGGATGCCGGCCTCCTCGAGCGCGATGGCCGCGTTGAGCGCGGTCTGGCCGCCGAGGGTCGGCAGCACCGCGTCGGGGCGCTCCTTCTCGATGATCTTCTCGATGATCTCGGGCGTGATCGGCTCGATGTAGGTCGCGTCAGCGAAGTCGGGGTCGGTCATGATCGTGGCCGGGTTCGGGTTCACGAGGATGACGCGCACGCCCTCGGCGCGGAGCACCCGGCAGGCCTGGGTGCCCGAGTAGTCGAACTCGGCCGCCTGGCCGATGACGATCGGCCCGGAGCCGATGACGAGGACGGAGTTGATGTCGTCGCGCTTGGGCATTAGTTGCCGGCCTCCTGGGTCGGGGTGGACTTCGTCGCGATGACCATGTCGCGGAACCGGTCGAAGAGGTAGTTGGCGTCGTGCGGGCCGGCCGCCGACTCGGGGTGGTACTGCACGCTGAACGCGGGGATGTCGAGGCAGTTCAGTCCCTCGACGACGTTGTCGTTGAGGCCGACGTGGCTGACCTCGACGCGGCCGAAGCCCTCGCTCGACTCGCTGACCCGGTCGGTCGGCGCGTCGACCGCGAAGCCGTGGTTGTGCGCGGTGATCTCGACGCGGCCGGTCGCGCGGTCGAGCACCGGCTGGTTGATGCCGCGGTGGCCGAACGGCAGCTTGTAGGTGCCGAAGCCGAGGGCGCGACCGAGCAGCTGGTTGCCGAAGCAGATGCCGAAGTACGGCACGCCGGCGCGGAGCGCCGTGCGGAGGATCTCGACGTGCTGGTCGGATGCCGCGGGGTCGCCGGGTCCGTTCGAGAAGAACAGCGCGTCGGGGTGCAGCGCGAGCACCTCCTCAGCGGTCGTCGTCTGCGGGAGCACGTGCACGTCGAAGCCGCGCTCGGCGAGGTAGTTCAGCGTCGAGGTCTTCACCCCGAGGTCGAGCACGGCGACGGAGCCGACCCGCTCGCCCGTCGCGGGCAGCGAGTAGGGCTCGGCCGTCGAGACGGCGCCCGACAGGTTCTGCCCGGCCATCTGCGCTCCCGACTGCACGACGGCGAGCTGCTCGCCCGCGCTGAGCGCGGCGTCGTCGCCCGAGAAGATGCCGGCCCGCATGGAGCCCGCAGAGCGGAGGTGGCGGGTGAGGGCACGGGTGTCGATGCCCGAGATGCCGACGACGCCCGAGGCGACGAGGTCGTCGTCGAGGCTGCGCTGTGCGCGGAAGTTCGAGACCACGCGGGAGGGGTCGCGCACGATGAAGCCGGCGACCCAGATGCGGTTCGACTCCTCGTCGGCGTCGTTCATGCCGGTGTTGCCGATGTGCGGCGCCGTCATCATGACGATCTGGCCGGCGTACGACGGGTCGGTGAGGGTCTCCTGGTAGCCGGTCATGCCGGTCGCGAAGACGGCCTCGCCGACCGTGCGACCGCGGGCGCCGTAGGCGCGCCCCTCGTAGCGCGTGCCGTCCTCCAGCACGAGCACGGCGGGCTCGCCGGTGCGGCCGAAGGCGGTCGTCGTCGCGGCGGTCGCCTCGGCGGTCTCGGGCGTGCCGGTCGGCTCGCTCGCGTTGGTGGTCTCAGTCATCCGAGGCCTCGCTCTCGTGTTGTTCCGGCCGCGGTGCGGCGGGCGCCGCGGCGATGTCTTCGATGGCCCGGAGGATGCGGGCCTGGTCACCCGGATACCGGGCTCGGAGGTAGCTGTCGACCCGGGGCTCGGCGCCCTCGGGCGTCTCGTCGTCCGTCGCGGCGATCCAGCTGAGGGCGATGAGCCCCTCGGGCTCGACGCCGCGGTCGATCGCGTAGCTCGCGGTTGCGGCTCCGACGACCCGGTCGGCCGGGATGAAGCTCACCGGCTCGCCCGCGATGCGGAGGGCGACGCCCTCGGGCATCACCTCGACGCGCCCGGCGCCGCGGAACGCGAGGCCCTGCACGGCGAGCCGTTCGAGCGGCTCGCCCGCCGGCGTGGTCGCGACGTAGAGCACCTCGGCCTCGAGCTCGGCCTCGCCGCGCACGGCGGGCACCGGGTAGGCCGACAGCACCGAGTCGCGCGCCGCGCGTCGGCGCCACGAACGCACCATGAGCCAGGCGATCACCGCGAGCACGGCGACCGCGACGAGTGCGCCGATCCACTTATCCATGCGCACCCCCGTTCGCGGCGGCCGCGAGCTCGGCGATCTCCTCGGCGGGGCGCACGCGCCCGTCGAGCGCCGTGGCGTAGCCCGCGTGGAAGGTCGCGACGACCCGCCCGGGCAGGGTGCGGCCGAGGTAGGGCGAGTTGGTGCTGCGTCCGGCGAGCCGGTCGAGGTCGAACACCGCAGCGGCGTTCGGGTCGTAGAGCGTCAGCTCGGGCGCCGCGCCGACGGCGATCGCCTCGCCCTGACCCCGCAGGCGGCCGATCCTCGCGGGCGCCTGCGAGAGCACCCGTGCGACGTCGTTCCAGTCGAGCAGGCCGTTCTCGACGACCGCGGCGTGCACCACGGAGAGGGCCGACTCGAGGCCCACCATGCCGTTCGCCGCGGCATCCCACTCGCTCTCCTTCGCCTCGACCGGGTGCGGTGCGTGGTCGGTGGCGACGATGTCGATGGTGCCGTCGGCGAGCGCCGCGCGCAGCGCGAGCGTGTCCTCCTCCCGGCGCAGCGGCGGGTTGACCTTGAACCGGGGGTCGTAGCCCCTGATCAGGTCTTCGGTGAGCAGCAGGTGATGCGGGGTGACCTCGGCGGTGACGTCGATGCCGCGGGCCTTCGCCCATCGGATCACCTCGACCGAGCCCGCCGTCGAGACGTGGCACACGTGCAGCCGGCTGCCGACGTGCTCGGCGAGCAGCACGTCGCGCGCGATGATCGACTCCTCGGCGACCGCGGGCCATCCGGCGAGGCCGAGCTCGCCCGAGAGCGCGCCCTCGTTCATCTGGGCGCCCTCGGTGAGCCGCGGCTCCTGGGCGTGCTGGGCGATGACGCCGTCGAAGGCCTTCACGTACTCGAGCGCGCGGCGCATGAGCAGCGGGTCGGAGACGCAGAAGCCGTCGTCGCTGAAGACCCGCACGTTCGCGCGCGAGCGCGCCATCGCGCCGAGCTCGGCGAGCTCGGCGCCCTTGAGGCCCACCGTGACGGCGCCGATCGGCTGCACGGTGGCGAAGCCGGCGGAGCGGCCGAGGCTCGCCTCCTGCTCGACGACGCCCGCGGTGTCGGCCACGGGGAAGGTGTTCGCCATCGCGAAGACCGCGGTGAATCCGCCCGCGGCGGCGGCCTGCGTGCCGGTCAGGACCGTCTCGCTCTGCTCGTACCCCGGCTCGCGGAGGTGCGTGTGCAGGTCGACGAGCCCGGGCAGGGCGATGAGGCCGTCGGCGTCGTGCACCGTGGCACCCGCGGCGCCCGGGATGCTGCCGACCTCGGCGATGACGCCGCCGTCGATGAGGATGTCGGCGCGCTCGCCGCTCGGGAGGGTCGCACCGGTGATGAGGTGACGCGTCGACATCAGCTCTCACCCCGTTCGCCCGACAGCAGCATGTAGAGGGCGGCCATTCTCACTGATACTCCGTTCGCGACCTGTTCTCGCACCGTGGACCGCGGCGAATCCGCCGCACGGGCCGAGATCTCGAGCCCGCGGTTCATGGGTCCGGGGTGCATGACCATCGTAGTCGGGGGCAGCCGGTCGAACCTGGCGTCGTCGAGACCCCAGGTGCGCGCGTACTCGCGGCTGTTCGGGAAGAAGGCCGCGTGCATGCGCTCCGCCTGGATGCGGAGCATCATGACGACGTCGGGGCCGCCCGCGAGCGCCGCGTCGAGGTCGTAGCCGACCGCGGCGGGCCAGGCGCCGGTCGCGACCGGGACGAGGGTCGGCGGTGCGACGAGCTCGACCTCGGCGCCGAGGGTCGTGAGCAGCCACACGTTCGACCGGGCGACGCGGGAGTGCAGGATGTCGCCGACGATGACGACGTGCACCCCGTCGAGACCCCGCCCGCGCGAGGACGCCCCGTGCAGTCTCCTGCGGATCGTGAAGGCGTCGAGCAGGGCCTGGGTGGGGTGCTCGTGCGTGCCGTCGCCCGCGTTGACGACGCCCGCGTCGATCCAGCCGCTCGTCGCGAGCGTGAGCGGGGCGCCCGAGGCGTGGTGGCGGATGACGACGCCGTCGGCGCCCATCGCCTGCAGGGTCTGGGCCGTGTCCTTCAGGCTCTCGCCCTTCGAGACGCTGGAGCCCTTCGCGCTGAAGTTGATGACGTCGGCGCTCAGGCGCTTCGCGGCCGCCTCGAACGAGATGCGGGTGCGGGTCGAGTCCTCGAAGAAGAGGTTCACGACGGTCTTGCCGCGCAGCGTCGGGAGCTTCTTGACCTCGCGCTCCTGCACGGCGGCCATGTCCTCCGCGATGTCGAGCAGCGCGACGGCCTCCTCGCGGCCGAGCTCGCGGGTGCCGAGGAGGTGCTTCATCGTGCGCCTCCCTCGGACTGGACGTCCTCGATGGAGACGGCGTCGTCGCCGTCGATCTCCTCGAGCCGCACGTTGATGCGTTCGCGCGTCGAGCTCGGGAGGTTCTTGCCGACGAAGTCGGCACGGATCGGGAACTCCCGATGGCCGCGGTCGACGAGCACCGCGAGCCGCACGGCGCGGGCCCGACCGAGGTCGGCGAGCGCGTCGAACGCGGCGCGGATGGTGCGGCCCGAGTAGAGGACGTCGTCGACGAGCACGACGGTCTTGCCGTCGATGCCGCCCGGCGGCAGCTCGGTGGGCGACGGCGTGCGCATGCGGGTGTGCGCGAGGTCGTCGCGGTACATCGTGACGTCGAGCGCCCCCGCGAGCGCGGCGGGCGCATCGGGCTCGATGCGGGCGATGGTCTCGGCGATCCGGCGGGCGAGGATCACGCCGCGCGTCGGGATGCCGAGGAGGACGAGATCGTCCGATCCGCGATTGGACTCGAGGATCTCGTGCGAGATGCGGGTCAACGCCCGCTGGATGTCAGCCTGATTGAGCACAGCACGTGCCATGGACCGACTCCCTTCTCCGCCTCACAGGACGGCCTTAAAGGTTGCCAACTCGGACGAGTCTACCAGCGGCCCCGGATCCGGCGGGGCGCCGCGTCACGCGAGGTCGCCTCGCGCCCGTGGCGCACCGGCCCTCCTCGCCGGTACCGTTCGTGCATGCGCACGATCCCCTCCCGGCCCTGGGCCGTCGTCTCGGCGTTCGCCGCCGCCGCGTGGGCGTTCTTCCTGCTGCCGCCGCAGCAGGCGGTCTGGTCGGGCGCGGGCTCCCCCGCCTGGCTCAGGACCCTCGACGACTCCCCCGTGTACGACGGACTGCGCGGCGGGTTGCACGCCGCCGGCCTCCGCGACGACTACCTGGTGTTCGGTTCGGCCGCCGCGCTGTCGTTCGTGCTGATCTGGTTCGCGACGGGTCCCGCGTTCGCGCAGCTCGGCTGGAGCGGTCGCGTGCTCGGCTGGATCGTGCTCGCGAGCGCCCCGATCACGGTGCTCTCCTACGCGAACCACCCGATCGACGCCCCGCTGCACGCCCTCTGGGGCGCCGAGGCGTTCGCGCTCCTCCTCATCGGCGTGTGGGCGCTGATCGTCGCCGCGGTCGCGCCGCGCGGCCGCGTGCCGCTCTGGGAGCGCCTGCTGCTCGCCGCCACCCTGCCCGTGATCGTCGTCGCGACGGTCGTGCTCAGCTACTGGCCGCACGGCAGCCTCGTCGGGCTCGGCCTCGTGGCCGCGGCGTTCGCGGCGTGGGGGCGCCGGGCCAACGAGACCGACTGACACGACGGATGCCCCGGGCCCGGCGTTCGAACGACGCCGGGCCCGGGGCATCCGCCGGTCTCAGCGACGACCGATCGGGCGGGTCAGCGCCTTGGCCGCGATGACCATCGCGGCGGCGACGAGCACGACGTCCTTGAGGATGTACTGCGCGGTCAGCGTCGGACCTGCGCTCGTGAAGAGCTCGCCGGTGAAGAACACGAGCGGCGAGAAGATGCCGACGAAGGTGCCGGCGAGGGCCAGGAGGCCGATGCGCAGCAGGAAGCCCGTGACGAAGGCGAGTCCGACGAAGACCTCGAGCGAGGCGGTGAGCGCCATCGCCGTGTAGCCGTCGACGAGGCCGAACGAGAGCGAGTTCCAGGTGCGCATGACGAGGTCCTCGACGGGGCTCGCCCCGGGGAGGAACTTCAGCGCGCCGAACACGAGGAAGACGAGGCCGAGCGAGACGCGGAGCGCCGGGACGGCGATGCGGGCGAGGACGCGCTGGACGACGGCCTGCGCGGAGTTCGCGCGTTCGAGGACCGAGTCGAGGCCCGTCGCGGTCGAGACGCGTCCGGTGCCGAGTGCGGTGGAGGACATGGTGGTGCCTTTCTGACGGAGTGAGTTGGGAGTGGCAGCCGGATGCGGCAGCACATCCATCTCATCGCCGGAGCGGCACCCGGTCGCCATGGCGACCGCTGAACCTCGCTCGTGGTCTCCCCCGAACGCGCCCTCAGGGAAACCCTCGCCGGACCCCCCGAGTGCGGGGCGCGCCGTCGAGTCCCCGCGTGGTGCAATGACCGCATGGCCGAGGTGATGCTCGCGGTGACGCCGTTCCACGGGCACGTGGCGCCGATGGCGGTCGTTGCCGGGGCCTTCGCGGCCGCCGGGCACCGCGTGCGCGTCTACACGGGCGCTGCCCATGCCGCGGCGTTCGAGGCCGCCGGCGCCGAGGTCGTCCGCTGGCAGGCGGCCCCCGACTTCGACGAGCACGACCTCGCGGCGACCTTCCCCGACCTCGGCACGGGCACGGGGCTCGGCCAGCTGATGCGCAACATCGAGCAGCTGTTCATCCGCACCGGCGCCGCTCAGTGCCGCGATCTCCTCGCCGCGTACGAGGCGCGCCCCTGGGACGTGCTCGTCGCCGAGTCGACGAGCCTCGGCGCGGCGTTCGCCGCGGATCGCACGGCGACGCCCTGGGTCACCGTGTGCCTCACCCCGCTCACGCTCCTCGACCCGGGGACCCCGCCGCCCGGGTTCGGCATCCCGCCCGCCCGCGGCGCGCTCGGGCATGCTCGCGACCGCCTGCTGATCGGTGCGCTCCGCGTGCTGACCCGTCGGCTGCAGCGGGCGCACGAGTCGGAGCGCGCCCTCGCCGGGCTCCCGCCCGACGGACGCACCTTCGACGAGGCGTGCTACTCCCCCGAGCTCGTCTGCGCCAGCGGCATCGCGGAGCTCGACGTACCGCGCCCCGACACCGGGCGCGTGCGATACGTGGGCGCGCTCTCGACAGCCCCGCCGGATGCCCCGTCGGCACCCCGCGAGCGACCGCTCCCCGAGTGGTGGCCCGAGCTGCTCGCCCACGAGCGGCCGGTGGTGCACGTCACCCAGGGCACGCAGCACCTCGAGCCCCGCGATCTCGTCGCCCCCGCCTTCGGCGCGCTCGGGAGGCAGGAGGTGCTGCTCGTCGCGACGACGGGCCGGGCCGACGAACCGGGCTTCCCGTTCCCCGCACCGCCGAACGCGCGCATCGCGGGGTTCGTGCCGCACGCCGAGCTGCTGCCGCACGTCGACGTCATGATCACGAACGGCGGCTGGGGCGGCATCCTCGCCGCGCTGTCCGACGGCGTGCCGCTGGTCGTCGCGGGCGGCGACGCCGACAAGCCCGAGGCGGCCGCACGGGTGGGCCGGTCGGGTGCCGGCATCGATCTCCGCACCGGTCGGCCGTCGCCGCGGGCCGTGCTGCGCGCGTACCGCACGATCGCGGCCGACCCCGCCTACACGGCGAACGCCCAGCGCCTCGCGCGGCTCCTCCGCGCCCACGACGGCCCGCGCGAGGTCGTCGAGCTCACGACCGCGCTCATGACGAACGCGGCCGACCCCGCGTGAGCAGGGCCGGCCGCGTTCGAGGCGATCGAGCCGGTCAGGCCTTCGCGTGCGAGATCGCCGCGAGCAGGCCGTTCACGAAGCCGGCGGAGTCGTCGGTCGACAGCACGGTCGCGGCCTCGACGGCCTCGGAGATCGCGACGGGATCGGGCACCTCGTCGTTGTAGACGATCTCCCACACGCCGATGCGCAGCAGGGCGCGGTCGACCGCGGGCATCCGCTCGAGGGTCCACCCGCGGGAGTTCGTCTCGATGAGCTCGTCGATCTCGGCGCGGTGGTCGACGATGCCGTCGACGATCTCGCGCGCGTACAGCCACGACGCGGCGCGCTCGGGCTCGTTCGCCGCCTTCTGCGCCTCGACGACCAGCATCTGCTCGACGGGCACCTGGCGCATGTCGGCCGAGTACAGCATGTCGAGCGCGCGCTTGCGCGCCTTGGTACGGGCGCTCACTAGTCGTTCACGCGGCCGAGGTAGTCGCCCGTGCGGGTGTCGACCTTGACCTTGGTGCCCGTCTCGAGGAAGAGCGGCACCTGGATCTCGTAGCCGGTCTCGACGGTGGCGGGCTTGGTGCCGCCGGTCGAGCGGTCGCCCTGGAGGCCCGGCTCGGTGTACGTGATCTCGAGCACGACCGAGGCCGGCAGGTCGATGTACAGCGGGTTGCCGTTGTTCAGGGCGATGGTGACGGCCTGGTTCTCGAGCATGAAGTTCGCGGCGTCGCCGACGACCGTCGACGAGACGGTGATCTGGTCGTAGTCGGTCGCGTCCATGAAGACGAAGCCGTCGCCGTCGTTGTACAGGTACGTGAAGTCGCGGCGGTCGACGTTCTCGATCTCGATCTTCGCGCCGGCGTTGTAGGTGCGGTCGACGGTCTTGCCGCTGACGACGTTCTTCAGCTTGGTGCGCACGAACGCACCGCCCTTGCCGGGCTTGACGTGCTGGAACTCGATGACGCTCCAGAGCTGGCCGTCGATCGAGAGGACGACGCCGTTCTTGATGTCAGCGGTGCTTGCCATGCGAATACGATCCATTCAGTTGCGAAGAGGCTCGGCCGGAGTCGGCCCGAGAGAGTTCAGTCGATCGAGTGTAGTCGCTGCGCTGCGAGCACGCCAATGCGACCGGATGCCTCCAGCTCGCGCCGGCCGCGATCCTCTAGCCTGACGTGGTGATCGACACCCCGCGCCACGGCCCCCGCCCGACCGTCTCCACCGAGGGGCCGCAGCGCCAGCTCGACCAGCGCGCGACGCCCGAGCTGTGGGGCCGCCTCGTGGCGAGCGTCTTCGCCCCCGACGGGGTCGTCGAGGGACACAGCCAGGTCTCGCCGAAATCGTCCCGGGCGGTGTTCCTCGAGGAGCTCGAGGTCGCGCGCACCGTCGAGACCTCGCTGTTCCCCGACGGGCGGCTCGAGCCCGTGCACCTGCACGGCGTCGACGACACCAGCGTGCACCTGGTGCTGCCTGCCGAACGCGGCGCCCGTCTCACCGAACTCGGCTGGGCCGAGCCCCACCAGTACGAGGACTTCGGCACCGAGTTCATGGTGTACGGCCCGCGCGATCCCGCCGAGCTCGAGGTCGTGCTCTCGATCGTCGAGGAGAGCCTCGCCTACGCCCGCGGCGACTGAGCGGACCTCGGCTCAGCCCTCGGCGCGCCCCGTGATGACGTCGAGGAGCAGCCGTACCGCCGTCTCGTAGCCGGCGACGCCCTCCCCCGTCACGTGCACCACCGCGACGTCGGCGACGTACGAGTGGTGGCGGAACGGCTCGCGCTGCGAGACGTCGGAGATGTGCACCTCGGCGACGGGCAGGTCGACGCCCGCGAGCGCGTCGCGCAGCACGACCGAGGTGTGCGTCAGCCCGCCCGGGTTGATCACGATGCCCGCGCAGTCGAGCCGCGCAGCATGGATCGCGTCGAGGAGCACGCCCTCGTGGTTGGACTGCACGGCGCGCACGTCGAAGCCGCGAGCGGACGCGGCATCCGCGACGATGCGCTCGACGTCGGCGAGCGTCCGGGAGCCGTAGATCTCGGGCTCGCGGATGCCGAGGAGGTTCAGGTTCGGGCCGTTGACGAGCAGCAGCCGCCGCTCGGTCACGAGCCGATCTCCTGGTAGGCGGCGAAGAGCAGCGACTGGTCGGGCGCCTGCATGACGGTCGGCTTCGCGAGGTCGTCGAGCACGATGAACCGCAGCTGGCCGGCCCGCGACTTCTTGTCGCGCTGCATGGTCGCGAGGAGGGTGTTCCAGCGGCCGGCGGGGTAGCTCGTCGGCAGGCTCAGGAGGTCGAGCACCCGGCGGTGCCGGTCGGCCACCTCGTCGGAGAGGCGGCCCGAGAGCCGGCCCAGCTCGGCGGCGAACATCATGCCCACGGCGACGGCCGCGCCGTGCCGCCACTGGTACCGCTCGGCGTGCTCGACGGCGTGGCCGAGGGTGTGGCCGTAGTTGAGGATCTCGCGGAGCCCCTGCTCGGTGAGGTCTTCGGAGACGACGTCGGCCTTCATCTGGATCGCGAGCTCGACGACGCGGCGGAACTCGGGCGTCGCGGGGTCGGTCGCGACCTCGGGGTCGGCTTCGACGATGTCGAGGATCTCGGGGTAGCGGATGAACCCGGCCTTCACGATCTCGGCGAACCCGGCGAGGATCTCGTTCTTCGGCAGGGTGTCGAGCAGGTCGAGGTCGCAGAGCACGGCGGCCGGCGGGTGGAAGACGCCCACGAGGTTCTTGCCCTCGTTCGTGTTGATGCCGGTCTTGCCGCCGACCGCGGCGTCGACCATGCCGAGCACCGTCGTCGGCACCTGCACGACGCGGACCCCGCGCAGCCAGGTGGCCGCCACGAACCCGGCGAGGTCGGTGATCGCTCCCCCGCCGAAGCCGACGATGGCGTCGCTGCGGGTGAAGTCGGCCTGGCCGAGCACCTGCCAGCAGAACGCGGCGACCTCGATGCGCTTGCCCGCCTCGGCGTCGGGCACCTCGGCGAGCAGCACCTCGAAGCGGTCGGAGAGCGCCTCGCGCAGGGCCGCGGCGCGGGCGCCGAGGGTCGCGGGGTGCACGACCAGCACCTTCTTCACCGCGCCGCCGAGTGCGTCGCCGAGCTCGGCGAGGACGCCGCGCCCGACGACCACGTCGTAGCCCGACTCGCCGCCGACCCGGATCGCCGTGCGCTCGTCTGCCGTCATCGTTCTCCTCCGAAGTGCTCGGTGATCTCGTCGACGATCCGCCCGACCGAGCGCCGGGAGGTGTCGATGGTGAGGTCGGCGACGGCCGCGTACAGCGGGCGCCGGTCCTCGAGGATGGCGGTCCAGCGGTCGAGGCCGCCGTCGGCGATGAGCGGGCGATTGCCGCCCGCGAGCCGGGGCGCGACGGCTTCGCGCGAGACCTGCAGCCACACGACCGCGAGCCGCGCGAGGTCGTCGCGGGTGTCGTCGTGCAGCACGGCGCCGCCGCCGAGCGAGACGACGGCCTCCTCGCGGAGCGCCTCGGCGACGACCTCGCGCTCGATGACGCGGAAGTACTCCTCGCCCTCGCGCGCGAAGATCTCGTCGATCGCGCCGTACCGCTCGGTGATCCGCGCGTCGGTGTCGATGAAGGGGGCCCCGGCGGTCGCGGCGAGCCGTTGCCCGACCCGGGACTTGCCGGCCCCCATCGGGCCGACGAGCACGATGGGGAGGCCGAGGCGGGCGTCGTCAGACACCGGCGTCGACCGCGCCCTCCGCACCCGCGGTGCGCAGGCCCTCGGGGATGGCGGCGAGGTAGGACTCGAGGTTCCGCCGGGTCTCGGCGACCGAGTCGCCGCCGAACTTCTCGAGCACGGCGTTCGCGAGCACGAGCGCGACCATCGCCTCCGCGACGACGCCCGCCGCGGGCACCGCGACGACGTCGGAGCGCTGGTGGTGGGCCGCCGCCGGCTCGCCGGTCGCGACGTCGATCGTCGGCAGCGCGTGCGGCACGGTCGCGATGGGCTTCATGCCGGCGCGGACGCGCAGCACCGTGCCGGTCGACATGCCGCCCTCGGTGCCGCCCGCGCGATCGCTCGCGCGCACGATCCGGCCGTCGGCCGCGTGCAGTTCGTCGTGCGCGACCGAGC
Source organism: Agromyces sp. NPDC058064 (assembly GCF_042885275.1). Classification (NCBI taxonomy): domain Bacteria; kingdom Bacillati; phylum Actinomycetota; class Actinomycetes; order Micrococcales; family Microbacteriaceae; genus Agromyces; species Agromyces sp. NPDC058064. The sequence goes on along the minus strand of NZ_JBHVSE010000002.1, from coordinate 1,133,337 downwards.
CGCGGCGGCGGGTCGTCTCGAAGCCGTCGCCGACCTCGACGCCCTTGATCGCCTGGATGCCCATGAGCGCGGCGGCGAGCTGCGCGTCGAGACGGCGGTCCCAGTGCACGTGCGAGCCGAGGCCCGGGGGCACGCCGTAGGCGAGCACCTCGACGACGCCGCCGAGGGTGTCGCCCGACTTGTGGGCGTCGTCGACCTCGGCGACCATGCGGGCGCTCGTCTCGGCGTCGAAGCACCGCAGCGGATCGGCGTCGACCGCATCGACATCGGTGGGCAGTGGCAGCGCGGCGCCGTCGGGCACCCGCACCGGTCCGATCGAGAGGGTGTGCGCGATCGTCAGGATGCCGAGCTCGGCGAGGAACGACTTCGCGACCGCGCCGAGCGCGACGCGGGCCGCCGTCTCGCGGGCGCTGGCCCGCTCGAGCACGGGGCGCGCCTCGTCGAAGCCGTACTTCTGCATGCCGACGAGGTCGGCGTGGCCCGGACGGGGCCGGGTGAGCGGGGCGCCGCGCCCTCGGCCGAGACGCTCGGCGTCGATCGGCTCGGGGCTCATGACCTCCTGCCACTTCGGCCACTCGGTGTTGCCGACGCGCACGGCGATCGGGCTGCCGAGGCTGAGGCCGTGGCGGACGCCGCCCGAGATCGCCAGTTCGTCCTGTTCGAACTTCATGCGCGCGCCACGGCCGTAGCCGAGCTTGCGGCGCGCCAGATCGGCGCGGATCGAATCGAGCGAGACGGGGATACCGGCGGGAAGACCCTCGAGGATCGCGACGAGCTCAGGCCCGTGCGACTCTCCGGCAGTGAGCCAACGGAGCATGCCTCCTATCCTTCCACAGCGTCAGGCGACCGACTCGCGCATGACGGCGAGCACGTCATCCTCGTCGGGCAGCTCCGAGAAGGGGTCGCCGTTCACGAAGATGCGGATCTGCAGGAGCGCCTGGTGCAGCAGCATGCCGAGGCCGTGCACGACCGTGCCTTCGGCGTCGAGCCAGACGCGGCCGAGCGCGCTCGGCCAGGGGTCGTAGGCGACGTCGAGGAGGGGGGCGTGCGCCACGAGCGCGGCCGAGGGCGCGACGCCGAGATCGACGCCGCCGGGGACGGTGCTGATGACGAGGTCGGCGTGGGCGTCGGCGTCGGCGAGCGAGGTGATCGGATGCTCCGTGACGACGAGTCCGGCGCGGTGCCCGAGCGCTTCGAGCTCGGCGGCGGCGCCGGGCCTGCGCACGAGGACCCGCACCTCCTCGGCCCCCAGTTCGGCCATCGCGACGAGTGCCGACGCTGCGGTCGCCCCGGCGCCGATGAGCGCGCCACGACGGATCGCCGTGATCCCGGACTCCGCGAGCGTGCGCACGATGCCGCCGACATCGGTGTTGAAGCCGAGGCGGCGCCCGCCGTCGAGGAGCACGGTGTTCGCGGCACCCGTCAGCGCGGCGAGCTCGTCGACCTCGTCGAGGAGGGGCAGCACGTCCTGCTTGAGCGGCATCGTCAGCGAGAGGCCCCGCCACGCGGCATCCAGCCCGTCGACGAACGCCGGGAGGCGATCTCCGGTCATCTCGATCGCGGAGTACCCCCAGTCGAGGCCGAGCCGCGCGTACGCGGCCCGGTGCAGCGACGGGCTCCGGGAGTGCGAGATCGGCGAGCCGAGCACCGCGAGACGGGCCGACGATGCGGCCCCCGGCGTCGCGGACGGCGACTCAGCCATATTCGGGGTGCTCCTGCATCCAGGCGAGCCACTTCGCGACCGCGGCGTCGTGCTCCTCGACGGTCGAGGAGAAGATCGTCTCGCCCGTGTCGAGGTTCCACGTGACGAAGAACAGCCACGGGCCGTCGGCGGGGTGCAGCGCCGCGTCGATCGCGAGGTCGCCCGGGTTCGAGATCGGGCCGACCGGGAGGCCCGGGTGCACGTAGGTGTTGTAGCGGTTCGACGCGTCGGCGCGCTCGGCGTCGGTCGTCGTCACGAGATGCGTGTTGCCGGTGCCGTAGGCGACGGTCGCGTCGGACTGCAGCAGCCCGCTCTCCCACTTCGCCGGGTCGAGCCGGTTGAGGAACACGCGGGACACCTTGTAGAAGTCGTCCTTGAGACCGGCCTCGCGCTGGACGAGTGCGGCGAGCACGATCGTCTTCCACCGGTCCTCGGGCGCGACCCCCGCCTCGTCGAGCGCCTGGAACTGGCGGTCGACGAGGGTCTGCAGGACGGCGTGCGCATCGAGGTCGGGGTCGAGCGTGTACGTCGCCGGGAACAGGAAGCCCTCGAGGTTCGTCGCCTCGGGCGGGAGCCCGTAGTTCGCGGGCGGCTCGGCCGCGGCCGCCTGCAGCTCCTCGAGCGGGATCCCCGTGCCCTCCGAGATGGGCGTGAGGGCATCGACGGTCGCCGTGCCCTCGGGGATGACGAAGGTGTTCTCCAGCTTGTTCGCCGGGTCGAGGAGCGCATCGAGCGCGGCCTGCGCGCTCATCTGCTCGGCCAGCTGATAGGCGCCCGGGTAGAACACGGGCGAGGGGTCTGCCTCGGCCACCGCCTCGATGAAGGCGTCGGTCGAAGCCACGACGTCGGCGTCGACGAGGTTCGACGCGATCGACTCCCCCGTGTCGCCCTCGTGGATCATGAAGACGAGCTCGCCGGTGCCGGCGCCCTCGTAGTCGGCGGCCGGCTGGAACCGCTCGATCACCGCGTTCATCGGCCCCTGCAGGAAGAAGAAGGCGCCGACGCCGAGGGCCGCGACGACGAGCAGGCCGATGAGGCAGCCCCATGCGCCGCGACGGCGCGGCTTCTCGTCGGGGTGCTGGTCGTAGGGGTCGGATGCCGCGGCCCGTCGCTCGGCGCGGGAGGGCTTGCGCCGCCCGGGCTCGTCCGTCAGCGGGTCCACCGACTGGTGCGGGTCGCCGAGGAGGTCGGCGAACGGCGACGCGGAGGTGGGCTGCGGGGGTTCCGATCCCGGTTCGGTTCCCGAACGCGGCACGATGGGCGGGGCCTCGCCGGCGAGATGCGCGTCGAAGGCGGAGCGCGGTTGCGCCGGCGGCGACGACTGCCCCGCACCGGCGAGCTCCTCGAACGACGGCCCCGTCTGCGGCCGCCGCAGGGGCTGCAGCTGCTGGAGCGGCTCCTGCGGCGGCGTCGCCGGAGGCACCGGAGGCACCGGCGCGGCCGGATACGGGGTCGGCGCCGTGCCTGCCGCAGCCGCGGCCGCAGCGCTCTCGGCCTCGGCCTGCGCGGCCGCGCGCTGCTCGGCCTCGCGGATCTCGCGGCGCGTCATCGGCTGCGCAGCGGGAGCGGGAGTCGCCCCGGTCGACGGAGCCGGAACCGGAGCCGGGGTCGGGGCCGACCCGGTCGACGGCGCGGCAGCCGGAGTCGCCCCGGTCGACGGCGCGGGGATCGAACCCGTCGTCGGTGCGTCGGTGCCGAGCAACGCCCGCCAGTCGGCGGCGAGGGCGTCGGCGTCGGAGCGCTCTGGGGGGAGCTGGGTCACAGGGGTGAGGGCCCTTCGTCGAGGTCGAGCACGCGGCCGGGTGCGTGGCCTGCGGCCCGCTCGGCGTCGATCGCGTGTTGCAGAATGATAACGGCTGCGACTTGGTCGACGATGGGACGCTGCTTCTTCGATGACTTGCCGCTCGCGCGCAGCGCCTGCTGGGCGCTGACGGTCGAGAGCCGCTCGTCGACGAGCCGCACCGGCAGCCCGCCGCCCGAACGGCCGAGACGCTCCGCGAACTCGAGCGCGTCGTCGGTCGAGGGCGTCGACCCGCCCGAGAGCGAGAGCGGCAGCCCGACGACGAACTCGATCGCCTCGTACTCCCCCGCGAGCTCGACGATGCGGCGCACGTCCGCGTCGCCGTCGGCCGCACGGGCGACCGTCTCGATCGGTACTGCGAGCAGTCCGCCCGCATCGCACCGCGAGACGCCGATGCGCGCGCGACCGACGTCGATGCCGAGCCTCGCTCCGGAGCGCATGGTGCGACTACCCGCCGAGACCGCGGCGCACGGCCTCGAGCGCGGCGGGGATCGCCGCGACGTCGGTGCCGCCGCCCTGGGCGAGGTCGGGCTTGCCGCCGCCGCCGCCGCCCAGTACGCCGGCCGCGCTCTTCGCCAGGGCTCCGGCGTTCGCGCCGTGGTCTCGCGCCGCGGGCGAGGTCGCCACGATCGCGAGCGGCTTGCCGCCGACCTCGCCGGCGAGTGCCACGACGCTCGCCGCGTCGCCCAGCTGGCCGCGAACGGAGAGCGCGAGCGACCGCAGTTCGTCGCCCGAGCCGAGCTGCCCCACCGACTCGGCCACGAGCAGCACCTCGCCGACCCGACCGGCCTTCGCCGCGAGCGCGGGCACGCGGTCGTTCAGCGCCTTCGCCTCGAAGGCCTGGATCTTCTTCTCGGCGCTCTTCAGGTTCGCGACGAGTTCGCCGACGCGGTCGACGAGCTGCTCGGGGCGGGTCTTCAGCGACGAGGTGAGCTCGTTCACGAGCGCGCGCTCCGCTGCGAAGCGGCGGAACGCCTCGAGGCCGACGAGCGACTCGACACGGCGGTTCGAGGCGCCCACGGAGGACTCGCCGACGATGTTGATCATGCCGATCTCGGCGCTCGTCGACACGTGGGTGCCGGCGCAGAGCTCGCGCGACCAGGGGCCGCCGATGTCGACGACGCGCACGACGTCACCGTACTTCTCGCCGAAGAGCGCCATCGCGCCGAGCGACTTCGCCTCGTCGAGCGGCATCTCGCGGGTGACGACCTGGAGGTTGTCGCGCACCGCGCTGTTCGAGATCTCCTCGAGCTCGCTGCGGGTCTCGGCCGACAGCGCCGAGTTCCAGCCGTAGTCGAGGCGCAGGTAGCCGGCCTTGTTGAACGAGCCCGACTGGTGGGCGTTCGGGCCGACCACCTGGCGCAGCGCGGCGTGCACGATGTGCGTGCCCGAGTGCGCCTGGGTCGCGCCGCGGCGGTAGTCCTCGTCGACGAGGCTCGTCGCCCGCTCGCCCACGCCGACCTCGCCCGAGGTCACCTTGACCGTGTGGCTGATGAGCCCCTTCACGGGCTTCTGCACGTCGAGCACCTCGAGCTCGAATCCGTCGCCGACGATGCGCCCCTGGTCGGGCGCCTGCCCGCCGGACTCGGCGTAGAGCGCGGTCTCGGCGAGGATGACCTCGGCCGTCTGACCGGCGACCGCACGCTGCGCGGGCCGGCCGTCGACGAGGAGGCCGAGCACGCTCGACTCGGTCGCGAGCTCCGTGTAGCCGGTGAAGACGGTCTCGCCCTTCGCGCGGAAGTCGGCGTACACCGAGAGATCGGCGAGCACCTTCTTCTTCGACTTCGCGTCGGCCTTCGCCCGGGTGCGCTGGGCGGTCATGAGCTCGTCGAACGCGGTGCGGTCGACGGCGAGGCCCGCCTCCTCGGCCATCTCGAGCGTCAGCTCGATCGGGAAGCCGTAGGTGTCGTGCAGCAGGAACGCCGTGTCGCCCGCGAGCTCCTCGCGCCCGGCATCCTTCGTCTTCGCGACCGCGAGGTCGAGGATCGAGGTGCCGGCCGAGAGCGTGCGGAGGAACGTCTCCTCCTCGCCGAGTGCGAGCTGCTCGATGTGCGCGTAGTCGCGCGCGACCTCGGGGTACGCCGCCTTCATCGCGTCGCGCGACGCCGCGAACAGCTCGCGGAACGTCGGGCCCTCGACGCCGAGCAGGCGCATCGCGCGGATGCTGCGACGGAGGAGCCGCCGCAGGATGTACCCGCGCCCCTCGTTCGACGGGCTCACCCCGTCGCTCATGAGCATGAGCGCGGAGCGGACGTGGTCGGCGATGACGCGCATGCGCACGTCGTCCTCGTGGTCCGCGCCGTAGCGGCGGCCCGAGATCTCAGCGGCGCGGTCGAGCACCGGGCGCACCTGGTCGATCTCGTACATGTTGTCGACGCCCTGCTTGAGGAACGCGACGCGCTCAAGGCCCATGCCGGTGTCGATGTTCTTCTTCGGCAGCTCCTTCACGACCGTGAAGTCGGTCTTCGACTTCACGTCGGTGATGAGGTACTGCATGAACACGAGGTTCCAGATCTCGACGTAGCGGTCGTCGTCGGTCGCGGGGCCGCCGTCGATGCCGTAGGCGGGGCCGCGGTCGAAGAAGATCTCCGAGCAGGGGCCCGCGGGGCCCGGCTGCCCGGTGTGCCAGTAGTTCGTCTCCTTGCCGAGCCGCTGGATGCGCTCGTCGGGCAGGCCCGCGACGCGCTTCCAGATCTCGATCGCCTCGTCGTCGTCCTCGTAGACGGTGACCCAGAGGTCCTCCGGCGCGAAGCCGTAGCCGCCGGCCGACTCGGCCGAGGTCAGCAGCTCCCACGCCATCGAGATGGCGCCCTCCTTGAAGTAGTCGCCGAAGGAGAAGTTGCCGTTCATCTGGAAGAACGTGCCGTGTCGCGGCGTCTTGCCGACCTCTTCGATGTCGTTGGTGCGGATGCACTTCTGCACGCTCGTGGCCCGCGGGTACGGGGCGGGCACGATGCCGGTGAGGTACGGCACGAAGGGCACCATGCCGGCCACGGTGAAGAGCAGCGTCGGGTCGTCGGAGACGAGCGAGGCCGAGGGGACGACGGTGTGACCGCGGTCGGCGAAGAAGTCGAGCCAACGCTGGCGGATGTCGGCAGTCTGCATGGTTCCGTTCTGGGGTCGAGCCCGGTGCGACCGGGCCGGAGGTGAAGGGTGAGGGCTCAGCGAGCGGCCGAGGCGTCGCCGTCGGCGCGCAGCTCGGCGTCGCGGGCGTGATAGCCCTCGGCGATGGCGTTGCCGAACTCGCGGGCCTTCGCGTCGATCGACGAGAAGAAGTCGCGACCCTGCTTGGTCTGGTTGACCTGGTGCGCGACCACGAAACCGGCCGCGACGCCGACGGTGAACCACAGAATGCTCTTCACGGGTGCTCCCTCTTCGATCTGTCACGGGCGCGATGGCGCCCGGCACGCCTCGGATCAGTCTAGTGGCGAGGCGACGGCCCTCGCCCGGAGACGAAACAGGGGCCGCGGGAAACCCGCGACCCCTGTTTCGAGACGACTCGCGTCAGCGAGCGGCGTAGTACTCGACGACGAGCTGCACGTCGCAGGTCACGGGGACCTCGGCGCGCTTCGGGCGACGCACGAGGCGCGCCTGGAGCTTGTCGAGCTCGACCTCGAGGTAGCCCGGAACCTTGGGGAGCACGTCGACGTGACCGCCGGCCGCGGCGACCTGGAAGGGCTCGGTGCCCTCGCTGCGCGACTTGACGTGCACGAGCTGGCCCGGCTTCACGCGGAACGAGGGGCGGTCGACGAGCTGGCCGTCGACGAGGATGTGGCGGTGCACGACGAACTGGCGGGCCTGCGTGATGGTGCGGGCGAAGCCGGCACGGAGCACGAGGGCGTCGAGACGCATCTCGAGCAGCTCGACGAGGTTCTCACCGGTCTGGCCGGCGGTGCGCTTGGCCTCGACGTAGGCGATCTTCAGCTGCTTCTCGCGGATGCCGTACTGGGCGCGGAGACGCTGCTTCTCGCGCAGACGCACGGCGTAGTCGCTGTCCTGCTTGCGCTTGGTGCGGCCGTGCTCACCGGGAGCGTAGGGGCGCTTCTCCATGTAGCGGGCGGCCTTCGGGGTGAGGGCGACGCCGAGCGCGCGAGAGAGGCGGGTCTTGCTGCGTGACTGGTTCGACACGAATGTCCTTTCGGAAGAATCTCAAGTGAATCGCCGGCGCGATCGTGCGCCGGAAATCTGTGTCAGAGGGATTCGCCAGGGGTGGATCGGCTACAGATCGCACCCACTCGCCGGTGACCCTCTCGCAGCCGCGCTCGAGGATCTGGCTTCAGGCCAGCGTCAATCGTACCACGACGGGCATGGCCGCTCAGCGGCCGCCCCGGACGATCCGGCGGAGCTTCGCGAGCCTCGCCGAGACCTCGCGCTCGTTGCCGTGCTCGGTGGGTTCGTAGTACACGGCGCCGCGGAGCGTGTCGGGCAGGTACTCCTGGGCCACCACGCCGATCGCGTCGTCGTGGGGGTAGCGGTAGCCCTTGCCGTGGCCGAGCCGCTTCGCGCCGGGATAGTGGGCGTCGCGGAGGTGCTTCGGCACGCGCCCCGCCTTGCCGGCGCGCACGTCGGCGATGGCCTTGTCGATGCCGAGGTAGGCCGCGTTCGACTTCGGGGCGGTCGCGAGGTGCACGACCGCCTGGGCGAGCGGGATGCGCCCCTCCGGCATGCCGATGAACTGCACGGCGTCGGCCGCGGCCACCGCCACGCCGAGCGCCTGCGGATCGGCGAGCCCGATGTCCTCCGACGCGAGCACGATGATGCGACGGGCGATGAAGCGCGGATCCTCACCGGCCTCGATCATGCGCGCGAGGTAGTGCAGGGCGGCGTCGACGTCGCTGCCGCGCACCGACTTGATGAACGCGCTGATGACGTCGTAGTGCTCGTCGCCGTTGCGGTCGTACCTGAGCAGCGCGCGGTCGACCGCGCGCGCGACGATGTCGGCGGTGATGAGAGGCGGCGCGGATGCCCCGGCGTCGTCGCCGGCCTCCGGCTCCCCCGCCTCGTCGTCGTCTGCGGCGTCGTCGTCTGCGGCGGCGCCGTCGGCCCCGGGCTCGGCGGACCCGTCGGTCGCCTCCACGGGCATCGCCGCGGCCGAGACCGCTGCGGCCTCGAGCGCGGTCAGCGCGCGCCGCGCATCGCCCGAGGCGAGGCGCACGATCGCCGCCCGCGCCTCGGGATCGAGCGTCACCCTGCCCGCGAGGCCCCGGGCGTCGGCGACGGCACGGTCGACGAGCACCCCGAGGTCGTCGTCGCTCAGGAGCTCGAGGGTGAGCAGCAGCGAACGCGACAGCAGCGGCGAGATCACCGAGAACGACGGGTTCTCGGTCGTCGCGGCGACGAGGATCACCCAGCCGTTCTCGACGCCCGGCAGCAGCGCGTCCTGCTGGGCCTTCGTGAAGCGGTGGATCTCGTCGAGGAAGAGCACCGTGGAGAGCCCGTACAGATCGCGGCTGGCGCGGGCCTCCTCCATCACCTGGCGCACGTCGCGCACGCCGGCGGTCACTGCGGAGAGCTCGACGAACTTGCGGCCCGACGAGCGCGCGATCGCCTGGGCGAGCGTCGTCTTGCCGGTGCCGGGCGGCCCCCAGAGGATCACCGACACCGACCCGGACTCACCGGATCGGTCGCCGGCGAGGGCGACGAGCGGCGAGCCGGGGGTCAGCAGATGACGCTGCCCGGCGACCTCGTCGAGACTCGTCGGACGCATGCGCACCGCGAGCGGCGTCGCGCCCGAGCGCAGCCCCGGACCGGATTCCACCATGGATTCAAGCGTAGTCGCGGCATCCGACACCGATTCTCCGTCGAGTGCTCGCGGTGCGGCGATTGGTGCGGTCACGCGGGCTTAAGTAGAGTCGGCTCGCAGGATTCCGGAGAAGGAGCAGGCGTGGCATCGAACGACCGACAGGCGCGCGAAGAGCGCGCGCGCCTGCGCACCTACCAGGCACGGCAAGAGGTCCACGCCGGCAAGCAGCGGCGACGCAGTCGCGACAACCTGATCGCGGTCCTCGCGCTGGTGGTCGTGCTGGCCCTCGCGGTCGGCGCGCAGCTCTTCTTCTTCAGCGGCGGCCCCGGCGCCCCCGAGCCGACTGCGAGCGAGACCCCGTCGCCCACCGAGGCGGCGGGCGAGAACGACGGCGAGGTGCCGAGCCCCGACCTCGCAGAGGGGCGCACCTGGACGGGCACGCTGACCCTCAACGACATCCCGCTCGGCGTCGAGCTCGACGGCGCCGCAGCGCCGCAGGCGGTCTCGAGCGAGATCAGCCTGATCCAGTCGGGCTTCTACGACGGCGTGGCCTGCCACCGCCTCACGAAGGACACGATCTGGGTGCTGCAGTGCGGCGACCCCGACGGCGACGGCTCGGGCGGCCCCGGCTACAGCTACGGCCCCATCGAGAACGCGCCGGCCGACGGTGTCTACCCGGCCGGCACGATCGCCATGGCGCGCGTGCCCAACGACGCCAACAGCCAGGGCAGCCAGTTCTTCATCGTCTACGAGGACACGACGCTCCCGGCCGACAGCGCGGGCGGCTACACCGTCATCGGCACCGTCACGAGCGGGCTCGACGAGCTGCGCGCGGGCATCACCGACGCCGGCGCCGAGGGCGGCGTCAGCGACGGCGCCCCCGCCGTGCCCACGACGATCACCGGCTTCACGATCGAGTGATCACGGCACCGCCGCCGGGCGGTGCAATAGGCTTGACCGCACACGCCGCCGCTGGCGGCACCCGACCTACGACGCGGCGGCGCAGCCCGCGACCGCCGCCAATAGGCTTGACCGCAACATCGCCGCCGCCCGCGGCGTCCGACCTACGACAGGGTGAGGCCGTGACCGAATCAGATCAGCAACCGTGGGGCCGCGTCGACGAGACGGGCACCGTCTTCGTTCGCACGAGCGACGGCGAGCGGGAGGTCGGTCAGTACCCCGACGCAACCCCTGAAGAGGCACTCGCCTACTTCGAGCGCAAGTACGCCGACCTCGCGGGCCAGGTCGGCCTGCTCGAGCAGCGCGTGCGCCGCGGCGCTCCCGCGGCCGACGTCGCGAAGGCCGTCTCGACGCTCACCGAGTCGGTCGCCGGCGCCCACGCGGTCGGCGACCTCGAGTCGCTCTCCCGCCGCCTCGAGGCGCTGTCGGGCACCACGAAGGAGCTCACCGAGCAGCAGCAGGCCGAGGCGAAGGCGGCGCTCGCCGGCGCCATCGCCGAGCGCACCGCCATCGTCGAGCAGGCCGAGGCGCTCGCCGCGCAGGACCCGGCGAAGACGCAGTGGAAGCAGGCGACCGCCGAGCTCGACGCTCTCTTCGCGAGCTGGCAGCGCCACCAGCAGGACGGCCCCCGGCTGCCGAAGAACGAGGCGAACGAGCTGTGGAAGCGGTTCCGTGCCGCGCGCTCGACGATCGAGCAGCACCGCAAGGCGTTCTTCGCCGAGCTCGACGCCGCACACCGCGACGTGCGCACCCGCAAGCAGCGCCTCATCGAGCGCGCCGAGGCGCTCGCCCCGCGCGGCGCCGACGCGGTCGGCGACTACCGCAGCCTCCTCGACGAGTGGAAGCAGGCCGGCCGCGCCGGCAAGAAGCTCGACGACCAGCTGTGGGCCAAGTTCAAGGCCGCCGGCGACGTGCTCTTCAACGCGAAGGCCGAGATCGACGCGAAGGACGACGAGGAGTACCGGGCCAACCTCGAGGAGAAGCTCGCGCTGCTCACCGAGGCCGAGGCGCTCCTGACCGAGACCGACGCCAAGAAGGCGCGCTCCGAGCTCAACCGCGTCCAGCGCAAGTGGGACGAGATCGGCAAGGTGCCCCGCGACCAGGTGCGTGCGGTCGAGGACCGGCTCCGCAAGGTCGAGAACCACGTCCGCTCCCTCGAGGACGAGCGCTGGCAGCGCGAGGACCCCGAGAAGAAGGCGCGCTCCGAGGGCATGCTCGGCCAGCTCAACGACGCGATCGAGAAGCTCGAGGCCGAGGTCGCGGCCGCGGAGGCCGCCGGCGACGCGAAGGCCGCCGCCGCCGCGCGCGAGGCGCTCGACGCCCGTCGTGCCTGGCTCAAGGCCGTCGGCGGCTGATCCGCCGACTCCTCCGCACCGCTTCGAGGGAGGCGGGATTCTCCACAGGATCCCGCCTCCTTCGTCGTGCGCCCGTCGGATGCTCCAGCATGGGCGGATGGCACGACTCCCCCGGGTGCTCGGCACCGACGACCTCCCGCTCGCCGAGCTGTGCGCCGCACGCATCGACGGCGAGCTGTTCGTGATCGACGAGGGCTGGGCTCCCGTCGACGAACCCGATCTTCCGGCCTTCCGCGCCGAGGCGGTGGCGCTCCGCGTGCCGCGCCGTCTCATCATCGAGCGGCTCTCGGCGGCGTGGGTGCACGGTGCGCTCGACGCTCCGCCCCGCACCGCGCAGTTCTGCGTGCCGCTGCACGAACGCGTGGCGGTTGTCGCCGGTCCGGGCGCCTGCGTGCGCGAGGTCGTCATCGACGGCGACGACGTGCTCGCACTCGGGAGTGCGCGCTGCACGACGCCGGCGCGCACCGCGGTCGACCTCCTCCGCGACCCGGCGCTCGACGACGGCGTCGCCGAACTCGTCGTCGCGCGACTCGTCGAGGCGCACGCGGGCGTTGCCGAGCTGGTGCGGTCGCGGATCGCGACGGCGCACCGGCTGCCGCACCTCGCACTGGCCCGCAGGCGATTCGCACGGGCCCAGCGGGCCGATCGCGTCGGAGCGGCCTCGGCTCAGCCGTCGCTGACGCGGTAGACGTCGTACACGGCGTCGATCCGGCGCACCGCGTTGAGCACGCGGTCGAGGTGCGTCGTGTCGCCCATCTCGAAGACGAAGCGGCTCAGCGCGAGGCGGTCGGTCGAGGTCGACACGTTCGCCGAGAGGATGTTGACGTGGTGCTCGGAGAGCACGCGGGTCACGTCCGAGAGCAGCCCGGCCCGGTCGAGCGCCTCGATCTGGATCTGCACGAGGAACACGCTCTTCGAGCTCGGCGCCCACTCGACGTCGATCATGCGCTCGGGTTCGCGGAGGAGCGACTGCACGTTGTGGCAGTTCGCCTGATGCACCGACACGCCGGCGCCGCGCGTCACGAAGCCGACGATCTCGTCGCCGGGCACCGGGGTGCAGCAGCGTGCGAGCTTCACGAGGATGTCGGGCGCGCCGCGCACGAGCACCCCCGACTCGGCGTGCCGTGGCAACGGACGGGTGCGCACCGGCAGCGGCAGGTCGGGCTCGTCGACGTCGTCGACGTCGCGGACGAGCGCGACGACCTTCTCGAGCACGGACTGCGTCGAGACGTGCCCCTCGCCGACCGCGGCGTAGAGCGACGACACGTCGTCGTAGCGCAGCAGCGCCGCGACCTCGGCGAACGACTCCTGGCTCATGAGCTTCTGCAGCGGCAGGTTCTGCTTGCGCATCGCGCGGGCGATCGAGTCGCGTCCCTGCTCGATCGCCTCGTCGCGGCGTTCCTTCGTGAACCACTGGCGGATCTTGTTGCGCGCGCGGGGGCTCTTGACGAAGTTGAGCCAGTCCTTGCTCGGGCCCGAGTCGGGGTTCTTCGAGGTGAAGACCTCGACGACGTCGCCGCTCGACAGCTCGCTCTCGAGCGGCACGAGCCGGCCGTTCACCTTGGCGCCCATCGTGCGGTGGCCGACCTCGGTGTGCACGGCGTACGCGAAGTCGACGGGCGTCGCACCGGCGGGCAGCCCGATGACCCGGCCCTTCGGCGTGAAGACGTAGACCTCCTTCGCGCCGATCTCGAAGCGGAGGGAGTCGAGGAACTCGCCCGGGTCGGCCGTCTCGGCCTGCCAGTCGGAGATGTGGGCGAGCCAGGCCATGTCGGTCTCGCTCTGCATCGCCGGGCCGCCCGACGACTTTCCGGTCGTCTGCTCCTTGTACTTCCAGTGGGCGGCGACACCGTACTCGGCCCGCTGGTGCATGTCATGGGTGCGGATCTGGAGCTCGACGGCGCGGCCCTTCGGCCCGAGGACCGTCGTGTGCAGCGACTGGTAGAGGTTGAACTTCGGCGTGGCGATATAGTCCTTGAAGCGGCCGGGCAGCGGCGTCCACCTGGCGTGGATCGCGCCGAGCACGGCGTAGCAGTCGCGGACCGAGTTCACGAGCACGCGGATGCCGACGAGGTCGTAGATCTCGTCGAAGTCGCGGCCCCTGACGATCATCTTCTGGTAGATCGAGTAGTACTGCTTCGGCCGGCCGACGACCTTGCCGCGGATCTTCGCGGCCTTGAGGTCGTCGTTGACCAGGTCGATGACGTTCTGGACGAACTCCTCGCGCTGCGGCGTGCGCTGCTTGACGAGGCTCTCGATCTCGGCGTAGAGCTTCGGATAAAGCACCGCGAAGGAGAGGTCCTCGAGCTCCCACTTGATCGCCTGGATGCCGAGCCGGTGCGCGAGCGGCGCGTAGATCTCGAGCGTCTCGGTCGCCTTCCGGCTCGCCGACGCGGCGGGCACGAAGCCCCAGGTCCGCGCGTTGTGCAGGCGGTCGGCGAGCTTGATGATGAGCACCCGGATGTCCTTCGACATCGCGACGATCATCTTGCGGACGGTCTCGGCCTGGGTGGAGTCGCCGTACTTGACCTTGTCGAGCTTCGTGACGCCGTCGACGAGCATCGCGATCTCGTCGCCGAAGTCGGCCCGCACCTCATCGAGGGTGTACGCGGTGTCTTCGACCGTGTCGTGCAGCAGGGCGGCGGCGACGGTCTTCGACCCGATGCCGAGATCGGCGAGGATCTGCGCGACCGCGATCGGATGCGTGATGTACGGCTCGCCGCTCTTGCGCTTCTGGCCCTCGTGCGCACGATCCGCGACCGTGTAGGCGCGCTCGACGAGCGCGAGGTCGGCCTTCGGGTGGTGCATCCGCACCGTCCGCAGCAGCGTGTCGACCGCTCCCGAGGGCTGGGCCTTCGAGAAGATCCGCGGCACCAGGCGGCGCAGCGAAGCGGTTGAGTTGACCCCGGTCTCCGTCACGCCTCACCTCCAGAACTCAATTATCACCGCTCCGGAGGGTGAGGCGTGCACAGCGAAGCACGCCGGGGGCGAACGTCATGCGGTCGGCAGGGCCTCAGCCGAGGTCGAGGCGCCGACGGCGCGCTCGCGCTCCTTCAGGACCTTGAGGTCGTGGCGATGGATCGCCGGCTCCCGCTCGCGCAGCTGCGAGTACAGCGGTGCGGCGAGGAACACGGTCGACCACGTGCCCACGAGGATGCCGATGAGCAGTGCCAGCGAGATGTCGCGGAGCGTGTCGGCCCCGAGCACCCCGGCGCCGATGAAGAGGATCGCCGCGACCGGCAGGGCCGCGACCACGCTCGTGTTGATGGACCGCACGAGGGTCTGGTTCACCGCGAGGTTCACCGACTCCGCGAAGGTCCGACGGGACTGCTCGCCGTCCTCGGCGGTGTTCTCGCGGATCTTGTCGAAGACCACGACGGTGTCGTAGAGCGAGTAGCTGAGGATCGTGAGGATACCGATCATCGCGGCGGGGCTGATCTCGAAGCCGACGGCGGCGTAGATGCCGGTCGTGACCACGAG
Source organism: Agromyces sp. NPDC058064 (assembly GCF_042885275.1). Taxonomy (NCBI): domain Bacteria; kingdom Bacillati; phylum Actinomycetota; class Actinomycetes; order Micrococcales; family Microbacteriaceae; genus Agromyces; species Agromyces sp. NPDC058064. The sequence goes on along the minus strand of NZ_JBHVSE010000002.1, from coordinate 1,118,296 downwards.
GTCGACCATGAGCGCGATGATCGCGGCGGCCGACATCTTCCACGTGCGGAAGTAGAGCGCCATGATGACGGCGGCGAGCAGCACGAAGGCGATCAGGCCGACCACGGCCTGGCGGGTGACGTCGGCACCCCAGCTCGGGCCGATGAACGAGCTGGTCACCTCGGACTCGGGCACGTCGTACGCCTCGGCGAGTGCCGAGGTCACCTCGTGCGACTCGTCCTGCGAGAGCTGGTCGGTCTGCACGCGCACGCCGGTGCCGCCGACGATGGTGACCTTCGTGGTCGCCTCGGGCACCACCGACTCGACGGCCTCGATCGCGGGCTCAGCGGTGGCGTTCTCGACGTCGGAGATCTGGAACTGCGATCCGCCGCGGAACTCGATGCTGAAGTTCACCCCGGTGAAGAGGGGGACGACCACCGAGAGCAGCACGAACACGCCGATGATCGCGTACCACTTCTTGCGGCCGCCGACGAAGTTGAACGAGCGCTTGCCGGTGTAGAGGTCATTGCCGAAGGTGGTCAGACGGTTGGCCATCAGGACTCCTTCCCTTCGTTCGAGGTATCGCCGGCACCGACCGCCGCGGCCTTGCGCTCGGCGATCGTCTGACGCCGCTGCGCCTCCTTGGCGCTCGACGCCGCCTTCTTGCCCGCCACCTCGGCGGTGGGCTTGCGGAACTCGGCACGGCCCCGGTAGACGGCACCGAGCGCGTTCGGGTCGAGACCCGACCACGGGTTGCCGCTGGAGAAGAACCGCGTCTGCGCGAGCAGTTGCAGCATCGGGTGGGTGAAGAGGATCACGACGATGACGTCGATGATCGTGGTGATTCCGAGCGTGTAGGCGAAGCCCTTGACGCTGCCGACCGCGAGGATGAACAGCACGATCGCGGCGAGGAGGTTGACGCCCTTCGAGGCGAGGATCGTGCGGAACGCCCGCTTCCATCCGGCCTCGACGGCGCCGACCAGCGGCCGGCCGTCTCGGAGTTCGTCTCGGACTCGCTCGAAGTACACGATGAACGAGTCGGCGGTGAAGCCGATCGCCACGATGAGGCCGGCGATGCCCGCGAGCGAGAGTCGATAGCCCTCGCGCCACGACAGGATCGTGATCGTGAGGTACGTGATGATCGCCGCGATGACGAGCGAGGCGATCGTCACCGAACCGAGCGCGCGGTACTGGAACAGCGTGTAGATCACGACCAGGATGAGGCCGATGAGGCCGGCGAGCAGGCCCGACTGGAGCTGCGAGGTACCGAGCGTCGGCGAGATGGTCTCGGTCGACTGCACCGTGAAGCTGATCGGGAGCGCACCGAACTTGAGCTGGTCGGCGAGGGCCTTCGAGCTCTCCTGCGTGAAGCTGCCGGTGATCTGCGGCCGACCGTCGGTGATCGCGCCGTTCATGGCGGGGGCGGTGAGCACCGCGCCGTCGAGCACGAACGCGAACTGGTCGCGGGGCGTCTGGCCCTGGAGGCCGAAGAGTCGGGTCGAGACCTTGGCGAAGTCGTCGGTGCCCTCGTCGTCGAAGACGATGTTGACGGCCCACTGGCCGGTGGAGGCGCCGGTCTGCGTCTGGACCATGCCGTTGGTGGCGTCGACGATGTTCTCGCCGCTCGCCTCGACCGGGCCGAGCAGGTACTTCGCCGTGCGGCTCACGTCGCAGGTGACGAGCGGCTCGTCGGCCGGGGCGACCTCGGTGGTCTCGTCCATCTGCGCGCAGTTGTACGAGTCGAACTCGGCCTGGAGCGCCGGAGTGACCCACGCCGGGTCGCTGCCGTCGGTCGGCACCGCGGTCGGCGTCGACTCGAGCTCCTCCTCGGGCGCGTCGCTCGGCGACGGGCTCGCGCTCGGCTCGATCGCCTGGTTCGTGGCCGCGTCGGCGAGCAGGACCGCCCGCAGCTCGAGCTTCGCCGACTGCTCGATGCGCGCGCGGGTCTGGTCGTCGAGCTCACCCGGGATGCGGACGACGACGTTGTCGCCCTCGGTGTTGATCTCGGCCTCGGCCACGCCGGAGGCGTCGACGCGCTGGCGGATGATCGCCACCGCCTGGTCGAGCTGCTCCTGCGAGACGTCGGCGCCCGACTCGACCTTCGGCGCGAGGATGATCTGCGTGCCGCCCTCGAGGTCGAGGGCGAGCTTCGGGGTCCAGGAGCCTTCGCCCCAGATCACCCCCGCCGCGTTGATACCGAACAGGAGCGCGATGATGACACCCAGCCAGGTGAGGGAACGCCATGCCTTGCGGACGGGCGTCGGCCGGGATGACCGCTTCGATGGTGCAGCCACGTGTTCTGCTTTCTCTGCAGGAGCCCGCGCAGCATCGCGCGGGCCGAGCCTCGGGGGTGAGTCTTAGTCGTCCGACTTCTTGGTGTCGGGCGTCTCGTCGGTGGTCGGCGCGTCGTCGGCGGCGTCGGAGACGCGCTCACCGAACTCGGGCTCGCCCTCGACGGCCGCCGGCGCCTCGTCGGAGCCCTCGACGGGCTCGACCACGCGCGCGATCGTCTGGCGGTGCACCGTCAGGATCGTGCCGGGCGAGGTTTCGAGGAGCACCTGGTTCTCCTCCTCGTCCATCGAGAGGATGGTGCCGAAGACGCCGAAGTTGGTCATGACCTTCGCGCCCACCTGGACCTTCGACTGCAGTTCGCGAGCCTCGGCCTGACGCTTGCGCGAGTTGCGGAACATGAAGAAGATCAGCACCGCGAGCACGGCGAGCATGATGAGAGTGAACGGGTCGAACGTCATGAGGGAGAAGTACCTTCCGGTGTGCGCGGGGCGCACGAAGTCAGTGGCGTTGAGGGACGAGCCTCAATGGATTATAGGTCATCGATCGGAAGCGCCGCTGCCGCGTCGGGAGCGGCCTCGGTGAGACCGAAATGCCGCCAGGCGGCGGGGGTCGCGACCCGCCCGCGCGGGGTGCGCGTGACGAGCCCGATGCGCACGAGGAAGGGCTCGACGACCGCCTCGATCGTCTCGGCCTCCTCGCCGACGGAGACGGCGAGCGTGTTGAGCCCGACCGGACCGCCCCCGAACCTCGTGAGGATCGTCTCCATCACCGCCCGGTCGAGCCGGTCGAGGCCGAGCGCGTCGACGTCGTAGAGCTCGAGCGCCGCGCGCACGGCATCGAGGTCGGCGCGGCCCGAGTGCACGAGCGCGTAGTCGCGCACGCGTCGCAGCAGCCGGTTGGCGATGCGCGGCGTGCCGCGGCAGCGGCCCGCGATCTCGGCCAGTGCGGCCCGGTCGGTGTCGAGGCCGAGCATCGCCGCCGCCCGTACGAGCACCTGCTCGAGCTCGGACTCGGCGTAGAACTCGAGGTGGGCGGTGAAGCCGAAGCGATCGCGGAGCGGGTTGGGCAGCAGGCCTGCGCGCGTCGTCGCGCCGACGAGGGTGAAGGGGGCGAGGTCGAGCGGCACCGAGGTCGCGCCGGCGCCCTTGCCGACCATGATGTCGATACGGAAGTCCTCCATGGCGAGGTAGAGCATCTCCTCGGCCGAGCGCGCCATGCGGTGGATCTCGTCGATGAAGAGCACCTCGCCGGGCACGAGCGAGGAGAGGATGGCGGCGAGATCGCCCGCGTGCTGGATCGCCGGCCCGCTCGACATGCGGAGCGGGCGCCCGCCCTCGTGGGCGACGATCATCGCGAGCGTGGTCTTGCCGAGGCCTGGCGGGCCCGCGAGCAGGATGTGGTCGGGCGTGCGCTGCTGGATGGCGGCTGCCGTCAGGAGGAGCTGCAGCTGGCCGCGCACCCGCGTCTGCCCCACGAACTCGCCGAGGCTGCGGGGCCGCAGTGCACCTTCGAACGCGAGCTCGGCCTCGGAGGCGAGTTCGGGATCGGTCAGGTCGTCGGCGCCGTTCACCGGCCCCTCCCGCCCTGCTGCGCGGGCCCGAGCCGCGCCAGCGTCAGGCGCAGCATCGTCGGCACGGAGGCGGACTCGACCTCGCTCGCGCCGGCGAGCGTCTCGTCGAGCGCCTCGGCGGCGACCCGCTCGGTCCACCCGAGGCCGGTGAGCGCCGCGAGCACGCTGTCGGCGACGCCGCCCGACGCGATGGGCGTCGCGGTGCTGCGCGCCGCCGGCGGCGCGAGCTTGCCGGCGAGCGAGACGGTGATGAGCTTCGCCGTCTTCGGGCCGATGCCGCTGACCTTGCGGAACACGGCGTCGTCTTCGCGATGCACTGCCTCGGCGACCTGCTCGGGCGAGAGCGACGACAGCACGCCGAGCGCCGACTTGGGGCCGACCCCCGTGACCCCGATCAGGAGCTCGAATACCTCGAGCTCGTCGCGGGTCGCGAAGCCGAAGATCGTGAGCGAGTCTTCACGCACGATCAGCGAGGTGTGCACCGCGAGCTCGTGGCCCTCACGGCTCGCGAGCACGAGCGCCGGGGTGGTGTTGACCTGGAAGCCGACGCCGCCGACGTCGATGACGAGCGAACTGCCGGCTGCGGCGAGGACGCGCCCGCGGAGGGAGGAGATCACTCCTTCAGCCTACGGGCCGCCCCCGACACCGCCGCGGAGCGCTCCGCGGCGAGCCATGCCCGTTGCGCCGGGGTCAGCCCCGAGGCATCCGCCGACGGTGCCGCGCCGGACGCGCCGCCGACCGCGGCCTCGCGGATCGCGGCCCCGGCGACCCCGCCGGTGCGCCACGCGTGGCAGATCGCGAGCGCCAGCGCGTCGGCGGCGTCGGCCGGCTTCGGCACCGACTCGAGCCCGAGGATGCGAGCGACCATCGCCCCGACCTGCTTCTTGTCGGCGCGACCGTACCCGGTGATGGCGGCCTTCACCTCTGAGGGCGTGTGCAGCGCGACCGGCAGTTCGCGTCGCGCGGCGATGAGCATCGCGACGCCGGAGATCTGCGCCGTGCCCATGATCGTCGACACGTCCGAGCGGGCGAACACCCGCTCGAGCGCGACGGCCTGCGGGCGATGCTCGTCGAATATCGCCTCGAGCCCGTCGGCGATCCTGGCGAGCCGTCGCTCGATCGGCGCGTCGGTCGGCGAACGCAGCACGACGACGTCGACGAGCTCCGCCGTGCGGTTCGGCGAGACGTCGACGACGCCGACGCCGCAGCGGGTGAGCCCGGGGTCGATGCCGAGCACCCGCACGGCGATCGGCCTACTCCGCCTCGAGCTCGGCCTGCACCTCGGGGGTGAGGTCGAAGTTGCTGTAGACGTTCTGCACGTCGTCGCTGTCTTCGAGGGCGTCGATGAGGCGGAACACCTTGCGCGCCGTCTCGGCGTCGATCTCGACCTTGAGGTTGGGCACGAACTCGATGTCGGCCGACTCGTAGTCGAGCCCGGCCTCCTGGAGCGCCTTGCGGACCTCGACCATGTCGGACGGATCGGTGACGACCTCGAAGCCCTGGGCGTGCGGCTCGATCTCCTCGGCGCCGGCCTCGAGCGCCGCCATCATGACGTCGTCCTCGGTGGTGCCCTCGCCCGAGACGACGATGACGCCCTTGCGGGTGAAGTTGTAGGCCACAGAGCCCGGGTCGGCGAGCGTGCCGCCGTTGCGGTTCAGGCCGGTGCGCACCTCGGCGGCGGCGCGGTTCTTGTTGTCGGTCAGCACCTCGACCATGAGGGCGACGCCCGAGGGGCCGTACGCCTCGTAGGTGATGCTCAGGTACTCGACGGCCTCGCCGCCGATGCCGGCCCCGCGCTTGATCGCGCGATCGATGTTGTCGTTCGGCACCGAGGTCTTCTTGGCCTTCTGCACCGCGTCGTACAGCGTCGGGTTGCCGTTCAGGTCGGCGCCGCCGAGCTTGGCCGCGACCTCGATGTTCTTGATGAGCTTCGCGAACGACTTCGCGCGACGCGCGTCGATGACGGCCTTCTTGTGCTTGGTCGTCGCCCACTTGGAATGCCCGGACATGACTCTCCTGTATCCGCTTCTCGACGGGTCCGCCCGCCGAGAGCCCATTCTAGACGAGCGCGGCGCGCGCGCTCGGGTGACGGCGGGATGTCTCGCGCCCCGGCCGCTAGCCGAGCACCTTGTGCAGCGTGCGCAGGTTGCGGTTCGTGGTGGTCGGCTTGTAGCGCGCCTTCGCGAGGAGCTTCGCGAACGGCGTGTCGACCGTCGTGCCCTTGACCGGGTTCCAGTACACGACGCCCTCGCCGCGCACCACCGGGTCGACCGACGCGTCGAGCCCGAGCTCCCCTGCCGCGGCGACGAGCTCGTCGAGCGCCTCGCTCGACGAGCCGAAGATCACCCACGGCTGACGGGACCCGTCGTCGGCGTCGAACGGGAACGCGGCGACCGCGCGCTCGAGCTCGCGGCGGGTGACGAGCACGATCCACGCCTCGTACCCGAACCGCTCGGAGAGCTCCCGTTCGATGCGCGCCTTCAGCGCCGGCGCGTCGGCAGTGCGATCGTCGCTCGCGAACACGACGTTGCCGCTCGCGAGCACGGTGCGCACGCCGTCGAAGCCGAGCTCCCGGAAGAGAGCGCCGAGCTCTGCGGAGCGCACGGTGATGCCGCCGACGTTGACCCCGCGCAGCAGGGCGATCCACTCGGTCATGAGCGGAGCGTAGCGCGGCCCGGCGACACGCGAGCCGGACTCAGACGAGCGCGGGCATGCCGTCCGGGAACAGGGCGCGATGCCAGGCCGTGTACTTGCGCCGCATGAGCAGCGCCCAGAGCAGCCGGACCGGCGCCGGCAGGTTCGCGCGGAACCACTCGTCGCGCTCGCCTTCGGGCACCGCGTCGATCATGAGCCCGAGCTGCACCGGCATCGCCTCCTTCGGGAGCGCCCCGCGGCCGTGTTCGCCGAGCTCCTCCCATTCGGCCTGGCTGAGCATGCGCGCCGCGACGGGCACGATGTCGGCCTCCTCGCGTCCGAGGTGCACGCCGAGCGTCGTGCCGACGTCGTCGAGCGCCGCCGCCAGCCGCTCCCCCGTCGCCGGGTCGGCCGTCGTCCGCCACTCGGCGAGGAGCCCGTCGGCGACGTCGAGCAGCTCGGAGACCCGCGCGTGCTGGGCCTTCATCACGTCGACGTGCATCGCGCAGCCGGGCTCGCGCCGTTCGAGCCGGTCCCAGAGCAGCTCGTCCTCGCCCTCGTGGTGCACGTGCAGGCCCCGGTCGACGAGCTCGACGGCGTTGCCGACGGTCGTCGCGCGCTCGAGGTCGCCCGCGGGCACGGCCCGCACGAGTCGCGGCAGCTCGCGGTACCCCCAGCGGAAGATGCGATGGATGATGAAGATGTCGCTGGTGTCGCATCCGGTCTCGTCGACGACGCGGTCGTCGGCGCCGGTGCTCGGCAGTCGTCTGGTCATCCCGCGACCGTAGATCCGCCGCGAGGCGGCGGAATCGGTGCTCGCACTGAGCGGGCGCCCCCACTTCGCGGGGCGGACCGGCGCACGAACGGCGGGCGCACGTCTCAGGCGCGGGCGCGCACCTTCGAGAGGAAGTACTGGTGGAAGCGGTGCTCGCCTGTGATCTCGGGGTGGAAGCTCGTGCCGAGCAGATTGCCCTGCTCGACGGCGACGACGCGGCCGTCGGCGAGGCGCGCGAGCGGCGTCGCAGCGGGGCCGACCGATTCGACGACCGGCCCGCGGATGAACACGGCGCGCACCGGCACGACGCCGAGTGCCGGCACCTCGAGCTCGGTCTCGAACGACTGGTTCTGCGAGCCGAAGGCGTTGCGGCGCACGACGACGTCGAGCCCGCCGAGCGACTGCTGCCCGTCGATCGCGTCGAGCAGCGTGTCGGCGAGCATGATCAGGCCGGCGCAGGTGCCGTACACGGGGAGGCCGTCGGCGATCGCCCGCCGCAGCGGGTCCGCCAGCCCGAAGGTGCGCGAGAGCTTGTCGATCACGCTCGACTCGCCGCCGGGGATCACGAGGCCGTCGACGGCCGCGAGCTCCTCGGGCCGGCGCACGAGCGAGACGTCGGCGCCGAGCGAGGCGAGCACCTGGGCGTGCTCCCGGAAGTCGCCCTGGAGGGCGAGCACGCCGACGCGGGGGCCGGCCGCGGCCGACTCCCCCGCGCCGACGGACTCCTCGCGGAGCGTCGTCGTCACCAGCCGCGCTCGGCGAGGCGGTGCGGCGCCGCGAGGTCGGCGACGTTGATGCCGACCATGGCCTCGCCGAGGCCGCGCGACACGTCGGCGATGACCGAGGGGTCGTCGTAGAACGTCGTCGCCTTGACGACGGCCGCGGCGCGCGCCTCGGGGTTGCCCGACTTGAAGATGCCCGAGCCCACGAAGACGCCGTCAGCGCCGAGCTGCATCATCATGGCGGCGTCGGCCGGGGTGGCCACACCGCCCGCGACGAAGAGCACGACCGGGAGCTTGCCGGTCTCGGCGACCTCGAGCACGAGCTCGTACGGCGCCTGCAGCTCCTTCGCGGCGACGTAGAGCTCGTCGCGCGTCATCGACTTCAGCTGGTTGATCTCCGACGAGATCTTGCGGATGTGCTTCGTCGCCTCGGAGACGTCGCCGGTGCCGGCCTCGCCCTTCGAGCGGATCATCGCCGCGCCCTCGTTGATGCGGCGGAGCGCCTCGCCGAGGTTCGTCGCACCGCAGACGAAGGGGGTGTTGAACGACCACTTGTCGATGTGGTTGACGTAGTCGGCGGGCGAGAGCACCTCGGACTCGTCGATGTAGTCGACGTCGAGCGCCTGCAGCACCTGCGCCTCCACGAAGTGCCCGATGCGGGCCTTCGCCATGACCGGGATCGAGACCTCGGCGATGATCGCGTCGATGAGGTCGGGGTCGCTCATGCGGGCGACGCCGCCCTGCGAGCGGATGTCGGCGGGGACGCGCTCGAGGGCCATGACGGCGACGGCGCCGGCGTCCTCGGCGATGCGGGCCTGTTCGGGCGTGACGACGTCCATGATGACGCCGCCCTTCAGCATCTCGGCAAGGCCGCGCTTCACGCGGCTCGAGCCCGTCTCGGGTACGGTCACAAGGAATCCTCTCGGAGGGGCGCTGGGACGTTGCGCAAACGGTTCAGACAATGTGAATGTTTGTCTTAGGCCAAAAGATAGCATGGTCGAGGACACGAGGAAGGACGGTGCCGAGATCATCGACATCGAGGGCCGTTCAGCGGCCGAGATCGCCGACAGCCTGCGCACGCTCATCGAGCGCGGCGCGCTCCGGCCGGGCGACGCGCTGCCTCCGGTGCGCGCGCTCGCCGAGCAGCTCGGCGTCAACCGCAACACCGCCGTCTCGGCGTACCGTCAGCTGACGAACGCGGGCGTCGTCGTCACACTGGGCCGGGGCGGCACCCGCGTGGCCGGCACCGCGGCCGTCGCGCAGGAGGGATTCGCCGCCGACACGGCGCTCAGGGACCTCGGCACCGGCAACCCCGACGCCTCGTTCATCCCCGACCCGTCCGGCGTCCTCCCCGGCATCGCCCGGCGACCGGTGCTCTACGGCGAGCCCGTGATCGACCCCGATCTCGAACGCTCGGCGCTCGCCTGGATGGGCGCCGACCTGCCCGACGGCACGCCGCTGCGGCTCACCGTCACGAGCGGGGCGGCCGACGCCGTCGAACGCCTCCTCGCGCAGGCGCTCACCCGCGACGACGCCGTCGCGCTGGAGGACCCGTGCTTCCTCACGAGCATCCACACGGTGCGCGTCGCGGGCTACCGCCCGGTACCGGTGCCCGTCGACGACGAGGGCATGACCGTCGACGGGCTCCGCGCCGCACTCGAGCAGGGCGTGCGCGCCGTCATCTGCACCCCGCGCGCCCAGAACCCGACGGGCGCGAGCCTCACGGCCGGCCGGGCCGCGGCACTGCGGGCCGTGCTCGCGGAGCACCCCTACGTGCTCGTCATCGAGGACGACCACTACTCGCTCCTCTCGCAGCAGCCGCACCACACGCTCATCAGCGCCGAGCACCGCCGCTGGGCGCTCGTCCGATCGGTCTCGAAGTTCCTCGGACCCGACATGTGCCTCGCCGTCACGGCCTCGGACCCCGAGACCGCCGACCGTCTCGCGATGCGCCTCACGCCCGGCACGACCTGGGTGAGCCACCTGCTGCAACGCCTCGTGCACGCCCTCGCGACCGACCCCGACGTCGCCGAGGGCATCCGCGCGGCGGGCGAGCACTACGCGGCGCGCAACGCCGCCTTCGCCGCGCTGCTCACCGCTGAGGGCCTGCCCACCACCCCCGGCGACGGACTCAACGTCTGGGTCCCGCTCGGCGCACCTGCGCGCGCGGTGTCCGAGCAGCTCATGCGCCGCGGCTGGCTCGTGCGGCCGGGCGACGAGTTCGCACTCGGCGACCACGGGGCATCCGAGCGCCTGCGCCTCACCGTGCACGAGCTCGACGACGACGAGCAGCGCCGCCTGGCCGCCGACGTCGGCGCCTCGGTGCGCGCCGTGCGCGAGCGAAGTGCGATGATCGATCGGTGAAGATTCTCTCGATCCAGTCGGCGGTGGCGTACGGCCACGTCGGCAACTCCGCCGCCGTCTTCCCCCTGCAGCGCATCGGCGTCGAGGTGCTGCCCGTGTACACGGTCAACTTCTCGAACCACACCGGCTACGGCGCGTGGCGCGGGCCGCTCATCTCGCCCGACGACGTCCGCGAGGTCATCACCGGCATCGAGGACCGCGGCGTGCTCGGCCAGATCGACGTCGTGCTCTCGGGCTACCAAGGCGGCGAGGGCATCGCCGACGTGATCCTCGAGACCGTCGCGAAGGTGAAGGCCGCCAACCCGACCGCGATCTACGCGTGCGACCCGGTCATGGGCAATGCGAAGTCCGGATGCTTCGTGGCCCCCGCCATCCCCGTGCTGCTGCGCGAGCGCGTGGTGCCCGCCGCCGACCTCATCACGCCGAACCAGTTCGAGCTCGGCTACCTGACGGGCACCGAGCCCGACACGCTCGAGTCGACGCTCGCCTCGGTCGACCTCGCCCGCGCGGGCGGCCCCGGCACGGTGCTCGTCACGAGCGTCGAGCGCCCCGACCGCGAGGAGGGCACGATCGAGATGCTCGCCGTCGACGAGCGCGGCGCCTGGATCGTGCAGACCCCGCGCCTGCCGATGAAGGCGAACGGCTCCGGGGATGTCACGGCGGCGCTCTTCACCGCGCACTACCGCCGCACCGGCGACGCCGCCGAGGCGCTCGCGCGCACGACGTCGAGCGTGTTCGACCTCCTGACCCGCACGCACGAGTCGGGCGAGCGCGAGCTGCAGCTCGTCGAGTCGCAGGAGTTCTACGCCCACCCCCGCATGCAGTTCGAGGTCCGGCAGGTGCGCTGAGCGCGCCTCCGCCGACGACGAAGGGGGCGCCGCGAGATGCGATCTCGCGGCGCCCCCTTCGTGCGACTACTCGCCCGCTGCGGGCCAGGCCTCGGCGATCTCCTGGCGCACTTCGCCGAGCAGGCGCGGGAGCGCTTTCGTGCCGGCGATGATCGGGAAGAAATTGGAGTCGAGCGCCCACCTCGGCACGATGTGCTGGTGCAGGTGCTCGGCGATGCCGGCGCCCGCGATCCGACCCTGGTTCATGCCGATGTTGAAGCCGTCGCAGTGCGAGACCTCCTTCACGACCCGCATCGCGATCTGCGTGAGCAGGCCGATCTCGGCGACCTCCTCGGCGCTCGCCTCGTCGTACGTCGCGATGTGGCGGTACGGGCAGACGAGCAGGTGCCCGCTGTTGTACGGGTAGAGGTTGAGCAGCACGTACGCGTGCCGGCCGCGGGCCACGATGAGCGACTGCTCGTCGCTCATCTCGGGGGCGCGGCAGAACGGGCACGAGTGCTCGTCGGGCTGCTGGCCGTGCTGGATGTAGACGAGCCGGTGCGGGGTCCAGAGGCGTTGGAACGCGTCGGGCACCCCCGCGAGGTCGGCCGAGGAGTCCGTCGGGACGCCCTCGAACTCGCCGGCCCCGTAGCTCGCCCCGTCGCCGCTCATGCGAACAGGTCGTCCCGCGTGTTCACCTGCAGGCGTTCGGCGATCGCGCCGCGCACCTTCTCGATCGCCGCGTTGATCGGCACGCCGTTCTCCTGGGTGCCGTCGCGGAACCGGAAGCTCACGGTCTCGGCCGAACGGTCGTTCTCGCCCGCGATGAGCTGGAACGGCACCTTCTGCGTCGTGTGCGTGCGGATCTTCTTCTGCATGCGGTCGTCGCTCACGTCGAGATCGGCACGGACGCCGAAGCCCTTCAGCTGCTCGATGATCGCGCCGAGGTACGGCGCGTACTCGTCGGCCACGGGGATGCCGACCACCTGCACGGGGGCGAGCCACACCGGGAAGGCGCCCGCGTAGTGCTCGAGCAGGATCGCGAAGAACCGCTCGATCGAGCCGAACAGGGCGCGGTGGATCATGATCGGGCGCTTCTTCTGCCCGTCGCGGTCGGTGAACTCGAGGTCGAACCGTTCGGGCAGGTTGGGGTCGACCTGCACGGTCGACAGCTGCCAGGTGCGCCCGATCGCGTCACGCGTCTTGAGGTCGATCTTCGGACCGTAGAACGCCGCCTCGCCGGGCATCTCGGTGAGCTTGAGGCCGCTCGCGCGGGCGACGTTGCGGAGCGCGTTCGTCGAGTACTCCCAGAACTCGTCGGAGCCGATCCACTTGTCCTTCTCGTCGTCGCGCATCGAGAGCTCGAGCTCGAAGTCGTCGAGGCCGAAGTCGCGCAGCATCGAGATGACGAAGTCGATGACCTTGGTCGCCTCCTCCTCGAGCTGCTCGGGGGTGACGAAGAGGTGCGAGTCGTCCTGGGTGAAGCCGCGCACGCGGGTGAGGCCGTGCAGGGCACCGGAGAGCTCGTTGCGGTACACGGTGCCGTTCTCGGCGAGCCGCATCGGCAGGTCGCGGTAGCTGCGCCCGCGCTCCTTGTAGATGAGGATGTGCATCGGGCAGTTCATGGGCTTCAGGTAGTAGTCCTGGCCCTGCTTGGTGATGTTCCCCTCGGCGTCGCGCTCCTCGTCCATCACGATGGGCGGGAACATGCCCTCCTTGTAGGTGACGAGGTGGTTCGAGGTGAGGAACAGGTCCTCCTTCGAGATGTGCGGCGTGTACACGTAGGTGTAGCCGCCCTCGATGTGCCGGCGACGGGCGTGCTGCTCCATCTCCATGCGGACGACGCCGCCCCGGGGGTGCCAGACCGAGAGGCCCGAGCCGATCTCCTCGGGGAAGCTGAACAGGTCGAGGTCGCGGCCGAGCTTGCGGTGGTCGCGCTTCGCGGCCTCCTCGAGACGGTGCTGGTAGGCGCGCAGCTCGTCCTTCGTGGGCCAGGCGGTGCCGTAGATGCGCTGCAGCTGCGGGTTCTTCTCGGAACCGCGCCAGTACGCGGCGGCGATGCGGGTGAGCGACCAGCCGTTGCCGATCATGCGCGTGTTCGGCAGGTGCGGGCCGCGGCAGAGGTCCTTCCAGACCGTCTCGCCGGTCTTCGGGTCGACGTTGTCGTAGATCGTGAGCTCGCCGCCGCCGACCTCGACGCTCTCGCCAGAGTCGCCCGGCACCGTGTCGCCCGTCGAGGCCGAGCCCTTGAGCCCGATGAGCTCGAGCTTGTACGGCTCGTCCGCGAGCTCCGCGCGGGCCTCGTCGTCGGTCACGACGCGGCGCATGAAGCGCTGCCCGGCGCGGATGATCCGCGCCATCTCCTTGTCGAGCGCCTTGAGGTCGTCGGGGGTGAACGGCGCCGCGACGTCGAAGTCGTAGTAGAAGCCGTCGGTGACGGGCGGGCCGATGCCGAGCTTGGCCTCGGGGTTGATCGACTGCACGGCCTGCGCGAGCACGTGCGCCGCCGAGTGCCGCAGGATGTTCAGCCCGTCGGGCGAGTCGATCGTGACGGGCTCGACGACGTCGGCGTCCGTCACCGTCGTCGCGAGGTCCTTGAGCTCGCCGTTGACGCGCATCGCGACAACGGAACGGTCGGTGAAGAGCTCGAAGCCGTCAGCCACCTGGATCCACTCCTTGGAATTCTCGAAACGAACCCTTCAACTGTAGTCGTGCGCGAGGACCGCCCGTCGCCAGCGCCGGGCCGCCCGGATCGACGTCCGGGCGCCGCGGCCCACCCGAACGGGGGTGTACCCCATCAACCCCGATTCGGGGGACAATCCCTGTGGACCGGTCGCTGGCCGGACCACCGGGTTCCGGTGAAAGCGAAAGCCGGTCACCGGGATCCGGCCCATCTCCTCCGCGGTTCCTCGGTGCTGCCCCTGAGACGGCCGGGCACCCGAAGTTCTAGAGTTTCGCTCATGTATGAGTCATCCGAAGAACTGGGCTCCCGCACCGAGTTCGACGAGCGCGTCATCGAACTCGCCGACTTCGAGCCCGACGTCCGCCTCGAGGAGTGGATCGAGAAGTACCGGATCGGCGAGCTCGCGCTCGGACCGATCTTCTGGGCCCCGATCGACTTCCTCTCGCCCGTGCACACCGTCGGCAAGGGCAGAACCAACCTCACCCTCATCCGTCCGACGATCATGCAGACCGACGCCGTCACGCCCTACGCCGGCTTCGACCGGCGCGAGTCGCCCACGCGGAATCCCGCCGTCTCGATCCACTTCGAGCCCGCCGCCTACGGCATCACCGGCGTGGGGACCTACGTGTGCACGTTCACCGTCGAGTCGGGTGCCCCGGTCACGCTCAACGCGAGCGGCTACGCCGCCTCCGGCACAGTGGTCGGGGCCGGGCCCAGGAGCGTGAACGGCAAGCAGACCGTGAGCCTCACCCTGAAGAACCTGCCCGCGTACGGGGGCTGGGCGGCGATCGAGCAGACCTCGGGCGACTCGTGGGCCTGGTACTCGACCCGCATCGCCTATCCCCCGCTCGTGTTCGAGCAGTTCGGATGACGACGCGGGGGAACGAACCGCACGCGTCAGGAGACGAGAAAAGCCCCGGCTGATGCCGGGGCTTTCCGTGGTGGGCGATACTGGGATCGAACCAGTGACCTCTTCCGTGTCAGGGAAGCGCGCTACCGCTGCGCCAATCGCCCAGAATCGAGTGCGAGGCTCTCGATCTGGAGGTGGATACGGGATTCGAACCCGTGTATACGGCTTTGCAGGCCGCTGCCTCGCCTCTCGGCCAATCCACCGCGTATGGGTTCTCCACCAAAAGAACAGGAGTCAAGCATGTGCTTGATCCTGATCAGAGCGGATGACGAGATTCGAACTCGCGACCCTCACCTTGGCAAGGTGATGCGCTACCACTGCGCCACATCCGCGTTGCTTTCGCATTTCTGCGTGCAGAGAAGACTTTATACACACTTCGGGCGATTCACAAACCGAGCGACCGCTGAACGCCGTTCCGGCCGGTCAACGGCCGATTCCGACGTCGATTCCCGGGCGTGTCGAGCCGTCGCGGACAGCCGAGCACCCCTCAGCTGTCGCTCGATGTGCATTCGTCCCCGATCGTCGGCTAGTATCGAGTCCGCGGTCACCGAGAGGTTCCGCGAATCCCTCAGGGCGATTGGCGCAGCTGGTAGCGCGCTTCCTTCACACGGAAGAGGTCGTCGGTTCGAGCCCGGCATCGCCCACTGAGATCAGAACGCCCCCGACCGCGGTCGGGGGCGTTCTGCGTTTCCGGCGGATGCCGCGCCCCGACTTCGGAGATCGCACGCGATTCCGGTGCTGACGAGGAGTTCGCGACCGAGATCGTGGCGATCTCCGAGCCCGTGGCGCGCGAACGCTCATCGCCACCCGTAGCGCTGCGCCAGCGCGCCTGCAACGAGACCGAACCGCCGCTCGTCGAGCGACGCGGCCTCGCGGCGCATGCCGCCGGCGCGAACCCGGAACACGCGGTCGGTCTTCGCCCAGCTGGGGCGGCCCGAGACATCCCAGGGGCCCTCGCCGAGCGAGACGTAGTCGCGGTCGCCGTCGTGCGCCTTGCTCGTGAGCTGCACCGCCAGGTAGTCGCCCGCCCTGGAGGCGGCGACGATGACGACCGGGCGGTCCTTGCCGCGCCCGTCGCGCTCCTCGTAGGGCACCCAGGTCCAGACGACCTCACCGGGGTCGGGGTCGCCGTCGGCAGTCGGTGCGTAGCTCAGCTCGACGCCCCGCAGCCGGTCGGGGTCGACCTCGATCGTCGCGTCGTCGCCGAACCGCCCCGGCGAGGGCTCGCCGTCGGCGAACGGCGCCCGCCGCGAGGCATCCGACCCCGCCGCCGGAGCGGAGGCGCCGGCCGGCGAACCCGCCGATTGACGAGTGGAGGCGGGCGAGACGATCGCCCGCAGGACGCGCCCGAGGGCGGTGAGGAAGCGGCTGGTGTCTGACACACCGGGCACACTACCCCACCGCCCTCGGGCGGCCGGGGACCGATCAGACGGTCTCGAGCTTGTAGGCGTCCTCCCCGTGCACGACGGTGTCGATGCCGGCGATCTCGTCCTCGTTCTTGACCCGGAAGCCCATCGTCTTCTGGATGAGCGTGCCGATCCCGTAGGTGAGCGCGAACGAGTACGCGAGCACCGAGACGGCGGCGATCGCCTGCACCGCGAGCTGCGTGAAGTCGCCGCTGTAGATGAGGCCGGTGCCGTTCGCGAAGAAGCCGAGGTAAAGCGTGCCGATGAGGCCGCCGACGAGGTGGATGCCCACGACGTCGAGCGAGTCGTCGAAGCCGAACTTGAACTTGAGGTCGATCGCGAGGGCGCACACGGCGCCGGCGACGAGACCGAGCACGATCGCCCAGACGGGCGTCAGCGAGGCGCAGGCCGGGGTGATGGCCACGAGGCCCGCGACGGCGCCCGACGCGGCGCCCACCGAGGTCGGCTTGCCGTCCTTGATCTTCTCGACGAGGAGCCAGGCGAGCAGCGCGGCGGCCGGGGCGGCGATCGTGTTCACGAAGGCGAGGGCCGCGGTGCCGTCGGCGGCGAGCTCGGAGCCCGCGTTGAAGCCGAACCAGCCGAACCACAGGAGGCCCGCGCCGAGGAGCACGAACGGCGGGTTGTGGGGCACGTGCGCGCCCTTCGAGAAGCCGACCCGCTTGCCGAGCACGAGGGCGAGCGCGAGGGCCGCGGCGCCCGCGTTGATGTGCACCGCCGTGCCGCCCGCGAAGTCGATCGCACCGACGCCGAAGAGCTCCTGCATGCCGTAGGTGATCCAGCCGCCGTAGGCGAAGCTGCCGTCATCGGCGAGGCCGAAGTTGAAGACCCAGCTCGCGACCGGGAAGTAGACGATCGTCGCCCAGATGCCGGCGAAGACCATCCAGGCGCCGAACTTCGCGCGGTCCGCGATCGCACCCGAGATGAGGGCGACCGTGAGGATGGCGAAGGTGGCCTGGAAGGCGACGAAGGCGAGCGGCGGGTAGGCAGCGCCCTCCGGCGTCTCGAGGAGGCTCTCGAGTCCGATCGCCGACCAGTCGATCGACCAGGGCGGGACGAGGCCCTCGGAGCCGGGGAACGCGACGGCGTAGCCGAAGAGGACCCAGAGCACGCCGATGAGGCCCATCGCGCCGAAGCTCATCATCATCATGCTGATGACGCTCTTCGCCTTGACGAGGCCGCCGTAGAAGAACGCGAGCCCTGGGGTCATCAGCAGCACCAGGGCTGCGGCGATCAACAGGAACGCGGTGTTGCCTTGATCCATCTCTCGAACCTCTCTCGGATTGCAGGGCGGGGGACCCTGTGCGCCCAAGTTTCACGAGGGGACGTTTCGAGAGGGATCGTGCGATGTTTCCGGCCCGTTACGGGTCGCGGCGTCGTGTGAACAGCGCGTTTCGGGATGCTGCCGAAACGCGAGGAGAACGCCGTGCGCGGGCTGCGACCCGGCGTCGCAGGGTCACCGCGGCGCACGGCGCGCACCGCTCAGTCGTGCGGCGGGAGTTCTCCCGAGGTCAGCGCGATCATCCGCGAGATCGCACGCAGGTACTTCTTGCGGTAGCCGCCCGACATCATGTCGCCGCCGAAGACCTGGTCGAGTGCCAGCCCGCTCGTGATGATCGGCACCTCGGCGTCGTAGGCGCGATCGATGAAGGCGACGAGCCGGAGGGCCGCGTTCTGGTCGGTGAGCTCGTGCACCCCCTGCAACGCGATGGTGTCGAGCCCCTGCACGAGCTTCACGTACTTCGACGGATGCACGGTCGCGAGGTGCGCGATGAGTTCGTCGAAGGTGTCGAGCGAGACGCGGTGGTCGCGTTCGGCGAGCGCCTGCGCGGTGCGCGCGACCTCGTCGTCGGTCGCGAGGGCGACCGCGTGCCCCTCGGTGTCGCGACGGCGGTAGTCGAGGCCGTCGATCCGCAGCGTCTCGAAGTTCGAGGAGAGGGCGTGGATCTCGCGGAGGAAGTCGGCCGCGGCGAACCGCCCCTCGCCGAGCGCGTTGGGCGGCGTGTTGGAGGTCGCCGCCACCCGGGTGCCGCTCGCCATGAGCTCGCCGAGGAACCGGGTCATGAGCATCGTGTCGCCCGGATCGTCGAGCTCGAACTCGTCGATGCAGATGAGCTTCGCACCTCGCAGGAGGTCGATCGCCGGCTGGTAGCCCAGGGCGCCGACGAGCGCGGTGTACTCGATGAAGGTGCCGAAGTACTTCGGTCCGTGCGCGACGTGCCAGAGCGCCGCGAGCAGGTGGGTCTTGCCGACGCCGAAGCCGCCGTCGAGGTAGACGCCGGGCAGCTCGATGCGGGCGGGGCGCTTCCGCGAGAAGAAGCCGCCCGGTCGCTGGGCCGCGCGCCACGCGCCCGCGAACTGGTTCAGCCGCTCGAGGGCGGCCTGCTGCGACGGGAAGTCGGGGTCGGGCCGGTACGACTCGAACGAGGCGTGCTCGAACTGCGGCGGCGGCACGAGCTCGGAGGCGATCTCGGCGCCCGAGATGGCCGGGTTGCGGTCGACGAGCCGGATGGGGACGTGGCTGGAGGCCGAGGTCATGCTGGTGAGCTCCCGTATTGCACCGGATGACGGGTGCCGTGACTGCGCCCCGCGGGCCGCGTAGATTCGAGTGTGGACAGGTCATCAGCCTAGTCCGCTCCCCCGCACACCCCCGCCGACCAGGCGATCCCAGGAGGTCCCCATGCCCGCCGAGTTCGACTCCGCCGCGAAGTTCGCCGAGTACGCCCACCCCGAGCGACTCGTGTCCACCGCCTGGCTCGCCGAGCACCTCGGCGAACCCGGACTCGTCGTGGTCGAGTCCGACGAGGACGTGCTCCTCTACGAGACCGGCCACATCCCGGGCGCCGTGAAGATCGACTGGCACCTCGACCTCAACGACCCGGTCGTGCGCGACTACGTCAGCGACGAGCAGTTCGCCGCGCTGCTCGGCTCGAAGGGCATCTCGCGCGACTCGACGATCGTCGTCTACGGCGACAAGAGCAACTGGTGGGCGGCGTACGCGCTGTGGGTCTTCACCCTCTTCGGCCACGAGGACGTCCGGCTCCTCGACGGCGGCCGAGACCTCTGGATCGCCGAGGGCCGCGAGATCACGACGGATGCCCCGGCGGTGACTCCCGTCGACTACCCGGTCGTCGCGCGCGACGACCGCCGGGTGCGCGCCTTCAAGGAGGACGTGCTCGCCCACCTCGGCAGCCCCCTCATCGACGTCCGCTCGCCCGAGGAGTACAGCGGCGAGCGCACGACGGCCCCGGCCTACCCCGAGGAGGGCGCCCTGCGCGCGGGCCACATCCCGACCGCGGCGTCCGTGCCGTGGGCCCGCGCCGCCGCCGGCGACGGCACCTTCAAGGGCCGGGCCGAGCTCGATGCGATCTACCGCGACGAGGTCGGGCTCGCCGACGGCGACGACATCGTCGCCTACTGCCGCATCGGCGAGCGCTCGAGCCACACCTGGTTCGTGCTGACGCACCTGCTCGGCTTCGACCGGGTGCGCAACTACGACGGCTCCTGGACCGAGTGGGGCAGCGCGGTGCGCGTGCCGATCGTGACCGGCACCGAACGCGGCGAGGTGCCCGGGCGCTGACCCGAGGGGCCGCCCCACGCGCGCGCCTTCGCGGCCGTGCGGGTCCGCGGCCGTGGGAGGATTGAGGCGATGGAACAGACCACGCTGCCCGAACGCCTCGCCGAGACCCGCGACGACTTCCTCGCCCTCGGCGTGCGCGACCGGCTCCAACTGCTGCTCGAGTTCTCGAACGAGCTGCCCGAGCTGCCCGAGCGCTACGCCGAGCACCCCGACCTGCTCGAGCGGGTCGAGGAGTGCCAGTCGCCCGTGTTCATCTTCGTCGAGGTCGACGGCGGCATCGTGCACCTCTACGCCACGGCGCCCGCCGAGTCGCCGACGACGCGCGGCTTCGCCTCGATCCTCGTGCAGGGCCTCGCGGGGCTCACCGTGCAGCAGGTGCTCGACATCCCCGCCGACTACCCGCAGTCGCTCGGGCTCGGCGAGGCGGTCTCGCCGCTGCGCGTGCGCGGCATGACGGGCATGCTCGCGCGCACGAAGCGCCAGCTGCGCGAGCGCGTCGCCGCCGCCGCCGGCTGACCGCGGCCGCGGCGCACCGGCGCACCGGCGCCGCCTCAGCCGACGATCTCGACCGCAGCACCGTCCTGGTCGTCGGCCGTCCGCGCGGCGAGCCAGCCGGTGATGAGGCCGTTCCACCGCTCGGGATCGTGGTTCCAGAGCTTGGTGTGACGCGCCCCGGTGAACTCCTCGAACCGGACGAGGTCGGGGCGGGCCGCCGCGAGCCGGCGCGAGCCGTCGATGGGAACGAATCCGTCGTCGACGCTGTGCATCAGCAGGATGGGGACCGAGAGCTCGCTCGCGCGGGCGACGGGATCGAGCTCCTCGAGCGAGATCGGTGCCGCGAGCCCCGTGAGGCCTCCCCCGTACGGCGCGCCGAGCACCCGTGCGACGACGTCGCCGAGCCCGCGCGGCAGCCCGAGCGCGCCGCCCTGGAAGCGGAGGATGTCGACCCAGTCGATGGCGGGCGACTCGAGGACGACGCCGACGAGATGCTCGCGGACCTCGGCCGATCGCAGCACCGCCTGCAGCGAGATCATGCCGCCCATCGACCAGCCCATGAGCACGATCTCGCGCGCACCGTGCTCGATCGCGAAGTGCACCGCGGCGACCACGTCGGCCCATTCCGTGCCGCCGAGCCCGTAGCGGCGATCGGTGCTCTCCGGCGCCTCGCCGTCGTTGCGGTAGGAGATGAGCAGGCTGTCCCATCCGGCGGCGCGAACCGGCTCCACCGCTCGGAGGCCCTCGTGGCGTTTGGCACCGCGCCCGTGCACCTGGACGACCCAACGGTCGCTCGGCGGGTCGGCCGGGATCCGCCACGCGGGCGCCGGGCCGAGCGGCGTCTCGACGACCACGTCCTCGTAGGGCGCGTCGAGCTCCCACGGGCCGAGGTGGAACGCCCCGTTGATGCGGCCCCGCGTCGCCCGCTCGGGGCGCCCGAAGTCGGTCGAGACGAGCGCCCGGCGCACCCGGCCGTCGCGCTCCTCGAGCACGTCGCCGAGCCTGGCGTGACCCGAGTCGTGCTCGAACCAGAGTCCGTAGCGGCCGCGCATGCGGGCCTCATCGTTGGCGGCGAGCGTGATCTCGCCGGCTGCCGTGTCCACGCCGAGGATCCGGAGGTCCTGTTCCCGCCGGGTCGGCGGGGTCACCACCTTCCGGGCGAAGACGACGGCGAGCACCGCGGCCGTCGCGCCCGTCACGAGGGCGATCACCCCGGCGAGCAGCGCTGCGGCGCCGACCGCCGTCCGTACCGCCCCGCCCCGTTCTCCGCGCTGCGTCATCGGCATCCTCCCCGTCAACCGTCCCGTGTGCGTCGCGATGCGGCGTGCCGCCGTCACCGGCTCCGGTCGAGACTCTAGTCTGCACTCGTGCCCGACCACCCGTCCTCGCTTCCCGCCGAGTTCGAGGCCGCACTCGCCTCGATCCGAGCCGCCGTCCCGCGCGCCGAGCTCGCGGTCTCGGAGATCCCGGCGCCGGGCGGGCTCGCGCCGCACGCGACCGCCCTCTCCGCCGATGTGTCGCCCACGCGCCACGGCGACGACTCCGAGCTCGGAACCGGCCGGTTCATCCTGCTCTACGACCCCAGCGAGCCCGAGGCGTGGGGCGGGCGCTTCCGCGTGGTGTGCTTCGCGCAGGCGCCGCTCGAGACCGACATCGGCCTCGACCCGTTCCTGGCCGAGGTCGCCTGGTCGTGGCTGATCGACGCGCTCGACGCCCGCGGGGCGCACTACATCGCCGCCTCGGGCACGGCGACCAAGATCCTCTCGACCGGGTTCGGCGAGCTGGCGGCCCAGGGCGACGGCGCCCAGATCGAGCTGCGGGCGTCCTGGACCCCCCTCGATGCCGAGATCAAGGCCCATGTGGAAGGCTGGAGCGAGTTGCTGTGCATGCTCGCAGGGCTTCCGCCCCGTTCCGAAGGGGTGACCGCACTGCCCCGACGGAGGTCGAATCGTGGATGACTACCGGGTGATCGAGACGCCCGCGGAGTTCGACGACGCCGTGAAGCGCCTCCTCGACGGCGCCGGACCGATCGCGGTCGACGCCGAGCGGGCGAGCGGCTTCCGCTACTCGCAGCGCGCCTATCTCATCCAGATGTACCGGCGCGGCTCGGGGGTCTTCCTCTTCGACCCGCCGCAGATCCCCGACTTCTCCGCCCTGCAGGACGGCATCCATTCCGAGGAGTGGGTGCTGCACGCGGCCAGCCAGGACCTGGCTTGCCTGCGCGAGGTCGGGCTCGACCCCGATCGGATCTTCGACACCGAGCTCGCGGCACGCCTGCTCGGCATGCCGCGCGTCGGACTCGCCTCGGTCGTCGAGGAGCTGCTCGACATCAGGCTCGCCAAGGAGCACTCGGCGGCCGACTGGTCGACCCGGCCGCTGCCGCAGTCGTGGCTGAAGTACGCGGCCCTCGACGTCGAACTGCTCGTCGACGTGCGCGACCGGCTCGTCGACCGGCTCGCGGAGGCCGGCAAGACCGAGCTCGGCGGGCAGGAGTTCGATGCCGTGCTGCACCGCGCGGCGAAGCCGGCCGCGGCCGAGCCCTGGCGCCGGCTCTCCGGCATCCATGCGATGCGCAACGGGCGGAACCTCGCGGTCGCCCGCGAGCTCTGGCTGTCCCGCGACGAGCTCGCGTCCTCCACCGACGTCGCCCCGGGCCGGCTCGTGCCCGACGCCTCGATCGTCGCGGTGGCGAAGTCCCTGCCGTCGACGCGCCGGGCGCTCGCCGACCTGCGCGAGTTCACCGGGCGCCAGAGCCGCAGCGAGCTCGACCGCTGGTGGACGGCCGTCGAGCGCGGGCTCACGACGACCGAGCTCCCCGCCGTGCGGGTGCCGAACGACGCCCCGCCGCCCCCGCGCGCCTGGGCCGGGCGCAACCCCGAAGCCGACGCCCGCCTGAAGACCGCCAAGACGGCGGTGGCCGAGGTCGCCGAGTCGCTCGAGATGCCGGTCGAGAACCTCCTCACGCCCGACTTCCTCCGCCGTGTGGCGTGGGCTCCCCCGCAGCCCGCCGATGCCGAGTCGATCGGCGCCGCGCTCGCAGACCTCGGTGCCCGCCCGTGGCAGGTTGCCGCAACCTCACAGATTATCGCTGCTGCGTTTGTGGAGGCATCACAAGCCCTGCTCGACGCCACCTCCGACGATTCGTAGGAACCGTCAAGCGATTCAACGCGCCCGCAGCGCCCTTCGTAGGATCGAGGCATCCTGATCGAAAGTGAGCTGCAGCGTGGCTGATCAAGCTGAAGTCGTGTTCGTCGACGGGGTCCGCACCCCGTTCGGCAAGGCCGGCGACAAGGGCATGTACTGGAACACCCGAGCCGACGACCTCGTCGTGAAGGCGATCGTCGGACTCCTCGAACGCAACCCGAACGTGCCGAAGGACCGCATCGACGAGGTCGCCATCGCCGCGACCACCCAGACCGGCGACCAGGGGCTCACCCTCGGCCGCACCGCCGCGATCCTCGCCGGACTGCCGAAGACGGTTCCCGGCTTCTCGATCGACCGCATGTGCGCCGGCGCGATGACCGCCACCGCGATGCTCGCCGGGTCGATCGGCTACGGCATGTACGACCTCGCCATCGCCGGCGGCGTCGAGCACATGGGCCACCACCCGATGGGCTCGGGCGTCGACCCCAACCCCCGCTTCCTGAGCGAGCGCCTCGTCGGCGAGGACGCCCTCGTGATGGGCGCGACCGCCGAGCGCATCCACGACCGCTTCCCGCAGCTCACGAAGGAGCGGAGCGACCGCTTCGCCCTCGCGAGCCAGCAGAAGACCGCCGCGGCCTACGCGGCGGGCAAGATCCAGCAGGACCTCGTGCCCGTCGCCATCCGCACCGAGGAGGGCTGGGGCCTCGCGACGCGCGACGAGGTCATGCGCCCCGAGACGACCCTCGAGGGCCTCGCCGGGCTGAAGACCCCCTTCCGACCCCACGGCCGCATCACCGCGGGCAACGCGTCGGGCCTGAACGACGGCGCGACCGCCGCGCTGCTCGCCTCGGGCGCGACCGCGAAGGAGCTCGGCCTCGCCCCGAAGATGAAGCTCGTGAGCTACGCCTTCGCCGGAGTCGACCCCGAGATCATGGGCATCGGCCCGATCCCCGCCACCGAGAAGGCGCTGCGCAAGGCCGGCCTCACGATCGACGACATCGACCTCTTCGAGATGAACGAGGCCTTCGCCGTGCAGGTGCTCTCGTTCATGGACCACTACGGCATCGACGACGACGACCCGCGCGTGAACCCGTGGGGCGGCGCGATCGCCGTCGGCCACCCCCTCGCCTCCTCGGGCGTCCGCCTCATGAACCAGCTCGCGAGCCAGTTCGCCGAGCGCCCCGAACTGCAGTACGGCATCACCAGCATGTGCGTCGGCCTCGGCCAGGGCGGCACGATGGTCTGGGAGAACCCGAACTTCGACAAGAAGGCGAAGAAGCGCGCATGACCGACTACTCGACCATCGACTTCGCCTCGCTCGTCGCCCTCGCCGGCGACGACGAGGTCGTGACCCGCTCCTACGTCCGCGACGTGCCGATCTCCGGCGGCCGCACGCTGGCGCTCGTGACGCTCGACAACGGCCGCGACCACACCCGCCCGAACACGCTCGGTGCGGCGACGCTGCTCGAGTACGCGGCGAAGCTCGACGAGCTGAAGGCGCGCGCCGCGGCCGGAGAGCTCCACGCGGTCGCCGTCACCGGCAAGCCGTTCATCCTGGCCGCGGGCGCCGACCTCTCGAAGGTCGCCGAGATCCCCGACAAGGAGACCGCGAAGAAGTTCGTGCAGCTCGGGCACTACGCCCTCGCGAAGCTCGGCGAGGTCGGCGTGCCGTCGTTCACGTTCTACAACGGGCTTGCGCTCGGCGGCGGCCTCGAGATCGGCCTCCACGCCGACTACCGCACGGTGGATGCCTCGGCGCCGGCCCTCGCGCTCCCCGAGGTCTTCCTCGGGCTGATCCCCGGATGGGGCGGCGCGACCATCCTGCCGAACCTCATCGGCATCGAGAACGCGCTCAAGGTCGTCATCGAGAACCCGCTGAAGCAGAACCGCACGCTCAAGGGCCAGGACGCCTTCGACCTCGGTATCGCCGACGCGATCTTCCCCTCGGTGAACTACCTGGAGGACTCGATCCGCTGGGCCGACGACGTCATCTCGGGCCGCATCAAGGTGAAGCGCCCGAACGAGCCCGGCAAGATGGAGCGGCTCGTCAAGTGGGACGCCGCGATCGGCATCGCGACCAAGATGCTGAAGAGCCGCATCGGATCGGTGCCGCAGTCACCGTACGCCGCGCTCGAGCTCATGAAGGCCGCGAAGAGCGGGACGCGCGCCGAGGGCTTCCAGCGCGAGGACGAGGTGCTCGCCGACCTCATCGCCGGCGACCAGCTGCAGGCCTCGATCTACGCGTTCAACCTGGTGCAGAAGCGCACGAAGCGCCCCGCCGGCGCCCCCGACAAGGCCCTCGCGAAGAAGGTCACCAAGGTGGGCGTGCTCGGCGCAGGCTACATGGCGAGCCAGCTCGCGCTGCTCTTCGTGCGCCGCCTGCGGGTGCCCGTCGTGATCACCGACATCGACCAGGAGCGCGTCGACAAGGGCGTGGCCTACATCGCCGGCGAGATCGACGCACTGCTCGGCAAGGGCCGCATCTCGCCCGACGAGGCGAACCGGCTGAAGGCGCTCGTCACCGGCACCACCGACAAGGCCGACTTCGCCGACTGCGACTGGGTCATCGAGGCCGTGTTCGAAGAGCTCGAGATCAAGCAGAACGTCTTCGCTGAGATCGAGCAGCACATCTCCCCCGAGGCCGTGCTCGCGACGAACACCTCCTCGCTCTCGGTCGAGCAGATCGGCGCGAAGCTGGCCCACCCCGAGCGGCTCGTCGGCTTCCACTTCTTCACCCCCGTCGCGGTCATGCCGCTCATCGAGGTCGTGAAGACGCCGCACACCGACGAGGCGACGCTGTCGACCGCGATGGTCGCCGCGAAGAACCTGAAGAAGAACGCCGTCATCACGGCCGACACCCCGGGCTTCGTCGTCAACCGCCTGCTCGCGGTGCTCCTCGGCGAGGCCATGCGCGCCGTCGACGAGGGCACCTCCTTCGAGACGGTCGACCAGGCAATCGCCCCGCTGGGCCTGCCGATGGCGCCGTCGGTGCTGCTCGACCTCGTCGGGCTCAAGGTCGGCGCGCACGTGCTCGACACGCACCACGCGGCGTTCCCCGACCGGTTCTACCGCAGCGAGAACCTGCACAAGCTCGCCGAGTACGGCAAGCTCCTCGAGAAGGACGACAAGGGCAAGGTCAAGGGCTTCGACAAGGGCGCCCTGAAGATCGTCGCCGGCGGCAAGAACCCGCGCTCGGCCGACGAGATCCTCGTGTCGCTGCAGGACGGCCTGGCCCGCGAGGTCAAGCTCATGCTCGACGGCGAGGTCGTCGCAGCACCCGAGGACATCGACCTCTGCATGGTGCTCGGCGCCGGGTTCCCGTTCCAGATGGGCGGCGTCACGCCCTACCTCGACCGGGTCGGCGCCTCCGAGCGCGTCTTCGGCGACACCTTCCACCACCCGCAGGTGAAGGGCGTCGGCGCCTAGTCGGCGCACGACGGCACGCGAACGCGGCCCCCGGCTCCTGCCGGGGGCCGCGTTCGTGTGCGGCGGATGCCGCGAGGTCGGAGTTCGACGGACGGCTCGGGCTTCCTGCGGGGCGGACGCCTCGAGCCCCGGCGTGGTCGCGGGGGAGCCCCGGGGCATCCGAGTCGCCCGTCTGATGCCCGACGACGTCGCGATCGCGCCGGACGGGACGCACCGCGCCGGCCGGTTCGCCGGCAGGAGGCGCGGCGGCTAGACCCGGGGCTGCGGGCTCGTGTCGGTCGGCACGGCCGCCTCGGCACCGGCCGGGCGGGCGTGCGGCAGCTTCGAGCCGAGGACCATGGCCGTCACGTCGCGCGCGATGTGCTGCGGCGTGAGGCCGACGCGCTCGAGGATGTCGGCCCGCGAGCCGTGCTCGAGGAACTCGTCGGGCAGGCCGAGCTCGGTGACGGCCGTGTCGACCCCGGCCTCGCGCAGGTCCTGGCGGATGCGGGTGCCGATGCCGCCGACGCGAATGCCGTCCTCGAGGCTCACGACGATGCGGTACTCGGCCGAGAGGTCGATCACGCTGCGCGGCACGGGCACGACCCAGCGCGGGTCGACGACGGTCGCACCGATGCCCTGCGCCTCGAGGCGCTCGGCCACCGCGAGCCCGATTCCGGCCATCGGCCCGACCGTCACGAGCAGCACGTCCTTGCGCTCCGACTCGGCGAGCACGTCGACGCCGTCGTCGGTGCGGCGGACGGCGTCGTAGTCGACGCCGACGGTGCCCTTCGGGAAGCGCAGCACCGTGGGCGCGTCGTCGACGGCCACGGCCTCGCCGAGCTCCTCGGCGAGGCGGATCGCGTCGCGCGGCGCGGCGATGCGGATGCCGGGGACGACCTGGAGGATCGAGAGGTCCCACACGCCGTGATGGCTCGGGCCGTCGGGGCCGGTGACGCCGGCACGGTCGAGCACGAAGGTGACGCCGGCCTTGTGCAGGGCCACGTCCATCAGCACCTGGTCGAACGCGCGGTTGATGAAGGTGGCGTACACGGCGACGACCGGGTGCAGTCCGCCGAAGGCGAGGCCCGCGGCCGCCGTCGCCGCGTGCTGCTCGGCGATGCCGACGTCGAACACCCGGTTCGGGAAGCGCTCGGCCATGCGGTGCAGCCCCGTCGGCCGGAGCATCGCTGCGGTGATGCCCACGAGACGCTCGTTCTGCTCGGCCTGGCGCACGAGCTCATCGGCGAAGGCGCTCGTCCACGACGGCCCGGCGGATGCCTCGAGCGACTCCCCCGTCTCGGGGTCGATCTGGCCGACGGCGTGGAACTGGTCGGCGACGTCACGGCGGGCGGGCTCGTAGCCGCGGCCCTTCTCGGTGATCGTGTGCACGATGACGGGGGCGCCGTAGGCCTTCGCCTGGCGCAGCGCCTCCTCCATCGCGTGCTCGTCGTGCCCGTCGACCGGGCCGATGTACTTGATGTCGAGGTTCGAGTAGAGCGCCTCGTTGCCGGTGAATCGACTGAGGAAGCCGTGGAGGCCCCCGCGCACGCCCCGGTAGAACGCACGTGCGGGCCCGCCGAGCTTGTCGAACGCGCGACGGCTCGAGAGGTGGAGGTTGCGGTAGCCCTGCTTCGTGCGCACGGTGTTGAGGAAGCGGGCCATGCCGCCGATCGTCGGCGCATAGGAGCGGCCGTTGTCGTTGACCACCACGATGAGCTTGCGGGTGTTGTCGTCGGAGATGTTGTTGAGCGCCTCCCACGTCATGCCGCCGGTGAGCGCGCCGTCGCCGACGACCGCGATGACGTGGCGATCGTCCTGGCCCGTCATCTCGAACGCCTTCGAGATGCCGTCGGCCCAGGAGAGCGAACTCGAGGCGTGCGAGCTCTCGACGATGTCGTGCTCGGACTCGGAGCGCTGCGGGTAGCCGGCGAGGCCGCCGGTGCGTCGCAGCGACGAGAGGTCGGTGCGGCCGGTGAGCAGCTTGTGCACGTAGGACTGGTGCCCGGTGTCGAACACGATCGCGTCGCGCGGCGACTCGAACACCCGATGGATGGCGATCGTCATCTCGACGACGCCGAGGTTCGGGCCCAGGTGTCCGCCCGTCTTCGAGACGGACTCGACGAGGTACTCGCGGATCTCGCGCGCGAGCTGCTCGAGCTGCTCCTGGCTCAGCGCATCGAGGTCGCGCGGGCCAGAGATCGTCGAGAGCAGGGTCATGCGTGGTGCCTCCGGAGTGACGCGGCGATGCCGCCGAACGGAACGAGTCTACGCCGGGCAGGCTGTGAGCCCGGGCAGACGAGGGGCGATCGGCGGAATCGCCGATCGCCCCCTCGTCGAAAGCGTGTCGCGTCAGACCAGGCTGCGCAGCACGTACTGCAGGATGCCGCCGTTGCGGTAGTAGTCGGCCTCACCCGGCGTGTCGATGCGGACCACCGCGTCGAACTCGACGGGCTGCTTGCCCTCGGCCGAGAACTCGCTCGGGACCGCGGTCACGCGGACCGTCTTCGGGGTGACGCCCTCGTTCAGCTGCTCGAGGCCCGAGATCGAGACGATCTCGGTGCCGTCGAGGCCGAGCGACTCCCAGCTCTGGCCGGCCGGGAACTGCAGCGGGACGACGCCCATGCCGATGAGGTTCGAGCGGTGGATCCGCTCGAAGCTCTCGGTGATGACCGCCTTGACGCCGAGGAGGCTCGTGCCCTTTGCCGCCCAGTCGCGCGACGAACCGGAGCCGTACTCCTTGCCGCCGAAGATGACGAGCGGGGTGCCCTGCGCCTGGTAGTTCTGGCTCGCGTCGTAGATGTACGACTGCGGGCCGCCCTCCTGCGTGAAGTCGCGGGTGTACCCGCCCTCGACGACCTGGCCGTCGTTGACGGCCGAGACGAGGAGGTTCTTCAGGCGGATGTTGGCGAAGGTGCCGCGAATCATGATCTCGTGGTTGCCGCGACGCGAGCCGTAGGAGTTGAAGTCCTTGCGCTCGACGCCGTGCTCGGTCAGGTACTGCGCCGCCGGGGTGCCCGCCTTGATGTTGCCGGCGGGGCTGATGTGGTCGGTCGTGACCGAGTCGCCGAGCGTCGCGAGCACGCGGGCGCCCGCGATGTCGGCGACGGGCGTGAGCTCCATCGACATGCCGTCGAAGTACGGCGCCTTGCGCACGTAGGTCGAGTCGGCGTCCCACTCGAAGACCGGGCCGGTCGGGGTCGGCAGCGTCTTCCAACGCTCGTCGCCCTCGAACACCGTGGCGTACTGCTTGATGAACTGCTCGCGCGAGATCGACGAGTCGATGATCTCCTGGACCTCGGCGGGCGCGGGCCAGATGTCCTTCAGGAAGACGTCGTTGCCCTCGCCGTCGGTGCCGAGCGGGTCGGTCTCGAAGTCGAAGTTCATCGAGCCGGCCAGCGCGTACGCCACGACGAGCGGCGGCGAGGCCAGGTAGTTCATCTTCACGTCGGGGCTGATGCGGCCCTCGAAGTTGCGGTTGCCCGAGAGCACCGCGGTGACCGCGAGGTCGTTGTCGTTGATGGCCGCGGAGACCTCTTCGATCAGCGGGCCGGAGTTGCCGATGCAGATCGTGCAGCCGTAGCCGACGGTGTAGAAGCCGAGCCCCTCGAGCGACTTGTCGAGGCCGGACTTCTCGTAGTAGTCGGTGACGACCTTCGAGCCCGGGCCGAGGGTGGTCTTGACCCACGGCTTGGTCTTGAGGCCCTTCTCGAGCGCATTGCGGGCGAGCACGCCCGCCGCGATCATGACCGACGGGTTGGAGGTGTTCGTGCACGAGGTGATCGCCGCGAGCGCCACCGAGCCGTGGTTCAGCGTGAACGACGGGCCGCCCGCGACCGTCACCGGGGTCGGCTTCGAGACCGTCTTCGGCGCGTGCGAGTGGTGGTGGTGCTCGTGGTGGCTCGACTCGTCCTCGGGGGTGAACCCGGGCGGGTCGGAAGCGGGGAACGACTCGGAGATCGTCAGGTCGACGAGGTCGTGGTCGACGTCGGCGTAGTTGGTGAGGTCGACCTCGAACTGCTCCTTCGAGCGCGAGAGCAGGATGCGGTCCTGGGGACGCTTCGGACCGGCGATCGACGGGACGACCGTCGAGAGGTCGAGCTCCATGTACTCGCTGAAGTCGGGCTCGTTGTCGGCGTCGTGCCAGAGCTTCTGCACCTTCGCGTACTGCTCGACGAGGGCGATCGCGGCCTCGTCGCGACCGGTGAGGCGCAGGTAGTCGAGGGTGACGTCGTCGATCGGGAACATCGCGGCGGTCGAGCCGAACTCGGGGCTCATGTTGCCGATGGTGGCGCGGTTCGCGAGCGGCACCGAGGCGACGCCTGCGCCGTAGAACTCGACGAACTTGCCGACGACGCCGTGCTGGCGGAGCATGTCGGTGATCGTGAGGACGACGTCGGTCGCCGTCACGCCGGCGGGGATCTCGCCCGTGAGCTTGAAGCCGACGACGCGCGGGATGAGCATGGAGACGGGCTGGCCGAGCATGGCCGCCTCGGCCTCGATGCCGCCGACGCCCCAGCCGAGCACGCCGAGGCCGTTGACCATGGTCGTGTGCGAGTCGGTGCCGACGCAGGTGTCGGGGTAGGCGCGCAGGACGCCGTCGACCTCGCGGTCGTAGACGACCTTGGCCAGGTGCTCGATGTTGACCTGGTGCACGATGCCGGTGCCCGGGGGCACGACCTTGAAGTCGTTGAAGGCGGTCTGGCCCCAGCGGAGGAACTGGTAGCGCTCGCCGTTGCGCTCGTACTCGATCTCGACGTTGCGCTCGAGGGCGTTCTCGGTGCCGAAGAGGTCGGCGATGACGGAGTGGTCGATGACCATCTCGGCGGGCGAGAGCGGGTTGATCTTGTTCGGGTCGCCGCCCAGCGCGGTGACCGCCTCGCGCATGGTCGCGAGGTCGACGATGCAGGGCACGCCGGTGAAGTCCTGCATCACGACGCGCGCGGGCGAGAACTGGATCTCGGTGTCGGGCTCGGCCTGCGGGTCCCACGAGCCGAGCGCCTCGATCTGCTCCTTGGTGACGTTCGCACCGTCCTCGGTGCGGAGCAGGTTCTCGAGCAGCACCTTCAGGCTGAACGGGAGCTTCTCGTGACCCGGCACGGTGTCGAGCCGGAAGATCTCGTAGGACTCATCACCGACGCGGAGCGTGTCCTTCGCCCCGAAACTGTTCACTGCAGACACGATGTCCTCTCCTTCGCGGATGCCGGCGACGACGCGCACGACATTCCATCTTCTCCGTCAGACATGGGGCGGTACCAGCAAGGGTAACCTAAGCCGATCGCCAGCCGACAGGCCTCGCACTGCGTGCGAATTTATCTTGACGTCGAGATAACTCTATCACTCGCCGGAGCGCGCCGACGACGGGTAGACGGCGCGCACCACCAGCCAGGAGAAGACGAGCACGAGCGCGTAGAGGGGAACCCCCATCAGCAGCCGGAAGGCGCCGAGCGCCTCGACGTTCCCCGCGAAGTAGAAGGGCAGCTGCACGGCCAGACGTGCGACGAAGAGCCCGATCCAGACGAGCGTCAGGAACTGCATCGCACGGTACTTGCGGCGGTCGTTGCGCCACGCGACCCCGTCGCCCATGAGGAAGCCGACGATGAGCCCGATCGCGGGCCATTTCACGAAGAGCGAGATCAGCAGGGCGAGCGCGTACGCGGCGTTCGTGAAGAAGCCGAGCACGTAGTTGTCCTCCGCACGACCGGTCCACAGCGCGAGCGCCGCCGAGGCGAGCACGCCGATCAGCCCGGCGATCGCCTGCGTCGGCTGCCCCTTGGTCGCGACGCGGACGACCGTGAAGACGACGGCGAGCCCGACCGACGCGATGAGCGCAGGGACGAGGGCGGCCTGCGGATCCTGCCCCGCGAAGCTCGTGAGCGAGCTGTAGACGACGAGGAAGACGAGGCCGGGCAGCAGCGCCTCGAGGATGCCGCGGACTCCGCCGACCGCGACGAGCAGGTCTCGTCCGCTCAGCTTCTCGTCGCGCGCCAACGCACCGAGCCCGCTCTTCTCCGCGGCGGCCGCGAAGGCGCGACCGAACTCGCCGGAATCGGTTCGGGATTCGCCCGAGGCATCCTGCCCGTTGTCGGGGTCGGGGTGCTCGGCACCCGTCGGGTGCGTCATGCCTACGCGGTCGGGGCGCCGGTCGACGACGCCGGCATCCGCAGCGGGATGAGGTCGCGAGGCGGCATCGGCGTCGCGCCGCGCACCACCACGATCGAACGGAAGAGGTCCTCGACCTGCGCCGCGGCGGCCGGATCGACCGCGGCCTGGCCGGCGATCACGCCGCGCAGGAACCATCGGGGGCCGTCGACGCCGATGAAGCGGGCGAGACGCATCTGGCCCTGCTGGCCCTCGCCTGCCGCAACCGGGATCTGCGCGAGCAGCTCGGGACCGAAGGTGCCCTCGCGCACCGTCGTCGTGCCGCCCTGGCGCGCGATCTGCTCGGCGATCTGGGCACGGATCTCGTGCCAGAGGCCGCTCGAGCGCGGTGCGGCGAACGGCTGCACCTGCAGCGTCGAGTTCGCGTAGTCGAGGCCGATCGCGACGACCCGCTTCGTGCCCTCCTCGACCTCGAGACGGAGGTGCAGGCCTTCGCGCGGCAGCACCTTCACGCCGCCGAGGTCGACGTACGGACGGACCGGGTTGGCCTCCGACTCGTCGAACGGGCCGGCACTGGCCCGATCGTCGGGTGCGGACTTGGGCTGGTCGACGACCGCGCCGTCGGTGTTCTCGATGTCGCTCACGCGTTCACTCCTGACTTGTGCTCCCCGAATCCCGTGGAGCCGAATCCACCCTCGCCGCGCAGACTGCTCGGGAGTTGCTCGACCTCGACGAAGCGCGCCCGGCTCACGGGCATGACGACGACCTGGGCGATGCGGTCGCCGGCCTCGATCGCGTACGCGTCGCGCGCGTCGGTGTTGAGCAGTGCGACCTTGATCTCGCCGCGATAGCCGGCGTCGACGGTGCCCGGCGCGTTCACGATCGTGATGCCGTGCTTGAACGCGAGACCCGAGCGCGGCACGACGAAGGCCACGTACCCCTCGGGCAGCGCGATCGAGACGCCCGTGCCGACGGTGGCGCGCTCCCCCGGCTGGAGGACGACGGACTCCGCGGCATGGAGGTCGGCCCCGGCGTCGCCCTCGTGGGCGTAGCTCGGGATGCGTTCGGCGGTGATCAGCACATCGACGGAATCGGTCACCGTTCGAGGGTAGTGCAGAAGTCCGTGCGCGCACGCCGCGGGGCCACCGGCACCTCCCGATCACCGGGTAGTGCAGAAGTCCGTGCGCGCACGCCGCAGGGCCACCGGCACCTCCCGATCACCGGGCAGCGCAGAAGTCTGGTCTGATAGAACCATGCCCGAATACCACGAGAGACTCTGGCCGACGCCGTGGATCTACATCGCCAGCCTGCTGCTCATCCCCGCGAGCATCCTCGTGCTGGCTCCCGTCTCGCTGCCCGCCGGCATCGCCACGGGGGTCATCCTCTACCTCGCGGCGGTGGGCGCGCTGACCCTCACCGCCCCCACCCTCGAGGTCCGCGGCGGCCGATTCCGTGCCGGACGGGCCGAGATCTCGGTCGAGCAGCTCGGCGAGGCGGTCGCCGCCGACGAGGCCGCGGCGCGCATCGAACGCGGCACCGGGCTCGATGCCCGCGCGTTCCTCGTCATCCGCGGCTGGGTGCGACCGGTCGTGCGGGTGCCGATCATCGACCCTGCCGACCCGACGCCGTACTGGCTCGTGTCGAGCCGCCGACCCAAAGAACTGGCCGCCGCGATCAACGGATCACGACGGCCTGAAGGTGAGGAGCGCAGCGTCTAGGACGCGCACTCCAGGCAGATCGGCCCGAGCTTCGTCTCGTGGTCGATCTGCGAACGGTGCTTCACCAGGAAGCAGTTCACGCAGGTGAACTCATCGGCCTGGGGCGGAAGCACGACGACATCGAGCTCGACGTCGGAGAGGTCTGCACCGGAGAGGTCGAATCCTCCGGGGTTGTCGGCATCGTCGACATCCACCACTCCCGACATCTTGTCGGGGACGCGTTCCTTGAGGGCCTCGATCGACTCCGAGTCGTCTTCGGTCTTCCGCGGGGCGTCGTAATCCGTTGCCATTCCCATCCATTTCCTCATGCGCCGAAGATTCGGCGGCCATAGTCTGCATCAAAACGGGAACGTAAGCAAACCCTCGTGCACGCCCGTTCCGGATGCAACGTGCTCAACTTCCGCCGCGCCCGCGCTATTCCCGCGAGCACCGTCGGCGACGTGGCATCCTTGGGCGGAGACGAAAGCACGGAAGGGCTTGTCGCGATGCAGGAACTCAAGGTAATCGGAGTCGAGAACGGCGCGTTGCTCGCTGCCTCCGACGATGGCGCGCGCTTCCGGATCGAGATCGACGAGGTGCTCCAGTCGCGGATCCGGCAGGCTCAGCCCGAACAGCACACCGGGCCGAAACCCTCGCCCCGCGAGATCCAGACGCACATTCGTGCAGGCATGTCGGCCGAGGAGGTCGCGCAGGTCACCGGTGCGTCGGTCGACTACATCCGGCGTTTCGAGGGGCCCGTGCTCGCCGAGCGCGACCACGTCGTCACCTCGGCGCTCGCCGTGCCCGTCAACCTCGGCGTCGAGGCCGACCCCGCCGACGAGCCCGCGACCTTCGGCGGCGTGATCCGCGACCGGCTCGCGAAGCTCGGCGCACAGGGCGAGCGCTGGGCGAGCTGGAAGGACGAGGAGCGCGGCTGGATCGTCAAGCTCGAGTTCACCGCCGACACGATCGACCACGACGCCCGCTGGACCTTCGAGCCGCGCAAGCAGTCGCTGCAGCCCCTGAACTCCGAGGCGGTCACGCTGTCGCAGCAGGGCGAGCTCAAGGGCGGGCTCATCCCCCGGCTCCGCGCCGTCGGGCCCGACTCCGACGAGTCGAGGTTCGACAGCGGCGCGTTCACCTTCGACGAGATCGACCACGGCGACAACGACACGGCGCCCCACCTCGAGCCGCTCCCCTACGCGCGCACCTCGCAGACCTCGAGCCCCGCGGTGGCGCGCGCGGCCATCAAGCGGGCCGACGAGCCGAAGCAGTCGCTCGGCGAGACGGCCGACCTCCTCGAGGCGCTTCGGCGTCGACGGGGTGAGCGCGAGTCGGCGAACGTCGAGCAGGACTCGCCGCGACCGGCCCCCGCCCCGGCGCCGGCGCCGATCGCGCCGGCGGCCGCCGTCGAGCCGCACCCCGAGCCCGCCGACGAGCAGCCCGGCGCCGGCGCCCGCAGCCTCTGGGGCAAGGTCTCCTCGCCCGCGAACAACGGCGGCGCATCTCGCGGCCAGAAGAAGGGACGCGCGTCGATGCCCAGCTGGGACGAGATCGTCTTCGGCGCCCGCACCGACGACGACCTGGCCTGATCAGACCCGACCGACGGCCCCGGCAGCGCATCGCTGCCGGGGCCGTCGCACGTTCGGGCACGGCTCGCGGGTGCACGGCTCGCGGGTTCGCCGTGACTCTCGCGCCTCGGCCGGCGGTGTCGACGCGCCGTCCGCGCCCGCCGGCCCGGTCGCCGCATCGACGGCGATGCTAGAATTCGAACACATGTTCGAATGACCGGCCCGATCGGAGGTGCCCGTGCCCCAGCTGGAGGAGCCCGTCGAGCTGTGGACCGACGACGCGGGCACGCCGTTGCGCCTGGTCTGGCGGGCCCGGCGGTTCCGGGTCAGCGACACCCCGACCGCCCTCGTCGGTGCGTGCGGGTGGTGGCGGCCGTTCGCCGAGCACGACGTCTCCCCCGGCCGCGCACCGCTCGAGATCTCGGGCTGGCGGTTCCAGGCGAGCACCGACGACGGCGAGACCCATGTCTTCGACGTCGAGCAGGAGCCGGGCGCCGACGCGAGATGGCGTGTCGTGCGGCTCTTCGACTAGTCGTCGACGACGTCGCCCATCGGCTCGTCAGTACGCCGAGTCGCCGCGTCGGCCGGCGCGACCGGGTCCGCGGGTGTCCGCGGCCTCAGCCACAGCATGAGCACCCCGCCGACGACGAGCCCCCAGAACGCCGAGCCGATGCCGGCGACCGCAACCCCCGAGGCGGTCACGAGGAAGGTGCCGATCGCGGTGATGCGCTGCCCGGGCGCCTCGAGCGCGGTGGTGAGCGCCGTGACGAGCGCCCCGAGCAGAGCGAGCCCGGCGACCGCGGTGATGATGATCGGCGGCGACGCCTGCACGATCGCGGCAGCGAGACCCGCCCCCACGCCGAGCAGCAGGTAGACGACGCCCGACGAGACGGTCGCGATCCAGCGCCGACGCGGATCGGGTGCCGCCTCGGGGCTCGCCATGATCGCGGCGGTGATCGCGGCGAGGTTGATCGCGTGTCCGCCGGCCAGCGCGGCCGCCATCGTGGCGACCCCCGACGTCATGAGGACCGGCCGCGGCCGGAGTCGGAACCCGAACGTCGACATGACGGCGAACCCGGGAACGTTCTGCCCGGCCATCGTGACGATGAACAGCGGCAGGCCGAGGCTCACGATGACGAAGGGATCGAACACGGGAGCCACGAACTCGAGGCGCGGGACGACGGCGTCGTTGCCGAGCACCGCCGGCCCCGCGATGACGGCGATGCCGACGACGGCCACGAGCATGGCAGCGGGCACCGCCCAGCGCGGCGCGAGCCGGGCGAGCAGCAGCCAGACGAGCACCATCGGGATCGCGATCGCCGGCTGCTCGATCGCCGCGGTCACCGGGGCGATGCAGATCGGGAAGAGGATGCCGGCGAGCATCGCGCTCGCGATGGGCTTCGGGATGCTCGTGATCGCCCGGCCGAGCGCGGGCCAGAGACCCGAGAGCACGATGAGCGCGCCGCAGACGAGGAAGGCGCCGGTCGCCGCGGCGAAGTCCTGGGTCGTGCTCGCCGCGGCGACGAGCAGCGCCGCGCCGGGCGTCGACCAGGCGAACGACACGGGCACGCGCATGAGGATCGGCAGCACGATGCAGGTGATGCCGGTCGCAAGGCACAGCGCGAACAGACCGGACGCGGCCTGCGAATCAGTGGCGCCGACGGCGACCAGCCCGGCGATGACGAGCGCGAACGAACTGGCGAACCCCGTGATGGCGGCGATGACGCCCGCGACGACGGTGTGGAAGATGGGCGGCGCTCTCGCCTAGGCCGACTTCTCGGCGCGGCGCGGCTTGTGGGGAACGATCGTCGGGGCCGCGTTGTCGAGTACCGCGGCGCGCGTCACGACCACACGGGCCACGCCCGTCGAGGACGGCACCTCGAACATGATCGGCCCGAGCACCTCCTCCATGATCGCCCTGAGGCCGCGGGCACCCGTCTGGCGGAGCACCGCGAGGTCGGCGATCGCCTCGAGGGCGGCCTGCTCGAAGTCGAGCTCGACGCCGTCGAGCTCGAACATGCGCTGGTACTGCTTGACGAGGGCGTTCTTCGGCTCGGTGAGGATCTCCATCAGGGCCTCCTGGTCGAGCGGCGTCACCGTCGCGACGACCGGGAGCCGGCCGATGAACTCGGGGATGAGTCCGAACTTGTGCAGGTCTTCCGGGAGGACTTCGCTGAAGATGTCGGCCTCGTCCTCCTTGTTGTGGAGGGGCGCACCGAAGCCGATGCCGCGCTTGCCCGCACGCGAGGAGATGATGTCCTCCAGCCCGGCGAACGCGCCCGCCACGATGAACAGGACGTTCGTCGTGTCGATCTGGATGAACTCCTGATGGGGGTGCTTGCGCCCGCCCTGCGGCGGCACCGAGGCCACCGTGCCCTCGAGGATCTTCAGCAGCGCCTGCTGCACGCCCTCGCCCGAGACATCCCTCGTGATCGACGGGTTCTCGGCCTTGCGCGCGATCTTGTCGACCTCGTCGATGTAGATGATGCCGGTCTCGGCCCGCTTGACGTCGTAGTCGGCCGCCTGGATGAGCTTCAGCAGGATGTTCTCGACGTCTTCGCCGACGTAGCCCGCCTCGGTCAGCGCGGTCGCGTCGGCGACGGCGAACGGCACGTTGAGCTGCTTCGCGAGCGTCTGGGCGAGGTAGGTCTTGCCGCAGCCGGTCGGGCCGATGAGCAGGATGTTCGACTTCGCGATCTCGACGTCGTCGTGGGCGCGGTCGGCGGTCGTCAGCGTCGCCTTCGCGCGCACGCGCTTGTAGTGGTTGTATACCGCGACGGCGAGCGCCTTCTTCGCGGCCTCCTGGCCGATCACGTACTCCTCGAGGAAGGCGAAGATCTCCTTCGGCTTCGGCAGCTCGAACTCGCCGGCCTCGGTCTCGCCGGCCTCGGCGAGGCGCTCCTCGATGATCTCGTTGCAGAGTTCGACGCACTCGTCGCAGATGTAGACGCCGGGTCCGGCGATGAGCTGCTGGACCTGCTTCTGGCTCTTTCCGCAGAAGGAGCACTTCAGCAGATCGGCGCTCTCTCCGATGCGTGCCATCGAAACCCTCCCTGTCGACGAGTCTGCTCCGAGCCTAGCCCGAGTTCCGGCGGTTGCGGCGTAGCCCGAGCGATTCGACACGCCAGCGGGTTCGCCCGCCGCGAACCACCGGTTCAGTCGATGAGACGGCGCAGCCATCGGCGCCGGTCGTCGAGGCACGAGCGCCGGTGCGCGACGTCCTCACCGACGAGGAAACCGAGGCCGGGCAGGCAGTCGAGGCCGCGGCGACGATGAGCCGGGCGATCGCCCGGAACCGTCGCGGGCCACGCCCCGTGGTCGACCGGCGCGTCCGCATACAGCGAAACGCGGCGGACGGCCGGCTGTCGTCCAGCCGGCCGTCCGCCGCGTTCGTCACGCCGCGAGGCTACCGGGTGATCGCCGGCAGGCTCTTGCGCGAGGTGAGCACCTGGTCGATGAGGCCGTACTCGAGGGCCTCGGCGGCCGACAGGATCTTGTCGCGGTCGATGTCGGCGTTGACCTGCTCGGGCGTGCGGTTCGAGTGACGCGACAGCGTCTCCTCGAGCCATCCGCGCATGCGCAGGATCTCGGCGGCCTGGATCTCGATGTCGCTCGCCTGGCCGTGCCCTGCCTCGCCCATGGCGGGCTGGTGGATGAGCACGCGGGCGTTCGGCAGCGCGAGGCGCTTGCCGGGCGTGCCGGCCGCGGCGATGACCGCGGCGGCAGAGGCCGCCTGGCCGAGCACGACGGTCTGGATCTGCGGACGGATGTACTGCATCGTGTCGTAGATCGCCGTCATCGCGGTGAACGAGCCGCCGGGCGAGTTGATGTAGAGGATGATGTCGCGGTCGGGGTCCATCGACTCGAGCACCAGGAGCTGGGCCATGATGTCGTCGGCCGAGGCGTCGTCGACCTGCACGCCGAGGAAGATGATGCGGTCCTCGAAGAGCTTCGCGTACGGGTCCTGGCGCTTGTAGCCGTAGGCGGTGCGCTCCTCGAAGCTCGGCAGGATGTAGCGCGAGCCCGGTGCCTGCACGCCGTTGAAGGCGGTGCCACCGAAAGCAGGGATGTTCATTCTGACGTTCTCTCTTCTCTCGATGCCTACGCCTGGGTTCCGCCGCCGCCGGCGACGTCGAGCGCCGACTCGCGGATGTGGTCGACGAAGCCGTACTCGAGGGCCTCCTGCGCGTTGAACCAGCGGTCGCGGTCGCCGTCGGCGTTGATCTGCTCGACGGACTTGCCGGTCTGCGCGGCCGTGATCTCGGCGAGACGCTTCTTCATGTCGAGGATGAGCTGCGCCTGCGTCTGGATGTCGCTCGCGGTGCCGCCGAAGCCGCCGTGCGGCTGGTGCAGCAGCACGCGCGCGTTCGGCGTGATGTAGCGCTTGCCCTTCGTGCCGGCCGTGAGGAGGAGCTGCCCCATCGAGGCGGCCATGCCGATGCCGACGGTGACGATGTCGTTCGGCACGAACTGCATCGTGTCGTAGATCGCCATGCCGGCCGTGATCGAGCCACCGGGCGAGTTGATGTAGAGGTAGATGTCCTTCTTGGGGTCCTCTGCGGCGAGCAGCAGCAGCTTCGCCGCGATCTCGTTGGCGTTGTCGTCGCGCACCTCGGAGCCAAGCCAGATGATGCGGTCCTTCAGCAGTCGATCGAAAACACCGGTGCCTGGTGTCGGTTCGGCCATGTGTCGCTCCGTTTCGGTTGTCGCGTTGAATCGAATCTATCCGGTGCAACGCGCGCGAACGGGGCTGTTCGCCCTAGGCGGATGCCGCGAGTTCCGCCGCGTAGGCGGCGAGCGACACGCGATACCGCGGCAGGTGGGGTGCGAGGGCCGCGAGCGCGTCGGATGCCGCGCGGCGGGCGTCGCCCGCATCGACCCTCGCGAGCGCGCGGAACGCGACGACGGCGTCGCGGAGTTCGGCCGCCTCGGGCTCGATCCCGTCGAGGATCGCGATCGACTCGAGCGGCCGCCCGAGGTTGCGGACGGTCGAGGCGAGCTGGACATGGGCCTGCACGCGCTCGGAGCCGGTCAGGCCCGCCGCGATCGCACGGCGGTAGAGCGGCTCGGCCTCGGCCTCGAGCCCGGCGGAGTCGCGGGCGCCGGCCCGTTCGAAGAGCGCGAGCGGGTCGCCCTCACCTCGTTCTGCGGCCAGGGCGTCGATGCGCTCGACGACCACGAGCTCGCCGAGCTCGTCGGCCGTGGCCCACACCTCGTCGACCCGCCGCTGCCACTCGCTCGTCGAGTCCGTCATGGTCCTCGTCCTCTTCTGCTCGTCCGTTGGAACGACGAAAGGGCCGAGCGAGAACGCTCGACCCCTTCGCACTTCGATGCGGGGATTACTCCGCGTCGGCCTTCTTCGGCGCGCGCTTGCGAGCCGGCTTCTTCTCCTCCGCGGGGGCCTCGGCGGCCTCCTCGGCCGGCGCCTCGGCGGCGGCCTTCTTCGGAGCGCGCTTCTTCGCGGCGGGCTTCTCCTCCGCGGGCGCCTCGGCGGCCTCGTCGGCAGCCTCGTCGTCGCCGACGGCGGTGAACTCGGAGAGGTCCACGGGGTTGCCAGCGGCATCCGACACCTTCGCCTTGCCGAGCGCGATCGCGAGCGCCTTGTTGCGCGCGACCTCGCCGACCATGGCGGGGATCTGGCCCTGCTGGCTCAGGATCTGCACGAACTCGTTCGGGTCCATGCCGTACTGGGCGGCACCCTGCACGAGGTACTGGGTGAGCTCCTCCTGGCTGACCTGGACCTTCTCGGCCTCGGCGATCGCGTCGAGGAGGATCTGCGTCTTGAACGCCTTCTCGCTCGACTCGGCGACCTCGGCGCGGTGCACGTCGTCCTCGAGGCGGCCTTCGCCCTCGAGGTGGCGGTGCACCTCGTCGTCGATGACGCCCTGGGCGACGGGCACGTCGGCGAGCTCGAGGAGCTTGTCGACGAGGAGGTCGCGCGCCTGGTTGCCCTGGCCGAAGACCTTGTTGCGGCCGGCCTGCTCCTTGAGCGAGGCGGTCAGCTCGGCGAGGGTGTCGAACTCGCTCGCGATCTGCGCGAAGTCGTCGTCGGCCTCGGGGAGCTCGCGCTCCTTGACGGCGCCGACGGTCACGCTGATCTCGGCGGTCTCGCCCTCGTGGTCGCCGCCGAGCAGCTTCGAGGCGAAGGTAGTCGACTCGCCGGCCGACAGCGTGTCGAGCGCCTCGTCGATGCCCTCGAGCAGCTCGCCCGAGCCGAGCTCGTACGAGATGCCGCTGGCGGTGTCGACCTCGGTGCCGTCGATCGTGG
This sequence comes from Agromyces sp. NPDC058064, assembly GCF_042885275.1. Classification (NCBI taxonomy): domain Bacteria; kingdom Bacillati; phylum Actinomycetota; class Actinomycetes; order Micrococcales; family Microbacteriaceae; genus Agromyces; species Agromyces sp. NPDC058064. The sequence goes on along the minus strand of NZ_JBHVSE010000002.1, from coordinate 1,075,854 downwards.
CGACGAGGTCGAGGGTCACGAAGTCGCCCGACTTGGCGGGGCGGTCGACCGTGATGAGCGTGCCGAAGCGGCTGCGCAGGCGGTCGAGCTCCTCGGCGACCTCGTCGTCTCCGACCTCGACCGTGTCGACGGTCAGCTCGAGGCCCGCGTATGCGGGGATCTCGATCTCGGGACGCACGTCGACCTCGATGGCGAGCAGCAGGTCGCCCGAGAAGTCCTTCTCGCTGGGCCACTCGACGATGTCGGCCTCGGGGCGGCCCATCGGGCGCAGCTCGTGCTCGGCGACGGCGGCGCGGTAGAAGCCGTCGAGGCCCTCGTTCACCGCGTGCTCGAGCACGGCGGCCTTGCCGACGCGCTGGTCGATGATGGGCGGCGGCACCTTGCCCTTGCGGAAGCCGGGCACGTTGACCTGCTCGGCGATGTGCTCGTACGCGTGGGCGATGCTGGGCTTCAGCTCGTCGGGCGTCACCGAGATGGTGAGCTTGGCGCGAGTGGGGCTCAGCTTCTCAACCGAAGTGGTCGGCATGGGGAAGATCTCCTGTTGTGTGGAAGTTCGTGTCGAGTCGAGCAACTCGTCGGGGCGACAGGATTCGAACCTGCGACTTCCCGCTCCCAAAGCGGGCGCTCTACCAAGCTGAGCTACGCCCCGAGTCGCCGACTCAACTCGTCGATTCACCCGCGCGGGCATGCCGAAACACACGTCAGGCGGGTGGACCCCGGAAAGTCTACTGCACGCGCGGCGGGGGTCGCTGATCGCACCGGGGCGCGGATCACGGCGCGTCTGTGGATCGATCGCGAGATCCGGGCCGCACGACTGGCAGAGTGTCGCCATGACCGACCGACCGACCGCCGCTCCCGACGGCGTGCTCCGCTGGCCCGCCGACCCCGCGTTCTTCGTCGACACGACGCGCTGCCCCGCCTGCTTCGCGCCGCTGCCCTCTCCGCGCTGCGCCGCGTGCGGGCTCGACCTCGGCGTGCCCGCCTCCGTCGAGCTGCTCGAGGTCGGCACCCGTCTTCACGCGGAGAGCGTGTCGAGGGCCGCGCTGATCGCCCGCATGCGCGCGGCGCAGGCGGTGCCGACGGTCTCGGTCGCGACGCAGCAGGCGGCGGCCCGCCCCCCGCAGGCGGGCACGACGGCACCGTCGGCGGATGCCCCGGCGACGGGTGCCCCGGCCGCCGCAGTGACGGCGACGGCCGCCGCGGTCGCGACGGCTCCGCCCGCCGTACCGTCGCCCGCGGCCCCTGCGGCCCCCGTGCCCTCGGCGCCGCCCGCGTCGCCGACGCCGGCCGCCGCGCCGTTCGTCGCGCCGCCGGCAGCCGTGCCGCCGGCATCCGTGCCGCCGGCATCCGCGGACGATCACCGGCCGCGTCGTTCGGGCGTCCAGGTGTTCCTGCTCGGGCTCGGCGTCGTCCTGCTCTCGATCACCGCGATCGTGTTCCTCTTCTACGCGTACCTCGTGACGAGCCTCGAGGTGCGTTCGATCATCACCGCGGTGCTGAGCGTCGCGGTGCTCGGCATCGCCTGGCTCCTCCGGGCGCGGCGACTGCCCGGAACCGCCGAGGGCGTCGCCTCCGTGGCCGTCGTGCTGCTGCTGCTCGACGTCTGGATCGTCCGGGCGAACGGGCTGTTCGGCACCGATGCGCTCGACGCCGTCGGGTACACGGGCGGCGCCCTGCTCGTCGTGGCGGCGCTGCTCGCCCTCGCCCGCCGCGTCACCGGCATCCGCACCACCGGCTTCGTCGCGGCCGCCCTGCTGCCGGTCGCGACGTACCTCCTCGCGACGCAGCTCGCCCCCGAGGGCGACGTGCCCACCGGCGTGTGGGCCGGTTCACTCGCCGTCGCAGTGCTCGGCGCCGCAGGCGCCGTGCTCCCGCCGCTCGTCGAGCGGACGATCCTGCTCGTCGCGGGCTTCACCGGCGGCGGGGTGGCGGTGCTGACGGCCGCATGGGCGATGCCCGAGCTGGCGTGGCATCCGCTCTGGGGATTCCTCGGCGCCGCCGCGGCCTGGCTCCTGCTGGTCATCGTGCTTGGCGCGCGGGCCGGCGCCGTCGCGCCGATGTGGCGCCTCGTCGCAGCCTCGGCGTTCGGGCTCAGCGCCGCGCTGGCGCCGGCGGTGTCGATCGCCCTCGAGATCGAGTCGGGTACGGCGATCTGGCTCGCTCCCGCGGTCACCGGCGCGGTCCTGTGCCTCTTCGCCGTCGTCCTCCGTCGATCCGGCGTGCGCCCGGGTGCCGAGCTCTGCGCCTTCCTCGGTGCGGCGCTCGTTGCGGTCGGATCGGCGCTGCCCGGGGCGCTCGTCGGGCTCGCGGCGATCGGCGCCCGCTTCGTCGCCGGCATCCCCGCGCCCGGCCTGGGCCGCGGCGGCCCACTCGGCCTCGACGCCGCGACCGAGCTCGGCGCGGTGCTCCTGCCCGTCGTCGTCGCCCTCGGCAGCGCCGCGACCCTCGCGATCCTCGGCCGGCTCCGCCGCTTCGTCGCGCTCCCGGTGGGTGCTGCGCTCGCCGCGGTCGTCGTCGTCGGCGCCGTCGTGGAGGCGCCGTGGGTCACCGCGACGATCTGGCCCGCGGTCGCACTCGGTGCGCTCGCCTGGGCGGGATTCGCCCGCCCGGCCTCGGAGGCGCTCCTCGCGGTGCTCGCCGTCGCGGGCGTGGCGGCCGCGGTGCTCGCTGTGACCTTCGGCTTCACCGCTCCCGACGTCTGGCCGGTCACGAGCGGCGCGGTGCTCCTCGCCGCCGTCGGCGGGCGCGTGCTGTCCGGCCGCATCTGGGGCGCCCGCGCGACCGCGATCGGCCTCGTGCACGTCGTCGTCGCCGGCCTGCTCACGATCGCCGTCCTCGCCTCGCTCGCGTGGTGGCTCGAGTCGCGCGGCGTGCGGTTCGACGAGCCGTCGACCGCTCCGTGGCTGATCCTCGGCATCGGCTCCTCGGTGCTCCTCGGCGTCGCCGGCCTCGTGCGGCTCGGCACGACCGGCGACCGGATCGCCCTCACCGTGCCCCTGCTCGGCAGCGCGGTCGTCGCGGCGGCCGCGTTCGCCCTTGACGCGCCGGATGCCACGTGGTCGTGGCTGCCGGCGTCGCTCCTCGCCGCGGCATCCGTGCCCTGGCTTCGTCGTTCCGCGCCGTCAGGCGTGCGCATCGCCGTCGCCGCGATCGCGCCGCTCGCCCTCGGCGCGGCGAGCGGGCTCCTCGCCCTCGATCTCGCGGGCCGCGACACCGTCGCCTACGCCGTCGCCGGCGCCGCCCTCGCCGCGGCCGCGCTCGCGCACCTCGCGAGGCGCGGACGCGGCGACGCCGCCATGATCGGCTGGTCCGTCGCGGTCGCGATCCTCGGGCTCGCCGCCATCACGTGGGCGGTCGCGGGCGCCAGCGAACCGTGGCTCGTGTTCGCGATCCTCGCCCCGGTGCCGATCGTGCTCGCCGCGCTCGCAGGCGACCCGATCGCCGGCGAGAGCCCGCAGCGGCACGTCGCCTGGCTCACCGCCGTCCTCGCGGTCGCGGCCGTCTGGAGCCGTCTGCTCGGCGACGGCGTCGACACCGTCGAGGCCTACACGCTGCCCCTGGCGGCGGCGCTGATCGCGTGCGGCCTCCTCATCGCCTGGCGACGCGCGCCGGTCGGCTCCACCTCACGCGGCCGGACGGCGCTATTCTCCGTGGCCGCGGGCGTGGCGGTGCTGCCGAGCGTCGGCTCGGCCGGCGACTCCGAGCTGCGAACGCTCGTGCTCGTCGCCGCGGGCGCCATCGTAGCCCTCGCCGCGGGTTTCCTTCCGCAGTCACTCCGCGGCGTGCCCGTGCGCCTGATCGGTGTCGCCACCGGGTGGACGGCCGTCACCGGCGCCGCGCTCGTGCGCGGGCTCTCGGTCGCCCGGACGGGCGACGGGGTGCTGCCGCCCGAGTTCTGGCCCGTCATCGCGCTGGCGTGCGGGGTGGTCATCACCGTCGTGTGGGCCCGCACGGAGTCCCGCCCCGAGCAGCTCGCCGAGGTGGGGCTCGCGGCGTCGCTCGCCGTGGCGTCGCTGCCGACCGTGCTCGCGATCGTCTCGGGCGACGAGTCGTCGTTGCGCGCGGCCGTGCTCTTCACCGTCGTGGGCGCAGCACACGTCGCCGGGGCCGCGACCCGGGCGCGGCCGTTCGCGGGGCCGGTCTTCGCATGGACGACCCGCGGCATCCTCGTGCTCGGCGGCGTCCTCGCGCTCGTGAGCGCGACCGTCGACCCCTTCGACCTCGTCACCGCACCGATCGGCCTCGCGTTCGTCGCCGCGGGCGCGGTCGCCCTGCGACGCTCCCCCGGGCTCGGCAGCTGGCCCGCGCTCGGCACGGGGCTCGCGATCCTGCTCGTGCCCCCGCTCCTCGCCGACTTCCTCGATCCCGAGCTGTGGCGCAACGTCGCCCTCGGCGTGGTCGCCCTCGCGACGCTGCTCGCCGGCGTGGTGCGCCGCCTCCAGGCGCCGTTCGTCCTGGGCGGCGGCGTGCTGCTCGTGCACGCGATCGTGCAGCTGTGGCCGGCGATCACCTGGCTCTACGAGGCCGTCTGGTGGTGGCTGTGGCTCGGCATCGCCGGGGTCCTGCTCGTGGTGCTCGCGGCGACGTACGAGCGCCAGCTGCGGCTCGCGCGCAGCACCATCAGCTCGATCGGCGCGCTGCGCTAGCGCTTCGGCCGGGTGCGGCCGACCTCGGGCCGGCCCGCCGGGCGCCGACGTGCACGAATGGGCCGACGGCGTGTACTACGATGATCCAGTGCCCGCGAGCGGGTCACGGGGATGTAGCTCAATGGTAGAGCCTCAGTCTTCCAAACTGATTACGCGGGTTCGATTCCCGTCATCCCCTCCGAAACCGCAGAAACGGCCCGCGACGATGTCGCGGGCCGTTTCGCGTCTGCGGGGCGGCGAGCTTCGCCCGCCGCCCCGTCCCCTCAGAACTTGTTGCCGAGCGCCTTGCTCTTCAGCGCGTCGAACTCGCCCTGGGTGATGGTGCCGGCGTCGAGCAGCGTCTTCGCCTTCGCAATCTCGTCGGTGGGGCTCGCGAACGAGACCGAGCGGATGTAGTCCTCGCTGTACTCCTCGTACTCCTGCTGCCTGCGCCCCGCCCGCTCGGCCATGCCGCTGCCGCGGGCGATCAGGTAGACGAGCGCGGTGATGAACGGCACGAACACGAGGAAGATCAACCAGACGGCCTTCAGCCAGCCGTTCAGCGAGTGGTCGCGGAACACGTCGATGATGATGTAGATCAGCGCGAACAGGTACGCGACGTACGCGAACGCCCAGAACAGGAACCAGAACCAGTCCCAGAGACTGTTGAGGAAGAACATGTGCGCAGACCCCTCTCGATCGGAATGAGCACAAACTATCGGTTCGCCGCGGCCACGGGGAAGAACGACGCGCGAAGTCAAGCCCGGGTGAGCCTTGCCTGCCCTTCCTTGAAATACGCGGGCATCTGCGTAGCGTTGAACAGGACATCACTCCAGGGAAGGTGGACACGATGACCGACATCCAGACCGCACCGAAGACCGGATCGAACGCCGACGTCGCCGCAGGCGTCGCCCAGTACCTCACCCCCGTCGTCCACGAGCTCGTGGCCCTCGCCGTCAACGGCAAGCAGGCCCACTGGCACGTTCGCGGGGCGAACTTCATCGCCGTGCACGAGCTCCTCGACGACGTCGTCGCCCACGCGCAGGACTGGTCGGACCTCGCGGCCGAACGCGTCGTCGCCCTGGGCCTGCCGATCGACGGCCGCCTCGGCACCGTCGCCTCCAAGAGCGGTGCGAAGGACCCGAAGCTCGGCTTCCTGCCCTACGACGAGGCGATCGCCGACGTCGTCACCCAGATCGACCTCGCGACCGAGAAGGTCAACGCGGCGATCGAGGGTCTCGGCGAACTCGACCCGGCGAGCCAGGACGTCGTCATCGAGATCCGGCGCGGTCTCGACAAGGACCGCTGGTTCCTCTTCTCGCACATCGCCGTGAAGTAGGCGATTCGATGGCGGGCTGACCGGGCCCGGGTGCAGAATGCCGTTATGACGGCGGAAGCATCCGGGCCCGAGCCGTCTCCGCGTGCCGAGCACGCCGAGGCGGCATCGAACCGGCATCGGGAGCGCAAGACGCCCCGGCGCCCGCAATCGGCGCTCGCGGAGCACTGGACGACCATCGACGGACTCGACGTGTTCTACCGCGAGTCGCCGTCGCCGCCGCCGGGCGCACCCGTCGTCATGCACGTGCACGGGTTCGGGCTCTCGGGCCACTACCTGCTGCCGACGGCCGAGCTGCTCGCCGACGACTTCCACACGCTCGTGCCCGACCTGCCGGGGTTCGGTCGGAGTGCTCGGCGTTCCCGCTCCGAGCTGACCCTGACCTCGCTCGCCGAGGCGGCGGCGCGGTTCCTCGACGACCGCGGCATCGAGAAGGCCACCCTCCTCGGCAATTCGATGGGATGCCCCGTCATCTGCGAGTTCGGCCACCACTTCCCCGACCGACTCGATCGCGCCGTGCTCGTCTCGCCGGCGGGGGGCCTCCACAATCAGCCGCTCGTGCGGGCGATGGCGCAGCTCGCTCGCGACGGCGGGCGCGAGCCGAAGCGGATGGTGCGCGTCGCCGCGCCCGACTACCTGAAGTTCGGGGTCGCGAGCACCGTAAGGATGTTCGGGGCGCTGACCAGGTATCCGACGCTCGAGCGGCTCCTCTCGCTGCCCGTGCCGATCCTGGCGGTGATCGGCGACCGCGATCCGCTCATGCCCGATCCGAGCCGAGTGCACGAGGTCGTCGCCCACGTCGACACCGACGTGACCGTCGTCGTGATGGAGGGGGCGGCGCACGCGATCAACTTCAGCCACCCCGGCGAGCTCGCGCACATCGTCCGGCAGTTCATGGCCGACGAGCCGATCACCGACGATCCCGACTCCCCCGGCGAGTCGAAGGTGACCGAGCTCCATCGCGGCCGACGCGGACCGCAGCAGGCCTGAACGCGCGGCGTCCGCCATGGCGGGTCGCGCGGCGCGGGTGCAGAATGCGGGTATGACGGCGGATGCCCCGGGGACCGCGTCGTCCGACGGCGAGGAGGCCGCACCGCTCGGCGATGCGCAGAAGTCGTTGCGCGCGCAGATGCTCGCGACCGAGCACTGGAGCCTGCTCGCCTCGCGGTCGACGACGCAGAGCGAGGTGCTCACGCGCATCGCGATCTTCCTCACCCTGGTGTCGGCCGGGCTCGTCACCCTCGGAGTGCTCGGCAACGCGACCGGGTTCCGGGGCTGGTTCGGGGTCGCGGCGCTCGCCATCCTCGCGCTGCTCGTGCTGCTCGGGGCGATCACGCAGCTCCGGGTGTTCAACTCGGCGACCGAGGATCTCGCGTACGTCCTCGCGATGAATCGGCTGCGGGGCGCCTACCTCGACCTCGACCCCGGCCTCGAGCCGTACTTCCTGATGGGCACGAGCGACGACGAGACGGGCATCGGCACGACGTACTACCCGTTCGCCGTGCGCGACCGCTCCCAGGTGTTCGCGAGCTCGGCGATGGTCATGCTCGTGGTGAACACGGCGCTCATCGGCCTCTTCGTCGGCGTCATCGTCGCCGCACTCGGCGGGTCGCTCGCCTGGGCGATCGCGATCGGCGTCATCGTCGCGCTCGCGCAGTTCGTGCTCTGGATGCTCAAGGGCTACCGCAGCTACCGGCAGGTCGTGGGCGCGCACGTGCCGCTCCGCCGGGCGGAGAGCTGACGGCCCGATCCGGCATCGCCTGCGCCCCCGACCCCGCGATCAGCGCTGCAGCCAGGTGAGCACCGCGAGCACTCGGCGGTGGTCGGTGCCCGAGTCCTCGAGCGCGAGCTTCTGGAAGATCGAGGTCACGTTCTTCTCGACCGCGCCGACGCCGATGAAGAGCTGCTTCGCGATGCCGGCGTTCGTTCGCCCTTCGGCCATGAGCTCCATGACCTCGCGTTCGCGCGGGGTGAGCGAGGCGAGCGGATCGCTGCGCCGCGACAGCAACTCGCGCACGACCTGCGGGTCGAGCACGGTGCCGCCCTCGCTCACCCGCTCGACCGCGTCCTCGAGCTCGTCGAGCGAGGCGACGCGGTCCTTGAGCAGGTAGCCCATGCCGCCCTCGCCCGACGAGAGCAGCTCGTGGGCGTAGGTGCCCTCGACGTACTGGCTGAGCAGCAGCACTCCGAGCTTCGGCCGACGGCGGCGGAGCTCGATCGCCGCCCGCACGCCCTCGTCGCGGAACGTCGGGGGCATGCGCACGTCGAGCACAGCGAGGTCGGGGTCGGTCTCGTCGATCGCCGCGAGCAGCGAGTCGGCCTCGCCGTACGCGGCGACCGTCTCGAAGCCGGCTTCGTCGAAGAGGCGCACGAGCCCCTCGCGCAGGAGCACCGAGTCCTCGGCGAGCACGATGCGGAGGGGGCGGGCCTGGTCGGTCATGGCCCCACACTATCGAGGGGCGGGACCGGGCGCGCACGCCCGCGGCGCTACTCGACCGCCGGCGTCTCCTCGGCCGGCGAGGCGCCCTGCGGAGGCGCCTCGGCGGGGGCGACCGGCACGTACGGGATGTGCGCCCCGACGCTCGTCGGCCCGCCGACCGGGCTGTCGACGACGAAGAGCCCCTGGAGGCCCTGCACGCGATCGGCGAGTCCCGCGAGCCCGTGCCCGGGCAGGGCCGATGCCCCGCCGCGTCCGTTGTCGGTCACCCAGAGGTCGAGCCAGTGCCCCGTCTCCCCCGTGTCGCGCGTCGAGACCACGAGACGCACCCCGGTGGCCTCGGCGTGCTTCGCCGCGTTCGTGAGCAGCTCGGCGACGACGAAGTAGGCGTTGCGCTCGATCGGCGCCGGCAGCGAGGCATCCGGCAGTGCGATCTCGACCTCGACGGGCACCGGGCTGCGCGCCGCGAGCGAGCGCAGGCCGACCGCGAGCCCGCGGTCCTGGAGGATGGGCGGGGCGAACCCCCGCGAGAGCGCACGCAGCTCGTCGAGGGTCTCGCGGGCCTGGTCACGAGCCTCGCCGAGCAGTTCACGGGCGGACTCGGGGTCGCGGTCGAGCTTGCGCTCGATCGCCGCGAGGTCCATCTGCAGGCGTACGAGACGCTGCTGGGGGCCGTCGTGGATGTCGCGCTCGAGGCGGCGGAGCGAGGCGTCCTCGGCCTGGACCGCGGCGCCGCGCGAGGCGGCGAGCTGCGCGACCTCGCGCTCGAGCGCCTCGGAGCGCCAGGCGCCGAGCATGCCCCGTGCGATGACGTCGTGCAGCAGCGTGAGCCCGCGGAACACGAGCGGCAGGGTCGCGAGGAAGACGAGACCGAGGACGAACTCGAAGACCGTCTCGGCGACGCGCGGGTCGACGTCCCAGCCGTTGCCCGGGAAGAGGAACTCGAGCACCCACTCCACCGGCCAGACGTCGCGCCCCGATTCGGGGATGTAGCGCTGCCAGATCCACCCGGTCGTGCCCCCGAGGGCGACGGCGGTCCAGGTGATCGTGATGCTCCAGCTGATGACGCTCACGATCGGGTTCACGACCATGCCGTGCAGCAGGTAGAGCCAGTAGTGGCCGTCGACGAACGGCGCGAAGGTCGCACGCCAGAAGCCCTGCTCGCGATCGTCGCGCCCCCACGCGGGCTGGACGGTCTCGGGTCGGCCCGCCCAGCGCAACCGCACCAGCTCGAGGGTGCCGAACCCGCGCGCCATGAACAGCGAGGCGACGACGATGAAGATGCCGAACACGAGGGCGATCAGGCCGAGACCGGTGAAGAACGTCGTCGACAGCAGCACGAGCGCGATGATCGCGATCGGCATCGTGAGGAAGAGGAAGCCGAACTCGCGCGGCACGGTCGCCCACATCGACCAGTAGCCGCGTCGGCGCGACGGGGTCGACGCGACGGCGGTCGGCGGCGCGGTCGGCGCGGCAGCCGGTCCGGGGTTCGTCATCTCAGTGCTCATGGTGGGTTCCTCCAGTCATCGTGGCAGACTGACCGGGCTCGACGACGGCGAACTGCCCCATCATCCCCTGGTCCTCGTGCCACAGCAGGTGGCAGTGGTACATGTACGGCGTGTCGGTGTCGGTGTAGTCCTCGAACCGCATGAGCAGTTCGACCTCCGTCCCGGGCTCCGTGAAGATCGTGTCCTTCCAGCCGGCGAGCTCGGGGGGCGGCGCCTCTCCGTCGATCGACGCGATGCGGAACTGCACGTCGTGGACGTGGAAGCTGTGCGGCAGCTGCGTGGTGTTCGCGACGACCCAGCGCTCGAGGGTGTCGACGGTGACGGTCTCGTCGACGCGCCCCATGTCCATCGCCTCGCCGTTGATCTCGAAGCTGTCGCCGAGCTCGAAGCGCCGCGTCGTGGCGACCTCCGCCTCGTCGAAGTCGGCGATCGCGCCGAGCCGCGCCGGGGGCTCGGGTACGGGTTCGAGCGCCTCGGCGGCGCGCACCTCGAGCACGTCGAACGCGTCGCTGCCTCCGTTGGTCGAGGCGACCGGACCGACGAGCCCGGCGATCCCTGGCGTCATCCTCGACTGCAGCACGAGCCGCTCGCCGGGGGTCACCCGCAGCAGCACCTCGGCGCGTTCGCCCGGCGAGAGGCGCACGTGCTCGAGGTCGACGGACGCCTCGAGGAGTCCCCCGTCGGTCGCGACCAGCCGGACGGGCCGCCCGTCGCTCCAGGCGAAGGCGTAGGTGCGGGCGGTCGAGGCGTTCAGCAGCCGCAGCCGCACGAGTTCATGGCCGACCTCGAGGTACGGGCTGCGCGTGCCGTTCACGAGGAGCTCGTCGCCGAGCCCGCCTGCGTAGCCCCGCTGCTTCCCCTCCAGCGCGCCGGCGTCGGAGAATCCGGTGTCCTGCACGATCACCGGGATGTCGTCGACGCCGTACTCGGCCGGCAGCCCGAGGGAGCGCTCGTGCTCGTCGTGCAGCAGGAACATGCCCGCGAGCCCGCGGGCGACGTGATCCTCGGTCTCGCCGTGCGGATGCGGGTGGTACCAGAGCGTCGCCGCCTGCTGGTCGACGTCCCACTCGGGCGACCACGAGGCATCCGGCTCGACCATCTGATGGGGGCCGCCGTCCATCTCGGGCGGCAGGTGCATGCCGTGCCAGTGCACCGTCGTCGGCTCGTCGAGCGAGTTCGTCACGTCGACGCGCACGCGCTCGCCCCGCTCGGCGACGAGCGTCGGACCGAGGTAGGCGCCGTTGAAGCCCCACGTGTCGCTCGGCTGCCCCGGTTCGAACTCGGTCGTTCCGGCCTGCGCGTCCAGGGCGAAGATGCGCGTGCCGTCGGCGTCGACGCTCGATTCGGCCAGCGGCGGGATCGCAAGGGGGCGGTCGAAGTCGACCTCTCCGACGGTCGAGACGGGTCCGGGCGTGACGATGCCGCACCCGGCGAAGGCCGCGGCGACGAGGCCGCCCGCGGCGAGGGCCGCGACCGCGCTGCCGAAGGTGGCGGCGGGGCGGCGGAGACGTGTTCGAAGCATGCCTCCAGCCTCCCGGCCGGCACGAGGCCGCCCCACCCGGCGGGCGCCCGGATCGCGGCGGGGGTTTTCCCCCGTGGGGGTCTAGAGCGCCGAGTGCGTGAACGCGCCCGCGACGAGCGTCGCGGCGACCGGCATCGTGCGCAGCTCGTCGGCCGAGACCGCGAACGGGTCGAGCTCGATCACGGCGAGGTCGGCCGTGCCGCCCGCTCGCACCTCGTCGCCGGCACGGTTCGTCGAGGCGGCGAGCGCGGCGCGCGCCTCGATCGACTGCTCGGGATGCCACGGCTCGCGACCGTCGCGGGCGCGCCCCACTGCGGCGGCGATCGCGATCCACGGGTCGAGCGGCGCGACCGGCGCGTCGGAGCCCAGGGCGAGCTCGACCCCGGCGGCGGCGAGCTCGGCGAGCATGAACGCCCGATCGGTGCGGCCGGCCCAGTACCGGTCCGCCACGTCGCGGTCGTCCATCGCGTGCTCGGGCTGCACGCTCGCGACGATGCCGAGCCGGGCGAACCGGGCGACGTCGTCGTGGCGCAGCAGCTGGGCGTGCTCGATCGACCCCGTGCAGCCCACCGCCTCGAAGGCGTCGAGCACCCGTGCGTTCGCGCGGTCGCCGATCGCGTGCACCGCGGGTGTGATGCCGTGCTCGTGCGCGCGGCGCAGGTGGGGCACGAGCTCCTCGTAGGGCACCGTCGAGAGGCCGTGCGGGTGCTCGTGCGCGCCGAGGCCGGGATACGGATCGAAGCACCAGGCCGTGCGCGTGTTCAGCGAGCCGTCGGTGATGACCTTGGCCCCGCCGACCGTGACGAGGCCGCCCGTGCCCTCGACCTCATCGCCGGTGCGGAGACCCAGCTCGATCGCCCGCTCGAGGTGCTGCGGGTAGATGCCGAAGGCGACCCGCAGCGGGAACGTCCCGGCGGCCCGGCGGGCCCAGTCGTCGCGGTTCCAGCGCATCTCGTAGTCGACGACGCCGACGACGCCGCGCTCCGCGGCCCGGCGGGCGGCCTCCGCGACCCAGGCGTCGAGGAGCTCGTCGGCGACGTCGTCGAGCTCGCGCACGAGCGCGAAGCAGGCGTCCTCGCGGAGGACGCCGTCGTCGGGCAGCTGCACGCCGTGCCGGCGCGCCGCGGCCGAGTTGAGCCAGCAGGCGTGGAGATCGGCGGCGACGAGCACGACGGGCGTCTCGCCCGAGACCGCGTCGAGCACGGCGGCCGAGGGCGCGTCGGCCCAGAGGCCGTCGCGGTAGCCGAACCCGGCGACCTCGGCCGCGCCGCCGGCGACGGATGCCGCGACCAGCGCCGCGACCTCCGCCGCGCTCGCTGCGGTGGAGAGCTCGAGGCGGCGCGAGACCATCGCCCACTGCGAGAGGTGCACGTGACGGTCGTGGAGGCCGGGGACGACGAAGCGCCCATCGAGCTCGATGCGCCGCACGACGCCGGCGGCGGCGGACGAGCGTTCGGACTCGGCCGACTCGGCCGACGGCCCGCTGCCGGCCGGTCGGATCGCGGCGATGCGGCCGCCGGCGAGGTGCAGGTCGACGGGCTCGGCGAGCCCGGGCAGACGGGCCCCCGCGAGCAGCAGCGGCTCCGCCGCCTGCGGCCCGAGGATCATGCCTGGCACGACGGGCACCAGTAGAGCTTGCGGGCGCCCATCTCCTCCAGCACGATGTTCGTGCCGCAGACCCGGCACGGCAGGCCCTCGCGCTTGTAGACCCAGTGGCGGTCGTCGCGGCTCGCCATGGCCGCGCGGTACGCGTCGGGGTCGAGGTCGTCCATCGTCATCATCTGCCCGGTCTCGACGCCGATGCGCAGCAGCTTCGCCCAGTCGCGCCAGAGCTCGCGCACGAACTCCTCGGGGACCTGCCTTCCGGGCGTATGCGGGTTCAGTCGGGCCCGGAACAGCAGTTCGGCCCGGTAGACGTTGCCGATGCCGGCGACGACGTTCTGGTCCATGAGGAGCAACCCGATGGGGGTGGGCTTGCGTCGGACCACGCTCGTGAAGCGCTCTTCGGCGTCGGGCCCCGGGTCGAGCAGCGGGTCGGGGCCGAGCTTCGCGACCGTCTGCTCGACCTGCACCGGGTCGAGCACCTCGCACGCGGTCGGGCCGCGGAGGTCGGCGCAGATCGTGTCGGTGAGCAGGCGCACCCGCACCTGCCCGATCGGCTCGGGCGGGAAGGTGTCGAAGGCCTCGGAGCCCTTGTCCTTCTCGGACTCCGCCATGCGCAGCCGGGTCTTGCGGGGTGCGCCGATCGAGTGCAGCGAGTTCTCGCCCGCGGTGTCGAAGACGACCGCGTCGGGGTTCGGCCGGTCGAGGAAGGTGCCGCGCTGGTTGGTCTGCCCCATCCGCCCGTTCGCGGAGGCGATCGTGGCGTCCATCAGGATCTCGCCCGCGAAGTCCCACGCGCCGTACATGCCGAGGTGCACGCGCAGCCACACGTCGCCCTCGAAGCCGAGGAACATCTGCTTGCCGACGGCGCGGGCATCGGTCATGCGCCGGCCGTCGATCTCGGCGGCGCCCACGGCGAAGCGGCCCTGCGGGCTCGAGGCGTGCACGACGTGCCCGACGAAGTTGCGCTCGAACTGGCGGGTGATGCGGTGGACGGAGTGACCTTCGGGCACCCTGCTACTCCGCCGGCGCCTCGGCGCGCGGAGTCACGTCGACGCCCTTGCCGGCGATGTCGCCGGTCGTCTCGTACTCGGCGAGCTGCGCGATGCGGCGGACGTGGCGCTCGTCGCCCGAGAACGGCTCGGCGATGAACGCGTCGATGTAGCGGATCGCCTCTTCGACGGTGTGCTGGCGCGCGCCGATCGAGATCACGTTCGCGTCGTTGTGCTCGCGGGCGAGGATGGCGGTGTCCATGCTCCAGACGAGCGCGGCGCGGATGCCCTCGACCTTGTTCGCGGCGATCTGCTCGCCGTTGCCCGAGCCGCCGAACACGACGCCGAGCGCCTTCGCGCCGGCGGCCTGGTCGCGGGCGACGCCGAGCGCCGCGTTGATGCAGAAGGCGGGGTAGTCGTCGAGCGCGTCGTACTCGACCGGACCGTGGTCGATCACCTCGTGGCCGGCGTTCGAGAGGTGGGCCTGCAGGGTCCGGCTGAATTCGAGGCCGGCGTGGTCGGTCGCGATGTGGATGCGCATACAGCGATTCTAGGGATTCGGCACCCGGGTGAGGGCTCGCCCGTGCGGTTGCGCCCAGGCCCGCTGCACGCCGTCGAGCGCGAGCACGAAGTCGCTCGACTCGTTCGGCACGTCGTCGCGGGCGGCGATGCCCGGAACGATCCCGCGGCCCTCCACCGAGAGCCAGTGCCCGGGCAGCTCGCGCACGGTCTCGGCGAAGCGCGCTCGGGCCGCCTCGTCGAGGTACGCGATGACGGCGGTGTGCAGCACGACGAGCGTCGCGTGCTGCGGCGCCTCCGCGGCGAGCGCGGCGAGACGCTCGTTGAGGTCGCCCGCGACGAGTCGCGGCGGGTCGGATGCCACGATCGCCGCCGCCGCCCGCAGGCGCTCGCGCCGGTCGTGGTGCTCGGGCCAGATGAGCGCGTCGAGCCAGGCGAGGTCGTCGGGGTCCGTCACGTCGAGCGGGTTGAGGTCGATGCCCGCGCGCCAGACGACCTCTGGCAGGCGCGACGGCACCGCGACGACCCCGTCGCCGCCGCCGTCGCGCACCTCGCAGTCGAGCACGACCGTGCTCGGCCCGCCGGCGGGGTCGAGCGGTGCGTGCCCCGAGTACCGGTAGCCGTAGCGGTCGGGGTAGAGGCAGAGCCCAGCGGACGCGCCGACCTCGAGCAGCGCGAGCGGCCCCTGGAGCTCGGCGAGCACCGGCAGGTGCAGTGCGCAGCGCGCGGCCTCGTTCGTCTGGGTGGCATGGGTCTCCGCGGTCCGGCGCACCTCGGGCCAGTGCGATCGCAGCCAGCCGGCGAAGGCCTCGTACGCCCCGGGTTCGGCGCCGTGGAACCGCGCCGCGGAGAAGACGAGGTTCGGCTGGCGCTTGGCGGGCGGCAGCTCGTCGATGAGCGCGATCGTCGCGGGGTCGGTCGCGACGCCGAGCGCCCATGCGTCGTACGTCGCCGACATGCCGCGCGCCTCGACCTCGGCGAACGCGCGGTAGCGGTCCGCGGTGGGGGCGTGCTCGTCGACGGTGATGCGCATGGGGTCAGGCTACGCCGCGGGCCCGCCCGTGGCATCCGCCCCCGTCGCGACGCTCACCCCCAGCCGTGCTCGCGCGCGTGCCAGCCGAGCTGCACCCGGCTCGTCACCCCCGCGCGTGCCATCAGCCCGCTGATGCGGCGCTGCACGGTGCGGGCCGAGGTCTCGAGCTGCGTCGCGATCGCCGCATCGGTGAACCCGGCGAGCAGCAGCTGCATGATGCGGTGGTCGTCGGCGTCGAGCGCCTCGTTCGTCGTGCCGTAGGGGCGCGAGTTCGCCCAGACGGCGTCGAAGAGCCCTTGGGCGAGCTGCGCCGGACCGCCGCGGAGGACGAGGCTCGGGTCGACGCCGGTGCCGCGACCGGCGACCGGCAGCATGGCGAGGCGGCTGTCGACGACGATGAGCTTCAGCGGGATCTGACCGGTGGTGCGCACGTCGACGCCCGAGCCGAGCGAGTCCTCGACGTTGCGCACCGCATCGGGCTCGACCAGGAAGTCGCGGTCGATCACCGCGCGGGCCCTGACGCCCCGCGCGAGCGCGGCGGCCTCCTCGGTGTTGCCGTCGCCGACGACCTGCGGGCGCCCGGTGACGAAGATGTCGATGCGCTCGCGGGCCGAGTGCTGCAGCTGGAGGAACCGGCGGCCGACGGCGTCGGGCCCCTCGAGCACCTCGATGAGCTCGCGCTCGCTGCTGCCGAGCGCGCTCGACCGGTAGGTGCCGACGAGTTCGGCGAGCGCAAGCTCCGCCTCGTTGAGCCGGGCGCGCTGTTCGGCGAGCTGGGAGGCGAGGGCGAGATCGGGCGGGGTCACCGCGAAGCGGTGGCCCTCCCCCGGAACCGCGAGGCCGCGCTCGACGAGGCCGTCGGCGGCGACGCGCACCCGGCCGGGGGGCAGGGCGAGCGCGTCGGCGAGCTCGAGCAGGTGGGCGCCGGGTCGCGACATGAGGGCGCGGTAGACGGATTCCTCGTCGGCGGTCACGCCGAGATACTCCAAGGTCATGGTTCCCCCGGGATGCGTGGTGGATGCTCACTGCATTCTCACGCATGCAAGCCGGGAGCATCGACCCGATCGGGCGCGATTCCCACCTGCGCGATCGCTGCGGGGCTAGGCTGGAACGCGTTGCCTGCGGCCACGAGCCGCGTCGATACTTGCGAAGGAGCGCACGTGCCCGGAGAGAATCTCACCCGACTCGAAGCCGAGGAGCGCGCCGCGCTCGTGACGGTGCACGACTACGACGTCGTCCTCGACGTCACCGTCGGCCCCGAGGTCTTCACGACCACCACGACCGTGCGGTTCGACGCGGCGACGCCGGGGGCGTCGACGTTCATCGACGCGATCACCGCGAAGGTGCACTCGGTCACCCTCAACGGCGTCTCGCTCGACCCGGCCGAGGTGAGCGACGGCGTGCGCATCCAGCTGCCGAACCTCGCGGCCGAGAACGTGCTCGTCGTCGAGGCCGACGGCCGTTACATGAACACCGGCGAGGGCCTGCACCGCTTCGTCGACCCCGCCGACGGCGAGGTCTACCTCTACACCCAGTTCGAGGTGCCCGACTCGCGCCGCATGTTCGCCGTGTTCGAGCAGCCCGACCTCAAGGCCGCGTTCGCGTTCACCGTCACCGCCCCGTCGCACTGGCAGGTCGTGTCGAACCAGCCGACGCCCGAGCCGCAGCTGCACCCGTCCGGCCGCCGCGCCGACGACGTGTCGACCGCGACCTGGGCGTTCGAGCCGACGCCGCGCATCTCGAGCTACATCACCGCGCTCATCGCCGGCCCCTACGACGTCGTGCGCGACGAGCTCACGAGCTCCGACGGCCGCACGATCCCGCTCGGCGTGTTCAGCCGCAAGAGCCTGTCGCAGTACCTCGACGCCGACTACATCTTCGAGAAGACGAAGCAGGGCTTCGAGTACTTCGAGGGCAAGTTCGACGTGCCCTACCCCTTCGCGAAGTACGACCAGCTCTTCGTGCCCGAGTACAACGCGGGCGCGATGGAGAACGCGGGTGCGGTGACCTTCACCGAGGTCTACGTCTTCCGCTCGAAGGT
Organism: Agromyces sp. NPDC058064; assembly: GCF_042885275.1. NCBI lineage: Bacteria > Bacillati > Actinomycetota > Actinomycetes > Micrococcales > Microbacteriaceae > Agromyces > Agromyces sp. NPDC058064. The sequence continues at coordinate 1,058,239 of NZ_JBHVSE010000002.1, read as the reverse complement.
GACCGACGCCATCAAGGAGCGCCGTGTCGTCACGATCCTGCACGAGCTCGCGCACATGTGGTTCGGCGACCTCGTCACCATGAAGTGGTGGAACGACCTGTGGCTCAACGAGTCGTTCGCCGAGTGGGCGTCGACCATCGCCACCGCCGAGGCGACCGAGTGGCACCACGCGTGGACGACCTTCAACTCGATGGAGAAGAGCTGGGCGTACCGCCAGGACCAGCTGCCCTCGACCCACCCGATCGTCGCCGAGATCCGCGACCTCGAAGACGTGCTCGTCAACTTCGACGGCATCACCTACGCCAAGGGCGGCTCGGTGCTGAAGCAGCTCGCCGCCTGGGTCGGCATCGAGGCCTTCTTCACGGGCGTCTCGGCCTACTTCAAGAAGCACGCGTGGGGCAACACCACGCTCGCCGACCTGCTCGGCGAGCTCGAGACCGCCTCGGGCCGCGACCTGTCGGGCTGGTCGAAGCTGTGGCTCGAGACCGCGGGCGTCAACACGCTGCGTCCCGAGATCGAGACCGACGACTCGGGCGCGATCACCTCGTTCACGGTGCTGCAGTCGGCCCACCCCGACTACCCGACCATCCGGCCCCACCGTCTCGCGATCGGCTTCTACAACCTGGTCGACGGCAAGCTCGTGCGCGAGCACCGCGTCGAGCTCGACGTCGACGGCGAGCGCACCGACGTCGCCGAGCTCGTGGGCCTCGCCCGCCCCGACCTCGTGCTCCTCAACGACGACGACCTCGCGTACGCGAAGATCCGCCTCGACGAGCCGTCGCAGGCCGTGGCGATCGCGAACCTCTCGAAGATCGAGGACCCCCTGGCGCGCGCCCTCGTCTGGTCGAGCGTGTGGGATGCCACGCGCGACGCCGAGACGAGCGCGAGCGACTACCTCGACCTCGTGCTGGGCAACGTCGCGAGCGAGACCGAGTCGACGACCCTCCGCATCATCCTCGCCAACGCGCAGCTCGCCGCCAGCTCGTACGTCGCCCCCGGGCACCGTGCCGACGCGCGCCGAGCGCTCGCCGACGGCTTCTGGCAGCTCGCGCAGCAGGCCGAGGCCGGCAGCGACGCCCAGTTCCAGTTCGTGAAGGCGTTCGCCGCGATCGCCGAGGCCGGCACGCAGGTCGACGCGCTCGCCGGGCTCTTCGACGGCTCCATCGCGCTCGACGGGCTCGACATCGACACCGACCTCGGCTGGGAGCTGCTCATCGCACTCGTCGCGGCGGGCCGCGCCGGCGACGCCGAGATCGACGCGCGCCTCGCGACCGACAAGACCGCGACCGGCCAGGAGTCGGCGGCGCACGCCCGCGCCGCGACCCCGACCGCCGAGGGCAAGCAGCGCGCCTGGGCGTCGATCGTCGAGTCAGACACGGCGACGAACTCGGTCGTGCGCACGACCGCGGCGGGCTTCGTGCGCGCCGACGAGCAGGCGCTGCTGGCGCCATTCGTCGAGCGGTACTTCGGCATGCTCGGCGAGGTCTGGACGACCCGCAGCTACGCGATCGCCGAGAAGCTCGTCGAGCTGCTCTACCCGGCCACGCTCGCGAACCGCGCCCTCGTCGACGCCAGCCACGCCTGGCTCGACGCGAACCAGGACGCCGCGCCGGCGCTGCGCCGTCTCGTGATCGAGAACGTCGCGGGCGTCGAGCGCGCCCTCGCCGCGCAGGCGCGCGACGGGAGGTAGTCGCACCGCGGCCTCATCGGGGCGGCGGCGGAGTGGTACCCCGGTACCACCCGCCGCCGCCCCGAACCATTCCTGCGGCGGACGCGCCGGAGGCGGCGGCATCCGTAACGTCGAAGACATGATCACCGCAACCGCGCTCACCAAGCGCTACGGCCAGAAGACGGCCGTCAACGACATCACGTTCAGCGTGCGTCCCGGTCAGGTGACCGGGTTCCTCGGCCCGAACGGCGCCGGCAAGTCGACCACGATGCGCATGATCGTGGGTCTCGACCGCCCGAGCGAGGGCACGGTCACCGTCGGCGGCAAGCCCTACGCCGAGCACCGCGCCCCGCTGCACGAGGTCGGCGCGCTCCTCGACGCGAAGGCCGTGCACACGGGCCGCACCGCCGAGAACCACCTCCTCGCGATGGCCGCCACGCACGGCATCGGCAAGCGCCGCGTGCAAGAGGTCATCGAGCTCACCGGGCTCGAGTCGGTCGCCCGCAAGCGCGTCGGCGGCTTCTCGCTCGGCATGGGCCAGCGCCTCGGCATCGCCGCGGCCATGCTGGGCGACCCAGCGACCCTCATCCTCGACGAGCCGGTCAACGGCCTCGACCCCGAGGGCGTGCTCTGGGTGCGCCAGTTCGTGCGCCACCTCGCGAGCGAGGGCCGCACCGTCTTCCTCTCCTCGCACCTCATGAGCGAGATGGCGCAGACCGCCGACCACCTCATCGTGCTCGGCCGCGGCGAGATCATCGCCGACGCCCCGGTCGCCGACATCGTCGCGGGCGGCACCCGGCTCCGGGTGCGCGTGCGCTCCCCGCACGCCTCGCAGCTCGCCGAGCTCCTCGCCGCCCCCGAGGTGGCCGTCATCCGCTCCGAGGCGGGCCTGCTCGAGGTGACGGGCGTCGAGGCGTCCGGCATCGGCGACCTCGCCGCGGCCAACGGGCTCGCGATCCACGAACTCACCCCGCTCAACGCATCGCTTGAAGAGGCCTACATGGCCCTGACCGCCGACGCGGTCGAATACCGTACGGAGGCCGTCCGATGACCACCATCGCCCCCGCCCAGGCGCACCCCTCGCAGGGCTCGCGCATCGCCCCGACCACGCGGCTGAGCTTCGGCGGCGTGCTCCGGTCGGAGTGGGTGAAGCTCCGCAGCCTCCGCTCGACCGTCTGGTCGTACCTCATCACGATCGCGATTTCGGTCGGCATGGCGCTGCTGATGTCGTTCAGCATGGCGTACGGCTTCGAGGGCCCGATGGACGGCTCGGCCGTCCCCGCCGCCGAGCAGACGTCGCTCGTGCTGCAATCCTCGGTGTTCGGCGTGTACTTCGGCCAGCTCGTCGTGGGCGTGCTCGGCGTGCTCGTCATCAGCGGCGAGTACACGACGGGAATGATCCGTTCGACGCTCACGGCGGTGCCGAAGCGACTGCCGGCGCTCGCCGGCAAGGGCGTCGTGCTCTTCGTCGCCACCTTCCTCCTCGGACTCCTCGCGAACCTCCTCGCCTTCCTCACCTCGTCGATCGTCTTCGCGAGCGTCGACGTCTCGGCGAACCTGTTCCAGAGCGACGTGCTGCTCGCCCTCGCCGGCGGCGCGCTCTACCTCGCGCTCGTCGCCGTGTTCGCGCTCGGCGTCGGCACGATGCTGCGTTCGAGCGCGGGCGGCATCGCCGCGGTGCTGGGCCTGCTGCTCCTCGTCCCGACGATCCTGTCGCTCATTCCCGCAGAATGGGCGACCGACATGGTGCCGTACCTGCTCTCCAACGCGGGCATGACGATGTTCACGACCATCGGCGCGGACCCCGCGACGATCGTCGGCCCGAACGCATGGCAGAGCCTCCTGGTCGTGCTGGCGTGGGTGGGGGTCTCCCTCGTCGGCGCATCCGTGCTCCTCAAGCGGCGGGACGCGTAGAGTCCTGCCTATGACGGAAGCACCGTTCTCCCCCGGCCGCCCGGCTTCGGCGGTCGGGGGAGAACTGCGTCTGCCGAAGCCTCCCGGGGTGATCCGGCAGTTCTGGGCGAGGCATCCGCGTCTCGCCGACGCGCTGATCGCCGCCGCCTACCTGCTGCCGACCTTCATCGGCACGATCGTGATGGCGACGAACGACCCGCCGCAGCCGCTCTGGACGACGGTCGTGCAGCTCGTGGGCATCGCCGCCGCGGCCGCGGCGCTGCTGCTGTTCCGGCGGTCGCGGCCCTGGCTCGTCATGGTGGTCGCGTGGCTCGTCTGCCTCCTCGTCTACCCGTTCGGCGCGAGCGACGTCTACCCGATCCTCTTCGCCCTCTACGGCCTCGGCGTCTACCGCTCGACGAAGTCGGCCTGGATCGGCTTCGCCGGCTCGGTCGCGGTCTCGACCGCGGCCGCCTACCTCGCCCACTGGTTCTCCTCGATTCGGCTGCTGGAGAGTCCCGAGCTGCTCGGCGGGCCGGGCGCAGCCTCCACGCAGTACGCGGTCGTGATGCTCGTCGCGACCCTGATCGGCGTGACCGTCGGCAATCGCCGTCGCTACCTGGATGCGCTCATCGCCCGTGCGCACGACCTCGCCAGGGAGCGCGACCAGCAGGCGCAGCTCGCGGCGATCGCCGAGCGCGCCCGTATCGCCCGCGAGCTCCACGACATCGTCTCGCACGGCCTCACCGTCATGGTGACGCTCGCCGACGGCTCGGCGGCGACCGTCGCGCGCGACCCCGACCGCGCGGCCGAGGTGATGCGGAGCGTCGCCGAGACCGGCCGCGACGCGCTCGGCGAGATGCGCAGGATGCTGGGGGTGCTCACCGGACCGGAGGCCGAGCCCGCCGAGCTCGCCCCGCAACCCGGGCTCGGCGCCCTGCCCGAGCTCGTCCAGGGGTTCCGCGACACGGGGATGCCCGTCACGCTCACCACCGTCGGGGCACCGGCGGAGGACGCCGCGTCGGGCCTCGCCGTCTACCGCATCGTGCAGGAGGGGCTCACGAACGCGCTCCGCCACGGCGAGCGCGCCCACCGGGTCGACGTGCGCGTCGAGCACGGCGCCGACGGGGTCGAGATCACGGTCGACGACGACGCGCCGCACGGCGGCGGCGCAGATCCCTCGACGCGCGGCGCGGGGCGAGGGCTCGCCGGCCTCCGCGAGCGGGCCGCCCTGTACGGCGGCACGCTCGAGGCCGGGCCCCGGCCCGGGCGCGGCTGGCGGCTGCACGCGGTGCTCCGGCATCCCGAGGCGTCGCAGCTCCCCCACCGCCCGACGGCCGACGCCGACGACGGCTCCCCCGACGACACGACGAAGGACGACGCAGGATGACCGACGCCCCGAACGACCGCTCGCCCTCCGCCGAACCGCCCGTCGCCCCGATCCGCGTCGGCCTCGTCGACGATCAGGCGCTCGTGCGCACCGGGTTCCGGCTGGTGCTCGACGCGGAGCCCGGCATCGAGGTCGTCGGCGAGGCGGCCGACGGCGGCGCCGCGCTCGAGCTCGTCGCCTCGACGCAGGTCGACGTGCTGCTGATGGACGTGCGGATGCCCGGCATGGACGGCATCGCCGCGACCGCGGAGGTGAGCGCGAGACATCCCGCGACGCGCATCATCGTGCTCACGACCTTCGACCTCGACGAGTACGCGTTCGCGGCGATCCGCTCGGGCGCGAGCGGGTTCCTGCTGAAGGACGTTCGCCCGCAGGAGCTCGTCACCGCCATCCGCACCGTGCACGCCGGCGAGGCGGCGCTCTCGCCGCGGGTGACGCGGCGCATGCTCGAGCTGTTCGCCGAGGAGCTCCCCGCGGGTTCCGAGGGTCGGACACCGGCGACCGCCGCACCCGGGCCGCTCGACGCGCTCACCGCCCGCGAGCGCGAGATCCTGCAGGCGATCGCCGAGGGGCTCAACAACACCGAGCTCGCCGAGCGCTTCTTCCTCTCCGAGTCGACCGTGAAGACCCACGTCGGCCGGGTGCTGCAGAAGCTCGGCGCGCGCGACCGGGTCCAGCTCGTCATCCTCGCCTACGAGCACGGCGTGCTCGAGCCGCCGAACGGGCACCGCCCGGCTCGCTAGGCTTGCCGGGCACCGTCGCAACGCGTCACCACCGAAGGGATCGTCCATGCCTGCTGCCAACCTCACCCGGATCGAAGCCGAGGAGCGCGCCGCGATCGTCGCCTCCCCGGGTTACGAGGTCGTGCTCGACCTCACGGGCGACGGCGAGACGTTCCGCAGCGAGACGACGGTCCGCTTCACCGGCGTCGAGGGTGCGGCCACCTTCATCGAGGCCTGCACCGCGCAGGTGCACGAGGTCGTGCTGAACGGGCGCGCGCTCGACCCCGCCGAGGTGAGCGACGGCACCCGCATCCGCCTCGAGGGTCTCGCCGCCGAGAACGAGCTGCGGGTCGTCGCCGACGCGAGCTACACGAACAGCGGCGAGGGCCTGCACCGGTTCGTCGACCCCGTGGACGGCGAGACCTACCTCTACACGGAGTTCGCCGTCGCCGAGGCGAACCGCGTCTACGCGGTCTTCGACCAGCCCAACCTGAAGGCGGGCGTGCGCTTCACGATCACCGCTCCCGCGCACTGGAGCGTGCTGTCGAACGCCCCGTCGCCCGAGCCGGTCGCCGCCCCCGACTCGGCGGGCACCGGCACGGCGGGCACCGGCACGGCGGGCCCGGCTTCGAACGCGGCGGCCACCTGGGCCTTCGAGATGGGCCCGGTCATCTCGAGCTACATCGTCGCGATCATCGCCGGGCCCTACGCCAGCTGGCGCGGCACCGCAGCGAGCATCGACGGCCGCGAGGTGCCGCTCGGGCTCTTCACCCGCGCCTCGCTCGCCGAGTACGCCGACCCCGAGATGATGTTCTCCACCGTGCAGGCGGGCCTCGCGTTCTACGAGAACGCCTTCGGAGTGCCCTACCCCTACGGCAAGTACGACCAGATCTTCGTGCCCGAGTACAACTGGGGCGCGATGGAGAACGTCGGCGCGGTCACCTTCAACGAGTCGTACCTGTTCCGCTCGCGCGTCTCCGACGCCCGCCGCGAGCAGCGCGCGATCGTCGTGCTGCACGAGCTCAGCCACATGTGGTTCGGCAACTCGGTGACCATGAAGTGGTGGAACGACCTGTGGCTCAACGAGTCGTTCGCGACCTGGGCCTCGACCCTCGCGACCTCGCAGGTCACCGAGTTCACCGGCGTCTGGGCGACCTTCGCGAGCGACGAGAAGACGCACGCCGCCGAACAGGACCAGCTGCCGTCGACCCACCCCATCGTCGCCGAGATCCGCGACCTCGAGGACGTCGAGGTCAACTTCGACGCCATCACCTACGACAAGGGCGCCTCGGTGCTGAAGCAGCTCGTCGCCTGGGTCGGGCTCGAGGCCTTCCAGCGCGGTGTCGGCGCGTACCTCGCCGCGCACGCCGGCGGCAACGCGACGCTCCGCGACCTGCTCGACGAGCTCGAGCGGGCCAGCGGGCGCGAGCTCACGCGCTGGTCGCAGCTCTGGCTCGAGACGGCGGGCGTCAACACGCTGCGCGCGATCATCGAGCACACTGAGCCCACGGGAACCGGCTCGGGCACGATCACGGCCGCCCACCTCGAGCAGACGGCGGCCGCGTCGCATCCGACCCTGCGCCCCCACCGCCTCGCGATCGGCGGCTACTCGCTCGGCGACGACGGCCTGACCCGCACCTTCCGCGTCGAGCTCGACGTCGACGGCGCGCGCACCGAGCTGCCCGAGCTCGTCGGGCACGCGATGCCCGACCTCCTGCTCGTGAACGACGACGACCTCACGTACGCCAAGGTGCGCCTCGACGCGCACTCCTTCGAGACGGCCGTGCACCACCTCGCCGAGCTCGCCGACCCCGTGGCGCGCGCCGTCGTGCTCGGCTCGGCCTGGGACGCCGTGCGCGACGCCGAACTGCCCGCCGCCGCGTTCGTGCGCCTCGTGCTCGCCTCGATCGGGCACGAGACCCAGTCGTCGGCGCGTTCGCTCGCGCTCGGCCGGCTCGAGCTCGCCCTCGGCCGCTACCTCGCCGACGAGCACCGCGAGCGGCTCTCCGCCGAGGCCGGCGACGCGATCTGGGCGCTCGCCGAGCTCGCGCCCGCAGGCTCCGACGCGCAGCTGCAGTTCGTGAAGGCCTTCACCCGGCTCGCGACGACCGCCGCCCACGGCGACGTGCTCGGCAGCCTCCTCGAGGGCACGATCGCGCTCGACGGGCTCGAGATCGACCTCGACCTCCGCTGGGAGCTCGTGATCGCCCGCGCCGCGCTCGGCGCGGGCGACGACGAGGAGCTCGCTGCGGCGCTCGCCGCCGACGACACCGCGAAGGGCCGCCAGCTCGCCGAGACGGCGCGCGCCGCGCGCCCCGACCAGGCGGTGAAGGATGCCGCGTGGCGGCGCGCCATGACCGACACGACCCTGTCGAACGACCTCGCCCGCGCGATCGCCGAGGGCTGGCGCCGCACGAACGCGCCCGAGCTGCTCGCCGGCGTCGCGCGCGAGTACCTCGACGCGATGCCCGGCGTCTGGGAGAGGCGCTCGTACAACATGGCCGCGATCCTCTCGACCCGGCTCTTCCCGACGCCGCTCGTCGACGCCGAGCTCGCCGAGCTCACGCGGGCCTGGCTCGCCGAGCACCCCGAGCCCGCCTCGATGCACCGCATCGTCTCGGAGCACCTCGCCGAGCTCGACCGGGCGCTCGCCGCGCGCGCCCGCGATGCCAGCGAGCTCTCGGGTGGGGCTCAGTAAACTTGCCAACCATGTTCGGGTTCACGACACTCACGGCCGCCCAGGGCGAAGACAACCCGGTCAACCCCAATTTCTGGACAGACCTCGGTACCTGGTGGGCGACGAACTGGGACGTCATCCTCGGCAAGCTGATCTCGATCGTGATGATCATCGTGATCGCGCTGCTGATCCGCTGGGTGCTGCACTTCGTCATCGAGCGGGTCGTCAAGCAGATCGTCACGGGCGTCAAGAAGAAGCAGGACGTCACCGACACGCAGGCCCTGCAGGCCTCGCCGCTCGCGGCGGTCCGCGTCGTGCAGCGCACCCGCACGCTCGGCACGGTGCTCACGAACATCGTCAACGTGACGCTCTTCATCGTCGTCGTGCTGCTCATCGTCACGACGATCAACGAGCAGATCCTCGGCTCCTTCGCGCTGTTGACCGCGGCCGTCGGCGCGGGCCTCGGCTTCGGCGCGCAGAACATCGTGAAGGACGCCCTGAACGGCATCTTCATGGTCGTCGAGGACCAGCTCGGCGTCGGCGACGTCGTCGACCTCGGCCCCGCGACGGGCATCGTCGAGGAGGTGCGCATCCGCATCACGACCGTCCGCGACGTCAACGGCACGCTCTGGTTCGTGCGCAACGGCGAGATCCTGCGCGTCGGCAACATGTCGCAGGGCTGGGCGCGCGTCATCATCGACCTCGCCGTGCCCTACGACGCCGACGTCGAGTCGGTCGAGGCCGAGCTGCTCCGCACGGCCACCGAGATGGCGCACTCCAGCAAGTGGCGTTCGCGCGTGCTCGAGAAGCCCGAGGTCTGGGGTCTCGAGTCGATCTCGGCGGATGCGATGGTGCTGCGGGTCGTGATGAAGGTGCGCTCCTCCGCGAAGGACGACGTCGCCCGCGAGCTCCGGATGCGCCTGAAGCGCACCCTCGACGAGATGGAGCTGAAGCTGCCGAGCCTCGCGAGCGTCGTGCTCACCGGCTTCGACGGCGCCACCCGGGTGAAGGGCGCGAAGCCGCCGCGCACCGCGCCGAACTCGGTCGTGCCGGGGCAGGCCGTGAAGAAGCCGAAGAACCGGGCGCCCCGGCTGCCGCGCACCACGGGTGGCGCCGGCACGACGCCCACGCCGCCGAGCTCGCCCGACGGAGGCGCCGCATGACCGAGATCCAGTCGTTCTACGAGCAGGTCGGCGGGCGGCCGACCTTCGAGAAGCTCGTCGACGAGTTCTACCGCGGCGTCGCCGACGACCCGGTGCTGAAGCCGATGTACCCCGAGGAGGACCTCGGCCCCGCGGCCCGGCGCCTCCTGCTCTTCCTCGAGCAGTACTGGGGCGGTCCGACGACGTACGGCGAGGAGCGGGGCCATCCGCGCCTGCGACTGCGCCACCAGCCGTTCAAGGTCAACCCCGACGCCCGCGACCGCTGGCTCGCCCACATGCGCACCGCGGTAGATTCGCTCGAGCTCCCGCCGCTCGCCGAGGAGACATTGTGGGATTATCTCCAGCGAGCCGCTTTCGCGATGGTGAACACCTTCGAGGACTGACGGCCCATCGCCACCACCCGAAGCGACGAAGGAGTCCCTGTGGCAGTACCAGCATCCACCCCCGATGCGATCATCGTCGGCGCCGGCCTCGCGGGCCTCGTCGCCGCATCCGAGCTCGTCGACGCCGGCCGCCGTGTCGTGATCGTCGACCAGGAGCCCGAGGCGAGCCTCGGCGGCCAGGCCCATTGGTCGTTCGGCGGCCTCTTCCTCGTCGACTCGCCCGAGCAGCGGCGCATGGGCGTGAAGGACTCGCTCGAGCTCGCCCGGCAGGACTGGGAGGGCACCGCGGCCTTCGACCGCGAGGAGGACGAGTGGGGGCGCCGCTGGGCCGAGGCGTACCTCGAGTTCGCCGCGGGCGAGAAGCGGGCGTGGCTGCGCGAGAAGGGGGTGCGGTTCTTCCCGGTCGTCGGGTGGGCCGAGCGCGGTGCAGGGCAGGCGATCAGCCACGGCAACTCCGTGCCGCGGTTCCACATCACCTGGGGCACCGGCCCGGGCGTGCTCGCGCCGTTCATCGCGCGCGTGAAGGCGGGTGAGGCCGCGGGCCTCGTCGAGTTCCGGCACCGCCACCGGGTCGACGAGCTCATCGTCGAGGGCGGAGCGGTCGTCGGAGTCCGCGGCGCCGTGCTGGCCCCCGACGACGCCGCGCGGGGCGAGGCCTCGAACCGCGACGTCGTCGGCGACTTCGAGCTGCGCGCGCCCGCCGTGGTGGTCTCGTCCGGCGGCATCGGCGGCAACCACGAGCTCGTGCGCGCGGCGTGGCCGGCCCGACTCGGCGAACCGCCCGCCGAGATGCTGTCGGGCGTTCCGGCGCACGTCGACGGCCGCATGCTCGGCATCGCCGAGGCATCCGGTGCGCGCCTCGTGAACGGCGACCGCATGTGGCACTACACCGAGGGCATCACCAACTGGGACCCGGTGTGGCCGCTGCACGGCATCCGCATCCTGCCGGGGCCGTCGTCGCTCTGGTTCGACGCCGAGGGGCGCCGGCTGCCGCCGCCGCTCTTCCCCGGCTTCGACACCCTCGGCACCCTCGAGCACCTCGCGGCGACCGGCCACGGGTACTCGTGGTTCGTGCTCACGCAGAAGGTCATCGAGAAGGAGTTCGCGCTCTCGGGCAGCGAGCAGAACCCCGACCTCACCGGCAAGGACCTGAAACTGCTCGCCCAGCGCGTGCGTCCCGGCGCACCCGCACCGGTCGAGGCGTTCAAGCAGCACGGCGTCGACTTCATCGTCGCCGACACCCTCGACGAGCTCCTCGAGCGGATGCGCGGCCTCTCCCCCGACGTCGAGCTCGACACCGCGAACATCGAGCGCGAGGTGCACGCCCGCGACCGCGAGATCGAGAACGAGTTCACGAAGGACCTGCAGATCACCGCCCTGCGCGGTGCGCGCAAGTACCGCGGCGACAAGCTCATCCGGGTGGCGACGCCGCACCGCTTCCTCGACCCCGAGGCCGGGCCGCTCATCGCCGTGAAGCTGCACATCCTCACGCGCAAGAGCCTCGGCGGCATCCAGACCGACCTCGACTCGCGGGCGCTCGGCGCCGACGGCGCGCCCGTGCCCGGGCTCTACGCGGCGGGCGAGGCCGCGGGCTTCGGCGGCGGCGGCGTGCACGGCTACCGGGCGCTCGAGGGCACCTTCCTCGGCGGATGCCTCTTCAGCGGCCGTGCGGCCGGGCGGGCGATCGCCGCGGCAGCCGGCGAGTAGCGGCGGAGCGCACCGGGGCCCGGACCGCCGGGCCCCGGTGCGACCCGACGGACGGCGGACGGCGGGTTAGGCCTTGAGCGTCCAGGGCTTGCGCCGCACGAGCACGTGGCCGCGACGCGACGAGAGCCGCGTCCACGGGCCGGTCTCGAACAGCTGCACCGGGTCGTCGCCGAGGAACCCCAGGCTGAAGGCGGCGAACGCCGCCCCCGTCGGCAGGTACTCCACGCCGTCGACGCCACGGCCCCACACCTCGGAGCGCACGCGCTGCACGAGCTGCTCGCCCGTGCCCGCGGGGATCGCCTCGGCGACCTCGTCGATGCCGGCACGTGCGGCGGCCTCGAGCACCGCGGGATCCGCTTCGCCGAGCGGGCGCCAGCCGCCGCGCGGCGGCGAGATGCCCGCCCACGTGACGGTGTTCACCTCGGGCGGGCGCGACATCGAGATCGGCCGCGACTCGTCGCCCTCGCCGAGCTCGCCGCGCGCTCGCACGATGCGCTCGACGAGCGAGCGCATCGGCACCACGGAGTCGAACTCCTCGGTGTCGGCGAGGGCGAAGGTGCGGAGGCCGAGCACGGTCGGGCTCTCGTCGAGGATGCCGCGCGGATAGAGGATCGCGGTGTAGACGGCGAGGATTCCGGAGCCGGCGATGAGACGCACCGACCCGTCTTCGACGCGGGCGGCCCGTTGCAGATACGTGTGCAGGTCGCCGAGCGACAGGCTGTCGGCGAGCGTGAGTCGTTGAACCATCTCCTGTCTAAACTACCAAGTGAGCGGGGCTGTTCCGGCTGGCCCGCGTTCCACGGCGCCGGCGGCGGCCGCCCACCGACACGGAGGAACGATGAACGGACCCATCGACGGCCTGTTGAGCACCTTGAACCTCACCGACACCGGTGCCCGCACCACGGAGGACATCTTCACCGGCCCGTCGCAGTGGATGCCGCTGGGCAGGGTCTTCGGCGGGCAGGTGCTCGCCCAGTCGATCGTCGCGGCGCTGCACACCGTCCCCGAGGATCGCACGATCCACTCGATGCACGGATACTTCCTGCGTCCGGGCGATGTCGCGCACCCGATCACGTTCTCCGTCGACCGCATCCACGACGGGCGGTCGTTCTCGACGCGCCGAACGCAGGCCTACCAGCACGGCGAGCCGATCCTCTCGCTCATCGCGTCGTTCCAGACCCACGACGACGGCGTCGAGCACCAGCTCGACATGCCCGAGGGCCTGCCCGACCCCGAGTCGCTCCCATCGACCGCCGATGTGCTCGGCGAGTTCGATCACGACGTCGCGCGGTACTGGTCGAACGAGCGGGCCTTCGACGTGCGCCACGTGCCGTCGCCGATCTACCTCCGCGTCGACGGCGAGCGCGCGCCGCACCAGGCCGTGTGGATGAAGGCCTTCGGCCGGCTCCCCGACGACCCGAAGCAGCACCGCGCGGCCCTCGCCTACGCGAGCGACTACTCGATCCTCGAGCCGGTGCTGCGCGCGCACGGCATCGCCTGGGCGACGCCCGGGCTCAAGGTGGCGAGCCTCGACCACGCCATGTGGTGGCACCGCGACGCCCGCGTCGACGAGTGGCTGCTCTACGTGCAGGAGTCGCCGTCGGCGAGCGGCGGCCGGGGCCTCTCGCTCGGACGCATCTACACCCGCGACGGCGTGCTCGTCGCGAGCGTCGCCCAGGAGGGCATGGTCCGGGTGCCTGCGCCGCGCGACTGAGCGAACGCCGAGCAATCCGGGCGCCGACGGGCTCGGTGCCGCACAATAGGGACAGGTGGGGCGTGCCACGGCGCCCTCGGCGGACGAAGGAGTGCGGCGATGACGGAACCCGGCGACCTCACGCGACGTGCGGTGCTCACCATCGGCTCGGTCGGCGCGGTCGGCAGCGCACTCGCGCTCGCGGGGTGCGCTGCGGACGAGCCGGACGGCAGCGCGAGCCCGAGCATCGAGCCGACGCTCGAGGACGAGCCGACGGCGACGAGCGGTCCAGCACCCGATGCGCCGGCCCTCGGCGACGACGTCGGCGCCCTCGCCGACGTGCCGGTCGGCGGCAGCATCGACGCGACCATCGACGGCGAGCCCGCACTCATCGCGCAGCCGACCGCCGGGCAGGTGGTCGCGTTCAGCGCGATCTGCACCCACCAGCAGTGCGTCGTCGCCGCCGCGGGCGAGGAGTTCCATTGCCCGTGCCACGGCTCGATCTACGAGGCCGCGACCGGCGAGGTGGTGCAGGGCCCCGCGATCGATCCGCTGACGCCCATCGCCGTCGCCGTCTCGGGCGACCGGATCGTCACCGCGTCCTAGGCCCGGCCGACCGACATGGAGTACAGCTTCGCGGGCCTCCCGCTCCACGTGCTGCTCGTGCACGCGGTCATCGTGCTCACCCCGCTCGTCGGGCTGATCCTCGTCGTGCTCGCCGCCTGGCCCGCGGCGCGGCGCGTGCTGTGGCTGCCCGCACTGATCGGTGCGGCGCTGCTCCTCCCCCTCGGCCTCGTCACCGTCGAGGCCGGGAAGTGGCTCGAGGCCCGGGTGCCCGAGGCGCCGCTCATCCAGCAGCACACCGGCATGGGCGAGGAGCTCACGCCGTGGCTGATCGGCCTGCTCGTGGTGGCGGTGCTGATCGCGGCATGGGCCCTCGTCGAACGCGTGGACGCGCGGCGCGCGAGCGGCACGATGCCGCGCGGCGCGCGCATCGGGGTCGCGATCGTGCTCGTCGTCGCGTCGCTCGTGGTGGCGATCGGCTCGACGTGGACGCTGGTGCGCATCGGCGAGGCCGGCAGTCGTGCGGTCTGGGAGGGGTCGTTCAGCGAGGATCCGCTCGAGCGCTGAGCGCGCCGGCCCGCCGGGCTCGGCCGTCGTACGACGGACACCCGCCGGGGCCGCCCGGCCGCGGCGGCGGCGTCAGCGTCAGCGTCAGCGACGACGGAAGGTGATCGGGTCTTCCATGTACGGAGCCCATGCCTCGCGCTCCTCGTCGGTCATGCGCCGCGGCCGCTCGCTCGCCGCGTCGACGAGCACGATGGTCGTCACCGCCCGCGTGTAGCGGACGCGGGGCTCGGCCCCGACGGGCGAGAAGACCTCGTAGCAGACGTCGAGGCTCGCGCCGCCCATGTGCCCGATCCAGAGCTCGACGTCGAGCGGGAGCCGCTGGTACGGGATGGGCTCGAGGTACTCGATCTCCTGACGGGCGATGAGCGTGATCGTCGTGGACCCGGGGGTCGCATCGATGACGGCCGTCGAGGCGCCGACCGCGTGCTCGGCGGTGCCGTGCTCATCGACCCAGAACGCCTGGATGCGAGCCTCCTCGAGGAGGCTCAGCATCCGGGCGTTGTTCACGTGGCCGTAGGCGTCGAGGTCGCTCCACCGCAACGGCGTGGGCACGTGCAGGCGCATGTCAGTCCCGCGTCAGCTTGCGGTACGTCGAGCGGTGCGGCTTCGCGGCGTCGGCGCCGAGGCGCTCGACCTTGTTCGCCTCGTAGGCCTCGAAGTTGCCCTCGAACCAGTGCCAGTTCGACGGGTTCTCGTCGGTGCCCTCGTAGGCGAGGATGTGCGTGGCGATGCGGTCGAGGAACCACCGGTCGTGGGTGATGACCACGGCGCAGCCGGGGAACTCGAGGAGCGCGTTCTCGAGGCTCGAGAGGGTCTCGACGTCGAGGTCGTTGGTCGGCTCGTCGAGCAGCAGAAGGTTGCCGCCCTGCTTGAGGGTGAGCGCGAGGTTCAGCCGGTTGCGCTCACCGCCCGAGAGGATGCCGGCGCGCTTCTGCTGGTCGGGCCCCTTGAAGCCGAAGGTCGAGACGTACGCGCGGCTCGGGACCTCGACCTTGCCGACCTGGATGTAGTCGAGCCCGTCGGACACGACCTCCCAGAGCGACTTGTTCGGGTCGATGCCGCCGCGGGTCTGGTCGACGTAGGAGATCTGCACGGTCTCGCCGATCTTCACCGAGCCGCCGTCGGCCGGTTCGAGCCCGACGATCGTCTTGAAGAGCGTGGTCTTGCCGACGCCGTTCGGGCCGATGATGCCGACGATGCCGTTGCGGGGCAGTGAGAAGCTCAGCCCGTCGATGAGGATGCGGTCGCCGAAGCCCTTCTTGAGGTTCTTGACCTCGAGCACGATGTCGCCGAGGCGGGGACCGGCCGGGATCTGGATCTCCTCGAAGTCGAGCTTCCGCGTGCGCTCCGCCTCCGACGCCATCTCCTCGTAGCGGGCGAGGCGCGCCTTCGACTTCGCCTGGCGGCCCTTCGCGTTCGAGCGGACCCACTCGAGCTCTTCCTTCAGGCGCTTCGCGAGCTTCGCGTCCTTCTTGCCCTGGACGGTGAGTCGCTCCTGCTTCTTCTCGAGGTAGGTCGAGTAGTTGCCCTCGTAGGGGTAGAGGCGACCGCGGTCGACCTCGCAGATCCACTCGGCGACGTGGTCGAGGAAGTACCGGTCGTGGGTGACGGCGAGCACGGCGCCGGGGTACTTGGCGAGGTGCTGCTCGAGCCAGAGCACGCTCTCCGCGTCGAGGTGGTTGGTGGGCTCGTCGAGGAGCAGCAGGTCGGGCTTCTGCAGCAGCAGCTTGCAGAGGGCGACCCGGCGCTTCTCGCCGCCCGAGAGCACCGAGACCTGCTCGTCGCCCGGCGGGCAGCGCAGCGCGTCCATCGCCTGCTCGAGCTGGGAGTCGAGGTCCCAGGCGTCGGCCGCGTCGATCTCCTCCTGGAGGGTGCCCATCTCGGCGAGCAGCGCGTCGAAGTCGGCATCGGGCTCGGCCATGAGCAACGAGATCTCGTTGAACCGGTCGAGCTTGGCCTTGATCGGGCCGACGCCCTCCTGCACGTTCTCGAGCACGGTCTTCGACTCGTCGAGCTCGGGCTCCTGCATGAGGATGCCCACCGAGTAGCCGGGCGTGAGCTTGGCCTCGCCGTTCGACGGCTGGTCGAGACCGGCCATGATCTTCAGGATCGTGGACTTGCCGGCGCCGTTCGGGCCGACGACGCCGATCTTCGCTCCGGGCAGGAACGCCATGGTCACGTCGTCGAGGATGACCTTGTCGCCCACCGCCTTGCGCGCGCGAACCATCGAGTAAATGTAATCAGCCAAGATCTTCCCTCAAACCCCATGCGGTAGCGGCCGAACGCGGCCCGCCGTGTCGCCTACCAGTCTATGGGGCGAGTCTCACCGACGAGACAGTCGCCGGTTCCGAGCACCGGGCGCACCGCACCGTGGACCCCGCCGGACTTCGGGCCGTACTGCCCGACGAGGCACTCGTCCTGGAAGAGGACCGCGAACTGCACCGAGTCGGCATCGAGGTCGACGGTCGTGCGATCGGCCGTGACCTCCATCGCCGCCTTGTCGAAGCCGGCGGCGACGAGCGCGTCGATGAAGTCGCGGCCCCCCGCCTCGGCGTTCGCCGCCACGACCGCGTTGTTCACCGAGTTGAAGAAGGCCAGGTTCTCGGACGCCGACAGCTCGGGCCGGAACGTGGGCGGCGCGGTCGGCGTGGGGGTCGCCGTGCCGGTCGCGGACGGCGCGGCAGAGGGCGACGGATCGCCGCCACCGAAGAGGGTGCACCCGGAGAGCCCGAGCGTGAGCGCCGCTGCGGCGAGCGCGAGCGCCCCCGTGGTCCCGTTCCGCCGTGCCATGCTTCCCCTCACCGCGGTGTCGACCGCCCGAGCCGAGTCTATGCGGTCGACCGCGCTCGGCACCGGGCGGCCGCGGCCGTCGGTTCAGTCGTGTCCGGCGGCCGCGACGCCGTCGAGGGCGGATGCCCCGTCGTCGCCGCCGCCCGCCAGCGAGGCCTCGAGCAGCGACCAGTCGGTCGCGCCGTCGGCGCCGGGCGCGCCGCCGGACTCGCCCTCCTCCGCCTCCGCCCCCGGCTCTGCGGCCCCGTCGTGCTCGGCCGCCTCGGGCCGGGGAGCCTGCACCCGCGCGTAGGTGCTGACGCACCATGCGAGGTCGTGACCGATGGCGTCGGCCTCGATCTCGACCGAGGTGCCCGACTTCGTCGCGGTCTCCCATGCTCGCTGGCGGAGCCGGCCCTGCACGATGACGCGCTCGCCCTTGCGGATGGACAGGCTCGCGTTGCGCGCGAGCTGGCGGAACGCCGAGACGCCGTACCAGTTGGTCTCGCCGTCGGCCCACTCGCCCTTGGCGCGGTCGAAAAAGCGCCGGGTCGACGCGACCCGGAACGACGTGATGACGAGCCCGTCGCCCGTGACGTGCTGGTGGGGATCGGTGCCGACGACGCCGGTCACCGTGATGGTGTCGCTCATGTGTACTCCTCGGTCTGGCGCCGCCGCGGATCGGCGACTCGTGGCTCCGGGACGGCCTCGTGCCGGACACCGCCCCGGAACCACGTGCCCCCATGCTCGGCGCGGGCGCCGTGGCATCCGGACCGTCGTCGCCGATCTGTGCACCAGGAGCGATGCCGCCGTGCTGTCGAGGAGAGGTGACGTTCCGTTGCCGCGGCGCCGCCGCAGGCGAGCGCGCCGACCTAGAGTGGCGGGATGCCGTACAACGCCTCCCCCGACCGCTACGACCGCATGCGATACAACCGGGTCGGCCGGAGCGGCCTGAAGCTGCCCGCGCTCTCGCTCGGGCTGTGGCACAACTTCGGCCACGATCGCCCCTTCGAGACGCAGCGCGCGATCGTCCGGCGCGCGTTCGACCTCGGCATCACGCACTTCGACCTCGCGAACAACTACGGGCCACCGCCCGGATCGGCCGAGGAGAACTTCGGCCGGATGCTGTCCGGCGACCTGGCGCCGTACCGCGACGAGCTGATCGTGTCGTCGAAGGCCGGGTACGAGATGTGGCCGGGCCCCTACGGCGAGTGGGGATCGCGCAAGTCGGTCCTCGCCTCGCTCGACCGGAGCCTCGGTCGCCTCGGCCTCGACTACGTCGACGTCTTCTACTCGCACCGCCCCGACCCCGAGACGCCGGTCGAGGAGACGATGGGCGCGCTCGCGACCGCCGTCAGGCAGGGCAAGGCGCTCTACGTCGGCATCTCGAACTACGGACCCGACGAGACCCGGGCCGCTGCCGCGGCGCTCGCCGCGGAAGGCGTGCCGCTGCTCATCCACCAGCCCCGCTACTCGATGTTCGACCGCGGCGTCGAGGACGGGCTGTTCCCCGCCCTGGAGGAGGCCGGAGCCGCGAGCATCGTGTTCTCGCCGCTCGCGCAGGGCCTGCTGACCGACCGCTACCTCTCGGGCGAGGTGCCCGCCGGATCGCGCGCGGCGACGAGCCGGTTCCTGCCCGCGGAGCGGATCAGCCCAGAGTACCTCGAGCGGGCGCGCGCGCTCGACGCGATCGCGCGCGAGCGGGGGCAGTCGCTCGCACAGCTCGCGCTCTCGTGGGTGCTGCGCCAGCCGCTCGTCGCGAGCGCCCTCGTCGGCGCATCGAGCGTCGCCCAGCTCGAGCAGAACGTCGCGGCGCTCGACGCCGCACCGCTCACGAGCGCGGAGATCGCCAGGATCGAGCCCTTCGCAGCGCACGGCACCGTCCTCGGCTGACGATGTCGGCGGCCTCGCCTAGTCTTCGAGGAAACCCCGCAGGGCCGGCTGCGACGTCGAGAGGAGCACCATGACGACCATCGCGCCGCAGCCGCGCATCCGAGAGCCGTTCCCCGTCGAGATCCCCGGGCTCGCGTTCACGCCCGCAGCGCCGGGCCTCTGGCGGGTCGCCAGGGCCGACGGCGCGGTGCTCGGCCAACGTCGAGCACCGCGGGGCCGGCGACGACGGGCGTTTCGCGGTGCGGCGACTCGCCGCAGGCACGCTGCGCGCGACCGAGCTCGGCGAGTTCTGGTCGGCGCGAGAAGCGGCCGAGCTCTTCAGGTGACCCGGCGTCCTGCCGCGATTCGGGGCGCGCCGTCGGGGGTCGATCGCGCATGCGCTGCGCGGGGGTAGCCTGCGGCCATGCAGTGGTGGAACGACCTCATCTCCTGGCTCACCTCGAGCGAATCGCAGTCGACGGTGTTCACCGCGATCGTGCTCTTCGTCGCGGTCCTCGCCGCCGGGCTGCTCGCAGCCTGGATCTCGAGCGCCGCGGTCAAGCGCGTCGTCGCGCAGCGCGATCGCGAAGCCAAGACGGCTGCGATCGCCGCCCTCGTCGACGCGGCGACCGAAGCCTCGGTGTGGAACTCGCTCACGCCGCAGGAGCAGGTGCTCGCCGACCGCGCCGTCGGCCAGGCCGACATCCTCGTCCGGCTCCTGCCGATCCGCGGCTCCGACATCGCCGCGAACTGGGCCGCCCACCAGCTGCACGAGCTGAAGCGGGCGTCGGCGACCTTCGGCTACCAGCTCGACCCCGCGGTGGTCGAGTTCCGGGACCGCCTGCTCGAGTGGCAGCGACACCCGTCGCGCACGAAGCGCCAGTTCCAGAACGACCTCGCGCGGTGGCGCACCCAGCGCGACGAGACGCCTGAGCAGTCGACCATCGACGAGCAGGAGGCCTGGGTCGCCCAGCAGCACCACGACCGCTATCGCGACGCCGTGACCATCACCGACACCGCAGGAGCCGCGACCGCGCCCACGCCGACGATCACGGCGGAGGGCACCGGCTCCACGGCGAGCGTGCCGTCGGCGGACGTGCCCCGCTGATCGGGGCTACCGCCACCATTCGTCGAACATCGACACCGGCACGGTGCGCTTGTGGCGGGTCTGCATGAACCGCGCCTCGAGCTTCTCGGCGACCTGCTCGTCGATCGCCTCGCCCTCGAGGTAGGCGTCGATGTCGGCGTAGCGCAGGCCGAGGTTCGCCTCGTCCGACTGGCCGGGCTGCCCGTCGAGCAGGTCCGCGGTCGGAACCTTGAGGAAGAGCCGTTCGGGCGCACCGAGCGACTCGAGCAGCGCCCTCCCCTGTCGCTTCGTGAGCCCCGTGAGCGGCAGCACGTCGGCACCGCCGTCGCCGAACTTCGTGAAGAAGCCGGTGATCGCCTCCGCTGCATGATCGGTGCCGACGACGAGCAGGCCGCCTTCGCCCGCGATCGCGTACTGCGCGACCATGCGCATCCTCGCCTTCACGTTGCCCTTGCCGAAGTCGCTGATGGGCTCGCCCAGCGCGGTCTCGAAGTCGCTCGCGACCCCGTCGACGCCGCCCCTGATGTTGAAGTCGACCGTCTCCTGCGGGTCGATGAACCGCAGGGCGAGCTGGGCGTCGTCCTCGTCGCGCTGCACACCGTAGGGCAGCCGGACCGCGACGAAACGCGCCTCGACCCCCTCGGCGGCGAGCTCGTCGACGGCGATCTTGCAGAGGCGCCCGGCGAGCGTCGAGTCCTGACCTCCGCTGATGCCGAGCACGAGTCCGTTCGAACGGGTGGCCCGCAGGTAGTCCTTCAGGAACTCGATGCGGGAGCGCACCTCGGCTGACGGGTCGATGGTCGGGCTGACGTTGAGCTCGGCGATGATTCGCGCCTGCAGGTCTCGCATGTCCCGACGATACCGCCGTCGTGTTTCGGGGAGGAAACGGGCGGGCCGGTTCGACAGCGGCGCCGCGCCGCAGGGCGCCTCCCCCGGGGCTCCGTTAGCATCGCGACAGGGAAGCTGCCCCGGGGGAGGTCACATGGAAGTCTCGATCGGCACCATGGTGCTCGTGCCGGCGATCGCGGTCGTCGCGCCGCTGCTCGTGCGCGGGCTCGGTCGCTGGGTGGCGATCCCGCTCGTCGTGTTCGAGATCGTGCTGGGCCTGCTGCTCGGTCCGTCGGTGCTCGGCTGGGTCGTGCCCGACGACTTCATGGGCCTGATCGCCGAGTTCGGCCTCGCCATGCTCTTCTTCCTCGCCGGCAACGAGATCGACTTCCGGGCCATCCGGGGCCGGCCGCTGAACCGGGCGGCGATGGGCTGGATCATCTCGCTCGCCGCAGGGGTCGGCATCGCCGCGCTCTTCGCCCCCGACCTGCCCGCCGCCGCGTTCATCGGCATCGCACTCACCTCGACGGCGCTCGGCACGATCATGCCGGTCCTCCGCGACTCGGGCGATCTCGCCTCGCCGTTCGGCCTCTCGGTGCTCGCGCTCGGGGCCGTGGGCGAGTTCGGTCCGCTGCTCGCGATCTCGCTGTTCCTGAGCGGGCGCTCGCCGCTCGTCGCGGCGATCGTGCTGCTCGGCTTCGCCGTCGTCGCGGGCGTCGCGATCTGGCTGGCGGCCAAGGGCGTCGGGCGGCGGATGCACCAGGTGATCACCGCGACGCTGCACACGAGCGGGCAGTTCGCCGTGCGGCTCGTCATCTTCGTGCTGCTCGCGCTCGTCGCCCTCAGCATCGTGCTCGAGCTCGACATGCTCCTCGGCGCGTTCACCGCGGGCGTGCTCTACCGGCTGCTCCTCGTCGGCGCGCCGAAGCACGACGCCGAGGCCATCGAGTCGAAGCTCGAGGGGGTCGGCTACGGGTTCCTCGTCCCGATCTTCTTCATCAACACGGGCGTCACCTTCGATCTCGAGGCCCTCTTCGCCGATGGACGGACGCTCGCGATGCTGCCGGTCTTCCTCGTGCTCCTCCTCGTGATCCGGGGGCTCCCGTCGCTCCTGGCGGCACCGGCAGGATCCGGCCCCCGCGATCTCGCCGCGACCGCGCTGTTCGGCGCGACCGGGCTGCCGATCATCGTCGCAGTGACGGCGATCGGCGTCGACGCCGGCGACCTCGCGAGCGGCACGGCCGCAGCGCTCGTCGGCGCCGGCATGCTCTCGGTGCTGCTGTTCCCGCTCATCGCGCTCGCGCTGCGCAAGCGCGGCGGCTCCCGGCAGCGCACGCGCACCGACGACGTGCACGTGCCGACCGAGGGGTGACCTGCCGCGCCCGGTATGCTTGCCAGGACCGCCCCCGTAGCTCAGCGGATAGAGCAGGAGCCTTCTAATCTCTTGGTCGCAGGTTCAATTCCTGCCGGGGGCACCGCGCGTCGGGCGTGTCGGCGCTCCCCGGTAGACTCGCCGCATGGCTTCTTCGAGCGACCGACTGGTCTGGATCGACTGCGAGATGACCGGGCTCGACCTCGAGGTCGATGAGCTCGTCGAGATCGCGGTCGTCATCACCGACTACGACCTCAACCCCGTCGATGCGGGCCTCAGCATCGTGATCAAGCCCGATGCCAGTGCGCTCGAGTCGATGGGCGAGTTCGTCCGTCGCATGCACACCGAGTCGGGTCTCATCGAAGAGATCCCCAATGGGGTCAGCCTCGCCGATGCCGAGTACCAGGTGCTCGAGTACGTGCTGCAGCACGTGCCCGACGAGCAGAAGGCGCCGCTCGCCGGCAACTCGATCGGCACCGACCGGGCGTTCCTCACGAAGTTCATGCCGAGGCTCGACGCCCACCTGCACTACCGCAACGTCGACGTCTCCTCGATCAAAGAGCTGGCCAAGCGGTGGTTCCCGCGCGCCTACTTCAACGCGCCGGCGAAGAACGGCGGGCACCGCGCACTCGCCGACATCCTCGAGTCGATCCGCGAGCTGCACTACTACCGACGTGCGATCTTCGTCGCCGACCCGGGGCCCGCGAGCCACGAACTCCAGGCGCTCGCCGCCGAGGTGGTCGCCGAGTTCGAGCAGAAGCAGAAGGTGTAGTACGCTCTTCTAGTTGCCTGATCGCCACGGCGGTCCGACACATGGTGGGTATAGCTCAGTTGGTAGAGCGCCTGGTTGTGGTCCAGGAGGTCGCGGGTTCAAGCCCCGTTACTCACCCCAAGTCCGCGAAGCGCGGGTCCAGAACGGGCCCGCGCTTCGCGTTTCGGCAGATCCGACGCATCACCGACCGCAACGACGCACGCATCGACGGAGGAGAATCGTGGAGCTCGACCCCGAAGCCTTCGAAGCTCTCGTCGTCGACGAGCTCGACCTCCTGCCCGACGACATGGTCGACGGACTCGAGAACGTGGTGTTCGTCGTCGAGGATCGCCCCGAGGACGGGTCGCTCGACCTCCTCGGCCTCTACGACGGCTTCGCACTGACCGAGCGCGACCGCTACGGCTTCGGCGAGATGCCCGACCGCATCATCCTCTATCGCGAGTCGCTGCTCGCGATCTGCGACGACGAAGACGAACTGCGCGACGAGATCCACGTGACGCTCGTGCACGAGATCGCCCACTTCTACGGAATCGACGACGACCGGCTGCACGAGCTGGGCTGGGCGTGATCCGCGCACCGTTACGCTGATTCTCATGAGTCTCTCCCCCGGCCGGATCGTCGGTATCGCCCTGGGCGCCGTCGCGATCCTCGCCATCGGCGTCTACGGGCCGGCGATGCTGCTCGGCCCGCTCCCCGAAGCCACCGTCCGCGTTGAGGCCGCCTCCGCGACCGCGGGCGAGCCCGCCGCGCCCATCGTGCTCCCCGACGGCGGCGCGAGCGCGCTCGCGATCGTCGGCGACGACGGCTCGGCCGAGACCCTCGCCGTCAGCGGCGACCCCGAGCCCGTCCCGATCGGCGGCGCCGCGAAGCTCGTCGCGGTGCTCGCGACCCTCGACTCGCTGCCCCTCCCGGCGAACGGGCCCGGCCCCTCGATCACGATCGGTCCCGAGGACTACACGAACTACCTCGACCACGAGAAGGAGGGCAACCGCACGCTGCAGGTCTCGCCCGGCGACTCCTGGTCGGAGCGCGACGTCGTTCGCGCGACGCTGCTCGCCTCGAGCAACAACCACGCCGACACGCTCGTCCGCTGGGCGTTCGGCAGCCCCGAGGCGTACGTCGACGAGGCGAACGCATGGCTCGAGGCCAACGGGTTCGAGGCGACCCGGGTCGCCGACGCGACCGGGCTCTCCGGCGACAACGTCGGCACAGCGGAGGAGCTCGCGCGTCTCGGCGCGCTCGTGTACGCCGACCCGGCGCTCACGGCGATGGTCACCGCGCCCGAGGCCTCGGATCCGACCGCCCGCAACGTGCCCGACGTCATCGACCACCTCCGCGAGGAGGGGGTGCGCGCCCTCTCGCGCAGCTACACCGACCAGGCCGGCGTCTGCTTCATCTTCAGCACGGTGCTGCCGGCCCCCGACGGCGGCGAGCCCGTCCGCGTCACCGGGGCCATGACGACCATGCCCGACTACGAGACGCTCGACCCGGCCGTCGCCGAGGCCGTCGCCTCGGTCGCCGCCGCCTCCCAGCCGGTCGCGGTCATCGCCGAGGGCGGCGAGTACGGCACCGTCAGCACGGCCTGGGGCGACACCGCGTCGCTGATCGCGCGCACCGGTCGAACGGATGCCGCGTGGGGCAGCGATCCGGGCGAGGCATCCGTCGTCGTGGAACCGTTCACGACCGCGCCCGCCGGACGCGCTGTCGGAAGCGTGACGGTGCCGACCGCGAACGGCGACATCGGCAGCGAGCTCGAGCTCTCGGCCGACATCGACGACCCCGGGCCGCTGTGGCGCCTCGTCAACCCGGCGCCGCTCATCGCGGCGTTCTTCGGGGCGCAGTCGGGCTGAGCGCGGGGCTCAGTCGTTCTCGTCGTCGGACTCGACGGGGTCGGAGTCGTCGGCGTCGAAGCGGAACCTCACCCGCAGGTCGCCGCCCACCTGCCGTTCGTCGACGGCGTCGTACCAGAACAGGGACTCGAGGCCGTCGACGGCCGCCACCATGCCGATGCGCCGCTCGGCCTTGCCGCCCACCAGGGCACGGTGGTCGAACTCGCCCTCGAGCGGTCCGTCGATGAACTCTGCGACGTACTGGGCGCCGACCGAATCTGCACTCATGTGTCCACCGTAGCCCTCGGCGGGCGTTCTGCACCCGAAGCTCGGGGCGAATCGGTCAGTCGACGGCGGGCAGCGTGACGACGAGGTCGGCCGATCGCAGTGGGTCGACGCGTCGCACGTAGCGTCGCCACTCGGTCTCCCAGAGCTCCCAGTAGGGGTCGAACCTCCCCGCGTCACGGGCGAGCGCGCGCTGCCTGCGGGTGTCGTCGGCGGCGCGCAGCCAGACGCGGACGACACCCCGGCGCCGCGCGACCGCCTCGAACGCGCCGCACCCCTCGACCACGAGCGGCGCGACCGGCGGGAGCACGACCGCGTCGGCCGGACGATCCGCCGCCCAGTCCCAGCGCCGCCACCCGCCCGGAACGCGGCGGGAGTGCGGGGCGAGCAGGGTGCGATCGAGCGAACCCGCGGCGGCGGCCAGGCCGTGCCAGCCCGGGTAGACCTCGTCGAGCCGCACGAGCCGGGCGCGACCGCCCGCCCATTCCGAGACGACCGCATCCGCGAAGGTGCTCTTGCCCGATCCGCTCGGGCCGTCGATCGCGACGACCGCGCCGGCACCGCCGCCGGCGCCGTAGGCCCCACCGGATTCGCCGTGGGCCGCGCTCGATCGCCGTACTGCGGCCTGCACGAGCCGCAGCGCGGCGGTGCGGCGGTGGGCTCCGTCGCTCACGACCACACCGGGTGGAACGTCCCGGCCCAGACCGCCGCGGCGATCGAGACGAGGGCGATCGCGACGGCGAGCAGGACGAGCACCAGATCGGGCCAGCCGACCCTCGACTCGCGCGCCCAGGTGCGCGGCGCATCGCTGCCGAACCCGCGCGCCTCCATCGCGGTGGCGAGCTTCGACCCGCGGCGGATCGCCAGCACGAGCAGCGCGAACGCCATCGTCGCGAATCGCCGCAACGCCCCCCGGTCGCCGATGCCGCGAGCTCGGCGGCTCAGCGACATCGCCTGCCAGTCCTCGATGAAGAGCCCGACGAGCCGGGCTCCGGCGAGGGCTCCGAGCACGAATCGACTCGGCAGGTGCCACACCTGGGCGAGGCCGTCGGCCAGTTCGGTCGGGTCGACGTGCATGAACAGCAGCACCGCGGGCAGGCCGATCGCGAGCACGCGCACGGTGACGGCGATGGCGAGCTCGATCGACCCGTCGGTGACGCGGGCGAGCCAGAAGGTCCAGTACTCCTCGCCCGAGGGCTCCCCGTAGAGCAGCATGCTCATGCCGGCGATCGGCGCGGCGACGAGCACCGGCCAGGCGCGGCGGAGCAGCGTCGGGAGTGTGACCCCGGCGAGGGCGAACAGCACGAGCTGGATCCCGAGCGCAGTCGCCGCGCTGACCCAGTCGACGGTGAGCAGGAGCGGCGTGGTGAGCAGCATCGCGGCGGCCAGGCGGCTCACGGGGTTCACGCGGTCGACGAAGCGCAGGCGCGTGGCATCCTGCGGCGCCGAGAGCGAGACGGTGCTCATGCGAACTCCCTCGTCGTCGACGGCGCGAGCGCGATCCGCTCGTCGCCGAGCGCGGCGATGAACGCGGCGTCGTGCGTCACCGAGACGAGCGCGAGGCCGTCGGCGACGAGCTCGCGGAGGAGCGCGACGAGCTCGATCCAGGTCGACCGGTCCTGCCCGAAGGTCGGCTCGTCGAGGATGAGCACCGACGGGCGTGCCGCGAGCACCGCCGCGACGGAGAGTCGCCGCTTCTCGCCGCCCGACAGGGTGAAGGGATTCGCACGGGCGAGGTGATCGAGCCGGAGCCGCCCGAGGAGCTCGTCGACTCGGGCGGTGACCGCCGCGTCATCGAGCCGCAGCGCGCGGAGTCCGACCGCGAGCTCGCCCTCGACCGTCGAGGCGACGAACTGGTGCTCCGGCTCCTGGAAGACCGTCCCGATGCGGGTGAGCAGCTCGCGCGAGCGCCAGCCGATCGGTTCGCGCCTCAGGCCGCCGGCGAGGGCGTCGGATGCCTCGACGCGACCTTCGAGCGGTCGGAGCAGGCCGCCCAGGGTGAGCGCGAGCGTCGACTTGCCCACGCCGTTCGGGCCCGTGATCACCGTGCTCGCCGACGCGGCGATCTCGAGGTCGAGCCCCCGCTGCACGAGCATGCCCGCGCGCCGGCCGATGGCGAGTCCGCGCGCGGTGAGCGCCGGCCGGCGATCGATCCGGCCCTGAGGTGCGGTCATCGGCCCGGACGCGGGAACCCCGGTCGGTCCGCCCCCGGCGCGGGCGACCGCACCGGCGCCCGGCAGCGGCGCACCGGGCACCCACACGCCGGCGTCGAGGAGCGCCGTTCGCTGCTCGGCGAGCACCTCGCGCGGCGCTCCGTCGGCGAGGAGCCGCCCGTCGCGGCCGAGCACGACGACGCGATCGACGAGCTCGAGCCACACGTCGACGCGGTGCTCGACGACGACGAGCGTCGCGCCCGTGCGATCGAGCACCCGCCCCACCGCGTCGCGCACCTCGCGGACCCCGTCGGGATCGAGGTTCGCCGTCGGCTCGTCGAGCAGGAGGAGCCCGGGACGCATCGCGATCGCCCCCGCCAGGGCGAGCCGCTGCTTCTGGCCGCCCGAGAGCGCCGAACTCGGGTGATCGAGCGTGAGGTCGAGCCCGACGTCCGCGAGCGCCGCGCGCACGCGGGGCCAGATCTCGTCGCGCGGCACTCCGAGGTTCTCGCAGCCGAAGGCGACGTCGTCGCCGACCCGGGCGAGGATCACCTGCGAGTCGGGGTCCTGGAGGACGAGTCCGGCCCGGCCCCTGGCCGCCGAGGGGGCGGCCCCGTCGACCGTGAGCTCGCCGTACTCCTCGCCCTCGTCATCGCCGCCGTGCACGCCGGCGAGGGCGTGCAGCAGCGTCGACTTGCCCGCGCCGGAGGGACCGAGGAGGAGGACCCGCTCACCCGGGTGGATGCGGAGGTCGAGGTGCTCGAGCGCGGGGCGGAGCCGGGAGGCATGACGCCAGCCCCACCCGCGCGCCTCGATGGCGGCCGGTGCCGGCGCCGACGGACGGGGCACGCTCACACCCGCTGGGTGACGTCCTGGCCGGCCGCGAAGCGGCTGAGCGCGCCGGTCGCCGCGAGGGCGCGCACGATCACCCAGCCCACGAGCCCCGCGAGGACCGCCCCGGAGACCACGACGGTGCCGAAGTACAGCGCGAGGAACTCGGCCGACTTCTGCAGGTTGCCCGAGGTGAAGAGCTCGAGCGTCCATGCGGCGGCGCCCGCGGCCGCACCGGCGAGCATCGCCTGCGTCAGGCCGAAGCGGCGGTACAGGAAGAGGGCGAAGACGAGTTCGGCGCCGAGACCCTGCGCGAGGCCCGAGTAGATCGTCTCGATGCCCCACTGGTTGCCGACCAGTGCGGAGACCATCGCCGCGACGAGTTCGACGAAGAGCGCTGCGCCGGGTTTGCGGATGATGAGGCCGCCGAGCACGCCGCCGATGAGCCAGATGCCGACGGCGATGCCGCCGAGCCCCGGTGTCACCGCGTCGGCGGCGACGAACCAGGCGTAGCCGATGTTGTTCCAGAACAGGAACAGGAGGCCCGTCGCGACGGCGATGACGGCCGCCACGACGATGTCGACGACGCGCCAGCGGAAGTTCCGCTTCGGCGCGGCTTCACGTGCGGTCGGTGTGATGGATGCGGAGGTGTGCACTGTCGTGCCCTTTCGATTCGTGGAAAGAGGCACGGGATATTGAGATCGATTGCCCTCCCTGCGCTGGCATGACCCAGATCAGGTTCGACGGTCGAAGGTTGAGAACCTTCCTCTCAGCCCGGCTCACCGGACTCCCGTGTTCGCTGACGAGTATACGCCCGGCGCGGGGGTGCGGCGTCGGGTCAGTGCTTGAGCGCGCGGATGACCCAGCGCAGCGCCTTGCCGGTGACCCAGACGAGCGGCGTCGCCACGAGGATGAGCCCGATCAGGTTCGGTTCGAAGCGCACTTCTCCTCCGCCGCGGCCGACGTATGCGCCGAGCGGAATGGACAGCCCCCCGCCACCTCCACCGCCGGCCTGGTCGCCGCTGCCGTCGCTGCCGCTGCCGGCACCGAAGCCGTAGTAGCCCAATGCCACGGGCACGACCTTGGTGCCGTCGAGGTCGACCGGCTCGCCGTAGGAGGTCTTCACGCCGACGCCGGCGACGGTCTCTGCCAGTTCGAGTACGAGATCAGCCATGTCGCCACGCTACCCGCCGAACTGGGTTCGATCCACCCCTGTGCGACCTTCGTCGGCCTCCGACTGCTCGGACCGCTCGGCGGCGAGCCGCGCGCGCCCCTCGGGGTCGGCGGCCGTGCGCCGCATCGACTCGACCCGTGCTGCGGCTTCGCCCGCTCGCACGAGCGCGGCCGGGCGAACCGCACCGCGGCCGAACCGTGCCGTCACCTCGTCGACCGCACGCTCGGCCTCGCGCCACTCCTCGTCTGGGTCCCAGAGCATGGCGCCGCCGCCGGACGGGCGCAGATGCTCGGCACGCACGCCGATCAGCCGGATGCGTGCACCGTCGCCGAGGAGCTCTGGCAGTGCCGCCTGCGCCTCGTCGTAGATGCGGCGCGCGACGTCGGTCGGCTCGCCGAGGGTGCGCGACCGGGTCACCGTGCGGAAGTCGCCGTAACGGAGCTTCAGGACGACGGTGCGACCGACGAGCCCGGCGCGCCGCAGGCGCACGGCGACGTCGTCGGACAGGCGCAGCAGCTCGCGCCGGATCTGCTCGGGGTCGGTGAGGTCGTGCCCGAACGTCACCTCGTGCCCGATGCTCTTCTCGGATCGCGCCGTCTCGACGTCGCGCGGGTCGATGCCGTTCGCGAGCCGGGTCAGGCGGGCGGCGAGCGAGGGGCCGACCGCCCGCTCGAGCGCGTCGGCGGGCATCGCCGCGACGTCGCCGACCGTTCGGAGTCCGAGTCGCGTCAGCGACTCCTCCGTCACACGGCCGACGCCCCACAGTGCCGAGACCGGCAGGGGGTGCAGGAACGAGACCGTGTCGGATGCCGGGACCACCAGCATTCCGTCGGGTTTGGCCCGGCTCGACGCCACCTTCGCGACGTACTTCGATGCGGCCACCCCGATCGAGCAGGTGAGACCCGTCTCGTCGTGCACGCGCCGACGGATCGTCCAGGCGATCTCGGCCGGGCTGCCGTGGAGGCGCCGCGCACCCGAGACGTCGAGGAAGGCCTCGTCGATCGACAACGGCTCGACGAGCGGCGTGATCGACTCGAAGATGCGCATGACCTCCTTCGAGTACCGCGAGTAGCTCGCGTAGTCGCCGGGGAGCACGACCGCGTTCGGGCAGCGCTGCAAGGCGACCGACATCGGCATGGCAGAGTTCACGCCGTAGCGGCGCGCCTCGTAGCTCGCGGCCGACACGACGCCCCGGCCGGCGGTGCCGCCGACGAGGACCGGCCTGCCGCGCAGCTCGGGTCGCCTGAGGAGCTCGACCGAGACGAAGAACGCGTCCATGTCGACGTGCAGGATCGGGGTCGCCGAATCGTCGACCGGGCCCGTCGTCACCTGCCGCGACGAGCCGTCCTGCTTGCTCATGCTCCGACCCTACCCGCGCCCACCGACAGCCTCCCGTCGCGAGCGACCCCGCCCGTCGAGCGGCGTCCTTCGCCTCCGACCGGCACTCGTGCCGTCACCTGCGGGCTAGAACCCGAAGTCGCCGCCGCCGCCGAAGTCGCCGCCGCCGAAGTCGCCGAATCCGCCGAAGTCGCCGCCGGAGTCGGCGCCCGCATCCGCCGAGGCGTCCGCCGAGCCCGCGTCGACCGAGCCGTCGGCGCCCGACTCGGCACCGCCCGCCTCGAAGGCCGAGGGGTCGGGCAGGAGCGCCTGCGCGACGGCGGAGCCGATGACGACGCCCGCGACGGTGCCGAGCAGCGAGCTGCCGAACATCTGGCCGAACGAGGGGCCGGCCTGGCCCGCGCGTGCGCCGGAGGCATCCGCCCCGCGGAACGCCCGCTCCATGCTGCCGGGCTCGCGGAGCTCGGCGCGCGTCGCCGCCCGCGCGAGCGCCGACGGCTCGTCCGACACGAGACGCTCCCCCGCGGGAGCCTGGTCGGCGAGCGAACGGTAGACGGCGGCCCGCTGCTCGGGCGTCAGCTTCGCGAAGGCCTCGGCGTGCACCTGCTCGATCGACTCGGGCGGTGCGGTGCGCAGCAGGTAGCGGTAGCGCTCGAGCGCGAGCTCGTCGTCGCTGAGTCGCTGCGCAGGTGCGGGCGGCACCTGGCGCGGTGCGGGCTGCTCGGGTGATCCGAAGAGTCGATCGAAGAATCCCATGGTGTCCTCGCTGATCGTGAAGGGGAGTTCGATTCTTCCGGTCCTCCCCCGGAAACGGCTGAGAGCCGGGCCGACGCGAACGTCGTGCCCGGCTCTCGCTCGGCGGGTGCTACTCGGTTGCGGCCGCGCGCTCGAGCACGAGCTCGCGCACGCGGGCGGCATCGGCCTTGCCCTGCATCGCCTTCATCACGGCGCCGATGACGGCACCGGCGGCCTGCACCTTGCCGTCGCGGATCTTCGCGAGCACGTCGGGCTGCGAGGCGAGCGCCTGGTCGATCGCGGCGATGAGCGCCCCGTCGTCGGAGACGACGGCCAGCCCGCGGGCGTCGACGATCTCCTGCGGCGAGCCCTCGCCCGCGACGACGCCCTCGAGCACCTGGCGGGCGAGACGGTCGGTGAGCGTGCCGGCGTCGACGAGCGCTGCGAGCTCGGCGACCTGCGCCGGCGTGGCGAGCTCGGCGACGTCGCGCTCCGAGGCGTTCGCGAGCCGGGTGAGCTCGCCCGTCCACCACTTGCGGGCGGAGACGGGCGAGGCGCCCGCGGCGACGGTCTCGGCGACCTCGTTCACGAGGCCGCTGTTCGCGACGTCCTGGAACTCGAGGTCGGTGAAGCCCCACTCGGCCTTCAGCCTGCGGCGACGTGCGGCCGGAGGCTCGGGCAGCGCGGAACGCAGCTCCTCGATCAGCTCGGCCGACGGCGCCACCGGCACGAGGTCGGGCTCGGGGAAGTAGCGGTAGTCGTCGGCGTCGGACTTCGGACGGCCCGGGCTCGTGGTGCCGGTGTCCTCGTGCCAGTGGCGCGTCTCCTGCGTGATCGTGCCGCCCTTGGCGAGGATCGCCGCCTGCCGCTGGATCTCGTACCGCACCGCGCGCTCGATCGAACGGAACGAGTTCACGTTCTTCGTCTCGGTGCGGGTGCCGAGCTTCTCCTGGCCTCGGGGCCGCAGCGACACGTTCGCGTCGCAGCGGAGGTTGCCGCGCTCCATGCGCGCCTCGGAGATGCCGAGCGCGAGGGCGATGTCGCGGATCGTCGCGACGTACGCCTTCGCGAGCGCCGGCGCGTCCGCTTCGGCGCCGAAGATCGGTCGCGTGACGATCTCGACGAGCGGCACGCCCGCGCGGTTGTAGTCGACGAGCGAGTACTCGGCACCCTGGATGCGACCCGTCGCGCCGCCGACGTGCGTCAGCTTGCCCGCGTCCTCCTCCATGTGGGCGCGCTCGATCGGGATCATGAAGGTCTTGCCGCCCTCGAGCTCGACCTCGAGCTCGCCGTCGAAGGCGATCGGCTCGTCGTACTGCGAGATCTGGTAGTTCTTCGCGAGGTCGGGGTAGAAGTAGTTCTTGCGCGCGAAGCGGCTCGACTCGGCGATCGAGCAGCCGAGCGCGAGCCCGAGCGAGATCGACTTGCGCACGGCGTCGCCGTTCACGACCGGCAGCGAACCCGGCAGGCCGAGGCACACCGGCGAGACGAGCGTGTTCGGCTCGGCGCCGTGGAACGCGGAGTTCGCGGGGTTCGGCGCCGACGAGAACATCTTCGTCGTGGTGTTCAGCTCGACGTGCACCTCGAGGCCGATCACCGGTTCGAAGAGCTCGAGGGCCTTGTCGAAGTCCATCAGTTCAGCGCGGGCCATCAGAGTGCGCCTTCCTCGGTCGCGGAGAGCTCGTGTGCGGTCAGATCGGGGGCCCTGCCGAGCAGCGGGCCGCCCCACTCGGCGACGAGCAGCTGCTCGAGCGCTCCGCCGACGTTGTACAGGCGGGCGTCCTCGCGCGCCGGCGCGAGGAACTGGATGCCCACGGGCAGGCCGTCCTCGGGGGCGAGGCCGGTCGGCACCGAGATGCCGGGCACGCCCGCGAGGTTCGCCGGGATGGTCGCGATGTCGTTGAGGTACATCGAGACCGGGTCGGCGAGCTTCTCGCCGAACTTGAACGCCGTGGTCGGCGCCGTCGGCGAGGCGAGCACGTCGACCTTCGCGAAGGCGGCGTCGAAGTCGCGCTGGACGAGCGTACGGACCTTCTGGGCGCTGCCGTAGTAGGCGTCGTAGTAGCCCGCGGAGAGGGCGTACGTGCCGAGGATGATGCGTCGCTTCACCTCGGGGCCGAAGCCCGCCTCGCGGGTCGCGGCCATGACCTGCTCGACCGTGCCCGCGCCGTCGGGCGTGACCCGCAGGCCGAAGCGCACCGAGTCGAACTTCGCGAGGTTCGACGAGGCCTCGGCCGGCAGGATGAGGTAGTACGCGGCGATCGAGTACTCGAAGTGCGGGGCGCTGACCTCGACGATCTCGGCCCCGTTGCGCTCGAGCAGCTCGAGCGCCTCGTGGAAGCGCTGGCGGACACCGGGCTGGAAGCCCTCGCCGTCGAGCTCCTTGATGACGCCGATGCGGAGGCCCGAGACATCCGCCCGCTTGACGGCCTCGGCCATCGACGGCCAGGCCTGCGGCAGCGAGGTCGAGTCGAGCGGGTCGTGACCCGCGATGACGTCGTGCAGCAGCGCCGCGTCGAGCACGGTGCGGGTGACCGGGCCGATCTGGTCGAGGCTCGACGCCAGGGCGATCGAGCCGTAGCGGCTGACCGCGCCGTAGGTCGGCTTCACGCCGACGGTGCCCGTGACGTGCGCGGGCTGGCGGATCGAGCCGCCGGTGTCGCTGCCGAGCGCGAGCGGCGCCTCGAACGCGGCGACCGAGGCGGCCGAACCGCCGCCGGAGCCGCCTGGAATCCGGTCGAGGTCCCACGGGTTGTGGGTCGGGCCGTAGGCCGAGTGCTCGGTCGACGAGCCCATCGCGAACTCGTCCATGTTGGTCTTGCCGAGCGGGATGAGCCCCGCTTCGCGGACCTTCGTGACGGGGGTCGCGTCGTAGGGCGGGATCCACCCCTCGAGGATGCGCGAGCCCGAGGTCGAGGGCATGCCCTTCGTGACCAGGACGTCCTTGATGGCGATCGGCACGCCGGCGAGCGGGCCCAGGGCCTCGCCCGAGGCGCGGCGGCGGTCGATCTCGGCGGCCGTCTCGACCGCGCGATCGCCCTCGACGTGGAGGAACGCGTGCACCGCGCCGTCGACGGCGGCGATGCGATCGAGGTGCGCGCGCGTGGCCTCGACCGAGGAGACGTCGCCCGCGGCGAGCTTCTCGCCGAGCTCGGCGGCGGACAGGCGGATCAGTTCGTCGCTCACTGCTCTTCTCCCAGGATGGCGGTGACGACGAAGCGCGAGCCGTCGGACTCGGGGGCGCCCGAGAGCGCCTCCTCCGCGGTCAGCGTGTTGCCGACGACGTCGTCGCGGTACACGTTCTGCATCGGGATCGGGTGGCTCGTCGGCGGCACGTCGGGCGTGGCCACCTCGCTCACCTTCTCGACCGCCTGCATGATCTGGGCGAGTTCGGTCGTCAAGTGCCCGATCTCTTCATCGGTGAGCGCGATACGTGCGAGGTTCGCGAGATGCGCGACCTGCT
This sequence comes from Agromyces sp. NPDC058064, assembly GCF_042885275.1. Lineage (NCBI taxonomy): Bacteria > Bacillati > Actinomycetota > Actinomycetes > Micrococcales > Microbacteriaceae > Agromyces > Agromyces sp. NPDC058064. The sequence continues at coordinate 1,023,303 of NZ_JBHVSE010000002.1, read as the reverse complement.
CCGCACTGATTTCGGACATGCTGCTCCGTCGTCTCGTGGTGGGAATCCAACGATTCTATCGGGGCGCGCCGAAGAGCCCGTGCCCGTGCCGCTCGAGCACGTCGAGCGCGTCGGCGTACGTCTCGGGCAGCGGCTCGTCGGGCGCGAACTTCGCGAGCAGCAGCCCCAGCAGGCCCCGGCCCGGCGGGCTGAGCGGGCGGTCGGGATGCCGTGTTCCCGGGTGGTCGGCGGCCTCGGGATTGGGCGGCACGAACTGCGGCGTCGGCGACGGCCAGGTGGAGGGATCGCGTGGAGCGTCGAGGTTCAGCACCGCATCGAGGCGACGCGCGCCGCGGTCGCGCTCGGTGAGCTCGCGCAGGCCGTGCGCATGGGCGAGCGTCGCGATGAGCGCCGCGTGGTGGTACTCGTCGTTCACCACCGTTCCGGCCCGCGTGTACGCCGAGACGGCGATCGCCGGCACGCGGACGCCGAGCCGGTCGAAGGCGAACCCCATCTCGCCCTCGGCGTCCTTCTCGCCGGGCGGGGCGGCCGCAGGCGGCGCGACGTGGTCGTAGGTGCCGCCGTGCTCGTCGAAGGTGATGAGGAGGAGCGTGTTGAGCGCGTTCGACCCCGTCGCGGTCGCCGCGTTCTTCACGGCCTCGTAGACCCGGTGCACGAGCGCGTCGCCGGCGCGCACGTCGGAGACCGCGCTGTCGACGATGAGCTCGCCGTCGGCCTCGCCCTCGCGCGGTCGCCCCACCGGCGGGTGGAAGTCGTTGTGGTCGTAGACCATGCGCGGCTCGATGAACGCGTAGACCGGCAGGGTTCCGTCGGCCGCGTCGCGCTCGAAGTCGGCCATCGTCGCGAAGTGCTCGGTGCGCCAGTACTTCTCGAGCGACGGGGCGTGCAGGAAGCCAGTGAAGGAGATCAGCTGCAGTTCGTCGAAGTAGACCCGCCAGGTGAGCCCGGCGTCGTCGAGCCGGTTGAAGATCGTCGGAGCGGCATCGGCGTCGAGCCACTTGCGGTAGCCGCCGTGCTCGACGTTGGTCACGAATCCGTGCGAGGTGGAGGCGTGGAAGAACGAGCGGTTGCAGAACGTCTGCGACGGCACCGCGCAGTGCCAGTGGTCGAACACGGCGAACTCGCGGGCGAGGGTCGAGAGCACCGGCAGCATCTCGGGTGAGAAGCCGCCCATGATCTGCCGGACCTCGTGGTCGCCCGGCTCCCGCCCGTGGCGGAGCGCCTGCAGGTGCGAGCGGTAGTCGCGCACGAAGCCGCTCATCGGCGGCGAGGAGGTGTCGTCGGGGGCGTTGAACGGCGCGGTCATCTCGCCGACCCCGCTGCCCTCGTTCGACGCCGGGTCGATGGTGTCGAAGAGCTGGGTGTTGACGTGCGGATACTCTTCGCCGGGGTCGGGATCGGGTCGCCCCATGATCGCGTCGGTCGGTCCGTCGTAGACGTGCGCGGCGATGCGGGTGCCGTCGCGGTCGTCGTTCGCGTAGTCGCCGAACGCGAGCCCGTCGAAACCCGAGCCCTCGGGCGGCGAGTCGGGCGTGTAGAGCCGGCCGAGCAGGTTGTCGAACGAGCGGTTCTCGCCCATGAGCACGACCCAGTGGGCGATCGGCCCACCGGATGCCACGGGGCTCGCGCTGGGCCCGGCGCTCGCCGCCCCGGCGACGGCGGCGGTGATCGCGGCGCCCGCCGCCCCGCCGACGACCGCCCCGGCCGCGGCAGCGCCGCCGAGCTTCAGGAAGTCGCGCCGCGTCGCCGCCGCGCGCTCGGTGCCGCTCGCCTCGTCCGCCATCTCCCCCTGCTTCCCGGCCCCGGCCCCCGCCACGACCGCCGTCGCTCAGCCGAGCGCTGCCGGCCCTTCGCTCACCAGCACGGCGAACTGCGCCGCGTCGAGCACCCGGATGCCGAGCTCCTCGGCCTTCGCGAGCTTCGACCCGGCCCCCGGCCCTGCGGCGACGAAGTCGGTCTTCTTCGAGACGCTCGACGCCGCCTTGCCGCCCGCGGCGATGATCGCCTCCTGGGCGCCCTCGCGGGTGAACCCCTCGAGGCTGCCGGTCGCGACGACGGTGAGGCCGGTGAGCACTCCCCCGGCCGCGGCGGCCGCGCCCGGACCCGGGTGGCCGGGCGTCGCCCATTGCACGCCCGCCGCCGTCCATCGGTCGACGATCTCGACGTGCCAGTCGACGCCGAACCAGTCGATCAGCGAGTCGGCGATGATGCCGCCCACCCCGTCGACCTCGGCGAGCTCGTCGCGCGACGCCGCGCGGACGGCGTCGAGCGAGCCGAACCAGTCGGCGAGCGCGCGCGCCGCGACGGGCCCGACGTGGCGGATGTTGAGCGAGACGATGAGACGCCAGAGCGGCTTGGTCTTCGCCTTCTCGAGCTCGGCGAGGAGCTTCGTGGCCGCCTCGGACGGGCCCACCTCGCGGAAGTCCTTCTTCACGCCCGCCGCGCGGCGCTCGCCCGGCGTCAGCTGCTCGGTGCCGGGCGGATACGTGATGCGCACCTTCTGGAAGGGCGCGCGTCGCACCGGCTCGCCGCTGGCCTCGTCGATCTTCGGCTCGCCCGTCTCTGCATCGCGCACGACGACCTCGATGGGCACGAGCTCGTCGAGCGTCAGGTCGAAGAGGCGCGCCTCGGTCGCCAGCGGCGGCTCGGAGGGCACCGAGGGCTGGGTGAGCGCCGCGGCGGTGACCTCGCCGAGCGCCTCGATGTCGAGGCCCCCGCGCGAGCCGATGTGCTCGACCCGGCCCCGGACCTGCGCCGGGCAGGACTTCGCGTTCGGGCAGCGGAGGTCGATGTCGCCCTCCTTCATCGCCCGCAGCGGCGTGCCGCACTCGGGGCAGCGCTCGGGCATGTGCCACTCGACCTCGCTGCCGTCGCGCAGCTGCTCGACCGCGCCGAGGATCTCGGGGATCACGTCGCCCGCCTTGCGGAGCACGACCGTGTCGCCGATGAGCACGCCCTTGGCGCGCACCACCTGCTGGTTGTGCAGCGTCGCCTGCCGCACGGTCGAGCCGGCGACCTTCACGGGCTCCATCACGGCGTAGGGCGTCGCGCGGCCGGTGCGGCCGACGCCGACGACGATGTCGAGGAGCTTCGTGTGCACCTCCTCGGGCGGGTACTTGTAGGCGATCGCCCAGCGCGGCGCGCGGCTCGTCGCCCCGAGCTCGGCGTGGAGCTCGAGTTCGTCGATCTTCACCACGATGCCGTCGATCTCGTGCTCGACGTCGTGGCGGTGCTCGCCCCGGTCGACGATGTAGTCGGCGACGTCGTCGACCGACAGGAACACGCGGGAGTGCGGCGAGACCGGGAGCCCCCAGGAGGCGAGCAGCCCGTAGATCTCGGACTGCGCCTGGACCTCGGGGGACGCCCACGCACCGATGCCGTGCAGGTAGAGCGAGAGCCGGCCGAGCCGTTCGCGCATGAGCTCGAGCTCGAACCCGCTCTTCTTCTCGCGTCGCTGGCGCAGGCTGCCCGCCGCGGTGTTGCGGGCGTTCGCGAACTCGGGGTAGCGCGTCGGCACCGCGTCGGCGGGCCGGCCCTTCGCGAGCCACTCGGCCTCGAACGCCGCCTGCAGCGCGTGCTGGCGCTCGTTCAGCGCCTCGAAGTCGACGGTGCGGAGGAAGACCTCGCCGCGCACCTCGAAGAAGGGCGGGTACCCGGAGCCCTCGAGCCGTCGCGGGATCACGGGGATCAGGTCGATGTTCTCGGTGATGTCCTCGCCGACCCGGCCGTCGCCGCGGGTCGTCGCCGTCTCGAGCACGCCGTCGCGGTAGGCGAGGCTGATCGCGAGGCCGTCGATCTTGAGCTCGGAGAGCCAGTGCACGGGTCGCCCGGCGGCGGCCTGCGCCTTCGCCGCCCACTCGCGGAACTCGTCGATGGAGAACACGTTGTCGAGGCTCAGCATGCGTTCGGCGTGCTCGTGCTCGGGGAACCCGGCCGACACGACCGCGGCGCCCACCTGCTGCGTCGGGCTGTCCTGCCCGGCGAGTTCGGGGAACGCGCGCTCGATCGCCTCGAGCCGGTGGAACGCGGTGTCGTACTCGGCGTCGGAGAGCGGCGAGTCGCCGTCGCCGTAGTAGGCGAGCCGCGCGCCCTCGATGCGCGCCGTGAGCGCGTCGGCCTCGGCTCGTGCTGCGTCGAAGTCGGTCGGAAGGTCGTTCTCGGCGGGGGTCTCGCTCACATCGCCATCCTATGAGCCACCCCCGACGGCGCGTCGGCGACGGGCGGTCACGCCTCGACCGGCACCGCGCTCACCGTGCGGTCGATGGTGAACTGGCCGAGCACGCGGGTGCCGACGTAGATCACGGCCGTCTGGCCGGGGGCCACGCCGTCGAGCGGCTGCACCGGGGTCACGACGAGCTCGCCCGCCTCGAGCACGGCAGACGCGGGAACGGGGTCGGCGTGCGCCCTGATCTGCACCTCGCAGTCGAACGGCTCGCCGTCGGCGGTCACGAGGCCGGATGCCACGGGGCCGAGGCCGGCCCAGGAGTAGCGCGACCCGGCGATGAGCCCGATCGCGAGCGCCTCCTTCGGGCCGACGACGACCGTGTTCTCCTTCGGGCGCACCTCGAGCACGAATCGCGGCTTGCCGTCGGCCGCCGGCGTGCCGAGGCGCATGCCGCGGCGCTGGCCCACGGTGAACGCGTGGGCGCCCTCGTGCGAGCCGACGACGGCGCCCGAGCGGTCGACGATGTCGCCCGTCTCGGTGCCGACGCGCTCGGCGAGCCAGCCCTTGGTGTCGCCGTCGGGGATGAAGCAGATGTCGTACGAGTCGGGCTTCTGCGCGACGCTGAGTCCGCGCTCGGCCGCCTCGGCGCGCACGAGCTGCTTCGAGGCGGTGTCGCCGAGCGGGAAGTAGGCGTGGGCGAGCTGCGCTGCGGTGAGCACCCCGAGCACGTAGGACTGGTCCTTCGACTCGGCGTTCGCGCGGTGCAGCTCGAGCGCGCCCGACTCGCCGGTGACGACCTTCGCGTAGTGGCCGGTCGCGACGGCGTCGAAGCCGAGCGCGAGCGCCTTCTCGAGGAGGGCGGCGAACTTGATGCGCTCGTTGCAGCGCATGCACGGGTTCGGGGTGCGCCCGGCCGAGTACTCGGCGATGAAGTCGTCGACGACGTCGGCCTTGAAGCGCTCGGAGAAGTCCCACACGTAGTACGGGATGCCGAGCACGTTCGCGGCGCGCTGGGCGTCCATCGAGTCCTCGATGGTGCAGCAGCCGCGGCTGCCGGTGCGGAGGGTGCCGGGCATGCGGCTGAGCGCGAGATGCACGCCCACGACCTCGTGCCCGGCCTCCACGGCGCGCGCAGCGGCGACGGCGCTGTCGACGCCGCCGCTCATCGCTGCGAGAACCTTCACCCCTCCAGTGTAGGCAGGCCGCCTGAACGGATGCCCCGCGGCCTCACTCGTACGCTTCGTCGAGCTCGTCGTCGAGCTCGTCGCGGTCGACCGCGAGGTCCTTCCTGGTCACCTTCGCCGCCTTCGCGAGCAGCGTCGCGACCTCGTCGGCGTCGGACGGGTCCACGACCACGACGATCCCGGCGCTGCCGGCGTCGAGGGTCTCGCTGATCGCCGCGAGGTCCTTCGAGGGCGACTTGCGGGCGAAGTGCCCGGCGATCGCGCCGATGCCGGCCCCCGAGCCGCCCGCGACCACGAGCGCGCCGCCGAGCGCGACGGCGGGGAACAGTGCCACCGCGAGTCCCGTCGCGAGGCCGACGCCGAGGCCCGTCCTGGCGCTGTGGTGTCCGCTGAGCTCGCGCTCGACCACGGTGAGCTCGCCGCCGAGCCCGCGTCGGATCAGTGCCGCGTCGAACGACTCGTGCCTGTGCTCGGAGTCCTTGAAGTGCGCCGCGACCTCGGCGAAGTCGGTCTTCGCCGTCGCCTCGTCGTCGTACTGCGCTGCGATCGCCGCAACCCGCTGATCGGTCATTCCACGCCCCCCGGTTCTCGCCGGCGACCTCGGTGCCGCCGGACTGCATGCGAGTGTCAGCCGCAGCCTAGGACGGGCGCGACACCGCGTGCATCACCCGATTCGGGTGACGGTGACGGTGTCGGCAGGATCGAGCGGGGTTCAGCGGTCGAACGAGGTCGCCCTGGCCGCGAGACCGGCCTTCGCGGCCTGCGCGTGCGCCGCGGGCAGCGCCGCGAGGAACGCGTCGACGTCGGCGTCGGTGGAGGTGTGCCCGATCGTGATGCGCAGGGCGCCGCGGGCGTCGGCCTCGCTCCGGCCCATCGCGATGAGCACGTGGGAGGGCTCGGGCACGCCCGCCTGGCACGCGGAGCCGGTCGAGACGGCGACGCCGGCCGCATCGAGGAGGAAGAGGAGCGAGTCGCCCTCGCACCCCGGGAAGGAGAAGTGCGCGTTGCCCGGCAGCCGGACGGAGGCCCCCGGGCCGAGGGCGCCCGACAGGCGCGCCTCGGGCACCGCGGCCCCGACCCCGGCGACGAGCCGGTCGCGCAGCGCCGACATCCTCGCCGCATCGTCGCCCAGCCGTGAGGCGACCGCCGTCGCCGCCGCCGCGAACGACGCCGCGGCCGCGACGTCCTGCGTGCCGGAGCGCACCTTGCGCTGCTGCCCGCCGCCGTGGATCAGCGGCTCGACCGCGGCCGAGCGGTCGAGGACGAGCGCACCGATGCCGGCGGGCCCGCCGATCTTGTGCGCCGAGACGCTGAGCGCGACGAGCCCCGCCCCGCGCGGCGCCGCGGTCGCCCGGCGGAGGCCGTGGAAGTCGACCGGCACCTGCCCGTACGCCGCGATGGCGTCGACGTGCAGCGGCACGCCGGCTTCCGCGGTCAGGCGCGCGACCTCCTCGACGGGCTGGATCGTGCCGACCTCGTTGTTCGCCCAGAGCATCGTGACGAGTGCGACGGAGGCCGCATCGCGGGCGAGCTCGTCGGCGAGCACGTCGAGCCGGAGGCGGCCCTCCTCGTCGATCGGGAGCTCGACGACCTCGGCGCCCTCGTGCTCGGCGAGCCACTCGACCGCGTCGATCGTGGCGTGGTGCTCGCCCGCGGGCACGAGGATGCGGGTGCGTGCGGCGCCGCTCGCCCCCGTCCCGGTGTGCGCGGGCGTGCGCCGCTGCCACCAGAGGCCCTTGATCGCGAGGTTCACCGCCTCGGTGCCGTTGCCGGTGAACACGATCTCGATGCCGTCGGCACCGAGCGTCGCCGCGATCTGCTCGCGGGACTCCTCGAGCAGCCGCTTCGCCTGCTGGCCCGCGCTGTGGATCGAGGCGGGGTTGCCCACCACGGCGAGCGCGGCGGTGAGCGCCTCGACGGCCTCGGGCAGCATCGGCGTGGTCGCCGCGTGGTCGAGGTAGACCATGCACCCTCCCGAGAGCTCCGACGAACAGGCGGGATGCTCCGGCGCGCCGCCTGCACGCGCTTGCAGGCCGATCGCCCGCAAGAACTACTGTAGAACGCATGCCAGCGCCCGACGCCCTCGACGCCCTCGGCGTCCGCGCCGGCGCCGACGGCGGGCGGATCCGCGTGTGGTCGGAGCATGCGAGCGCGATCGACCTCGTCGTGTTCGACCCCGACGACCTCGACTGGGCGGTCGAGCGCACGCCGCTCTCGCGCGACGCGCACGGCGTGTGGTCGGGCGAGTCGGCGCGGCTCGTGCCCGGCGCCCACTACGGACTCCGCGTCGACGGACCGGCCGACTTCGACCACGCGTTCAACCCCGTGCACACCCTGCTCGATCCCTACGCGCGCGGGCTCGCCCGCGCCGACGACGGTTCGTGGCGCGGCGTCGTGCTGGGTGCGCTCGAGGAGTCGGGCTTCGACTGGGGCGGGGTGCAGAAGCCCCGGGTACCGCTCGACCGCACCGTCGTGTACGAGACGCACGTGCGCGGCTTCTCCAGGCTCAACGAGGCGGTGCCCGAGGCGTTGCGCGGCACCTACGCCGGACTCGCCCACGACGCCTCGCTCGAGTACCTCACCGGCCTCGGGGTGACGACCGTCGAGCTGCTGCCCGTGCACGCGTTCGTCTCGGAGGAGCGGCTCGTGCGCCAGGGGCGGGTGAACGCCTGGGGCTACAACACGCTCGCCTTCTTCGCCGCGCACGCGCCGTACGCGAGCGCCGCGGCGCAGGCCGAGGGCGCGCACGCGGTGCGGCGCGAGTTCGCCGGCATGGTGCGACGCCTGCACGAGGCGGGCCTCGAGGTCGTGCTCGACGTCGTCTACAACCACACCGCCGAAGAGGGCAGGCAGGGGCCGACGTACAGCTTCCGCGGCATCGACAACGCGAGCTACTACCGGCACGACGCGCACGGCCGCTACGTCGACACGACGGGCTGCGGCAACACGCTCGACTTCGGGCACGAGGCCCCCGTGCGGCTCGCGCTCGACTCGATGCGGTACTTCGCCGAGGAACTCCAGGTCGACGGGTTCCGGCTCGACCTCGGCGTGACCCTCGGACGCGACGACCACGGCGGCTACTCCCCCGGGCACCCGCTGCTGCAGCGCATGCTCGCCGACCCGGTGCTCGGGGCGGCCAAGCTCATCGCCGAGCCGTGGGACGTCGGCCCCGACGGCTGGCAGACCGGCAACTTCCCGGCCGGCTTCAGCGAGTGGAACGACCGCTACCGCGACCGCATGCGCGACTTCTGGCTCGGCGACCTGCGCCGCGAGCGCGAGACGGGCTCGGCCGGCAGCGGCATCGGCCGCTTCGCCACCCGCCTCGCCGGCTCGTCGAACACGTTCTCGCAGGAGCGGGGCCCACTCGCGAGCCTGAACTTCGTGACCGCCCACGACGGGTTCACCCTCGCCGACCTGACGGCGTTCGACGTCAAGCACAACCTCGGAAACGGCGAGCAGAACCGCGACGGCACCGACAACAACAACTCGTACAACCACGGCGTCGAGGGCGAGGCGCAGGACCCCGCGATCCGGGCGGCCCGCCGTCGCAGCATCCGGAACCTGCTCGGCACCCTGCTGCTCTCCGCCGGCGTGCCCATGCTCACCGCGGGCGACGAGTTCGGCCGCACCCAGCGCGGCAACAACAACGCGTACTGCCACGACTCCCCGCTCAGCTGGCTGGCGTGGGCCGCGGAGGACCGCCCTCGCTTCGCCGGCGAGCTGCTCGCCACGACGCGGCACCTGCTGCGGCTCCGCGCCGAGAACCCGGCACTGCGCCCGATCCGGTTCGGGCGCAGCGGCGAACGCATCCCGAGCGCATCGCAGATGGACTGGTTCAACGCCGACGGCGAGACCATGGACGCCGACGACTGGAACTCCCCCGCCGAGCGGACCCTCCAGTACCTGGCCGCCTCGACCCCCGAGACCGAGGCGCCCAATCGCATCCTCCTCGTCGTGCACGCGCGCGAGACCGCGACCGAGGTCGTGCTGCCCGCCGCGCCGGGCGTCACCGGGTACACGCTGCTCTGGGACTCGGCCGAGGAGTCCCCGGCCGGCGGCCGCGGCGACGACCCGGCGACGCACGGCCCCGGCGAGCGCATGGCGGTCACCGGGCCGTCGATGCGGCTGTTCCGCGCCGAGGGCGACGCGTGATGGCCAGGCGCACGGATGCCTCCGCGGCCGGCACGCCCGCGACGCTCGCCCTCGCCCGCGCCGGGGTCGCGTTCACGGCGCTCGCCTACGAGCACGACCCGCGTGCCCAGGCGTACGGGCTCGAGGCCGCCGAGAAGCTCGGCCTCGACCCCGACCGGGTGTTCAAGACCCTGCTGGCGCAGATCGACGGCGAGCTCGCCGTCGGCATCGTGCCGGTCGCCCGGCAGCTCGACCTCAAGGCGCTCGCGGCGGCGCTCGGCGGCAAGCGCGCCGAGATGGCCGACCCGCGCCTCGCGGAGCGCAAGACCGGCTACGTCGTCGGCGGCATCAGCCCCATCGGGCAGAAGACGCCGCTGCCGACCGTGCTCGACGAGTCCGCGATCCTGTGCGAGACGATCTACGTGTCCGGAGGCCGCCGCGGCCTCGACCTCGAACTCGCACCCGACGACCTCCTCGACGTCACCGGCGGCCGTTTCGCCTCGATCGCCCGCGACCGCTGAGCCCGGTCGACGTCCGGCTCAGCCGGCGACGGCGACGAGGCCGAGCTCCGAGGGATCCGCGAGCAGCGGGTGCGCGGGCACGACGCGCACCGTGTAGCCGAAGGAACCGGCCCGATCGAGGGTCACGGTGCCCTCCCAGCTGCCGCCGCCGGTGGCCGCGAGCGGCGTGCGCTCGGCATCGGCGAGGTCGTCGGCGGCCGTGCTGCGACCGGAGACGAGCTCGACGGCGACGTCTGCGACGTCGAGCCCGCCGAGCGCGACCTCGGCGCGCACGTGCAGCTCGTCGCCGACCGCGGGCTGGTCGAGGCCGCCCGATTCGACGTGCAGCACCGCGACCCGCGGCCAGGCGGCCCGCACCTTCGCCGCCCACGCGGCGAAGCCCCGCGCCGCCCGCGCGTCGTCGGCGCGCATGGTGCCGAACCGCGCGGCCGCGGGCCGGTAGAGGCGATCGACGTACTCGCGCACCATGCGGTCGGCCCCGAGCTCGGGAACGAGCCGGGCGAGGGTGGTCCGGAGCATCCGGACCCACTCGGCCGGGACCCGGTCGGCGTCGCGCTCGAAGTACCCGGTCTGGGCCGGGTCGGCCGCGGCCGGCCGATCGTAGAACGCGGGCACGATGCGGTGCTCGAGGAGGTCGTAGAGCGCCGCCGCCTCACGGGCGTCGCGTTCGGCCGCGTCGCCGGCCGAATCGGCCGACGGGATGACCCAGCCGAAGTCGTCCGCGGCGAACTCGGCCCACCAGCCGTCGAGGATCGAGAGGTTGAGCGCGGCGTTCATCGCCGCCTTCATGCCGGAGGTGCCGCACGCCTCGAGGGGGCGCAGCGGGTTGTTCAGCCAGACGTCGCAGCCCGGGTAGAGGGTCTCCGCCATCGCCATGTCGTAGTCGGGCAGGAAGACGATGCGCTCGCGGAGCCCGGGTCGGGCCGCGAACTGGACGAGCTGCTGGATGAGCCGCTTCCCCTCGTCGTCGGCGGGGTGCGACTTCCCGGCGATCACGAACTGCACCGGCCGTTCGGGGTCGGTGAGGATCGCCGTCAGGCGCTCGGGATCCTGGAGCATCAGGGTGAGCCGCTTGTACGTCGGCACCCGCCGGGCGAAGCCCACGGTGAGCACCTCGGGGTCGAGGGCGCCGGTGATCCAGTCGGGTGCGGATGCCCCGGGGTGCTGCTCGACGAAGCCCGCGGCGAGCCGGCGGCGGGCGTCGTCGACGAGGCGGGTGCGCATCTCGCGCTTGACCGCCCAGAGCTCGGCGTCGGCGAGCGCCGGGCTCAGCCAGTCGGCGTGCTCGCTGTCGTCGGTGCCGAGGGCGCGTTCGGCGAGCGCGACGAGCGCCGGGTCGGTCCACGTGGGCGCGTGGACGCCGTTGGTGATCGAGGTGATCGGCACCTCGTCGGCGTCGAAGCCCGGCCACAGCGCGCCGAACATCCGCCGGCTCACGGCGCCGTGGAGCTCGGAGACGCCGTTGGCGTGCCCGGCGAGGCGGAGCCCCATCATCGCCATGTTGAAGGCGCTCGTCGCCGGGTCGGAGCCCGGTTCGACGCCGAGCGCGAGCGCGTCGGCCGGGTCGACGCCCGGCAGCAGCTCGGCCGTGACGTAGCGTTCGACGAGGGCGCGGTCGAACCGGTCGATGCCCGCGGGAACGGGCGTGTGCGTCGTGAACACCGTGCCCGAGCGCACGAGCTGGAGCGCCTCGTCGAAGGCCAGGCCCTCGCCGATGTAGCTCGAGATGCGCTCGAGGCCGAGGAACCCGGCGTGCCCCTCGTTCATGTGGAACACCTCGGGGTCGGGCGAGCCCGTGAGCTCGGACCACGCGCGGATCGCCCGCACCCCGCCGATCCCGAGCAGCAGCTCCTGCAGCAGCCGGTGCTCGCTACCGCCGCCGTAGAGCCGGTCGGTGACGCCTCGCAGCTCGTCGGCGTTCGGGGGGACGTCCGTGTCGAGGAGCAGCAGGGTCACCCGGCCGACCGCGGCCTTCCACACGCGCGCCGCGAGCATCGCCCCGCCGGGCAGCGCGATCGAGATCTGGACGGGACTGCCGTCGGGGCGGCGGAGGACGCTCAGCGGCAGTCCGTCGGGATCCTGCACGGGATACCGCTCCTGCTGCCAGCCGTCCGACGAGATCGACTGCGAGAAGTAGCCCGCCTTGTAGAAGATCCCGACGGCGACGATCGGCACCCCGAGGTCCGAGGCCGCCTTCAGGTGGTCGCCGGCGAGGATGCCGAGTCCGCCCGAGTACTGCGGCAGCGCGGCGGCGATGCCGTACTCGGGCGAGAAGTAGGCGACGAGCCGGGGCGTCCCGGCGCCGAGCCCCTGGTACCAGCGCGGCTCGGCGAGGTAGCCGCGCAGGCCGTCGCGCTCGGCGTCGGCCCAGGCCACGTATTCGTCGTCGCCTGCGAGCGCATCGAGCCGAGCGGGGTCGACCTCGCCGAGGAAGGTCACGGGATCGCGCTCGGAACGAGCCCACCCATCGGGGTCGATGTGCGCGAAGAGGCGTTTCGTCGGCTCGTGCCAGGCCCAGCGGAGGTTCGCCGCGAGCTCCTCGAGGGCGCCGAGGCGGGCGGGGACGACGGCACGGACGGTGAACTTCCGGATCGACTTCACTCCCTCAGACTAGGAGGCGACCGTGTCGAACGTGTGAACAGCGTGCTGCGGGGTTCAATCGCCGGGCGACGCGCTACGGTCGGAACGTGAGCATCGCTTCCCCTCTCGCCGGCCGCATCCCCGTGACCCGGATCACCCCGGCCGTACCCGATCCACGCTGGCGTCCGAAGGCGTTCGACGGCGAGGTGGTGCCGTTCCGGGCGACGGTCTTCCGCGAGGGCCACGATCGCGTCGGGGCGATGCTCGTCATCACGTCCCCGTCGGGCGCCGTGCGGCGCGAGCGCATGGCGCCGATGGCGCCCGGCACCGATCGGTGGGAGGCGCTCGTGCGGCTCGACGAGCTCGGCGAATGGCGCTGGCACGTCACGGGCTTCGACGACGAGGTCGCGACCTGGCGTCACGACGCCGCCGTGAAGATCGACGCGGGGGTCGACGCCCTCCTCATGTTCGAGATCGGCGCGCGACTCCTCGACCGCGCCGCCGCCGAGACCGCACGGCCGAAGGCCGTGCGCACCCGGATCGCGGCGCTCGCCGGGCGACTGCGCGACCCCGGGGCATCCGTCGCCGACCGCCGGCCGCTCGTCGACGACCCGCTGCTCGCCGAGTTCGACGCCCGCCCGCTCGCACGGCTCTCGAGCGATTCGGCCGAGCACACGATCGTGGTGGAGCGCCGCCACGCCGGCGTCGGCGCCTGGTACGAGTTCTTCCCGCGCTCGGAGGGCGCCCGGCGCCTGAAGGACGGCACCTGGCGGTCGGGCACCTTCCGCACGGCGCAGCGGCGCCTCGACGCGGTCGCCGCGATGGGCTTCGACGTCGTCTACCTGCCGCCGATCCATCCCATCGGCGTGACGAACCGCAAGGGCCCGAACAACACGCTGACCCCGGGTCCGGGCGACCCCGGCTCGCCGTGGGCGATCGGCGGTCCGATGAAGGACGGCAGCCCGGGCGGCCACGACGCCGTGCATCCCGACCTCGGCACGCTCGCCGACTTCCGCGCCTTCGTGCGCCGCGCGAATGCGCTCGGCATCGAGGTCGCGCTCGACCTCGCACTCCAGGCCTCGCCCGACCACCCGTGGGTGGCCGAGCACCCCGACTGGTTCACGCAGCTGCCCGACGGCACGATCCGCTACGCGGAGAACCCGCCGAAGAAGTACCAGGACATCTACCCGGTGAACTTCGACGACGACCCGGAGGGCATCTTCGACGAGGTCCTGCGCATCGTCCGCCACTGGATGAAGCAGGGTGTGCGCATCTTCCGCGTCGACAACCCCCACACGAAGCCCCTCGAGTTCTGGGAGCGGCTGATCGGCGCCGTGAACGCGGACGACCCGGGCGTCGTGTTCCTCGCGGAGGCGTTCACCCGCCCGGCGATGATGCAGGCGCTCGCGATGGCCGGTTTCCAGCAGTCGTACTCGTACTTCACCTGGCGCAACACGAAGGCCGAGCTCGAGGAGTTCCTCACCTCCGTCTCGCAGGAGACGGCCGACTTCATGCGTCCGAACCTCTTCGTGAACACGCCCGACATCCTCACCGAGTACCTGCAGTTCGGCGGGCCCGCCGCATTCACGGTGCGCGCGACGATCGCAGCGACCGCGGCGCCGCTCTGGGGCGTCTACTCGGGCTTCGAGCTGTTCGAGTCGGTCGCCCGCCCCGGCGCGGAGGAGGCGATCGACAACGAGAAGTACGAGTACAAGCCCCGCGACTTCGCCGCCGCCGAGGCGGCCGGCCGCTCGCTCGCCCTCTACCTCGGCATCCTGAACCGCATCCGCGCCGAGCATCCCGCGCTCGGCCAGCTCCGCAACCTGCGCTTCCACGCCAGCGACGACGACTCGGTGCTCGTGTACTCGAAGCACCTCGACGGGCGGTTCACGCCCGACGGCGTCGACGACACCGTCATCGTCGTCGCGAACGTCGATCCGCACTCCGTCCGGGAGACCACGGTGCACCTCGATCTCACGGCGATCGGGCTCGACGACGACGCGGTCGTCGAGGTCGACGACCTCGTCACCGGCGCCACCTGGACGTGGGGCGCCTCCAACTACGTGCGGCTCGACGCCTTCACCAGACCCGCGCACATCCTCCACGTGAGAAGGACCTGATGCCTGAACCGATCACCGCGCCCGCCGTCGCCGACGAGCTCCTCGCCGCCGTGGCCGAGGGGCGGCACGCCGACCCCCACTCGGTGCTCGGCCAGCACGGCTTCGCGCGCGGAGGCGAGCCCGGGCCCTTCACCGCGATCCGCACCCGCCGTCCGCTCGCCGACTCGGTCGACGCGGTCCTCGCGGGGGGCGAGGTCCTGGCGCTCGAGCACGTGGGCCACGGCATCTGGGCGGGAGCCGCGGCGTTCGGTCCGAGCGACTACCTGATCCGCGCCCGCTACGCCGACGGCGGGGAGTGGATCGCGGACGACCCGTACCGCTTCGCCCCGACCATCGGCGAGCTCGACCTCCACCTGATCGGCGAGGGCCGCCACGAGGAGCTCTGGCGAGCGCTCGGCGCGGCGCACCGCGAGCACTGGGGCGTCTCGGGCTCGATCAGCGGGACCGCGTTCACCGTCTGGGCGCCGCGCGCCCGCGCCGTTCGGGTCGTCGGCGACTTCAACCGCTGGGACGGCGCGGGGCACGCGATGCGCAGCATGGGCGCGAGCGGCGTCTGGGAGCTCTTCGTGCCCGAGCTCGAGCCGGGGGCGCGCTACAAGTTCGAGCTCCTCACGGGCTCCGGCGACTGGATCATGAAGGCCGACCCCATGGCGCGGCGCGCCGAGCAGGCGCCCGCGACGGCCTCGGTCGTCGACGTCAGCACGTACGAGTGGGGCGACGCCGACTGGCTGTCGCATCGCGCCGCGACGAACGCGCACGAACGCCCCATGTCGATCTACGAGCTGCACCTCGGCTCGTGGCGGCCGGGCAGGGGCTACCGCGACGTCGCCGACGAGCTCATCGAGTACCTCGGCTGGCTGGGCTACACGCACGTCGAGTTCATGCCCCTCGCCGAGCACCCCTTCGGCGGGTCCTGGGGCTACCAGGTGACCGGCTACTTCGCCGCGACCAGCCGGTTCGGCTCCCCCGACGACCTCAAGCACCTCATCGACCGCCTGCACCGCGCCGGCATCGGCGTGATCATGGACTGGGTGCCCGGGCACTTCCCGAAGGACGAGTGGGCGCTCGCCCGCTTCGACGGCGAACCCCTCTACGAGCACGCCGACCCCCGGCGCGGCGAGCAGAAGGACTGGGGCACCCTCGTCTTCGACTACGGCAACCCCCGGGTGCGCAACTTCCTCGTCGCGAACGCCCTCTTCTGGCTGGAGGAGATGCACGTCGACGGGCTCCGGGTCGACGCGGTGGCATCCATGCTCTACCTCGACTACTCGCGCGCCGACGGCGAGTGGCTGCCGAACGTGCACGGCGGCCGCGAGCACCTCGAGGCGATCGCCTTCCTCCAGGAGGCCACGGCGACCGCGTACAAGCGCAACCCAGGCATCGTGATGATCGCCGAGGAGTCGACGTCGTGGCCGGGCGTCACCGCCCCGACCTCGTCGGGCGGGCTCGGCTTCGGCTACAAGTGGAACATGGGGTGGATGCACGACTCGCTCGAGTACGTCCGTCGCGACCCGATGCACCGCTCGCACCACCACCACGAGCTGACCTTCTCGTTCCTCTACGCCTTCAGCGAGCACTTCATCCTGCCGATCTCGCACGACGAGGTCGTGCACGGCAAGGGCTCGCTCGTGCGGAAGATGCCCGGCGACCACTGGCAGCAGCTCGCCAACGTGCGGGCCTACCTCGCGTTCATGTGGGCGCACCCCGGCAAGCAGCTGCTGTTCATGGGCCAGGAGTTCGGGCAGCTCAGCGAGTGGAGCGAGGAGCGCGGCCTCGACTGGTGGATCCTCGACCAGCCGAGCCACCGGCAGCTCGCCGAGTTCGTCGGCGCGCTGAACCGCCGCTATCGCGAGACGGCGGCGCTGTGGCAGCTCGACGACGACGCCGCCGGATTCGAATGGGTCGAGGGCGGCGCCGCGGCCGAGAACGTGCTCGCCTTCCTCCGCTTCGACCGGGAGCGACGCCCGCTGCTCTGCATCGTGAACTTCGCCGGGCGGCCCCACGAGGGCTTCCGGCTCGGCCTGCCGTTCACCGGCCGGTGGCGCGAGGTGCTGAACTCGGATGCCGCGGAGTTCGGCGGCTCGGGCGTCGGCAACATCGGCGGCGTCGACACCCAGCCGGTGCCGTGGGCCGGGCGCCCCGCCTCGGCGAGCTTCACCCTGCCGCCGCTCGGCGCGGTCTGGTTCGAGCTCGACGCCTGACGCGTGAAGGCGGTGCCGTACGGCACCGCCTTCACGACGTGGTCGCTCGGCTCAGTAGAGCAGGCTCGCAAGGCGACGACGGGCGGCCGCGACACGGGCGTCCTCGGTGCCGACGACCTCGAACAGCTCGACGAGTCGTTCGCGCACGAGCTTCTGGCCGTCGGCGTCGAGCGCGGGGAACATCGAGAGGAGCCGGTCGAACGCGTCGTCGACGTGACCGCCCGAGACGTCGAGGTCGACGACGTCGAGCTGCGCGGCGAGGTCGTCGGGCGCACCGGCGGCCGCCTGGCGGATCTCGTCGAGGGTCTTGCCCGCCAGTCGGCCGAGGAGGTTCACCTGGGCCAGTCCGGCGACCGCGAGCGCATCCCGCGGGTCCTGCGCGATGGCGGTGCGGTACGCCGCGGCGGCCGCGTCGTAGTCGCGACGTTCGATCGCGTCGTACGCCTCCTGGTGCAGCGGGGGCAGCGGCGCCTCGACCGGCTCGGGCGCGGTCGCCTCGGCGTCGCCCTCGCCGGGCTCGACGCGGCCGGCCACGCCGTGCTGGGCGCCGAGCTCGAGCAGCTGGTCGAAGAGCTGCGAGATGACGTCGTCGGGCTGCTCGCCCGCGAAGAGCGGCACCGGCTGCCCTGCGACGAGCGCGACGACCGTCGGGATCGCCTGCGCCTGGAACGCCTGCACGAGCTGCGGGCTGCGGTCGGCGTCGGCCGCGGCGAGGACCAGTCGGCCGTCGCGGGCCCGCACCAGTCGTTCGAGGGCTCCGAGGAGCGCCTGCGACGGCTCGCTCCACGAGGCCCAGAGCGCGACGACGACGGGAACCGTGCGCGAGAGTTCGAGGACGGCGCCGAAGCCGGCGTCGTCGGTCTCGACGACGATCCGGTCGGCCGACGACGGCGCGTGCGCCCCGGTGGGGGCTGCGGCCGACTGCTGACGCTGCACGAGCGACGACAGGTCGACGGCGCCGCGGAGGGCCGCCCCTGAGGGAGGAATCGGGTTCGTCACTTGACCTCCGCTGCTCGGATGAGACTCTCGGACCAGCCGAGGAGTTGGATCTGCGCGTTCTCGCCCGCGCTGACGCCGGGGACGTAGAAGAGCAGTTGGATGCCGCTCGCCCGCGAGACGCCCTTGGCGCTCTGCTCGGTGAAGCCCGACAGCGCCGCGGCGCTGCCGCCCTCCTGGAAGCCGGTGGTGCCGCCGTCGTTGGGCACGCTATTCTCGCCGCGGAGCACGTCGACCGCGACGATCGCACCGGCGTCGATCGTGCCGAACGAGATCGGCGGCATCGATCCCGCGGCCGTCGAGACGGTCAGCGTCGCCGTCGGGTTCTCGGTCTCGGCCGCCTTCTTGCGGGTCGCGGCGTTGAGCGCCTCGTCGAGATCGGAGTCGTCGAGGGCGAACATCGGGGCGAAGGCGCTCTCCGCACCGTTCTGCAGGATGTCGGCGTAGGCCGCGGCGACCTGGCCCGTGGGCATCACGAGGCCCTTGTACTCGGGCGAGATCGGCGGGGCGCCGATCGAGGCCGGGGCGACCTCCGGCACGTCGGTGTCGGGCACGAGCGCCGTCTGGGAGATGACGTGGTAGTTCTCTCGGGGAGTCTCCTGCACGAGCACGAGCGCCGTCGGCGCGATCGTCTCGTCATCGGCGTTCTTCGCGATCGTGAGCACCGTGCGGGGCCAGCCCGTGGACTGCTGCGGGAGGGTGAGCGTCACCGGGGCGGCGGGGATCGCCGGCGGAAGCGGGTGGTCGGGAAGCGTGCCCCGGATGGTGTAGTTCGCCGCACGGGCCTCGAGCGGCGGGCCCACGAACCGCTCGGCGGCGGCGGTGGCGTCGCGGGACTCGTCGACCTCGCTCGTGAAGACCGCGAGGCGGCGCATGATCCGCTCCATCTGCGGCACCGTCACGGCCGGTTCGACGGTCGGCGCCTCGGGATCGACCTCGGCCTCGGCCTCGGCGTCGCCGGAGGCGGGCGGCGTCGCCGGCGCGGTCGTCGCCGGGGCGCCCGCGCCGTCGAAGCTCGGCCAGTAGTCGGCCGAGCATGCGGAGAGTGCGAGGGCGGGCACGAGCAGGGCGGGCACGATCGCGACCCGCTTGGCGCGCCCGATGGCACGGCGGCCGCCGCCGGCGACCTGGTTGCGGGTCGGCTTCGGGGCGCTCGGGAGCCGGCCGCGCGGGCCCTTCGGCAGGTTGCGTCGCGGACCGCGCGATCGCTTGTGACGGATGAACCCCGACGCGAGCAGGGCGAGCCCGACGAGGAAGACGAGCGCGCCGCCGACGATCAGCGGACCGGCCCACGGCGTCACGGTGTCGGTGGGCCAGTCGAGCGACACGCGGGCGGGCGCCGGGGAGAGCCCGTCGGACGCGACGAGCACGGAGATGCCCTCGGGGACGTCGATGGTCGTGGTCACGAAGCGGTCTCCGGTGAACTCGTCGAGCCAGAGGTCGGAACCGACGGGGGTCGCCGCCGCGAGCGCCTCGGGGTCGGGTGCGGCCTCGGTCGCAGCCGGCGTCTCGGTCGCCGCCGGAGCCGGGGTCGCGGTCGGTGCGGGGGTCGCGGGCGTCTCGGCCGGGGTCTCGGCCGTGAGGTCGTCGCCCGGCGCGGCGGTGACCGTCTCGGTCACGAGCGCCTTCTCCTCGGGGTCGTAGCCCACGGACACGTAGGGGATCTCGCCGAGCCACGCCTCGATGTCGGTCGTGCGGCCGTAGGAGATGAAGACGGGCCCGTCGCCCGTCACCGAGATCTCCTGCTTGCCCGGGTTCGCGGCCAGCGCGTCGGGACCGATCACGAGGAACGCGCTCTCACCGTCGGACTCCGCCGACATCGAGACCCGATCGGGTTCCATGAACACCGTGCGTTGGGCGATGCCGAGCCCGATCATCACGGCCGCGGCGACGAAGGCCACGATTGCGAGGGCGAAGCGCACGAACAACCTCCAAAGCCGCGCGTGGCGGCATCCGACAAAGACATTCCACACTACCGGCTGAGTCTGTGAGTCGCCTCACCGAACGCTGGCAACGAGCGGACCCCGAGGCATCCCGAAGCCCCGTACAATCGGAACGATTCCCGCATGAGCCCCCACAAACGCGGGACACGACCCGGAGGAAGCATGGCCGTCGAAGAGACCGAGTTCACACAGGTGTTCCGCGGATACGACAAGGACGAGGTCGACAAGGCCATCAACGGCCTTCGTCGCGACATCATCACCGCGAACAACCAGTCGTCCGACTCGGTGAAGGAGAACAAGCGCCTGCTCGCGCGCATCGAAGAGCTCACCGCAGAGCTCGAAGAGGTCGGCAGCCCGACCTTCTCGGGCCTCGGCACCAAGCTCGAGAACACGCTGCGCGTCGCCGAGGAGCAGTCGACCCGCCTCATCGCGCAGGCCGACATCGACGCCGAGAAGCTCCGCCGTGCCGCCGAGGACGAGGCGCACCTCATGCGCTCCGACGCCCACGAGCTCGCCGAGCGCACGCTCACCGAGGCGCGCGCCCAGGCGAACCGCGTGCTCGAGAACGCCCGCGTCGAGGCCGACGACATGGTCGCCCGCGCCCACGAGACGAGCGAGCAGCTGCGCCAGGACGCCGCTCGCGACGCCGCCGCGATCCGGGGCGCCGTCGCCACCGAGACCGCCGAGCTGCGCACCACCGCGAAGCGCGAGTCCGCTGCGCTCGTGTCGGCCGCCGAGCGGAAGTCCTCCGAGATCCTCGTCGCCGCGAACACCGAGGCGAGCGAGGCGCGCGCCACCGCCGCCGGCCTCACGCAGGAGACCGAGCAGACGCGCGCGGAGGTCGCCATCGAGCTCGACCGCGCCCGCGCCGAGCTCGCGAAGGAGACCGAGCAGGCCCGCATCGACCTCGCCCGCGAGACCGAGCAGTCCAAGCTCGACCTCGAGCGCGAGTCCGCCGAGGCCCGCTCCGACATCGACGCCGAGATCACCGAGCGCCGTGCCGCCCTCGTGCACGAGCTCGAGCAGGCGCGCACCGACCTCGACCGCGAACTCGCCGGCAGCCGTGCCGAGCTCGCCGAGCAGCGCGAGCAGGCCAAGGTCGACCTCGAGCGCGAGGCCGAGGCCGCGCGCCTCAAGCTCCAGCACGAGCTCGACCGCATCCGGGCCAAGCACGCCGCCGACCTCGACCAGATGCGCGCCGACCTCGCCCTCGAGCAGGAGCAGGCCCGGGCCGACTTCGACGCCGAGTCCGAGCAGTCGCGCATCGACCTCGACAACCAGCTCACCGCGATGCGCAAGAAGACGACGCACGAGGTGAACCGGATGCGTCGTGAGATCGAGAAGGCGCACCTGGACCTCGAGTCCGAGCTCACCGCGAAGCGCGACGAGTCCGAGCAGGAGCGCCTCACAGCGCACCAGGAGGCCGTCGCCCAGACGCAGCAGTTCCTCGAGGACGCGAATGCCGAGCTGGCCGAGGCCGTCGCCCGCACCGCGGCGAGCCGCGCCGAGGCCGAGCGACTCGAGACCGAGGTCCGCTCCGAGATCGCGGGCGTCCGCGACAAGGCCGACGAGGAGGCGCGCGAGCGCGTCGCCGCCGCGCACGACCAGGCCCGCAAGCTCATCGCCGACGCCGAAGAGCGCACGCGCGCCCTCGTGGCGGACGCGGAGGACCGCCTCTCGCAGATTAGGATCGAGCGCGACGCGGTCGCCGGCTACTTCGAGAGCCTGCGCGGCGTCCTGACTCAGGCAGAGCAGATCGCCGCCGAATCGAAGTAGACCGGCCCGAAGGAGCGCGTTTCCCGTGAAGATCCAGAACGCGTTCCGCATCGGCCTCGTCGGCACGCTGGGGGTCGGCGTCGGGCTCTTCATCCTGGCGTCGATCGTCAGCCTGTCGGCGATCATCACCTACATCGGAGCAGCACTCTTCCTGGCCCTCGGCCTCGATCCGGCGATCAGCTGGCTCGAGCGCCGAGGGCTTCCGCGTTGGGCCGCCATCCTCATCGTGATGAGCGGGGTCGGGCTCATCTTCGCCGCGCTGGTGCTCGCGGTCGTGCCGACCATCGTCGAGCAGGTGAGCGACTTCATCGACGAGATCCCCCGGATCGTCCAGCAGGTCAGCTCGCAGGACTGGCTCGAGTTCCTCCAGGAGCAGTTCCCGCTGCTCAAGGTCGAGGAGATCGCCGACCAGGTGACGGCCGCGCTCACCGACTTCTTCACGAACCCCGACAAGCTCTCCGAGCTCGCGGGCGGCGTGCTGCAGGTGGCCGTGGCGATCGGCACCGGCGTGTTCGCGGTCATCATCGTCTTCATCCTGATGCTCTACTTCACCGCGTCGCTCAACACGATGAAGCGGGCGACCTACCAGCTGGTACCCGCGTCGAAGCGCGCACGGTTCGCCGATCTCACCGAGCAGATCACCCAGTCGGTCGGGCGCTTCGTGCTCGGGCAGGTCTCGCTCGCGGCCGTCAACGGCGCGCTGAGCTTCATCTACCTGTCGATCATCGGCGCGCCGTTCACGGCGGTGCTGGCGTTCCTCGCCTTCATGTTCTCGCTCATCCCCCTCGTCGGCACCCTGACGGGCTCGGTGATCATCGTGCTCGTCTGCCTCATCCCGACGATCGGCTCGCCGCTCACCGCCCTCGCCGCGGCGATCTACTACGTGATCTACATGCAGGTGGAGGCGTACGTGCTGAGCCCGCGCATCATGAACCGCGCGGTCAAGGTCCCGGGCGCCCTCGTCGTCATCGCGGCACTCGCGGGCGGCGCGCTCGGCGGCATCCTCGGTGCACTCGTCGCGATCCCGGTCGCGGCCGCGTTCCTGCTGATCATCAAGCAGGTCGTGATCCCGCGGCAGAACGAGCGCTAGGTCACTCGCTCGCGGCGCCGGCGCGCGCCGGCCAGTGGGTGGGCAGCGGCGCCGCAGCCGGGTTCACCACGGACACGATCTCGTCGAGCACCCGCCGGGTCTGCGACTCCCCCACCCACAGATGGCGGCCTCCCGCGACGTCGATGCGCCGCAGGCGAGGAAGCCCCGCGAACCGCTCGGCGGCCTCGGCGGGCTTCAGGTAGTCGTCGTGCTCGGGAATCAACGCCACGAGCGCCGGCGAGGCGTCCCGCCAGCGGGCGAGCTCGGCGTCGCTCGTGCGGTGCAGCGGCGGCGAGAGCAGGATCGCCCCGTCGATGCCGTGGTCGAGCCCGTACTTGAGCGCGAGCTCGGTGCCGAACGACCAGCCGACGAGCCAGGGATGCGGCAGCCCCCGCTCGGCCACGAACGCCATCGCCGCGGCCACGTCGGCCCGTTCGGCCAGCCCCTCGCCGAACGCGCCCTCGCTCGTCCCGCGCGGGGATGCGGTGCCCCTGGTGTTGAAGCGCAGCACGGCCAGGTCGGCGAGCGCCGGCAGCCTCGCCGCGGCCTTCCGGAGGATGTGCGAGTCCATGAAGCCGCCCGCGGTCGGCAGCGGGTGCAGCGTGACCAGCGTCGCGACGGGGTCGCGCTCGGCCGGCAGCGCGAGCTCGCCGACGAGGCGCAGTCCATCGCTCGTCCGCAGCTCGATCTCCTCCCGACGGGCGGGCAGCTCGACACCGGCCCGGATCTCGATCGACTCGTCTGTTCCGCTCACCGTGCGCCCAACCTCCAACAGTGCGTGTGCCAGTGCCGCCGCCCCGCGAGATCGGCGGCGTCGCCGAGGACGCCGTCGGCGCGCCAGGCGACGAGGTGCGCGACGCCCGGCGCCACCTCGAGTCCGCAACCGGGGCAGAGATACGCCTTCAGCGCCTGCGCCTCCGAGACGGGCTGGACGTTCCACTCGCGCCCGGCGTGCACCTCGGTGCGCCGCCAGCCGGCCGTGAGTCGCTCGACGTCGAGGTCTGGATGCCCCTCGCGTGCGCGAGCAGCGCGACCCCGGGATCGGTTCGAACGCGCCATGTCGTCAAGTCTAGGGCGACGCGAACCGCCCCTCCGCCCTCGTCGGACTCAGTACCAGCCGACGGACTCGGAATGACCCCACGCACCGCAGGGGGTGCCGTAGCGACCCGAGATGTACCCCAGGCCCCACTCGATCTGCGTCCCGGCGTTGGTCTCCCAGTCGGCACCCGCGGTGGCCATCTTGGAGCCGGGGAGCGCCTGCGGGATGCCGTATGCGCCGCTGCCGGCGTTGTAGGCGTTCACGTTCCAGCCGGACTCCTTGTTCCAGAGTGCGACGAGGCAGTCGAACTCGCCCGTGCCCCACCCGCGTGCGGCCACCGCACCGGCGGCATAGGCCTGGGCCGAACCCGGGTCGGGCGTCACCGCGGGCGGCGCCCAGCCCTCGCCGGATGAGGCGGGCACGACCACGACCTCGGGCTTCTCCTCGACGACGTAGTTCTCGGGGCCGCCGAGCGTGACCTCGTAGCCGGTGCCCGCGGCGACCGACTGCGCGGCCTCGCCGCCGAAGCGATCGCCGTCGAACGCGAACTCGGCGGACGCGGTCGCGCCCGAGTACGGGTCGACGATGTTGACGAGCACGAGGCCCGACGCGGCGAAGAAGGCGAAGAGCACTGAAGCGGCCTGCTTGACCGGACCCCTGGTGGGTCGACTCCTCGTCACCGGCGCCTGCTGCACGGCCGCGTCTGATCCATTGTGTCTACCCACGATTCGTCGAGTGTATCGGAGCGCGGGCGGGCACGTCGACCGCGACGCGGCACGTCATCGGACGGCGAGCATCACGTCGACGACGGCGTCGAGCACGAGGTCGACCTGCGCCTCGCGGTACCCGCCGCGCTGGGTCGCGAAGACCACCGAGCGCACGTCCTCGACGGAGATCGGCCAGCCGTCGCGGAAGTAGCGCGTGAGGCGATCGGTGAAGCGGTCGACCTCGCGCACGCTGTACCCGAGCACGAGCGGGTTCATCCGCTCGAACCGCTCGCCTTCGGGGCGCGCGAGGCGGTTGGAGACGACCTGGGCCGTCATCCTGGCCTCGCGCAGCCACGCCTCGTCGCCGTGCAGCCTGGCGGCGACCTGGCGCTCCTGCGCGGCGAAGGCGTCCTCGAGGCGCGCGAGCGCGGCATCGACGTGATCCGTCGAGTAGCCGCGCTTCTGCATCGCGAACGCCGTGAGCCGGATCTGCTCGCTCGTCAGCGGCTCGTCGTCGGGCAGCGCGGCGCCGTCGTACGCGCGTCGAGCGCGCTGCAGGAACGCCTCGACCTGGGCGGTGTTGTAGCCGAGGCGGGGCTTTCGGGCGAGCGGGAAGGTCGGATCCACCGCACCAGTATCGCGCACGCTCAGCCGAAGATCCGGAACGCCACGAACGCGACCGCAGCGGACGGGAGGATCGAGTCCAGGCGATCGAGGAATCCGCCGTGCCCCGGCAGCCACGAGCTCATGTCCTTGATGCCGATGTCGCGCTTGATGAGCGACTCGACGAGGTCGCCGAGCGTCGCGGTGAGGAAGATCGCCGCGCCGAACAGCAGCCCGAACCACCAGGTGTTGCCGAGCAGGAGGAGCGAGATCAGCAGGCCGGCGACGATGCTGGTCGCCGCGCCGCCCGCGAAGCCCTCCCATGTCTTCTTCGGGCTGATCACCGGCGCCATCTTGTGCTTGCCGAACA
This sequence comes from Agromyces sp. NPDC058064, assembly GCF_042885275.1. Taxonomy (NCBI): domain Bacteria; kingdom Bacillati; phylum Actinomycetota; class Actinomycetes; order Micrococcales; family Microbacteriaceae; genus Agromyces; species Agromyces sp. NPDC058064. The sequence goes on along the minus strand of NZ_JBHVSE010000002.1, from coordinate 997,877 downwards.
TGAGCCCGAACGCGTAGGCGCCGGTGTCGGCGGCGACGGCCGCGATGACGAACGCGAGCGTCCACAGTTCGCCCCCGTCGGCCGCCGTGAGCACCACGGCGAAGGTCGCCAGGAACGTCACGTAGCCCTGCACGAAGGCGCCGGCGGCGAGGTCGCGCACGAGGCCCCGCCCGTCCGTGCGACGAGACGGCACGGCCTGCTCGACCAGACGCCAGGCCGTGACGATCGCGATGCCGCCGAGGACGGCGATCAGCTGGCCGCCCGCTCCGCCGTAGTACGCCACCGGCACCGCGGCGACCGCCACGACGACGGTCGGGATGCGCGGGACGCGGTACTCGGCCTTGCGCAGGGCCTGCGCGAGCTCGTAGCTCGCGAAGCCGGCGATCACGACGGCGAGGAGCATGAAGAGCTCCTTGACGACGAGCAGGCTCAGCAGCACGGCTCCGCCGAATACCAAGCCGATCAGGATCGCCACGAGCAGGTTGCGACCGGTCCGCGCGTTGATCTTCTCCTGCGCCTCGTCGAACTGCGCCTTGGATGCCTCGAACTGACGCTCGAGGCCGGCCTTGCGTGCGTTCACCTGGGCGCGGAACTCGCCACGCGCGGTCCGTTCATGCCCCCCGGCGTCCGTCTTGCCCTCTTCTGGGACGCCTGTCATCTCGCTCCCTCAGACCTCGAGGAGTTCGGCTTCCTTGCGCTTGAGCGCCTCGTCGATCGCGTCGACGTTCGACTTCGTGATCTGCTCGAGCTCCTTCTCGCCGCGTGCCACCTCGTCATCGCCGACCTCGCCCTTCAGCGCGTCGAGGTCGTCCTTCGCCTTGCGGCGGATGTTGCGCACGGAGACCTTCGCGTCCTCGCCCTTCGAGCGCACGATCTTGACGAACTCCTTGCGGCGCTCCTCGGTGAGCTCGGGCAGCGTCACACGGATGAGGTTGCCGTCGTTCGTCGGGTTCGCGCCGAGGTTCGGCATGTCGCGGATGGCCTGCTCGATGTCCTTCATCGCGCCCTTGTCGTACGGAGTGACGACGAGCGTGCGCGCCTCGGGGTTCTGCAGCGACGCGAGCTGCGAGAGCGGCGTCGGGGTGCCGTAGTAGCTCACCATGATCTTCTGGAAGAGCTGCGGGTTCGCCCGCCCCGTGCGGACGGTCGCGAAGTCGTCCTTGGCGACCTCGACCGCCTTCTGCATGCGGGTGGTGGCATCGGAAAGTACATCCGCGATCACGGGAACTCCTTACGGTTCGCTACTCGGGCCAGTCTATCGACTGGTCGGCTCCACACCGTTGCTCACCACGGTGCCGAGGTCGGCGCCGAGGATCGCAGCGGTCACATTGCCGGCGGGGGTCATGCCGAACACCTGCATCGGCATGCCGTTGTCCATGCACAGGCTGAAGGCGGTCGAGTCGACGACCTTGAGGCCGCGCTGCAGGGCCTCCTGGTAGCTGATCCGGTCGATCTTCGTCGCCTCGGGGTTGGTGCGCGGGTCGTCGGAGTAGACGCCGTCGACTCCGTTCTTCGCGACGAGCACGACCTCGGCGTCGATCTCGAGCGCGCGCTGCGCCGCGACCGTGTCGGTCGAGAAGTACGGGAGACCGGCGCCGGCGCCGAAGATCACGACGCGCCCCTTCTCGAGGTGACGCTCGGCGCGGCGCGGGATGTAGGGCTCGGCGACCTGGGTCATCGAGATCGCCGACTGCACGCGCGTCTCCGCGCCCGCCTGCTCGAGGAAGTCCTGGAGCGCGAGGGAGTTCATCACGGTGCCGAGCATGCCCATGTAGTCGGCCCGGCCGCGGTCCATGCCGCGCTGGCTGAGTTCGGCGCCGCGGAAGAAGTTGCCGCCGCCGACCACGATCGCGACCTCGACCGTCTTGGCCGCGTCCGCGATCTCGCGGGCGAGGGCGCTCACGACATCGGGGTTGACCCCGAGCGCTCCCCCGCCGAATGCCTCTCCTGAGAGCTTCAGCATCACTCTGCGCTTGCGTTCCGTCATCCCCGCCGTCCTTCCGGTACCCGTGTCAAAACTAGTGCTTCGCCGCGCCCGGGCACAGTGCCGGGCGAGTCGCGCGCGGCGCGCCGCCGTCGGGATGACGTCGGCGCGGAAGCATCCGCGCATGGAAAAGGGAGTCCGGATCGACTGCACGATCCGGACTCCCTCACCAGGGTGTTACGCCGTGGCCTTGAAGCGGGCGAACCCGGTCACGGTGAGACCGGCGTCCTCCAGCACCTTCTTGACCTGCTGCTTGTCGTCGCGGGCGTAGCCCTGCTCGAGCAGCACGATCTGCTTGAAGAAGCCGGTGAGACGGCCGTCGACGATCTTCTCGAGCATCGCCTCGGGCTTGCCCTCGTTGCGGCTGATCTCGGTGACGATGTCGCGCTCCTTCTCGACGAGCTCGGCCGGCACGTCCTCACGGGTGAGGTACTGCGGGTCGAACATCGCGATGTGCTGCGCGACGGCGCGAGCGGTCTCGGCGTCGGCGCCCGTGTAGGCGACGACCACGCCGATCTGCGGCGGCAGGTCCTTCGAGGTCTTGTGCAGGTAGACCGCGAACTCGTCGCCCGAGAGGGTGACGGCCTTCGCGAGCTCGACCTTCTCGCCGAGGGTCGCTGCCTGCTCGTCGATGACCTCGCCGACGGTCTTGCCGTCGACCGGCGCCGCGAGGGCGGCGGCGACGTCGGCAGCACCGGCGGCGGCGACCGCGTCGAGCACCTTCTCGGCGAGCGCGACGAACTTGTCGTTCTTCGCGACGAAGTCGGTCTCGCAGGCGAGCTGGATCATCGTGTAGCCGGCCGGCGACTGCTTGGCGGCGACGAGACCCTCGGTGGTCGAGCGGTCGGCGCGCTTCGCGTTGCCCTTGGCACCCTTGAGACGCAGGATCTCGGTGGCCTTCTCGAGGTCGCCGTCGGCCTCCTCGAGCGCCTTCTTGGTGTCGACCATGCCCGTGCCGAGCTGCTCGCGCAGGGTCTTGATGTCAGCGATGCTGATTGCCATGTCTGGCTGTCTCCTTCGGGGACTTATTCGGCGGGAGTGGCGGCGGCCTCTGCGGCCTCGGCGTCGGCGGCCGACTCGGTCGCGGCGACCTCGGTCGCTGCCTCGTCGACGACCTCGGCGGCCTCGACCTTGGCCTCGGCCTCGGTCTCGGCGGTCTTCTCGGTCGCGGCGCTCTGCTGGAGGAGCTCCTGCTCCCACTCGGCGAGCGGCTCGACGGCCGAGACGTTGCCGGCCTCTTCGGGCTTCTGGTGGCGCTCGATGAGGCCCTCGGCCGCGGCGTCGGCGATGATGCGGGTGAGCAGGCTCACCGAGCGGATCGCGTCGTCGTTGCCCGGGATCGGGTACTGGACCTCGTCGGGGTCGCAGTTGGTGTCGAGGATGCCGATGACGGGGATGCCGAGCTTCTTGGCCTCGTCGATCGCGAGGTGCTCCTTCTTGGTGTCGACCACCCAGAGCGCCGACGGCGTCTTCGACAGGTTGCGGATGCCGCCGAGCGACTTGTGCAGCTTGTCGAGCTCGCGCTTCTTGATGAGGAGCTCCTTCTTGGTGAAGCCGCTCGTGGTGCCCTCGAAGTCGAGCTCCTCGAGCTCCTTCATGCGCGCGAGGCGCTTGGAGACCGTCTGGAAGTTGGTGAGGAGGCCGCCGAGCCAGCGCTGGTTGACGTAGGGCTGGCCGACGCGGGTCGCCTGCTCGGCGATGGACTCCTGGGCCTGCTTCTTCGTGCCGACGAAGAGGATGGTGCCGCCGTGGGCGACCGTCTCGCGGACGAAGTCGTACGCCTTGTCGATGAAGGCGAGCGACTGCTGCAGGTCGATGATGTAGATGCCGGAACGCTCGGTGAAGATGAAGCGCTTCATCTTCGGGTTCCAACGGCGGGTCTGGTGCCCGAAGTGCACGCCGCTGTCGAGCAGCTGGCGAATGGTGACGACGGCCATGAGCCGTTCTCCTTCTGTTCTCAGTTGTCGCAACCGGCCGGCGGCCGGGAGCCCTGGTGCCCGGCACGGCTCCGCCGTCACCCTGAATTCTCAGGGGTCGGACTGAATGGAGTCGGTCGCCGAATGGGCACGCGTAGTCACCTCGACGGGCGAGGCGCTCTTGACACTCTACCATCGGCACCCCTCCTCCCCAACCGCGCCGCGGGCACCGGTCGCCCGCCGGCGACGGCCGAGCGGGTCGGATGCCCCGCGGCCGCCGCAGGATCGTCGTCATGATCCCGCTTTCGCCGTCCTCCGCTCCGCACCCGCGGCGCCACGTGCTCGCCTCGGTGCTCGCGGCCGCGACGCTCGCCCTCGCCGTCGCCATCGCGTTCGCCGCCGTCTCGCCGCCCGCGGCGCTCGCGCTCGGACTCGCGCCCGCCGCGACGCCCGCCGCGTCCGAGCGGGCGACGACGACGCAGTGGGTCTGGCCGGTGCCCGCCCCCATCCGGGTGGTCTCCCCGTTCCGCGCCCCGCCGACGCCGTACGCCTCCGGACATCGGGGCATCGACCTCGAGATCGAGCCGGGGGCGCCGCTCGTGGCCGCCGAGTCGGGCGTCGTGCGCTTCGCCGGCATGGTCGCCGGCCGCGGGGTGGTCTCCATCGACCACGGCGGCGGGGTCGTGAGCGCGATCGAGCCCATCGACCCGGCTGTCGCGACCGGCGACGAGCTCGCGGCCGGCGCGGCGATCGGCACCGCCGCCCGGGGCGGCCACTGCACGGGCGACTGCGTGCACTTCGGCGTCAGGGTCGACGGCGAGTACGTCTCGCCGTTCCTGTTCCTCGGGGGCCTTCGGCGCGCGGTGCTGCTGCCATCGGCGTGACGCGCGCGGTCGTGCCGACGCGCGCGTCAGGCGCGCGGGTGCGCGGTGCGGTAGCTCTCCTTCAGCCGCTCGGCCGAGACGTGGGTGTAGATCTGCGTGGTGCCGAGGCTCGCGTGGCCGAGGAACTCCTGCACCGCCCTGAGGTCGGCACCGCCGTCGAGGAGGTGCGTCGCCGCGGTGTGGCGGAAGGTGTGCGGACCGCTCGGCCCGGTTCCCGGGATCTCGGCGAGGAGCCCGGCGACGAGCGCGTACACGCTGCGGGTGCCCATGCGCGCACCTCGTGCGCCGAGGAAGGCCGCATCGGCGTTCGAGGCGGTGCGGGCCGGTCTCGGAGCAGCCGTGTCGTCGCCCTTCATCCGCTCGAGGATCGCCGGTCGGCCGAGGTCGAGATACCGGTCGAGGGCCCGCGCCGCAGGCGCGCCGTACGGCACGACCCGCTCCTTCGACCCCTTGCCCACCACTCGCACGGTACGGCGCCGCCGATCGACGTCGCGGAGGTCGATGCCGACGAGCTCGGAGACGCGGAGCGCCGAGGCGTAGAGGAGCTCGACGATCGCGACGTCGCGGACGTCGATCGGGTCGTTCGTCGCGACGGCCCGCGCCTCGAGCCGGGCGAGGGCCTCGTCGAGCGCGGGCGCGGAGACGACGCGCGGCAGCGCGCGCTGAGCCCTGGGAGCGCGCAGTCGCGCACCGTGATCGACCGGCACGAGTCCGCGGCGGGCCATCCATGCCGTGAACCCGCGGGCGGAGGCGGCGCGGCGCGCGATCGTGGCCCTGGCCAGCCCGCGTTCGGTCGCCGACCAGAGCCAGTCCCGGAGGATCGGGAGGTCGATCCCGCCCGCCTCGGCGACGCCGTGCTCGTCGGCGAAGCGGAGGAGGTCGACGAGGTCGGCCCGGTAGGCGGCGACCGTGTGCTCGGAGTAGCCGCGCTCGGTGCGCACGTGCGCGAGGTAGTCGTCGACGACGACATCGAGCGGCGAGGTCACGGCGGCGGCTTGCGCGAGAAGCGTTCGAGTCGTTCGGCCGGGGTCATCGCCTCGAGTTCGGCGAGGTACGCCTCGCCGAAGCTCGTGACGACGTCGAACGGGCCGACCGGCACGACCGAGGCCGCGAAGGCGTCCTCGAAGAGGTGCACGAGCGAGAAGGAGCGCCCCCCGTCGATGCCGACGAGCTCGCGCGGCGGCGCCGAGAGGTCCATCGTGTAGGCGGTCGCCCCGGCGACCGAGACGGGGATGCCGGCGAACGCGCCGTGGGTCGCGTAGTGGAGGTGACCGCCGAGGAAGAGCCGCACGTCGCGGCCGCGCACGACCTCGGCGAGCTCGTCCTGTCCGCGGAGCTCGAGGACGTCCATCAGGGCGAGCGGCGTCGCGATCGGCGCGTGATGCATGGCGATGACGGTGCCGCGCGGGGCGGGCTCGGCGAGCACGGCGGCCAGCCAGTCGAGCGAGCCGGCGTCGAGCTCGCCGTGGTGGTACCCGGGCACCGTGGTGTCGAGCGCGATGATCCGGAGCCCGTCGAGGTCGATGACCCGGTGCACCGGTTCGTCGGACGATGCCGCCCCGCCGGGCGTCTCGTCGAGCAGGCCCGCCCGGAAGGCCGCGCGCTCGTCGTGGTTGCCCATCACCCAGACGAGCTCCGCCCCGGTCGCGAGGGCGAGCGGATCGAGGGCGGCACGCGCGCGCACGTAGGCGTCGGGTTCGCCGAGGTCGGCGACGTCGCCGGTGACGACGATCGCGTCGAGGGAGGAGCCGAGGCGTTCGAGCTGCGCCGCGGTCTGCGCGAGGGCGGCGACCGTGTCGGCCGCGCCCCCGAGCGGGGCGCCGCCCGAGAGCAGGTGCGTGTCGCTGACGTGCGCGATGACGGTCGTCGCCGCCGGGTACCTGCCGAGTCTCGTCATCTCCCCCACCTCTTCGGGGCCAGCCTACGATCCGGCACCGACAGGCGGTGGACGACGGGCCGCCCCGCGCACTTCTCCCTCACAGTGCGCGCCTCGCACGGGCGTTCCACCGAACCGGGTGGCGAGGCCGACCGGCTCGGTCCGCACGCCACGCTCGACGCGGAGGTGGTCGATTTGGCCCACAACACGGAGCTCGGCCGGCACGGCGAACGACTCGCCGCCGCCCATCTCGAGGCGCGCGGCATGTCGGTGATCGAGCGCAACTGGCGGTGCCGGCTCGGCGAGATCGACCTGATCGCCCGCGACGGCGGCGTCGTCGTCTTCGTCGAGGTCAAGGCGCGATCCGGTCGCGGCTACGGGCATCCCTTCGAGGCGATCACGCCGCTGAAGCTCGCCCGGCTGCGCCGGCTCGCGACCGCCTGGTGCGAGCAGTCCGGCACCGGCTCCGCGCGCATCCGCATCGACGCGATCGCGATCACCGTGCCGCGCGACGCACCCGCCGTCATCGAGCATCTCGAGGGGGTGAGCTGATGCCCGTCGCCCGCACGACCTCGGTCGCCCTGCTCGGCCTCACCGGGTCGATCGTCGAGGTCGAGGCCGATCTCTCCGCACAACTGCCGGGCGTCGTCATCATCGGCCTGCCCGACGCCGCCCTCGGCGAGGCGCGCGACCGCGTGCGCTCGGCGGCGAGCAATGCGGGCTGCCCGCTGCCGAGCCGGCGCCTCACGGTCAACCTCTCGCCGGCCGCCCTCCCGAAGCACGGGTCGGGCTTCGATCTCGCGATCGCGATCTCCTGCCTCGCCGCGGCGGGCGAGCTCTCGAGCGAGTCGGTCGCCCGCGTCGTGCACCTCGGCGAGCTCGGGCTCGACGGCCGCCTCCGGCCGATCGACGGCATCCTGCCGGCCGTCCTCGCGGCCGTCCGCTCGGGGCACGACCTCGTCATGGTGCCCTCGGCGAACGCCGAGGAGGCGTCGCTCGTGCCCGGCGCACGGGTCATCGGCGTCGCCTCGCTCCTCGACGCCGCGATCTGGCACGGCGGTGCCTTCGAGCCGCGGGCGTGCGACCCGGTGCCCGGGCAGCTGCCCGCGAGCGACGCCGCCGAGCCCGCCGGCGACCTGGCCGAGATCGCGGGCAACAGCGACGCGGTCGAGGCGATGCTCGTCGCCGCCTCCGGCGGACACCACGTCTCGATGCTCGGCCCGCCCGGCGCGGGCAAGACGATGCTCGCCTCCCGCCTGCCCGGACTCCTTCCCGACCTCGACGCGGATGCCGCGCTCGAGGTGGCGTCGATCCACTCGCTCGCGGGTCGCCGGCCCGGCGCGCAGCTCTCGTTCAGGCCGCCCTTCGAGGCACCGCACCACACGGCGACCGCGGCGGCGATCGTCGGCGGGGGAAGCCGGCTGATCCGGCCGGGTGCGGCGGCGCGGGCGACGCACGGAGTGCTCTTCCTCGACGAGGCGCCCGAGTTCCCGCGGGCCGTCCTCGACGTGCTGCGTCAGCCGATCGAGTCTGGCACGATCTCGATCCATCGAGCGAACGCCGTCGCGACCTTCCCGGCTCGATTCCAGCTGGTGCTCGCGGCGAACCCGTGCCCGTGCGGCAACTCGGGCACCGACGCGTGCACGTGCGCGCCGATGGTGCAGCGCCGCTACCTCTCGCGGCTCTCGGGCCCCCTGCTCGATCGGGTCGACCTGCAGCTGCGGGTTCCCCGGGTGACCGTCGCGGCGATGCGGATGGCCGACGGCGGCGGCATCTCCACCGCGCAGGGACGCACGATGGTCTCGACGGCGCGCACCGCGGCCGCCGAGCGCCTGCGCGGCACCCCCTGGCGGACCAACGCCGAGATGCCCGGACCGTGGCTCCGCGGGGCCGGTCGGCTCCATCCCGGGAGCCGGGCGACGACCACCCTCGACCGCCTGCTCGAACGGGGCGGCATCACGATGCGCGGGTACGACCGGATCCTGAAGGTCGGTGTGTCGCAATAAAGTTGCATCTCAAGTGACCGATTCGCGGGGTCAAGATGGGATCGTCTCGTGCTCGCGACACCACTATGGCGTATATGCCCAAGCCATTCCTAGCGTTGGCACTTCGCCTTGGTCTGAGAGGAGGAGGCGTTGCCAACTGAACGGGAGTGGGCCAGTGTCATCTGGCTCGTCGCGATCGTCGCGACGTTCGTACTCGTGCCGAAGCTCCGGCATCACATGGGCCCATCCGTTCGCGCGGTCGTAGAGTCCGCCCTCAAGCCCCGCATCCTGCTGGTGTTCGGCATGCTCCTCGCGTGGTCGGCGTTGTGCGTGCTCGTCGGCTGGTGGGTCGGCCTGTGGAATCTCGCGCTGCTGAAGGACACCCTCATCATCGTGTTCGCCTTCGGGTTCCCGATGCTCTTTCATTCGATCTCGATGTCGTCCGGCGGTGCCTTGCTCAAGCGGGTCGTTCTGGACTCGGTCGGCGCAACCGCACTGCTGGCCTTCTACCTGAACCTCGCGTCATTTCCACTGTGGGCCGAACTTGCGATCCAACCACTAGTAACCCTCGTGGCGCTGCTCTGCTTCACCGCCGCGAGGCAGGAGAGTTCGAGGAGGCTGGTGCCGTTCTTCGTCGTGCTGTTGGCGCTGGCCGTTCTGGGCTCCTTCGCATGGACAACTACCTCCCTCATCTCGGACTGGGATCACATCGATTGGATCGGGATGCGGGACGCATTCCTCCTGACGCTCTGGCTCCCGCTGCTGCTCATCCCCTACTTCTACGTCGTCGCGTTCTCGGCGCACGCCGAAAGCGCGCTGAGCCGATTGCGCTTCCGCGCCAACGAGCGCATGCCGCTGCGCGTGCACTTCGCGTTCATCCTCGGGCTACGGTTCAGCGTCGAACTCGCCGCGAAGTTCACGGGGCGATACAAGGGCTTGTCGAGGGAGCGCACGTTCCGGGGGGCGTGGCGATACATGCGGCGCTTCCGCGAAGATGTTGCGGCACGCGAGCAGGGGCAAGCCGAGCAAGCGGAAACTCTCGAACGACTTTCGGGCGTTGCCGGAACCTTCGATGACGGAGCGCAACTTGACCGTCGAGAGTACGGCGTCACGAAGGACCGCCTTCGCTACATCGCGGTCACCCAGATGGGGCGTTACGACGGAAACGGAGGACGCTACTGGGACGACCTCACCGACATGATGGTCAACGCAGAGCGTCACGGACTCCCCCAGGATCACGGTTTCACGACTGAGACCTCCGCAGACGGACAGCGCTGGCGAACTTGGAGGCGCATGCCGAATGGCTCATACCTCGCGATGGGAGCCGCTTCTGGCGAGGGCGACTTCTTCTTCGCCGGACCCGAAGCCCCTACGACGTGGCCGGGCGAGAGTCCCGAGTGGGTGAGCGATCTGCGCGATCCTGTGTTGCCGCCGGACTGGGAGCGCTCCGACGACCGTGTTCATTGATCAGAGCCGGACCTGACCGGGATTAGCCACCTACTCACGCGCGCGTGGACCACTATGGCGAATACGGCGAATCCTCGCGTGCACGCGCGCGTGGACCACGACGGAAAGTATGGAAATTGCGTCGCGTCAGGCGAACCGGTCGCGCATCCAGAGCCGGATTCGGACGCCGCAGATGCCGTGATCGAAGCACTTCTCGCCCGGCTTCCCGTGCTCGGGGCACGGCCGCTGGATCGCGCCCGGGATGACGCGACTGTGGTCGAGGTCGACGAGCACGCGGGCCCTGCTTCGCTGATCGAGCCCGCGGGGCACCGAGTTCACGACTCGCTCCCTCCGACGAGACGCCCCAGCAGATCGGCGAGGCCATCGTCGTTCGACCCATGCCCCTCAAGCAGTCGTCTCACGGCAGCGGGGTTCAGGTGTGCCCACGGCTGCCGGTTCGGCTTCGTTCGCCCGGTGACGGCCCAGCCGACTACGCCGAGCAGTTCGAGGTCGCCGGCCATGTTCGCGCCCCGGAGACGGCCGTCGGGATCGACGTGCGCTAGAAGCGCGGTCTGAACCGGGGAGCCGGTCGGCAGTGGATCGTCGAACGCGCGCTGGCACGGCTGGCAGAGGTTTACGACGAGCACCCTCGGACCGGAGCCGCCGAGCATGCTGGGATGCAGTCGATACTCGACCCACGGCCGGGCCGGTCTCGGCGCAGAGATCGAGCCGATGCCGCAGGCCCCGCAAGCGCCGGTCGGCGAGACGTGGTCGACCGGCGGCAGGGACCACGCGAGCCATTCGGCGGCCGCGCGGCGGAGATCAGCGAGGCCGTCGGCACCGATCCACTCCCACGGGGAATCCGCACACGACGTGCGCAGCGCACCCTCCTCGACGACGGGTGCGAACCTCGACGACCACCGCCGAGCGACCGGGCTGAGGACGCTGATCGCCCGGCGCATCCCTTCGGCGCTCAGGTGCGTCGGCAGGGGCTGGCCGACGGCCGCAAGGACGTCGAGAGCGAGTGAGAGCCGGTGCACGCCGATGGATGGGCTACCGATCTGGCGCTGCACCGCCGGTTGCGTCCACAGCAGGCCGTCGGCGAGCCGGTGCCGCTCGGTGCAGTCAGGGCAGGTGCGGAACGTGATCGTTCCCTCGTGCAGCACGATCCTGCGCGTGCGGTCGACGATCTGCGAGTCGAACTCGACGAGTTCACCCGAACTGACTCCCACACCGCAGACCGCGCACGGACGCTCCTCGGGGTTCAGCGCGCGAACGCCGAAGGGCCTCACATGTGAAGCCAGCAGTTCTGCCTCGGCGGTGTTCGGGTCAGTCATGATCTACTCTCCATCCACTCGATGACGGTGGCCTCGTCGGGTTCGACGAGCCACTGGGCGTCGCTCGCCACGAACACCGCTGGGCAGGCCGGGTCGTGCGGCACGTGCAGGGTGATGGGCACCTCGGCCCACGAGGTCGGGTGCTGCTCGGGCTCGTAGTGCAGGACTGCGACCGCGTCGCAGTGCGCGCACCGGCCCACGAGGTTCGCGAGGACGTACGCGTAGTACCTCGCCTGAACCTCGACGGGCGCATCCGTGCGGAGGAGCCGGACGCACGTGCTCACCCGGGCGAGACGGAAGAGGCCGAAGCCGGGCGGCACGTCCGCGGTTCTATCGAGGAACACCCGATGCGGAGACCGGAACGCCCACGCCTGCGCCAGCGCCTCGAACACTTCGCCGCGATCGTCCGCGCGGTTCACGAGTCACCCCGCTCGTGCGTCGGCTCGGAGAAGTCCACCGGTCTCGGTGTCGGGTCGGCGCGGTCGAGGCGCTGCACGTGCCCGCACCAGGAGCACGCCCGCCATCCCGTCTCGGGGTGCGGTCGGGACCACCGGTGCTCGCACTGGCCGGGCCTCGGCGGCTGGTTCCGGTGCGTGTCGGTCATCTCGTCCTCCTCGCTCGGCCACCGATGTGCCTCGAATCGGCCCCAGATGCCCGTTTCCCGCGTTCGGGAGGCGTTTCCGAGGGTCGTGGTCGATCCGGGCTCCCCCGGAGCCTCGGAGAGCGCCATTAGGCCACCTCCGGGCGCTGACCGCAGTCGGTGCACCATCCGCTCGCTGCGATCCGCCCGTGCGTGCAGATCGGCGTGGGCTCGGCCGGGTGGTTCGCCCGCCATGCGTGTGCTTCGCTCAGCAGGAGTGTGATGTCCGGGTGTCGGTTGCCGTGCTTGGAACGCCGGTTGGCCTTGAACCATCGGCTCATCCGATCGCTGCCCTCGTCCCGGGTCAAGGTTCCCGAGCCGAGGAGGCCGAGCACGGCCACGACGTCCTCGTCGTCGAGGAGGCCGCGGTCCTCCATCTCGCGGAGGGTCTGCGTCATGTAGCGGCGACGCTCGCCCCGGAGGTCGAAGCCGTCGGACTCGGAGTTATCCACAGCCTCGCGGTCGGCATCGCTACGTACGTTGTTCTCGTTAAGAGGGCTCTCTTTTCTGTCGTGCCAATCTGGCGCGAGGGGTCGTGCCAGATTGGCGTGAGGGGTCGTGCCAATCTGGCCTGAGGTCAACTTCGCAGGAGGACGATCGAGGTCGGTCCACGGCGTGTAGACGTTCTCCCAGCCGGTCGAGGTCATCCGTTTCGACACCTCGGTGAGCCCATGATCACGAAGCCAGCGGATCGCCCTCGCGACGCCCCGAGCGGAGATCAGGGCGTCGGCCGCGATCTCGTCGTACGACAGCCCCTCCGGTGTCTCTCCCGTCGTCAGGCTGCGCCGGTCGAGCAGCACCACGTACACGGCGAGGGGCGTCGGCGGCACGAGCCCGCGACGCCACGTCGGCACCTGCGTGTGATTCCACGCCATCAGCCCGCCTCCCGGCGGGCTGCCGCGTGCTGCATCTGCGTGCTCGCCCATCCTCGGCCGCGATCTCGTCGAGGAGTCGGCACCGACGAACCCCGAGCGCCGATCTCAGGCGTCTCCGCGACGAAATCGGGTCCGAGGATGGTCGAGCCTGCTGATACGCTCCGAACGCCTGCTGTCATGACGAGTAGTTGCTGCTGCTGGCTCTGGCTGAGAGGTGGCGCGTCGGCGAGGACCCGGTCAAGGATCGCCCGCGCCGCCTCATCGGGCGGCTCGATCATTCGGGGACGACCTTGCTCTGCAGCATCGCGGCAAGCCGGTCGGCATCCTCCTGTCGGAGGCCGGGCTGCCACAGGAGGACGTCCTCGATGCGCGCGGCGCACATGTCGAGGTTTCTCGCACGGATGATCTCAGGCGCGTAGTTGAGACGAATCGCTCGGGCGTAGTTCGCTCCGGCGGTCTGGGTGAGCGTAGGCAAGGTGTGGCCACTTTCGAGTAGTGGGCCTGCCGATTTCCGCGGCCTCCGAAGCGGAGGTCCGCGTGCCTTTCCCGCAGAACCGGGATGTTCAGTTGAGGGTGCGTGAGAACTCGGTTGGTATCGAATCCGATGCTATCGGTTGGCACCACCGGAATGAAACCCCGAAACTACCTGCTGATCAGGGAGTATGCCTTGGGCATATCAACCGCGTGGGGGTGGCGGGCATCCCGCCACGTCCGCCCGAACACAGACGACCCCCGGCACACTGCCGGGGGTCGTCGAGGAGGTCGGTCGGCTCAGGCCAGCCACTCGATGCCGGTGCACGCCTCGGCATGAGCCAGACGTCCCGCGAGGTCGCGAGGAGGCCGCGACCCCTTCCCCGGTGAGTGCACCGTCACCGTCATCAGCGACTCGGTCACCGCCCGGCGCTCGTCGATCGTCATGCCCTCCCAGAACGTCGCCGCCGCCGCCCACCGGTCCGACCAGTCCGCACCAGCCGCCTCGGTCGCCTCAATCAGCCCGCGCGCCGCCGTCGACTTCCCAACATCCTGCATACTGGCCTCCAACTCGCCGATCCGCTGCCGGACATCCCGCAGCGCGCTCGTCGCCCGCGCCAGCGTCGTGAGCCCCTTCCCCACGAGGTTCAGCAGGTTCGTCTCGGCCTCCTGCGCCGCCCGGAGTTCGTCACGGGTGCGGTGGAGGTCCGGTGCGTCCGACCGGTGCAGCAGGGCGGTGACATCCGGCTGGCTCATCCGCCCGATGATCAGGTGGGCGACGAGTTCGTCGACGCCGTCGCGCTTCCGGCTGAGGTGCGTCGACTCGCTGCACCGGTACGTGTCGCTGCCGTCCTTCGTACGGCCACCCTTCACCGTTGCCCCACAGACGCCGCACCGCGCGATGCCCGAGAGCAGCGTCTTCGGAGGCGCGCCCGGGCCGGTCCGCCGCCCGGGCACCGTCAGGAGCACCCTCGCTGCCGTCCACTCGTCCACACTGACGATCGGCTCCCACGAGCCCGGGAGGAACGCGTCGATCGGCTGGTCGAGGACGTGCCCGGCCGATGACGCCGCCGGGTCTCGGGGAGGCGCGATCAGGCCCGCCGGGCGCGGGCTCGCGATCACGTTCCGCACCGCCCCCGCGGTCCACGGCTGCCCGTCAGTCGTCGTCAAGCCGTCGGCGTTCCACCGGCGCGCGATGGCGACGAGCGACGCCCCGGCGAACAGCATCGCGTAGCCGCGGACGATCGCCTCGGCCTCCTTCACGATCGGCTCGTGACCGAAGTCAGGCCACTCCCGGCCGTGCTCGTCGAGACGGGTCGCCGTGGTCCCGCCCGCACCGGGCCGGACCCGGGTGTAGCCGAACGCACGCCGACCGTTCGCAGGCAGGCCCCGGGTCCGCCTGAACTCGTTCGCCCGCCTCTGCCGTTCCGACTTCCTCGCCACCTCGAACCGCGCGAGACCGGCAGCCATCGTCGCCCGGAACTCGCCGTCGGCCGTCGTGAGGTCGATCTCCCCGTCGACCGTGACCACACGGACGCCGGTCGCGAGCAACGGCACGAGATCGCCGATCGACCGCAGGAGGCGGTCCTGGTCGACTGCGATGACGACGTCGAATCGCTTCGCCGTGGCGTCCTCAAGGAGGCGGTGCCATGCGGTGCCCGGACCGCGCGGCTTCGACGCGCTCTTGCCATCGTCAACGAAGCGGTCAACGATGTCCCAGCCGCGCAGGTCTGCAAGTGAGGTGCACCGGACGATCTGCCGGTCGACGCCCTCGGCGTTCGACAGCGACTGCCTCGCGTACAGGGCGGTGCGGGTCATCGGGCTTCCTCTCGGTCGGCCTCCACGATGTCGAGGATCACGACGTCGGGGCGGTGCTGGAACTCGGCGAGGACCGCCTGCTCAACGGTGTCGAGGTCGGCTACGACCTCGATCTCCTCGACGTGCTGCTCAGTCCGCACAAGGGCGGTGAAGGTACGGTTGGTCACGATCGACTCCAATCCAGTCGGTCACTGCGCTCCCGGGATGGCCGTCCCGGGAGCGCTTCTTGTTGTCTCCCTTGAATTTTAGTGCGAGTTACGTCCTATTTCGATTTCGGTGTCGCCTGGACCCTCGCGGACCTCGCCGGGAGCACCACGCCGAGCGCCGAGCACGTCGGTCGCGCCATGTTCTTCAAGTCGGGAGTCACGTCATGAGCGCCACGCTCCGCACCGTCGCCGCACACTCCTCCGCGATCGACGCCGTCCGCGACGGCCGCGCGCCCGACGACGAGGAGCGCCGCGCCGAGGCCGCCGCCCGCGCGGCGCTCGGATTCCTCTCCGAGCCGGGCGACGGCGTGCTCGGACACCTCGTCGCCTCCGTCGGGGCACCCGCGGTGCTCGACCTCGTCGTCGGGGGCGCCGCGCCCGCCGAGTTCGCCGCCGCCCTCCGCGCGTCGGGCGAGCCGCTCGCCGAGTCGTCGATCGAGCACGGGCTGCAGCGCTGGCGCCCGCGCGTCGACGCCGGGGCGTTCGTGCGCTCGCTCGAGCAGGCGGCCCGCGTCGGCGCGCGTCTCCTGCTGCCCGGCGACGCGGAGTGGCCGACCGGCGTCGACGATCTCGGCGCGCACGCCCCGCTCGCCCTCTGGGTGCGCGGCCGCGCCGGCGCCCTCGCCGGTGCGCAGCCGACGATCTCGCTCGTCGGGGCGCGCGCGGCGAGCGGCTACGGCGAGCACGTGACGGCCGACGCCTCGGCCGGCCTCGTCGATCGCGGGTTCCTCATCGTCTCCGGCGGCGCCTACGGCATCGACGGCACCGCCCACCGCGCGGCGCTCGCGAGCGACGGCACGACGGTCGCGTTCCTCGCCGGCGGCATCGACCGGTTCTATCCTGCGGGCCACGAGTCGTTGCTCACCCGCATCGCCCAGTCGGGCGCGATCTTCTCGGAGGTGCCCTGCGGCACCGCCCCGTCCAAGTGGCGCTTCCTCCAACGGAACCGGCTCATCGCGGCCGCCGGCGAGGCGACGGTCGTGATCGAGGCCGGGCTCCGGTCGGGCTCGTTGAACACCGCGACCCACGCGACGCAGCTCGGCCGCCCGCTCGGCGCAGTGCCCGGGCCGGTGACGAGCCCGTCGTCGGCCGGATGCCACCGGCTGATGCGGGAGCGCGATGCCACGTGCGTCGTCGACGCGGCGCAGATGGCCGAGCTTGCCTCCGGCATGGGCTTCGGCATCCACGGTGGGGCGGCGGGCCGCCCGCCGGCCGCGGCACCGGCGTCGCCCGAGCCCTCGCCCGACGCCGTCCGGCTGCTCGACGCCCTCAGCTCGAGGAGCGCTCGCTCGGTCGACGAGCTCGCCCGACGCAGCGGCATGGCGCCCGGCCTGGTGATGTCGACGCTCGCGGAACTCGAGGTCGATCGCCGAGCGGTCCGCGACGTCGACGGCGACTGGAAGCGCCGAGCGCGGCGTCGATGACCGACCAGGGAGTGCCGCACCGGCGCCCAGCCCCACCACCCGATCGACGTGCCGTGCCGACGGCTACTCGTCGAGCGCGAGCTCCTTCGGCAGCTCGAACTCGCGAGCCGCCAGCTCCTCGACGTTGACGTCCTTGAAGGTCAGCACCCGCACGGCCTTCACGAAGCGGTCGGCACGGTAGACGTCCCAGACCCAGACGTCCTTCATCGTCAGCTCGAAGTAGAAGTCGTGCTCGGTGTCACGGCGCACGAGTTCGACCTCGTTCGCGAGATAGAACCGTCGCTCGGTCTCGACCACGAACTTGAACTGCGAGACGATGTCTCGGTACTCGCGGTACAGGGCCAACTCGACCTCGCGGTCGTAGTCTTCGAACTCGTCTTCATCCATCGTGGTTCATCCTACGCCGAGGTCGAACAGGGCCGGCGCCTCGGGCACCCGCTCATGCAGCCAGGTGCGCCGATGCAGTGCGTTCGGGCCGTGCTCGTCGATCGCGGCGAAGTGCGCGCGACTCGAGTAGCCCTTGTTCTCGTCCCACGAGTAGAGCGGGGTGTCGGCGTGTGCGCGACGCATCCCGCCGTCTCGGTGCACTTTCGCGAGCACCGAGGCCGCCGCCACCGAGGCGCAGTCGCGGTCGGCCTTGATCCGGGTGCGCACGGCGACCCGCCGCTCGATGGCGGGGCTCAGCCAGTCGTGGTTGCCGTCGAGGATGAGCGGCGAACCGGCCACCGCATCGGCGAGCGACGTGCCGGGGGCGAGCGCGGCGAACGCGCGGGCGCCGGCAAGCCCCAGGCACGCCATGATGCCGAGCTCGTCGATCTCGGCCGCCGATGCCTCGCCCACCGCCCAGGCGCGCACCCACGCGCCGGCCCGCGGCGCCATCGCGTCGCGACGCGGCTCGCTCATGAGCTTCGAATCGCGCAGGCCCGCCGGCATCCGCCGCACGGCGGGGTCGATGACGACGAGGCCGATGGTCACGGGGCCGGCGAGCGCGCCGCGGCCGACCTCGTCGCAGGCGAGCACGAACGGCGCCCCCTCGTCGAAGAGCTCGCGCTCGGCGCGGAGGTTCGGGATCGCCTGCCCGGCCATCACCCTTCGCCTTCGTCGACGCCCTCGAAGACGGTCGGGTAGTTGTCGAGCCACGCCCAGTGCGAGATCGGCCAGCTGACGACGAACGCCCGGCCGACGACGTTGTCGATCGGCACGAAGCCCTTGAGCGGCGTGTCGCCGTTGTAGCGCGAGTCCTTGGAGTTGCCGCGGTTGTCGCCCATCACCCAGAGCGCCCCCTCGGGCACGGTCTCGTCGAAGTCGACCTCCGAGACCTTGGTCTCGCCCGGCGGCAGGGCGACATAGGCCGACTCGTCGAGCGGCACGCCGTTCACGCTCATCTGGCCCAGGGCGTTGCAGCAGGTGACGTGGTCGCCCGGCAGGCCGATGACGCGCTTGACGAGGTGATCGTTCGAGTCGGGCGCCGAGAGCCCCACGAAGGCGGTGAACCAGTCGATCGCGGCGACGAGCGGCGGCTGCGGCTCCTCGACGCGGGCCGGCAGCCAGCCTCCCGGATCCTTGAAGACCACGACGTCGCCCCGCGAGATCGGCGTGACCTCGGGAACCAGCTGGTTCACGATGATGCGATCGTCCTTCACGAGCGTCATCTCCATCGACTGCGATGGGATGAAGAACGACCGGATGAGGAACGTCTTGATGAGGAACGAAACGAGCACCGCCACCACGAAGATGACGAGCAGGTCCCTCAGGAAGAGGAGTACCCCGCGCTGCCTGCCGCGTGCCGATGCCGAACCAGCGCGATCTTCGCGCATGGTGGTGTCTTCTGTCATTTAACCGCCCGAGCTCCCCACCAGTCTATTGGTGGGGAGCTCGGTCGGAGTTCGCGGACGACCGCGATTCGCGCAGACGATCAGGCGTCGCGCTTCTCCTTGATCTTGGCCTTCTTGCCACGGAGCTTGCGCAGGTAGTAGAGCTTCGCGCGACGGACGTCACCGCGGGTGACGACCTCGATGTGGTCGATGACCGGCGAGTGCACCGGGAACTTGCGCTCGACGCCGACCTGGAAGCTGACCTTGCGGACCGTGAAGGTCTCGCGCACGCCTTCGCCCGAGCGGCCGATGACGACGCCCTGGAAGACCTGGATGCGCGAGCGGGTGCCTTCGATGATGTTCACGTGCACCTTGACGGTGTCGCCGGGGCGGAAGTCGGGGATGTCCGACCGCAGGCTCGCGGCGTCGACATGGTCGAGAATGTGCATGATGTTCGCTCTCTGCGCCCGCCACCGGTCGAACGCGGATCTTGAATGGAAAGTGTCTGGTGCCGCCTCGCACGGAAGACCGTGCGTCGCATGCTCCCCGGAGGCAGAGTCGTCGGCGGGATCGCTCCCGCAGCGGCACAATCCTCTATTGTGCCATGCCGGGTGCCCGGCAGGCAAAGCGGCCAGCCTCGCCCCGCGGACGCCCCGGCGTCGCCGACGCAGGCCTCAGTCGCGCACCTCGTGGATGATGATCACGTCGTCGTCGCCGTCGTCGAACGGCGGACGGCGCGTGCCCGGGGCATCCTGTCGCGGCATGCCGCCCTGCTGCTCGGCCGCGAGTCGCTCGAACTCGGCCATCGAGGCGTTCATGCGCTTCGCGCCGTCCTTCACGAGCTGCCAGAGCGAGACCCAGAAGGCGGCGATCGCCGCGATGATCGCGAGGATGCCGAAGAACGTCGCTCCGGCGGTGTAGAAGCCGGTCGCGATGAGGGCTGCGTGCCAGGCGCCGATCACGCCGACGTCCGTCCACGAGACGGCCCGTTCGCTCCGCACCGTCGGTCGCGCGTTCACGAGGAGCGCGACGACGCCGAGCGCGAGGAAGGCGACGGGCACCACGATCACGAGCCCGAGGGTGCCCCAGCCGCCCGATCCGAAGATCGCCCAGCCCACGAGGAGCCACACCGGCAGTGCGACGATCGCGATGAACTGCCAGCGGTAGAAGAGGCGCCGGATGAGCATGAGGCCAGCGTAATCCGCCCCGGCTGCGAGCGCGCCGGGTGTTCACTCAGGGCGGAGGCGACAGAATGGTCTCGGAGAGGATGAGCGTGATCGAACTGAGGACCCCCGCCGAGCTCGAGGAGATGCGGCCCGCCGGCCGCTTCGTGGCCAGCGTGATCGAGGCGACGTCGAAGGCCGCGGCCGTCGGCGTCAACCTGCTCGAGCTCGACGCGCTCGCGCACGAGATGATCCGCAAGGCGGGCGCGGAGAGCTGCTACATCGACTACCACCCGTCGTTCGGCGCGAGCCCGTTCGGCAAGGTCATCTGCACCTCGGTGAACGACGCGGTGCTGCACGGACTCCCCCGCGACTACACGCTGCGCGACGGCGACCTGCTGAGCCTCGACTTCGCGGCCTCGCTGAACGGCTGGGTCTCCGACTCGGCGATCTCGATCGTCGTCGGCACCCCCCGCGACGAGGACCTGCGCCTCATCGACACGACGCAGCGCGCACTCGACGCGGGCATCGCCGCCGCACGACCGGGCAACCGCATCGGCGACATCTCGCGCGCCATCGCCGATGTGGCGAAGGCCGACGGCTACTCGATCAACACCGACTTCGGCGGGCACGGCGTCGGGCGCACCATGCACGGCGACCCGCACATCCCCAACAACGGCCGGCCCGGCCGCGGGCTGCCGCTGAAGCCCGGCCTCGTCGTGGCGATCGAGCCGTGGTTCCTCCAGACCACCGACGAGATCTTCACCGACCCCGACGGCTGGACGCTGCGCAGCGCCGACGGCTCGCGCGGCGCGCACTCCGAGCACACGATCGCCATCACCGACGGCGACCCGATCGTGCTCACGCAGCGCGGCTGACCGCGCCGAGGCGGCTCAGCGGTCGAGCTCGACCTCGATCATGCCGCCGACGATCCGCGTGCGGTAGGTGCGGAGCGCGAGCGTCGCGTCGGTGAAGCACTCGCCGGTGCCGAGGTCGTAGACCTCCTTGTGCAGCGGCGAGGCGATGGTGGGGCGCTCGCCCCGCGATCCCACGATGCCGCGCGCCATGACGGGCGCCCCGGTGTGGGGGTCGAGGTGGTCGACGGCATAGACCTCGTCGGCCCGCAGCCGCACGAGCGCGATCTGACGGTCGCCGTGCAGCGCGACCTCGCCCCACCCGGGTTCGAGCTCGTCGAGGTCGCAGGCCGTGAGCCAGGTGGTCGTCGTGGCGGTGGCGGTCGACGTCATGCGGATCCTCCAGGGTCGTGCCGGGCGCTCCCGCCCGGCGAGGCATGCGCTCGACGCTAACGGCGGATCGTTTCGGCCGGCCGGTCGCGGTGTTTCGGCCCCGTGAAGACCGCCTCACATCCGACGACGGCCGCAGTGCGTCCGACGCGCATCTCGGTTACCCCGCCGAAACAGCCCCGAAACGACGCGCTCCTACGCTCGCCTCATCCGATCCGGGGAGGCAGCATGACCGAGCACCGCCGCAGCGCCGACGTGCGCGACGTCCTCATCGTCGGCGGCGGCCCCGCCGCGCAGCGACTCGCCGACAGCCTGCACGCCCGCGACGCGGGCCGCACCCTGCGCGTCACGGTGGTCGGCGAGGAGCCGCACGCGCCTTACGACCGGGTCGCCCTCAGCACGCGTCTCGCCGACGGTGCGGTCGACCTCGCGCTCCAGCCGAGCAGCATGTGGGAGGACGGGCACGTCGAGCTCGTGGTCGGCGAGCGCGTCGTCTCGATCGACCCCGACGCGAGCTCCGCGACGACGTCGAGCGGGCGGCGACTGCACTGGGACGAGCTCGTGCTCGCGACCGGCTCGAGCGCACCGGTGCCCGAGCTCCCCGGTTCCGAGCACGCCCGCGTCTACCGCACGATCGAGGACGTCGACGCGCTCGTCGCGGAGACGGCGGCGATCGCGACGGAGCGCGGCAGGCCGGCCCGGGCGGTCGTGGCCGGCGGCGGCCTCCTCGGGCTCGAGGCGGCCGGCGGCCTCGCGGCGCTCGGCGCCGACGCCGCCGTCGTGCACTCGGGCGGCTGGCTCATGTCGGCCCAGCTCGACGAGGGCGCGGGGCGGGCGCTCGGCCGGATCATCGCGGGCCAGGGCATCGGCCTGCACCTCGGGGTCCGGCCGACCGCCCTCGTCGTCGACGGCGATGCGGTGGTGGGCGTCGAGCTCGCGAACGGGCGCCGCATCGACTGCGACCTCGTCGTCTTCGCGATCGGCATCAGCCCGCGCGACGAGCTCGCCCGCGAGCTCGGCCTCGAGCTGGGGCCGCGCGGCGGCGTCGCGATCGACTCGGCCTGCGCGACGTCGCTGCCGAACGTGCACGCGATCGGCGAGGTCGCGAGCTTCGAGGGCCGCTGCACGGGGCTCGTCGCCCCGGCGAACGCGATGGCCGAGGTCGTCGCCGACCGCCTGCTCGGCGGCGCGGCCGAGTTCACGACGGTCGACGACGCGACGAAGCTGAAGCTCTCGGGCGTCGACGTCGCCAGCTTCGGCGATGCGCTCGCCCGCACCGAGCACGCACTCGAGATCGTCTACGCCGACCCGGCCCGCGGGCTCTACCAGAAGCTCGTCATGACGGGCGACGCGAAGACGCTCCTCGGCGGGATCTTCGTCGGCGACGCCTCGCCGTACTCCAGCCTGCGCCCGCTCGTCGGCACCGAGCTCTCGAGCGAGCCGGCCGCGTACCTCTCGGCGTCGGGGGTCGAGCCGCCCGCGGGCGACGAGCTCCCGTCCGCCGCGCTCGTCTGCGCGTGCAACAACGTGACGGCGGGGACGATCCGCGACGCGATCGCGGGCGACGGGCACGCCGAGGGCTGCACGGAGCTCGGCGCACTGAAGACGTGCACCCGCGCGGGCACCCAGTGCGGCTCGTGCGTCCCGCTCGTGAAGAAGCTCCTCGAGGGCGAGCTGAAGAAGTCGGGCGTCGCCCTCTCGCGGGCCCTCTGCGAGCACTTCGAGCTCTCGCGCCAGGAGCTGTTCGAGTCGATCCGCGTCATCGGGCTGACCTCGTTCGACGAGATCGTCGAGCGTCTCGGCACGGGTCGCGGCTGCGACATCTGCAAGCCGGTGGTCGCCTCGATCCTCGCCACGCAGCACGGTTCCTACATCCTCGACGGCGGCCGAGGCGGCCTCCAGGACACGAACGACCGTGCCATGGCGAACATGCAGAAGGACGGCACCTACTCGGTCGTGCCGCGGATCCCGGCGGGCGAGATCACGCCCGAGAAGCTCGCGGTCATCGCCGCGGTCGCGCAGGAGTTCGGCCTGTACACGAAGATCACGGGCGGCCAGCGCATCGACCTGTTCGGCGCCCGCCTCGACCAGCTGCCCGACATCTGGAAGCAGCTCGTCGACGCCGGCTTCGAGTCGGGCCAGGCGTACGGCAAGGCCCTCCGCAACGTGAAGAGCTGCGTCGGGTCGACCTGGTGCCGCTACGGCGTGCAGGACTCGGTCGCGATGGCGGTGCGGCTCGAGCTCCGGTACCGGGGACTGCGGTCGCCGCACAAACTGAAGTTCGGCGTCTCGGGCTGCGCCCGCGAGTGCGCCGAGGCGCGCGGCAAGGACGTCGGCGTCATCGCGACGGATCAGGGGTGGAACCTCTACGTCGGCGGCAACGGCGGATTCCAGCCGGCGCACGCGCAGCTGCTCGCGAGCGACCTCGACGACGAGACGCTCATCCGCTACATCGACCGGTACCTGATGTACTACATCCGCACCGCCGACCGCCTCCAGCGCACCGCGCGCTGGATGGAGGACCTCGAGGGCGGCCTCGACCACGTGCGCGAGGTCGTCGTGGACGACCGCCTCGGCCTCGCGGCGGAGCTCGAGGCGGCCGTCGCGACCCACGTCGACCACTACGAGGACGAGTGGGCGGCGACGCTCGCCGACCCCGAGCGGCTGCGCCGGTTCCGCTCCTTCGTGAACGCCCCGCACACTCCCGACCCCTCGATCGCGCGGGTCGCCGAGCGCGAGCAGTTCCGGCCCGCGACGGCCGAGGAGCGCGCGGACGGACGGACGGTCCTGATCGCCGGGTCGACCATTCCGACGCGGGAGGCGCTCGGATGAGCGGGCGCGTCACGCTCGTGGGCGGCGGCCCCGGCGCGGTCGACCTGCTCACGGTGCGCGCGGCGCGCGCCCTCGCCGAGGCCGACGTGGTGCTCGTCGACCGGCTCGCGCCCCACGAGGACCTCGCCGCCCTCGCCCCGCGCGCGGAGATCGTCGACGTCGGCAAGACGCCGGGCCATCACGCCGTGCCGCAGCGCGAGATCGAGGCGATGCTCGTGCGGTACGCGGCATCCGGCGCCCACGTGGTGCGCCTGAAGGGCGGCGACCCGTACGTGCTCGGCCGGGGCGGCGAGGAGGTGCTCGCCTGCCACGCGGCGGGGATCCCCGTCGAGGTCGTCCCGGGCGTCACGAGCGCGATCGCCGTGCCCGCCGCCGCCGGGATCCCGGTCACGCACCGCGAGGTGAGCCGCCTCTTCACGGTCGTCTCGGGGCACGCCCCGCTGAGCGACGAGGAGCTCGCCCACCTCGCCGGGCTCGGCGGCACGATCGTCGTGCTCATGGGCATCGCGACCCTGCCCTCGCTCGTCGCCGGGCTCGCCAGGCACGGCCTCCCGGCGGAGCATCCGGTCGCGGTCGTCGAACGCGGCTTCAGCGCCGGGCAGCGCACCACGATCGGCACGCTCGCCGACATCGTCGCGACGGCCGCCCGGGCGCGCGTCGCCTCGCCCGCGGTGGTCGTCGTCGGCGAGGTCGTGCGCCTCGCGCACGACGGCGAGGCGTCGGCGAGCGAGCTGATGGCCCGGGCGTCGGCGATGTCGGTGATCGCATGACGGATGCCACGGGGTGCCCGCCCGGCTTCCGCCCGGACCAGCTGGCGGGGTTCCGCATCGGCGTCACGAGCGACCGGCGCTCTGCCGACCTCATCGACGCCTTCGCCCGTCGCGGCGCCCAGGTGCTGCACGCGCCCACGCTCCGGATGGCGAACGCCGCGAGCGACGATCCCGTCATCGCCGACACTCGGGCGATCATCGCCGCCCGGCCCGACGTGCTGCTCGCGACGACCGCCTACGGGGTGCGTCGCTGGTTCGAGGTCGCCGACGCGGCGGGGCTCGGCGAGGACCTCGTCGAGGCCCTGCAGTCGACCGCGATCCTCGTGCGCGGGCCGAAGGCGCGCGGCGGCATCAGGGCCGCGGGGCTGAACGACGTCGGCATGAGCGTCGAGGAGACGACGGAGTCGCTCATCGACGAGGTGCTCGACCACCACCCGCCCGGGCTCACGGTCGCGGTGCAGCTGCACGGGTTCCTCCAGGCGCACCAGCTCGATCGCCTGCGCGCGGCCCACGCACGGGTGCTCACCGTCGAGCCCTACCGCTGGGTGGAGACCGACGCCGACGACGATCGGGTCGACCGGCTGATCGACGCCGCCTGCTCGGGCGGACTCGACGCCGTCACCTTCACGAGCGCGCCCGCCGTGCACGCGCTCTTCGGCGCGGCCGAGGCCCGCGGTCGCTACGACGAGCTCGTCGATGCGATGTGCGGGCCCGTCGTGGCGGCCGCCGTCGGCCCTGTGACCGCGGCGCCGCTCCTCGACGCCGGGATCGTGCCGATCCAGCCCGAGCGGTTCCGCATGGGCGCCCTGATCCGCCTCGTCTGCGAGCACCTCGAGCAGTCCCGGGTGCTCCGGCTCGAGACCCGGCACGGCGAGCTCGCCCTGCGCGGGGCGATGCTCGAGATCGACGACCGGCGGGTGCCCCTGGCTCCCGTCGCGCTCGCCCTGCTGCGCGCGCTCGTACTCGCCCACGGCGCCGTCGTCGCCCGCGACCGGCTCGCCTCCGGCCTGCCGGGCACGGGCGACCCGCACGCCCTCGAGGTCGCGCTCAGCCGGCTGCGGCAGACCATCGGGGTGCCGGGGCTCATCGCGACCGTGGTCAAGCGCGGGTACCGGATCGATGTCTGAGCCTCGCCTCACACCCAGACGGGCATCGGGTGAGCACCTCGAGACCGGGCGTTCACGGGCGGCACGATCGGCTGAAACACCGGCTCCGTAGCGTCGGCCGCACGAGTTCCGCGCACGAACGACCGCACCGGAGGCACCGATGACCGACACCGTCAGCACCGAGCAGCACCAACCGCAGTCCGCGCCCACCGCCGCCGCTCCCGCCGGCGCCGCACCCGCGCTCGTGATGCGGCCGGGCCGCTGGATCGACCACTGGGACCCCGAGGACCACGAGCAGTGGCGGACGGACGGCCGTGCGATCGCGCGCCGCAACCTCCGCTGGTCGATCTTCGCCGAGTTCCTCGGCTTCGTGGTCTGGCAGCTGTGGTCGATCGTCGCGGTGACGCTGCCGAAGGCCGGCTTCGAGCTCTCGACCGGCGAGATCTTCTGGCTCATCTCGATCCCGAGCCTCGTCGGCGCGACCCTGCGCATCCCGTACTCGTTCCTCGTGCCGCGGTTCGGCGGCCGCAACTGGACGATCATCTCGGCCGGTCTCCTGCTCGCGCCGGCGATCGCCCTCGCCGTCTGCGTCGGCAACCCCGAGACCCCGTTCGGCGTCCTCCTCGCGGTCGCGGCGCTCGCCGGCTTCGGCGGCGGCAACTTCGCGAGCTCGATGTCGAACATCACGTACTTCTACCCGCAGCGCGAGAAGGGCTGGGCGCTCGGGCTCAACGCCGCGGGCGGCAACCTCGGCGCCGCCGTCGCCCAGTTCGTCGTGCCCGTCGTCATCACGATCGGCGCAGGGGCATCCCTCAACCTGCCGCTCGCCGGCTGGATCTGGGTGCCGTTCATCCTCGTCGCGATGCTCGGCGCCTGGCGCCGAATGGACAACCTCTCGAACGCGAAGGCCGACCTCGCCGGCTCGGCGGCGGCCCTCAAGGAGCCGCACCTCTGGGTGCTGTCGCTGCTCTACATCGGCACCTTCGGCTCGTTCATCGGCTTCGCGAGCGTGTTCCCGAAGCTGATCGTCGACCAGTTCCCCGCCTTCTCGACGATCGAGGTGGGCGGCACCTCGATCGGGCTCGCCTTCCTCGGCGCGCTCGTCGGCTCGCTGGCGCGCCCGTACGGCGGGCGCCTCGCCGACCGCTTCGGCGGTGCGCGCATCACGATGTGCGCATTCGCGGCGATGGCCGCGATCACCCTCGCGGTCGTCCTCGCGCTGCCGGTCACCGGCTTCTGGGGCTTCCTCGGCCTGTTCCTGCTGCTGTTCGCCGCGGCGGGCGCCGGCAACGGCTCGACCTACCGGATGGTGCCGATCGTCTTCGCGCTGCGCGCCTCGGGCGACGAGACGGCCCGCAAGCGCAAGGCGGCCGCGGCGCTCGGCCTCATCTCGGCGATCGGCGCGTACGGCGGCTTCCTGATCCCGCAGGCGCTCAACCTCTCGTTCCAGGCGACGGGCGGCTACGCGGGCGCCTTCCTCGGCTTCGTCGCCGGCTACGCCGTGCTCCTCGTCCTGACCGCCCTCGTCTACGTGCGCCCCGGCCGGGCGCGCGCGCAGCAGATCTGAATCGAGCACGGATGCCACGAGCCTCGGCCGACACCCACTGCCCGTACTGCGCCCTGCAGTGCGCGATGACCCTCGGCGAACCGGATGCCGCGGCGCCGCCCTCGTCGCGGGCGCCGGTGAGCGTCTCCGCCCGCGACTTCCCGACGAACCGCGGGGGGCTGTGCAAGAAGGGGTGGACGTCGGCCGAGCTCCTCGGCAGCACCGCGCGGCTCCGCGTCCCGCTCGTGCGGGGCGCGGACGGCCTGCTCGCGGAGGCGGGCTGGGACGAGGCGCTCGACCTCGTCGCGGGGCGGCTCCGAGGCATCCGCGAACAGCACGGCGCCGATGCGGTCGGCGTCTTCGGCGGCGGCGGCCTCACGAACGAGAAGGCGTACCTGCTCGGCAAGTTCGCCCGGCTCGCCCTGGGCACGAGCCGCATCGACTACAACGGCCGCTACTGCATGTCGTCGGCGGCCGCCGCGGGCAACCGGGCGTTCGGCGTCGACCGCGGCCTGCCGTTCCCCGTCGAGGACCTCGACGGCGCCGACACCGTGCTCCTCCTCGGGTCGAACGTCGCGGCGACGATGCCCCCGTTCATCGGGCACCTCGCGGGCGCGCAGTCGGCCGGAGGACTCGTGGTCGTCGATCCGCGCCGCACGGCGACGGCGCGCCTCACCGACGACGGGCGCGGGCTGCACCTGCAGCCCGCGCCAGGCACCGACCTCGTGCTCCTGCTCGGCCTCATCCACCAGGTCATCGCCGAGGGGCTCGTCGACACCGACTACGTCGACCGCCGCACGCTCGGGTTCGCGGCGCTCCGGCGCTCGGTCGCGAGCTGGTGGCCCGAGCGCGTGCAGTCGGTGACGGGCGTTCCTGCCGCCTCGATCCGCCGGCTCGCCCGGCGCCTCGCCGCGGGCGGGAACACCTTCGTCCTCACGGGGCGGGGCGTCGAGCAGCACGTCGACGGCACCGACACGGCGACGGCGGCGATCAACCTCGCGCTCCTGCTGGGACTGCCCGGGCGGCCGGGCAGCGGCTACGGCACCCTCACGGGGCAGGGCAACGGCCAGGGCGGGCGCGAGCACGGGCAGAAGTGCGACCAGCTGCCCGGCTACCGCAAGATCACCGACCCCGCCGCGCGGGCTCACGTCGCCGCGGTGTGGGGCGTTGCGCCCGAGCGGATCCCCGGGCCCGGGCTGCCCGCGATCGAGCTGCTGCAGTCGCTCGGCAGGGACGGCGGCGTGCGGGCCCTGCTCGTGCACGGCTCGAACCTCGTGGTCTCGTCGCCGAACGTCGCCGCCGTGCGCACGGGCATCGCGGCGCTCGACCTCCTCGTCGTGTGCGACTTCGTGCTCTCGGAGACCGCCGCGCTCGCCGACGTCGTGCTGCCGGTGCGACAGTGGGCCGAGGAGGAGGGCACGATGACCTCGCTCGAGGGGCGCGTGCTGCGACGGCGGCGGGCGATCGAGCCGCCGGACGGCACCCGCGACGAGCTCTGGGTGCTCGCCGAGCTCGCACGCCGGCTCGACTGCCCCGCGACGTTCGACACCGACCCCGAGCGGGTCTTCGAGGAGCTTCGGCTGGCCTCGGAGGGCGGGCTCGCCGACTACTCGGGCATCGACTACGCGATGCTCGATCGCGGGGAGGTCGCGTACTGGCCCTACCCGCGCGGCAGCGCCGGCACGCCACGCCTCTTCGCCGATCGGTTCGCGCACGCCGACGGGCTCGCGCGGCTCGTGACGGTCTCGGTGCGGCCCGCGGTGCTCGAGGGGCCCGGCCCCGATGAGCTCGTGCTCGTGACCGGGCGGCTGCTCGAGCACTACCAGAGCGGGGCCCAGACGCGGCTCGTGCCCGAGCTGCTCGCGGCCGAGCCCGAGCTGCGCGCGTCGATCCATCCGGCGACCGCCGAACGGCTCGGCATCGCCGACGGCGCGATGGTCGAGATCGCCAACGCGGGCGGACGCGTCTGCTGCCGGGCGAAGCTCACGACCGAGGTCAGGGTCGAGGCGGTGTTCCTGCCGTTCCACTTCGGCGACGACCGGGCGGCGAACCTGCTGACGAGCGACCGTGTCGACCCCGTGTCGGCCATGCCCGAGTTCAAGACGAATCGCGTGCGGGTCACCCCCGCAGCCGACCTCGCGACCGGCTCCGCCGGCTCCCCCGCCCGCCGCGCAGAAGCCGGAGCCCCCGCATGACCGCACCGCACCGCATCGTCCTCATCGGCTACGGCCCCGTCGGCGCCCGGTTCGTCGACGGGCTGCTGCCCGCCGTCGCCGACGGCTCGGTCGAGCTGACCGTCGTCGGCGGCGAGCACGTCGAGGCGTACAACCGGGTGCTCGTCGCCGAGTACGCGGTCGGCGGCACCGAGCTCGACTCGATGCTCGTCGGCGATCGCGCGGGCGCCGAGGCGGCGGGCGTCGGCATGCGGCTCGGCGTCGCCGCGCGGTCGATCGACCGCGACGCCCGCACGGTCGAACTCGAGTCGGGCGAGCTGCTCGGCTACGACCGGCTCGTGCTCGCGACGGGCGCCCGCGCGAACGTGCCGACCCTCGACGGCGTCGAACGGCACCGACGCGACCTCGTCTCGCTCGAGAAGTACGCCGGGGCGCTCGTCGGCCGCGACGACGAGCTCCCCGCCGGCATCACGGCCCTGCGCGACCTGGCCGACGCCGAGCGCGTGCTCGCCGCGGTGCGGGCGCGCCATCGGATCATCGTGCTCGGTGCGGGCGTGCTCGGGCTCGAGCTCGCCCTGGCCGCCGCCCATGCGGGCGCCGAGGTCTGCGTCGTGCACCACGGCGGGCACCCGATGCCCCGCAACCTGGATCGCGGCGCCGGCCTCGTGCTCCGGGCGGCACTCCGCCGCACCGGGGTCACGGTCGTCGCGAACTCGCGCGCCGAGGCGGTCGGGTTCCGCGACGACGCCGACGGCACCCGCCGCTTCGACCAGCTCGTCACCGCCGACGGCAAGCAGATCCGCGGCGAGCTGCTCGTGCTCTCGTGCGGCGTCAGCGCCCGGGCGGAGCTCGCAGTCCTGGCGGGCCTGCGCACGGCGGCGGGCATCGTCGTGCACCCGTGGCTCGCCTCCTGGAGCGACCCCGCCGTCTTCGCGATCGGCGACTGCGCCCAGATCGTCGAGCGCACCGAGGAGAACGCGCGCGAGCGCACCCTGCCCGGTGCGCCGGCCGGCCTCATCGGCCCGGGCTGGCGGCAGGCCGACTGGCTCGCGGCGCGATTCACGGCCGAGGCCCGGGCCATGGCTTCCGATGAGGCGGTGGATGCCGCCGGCCACGGCCGCGGGCCCGGGGGCGACGGCGGGGCCCCGCGCCCCGGCCCGCCCGCCCCGGCCACCGGCACCCCCTCCCCCCCCGCCCCCGACCCCCCCCCCCCGCCGCCCGGCGACGCGCCCGAGGGCGGGTACCAGGTCTCCCTGCAGTGGACCGCGCTCAC
>NZ_JBHVSE010000002.1:956515-967083 GCF_042885275.1 Agromyces sp. NPDC058064 | reverse complement strand
GCCGGGGGCGCTTTTCCGGGCCGGGGCCGGGCCCTGGGGTTCGGTGGGGGGGGGGGCGGCGGCCGCCCCCGGCGGCGCGCGGGTCCACGCGGGCGGGCCCGGGCCCGCGGCCCTGCCGGCCGAACGCGAGGCGATCGTCATGCTGAAGGCCGAGCACCTCGACGTCGTGGCGGTCGGCGACGTCGCCGCCGAGCCGTGGGACGAGGACCCCGCGCACCCGCTGCGGCGCGTCGCGCAGTGGGCCGACCCCGAGCACCACCGCTACGTGAAGATGGTGACCGAGGGCGGCGTGCTCACGGCGTTCGCGAGCGTCGGGATGCCGCGCACCGCGGCCGAGCTCACGCTGCTGTTCGAGCGCCGGGGCGAGCTCCCGGCCGACCGGTCGCTGCTGCTCCGCCTCGACGGGCCCGACGACGACCCTTCGGCGGCGGGCGATGCCTTCGCCCCGACGGCGACGGTGTGCTGGTGCAACGGCGTCACGGTCGAGCGCATCGAGGCCTCGGCGGCCGCCGGCAGCACCACGGTCGCGTGCGTCGGCCGCGATACCCGGGCGGGCACCGGCTGCGGGGGGTGCAAGGGGCGCATCGGCGAGGTCCTCGCACGCGCAGCGGCGGGGTCGGTCGACGGGACGGGCGGCTCGGGGGCCGCCCCGGCATCCGACGACGCGCCGAGCCTGGCGGGCTGACCGCCGGTCGGGCCGCCCGCGCGGGTGCCTGCGTTCGCCCGCGCGCTGCCCCGGGCCGGTGGTCGGGCTCGGTCTCGCGACCCGCGCCGCCCTAGACGGCGACCCGGTCGGCCGCTTCGGCCTCGCGATGACGATCGAGCACGAGCTCGACGAGCTCCGCCGGCGCGGGCTCCCCCGGCATGAGCAGCGGTTCGGCGACGAGCTCGGCGTCCGCCGCGGCGGCCGCGTCGGAGAAGGTGCCCGGCGCGAGCAGGTACGGGGCGACGGCGATCCGCACCCCCGGGTGGACCTCGCGGATCATCTCGATGGCGTCGGGCAGGCGCGGGATCGCGGCGGCGATGAACCCCACCGTGACCGACCGGCCGAGCCGGTGGCCGAGCCGGCGGGCGGTCTCGAAGCACTCCCGGACCGCCCGCGGGTCGTTCGATCCCGCGGCGGCGAGCACGACCGCGTCGTCGGGCTCAAGGCCCGCGAGCCGGAGCCGGCGGGCGAGCACCTCGACGATGCGGTCGTCGGGTCCGAGCGCCTCGGCGAGCCCGGCGCCGGTGCCGAGGCGCTCGAGCCCGAGCGCGAGGCCGGTGCGCACGTGGAAGCCCGCCGACAGCACGAGCGGCACGATCACCGGGGCGGGGCCGCCGCCGCCCACGAGGTCGCCCGCGAGATCGCCCGCGCGGGCGTCGACGAAGCTGATGGCGACGTCGAGTCCGGGGCGCGCGGAGGCGACCCCGTCGGCGAGCCGCATGATCGCCTCGCGGTTCGCCCCCGACGGTGCGCCGTGCGTCACCGCGACGAGCCGGAGCGGCCGCTCGGCCGCGTCGGGCGGGGCCGGGACTGCACTCGTGACCATGCTCCGACCCGCGCTCTCCGGCGGGGAATCGGTGGTGCCCGCCGCTTCGACGGTATGAAGCGGGTGTTACGGGGCGGCGAGCCCGGTGTTTCGGGCGCGTGAAGAACGCCTCACGCGTTCGGGTCGGCGGGACCCTCGGCGAGCAGCTCGGGACGCACGCGCCGGGTGCGCTCGAGCTGCTGCTCGTGCCGCCACGCCGCGACCGCGCCGTGGTTGCCCGAGCGCAGCACGGGCGGCACCTCGAGCCCGCGCCACTCGGCGGGCTTCGTGTAGCTCGGGTACTCGAGCAGGCCGTTCTCGTGCGACTCCTCGACGAGCGACTCGGGGTTGCCGACGACGCCCGGCACGAGGCGGCCGGCCGCCTCGATCATGGCCATGACGGCCACCTCGCCGCCGTTCAGGACGTAGTCGCCGAGCGAGACGAGCCGCACGCGCATGCGCGTCGAGTAGTGGTCGACGACGCGCTGGTCGATGCCCTCGTAGCGGCCGCAGGCGAAGACGAGGTGCTGCTCCTCGGCGAGCTCGCGGGCGATCGCCTGCGTGAACGGCTCGCCGGCGGGCGAGGGCACGATGAGCAGCGCATCGGATGCCCCGTCGCCGACGATGGAGTCGAGGGCCTCGCCCCACGGCTCGGGCTTCATGACCATGCCCGCACCGCCGCCGTACGGCGTGTCGTCGACGGTGCGGTGCCGGTCGTGCGTGAAGTCGCGCAGGTCGTGCGCGGTGACCTCGAGGAGGCCGGACTCGCGCGCCCTGCCGAGGAGCGAGAGGTCGAGCACCGAGAAGAACTCGGGGAAGATCGTGACGATGTCGACGCGCATCGGGCGGCCTATTCGGCGGGCGCGTCGCCGTCGGCGACGGGCTCGGCCGCGGCATCCGATGCGTCGCCCTCGGCGAGCTCCTCGAAGAGGCCGGCCGGGGGCGTGACCGTCAGCGTGCCGGCCTCGAGGTCGACCTCGGGCACGATCGCCGAGACGAACGGCACCATGACGTCGCGGCCGCCGGGGCGGTCCTGGTCGACGCGCACGATCAGCAGGTCTTGCGCCGGCAGGTGCTCGACGTGCACGACCTCGCCGATGCGGGCGCCGTCGCGGAGGACGGCGAGCCCGATGAGCTGGTGGTCGTACCAGGCGTCGTCCTCGGGGGCCTCGTCGTCGACCTGGTCGACCCAGAGGATGGCCTTCAGGAGCGTCTCGGCCGCGGTGCGGTCGTCGACGCCCTCGAAGAACCCGACGGGCTGCCCGTTGTACCAGCGGACCTCGCGCAGGGTCAGGTGCCCGCCGTGCCACGGCGAGTCCTTCGGGACCTGCAGCGAGAACACCGCGCCGGGGACGAAGCGGCGCTCGGGGTCGTCGGTGTAGAGCTCGAGCTTGATCGCGCCCTTGAGGCCGTGCGCCTTGGTCAGGCGGCCGACCCGGAGCTGCGTACCCGGTGAGTCGGCCACGTCAGTCGTCGGTGTCGACGACGTCGACACGCACACGGCGGCCATCGGCCAGCGCGGTCACGAGCGTACGGAGCGCCTTGGCCGTGCGGCCGGCGCGCCCGATGACGCGACCGAGGTCCTCGGGGTTCACGTGAACCTCGAGGACCTCGCCGCGTGCGCTCGACGCGGAGACGACCCTCACGTCGTCAGGGTGATCGACGATCCCCTTGACGAGGTGTTCGAGCGCGGACTGGAGCAAGGCTTACGCCTCGTCCGTCGCGGTCTCCGCAGCCTCGGCCTCGGCCTCGGCGGGGGCCTCTTCGGCCTTGGGCGCCGGCTTCTCGGCCTTGGGCTTCAGCACCGGCTTCTTCTTCTCGTCGGCGACGAACTCGACCTTGGCGGCCTTCGTCTGCACGGTCGAGACGGCGTTCGCGTCGCCCTTGAACTTGCCCCAGTCGCCCGTGAGCTTGAGGATGGCGGTGACCTGCTCGGTCGGCTGGGCGCCGACGGAGAGCCAGTACTGGGCACGCTCCGAGTCGACCTCGATGAACGAGGGCTGCTCGGTGGGGTGGTACTTGCCGATCTCCTCGATCACACGACCGTCGCGCTTGGTGCGCGAGTCGGCGACGACGATGCGGTAGTACGGCGCACGGATCTTGCCGAGACGCTTGAGACGGATCTTGACAGCCACGATTCTCCTGAATGTGTAGAAAGGTTGAACCGATCGCCTGGAGCGTGGGGTGCACACCCGGCGGAAGCTCGAAATGGTCGGACCACGGCCTGATAGAGGGTCGGGCGGCGGTCCAACCCCCTATTCTGCCAGATTCGGCGGTCGCCCGCGAACCGGCGCCGCGTCGCGCGTCAGCGCAGCCCCGCCATCCAGCGCTCGATGCCGTCGGCGTCGATGGGCAGGGCGACCGAGAGCACCTCGCTGCCCTCCGCGGTGACGACGAGGTCGTCCTCGAGGCGCACGCCGACGCCGCGGAGCTCGGGCGGCACGGTCTCGTCGAAGGCGTGGAAGTAGAGCCCCGGCTCGACGGTCAGCGCCATGCCCGGCCGCATCGTCGCCCCCTGGTAGGCGGCATGACTGGAGGCGGAGCAGTCGTGCACGTCGATGCCGAGGTGATGGCCGACGCCGCACACGATGTAGCGGCGGTGCTGCTGGCCGCCGGGAGAGAGCGCCTCGTCGACCGAGACGGGCAGCAGCCCCCAGTCGTCGAGGCCCCGCGCCAGCACCTCCATGCACGCGGTGTGGAAGTCGGCCCAGTCGCGCCCCGGCCCGACGGCCGCGAGGCCCGCCCGGTGGGATGCCTCGACGAGGTCGTGCACCTCGCGCTGCGCCGCGCCGAAGCTGCCGGAGGCCGGGAGGGTCCGGGTCACGTCGGCGGTGAACCCCGAGCGGCGCTCGACGCCGAGGTCGAGCAGCAGCAGCGCCTCGGGGTCGATGTCGCCCTCCGCGCGCACCCAGTGCAGGATCGGCGCGTGCGCACCGGACCCGACGATCGAGGTGTAGCCGACGCCCGCGCCCACCGTGCGCGCGTGCCGGTCGAAGGTGCCCTGCATCCAGCGCTCGCCGCCCGCGCGCACGGCGCGCGGGATCTCGAGCGCCGTCTCGGCGAAGCCCTCGACGGTGGCGTCGACGGCCGCGCGCAGCTCGGCGAGCTCCCACTCGTCCTTGATCATGCGCAGCTCGGCGAGCACACGGGCGAGCTCGCCCGAGCGCGGGCGTCCCGCGAACGACGACGCGGGGCCGTCGAGCGGCACGGTGCCGCCGATCAGCGCGTCGGCCGGGAGGTCGAGGTCGTCGATGCTCCGGGTCCGGACGCCGAGCGCCTCGGCGTACTCCTGCAGGCCGGGCATCGGACCCACCCAGAGCTCGCCGCGCAGCGGGTCGGCGAAGAACCCCTCGTCGCCGGGGCGGAACGGTGCGGGCAGGTAGAGCGTCGCGTCGTGGCGGGAGCCGGCGGCCTCGAGCACGAGCACGGCGTCCTCGACCGCCGCGCCGGCGAGCCAGAGGAAGTCGCTGTCGGCGCGGAACTCGTGCGCGTTGTCGTTCACCCGCATCGGCGCCCGCCCCGCCGCGACCGCGAGCGTGCGCCCGGCGAACGCCGCCGACAGCCGTTCGCGGTGACGCGCGGCGGCCTCGGGCGCCCCCGCCGGCACGAGCGGCGCACGATCGGCGTCGCCCCAGCCCCGCTGCATGAACTCGCGGAAGCCGGGCGACGCCGCGAGGCGCGGCATGCGGGGGTCGGGCTCTGCGGGCTGCGGCATCGACCGCGGCGTCGCCGCCGTCGGGTTCACGGTGTCGAGGGAGTGGTTCGCGGTCATCGTGTCTCTCTCCGGCCGGCGCGGGGCCGGCCCTCGTCGTCGGCTCGTGCGCCGAGGCGCACCTCGAGCGCGGTGAACAGTCGTTCGGCCACGTCGCCCTGGTGCAGGCCGTCGTGCTCGAACTCGTTGGTGATCCAGGCGTGCAGCGCGCCGACGCGCGCCGCGGTGTCGAGCGAGAGCCCCGCGTCGACGTACATGTCGTCGAAGTACACGGCCGCCTCGACCGGCACCTCGTTCGCCGCGAGCCGGGCATGATCGTACAGCTCGATCGGCGCTCCTCGCTCGGCGAGCAGCTCGACCCCGGGCTGGAAGCCCCGCAGCGCCCGCACCTCGTCGAACATCCACGGGAAGACCATCTCGCCGGTGAGCTGCAACGGCCGCGCGCCGGTCGCGAAGTCGGGCGCCGCGGCGAGCGCGCGCTCCGCCGCCCACCCGGCGGGCTCGGCGCCGTAGATGCTCTCCTGCAGGGCGATGAAGTGGGGGTTCCGCTCGAAGCCCGTCAGCCGCTGCGCCTCGGCGAGGAACGTCGCGGTCAGGCGCGTCTCCGAGGCATCCGCCCACGCCTCGTCGAAGACCCAGTGCACCCGGTCGAGGCCGACCGCCATGCCGAGGTCGAAGCCGAGCGTCTGGAGCCGCCGCACCGTGAGCCGGTCGCCGTCCGGCAGGCGCACCTCCTCGGCGTCGAGCAGGTCCGCGACGCGCGCGACGCGGTCCCCGAGCTGCGGGAACCGGGCGCGCAGGGCGGCGTTCTTCGCCCGGACACGAGGCACGGTGCGCGCGTACACCTCGTCGGCGGAGGGGTCGAGCGACGGCAGGCCGCCCGTGATCGCCGCGGCCACGACCGCCTCGGGCGCGACCGAGAGGTAGTGCAGCGTGAGGAACCCGCCGTAGCTCTGGCCGAGCGTCCACCACGGTTCGCCGCCGTAGTGCGAGGTGCGCAGCGCCTCGAGGTCGCGCACGATCGAATCGGCGCGGTGCAGGGCGAGCCGGCGCGCCTGCTCGGCCGCCGGCATCCCCGCGAACGTCTCGCCGTCGAGCGGCGTCGATCGGCCGGTGCCGCGCTGGTCGGGCAGCACGACGCGGAACCGCGTCAGGGCCGCCGCGAGGAAGCCCTCGCGGGCGAGCGGGCGGGGCGACTTGCCGCCGGGGCCGCCCTGCAGGTAGACGAGCAGCGGCAGCCGCTCCCCCGCGCGCCTCACGTCGACGAGCTCGCGGGCGAAGACGCGGATCGTCTCGCCGCCCGGGTCGTCCCAGTCGAGCGGCACGTCCGTCCAGACCTCCGTCGCGAGGACGTCGCGGCCGACGAGGTGGGCGCTCATCGGGTCGCCGTCCGCACGCGGGAGTCGAGCAGGGCGTACGCGAGGTCGACGACGAGGTTCGCCACGACGACGAAGAGCCCGCCGAGCAGCACGATCGCGATGATCACGGGGCGGTCCTGCATCGCGACGCTCGTCACGGCGAGGCTGCCGACGCCGAGCAGCCCGAAGACCTGCTCGATGACGATGACGCCGCCGAGCATGAGGCCGATGTCGATGCCGAGCTGGGTGACGAGCGGCGGCATCGCGCTCCGGAAGGCATGCCGGTACGTGATGCGTCGTTCGGAGAGCCCCTTCGCGCGCGCCGTGCGGATGTAGTCCTGCCCGAGGACCTCGAGCATCTGGCCGCGGGTGAGGCGCGCGTAGACCGCCGCGACGACGAGCGCGAGGGTGGTCCACGGCAGCACGAGGTGCCAGGCCCAGCCGAGCGGGTCCTGCGCGAACGGCACGTATCCGCCCGGCGGGAACAGGTTCACCCCGGCCCGCGACGGCAGGAAGTACAGCAGGTAGAGCGCCATCATGCCGAGGACGAACGTCGGGAAGCTGATGCCGACGATCGCGAAGCCCTGGCCGAGGCGGTCGCGAAGGCCCCCGGGGTGCCTGGCCGAGCCGATGCCGATCGGGATGCCGATCGCGAGCCACAGCACCATGGCGCCGAACACGAGCGACATCGTGACCGGGATGCGCTGGATCAGCAGCTCGGAGACCGGCAGGCTCGAGCGGTACGAGAAGCCGAGGTCGCCGTGCAGCAGGTTGCCGACGAAGTTCAGGTACTGCACCCAGATCGGCTGGTCGAGCCCGAGCTTCACCCGGATCTGCGCCATGAGCTCCTCGGTGGCCTTGTCGCCCGCGATGATGCGGGCGGGATCCGACGGCGATACGTAGAACAGCACGAAGACGAAGATGCTGAGGAACAGCAGCACGAGCAGGCCGAAGCCCACCCGCGACAGCAGGTAGCGGGTCATGCGCCCTTGCCTCCCTTCGAGGCGCTCGGGTCGAGAGCGTCGCGGAGGCCGTCGCCGAGCAGGTTGAACGCGAGGGTGAGCGCGAGCAGCGCGCCGCCGGGCACGACCACCATCCACCACGCGATGAGGTAGAGCGAGCCGTTCGCCGCATCGGCGAGCATGTTGCCCCAGCTGGGCGTCGGGGGCACGATGCCGAGGCCGAGGAACGACAGCGTCGCCTCGAAGACGATCGCCGACGGGATCATGAGCGTCGTGTAGACGATGATCGGCACCACGAGGTTCGGCAGGATGTCGCGGAACATGATCGAGGCCCGGCTCGCGCCGAGCGAGCGGGCGGCCTCGACGAACTCCCGGTGGCGCAGCGCGATGACCTGGCCGCGGATGACCCGGGCGAGCCCCGTCCAGCTGAAGAACACGATCACCGCGATCGAGAGCGGCAGGCTCGGGCCGAGCACCGCCACGAGGGCGATCGCGCACAGCAGGAACGGCACGCTCATGACGAGGTCGGTGACGCGGCTCAGCACCGTGTCGACGGCACCGCCGAAGAACCCGGCGACGACGCCGATCACCACGCCGATGAGCGAGGCGGCGAGCGAGGCGACCACCCCGACGAGGAGCGAGACCTGTGCGCCGTAGGCGAGCCGCACGAGCACGTCCCGGCCGAGCTGGTCGGCGCCGAGGAGGAACTCGGCCGACGGGCCGACGGGGATGCCGGAGGGGCTCAGTCCCGTCTCGCGGAACTGCTCGGTCGGCCCGTGCCCCGTCCAGGCGGCCACGAGCGGTGCGCCGAGCGCGAAGAGCACGATCAGCACGATCACCGCCGCGGAGGCGATGCTCGCCGGATCGCGCCGGAGCCGGGCGAAGGTCAGGTACCAGGAGCCGCGCAACTGCACGTCGGCCGCGTTGCGCGCGGCGATCGCCGCCGTCCTGGGGGTTGCGGGTCTCACGGTCGGCGTCGTCACACGCGGCTCCTCTCGTTCGCGGCACTCGGCGCGGTGCGCCCGTGGACGGGGGCGGGCCCCGCCTCGGCGGGCCGGGCGATCTCGATCTGGCGGGACGGCCGGACGAGCCGTCGCCGGGTCCGCACGTGCGCGATCTCGGGCGCCGCGGCCTGGAGGAGACGCCGGGTGAACGGCTGCTGCGGGTCGCGGTAGAGCGACTCGGCGTCGCCGAGCTCGACGATCCGGCCGCCCTCCATGACCGCGATGCGGTCGCAGACGTGCCGCACGACCGAGAGGTCGTGCGAGATGAACAGGTAGGTGAGGCCGAGGGTGCGCTGCAACTCGTCGAGGAGGTTCAGCACCTGGGCCTGGATGGAGACGTCGAGCGCCGAGACCGGTTCGTCGAGGATGACGAGCTCGGGGTTCAGGGCGATCGCGCGCGCGATGCCGATGCGCTGGCGCTGGCCGCCCGAGAACTGCGACGGGAAGCGGTTGTAGTGCTCGGGGTTCAGCCCCACGAGCTCCATGAGCCGCTGCACCTCGATGCGACGGGCGCTGCCGGAGGCGACGCCGTGGATGCGGAAGGGGTCGCCGATGATCGAGCCGACCCGACGTCTCGGGTTGAGGGAGCCGAACGGGTCCTGGAAGACGAGCTGCACCCGGCGACGGAGGTCGCGCCACTGCCGTCGCCCGAGCGAGGAGAGCTCGTGCCCGTCGAAGCTCACCCGGCCGGAGGTGGGTGCGACGAGCCCCGCGATCGCCCTGGCGAGGGTCGTCTTGCCGCAGCCCGACTCGCCGACGAGGCCGAGGGTCTCGCCGCGCCGGACCTCGAGGTCGATGCCCTCGAGCACGACGCGATCGGGCCCTCGCCGCTGCGGGAAGGCGACCCGGAGTCCCTCGACGCGCACGATCGCCGCGTCGGCGTCGGGGTCGTCGGAGTGCGGCTCGACGGCGTCGGGCATCTCGGGCGCCGCGGGTTCGCTCGGTTCGCCCTCGAGCCAGCAGGAGACGTCGGTGCCGTCGTCGTAGCGGCGGAGCGGCGGTCGCTCGGAGCAGATCGACATCGCGTCGGGGCAGCGTGCGGCGAACGCGCAGCCGTGCGGCGGCGCGAGGAGGCTCGGCGGCCGCCCCCCGATCGGCACGAGCGGCGTGCCGGGGGCCCGGTTGAACGACGAGGAGCGGAGGAGGCCCGCGGTGTACGGATGCGCGGGCGAGCCGAGCACGCTGCGGCTCTCGCCGAGCTCCATCCGCCGGCCGGCGTACATGACCATCACGCGGTCGGCGACGCGCGAGAGCACCCCGAGGTCGTGGCTGATCATGACGATCGTCGTGCCGAACTCGCGCCGCATCTCGTCGAGCAGGTCGAGGATCTGGGCCTGCACGGTCGAGTCGAGCGCGGTGGTGGGCTCGTCGGCGATGACGAGCGCGGGCTCGAGCGAGAGCGCCATCGCGATCATCACGCGCTGGCGCATGCCTCCGGAGAACTGGTGCGGGTAGGCGTCGAACCGCGCCGCCGCGTCGGGGATGTGCACCCGTTCGAGCAGTTCGATCGCGCGTGCCTTCGCCGCCGCGGCCGAGATCGTGCGGTGGGCGCGGATCTGCTCGACGATCTGCCAGCCGACCGTGTACTGGGGGTGCAGGCTCGAGAGCGGGTCCTGGAAGACCATGCCGATCTCGCGGCCCCGCACGGAGCGCATCGCGGCCTGGTCGAGCGCGAGCAGGTCGCGGCCGCGGAACGTCGCCGTGCCGCTCGTGCGCGCACCGGCGACGAGCCCCATGATCGACTGCACCATCACGGACTTGCCCGAGCCCGACTCGCCGACGATGCCGAAGAACTCGCCCTCGTGCACGGCGAAGGAGACGTCCTGCACGGCATGCACGGTGCCGTCCTCGGTGGGGATGTCGACGACGAGATTCGAGACCTCGAGTAGCGCCATTGCGTGGTCCTTTCCTCCGAGCGGGGGGGCGGCCGGGGGGGCGGCCGCCCCCCCGGTGAATGGTGTCGGGGGTAACACCACAATAGTTAAGCCAGACGGTTGTGCACTAGCCCGTAATGGGATGGG
>NZ_JBHVSE010000002.1:505433-956505 GCF_042885275.1 Agromyces sp. NPDC058064 | reverse complement strand
TCCGTTCGGGTGTGTCGGGGGGGGTGGGTGGGGGTGTGTGCCCCCGTTTTTTACCTACACTCCGTTTCGCGGTTTGGGGGGGCCTGGCCGGGGGGGGGGGGGGGGGGGGGGGGGCCGCCCCCCCCGACGGTTCATGGATGACTCGTGAACGACCTCAGTCGTTCAGCCAGACGTTGGTCCAGTCGCCGTTCTGGCTCTGCGCGTACTCGACGAACCCGCCGACCCGCGCCGAGTGGTAGTTCGGCTTGAGCCGGTAGGCGATGCTCACGATGGGCGAGTCGGCCATGACCGCCTCGTCGACCTGGTGCCAGAGGTCGCCGGCCTCCTCGGAGGTGGTCGCGGCGAGCGCCTGCTCGGCGAGCGCGTTGGCGGCGTCGCTGTCGAAGTCGACGTAGTTGTAGCTCTGCGGCGTGCCGTCGAAGACGAACTGCGGCTGGAAGACGCTGCGCGCGGCACCGCCCTGCCAGTCGGGCGACCAGCCGACGAGCGCGATGTCCCACGCGCCCGAGGTCGCGTTCTCGGGGTTCGTCATGAAGTTCGCGTAGTAGTCGGTCGGCGGCACCGGCGAGAGCTCGACGGTGATGCCGGCGCGCTCGAGGCTGGCCTGCACGGTCTGCGCGATGTCGGGCTGCGTGCCGACGTTGCGGTACGGGAGCTTCA
The DNA here is from genome assembly GCF_042885275.1 of Agromyces sp. NPDC058064. NCBI lineage: Bacteria > Bacillati > Actinomycetota > Actinomycetes > Micrococcales > Microbacteriaceae > Agromyces > Agromyces sp. NPDC058064. Next base: position 955,845 of record NZ_JBHVSE010000002.1, on the reverse strand, counting down.
GCGTGATTCCGTCGGGGAACCCGGCCTCGGCGAGCAGCTGCTTCGCCTTCTCGGGGTCGCCCTTGCCGTCGTTCGCGGGATACGGGTCGGAGGCCTCGTAGCCGAGGATGCCCGGGCCGAAGATGCCGTTGGTGACGCCGGCGAGCTCTTCGCCACCCATGGTCTGCACGACCGCGGTCTTGTCGATCGCGTACTGGAGCGCCTGGCGGAGCTTCAGGTCGGCGAGGGCGCCGCCGTTGTTCGGCGACTTCGTGTTGATCCACATGAACTGGTCGACGCCGCCGTTCTCCATCGTGGAGAACTTCTCGTCGTTCTGCGCCTTGAGCTGCTGGATGTTCGCGGGGCTCGGCGTCAGGTCGAAGAGCAGGTCGGCCGAGCCGGCCTGCAGCTGCTGCATCGCGGCGTCGCCCTCGACGCCCATCGTCATCTCGATGGAGTCGACGTAGGCCTTGCGCAGCGGGTCGCTGTCGGGGTTCCACGCCTCGTTGCGCTCGAGCACGAGCTTGGCGTCGGGCGAGTAGTCGGCGACCTGGTAGGGGCCCGAGGAGACGAAGCTGCGGCGGTACTCGGGCGAGTCGGGCAGGTTGTCGAGCGCCTCGATGGGGGCGGGGTCGGCCGCGTCGAGCGAGAGCATGAAGGGGAAGTCGCTCGCGGGCTTGGTGAGGGTGAACACGACGGTGGTGTCGTCGGGCGTCTCGATGCCCGGGATGTCGTTGCCCTCGAGGTACTCGCGCATGGGGTCGACCTCGGGGGCGACGGCGGCGAAGCCGCTGCAGAACTCGTCCATCCCCTCGATGAGTCCGGTGAAGTACCCTGCGAGGGCGCCCGAGATGTGCGGGTTGCAGAGTCGCTTGATGCCGCGCTCCACATCGGAGGCGACGATCGCGCGCTCGCCGTCGGGGGCGCCCCAGGTGATGCCGTCGCGCAGGGTGATGGTGTAGCTCAGCCCGTCGGCACTGGGGTCGGGCACAGCCTCGGCGAGGTCCGGCTGCAGCACGATCCGCTCGGCGGCGTCGTTGCTCGCCGAGTAGCTGAGCAGCGAGCGCGAGATCGAGCGCATGACGTTGTAGGTCGGCACGTACGCGACGAGCTGGGGGTCGAGGTGGTCGACGTCGCCGTTGGCGAGGACCTTGAGCGTGCCGCCGGTCTGGGGTTCACCCCCGCTCGCGGAGTCGTCGGTCGATGGTGCGCACGCGGCCAGCGCGAGCACCGTGGCGACGGTGAGGGCGGTGGCAGGCACGAGGAGCTTCCGGGACATCGGTCACCTTCGGGTTCATCCGTGCCGCGATGCCGGACAGCACCGCGGATCGCCGGCTGCGACGGGAGCCTGCAGCCGCCGGCCCCTCGAATGGGAGCCCGGCGAGCCTCGGACGCGCTTCGTCGAACAATCCGCGATGTGTGGCATATTACACATCACACAGTAGGATGTCGACATGACCGATGTCATCGCCGCCATGCGGGTCCTCGACGCGGCCGCGCTCCGCGCCCGCATCGACATTCCCCGCGCCGCCAGCGCCCTCCAGGACGCGCTCCGGGCCGGGTTCGATCCCGACGACGATCCGCCGCGATCGATCGTCGACGTCCGGCACGGGCAGCTGCTGCTGATGCCGGCCGACCTCGGCCGCTACGCCGGGCAGAAGCTCGCCACGGTCGCCCCCGCCAACCCCGGCCGCGGGCTCGAGCGCATCCAGGCGGTCTACATCGTGCTCGACGCCGAGGCCCTCGCGCCCGTCGCGCTCCTCGACGGCACCGAGCTCACGAGTCTGCGCACTCCCGCGATGTCGGCCGCGATGGTCGATCTCGTCGCCGAGCCCGACGCCGCGAGCCTCGTCGTCTTCGGCACCGGCCCGCAGGGCGTCCGCCATGTCGAGGCGATGCGGGCGATCCGCCCGGTCGAGCGGGTTCGCTTCGTCGGCCGCGACCCCGAGCGCGCCGAGCGTGCGGTGGCCGCCGTCGCGGCATCCGGACTCGACGTCGCCGTGGGCACCGCCCGCGACGTCGCCGACGCCGACCTCGTGGTGTGCGCGACGACCGCGCGCGAACCGCTCTTCGACGCGACCCTCGTGGGCGATCGCGCCGCGCTCGTCGCGGTCGGCTCGCACGAGCGCGACGCCCGCGAGCTGCCGGGCGCCCTCCTCGGGCGCGCGCAGGTGATCGTGGAGACCGATCGGGTCTCGCGCACGGAGGCCGGCGATGTGATCATGGCGGTCGACGAGGGACACCTCGCCCCGGGCGACGTCGTGCCGATGGCGCGGATCGCGACCGGCGAGGTCGCCGTGGCTCGCGACCGCCCCCGGGTCGTGAAGACGTGCGGCATGGGATGGCAGGACCTCGCGGTCGCCGCGGCCGCGATCGAGCACGAGGAGACGAACGCGTGATGCGCTGGAGCACCGAGGACTGGCACACGGCCGGTGAGCCGTTCCGCATCGTCGAGGGCGTCGGGACCGAGGGCGCGACCGTCGCCGAGCGGCGCGTGCACGCGATGACGGGCGAACCCGACCGGGTGCGCCGCTTCCTCTGCCTCGAGCCGCGCGGCCACGACGACATGTACGGCGGGTTCATCACGCCGCCCGACGACGACGGCGCCCATTTCGGCGTGCTGTTCTGGCACAAGGACGGCTTCTCGACCGCGTGCGGGCACGGCACGATGGCGCTCGGCGCCTGGGCCGTGGCGACCGGTCGGGTCGAGGCCCCGGACGACGGCGAGGCGACGGTCGTGATCGACGTGCCGAGCGGTCGCGTCGAGGCGCGCGTGCAGCGCTCGGGCGGGGTGACGACCGGCGTCGTCTTCCGCAACGTGGCCTCCCGGGTGCTCGCCCGCGGCATCCCGCTCGCGACGAGCCGCGGCGAGGTGCTCGTCGACCTCGTCTTCGGCGGCGCGGTCTACGCGACGCTGCCGGCCGCGTCGCTCGGCCTCGAGGTGACCCCGGCGCACACGACCGAGCTCATCCGCCTCGGCCGCGAGATCAAATGGGCGCTGAACGACCACCCCGCGGCGCAGCTCGACGACGAGCGGCTCTCGGGCGTCTACGGCACGATCCTCGTCGACGAGCTGGGCCGCACCGACGCCGGCCCGTGGCAGCGCAACGTGACGGTCTTCGCCGACGGCGAGGTCGACCGCAGTCCGTGCGGCTCGGGCACCGCGTCGCGGGTCGCGCTGCTCGCGCACACGGGCGAGCTCGCCGACGGCGAGACGCTCACGCACGACTCGATCATCGGCACGCGCTTCCTCGCCCGCGTCGCGGAGCGCACCGACGACGGCGTGATCCCGGAGGTCACCGGGCACGCGTACCGCTTCGGCCGCTGCGAGTTCGAGCTCGACCCCGCCGACCCCCTCGCCGAGGGCTTCAGCCTGCGCTGAGCGGTCGAGCGCCGACCACTGTTTCAGGAAACGGTGAGCGCCGGGCGCTCGGCACGCGAACGACGGCGGATGCCCCGGGGCCGGCCCCGGGCATCCGCCGTCGTGCTTCGCGGTCAGTGCTCGCCGGTGAGACTCCCCCACCCGGCCGAGCGGCCGGCGGCGCTGCGCCGCTGCGGCACGCCCCACGGGTTGTCGTCGCGGAGCGGTGCGGGCAGCACGGCCTGCGGCGCGTTCTGGTACGCGACCCCGCGCAGGAACCGCGTGATCGCCGCGGTGCCGACGCTCGTCGCGTCGGTCGTCGTCGCGGGATACGGTCCGCCGTGCTGCATCGCGCTCGTGACGGAGACGCCGGTCGGCCAGCCGCCGAAGAGCACGCGTCCGCTCGTCTCGGCGAGCGCGTCGACGAGTTCGGCCAGGTCGCCGCCCTCGAGCTCGGCGTCGCTCGCGTGCAGGGTCGAGGTGAGGTTGCCCGGGAACAGCTCGCGCTGGACCCCCGGCAGCGCGGCCGCGTCGTCGTACCGCACGATGAGCGACAGCGGGCCGAACGACTCCTCGAGGAGCTCGTCGCGGTGCTCGCGCAGCGTGTCGAGGTCGACCTCGACCACGGTCGGCGTCGCGAAGCGCTGCTCGGCGTCGTCGACGCGCACCTCGCCCGCGGCGAGCACCGTCACGCCGGGGGCGCCGAGCACGGCACCGCGGCGCTCCTCGAAGGCGCGGCCGATGCCGGGGTTCAGCAGCCGGTGCTCGGCGACCCCCGCGGCGGTCTCGCCAACCGGGCCGAGCTGCGCGCCGCGCGGCACGAAGAGGAAGCCGGGCTTCGTGCAGAGCTGCCCGGCCGACCCCGAGACCGAGGCGAGGAAGCCCTGGAGCAGCTCGGGGTCGGCGTCGACGGCGCCCGCCGTCGCGTAGACCGGGTTCACGCTGCCGAGCTCGCCGAAGAACGGGATGGGGCGGGGCCGGGACGCGGCGAGGTCGGCCAGGAGGCGCCCGACGTGCGTCGAACCGGTGAACGCGCCCGCACGGATGCGCTCGTCCTGCAGCAGCTCGACGCCGGCCTGCTGGCCCGCGACGAGCTGGAACACGCCGTCGGGCATGCCGGCGGCGGCGAGCGCCTCGGCGACGAGTTCGCCCGTGCGCCGCGAGAGCTCGGGGTGCCCCGAGTGCGCCTTCACGACGAGCGGGCAGCCCGCCGCGAGGGCCGCGGCCGAGTCGCCGCCGGCCACCGAGAACGCGAAGGGGAAGTTCGACGCGGCGAAGTTCAGCACCGGTCCGACGGGCTCGAGCACCCGCCGTACGTCGGGACGCGGACCGATCACGTACCCGGGGTCGGCGTCGTCGATGCGCGCGTCGAGGTAGGCGCCGTCGACGATCACCTCCGCGAAGAGGCGCAGCTGGTTCGAGGTGCGCCGCACCTCGCCCGTGAGGCGCGCCTCGGTGAGGCCGGTCTCGCGCATCGCGATCGCGATGAGCTCGGCGGCGTGCGCGTCGAGGGCGTCGGCGACCGCGACGAGCGCGGCCGCCCGCGCTCGGGGCTCGGTCTCGGCGAAGGGGCGTGCGGCGCGCGCCGCCCGTGCGGCGACGGCGTCGGTGTCGATCTCGGTGCTCATGGATGCCTCCGGCTGGTGGATTCGGATGACGGTGCCCGCGGGGCGCCCGTCAGAAGACGAAGCCCTCGGGGAACGGGTCGTCCTCGTCGAGGAAGTACTGACCGAGGCCGGTCACCCAGGCGCGGCCGGTGATCGTCGGCACCACGGCAGGCACCCCGCCGACCTCGGTCTCGCGGATCAGGCGCCCGGTGAACTCGGTGCCGATGAACGACTCGTTGACGAAGTCGGTGTCGAGCGCGAGCTCGCCGCGGGCGAACAGCTCGGCCATGCGGGCGCTCGTGCCGGTGCCGCAGGGCGACCGGTCGAACCACCCGGGGTGGATCGCCATCGCGTGCCGCGACCGCACGGCGTCGGAACCCGGCGCGATGAACTCGACGTGGTGCACGTGGTTCGCGCCCGCGATGACGGGGTGCTGCGGCGGCGCCTGCGTGTTGATCGCGTCCATGATCGCGAGGCCCGCGCGCACGATCTCGTCCTTCCGTGCCCGGTCGAACGGCAGCCCGACGGCGTCGAGCTCGACGAGGGCGTAGAAGTTGCCGCCGAAGGCGATCGAGTACTGCACCTCGCCGTAGCCGGGCACGTCGATCGAGGCATCCAGCCGTTCGGCGAAGCTCGGCACGTTCTCGATGGTGACGTGCTTCGCCTTGCCGTCCTCGACCGCGACGCGGGCGATCACGAGGCCGGCGGGCACGTCGAGCCGGATCTCGGTGACCGGCTCGGTCACCTCGACCATGCCGGTCTCGACGAGCACGGTCGCGACGCCGATGGTGCCGTGCCCGCACATCGGCAGGAACCCGGATGCCTCGATGAAGACGACGCCCCAGTCGGCGTCGTCGCGCGCCGGCGGCTGCAGCAGCGCGCCCGACATCGACGCGTGGCCGCGGGGCTCGTTCATGAGCAGGCCCCGCAGCCCGTCGAGGTGCTCCATCGCGTAGAGCCGGCGGTCGTTCATGGTCGCGCCGGGGATCCGGCCGACGCCGCCAGTGACGACACGGGTCGGCATGCCCTCGGTGTGGGAGTCGACCGCGGAGACGACCCGGCGCGCACGCATCAGGCGACCGCCCTTCCGACCGTCGCGCGACGGCGGCCAGACAGCGTCTCGGGCGCAGCACGCATCAGGCGAGCACCGCCCGCCGTGCCGCGAGCGCCGCGAGGGCGCGCTCGGTGTCGGCGGTGACCTGGGCGTGCTGCTCGGGCGAGAGCGGGCCGCGCGGCGGGCGGGTCGGGCCGCCGTACGAGTTGCCGCAGATGTCCATCGAGAGCTTGATGGCCTGCACGAACTCGGTGCGCGAGTCCCAGCGGAAGACCGCGACGAGCTGCTCGTAGAGCGCCTTCGCCTCGTGCCACTTGCCGTCGACGCAGAGGTCGTAGAGCTCGACGGCCTCGCGCGGGAAGGCGTTCGGGTAGCCGGCGAACCAGCCGACCGCGCCGTTCACCATGAGCTCGAAGAGCACGTCGTCGGCACCGGCGATGACGTCGATGTCGCACAGCTCCTTGATCTCGTAGACCCGGCGCACGTCGCCCGAGAACTCCTTGATGGCGACGACCTCGGGGATCTCGGCGAGCTTCGCGACGAGCGAGGGCACGAGATCGACCTTGGTGTCGAACGGGTTGTTGTAGGCCATGATCGGCAGGCCCACCTTCGCGACCTCCTGGTAGTGCGCGATGACCTCGGCGTCGTTGGCGCGGTAGAGCGTCGGCGGCAGCAGGAGCACGCCGTCGGCGCCGTCCTCCTGGGAGATCTCGGCCCACTTGCGGGCCTGGTGGCTGCCGACGCCGTGCACGCCCGCGATGACGATGCCTCGGCCGTCGACGACCTCGACGGCGACCTGGATCACCTTGCGGCGCTCCTCGTCGGTGAGCGAGGAGTACTCGCCGAGCGAGCCGTTGGGGCCGACGCCGCGGCACCCGTTCGACATGAGGAAGTCGACGTGCTCGCCGAACTTGTCGTAGTCGACGGCGAGCCCGGCGGGCGCCGCGGCGTCCTCACGGAAGGCGAGGGTGGTGGCGACGACGACACCGCCCAGGTCCATGTTCTGCTCGGTCATTGGGGTTTCCATCCTGTCGGTCTCGATGTGCTGGTGGGTCTCGGGGCGTCGACGGGACATCCTCGACCTCAAGTAGTGTGTAATATATCACGCACTACGGATATGCGCGATCCTCCCGTTCAATTCTCCCCGTCGGCCGGCCGATCCGAACCGCCGAGTTCGCCGAGGCGCACCGGCGCGAGCAGGGGTCGCCGATCGAAGCCGGAGCCCGCGAGTCGCTCCGGCGACGGCCCGTCGAGCGACTCCGGTGCCGTCGCCCCCGGTGCCGGCGACCCCGATGCGGTCGCCACCCGGGCCTCGGCCACGATCGCCTCGACGGCGCGCCCGCAGGTGCGGGCCTGGCAGGGCCCGAGCCCGGCCCGCGTCGCGAGGCGCATCGCCCGCAGGGGCACCTCGGCCCGTTCGACGATCGCGCGCTTCGCCACCGCCTCGCAGCGGCAGACGATCGTGTCGTCCTCGAGCCACGCGGTCCAGCCGGGGCGGATCCCGTGCGCCGTCTCCAGTCTCCGCGCGAAGCGCCGCATCCGGTCGCGCACCGCGAGGGGTCGGCGCAACCGCGGATCCTCCTGCGCGACGCCCGCCGCGCGGTACCCCGCGATCGCGCCTTCGGCGAGCGCGGCGTCGGCGCCGCCGATGCCAGTGACCTCGCCCGCGGCGAAGACCCGCGGCTGCGTGGTGCGCTGCGCGTCGTCGACGAGCACGAAGCGTCCGCGGCGATCGCCGACGATCTCGCAGCCGAGCATGAGCGCCGCCTCGAGGCGCGGCGTGAAGCCGTGCCCGAGCGCGACGGCATCGCACTCGACGACGCGCTCGGTGCCGGGCACGGGCCGCCAGTCGCCGTCGAGGCGTGCGACGACCGCACCCTCGACGCGCTCGTCGCCGAGCACGCGCACGACGCCGCTGCCGACCCGGTACGGGATGCGGTGGCGGGCGAGCGCTCCCGCGTACTCGGCCAGTTCGCCCGACTTGCCGAGGAGCTGCCACGGCTTCGGCAGCCACCCTCGCGCGAGCGCTCCGAGGCGGGATACCTCGTGCACGCCGACGACCGTGGAGCCGACGAGTGCGAGCGACTGGGCGACGGGCAGCAGGAACGGCCCGGCACCCGCGACGAGCGTGCGCCGCCCGACCGACACGCCGTCGCGCTTCGCGAGGGCCTGGGCCGCGCCCGCGGTGGTCACGCCGGGCAGGGTCCACCCCGGGATCGGCAGGGCGAGATCGTGCGCGCCCGTGGCGATGACGAGCGCGTCGGCCTCGACGACGACCGCACGGCGGCCGGTCCCGTCCGCGGGGCCCACCGCGGCGCGGAGCACGACGGGTCCGGCCGCCGCGCCACTCCCGCTGCCCGCGCCACCCGCTCCACCCGCGCCGTCGGGCTCGCGCAGCTCGACCGACCACACGGCCGCTCCCGAGTGCACCTCGGCCCCGGCGAGTGCGTCCTGCAGCTCGTCGAAGCGACGCGTTCCGTGTTGCATGCGCGGATCGGTCAGCCCCGGACGGTGGCGCCAGAACTGCCCGCCCGGGCGGGCGCCCTCGTCGAGCAGCGTCACCTCCGCTCCCGCGGCGAGCGCCGCCTCGGCCGCGGCGAGGCCGGCCGGACCGCCGCCGAGGATCGCGACGCGGGTCATCCGCGCACCTCCCGTTCGACGAGGTCGCCGTCGACGGCCTCGCGCTGGCAGGCGCGCACGCCCTCGACGCCGTTCACGGTCACGAGGCAGTCGTGGCACACCCCGATGCCGCAGAACACGCCGCGCTCGCCGTCCTGGGCGCCGCGCCAGGCGACCCGGCCCGCGCCGAGCAGGACGCCGGCGATCGTCTGGCCCGCGCGGCCCGACACGGCCTCGCCATCGACGAAGAGGTCGACGGTGCCGTGCGTTCCGGCCGTCGCGGCCGTCGCGGCCGTCGCGCGAGCGTCGCGCGCACCGCGTGCGCGGCTCACGCCGCCACCCCGATCCCGGGGCGGCCGGGCCGGAACGGCGCCGGGTCGAGCGACGTCGGGGTGCCGAGCATCGCGTGCGCGACGAGCTCGGCGGTCGCCGGGGCGAGGCCGATGCCGGCGCCCTCGTGGCCGGTGGCGTGGAAGAGCCCGGCGAGGCGCGGGTCCTCGCCGATCACGGGCAGGTGGTCGGGGGCGTAGGGGCGGAAGCCGAAGTAGCTGCGCAGGAGCATGGTGTCCTCGAGAAAGGGGAAGAGCCGGGTCGCCTTCGCCGCGATCGCGCGCACCGGGTCGACGCCCGGGCGATCGTCGAAGCCGACGCGTTCACGGCTCGAGCCGATGAGCACGGTGCCGCCGGGGGTCGACTCGACGACGGTCGAGGTCTGCAGCGCGGCATCCCCCGACCCGACGGCGCCCACGTAGTCGGCGTCGTAGACCTTGTGGAAGACCCGCTGGGGCATCGGCGTCGTCACGAGGATGACGCCGCGGCGCGGGCGGATGTCGAGCGGCGCGCCCAGCCGACGGCCGAGCTCGCCCGCCCACGGGCCGGCGCAGTTCACGACCGCGTCGACCTCGAGCGGGCCGGCGGTGGTCTCGAGCGCACGGATGCGGCCGCCCGGGGCGCGGGCCCCCGTCACCTCGGCCTGGAGGAGGCGCGCGCCGCCGCGGACCGCAGCGTCGGCCAGCGCCTGGGTCGTGTTCGACGGCTGCAGCTGGGCGTCCTCGGGGTAGTGGATCGCGAGCGAGACCTCGGGCGAGAGGTGCGGTTCGGCCGCGAGCAGGGCCGCCGCGTCGAGCGCCTCGGCGCGGATGCCGATCCCGCGCTGCGTCTCGGCGAAGCGACGGAGCGCCTGCTCGCCGCCCGGGAACGCGACGACCACGCCGCCCTTCGCCTCGAACTCGGTCGCCGGCCGGCCGCCCGCGCGTCCTGCGTCGAGCCGCTCGGCGAGCGCGCGCCATCGCGCGTTCGAGTGGATGGCGAGGTCGGCCTCGGGGCCCGGCGCCTTGTCGCTCACGAGCAGGTTGCCCTCGCACCGGCTGGAGGTCTCGCCCGCGACCCCCACCCGGTCGACGAGCACCACCTCGGCGCCGCGCTCGACCAGCTCGAGTGCGCACGCGGCACCCACGATGCCCGCTCCGATCACTGCGACCCGCATCGTCGTCCTTCCAGCTCAGCCGAACCGCTCGCACGCGGTACGTGACATATTACTCACGGGAGCGGGCGACCACGAGCTCGTTCCGGCCCCGCCGACGGATGCCGGACGACGGCGCCGGGCTCAGGCCTCGTCCTGGCCGCTCCAGAGCCCGGCGACATGGCCGACGTGCCGCTGCATCAGCGCCTCGGCCGCGACGCCGTCGCCCGCGACGAGAAGCCGCACGAGCTCGGCGTGCTCGAGCGAGGAGGCCACGAGCGCGTCGCTCTCTGCGAGGTTCACGAGCCCGACGAGGCGCGTCTGCTGGCGCAGCTCGCTCACGAGCCGCACCAGGTGCCGGTTGCCGGTGACCTCGAGCAGGGTCAGGTGGAACGCCGTGTCGGCCTCGAGGTAGTCCTCGAAACGCCCCTCCCGGCCGGCGGCGACGATCTCGGCGGCCAGTTCGTCGAGCCGCGCGACCGTCGCGTCGGGCAGGTTGCCCGCGAGCCGGCGCATCGGCGGCGCCTCGAGGAGCGCGCGCACCTCGCCGAGCTCCTTGAGCTCGTCGAGCGAGATCTCGGTGACCCGGAACCCGCGGTTGCGGATGGGGCTGAGGAACCCCCGTCGGGCGAGGTTCAGCATCGCCTCGCGCACCGGCGTCGCGCTGACGCCGAACTCCGCCGCGAGCGTCGGCACCGTGAGCACCGTTCCGGGCGCGAACTCCCCCGCCACGATCCGCGACGACAGGGTGCGCTCGACCTGCTCGCGCAGGCTCTGCACCTCGAGCAGCCGCATGGGCTCGGGGCTCACGGGGTACCGATCGTGCGAGATGTCATGCGGCACATCGTACTCCAGTCGCACTCCGCGGTCGGGAGGCGCGAGCCCCGCGTCATCCCGCGTCGTACCGGTGATCGGAGCGGTGCGCCGTGCGATGATGGGCGCACGGGCCCGCCCCAGCGCGGCCCTGAGGAAGGCCGCCATGCCGATCGAGTTCGCGCATTCCCCACGCTCCACCATCGGCCTCGAGTGGGAGATCGCGATCGTCGATCGCGCCACCGGCGAACTCGCCTCGATCGGCGACCGGGTGCTCGAGCTGCTCGACGCGGGCAGCCCCTCCGGCAAGCACCCCACGATCACCTCCGAACTGCTGACGAACACCGTCGAGCTCGTGAGCGGCGTGCACACCACCGTCGCGGGCGCCGTGAACGACCTCGAGCAGCAGCTCGCCGAAGTCCGCGCCGTCATCGACGGCCTCGGCGACTACGAGCTGATCTGCAGCGGCTCGCACCCGTTCAGCCAGTGGTACGACCAGCACCTCACCGACAAGCCCAGGTACCACAAGCTCATCGAGCGCACGCGCTGGTGGGGCCGCAACATGATGATCTGGGGCGTGCACGTGCACGTCGGCATCGAGGATCGCGACAAGGCGCTGCCGATCCTCGACGGACTGCTCGCCTACCTGCCGCACCTGCAGGCGCTCAGCGCCTCGAGCCCGTTCTGGGCGGGCGTCGACACGGGCTACGCCTCCAACCGCGCACTCATGTTCCAGCAGCTGCCCACCGCGGGACTCCCCTACCCGCTCGCCGACTGGTCGGCCTACGAGCGGTACGTCGGCGACCTCGTGCGCACCGGCGTCATCGAGGACCACAGCGAGGTCCGCTGGGACATCCGCCCCTCGCCGCGCTGGGGCACCGTCGAGGTGCGCGTCTGCGACGGCGTGTCGACCGCCGCCGAGATCGCCGCGATCGGCGCCCTCGTGCAGTGCCTCGTCGAGTGGATGTCGACGCGGCTCGACGAGGGCGAGACCCTCACGGTGCTGCAGCCCTGGTACGTGCGCGAGAACAAGTGGCGCGCGGCGCGGTACGGGCTCGACGCCGAGGTCATCACGGATGTCTCGGGCACCGAGCGGCCCGTCGCCGACGACCTGCGCGAGCTCCTGACGACGCTCGCGCCCGTGGCCGATCGGCTCGGCTGCGCGGCCGAGCTGCAGGGCGTGCGCGCGACCCTCGACGCCGGCGCGAGCGCGCAACGCCAGCTCGACGTCGCACAGGCCGCCGGTGGCGACCTCACCGCCGTCGTCGCGCACCTCGCCCGCGAGCTGCGCGAGGGGTTCGGCGCCCCGACGTCGCCCGACGGCGGCCGCGAGGCATCCGCCGGCTGAGCCGCCCGAACCCGGCGCCGCGCACCCGGCGCATGACGTGCAGGCGCCGGCGATCACGCCGCGTGCGACCGGCGCGCCGCCTGCTCAGCCGATCAGCGGCCGAGCAGCTTCTGCATCGCCGCGAGGTCGGCCTCGCTCGGCGCGCCCTTCTTGGCGCCGCCGAGACCGAAGCCCGAACCGCTCGGCGCCTGGCCCTGGCCCGCCGGCGTGACGCCCGAGGCGATCGCCTCGTTCTCGGCCGCCCGCTTCGCCGGGTTGCCCGAGCGCGAGCCACCCGACTTCTTCTTGTTCTTCGCCGCGTTGCGCTTGCCGCCGCCGTAGCCGCCGGCGCCCGGGATCGGGCCCATGCCGGGGATCTGCGGCACGCCGCCGCGGGCGACGGTCTTCATCATCTTCGCGGCCTGCTCGAAGCGCTGCACGAGCTGGTTCACGTCGGTGACGGTCATGCCCGAGCCCTTCGCGATGCGCAGGCGCCGCGAGCCGTTCAGGAGCTTCGTGTTCTTGCGCTCGGCCGGCGTCATCGACTGGATGATCGCCTCGGTGCGCACGATCTCGCGCTCGTCGAAGTTCTCGAGCTGCTGCTTCATGCCGCCCGCGCCCGGCAGCATGCCGAGCATCTTCTTGATCGAGCCGGCGCCGCGCAGCTGCTGCATCTGCGCCAGGAAGTCGTCGAGGGTGAACTGCTCGGTCGCGAGCTTCTCGGCGACCTTCAGCGCCTCTTCCTCGTCGAAGGCCTGCTGGGCCTGCTCGATGAGCGTGAGGATGTCGCCGAGGTCGAGGATGCGGCTCGCCATGCGGTCGGGGTGGAAGGGCTCGAAGTCGTCGAGGCCCTCGCCCGTGGAGGCGAAGATGATGGGGCGACCGGTGACGGAGGCGACCGAGAGCGCGGCACCGCCGCGTGCGTCGCCGTCGAGCTTCGAGAGCACGACGCCCGTGAAGTCGACGCCCTCCTGGAAGGCCTTCGCGGTCGTCACGGCGTCCTGGCCGATCATCGCGTCGATGACGAAGAGCACCTCGTCGGGATCGGTCGCCTTGCGGATGTTCGAGGCCTGCTTCATCATCTCGGCGTCGACGCCGAGGCGGCCGGCGGTGTCGATGATGACGACGTCGTGCTGCGCGCGACGCGCCTGCTCGACGCCCGCCTTCGCGACCTTCACGGGGTCGCCGACGCCGTTGCCGGGCTCGGGGGCGAAGACCGGCACGCCGGCCTGCGAGCCGACGACCTGCAGCTGGTTGACCGCGTTGGGTCGCTGGAGGTCGCTCGCGACGAGGAGCGGCGTGTGGCCCTCCTTGGCGAGGTGCTTCGCGAGCTTGCCCGCGAGGGTCGTCTTTCCGGCGCCCTGGAGGCCGGCGAGCATGATGACCGTCGGCGGGTTCTTCGCGAACTGCAGGCGGCGCTGCTGGCCGCCGAGGATCGCCACGAGCTCCTCGTTGACGATCTGCACGACCTGCTGGGCCGGGTTCAGCGCCTTGTTGACCTCGTCGCCGAGCGCGCGCTCGCGCACGTGCGCGGTGAACTGCTTGACCACGTCGAGCGAGACGTCGGCGTCGAGCAGGGCGCGACGGATCTCGCGCACCGTGCCGTCGACGTCGGAAGCGGAGAGCTTGCCCTTGGTGCGGAGGTTCTTGAAGGTCTCCGCGAGGCGGTCAGACAGGGTTCCGAAGGTAGCCATGGTGCCTTCGATTCTAGGCGAGGTCGGATGCCTCCCCCGCTTCGCGGGACGAACGACCGGCCAGGGCGCGCTCCGCGGAGCGTGGAGCGGAGGCCAGGCGGCGGGCTCAGCCCTCGAAGCGGACGTCGACGATCTCGCGCTCGAGGTCGATCGACGCGACGAGCCGCTCGTCGGTGTCGTCGGGGGCGAGCGCGTACTCGAACTCGGCGAAGGCGTCGCCGGGCTCGTCGGCGTCGGGTCGCAGGTCGACCCGGACGAGGCTCAGCGAGCGCAGTGCGTCGACCTGGCGGTCGCCCGAGTCGCGCCCGATCGCCGCGTCGACGTCGTCGGCCTGCTCGAGCTCGGGGTCGAGCACGACGTCGAGGAACCGCACGATCGGCGAGCTCTTGCTGTCGAGCTGGCTGACGAACGCCTGGCGCAGCTCGTCGTCGACGAGCTCGAGCTCGCCGACGAGCGACGAGGCGATGTCGAGCGACGGCAGCGAGACGAGGTCGGCGTCGGCGTCGAGCACGACCTCGACGCGCTGGTCGGCGTACTCGTACGTCTCGGACCAGTAGTCGCCGACGAGGCCGAAGTAGTCGTGTTCGATCGACATGCGTGCTCCTATCCGACGAGCTTCTGCGCGAAGACGTGCGGGGTGAAACCGGTGAGGTCGCCGATGCCCTCGCCCTGGCCGATGAGCTTGATCGGCAGGCCCGTCTTCTCCTGGACGGCGAGGACGAACCCGCCCTTCGCGCTCCCGTCGAGCTTCGTGAGCACGAGGCCCGTCACTCCCCCGTGCTCGATGAACGCCTCGGCCTGCGCGAGGCCGTTCTGGCCGGTGGTCGCGTCGAGCACGAGCAGCACTTCGCTGATCGGCGCCTGCTTCTCGACGACCCGGCGGATCTTGCCGAGCTCGTCCATGAGCCCGCCCTTGGTGTGCAGGCGGCCGGCGGTGTCGATGATCACGATCTCCGTGCCGTCCTGCTTGGCCCTGTCGACCGTCTGGAAGGCGACCGACGCCGGGTCCTGGCCCTCGCGTTCGGGGCGCACGATGCCGACGCCCGCGCGCTCGGCCCAGGTCGCGAGCTGGTCGACCGCGGCCGCGCGGAAGGTGTCGGCCGCGCCGACCACGACCGAGCGGTCGTAGCTGCGGAGGAAGCGGGCGAACTTGCCGATCGTCGTCGTCTTGCCGACCCCGTTGACGCCCACGACGAGTACGACGGCCGGGCGCTCGGTGAGCTTCAGCGTGGGGTCGTACTTGGCGAGTCGCTCCTCGACGACCTCGCGGAGCATCCGCTGGACGTCCTTCGGGTCGGTGGTCTTGAACCGCTCGACCTGCGCGCGGATCTGCGCGACGATCTCCTCGGTGACGTCGGGTCCGAAGTCGGCGCGGATGAGCGCCGACTCGAGGTCGTCCCAGGTGTCGTCGTCGATCGTCTTCGCCCCGAAGACCCCGCGGAGGGCGGCGCCGAGCGACCAGGATGCGCGTTCTGCCATACGACCAGCCTACGGGGGCGGATGCCCCGGCGGCGTGCGCCGACGGGGCCAGGGCGATCCGTAGACTCGGCGCGTGCCATTCCGATTCGTGCTCGCCGCCTCCCAGCCCCTCCTCGAACAGGAGGCGGCCGACGGAGCCCACTCGCTCGAACGGCAGATCGCGACGCTGCGCGCCGACTACGGCCGCGCGTCACGGCTGCTCATCGGCCTCGGCGCCACGGTCGTCCTCGTCGTCGCGATCTTCTTCGTGTGCGGACTCGTCGGCGCCGTCGGGTTCACGGACCCGTTCGTCGCGCCGGCGGCGCTCCTCCTCGTCGCGCTCGGCGCCGGCGCCGTCTGGCTGCTGCTCGGCCTGCACCGCAGCGGGCGACGGCTCTCCATCGCGCTCGCCCAGCGGCTGAGCGCCGACGCCGAGGGCCGCGGTTCGATCGCCGACGCGGTGCTCGCACGCACCTTCATCCTCGAACCCTTCATCCTCGCTCGCCTGGTCGCGGCCTCCCTCAGCCTGCTGTTCGGGGTGATGGCGGCGTCGATCGTATTCAGGCCGGTGTCCGTCGCCGACCCGGTCGAGATCTCGCTCACCGCCGCGATCGCGTCGATCGGCGTGCTGCTCGTCCTCGTGGGGTGCGGGGTGTTCGGCGGCGTGTTCCGCATCCATCGCGCGCATTCCCGCCGGGACCCGGTGCAGCGCCGCCTCCTGGGCGGCTGACCCCGCCCCTCGGCCGTTACACGGGGGCCCCGCAGCTGTGCAAGGGGTTGCCCGCCGCCGCACGGCCGGAGGAGTCTCGGGACGACGGAAGGAGCGCGCATGACCTCCGTGGGATTCCACGCCTCGCACGAGCAGTTGCCGCCGAGCCGCCTCCTGGAGGCGGTCGTCCGGGCCGAGCGGGCCGGCTTCTCGGCGGCGATGTGCAGCGACCACCTCGCCCCCTGGAGCCTCAGGCAGGGGCACTCCGGCTACGCCTGGAGCTGGCTCGGCGCCGCGCTCGAGGCGACCCGGTTCTCGCTCGGCGTCGTCACGGCCCCCGGACAGCGCTACCACCCGGCGGTCGCGGCGCAGAAGATCGCGACCCTCGCCGAGATGTACCCCGGCCGGTTCTGGGCGGCGCTCGGCAGCGGCGAGGCGATCAACGAGCACGTGACCGGCGACCCGTGGCCGCCGAAGGACGAACGCGACGAGCGCCTCGTCGAGACGGTCGACGTGATGCGACGGCTGCTCGCCGGCGAGGAGGTGAGCGCCGACGGACTGGTGCGCGTCGATCGCGCACGGGTGTGGAGCCTGCCGGCCGAGCCCGCTCCGCTCTTCGCCGCCGCGGTGAGCGCCGAGACGGCGAGCGACGCGGCGAGCTGGGCCGACGGCGTGATCACCGTGGACCAGCCCGAGCGCGAGTTGCGCGAGTTCATCGACGCCTACCGCGGTGCGGGCGGCCGCGGACCGGTGGCCGTGCAGGTGCACCTGAGCTGGGCGGACACCGACGACGAGGCCCTCGCGATCGCGCACGAGCAGTGGCGGCAGAGCCTCGTGCCGGCCCACCTCGCCTGGGAGCTCGACCTGCCCGAGGACTTCGACGCGCGGACCGCCGACGCGACGCCCGCCGAGGTCGGCGGCACGCTGCTCGCGTCGGCCGACCCGTCGCGCCACCTCGACCACCTCCTGCGCATCGCGGAGCTCGGGGTCGATCGCATCTACCTGCACCACGTCGGCACCGAGCAGGCGGCGTTCATCGAGGTCTTCGGCGAGCGCGTCGTGCCCCGGCTCGAGGCGGTCTCCGCATGAGGATCACCGATCGCAGCGACCTCTGGTGGAAGACGGCGGTCGTCTACTGCCTCGACGTCGAGACCTACATGGACTGGAACGACGACGGCTCCGGCGACTTCGAGGGGCTCGCCCACCGCCTCGACCACCTCGCGGAGCTCGGCGTCACGTGCATCTGGCTCATGCCGTTCCAGCCGACGCCCGATCGCGACGACGGCTACGACATCACCGACTTCCTCGGAGTCGATCCCCGCCTCGGCACGCTCGGCGACGTCGCCGAGTTCACCCGCACGGCACGGGACCGCGGCATGCGGGTGATCATCGACTTCGTCATGAACCACACCTCGGAGCGGCATCCGTGGTTCAGGGCTGCCCGGCGCAGCCGCACCTCGCCCTTCCGCGACTGGTACGTGTGGCGCGACGACCCGCCGAAGCAGCCGAACGCCGTCTTCCCGGGCGAGGAGGACTCGGTCTGGGAGTTCGACGAGCGCACGGGCCAGTACTACCTGCACAGCTTCTACCGGCACCAGCCCGACCTGAACATCGCGAACCCGGCCGTGCGCGACGAGATCGCCCGCACCCTCGGCTTCTGGCTCCAGCTCGGCGTCTCGGGGTTCCGCGTCGACGCGGTGCCCTTCCTCATCGAGCCGCCCGACGGCGTCGACATCGGCGATCCGCACGAGTTCCTCCGCGACCTCCGCCGCTTCCTGCAGCGCCGCTCGAGCGAGGCGGTGCTGCTCGGGGAGGTGAACCTGCCCTACGACGAGCAGCTCGACTTCTTCGGCCGCGCCGGCGACGCCGCCGAGCTCACCATGCAGTTCGACTTCCTCGGCATGCAGGCGCTCTACCTCTCGCTGGCGCGCGAGGACGCCCGTCCGCTCGCCGAGTCGCTCGCGGCGCGGCCCCCGCTCGAACCCGAGGCGCAGTGGGCGAACTTCGTGCGCAACCACGACGAGCTCACGCTCGACAAGCTCTCCGAGGCGGAGCGCGCGGAGGTGTTCGACGCGTTCGCCCCCGAGGAGTGGATGCGCGTCTACGACCGGGGCATAGTGCGGCGGCTGCCGACGATGCTCGACGGCGACCCCCGCCGGATCAAGCTGGTCTACAGCCTGCTCTTCTCCCTCCCGGGCACGCCCGTGCTCTTCTACGGCGAGGAGATCGGCATGGGCGAGAACGGCGCGCAGGAGGGGCGGCAGGCCGTGCGCACCCCCATGCAGTGGACCGACGAGCGCAACGGCGGGTTCTCGCGGGCGGTTCGGTCGCGGCTGGTCGCCACGCCGCCGGGCGACGGCTACTCCCCCGAGCACGTGAACGTCGAGGCCCAGATGCACGACCCCGACTCGCTGCTGTCGTTCATCAGGCAGCTCGCGACCCGGTACCGCAGCTCGCCCGAGATCGGCTGGGGCGAGCTCGACGTGCTGACCACCGGGCTCGACGGGGTGCTCGCCCACCGGATCACCGCCGACGTCGGCCGGTTCATCGCCGTGCACAACTTCGCGTCCGCGCCCGCGCTCGTGCCGCTCGAGCTCGGACCGGTCGCCGAGGGTTCCGTGCTCTCCGACCTCTTCGCGCCCGACACCTTCCCGCTCGACGAGCGAGGGCGGATCGAGGTGCACCTCGACGCGTACGGCTACCGCTGGTTCCGGATCGTCGAGCCCGACGACCGCCGCCTCACGTGAGCGTCAGCTGGCCTGCGCCTCGCGCTCCTCGCGCACGCGCTGTCCGACGACCGCCGAGACGCCGTCCTGGCGCATCGAGACGCCGTAGAGGGCGTCGGCGATCTCCATCGTGCGCTTCTGGTGGGTGATGACGATGAGCTGGCTCGCGTCGCGGAGGCTCTCGAACGTCGTGAGCAGACGCCCCAGGTTGGCGTCGTCGAGCGCAGCCTCGACCTCGTCCATGATGTAGAACGGGCTGGGGCGCGCCTTGAAGATCGCCATGAGCAGCGCCACCGCCGCGAGCGACCGCTCGCCGCCCGAGAGCAGCGAGAGGCGCTCGATCTTCTTCCCCGCGGGCTTCACGCTCACCTCGATGCCCGTCGTCAGCATGTCGTCGGGGTTCGTGAGCGAGATGCTGCCGGTGCCGCCCGGGAAGAGCACGGGGAACACCTCGGCGAACGCCGCCTTCGTGTCGTCGAAGGCGCTGCGGAAGATCGTCTCCATGCGCCCGTCGATCTCCTCGATGATCGTGAGCAGGTCCTTGCGGGTGTTCGCGAGGTCGGTGAGCTGCTCGCTGAGGAACTGGTGGCGCTGCTCGAGCGCCGCGAACTCCTCGAGCGCGAGCGGGTTCACCCGGCCGAGCTGGGCGAGCTTCCGCTCCGCGCCCGCGAGCCGGCGCTGCTGCTCCTCGCGGCGGAACGGGCGCGGCTCGCCCTCCTCGTCCTCGGCGGGGATGAGCTCCTCGGGGCCGTACTCGTCGATGAGCACCTGCTCGTCGAGGCCGAGCTCGGACTCGGCTCGCTCGACGAGCCCGCCGACGTGCAGCTTCTTCTCGTAGATGCGCAGCTCGAGCCCGTGCACGTCCTCGGTGACCGAGTGCAGGCGCTCGCGCAGCGCGGCCTCCTCGCGACGCACCGCCTGGAGCTCCTCGTTCCGGCTCGAGCGCTCGGCCTCCGCCCGGCCGAGGGCGACGCGGGCCTCGGCGACCGAGGCGTCGACCGACTCGAGCGCGGGCGGCAGCGCCTCGGCGACGCGGCGGGCGGCCTCGAGCTGCGCCCGGCGGATCACCGCCCGGCGGGCGGCCTCGACCGCGGCCTTCCGCTCGGCGTCGTACTGCGCCTCCATCGTGCGGATCCGGGCCTCTTCGGCACGCACGCGCTCCTTGGCGGTCTCGAGCCGGAGCTTGGCCTCGACCTCGGCCTCGCGGGCGGACTCGACGGTCGCGAGCGCCGCGTCGCGCACGGAGACGTCGAGCACCGGCCGCGGCACGGCACGGGCCGACTCGAGCGCGGCCTTCGCCTCGCCCGCCGCCTGCTCGGCCTCGGCCACGCGCTCCTCGGCGTTCGTCGACGCCTGGCGGAGTCGTTCCGACTCGGCCTCGGCGGCCTCGGCCTGCACGCGGGCGCGGTTCAGCCGCTCGGTGCGCTGCGCGAGCTGCGCGTCGAACTCGCGAAGCGCGGCGAGCGCGCGCTTCGACTGCTCCTTGGCGGCCTCGACGAGCTGCCGCTGCTCGGCGAGCTCCGCCCGGCTGCGCTCGATCTCGCCGCGCACCTCCTCGAGGCGTGCGGCCGCGCGGTCGCGTTCGGCGATGAGCTCGATGCGGCTCTGCTTGCGACCCGAACCGCCCCGCACGACGTACCGGCCGATGACCGTTCCGTCGCGGGTGATCACGGTCGCCGGGCGGGATGCCTCGACGAGCGCCGGCTCGGCGGCCCGCGCCGCGGCGAGGTCGTCGGCGATGAAGATCTCGGCGAGGAGCCCCCGCACCCCGACCGGTGCGGTGACGACGGAGGCGGCGGCGATGAGGCCGTCGACCGCGGTCTCGGCGTCGGCCTGGCCGCCGGGCTCGGCGACGGCGAGGGCCACGCGGCCGAGCTCGCCCGACTCGGCCCGGCCGAGCGCGCGATAGGCGGCGTCGCGGTCGTCGACGAGCACGGCGTCGACGAGCGAGCCGAGCGCGGCGGCGATCGCGGCCTCGTACCCTGCGGCGACCTGCATCGACTCGGCGAGCAGCCCGCGCACGCCGGGGACGCCCGCGGCGACGAGCGCGGCCGAGCCGTCCTTCTGGTCGAGGGCGAGCGAGAGCGCCTGGGTGCGGGCGCTGAGTGCGCCATGCTCGCGCTCGCGGCCGTGGAGCTCGTCGCGGATGCGCTCGATCTCGGCCTCCGCCTCGAACACGGCCCCCTGTGCGAGCTCGTAGGCCTCGTCGAGGTCGGTCTCGGCGGTCTGCTCGATGCCGGCGGCCGCCTCGGCCTCGGCGAGCGCGGTCGCGGCCGCCTCGCGACGAGCGGCCGACGCCTCGAGCGCATTGGCGTGGCGCAGCACCTCGCCGCGCACGGCGGCGAGCTTGGAGGAGGCGGAGTCGGCCTGGCCGGTGAGCTTCGAGAGCTCGAGGTCGTAGGCGGAGACGAGCGCCGACTGCCGGGCGATCCCCTCGTCGACCGAGTCGAGCTCGGCCCGGGTGCGCATCGTCTGCTCGTGGGCGAGGTCGAGGGCGGATGCCTCGGCGCCGATGCCGTCGCGGAGCCCGTCGAGCTCGGCGACGGCGCCGTCGATCATCTCGCGGGTCACGCTCGGCGCGGCATCCGATTCGTCGGACGCGCCCTCGAGGAGCGCGATCCGCTGCCGGGCGAGCGAGTCGAGCGAGCGCAGGCGCGACTGCGCCTGTTCGAGCGCGAAGCTCGTCGAACGGGCACGGTCGACGTCGTCGCCGCTCTGCGCCTCCTCGAGTCGCGTGACCTTGGCCTGGTGCTGCTCGAGGCGCTCCTGCAGCACGAGCCGCTCGGAGTGCCGTTCGTGCTCGCTCTTGCCGTGCTCCTCGAGCGCGCGCCGGAGGCCGACGACCTCGTCGGCGAGCAGTCGGGCCTTCGCGTCGCGCACGACGGCGGCGATCGTCGCGGCCTCGCGGGCGACCTCGGCCTGACGGCCGAGCGGCTTCAGCTGGCGCCGGATCTCGCCGGCCAGGTCGGAGAGGCGAGTGAGGTTCGTCTGCATCGCGTCGAGCTTTCGGAGGGTCTTCTCCTTGCGGCGGCGGTGCTTGAGGATGCCCGCGGCCTCCTCGATGAAGCCGCGTCGGTCCTCGGGGGTCGCGCGCAGCACCTGGTCGAGCTGGCCCTGGCCGACGATGACGTGCATCTCGCGGCCGAGCCCCGAGTCGCTGAGGAGCTCCTGCACGTCGAGGAGGCGGCACTGGTCGCCGTTGATGGCGTACTCGCTCGTGCCGTTGCGGAACAGGGTGCGCGAGATCGTGACCTCGCTGTACTCGATCGGCAGCGCGCCGTCGGAGTTGTCGATCGTGAGGCTCACCTCGGCCCGGCCGAGCGGGCCGCGCGTCGAGGTGCCGGCGAAGATGACGTCCTCCATCTTGCCGCCGCGGAGGGTCTTCGCGCCCTGCTCGCCCATCACCCAGGCCAGCGCGTCGACGACGTTCGACTTGCCCGATCCGTTCGGGCCGACGATGCACGTCACGCCCGGCTCGAAGGCGAAGGTCGTCGGCTGTGCGAAGGACTTGAAGCCCTTGAGCGTCAGGCTCTTGAGGTACACGTCCTACCCTCCCCTGTGCGCGAGAACGCTGCGGACTACCGTATCCGAGGATTCCACCCCCGAAGCGCACGCGCGCCGCGCCCCGCGGGATTGCACCCTTGTCGCCGCCCCCGGTGCTCGGTAGTCTGGGCGGCTGCCCACCGGGCGGCGCATCGTCCGATGCACCATCCGAGAGGAGACGCGCATGACCGTCGAGATCCGACCGATCACGCTCCCCGAACGGCTCGGCACGCCCGAGGCGGTCGAGTTCGAGCGCTACGCCGACTTCGCGATCGACATCGAGGTCGAACGCTGGGGCGACGACCGCTTCGCGTTCACCCGCGAGGAGATGCTCGCGATGTACCGCGACGACGACTACGAGTTCCGGCAGCCGTTCGCCGCGTGGCACGGCGACGCCTGCATCGGCCGTTCGATCACCTGGGGCGAACGCGACGCGGCCGCCGAGAGCGGCATCGTCATCGTCGAGGTGGCCCCGGCCTTCCGTCGCCGGGGCGTCGGGAGCCGTCTCCTCGAACGCGCCGAAGGAGTGCTGACCGACCTCGGCCGCCGGCGCAACACCGGCTGGATCGACTTCCCGCTCCACCAGCTCGACACCCCGGGCGAGCGGCTGCGCCCGCCCGACGGCGACGCCTCGCTTCCGGCCGAGCTGCCCAACGTGCGGTTCGCGATCCGGCACGGCTACGTGCTCGGCCAGCTCGAGCGGGCGAGCGTGCTCGAGATCGGCGGCCGCACCGAGGAGTTCCGGCGCGAATCCGCCCGGCGCGAGGCCGAGGCATCCGACTATCGGATCATCACCTGGACCGACCACGTGCCCGACGACCTCGTCGACGGCTACGCGGCGGCCCGCGCGCGCATGGTGCTCGACGTGCCCGCGGGCGGCCTCGATCTCGACCCCGAGATCTGGGATGCGGAGCGCGTGCGCGTGCACGAGTCGCACGCGACGCGAGGCGGGCGCACCCTGCTCGTCGCCGCGGCGGTCGCGCCCGACGGCTCGATCGCCGGCTACACCGAGCTCGAGCTGCCCCCGGGCAAGCCGCTCGCCTTCCAGTCCGACACGCTCGTGGTCGCGGCCCATCGCGGCCACGCGCTCGGCATGCGGGTGAAGCTCGCGAACCTCGTGCGCCTCGCCGAGTTCGCACCCGAGCGCACCGCGGTCTACACCTGGAACGCCGACGAGAACGACCACATGCTCGCGATCAACATCGCGCTCGGGTTCGAGCAGCACGGCTTCGGCGCCGAGTTCCAGCGCGGCTGATCGGCCGATCAGCCGCCGGTTCGCGCGCCGTACCGGGCCACGATGGTGAGCGCCGCCTCGCGCACGACGCGCCGCATCTCGGCGTCGCTCTGCGACCATCCGCCGTGGAGCAGTCTCGGCCAGAAGACGACGGTCGAGATCATGCCGAGGAACTGCGCGGAGGCCGTGTCGGGATCGTCGACGACCGCCGTCCCCGCGGCGCTCGCGGTGACGAAGCAGCGCCGCACCGCCGCGAACAGGGGCAGCGTGCCGAAGTCGAAGACCCGTTCCCGGAGTTCGGGGAACCGCGATGACTCGGCGATGACCGTGCGGATCAGCTCCGTCATCCCCGGGCGGTTCAGGAGTTCGACGTAGGCGAGGCCCAGGGTCGTGAGGCCCGAGCGGAAGTCGCCCGTCGGCGGCTCCTCGAACGCGCCGTCGGGCGAGCCGGCCGCGGCGAGCACGGTCGCCTCGAAGAGCTCGGCCTTGGTCGGGAACTGCTTGAACAGCGTCGCCTTGGAGACGCCGGCACGCTCGGCGACGCGCGCCAGCGAGGTGCGGTCGTAGCCGTGCTCGAGGAACAGCCGGTTGGCGGCGTCGAGGATCGTCGCCCGATTGGTCGCGGCGACCCCGCGGTGGTAGCTCGACAGCTCACGGGTCATGCCGCCAGTATCGCACAGAGGCGAGTCACTTGACTCACCTCTCGACGAGGACTACCGTCGATGAGAGGTGAGCCAGTCGACTCACCTCTCGCGAAGGAGCTGAACATGGCCAAGCTCATCTACTCGATGATCACCTCGCTCGACGGCTACGCCGAAGCCGCCGACGGCGACCTCGGCAGGGGCGCGGAGGACGAGGAGGTGCACACCTTCATCGGCGACGCGTTCCGCGACGTCGGCACCTTCCTCTACGGCCGGCGGATGTACGAGACCATGGTCTTCTGGGAGACCGTGGGCGACGGGCCCGAGGTCCCACCGCACATCGTGCAGTACGCGAACGACTGGCGGGCCGCGGAGAAGGTCGTCTACTCGACGACGCTGGAGTCGGTCTCGAGCGCGCGAACCCGCATCGAGCGGAGCTTCGACCCCGAGGCGGTCCGGCGGCTCAAGGCCGAGTCCGATCACGACCTCTCGGTCGACGGCCCGAACCTCGCGGCCCAGGCGATCCGGGCCGGCCTGGTCGACGAGTACCACCTCTTCACCACCACGAGCGTCGTCGGCGGCGGCACGCGGTTCTTCCCCGACGATGTGCGCCTCGACCTCGAACTCGTCGAACATCGCTCGTTCCCGTCGGGGCTCATCTCCGCCCGCTACCGAGCCCGATGAGGCGAGCTCACCGCCTCCGCTGGCACTTCGGGCAGCGGTGCGAGGAGCGGTTCATGAAGGGCTCGCGAACCATCGCGGTGCCGCAGCGGGGGCACGGCTTGCCTGCACGCCCGTACGCGTTCAGCGAGTGCTCGAAGTACCCCGAGGCGCCGTTCACGTTCACGTACTGCGCGTCGAAGCTCGTGCCGCCCTCGGTGAGCGCCCGCCCGAGCACGTCGCGCACCGCGCCGAGCAGTTCGCGGACGCGTCGGGTGCTGAGCGAGGCGGCCGGCTGCTCGGGATGCAGGCGCACCGCCCACAGCGTCTCGTCGGCGTAGATGTTGCCGATGCCGCTCACGACGCCCTGGTCGAGCAGCACCCGCTTGATGCCCGTGCCGCGCCGGGCGAGCTGCGCCGCGAACCCGTCGTCGGCGAACTCGGGGTCGAGCGGATCGCGGGCGATGTGGGCCACCTGGCTCGGGATGAGCCGAGCCCACTCCCCCGTCGTCGCAGCCGAGAAGCCGCCGATGCCGCCGTCGGCGGTCGGCAGCATGCGGTCGACGGCGAGCGAGCCGAAGATGCGCTGGTCGACGAAGTCGACGCGCAGTTCGCCGTGGGCCGGATGCTCGAGGTGCAGGCGAACCCGCGCATGCCGGTCGTCACCCGGGTGGTCAGGGGTGCGCAGCAGCATCTGCCCGCTCATGCCGAGGTGCCCGACGATCGCACGTTCGTCGGGCGCACCCTCGAGCGGCAGCCAGAGGAATTTGCCACGACGCACCGCGGCGGCGATGCGCGCGCCCGTGACGAGCCGCTCGAAGTCGCCGATGAGCGGGTCGTGCCGCTTCAGCGATCGTCGGTCGAGCACCTCGACCGCGCTGACGACGGCACCGGTCACCGCGGGCGCGAGCCCGGAGCGGACGACCTCGACCTCGGGGAGCTCGGGCACCTCAGGCCGCGCCGTTGATGCGCGTCCAGGCCTCGAGTGCGGCGGCCATCTCGGCCTGCTTCTTGCTCGAGCCCTCGCCCGACGCCTGCACGAGTTCGCCGACCGTGACGGTGGCGACGAAGTGCTTGTTGTGATCGGGCCCCGACTCGGCGACCGAGTACGACGGAGCGGGAGCACCACGACGCGCCGCGATCTCCTGCAGGCTCGTCTTCGGGTCCATCGCGGCGCCGAAGCGCTCGGGGTCCTGCATGAGCGGGGTGATGAGACGCAGCACGAGCTCGGTCGCGGCGTCGCCGCCGGCGTCGAGGTAGACCGCGCCGATGATCGCCTCGACGGTGTCGGCGAGGATCGACGGCTTGTCGGCGCCGCCGGTCATCGTCTCGCCGCGGCCCAGCCGGATGTACGAGCCCACGCCGATGGTGCGACCGACCTCGGCGAGCGCGACGCTCGAGACGAGGCTGGCGCGCCGCTTCGCGAGCTCGCCCTCATCGAGGTCGGGATGGTCGCGGAAGAGCCTGACCGTGACGGCCTGGCCGAGGATCGAGTCGCCGAGGAACTCGAGGCGCTCGTTCGTCGGGATGCCGCCGTTCTCGTACGCGAACGACCGGTGCGTGAGCGCGAGCAGGAGCAGGGAGGGATCGATGTCGACCTGCAGCGTTCGCTGCAGGTCGTCGAGCGTACGATCCTCGAGCGCGGTGCGCCCGCCTCCCATGCGTTCCGTTCGCGTCACGACCGGTCGTCGGTGCGTCTCGGGCCGACTAGACGTCGGCGACCTTGCGGCCCTTGTACTCGAGGAAGAGCGGGGTGCCCGCGGAGTCCTCGACGACCTTCGCGCGGTGCGGAAGGCTGTAGGTGACCTTGCCGTTCTCGACGGTCTTGACGAGCGTGGGGACCTCGGCCTTCCACTGCGAACGGCGCGCGTGGGTGTTGGCGCGTGACTTCTTCCGCTTGGGAACAGCCATGACTATCTCTCTTCTCTCTGCTGGTCGGCGCCGGATGACGCATCCGGACCGTTGTCTTCGGAAGCCTGGAACCCTGCGAGCGCGGCCCAACGAGGGTCGTTGTGCTCAGGGGTGACGAGTTCCGGATGATCGGCCAGTCGGAGCCCTGTCTCGGGGTCGAGACCCGGGCAATCCGGTCGGCACACCGGCTGGAACGGCAGTGACAGCACTACCGCATCTCGGATGAGTGGTTCAAGATCCACGTGGTCGTCTTGAACCTCATACTCGATGGCTTCCCCGCCATGATACCCGAAGAGTTCTTGGAACTCGACTTGGACGGGCACGGCGAGTTCGATCAGGCAGCGCCCGCATTCGCCGTCAGCGGTCGCGTCGACCTCGGCGGTGACGAGGATTCCCTCGTGCACGGACTCGAGCCGGACGTCGAGATCGATCGCCGACCCCGCCTTCACGGCGACGAGCCCTTCACCGAGCTGCTCGGGCGCGGGCGCGCTGATGCGCTCCTCGCGCATCTCGCCCGGACGGTTCACGAGATCGCGCACGCTGAGGTCGAACACGGAATGCTTGATGGCCACGATCGACGATTCTACGCGTCGACGGGTGGACGTTCGCCGAACGTCGGCCGTGCCCGATCGATGAGCGAGCGCGGCACGAGCGTCGCGCGCCATCTGACGAGCATGGACTCCCCCTCCGCGAGCGCGGCGCAGGCGATCGCGAGCGCGTCCACGAGCCCTGCGGATGTCGCACCGCCGCCGCCGGCCCGACCGCCCGCCGCGACCGCACCGGCACCGGGCGACGGCTCCGCCGGTCCGTAGCGCTCGCGCTCGACGGCGTCGCGGAGCGCCGCGAGGGCCGCGCGCGCCTCGTCGTCCGCGAAGCCCTCCCGCTCGGCGAGCCCCCGGGCGATCGCACGCGGGGTCGAGGTCGGCTCGAGCCGGACCCCGAGGTCGCGCGCCGTGGCGACGAGCTCGTCCCACGCGGCATCCGCCGGACGGTCGCCGCGTGCGATCCGCCGACGCCGTGACGCACGCTGGCTCGCGCGCAGCGCCGCGGGCGCCAGGAGGAGAGCGGCGACGAGGAGCAGCGCGACGCCGCCGCGGAACCACCACGAGTCGGCCGGCGACGCCGAGCCGCTTCCGCCGGCGAGGTTGCGGTCGGGGTCGAGCTCGGGGCGCCCGCTCAGCGGGGCGCTCGCGCTGCCCGACGCGAGCGGGGGCGCCGCCTCGGCGTCGCCGGCCCCGGGCCGCGAGTAGTCGGGCACCATGCCGCGGCTCGGTGTGGGCTCGAACGGCACCCACCCCACGCCCTCGAAGTAGAGTTCGGGCCACGCGTGCAGATCGTGCGAGTCGACCTCGACGCGCTGCACCCCGCCGACGCGCTCCTGCGTCGAGGTGCCCTGGGTGTAGCCGACGGAGATGCGCGACGGGATGCCCACCTCGCGGGCGAGCACGGCCATCGTCGAGGCGAAGTGCACGCAGTACCCCGTGCGCTCCTCGAGGAACCGGGCGATCACGTCGAAGCCGCCGCCGTCGTAGCCCGCCTCGACGGGTGCCTCCGTCGAGTACTCGAAGGCCGAGGAGCGGAGGAACGCCTGGATCGCGACCGCGGCGTCGTACTGCGTGGCGGCCTCCCCCGTGACGGCTGCCGCCGTCTCGGCGATGAGCGGCGGCGCGTCGTCGGGCAGCGCGAGGAAGTCGTCGTACTCCTCGCCGGCCCGCCCGCCCGCCGATCTCAGCTGCGACGGGCTCGGGTCCACCTCGAGCCAGGTCGCGCGATAGCGCTGACCGCCCGTGTCGGCATCGACGCTCCGCACCGTCAGCGAGCCGGCGTCCCAGAACCACGATCCGCTGAGCCCTTCGACCTGCCGAGTGGGGTACGGCAGGGGCAGCCAGGTCGTCCGCACCTCGTCGACGACGATGTCGATGGGATGCTCCGTGGCGGACACGTCGGAATCGAGGCCGTCGGGGAGGGGCAGGGCGTCGACGGTGTTGTCGGCGTCGACCGGCCGCTCGGTGACGCCCCACGCCTGGCCTTCGAACCGGTCGAGCGTCAGCACCGTGAAGTAGGGGCGGTCGTTGTCGCGTGCGAAGTAGTGGAACGCCGGCCGGGGCTCGGGCCGGCGCAGGTCGCGCCCGAGGTCGATGAACGGGCTCACGCCGCGCGCGAAGCTCGTCGCGGGGGCGCCCGAGCCGAGCAGCAGGCTCGAGGAGATACTCGGGGTCGAGGCGGTGAGCACCGCCGCCGTGAGGATGCCCACCGCGGTGAGGCCGAGCGTCGCGCCGAGGGTCGAGACGATCGGCACCCGCGCCGGCGGGATGACCGTGGTGCCGCCCGTCTCGTCGTTGCGCTCCGCCGCGGCGAGCAGTGCGCGACGACGGGCGCGCACGTCGATGCGGAGGAGCAGCAGGTACGAGGCCGCCGAGAACACGAGCGTCGGCACCTCGGCACCCGATTCGATGATGAAGCCCGGGATGAGGATCGGGACGAGCGCGGGCGCCGCGGCGAGGGCCGGCATGCGGACCGTCTGGACCAGCACGTCCATGCAGATCGCGAGCACCCCGACGCCGAGCGCCAGCACGAAGTTGAGCGCCGGGACGGGGATCGCGGGGACGGACTGCTGCTGGATGGTGCGCTGCGCGCCGTCGAAGAGCTCGCCGAAGTGGACGAAGGTGTCTTGCGTGGGCACGATGAGGGCGAAGCTCGTCGAGCCGCCGAAGAGGAGCGTCAGCAGGAGGAGCAGGACGACGATCTCGAGCACCGGCACGAGCGAGGCGGGCACCCGCACGGCCCGCAGGCCCGCGCCGCCGAAGAGCGTTCCGGCGGCGACGAACGCGCACAGCCACCACCACCCGCTGCCCGAGATGAGCGGACCGAGCGCCATCGTCGCGACCGAGAGCAGGAGGAGGCTCGCCGCGGTGAGCGCGAGTCGCTGCCCGCGCGTGAGAGGCAGGGGGTCAGGACGCATCGCGCCCTCCTGCCGGCGGCGCGCCCGGGCCGCGGCGCGCGGCGCCCGACGTGCCGTCCGCCGACACGGCCGCCGTCGCGCCCCTCCCGGTCATCGGATCGCGCTGCGCGGCACCGGCCCAGGCGTCGCCGATCGCGGTGGCCCGTCGCACCCGCACCACGCGCCAGTCGGCCTGCTCCAGCGCGTCGACGACGCGCGTGGCGACGCCCTCGCCGACGAAGGCGACCGCGGGCTCGAATCCGGTGCGCAGCGAGACGAGCGTCGCGGCATCCTGCTCGTCGGGGTCGACGAGCACGGCGAATCCCGGCATCCTCGCCTCCCTGGCGCGCACCTCGCCGCGACCGGTGCCCTCGGCGATCCGGCCGCCCCGCGCAGCCGCGCCCTCGGCCCGGTCGGCGCGGTTCGGGGAGTCGAGCCGGGCGAGGTCCTCGAGCAGCAGGTGGTCTCCGCCCGGCATGCGATAGGCGCCGGGCGCGCCCTCGCCGACCCCGCCGCGTCCTGGGTCTCCCAGCGGGTCGCAGCGGACGCGGAATCCGCGCTCGAGCAGGTGGACGCCGATCGAGGCCGCCACCTCGACGCCGAGCTCGAAGCCGAAGTGCACCCGCTCGGCCCACTCGGGCCGCGGCCCGCCCGTGCGGGCCTGCCCCGAGAGCGTCGTGTCGAGGAGGATCCGGACCTCGGGGTCGCCCCGCTGCTCCTCCTCGCGCACCATGAGCTCGCCGCGCCGGGCCGTCGCCGGCCAGTTCACGCGTCGCAGCGGGTCGCCGTAGCGGTACTCGCGGGCGATGAGCTCGTCGGAGTTCGGGTGGGAGCGCCGCTGCAGCCCGTGCAGCACGCCGTCGACGCTCGCGGCCGAGCCGAGCGCCCGCTCGAGGGGCGTCACCCGCGGGGTCACGACGACCTCGTGCCGCGGGCCCGCGTCGCGGTCGATCCGGGCGAGCCCGAAGGGGTCGGCCACGCCGATCCGCATGGGCCCGATGCCGTACACGCCACGGCGGGGCAGCCGCAGCCGGTACTCGAGGTGCACGGTGTCGTCACCCGAGGGCAGCACGCCCTCGTACGGCCCGAGCGCGGGCAGCACCGCCTCGGCCGGGGCGTCGAGCCCGTCGGGCACCCGGTCGCGCCAGTGCGCGCCGTCGAGCGTGCGCCGCGAGCGGTTGCGCACCGCGATCGCGACGCCGGTCGACGAGCCGGCCGCGACGACCGGCGGCGAGAACCTGCGGGTCACGCCGAGCCGCGGCACGCGCAGGGTCACGAAGAGGGCGGCGACGCCCGGCATCGCGATGCCGACGAACGCGAGCAGCATGACGTCGCGGAGGTCGAACCACAGCGAGACGGCGAGGAGCGCGACCCCGACCACCAGCAGCGCGCCGCCGCGCCGGGTGAGTCGCGGCCAGGCCGCGATGCGCAGGGGACGGGGGCGCCTCATGTCAGTTCCTTCGTGCGCTGCCGACCGGAACCGGCGTCTCCCCCACGATGCGTCGGACGATGGCGTCGATGAGCGGTCCGGCATCGCGGTCGTGCGCGCCGAGCGCCCGGCTCGTCGGCACGAGCCGGTGCGCGAGCACCGGCACGGCGAGGGCGTCGATGTCGTCGGGCAGCACGAAGTCGCGGCCGTGCATCGCGGCGTGCGCCTTCGCCGCGCGCACGAGCTGGAGCGTCGCCCGCGGACTCGCGCCGAGCCTGAGCTGGCGGTCCTCGCGAGTCGCGCGCGCGAGTTCGACCGCGTACTCCTGCACGGGCTGCGAGGTGAAGACCTGGTGCACCGCGGCGATCATGGCGCGGAGCTCGCCGAGGGAGACGACGGCGTCGAGCGCGTCGAACGGGCTCGAGGTCTCGCGCGTCGTGAGCATCGCGAGCTCGTCGGCCGACGCCGGGTAGCCCATCGAGATGCGCGCCATGAAGCGGTCGCGCTGAGCCTCGGGCAACGGGTAGGTGCCCTCCATCTCGACGGGGTTCTGGGTCGCGACCACGGTGAACGGCGGATCGAGGCGGTAGGTCGTGCCGTCGGCCGTGACCTGGCGCTCCTCCATGCACTCGAGCAGGGCCGACTGGGTCTTCGGGCTCGCCCGGTTGATCTCGTCGCCGATGACGAGGTTCGCGAAGACGGGGCCGCGCTTGAACTCGAAGCGCCGGCTCGACTGGTCGAAGACCGACACGCCGGTCACGTCGCTCGGCAGCAGGTCGGGGGTGAACTGGATGCGGCTGACGCTCGCGTCGACCGAGCGCGCGAGCGCCTTCGCGAGCATCGTCTTGCCGACGCCGGGCACGTCCTCGATGAGGAGGTGCCCCTCGGCGAGCAGCACGGTGAGGGCGGCCGTGACGGCGTCGCGCTTGCCGGCGATCACCGTCTCGACGTTCGCCACGATGGCCGCGGCGAGCGAGCCGACCTCGTCGATGCCCATGGTCGCGGCGCGCGCCGCCGAACCCGACCCGCCCGTCACCGCGACCTCGCTGCTCATGGCGTCATCGCCACCGCGAGGTAGTCGGCCACGACGGCCGGCACGTAGGGGGCCACGTCGCCGCCGAGGGAGGCGACCTGCCTGACGAGCGAGCTCGACACGTGCGCGTTCGCAGGATCGGGCAGGAGGAACACCGTCTCGACGCCGGCGAGATGCCGGTTGACGATCGCCATCGGCGTCTCGTACGCGACGTCGAGCTGCGAGCGGACGCCCTTGACGAGCACGCTCGCGCCGACGTCGGTGCAGTAGTCGACGAGGAGGCCCATGCTCCACGCCGCGACGACGATGCGGCCCTCGATGCCGGCGTCGGCGATCGACTGCTCGATCAGCGAGACGCGCTGGGCGATCGGCAGGAGCGCCGACTTGTCGGGGTTGTGGACGACGACGACGTGCAGCTCGTCGTACAGGCCCGCGGCCCGCGAGATCACATCGAGGTGGCCGCGCGTGACGGGGTCGAACGATCCGGGGACGACGGCGATCCGCTGCATACGCACCAGCGTAGCGCCAGCGGGGGCCCCGTCGGGGCCCGGCCGAGAGTCTCAGCCCTTGCTCAGGTAGCCGCTCGCCTCGTCGTCGAGCCGGCGGCGGACGGCGGCGGCGAGCGCGGGGTGCCCGGCGAGCGTCGGATCGGCCTCGAGGATCGCCTCGGCCTCGGCCCGGGCGTCGGCGATGATCTCGCCGTCGCGCACCACGCGCAGCAGCTTGAGCGAGGATCGCCCGCCCGACTGCATCGCCCCGAGCACGTCGCCCTCCTGCCGGAGCTCGAGGTCGACGCGCGCCAGCTCGAAGCCGTCGAGGGTCGCGGCGACCGCCTCGACGCGCTGCAGCGCGAGCGAGTTCGGGGGCGCGCCCGTGACGAGCAGGCAGAGCCCGGGAACGGCGCCCCGGCCGACCCGGCCGCGCAGCTGGTGCAGCTGCGAGACCCCGAAGCGGTCGGCGTCGACGACGACCATCACGCTCGCGTTGGGCACGTCGACGCCGACCTCGATGACCGTGGTCGAGACGAGGACGTCGAGCTCGCCCGCGGCGAAGGCGCGCATCGTGCGGTCCTTCTCGTCGGCGCTCATGCGCCCGTGCAGCGGTGCGACGCGCAGCTCGGCGAACCGGGGGTGCGACTCGAGCTCGGCGAGCACCGACGCGACGGAGGCCACCGGCCCTGCGCCCTCGGGCTCGGGCTCGCCGGGTGCCGCCTCGGCGCCGTCGTCCTCGGCGACGCGCGTCTCGATCGCGGGGCAGACGACGAACCCCTGCCGGCCGAGCGCGATCTCCTCGGCGAGGCGCTCCCACACGCGCGGGCGCCAGGCCGGCCGGATCGCGAGCGGCACCACCTGCGACTCGATGCCCGCGCGGCCGGCCGGCAGCTCGGCGATCGTCGAGACGTCGAGGTCGCCGAACACGGTCATCGCCACGGTGCGCGGGATCGGCGTCGCCGTGAGCACGAGGACGTGCGGCGGCTCGGCGCCCTTGAGCCGCAGCGCCTCGCGCTGCTCGACGCCGAAGCGGTGCTGCTCGTCGACCACGACGAGCCCGAGGTCGGCGAACGTCACCGTGTCGCCGAGGAGCGCGTGGGTGCCGACGATGAGCCTCGACTGGCCTGCCGCGGCGCGCAGCATCGCCTTCTTGCGTTCGGCGGCGGGCAGCTGCCCGGTGAGCAGCGTCGGGATCAGCTCGGCGGAGAGCTCGGGCCCGAGCATCTTCACGATCGAGCGGAGGTGCTGGGCGGCGAGCACCTCGGTCGGGGCGAGCAGCGCCGACTGCCCGCCGGAGTCGGCGACCGCGAGCATCGCGCGCAGCGCCACGACCGTCTTGCCCGAGCCGACCTCGCCCTGGACGAGCCGGTTCATCGGCACGGGCTCGCCGAGGTCGTGGGCGATCTCGGCGCCGACCTGCTCCTGGTCGCCCGTGAGCGAGAACGGCAGCGCGGCGTCGAAGCGCTCGAGGAGCCCCCCGGGCGCCGGGCGCCGGGCGAGGGCGTGGCGCGCGCGCAGGGCCGCACGCCGCTCGAGGAGGGCCGACTGGAGCACGAACGCCTCGGTGAAGCGCAGGGTGCGCCGCGCCGCCTTCCAGTCGGACTCGCGCTCGGGGTGATGCACGCGTTCGAGCGCCTCGCGATGGCCGAGGAGGCCGCGGCCCTCGCGCACCGAGCCCGGCAGCGGATCGTCGACGCGGCCGAGCCCGTCGAGCAGGAGGCCGATCGCCTTCGACAGCTGCCAACTCGCGAGCGTCGACGTCGCGGGGTAGATCGCGATCGGCGCCTCGGCCCAGCGCCTGGCCGCCGCGTCGCCGACCTCGGCGGGCACCTCGTCGTCGAAGAGCTCGTAGTCGGGATGCGCGAGCTGGCGATTGCCGCGATAGTCGCCGACCTTGCCCGCGAAGATGCCGCGGCGCCCGGGCCGCAGGTCGTTCTCTCGCCAGCGCTGGTTGAAGAAGGTGAGCGTCAGCACGCCCGTGCCGTCGGTGATCTTCGCCTCGACGATCGAGCCCCGGCGCTGGCGCATCTCGCGGACGCGCACCTCGATCACCTCGGCGACGAGCGTCACGTTCTCGTCGAGCGGCAGCGACGCGAGCGCCGTGAGCTCGCCGCGCAGCGCGTAGCGGCGCGGATAGTGCGCCAGCAGGTCGCCGACGGTGACGTGGCCGAACGCCCGCTCGATCGCCTGCGCCGTGCGCCCGCCGAGGGCGCCCGCCAGCTTCGAATCGAGCGTGTAGCTGCCGGGGATCGCCTCCTCGGGGGCATCCGCTGGTCGTGCGGTCATGCCTCGATCGTAGGCGGCGCCTCCGTCAGCGCCGCGAGCTCGGCCTGCACGTAGGGGTCGTCGGGCCGCTCGGCCGCGAGCGCGCGCTGCAGTTCGAGCGCCTCCTCGGCGCGCCCGAGGCTGCGCAGGCACCGCGCGACCGACCACCTCGCGACGTGCCGCTGCTCGGCGGTGCCGTACGCCTCGGCCGCCTTCGCGGCCTCCTCGAACTGCATGAGGGCGCCGGTGAGCCGGCCCGAGTCGTGCAGCGTCCAGCCGAGGTTGTTGTGGAGCGCGACGCCCCAGCGGAGCAGCCGCGGGTCGCGCGTGCCGTCGAGCACGTCGAAGCCCTCGGTCGCCCACTCCTCCTCGTGGCCGACGTCGTTGAGCGCGAGCATGTGCAGGGCGTCGAGCACGAGGAAGGTCGAGCCGGAGAGGGCCGCCTCCCGCACTCCGCGCGTCAGCTCGGGGACGGCGTCGGCGGGCCGGCGGTCGGCCGCGGCGAGGCGGCCCCGCTCGATCGCGACGCGGGCCCGCAGCTCTCTCGCGAAGGCCTCGGGCTCGCGGTCGTCGACCGGCATGCCCGCGACGTCGTCGAGGACCGCGAGCGCCTCGTCGCGCCGGCCGAGGAGCCCGAGCGCCCTGGCGAACTGGGTCTGCATGACCGCGCGCGTGTGCGGGGCCTGCGACTCGTCGCCCGCGAGCTCGCGGAACCGCTCGGCGCTGGCTCCGGGGTCGGCGAAGTCCCACAGGCGATCGATCAGCTGCTGCTCGCCTCCACGGTGTCGGGACGGTTCGGCGGGCACGGGGTCGGTCGAACCGGTCTCTTCATCAATCGGGGCTGGCACCCCTCCATCATGGCAGCGCTCGGCGGGCGTCGATATGCTGCCGGGAGCATGACCCGCATCATCGCCGGATTCGCCGGCTCACTCAGCCTCCAGGTCCCGCGCTCCGGCACCCGTCCCACGAGCGACCGCGTGCGCGAGGCGATCTTCTCCGCGCTCGAGGCCCGCGACGCCATCCACGGTGCGCGCGTGCTCGACCTCTACGCGGGCTCCGGCGCGCTGGGCCTCGAGGCGGCGAGCCGCGGCGCCGCCGACGTCGTGCTCGTCGAGCGCGCGAAGCCCGCCGCCGACGTCTGCCGGCGCAACGCCGATGCCGTGGCCCGCGCCGACGGCGGGAGGCACGCGGTGCGCGTGCGAGTCGTCGCGCGCGCCGTCGCCGCCTACCTCGAGGGGGCGGCCGGGGCGGTCGACCTCGTGTTCATCGATCCGCCGTACGAGCTCTCCGAATCCGCGCTCGCGCACGACCTCGAGCTGCTCGTGCCGCTGCTCTCCGACGAGGCGGTCGTCATGGTCGAGCGCAGCAGCCGCTCCCCCGAGCCCGCCTGGCCCGCGGGGCTCACCCCCGAGCGGCGCCGCGACTACGGGGAGACGACCCTGTGGTGGGCGGCGGCCGATCAGCCCGCGCGGCCGTCCCAGCCCGAGTAGGGGTCCCATCCCTCGGCCGCGATCGCCACGCCGTCGACCCGCAGCTCGCCCGGCGCATCGACCACGCGGCCGATGACCTCGAAGGGCGCGGGCACCGCCGTGCCGGCGGGGAACGTCGCGAGCAGGCCGTGGTCCTCGGCGCCGGCGAGGGCGAGCCGCACCTCGGCGCCGAGCGCGGACCCGTCGAAGTCGAGGCCGACCCCGCTCGCCTCGGCCAGTCGTCGCGCGTCGCGCGCGAGCCCGTCCGAGACGTCGAGCATGGCGGTCGCCCCCGCCTCGGCCGCGGCGACGCCGGCACCCACGGGCGGCGCGGGTGCGAGCTGGGCGGCGATGAGACGCGGATGCCTCGCGCGGAGCGCGGCGGTGCGTTCGGCGTCGGGCTCGCCCGAGGCGTCCACGCCCTCGGCGAAGAGGAGGGAGAGCCCCCGCGCTGCATCGCCCCGAGCGCCCGCGTGGGCGATGACGTCGCCGACGCGCGCGCCCGACCGAGTGACCGGGGTGCGGCCCTCGAGGTCGCCGAACGCGGTCACGGCGATCGTCAGGACGGAGGAGGCGGAGAGGTCGCCGCCGACGACCCCCGCTCCGGGAGCGAGCGCCGCGAGGCCCTCGCGCAGCCCGTCGGCGATGCCCTCGAGGACCTCGACGGCGAGGGTGGGCGGCGCCGCGATCGCGACGACGAGCGCGGTCGGCCGGGCGCCCATCGCGGCGACGTCGGTGAGGTTCGTCGCCGCCGCCTTCCAGCCGAGCTCGAACGGCGTCGACCACGCGAGGCGGAAGTCGGGGCCGTGGATCATCATGTCGCACGTGACGACGAAGCGGCCGTCGGGCGCGGCGAGCACTGCGGCGTCGTCGCCGGCGCCGAGGAGCGCCGCGTCGCCGGGCCGCAGCCGCGGCAGGATGCGGGCGAGCACCGCCTGCTCGCCGAGCGAGCCGATCGTCTCGAGATCGGCGTCGGTGCTGGAGCGATCGTCGGGCATCCCCTCAGCGTAGGTCACGGGCGAGCGCCTGATGATGTGTAATGGTTCTTTACGAATTCGGCGTCGATGCCTACGCTGGGTTCGCGAACAACCCGATCGCGGTGGACGAACCCGCCCACCGCCCTGCAATGGAGCAAGCGTGAGTCGACGGAGCGAACGAGCAGCGAACCGTCGACGGCGTCGCCGGACCACCATCGCGGTCACGGCCGTGTCGGCGACCGTCGCCCTGGTCGCGGCCGCCGGCGTCACGGGCGTCGCCTGGGCGAGCGGCGAGTTCGAGCGCTGGCAGAATCCCGAGATCCCGTGCACCTCGCCCGCCGAGCTCAGCGTCGTCGCCGACCCCGCGATCGCCGCGACCGTGAAGGCGATCGCGGCCGACTACGACGCGAGCGAGAAGTCGTGCTCCCGCACCGAGGTGGTCTCGCAGGCCTCCGTCGACACCGCCGCGATGCTCGCGTCGGGCAACGCCGCGGGGCTCGACGCCTGGATCCCCGACTCCCCCGTCTGGCTCGCGCGCATGTCGAGCACCGCGCGATCGCTCGGCCGGCCGGTGCCGGACTTCGCCCTCGAGCGGTCGATCGCCTCGAGCCCCGTCGTCTTCGCGGGCGCCGCGGAGCGGGCGGGCGAGCTCGGCGACGCCGCACCGGGCTGGAACGCGCTGATGAAGGGCGAGTTCACGGCGCTGCTCGCCGACCCCGAGGCCTCGTCGGCGAGCCTCAGCGCCCTGCAGGCCATGGAGCGCCGCGCCGACATCGGCGCGCCGCGGCAGTTCCAGACCGCGATGATCGGGCTCAACGACACCGTCCTGCCGACGGCCGCCGACGCCTTCGCCGCGCTCGGCTCGCGTCCGGCCGGCACCTTCGCGATCGCCAGCGAGCAGCAGATCGCGCTGCACAACCGGGAGGCCGGCTCGTCGCCGCTCGTCGCCCTCTACCCCTCCGACGGCACCCTCGCCCTCAACTATCCGTTCCTGCGGGCCCTCGACGAGGCCGAGCTCGCGAAGAACCTCCCCGCCTCCGACGCCGAGCGCGCACCCGAGACGGCCGAGTCGCGGGCGCTCGCGCTCCGGGCGCGCGAACTCGACGGCCTGAAGCTCGCGCTCTGGGGTGCGAAGGACGCCTTCGCCGCCGACGGCTTCCGCGACGGCGTGGGCTCCGGCGAGCTCGAACAGGAGGGCGTGCTCGCCGAGGCCGTCGCGGTCGACACCGCCGCCGCGGGGGCGCAGGTCTCGATCCTCCGCACCTGGGGCGTCCTGAGCCTCCGCTCGCGCATCCTCTCGGTCATCGACGTCTCCGGCTCGATGGAGGAGCCGACCGTGACCGGCCTCCGGCGGATCGACCTGCTCACCCAGGCGACGAGCTCGACGCTGGCCCAGTTCTCGGGCGACGTCGACCTCGGCATGTGGGTCTTCTCGACCGAGCGCGCGGGCGACCGCGACTGGGAGGCCCTGGCACCTGTCGAACGCCTCGGCGACGAGGAGCACAAGGCGGCGCTCGGCAACGCCATCGCCTCGCTGCCCGGCCGCCTCGGCGGCGCGACCGGCCTCTACGACACCACCCTCGCCGCGGTCGCGCACGTCCGGGCGAGCTACGACCCCGGCAAGGTCAACTCCGTGCTCCTGCTCACCGACGGCCGGAACGAGGACGAGAACGGCATCTCGCTCGACCAGCTGCTCGCCCAGCTGACCGAGATGGACGACCCGGCCAGGCCCGTGCCCGTGATCATGGTCGGCATCGGTCCCGACACCGACGTCACGGCGATGCGGGCGATCGCGAAGGCCACCGGCGGGGCGGCCTATTCGGCGGCCAAGCCGCAGGACCTGAGCGTCGTGCTCACCGACGCCCTCTCGCAGCGCGCCTGCCGCCCGAACTGCTGACCGGCGTCGCAGCCGGCACTCGGGATCGGCCACTACCCTGAAGGGGATGGAACACCCGACCGGCCGCCCCCACCGATCCCCGCGACCCCGCCGACTCCGCCTCGCCGCGCTGCTCGTGGCCGGCGCCGCCGCCCTCGCCCTCACCGGGTGCAGCCAGGCCGTGCCGATCGACCCGGCGGCCGGGGCGAGCGACCCCGACTGCGCCGCGGTCGTCGTGCGCCTTCCCGACTCGATCGCCAAGGACACCGGGCAGGAGCAGCGCGAGCGCGAGACCAACGCGCAGGGCACCGGCGCGTGGGGCTCCCCCGCCTCGGTGCTTCTCCGCTGCGGCGTGCCCGAGCCCGGCCCGACGACCGATCGCTGCGTGAGCGTGAACGGGGTCGACTGGGTGATCGACGAGTCCGACGCGCCGAACTTCCGCTTCACGACCTACGGGCGCACCCCCGCAGTCGAGGTGCTCGTCGACAACGACGTGGTCTCGGGCACCACCGCGATCACCGAGCTCTCGTCGGCCGTCTCGGTGATCCCCGCCGACGGCGGCTGCACCGACGTCGACGAGGCGACGGCGGGCTGACGCGCCTGACGCGCGGACGGCTCCGGGACGACCGGGACTCCCGGCTCCGGTCACGCCGCAGCGCTCCGGGGCACCGCCGCGGGCCGCGCCGTGCGCGAGCCCGGGCGCGGACCCGCGACGACGGGCGCAGCTAGCGCGGGCCGGTCGCGTAGCCGACGTCGACGAGCTCGGTGATGAGCTCGGGGTAGCTGAGCCCCGAGTTGAGCCAGCACGTCGGGAACATCGAGATCGGGGTGAAGCCCGGCATCGTGTTGAGCTCGTTCACGACGAAGCCCTCGTCGGTGAGGAACACGTCGACGCGCGCGAGGCCCTGGCCGCCGATCGCCTCGAACGCGCGGCGCGCGATGCGCTGCAGCTCGAAGAGCTCGCCGTCGCCGAGGTCGGCGGGGCACACGAGCTCGACGCCCGGGGCATCCAGGTACTTGGCCTCGAAGTCGTAGAACTCGCGGCCCGTGACGACGACCTCGCCCGCGACGCTCACCCGGGGGGCGGAGCCGTCGCGGCCCTCGAGCACCGCGCACTCGATCTCACGACCGACGACGCCCGATTCGATGAGCACGCTGCCGTCCTCGGCGAACGCGACGTCGAGCGCCGCGTCGAGCTCGGCCCAGTCGCTCACCTTCGTGACGCCGACCGAGGAGCCGGCCCGCGCCGGCTTCACGAACACGGGCAGGCCGAGGCTGCGCGTGCGGCGCTGCCAGAGCTCGGGGTCGGCGGCGAGCGCCGCACGCGTCACGGTGACCCAGGGCGCGACCGGGATGCCGGCGCCCTCGAGCACGGTCTTCGTGAAGTGCTTGTCCATGCCGAGCGAGGAGGCGAGCACGCCGTTGCCGACGTAGGGCAGCCCGACGAGCTCGAGGAGCCCCTGGATCGTGCCGTCCTCGCCGAAGCGCCCGTGCAGGATCGGGAACACGACGTCGACCTCGCCGAGCGAGCGGGTGACCGGGCCCCCCGCTCCGTCGGACGCCGTCGTCACCGTCAGCTCGCGCGACGCCGTCGACTCGGGCCAGTGGACCCGGGTGCCGTTGTCGACGACCTCGGGCAGGTGCGCCGGGTCGAGCGCGAACCGCGCCGGATCGTCGGTCTCGAGGATGTAGGCGCCGTCGCGGGTGATCCCGACGGGGATCACCTCGAAGCGGCTACGGTCGATCGCCCCCAGGACTCCGCCCGCCGTTGCGCAGCTGATCGAGTGCTCGCTTGAACGCCCGCCGAACAGCAGAACCACCCTGAGCTTGTCCATCGTTCGTCCTTTCGCCCTGGGGCTCGTCGTCGGTCGTGAGGTGGGGCGCGATGTCCTTCGGGTCGAGCGTGCCCGCGAGCACCTGACGCACCTGTTCGACGATGGGCATCTCGACGCCCTTCGCCCGCGCGAGTTCGAGGATCGGCCCGACCGAGGCGAGCCCCTCCGTGGTCTGCTGCATCTGGTTCACCACGTCGTTCAGGTGATACCCCTGGCCGAGCAGCCGGCCCGCGGTGTTGTTGCGCGAGAGCGGCGACTGGCTGGTCGCGATGAGGTCGCCGAGCCCCGCGAGGCCCGACAGGGTCTCGGGGTGGGCGCCGAACGCGACGGCGAAGTCGGTCATCTCGACGAGGCCGCGGGTGATGATCGAGGCCTTCGTGTTCTCGCCGTAGCCGGCGCCGTCGACGATGCCGATCGCGACGGCGATGAGGTTCTTCAGCACGCCGCCGAACTCCGTGCCGATCACGTCGGTGTTCACGAAGGAGTGGAAGTAGCGGTTGCGGGCGACCGAGGCCACCGCCTGGGCGGTCTCGAGGCTCGTGGAGGAGACCACGGCGGCCGTCGGCTGCTCCTTCGCGATCTCGAGCGCCAGGTTCGGGCCCGAGATGACCGCGATCTGCGACTCGTCGATCCGCAGCACCTCGGCGATGACCTCGCTCATGCGCTTGCCCGTCGACTTCTCGACGCCCTTCATGAGTGAGATGACCGTCGCCTGCGCGTGCAGGTGCGGCGCGATGAGCTTGAGGTTGTCGCGCAGCGACTGGCTCGGCACCGAGACGTACACCTGCTCCGCGCCCGCGAGGGCGAGGTCGAGCCGGTTCGTCGCGCGGAGCCCCAGCGGCAGGTTCACGCCGGGGAGGTAGTCGCTGTTGCGCTTGGCCTCCTGGATCTCGCGCGCCATCTCGGGGCGACGGGCCCAGAGCACGACGTCGGCGCCGCCGTCGGCGAGGATCTTCGCGAAGGTCGTGCCCCAGCTGCCCGCGCCGAGGACGGCGACGCGCTTGCCCACGGGCTTGCGCGCGGTCTGCTTAGTCTTCAAGGCGCCCCGTCTCCTTCTGGCCGTGGGCCACCGGATCCCATCGCTCGGCCGGGGCCGGCTCGTGGCGGACCTCGGCGAGGAGCTCGGCGATCGCGTCCATCAGCTGCGCGGTCGCGGCGAGGAG
This sequence comes from Agromyces sp. NPDC058064, assembly GCF_042885275.1. NCBI lineage: Bacteria > Bacillati > Actinomycetota > Actinomycetes > Micrococcales > Microbacteriaceae > Agromyces > Agromyces sp. NPDC058064. The sequence continues at coordinate 913,568 of NZ_JBHVSE010000002.1, read as the reverse complement.
GGACGCCTGGTCGAGGGGCTTGCCCCGGTACGCGCTCAGGTCGAGCGGTTCGCCGATGATGACGTCGATCGTCTTGCGCGGGAAGAGGCTGATCTTCTTGCCGTAGCGCGGCATGAGCGCCTGGGTGCCCCAGTGGGCTGCGGGCACGATGGGGATGTCGCGCTCCAGCGCGATGCGCACCGCCCCCGTCTTGCCGCGCATCGGCCACAGGTCGGGATCGCGGGTGAGCGTGCCCTCGGGGTAGACGACGACCATGCGCCCCTTCTCGACCAGCTCCTCCGCGGCGCGGAGCGCCGCGTGGCCGTTGCTGCCCGCGCGCTCCACCGGGATCTGCCCCGAGGTGCGCAGGAACCAGCCGAGCACGGGGTTCTTGAAGAGGGAGGCCTTCGCGAGGAAGCGCGGGGCGCGCCCGAGCTTCCAGCTCGCGGCGCCCATCACGACCGGGTCGATCTCGCTGTAGTGGTTCGGCGCGAGCACGAAGGCCCCCGCCGCGGGCATGCGCTCGCGGTGGTGGAACCGGTACCGCACCGCCAGGTTGATCACCGGCAGGATGAGGACGGCGAGCACCCAGAAGAACGAGGGGCGGCGGGTCTCCGAACGCACCTTCGCGGTGGTCGTCGGGGACGAGTCGTCGTGTTGCACTCCCCTATTATCCTTCGAGTTCGAAGTCCGCCCCGAGCAGTTCGAGCTTCGTGATGAAGTCCTCGTACCCGCGCGCGATGATTCCGACGTTCGAGACGGTCGAGCGACCCTCTGCGGTGAGCGCGGCGATGAGGTGGCTGAAGCCACCGCGGAGGTCGGGCACCTCGACGTCGGCGCCCGTGAGCTTCGTCGGTCCTGAGATGACGGCTGAGTGCTGGAAGTTGCGCTGGCCGAAGCGGCAGGGCCGCCCGCCGAGGCACTCCTTGTGCACCTCGATCGACGCGCCCATCTCGACGAGGGCGTCGACGAAGCCGAAGCGCTGCTCGTACACCGTCTCGTGCACGATCGAGACGCCCTTCGCCTTCGTGAGCGCGACGACGAGCGGCTGCTGCCAGTCGGTCATGAACCCGGGGTGCACGTCGGTCTCGATGATGACGGGCTTCAGCTCGCCACCGGGGTGGTAGAAGCGGATGCCGTCCTCGGCGATCTCGAACGCGCCGCCGACCTTGCGGAAGACGTTGAGGAAGGTGAGCATCTCGGCCTGACGCGCGCCGCCGACGAAGATGTCACCGTCGGTCGCGAGGGCGGCGGCCGCCCAGCTCGCGGCCTCGTTGCGGTCGAAGAGGGCGCGGTGCGTGTAGCCGTTGAGCTTCTGCACGCCCTCGATGCGGATCACCCGGTCGGTGTCGACCGTGATGATGGCGCCCATCTTCTGCAGGATGTTGATGAGATCCATGATCTCGGGCTCGATCGCCGCGCCCGAGAGCTCGGTGATGCCGTCGGCGAGCACTGCGGTGAGCAGCACCTGCTCGGTCGCGCCGACGCTCGGGTACGGCAGGGCGACCTTCGCGCCGTGCAGGCCGTTCGGCGCCGACATGCGGATGCCGCTCGGGAGCTTCTCGACGATCGCGCCGAAGTTGCGCAGGACCTCGAGGTGGTAGTCGATCGGCCGGTCGCCGATGCGGCAGCCGCCGAGGTCGGGGATGAACGCCTCGCCGAGCCGGTGCAGGAGCGGCCCGCAGAAGAGGATCGGGATGCGGCTGGAGCCGGCGTGCGCGTCGATGTCGGCCATGTGCGCCGTCTCGACGGCCGAGGGGTCGAGGATGAGCTCGCCCACCTCGCCCTGGGTCACCGTGACCCCGTGCACCTCGAGGAGGCCGCGCACGATGCGGACGTCGCTGATGTTCGGCACGTCCTTCAGGACGCTCGGGGTGTCGCCGAGGAGCGCCGCGACCATCGCCTTGGTGACGAGGTTCTTGGCCCCCTTCAGTTCGATCCGGCCGCGGAGCGGTTTGCCGCCGTTGATCGTGATCTTGTCGACGTTCAACCCGACTGCCGTCCCGTGGTTCTTGGCATCCTGCCCGAGTGTGTTCACAGACTCCCTGATTCCGCCGGCTCCCGGATGGGGAGCGTCTTGGGCCGCCACGCCGCTCGATGCGTCTCGAATTCGGCGATGGCTGCTTCGTCCCGGAGAGTGAGGGCGATGTCGTCCAGACCCTCCAGAAGCCTCCATCGAGTGTAGTCGTCGATATCGAAGGCCACTGTGAGCGCGCCTGCGCTCACCGTTCGTGCAACGAGGTCGACCGTCACGTCTATTCCCGGGTCGGCCTCGACGACCTCCCAGAGGCGCTCCACGTCCTCGTACGCGACCTGCGCGGCGACGAGGCCCTGCTTGCCCGAGTTGCCGCGGAAGATGTCGCCGAACCGCGAGCTCACGACGACGTCGAAGCCGTAGTCGCGCAGCGCCCACACGGCGTGCTCGCGACTCGAGCCGGTGCCGAAGTCGGGGCCGGCGATGAGGATCTTCGCGCCCTGGTACTCGGGGCGGTTGAGCACGAACTCGGGGTCCTGCCGCCAGCCGTGGAACAGCGCGTCGTCGAAGCCGGTCTTCGTGACGCGCTTCAGGAACACGGCGGGGATGATCTGGTCGGTGTCGACGTTCGAGCGGCGCAGCGGCACGGCGACGCCGGTGACGGTCGTGATCTTCTGCATCAGCGCGCCTCTCCTTCGTTCTGCAGATCCCAGGGGCTCGAGAGCGTGCCGCGGATCGCGGTCGCCGCGGCCACGAGCGGCGAGACGAGGTGCGTGCGGCCGCCCTTGCCCTGGCGGCCCTCGAAGTTGCGGTTCGAGGTCGACGCGCAGCGCTCGCCCGGGGCGAGCTGGTCGGGGTTCATGCCGAGGCACATCGAGCAGCCGGCGAAGCGCCACTCGGCGCCGAAGTCGGTGATGACCTTGTCGAGCCCCTCGGCCTCGGCCTCGAGACGCACCCGCGCCGAGCCGGGCACGACCATGACGCGCACTCCGTCGGCCTTCTGCTTGCCCTTGATGATCGAGGCGAACGCGCGCAGGTCCTCGATGCGGCTGTTCGTGCACGAACCCATGAAGACCGCGTCGACCTTGATCTCCTTCAGGGGGGTGCCCGCAGCGAGGTCCATGTACTCGAGCGCCCGCTCGGCGGCGGCGCGCTCGTGCTGGTCGGCGATCGTCGCCGGGTCGGGGACCGATTCCGACAGCGACACGCCCTGGCCGGGGTTCGTGCCCCAGGTGACGAACGGCTCGAGGGCGTCGGCGTCGATCGACACCTCGGCGTCGAAGGTCGCGCCCTCGTCGGTCGCGAGCGTGTTCCAGTACTCGACCGCGGCGTCCCAGTCGTCGCCCTCGGGCGCGTGCGCCCGGCCCTTCAGGTACGCGTACGTCGTCTCGTCGGGCGCGACCATTCCGGCGCGGGCACCGGCCTCGATCGACATGTTGCAGATCGTCATGCGGCCGTCCATCGACAGCGCGCGGATCGCGGATCCGCGGTACTCGAGCACGTAGCCCTGGCCGCCGCCCGTGCCGATCTTCGCGATCACGGCGAGGATGATGTCCTTCGCCGTCACACCGGGGCGCAGGGTGCCCTCGACGTTGATCGCCATCGTCTTGAACGGCTTCAGGGGCAGGGTCTGCGTGGCGAGCACGTGCTCGACCTCGCTCGTTCCGATGCCGAACGCCATCGCACCGAAGGCGCCGTGGGTCGAGGTGTGCGAGTCGCCGCAGACGACCGTGATGCCGGGCTGCGTGAGGCCGAGCTGAGGGCCCACGACGTGCACGATGCCCTGCTCCTTGTCGCCGAGCGAGTGCAGCCGGATGCCGAACTCGGCGGCGTTCCTGCGGAGCGTCTCGATCTGCGTGCGGCTCGTCAGGTCGGCGATCGGCTTGTCGATCTCGAGCGTCGGCGTGTTGTGGTCCTCGGTGGCGATCGTGAGGTCGGGCCGGCGCACCGGGCGCCCCGCCATGCGGAGGCCGTCGAAGGCCTGCGGGCTCGTGACCTCGTGCACCAGGTGCAGGTCGATGTAGATGAGGTCGGGGGTGCCGTCCTCGCCCTGCTTCACGAGGTGGGCGTCCCAGACCTTCTCGGCCAGGGTGCGGGGGCGGTCGGCGCTCGTCTGCGCAGTACTCATGCGTTCGTCTCTCTTCGTTCCGGGGGGATCGACTTCGATCCTGAGAAATCGGCCGACGACGGACTCCGCGACGGGGACGGCCTCAGTACGAAGCCCCGTCGCGGCGACGAAGGAGAAGTCGTGGCGCGCGCATGGATTCAGGCTACACCGTCGAACGGACGACCCGATCCACGCGCAGGCCGAGCTCGCCCAGGTAGATCGCCGAGCCCGCCGGCGCCTCGCCCGGTTCGCCGGGCACGAGCTCGCTGAGCGGCGCCCCCGGCGCCTCGACGCGACTGCCGTTCGTCGAACGGAGATCGGTCACGCGGACCCCGGCGGCCGTCGGCTCTATGACGGCGTGTGTCTTCGACACCGTCCGGGTCGGGTCGTCGATCGCGACCGCACGGGCGTCGGACGCCGCGGCGGCCACCGGGTCGCGCCCGAGCACGAGCACCCCGTCGAGCACGATCTCGAGCCCGGATGCCCCGACGAGGCGCCACACCGGAGCCGCCGGCTGCGACGGCGCGGCCCCCGCGGCTGCGCCGGGTCGCGGCGCGGGCGAGGGGCTCGCGTCGGGCGCGACCCGCCCCGGGACGAAGGTGGGCAGCGCTCGGGGCGGCACCGCCCGCGAGGGCACGGCCCGCACCGTCCGGTCGGGCGCGGACGTCGGCGCGGGCGCGGCCGTCTCGGGCGCCGACGGGACGAGACCCGGCGGCGGGACGATGAAATCGGACTCGGCCACGCCCCCAGCCTAACGACGCGAACGGATCCGGTACCGGCTGATGAGCCGGCGCGCCCGGCCGACCGCGGCCGTCACCGCGGCGGTCGCCGCCTCCGCCTCCGTCCAGCGGCGGGCCACGACCTCGTCGGAGACCGCGCCGCCGTCGAACACGTCGCGGTCGATCGTCGTCGCGAGCGTCGAGAGCGGCACCGGCGCCGAGGCATCCGCCCCGTTGCCGTGGAGCGCCGAGGCCAGGCCCTGCTCGCCGACCTGCCGCTCGAGCACCCGGGCCGACTGCAGGCGCGTGCCCTGGGCGGGCGGCTCGAAGCCGAGCTCGGCCCAGCGGTCCATCAGCTCCTCCCAGGCCGCTGCGGCCTGACGGTCGTTCGGCCCGGAACGGCGCCTGCGACGGCGGGCCGCCTTCACGAGCATGACCGCGAGCATCGGGAGGAACACGATCGCGGCGGGGATGCCGATGGCACCGAGCGTCACCCACACCCAGCCGGGGATCTGGAACGGACGGTCCTTGTCGTCGTCGTCGGTCTCGTCGATCTCGACGGTCGCGAGCAGTTCGTCGTCGGTGTGCTCGGCCCGCGGGGGCTGGCGAACCTGCGGCTGCGGCTCGGACTTCGGCTTCGGCGTCTCCTCCTGGGGGACGTCGACCTGGTCGGGGGTGGGGCGGAAGCTCACCCAGCCGACGCCGTCGAAGGCGACCTCGACCCAGGCGGTGACGTCGTCGCCGACGACCTCGACCTCCTCCTGGCCCTCGGAGATCTCGGGCGCGAACCCCATCACGACGCGCGACGGGTAGCCGAGGTCGCGGGCCATGAGCGCCATCGCGGCGGCGTACTGCTCGGCGTCGCCGACCATCTGCGTGCGCGTGAAGAGCTCGTCGATGCGGTCGGCGCCGTGCCCGGCGCGCGACGGCACCGCGTCGGAAGCGAGGCCGTGGCTGAGGAACCCGCCCGTCTTCAGGGCGCGCTCGATCGCGCGCAGCTGCTCGATCGGGCTGACCGCGTCGCCGGCGAACTCGCCCGCCTTCGCCTCGGTGACGTCGGGCGAGTTCTCGACGATCGGCAGGGTGAGGTCGGCCACCGGCACGTCGAGGAGGTCCTCGGTGTCGGGCTCGCGCTGCACGTTCGCCGTCAGCGCGTAGTGGGCGCCCTCCCCGACGCCGCTCGTGAGCACCGCCGTGCCCGCCGCGGGGTTGTAGCGCAGGTCTCCGGCACGGGCGGCGCTGCCGCCGTCGAGGAGCTGCAGGGTGCGCCCGTAGCCGACCGTCGGCAGCCAGACGTCGGAGTACGCGCCGACCTCGACCTCGATCTCGCGCGCCGACCCGAGGTCGGCGAGCTCGGGCTCGGGCAGCGACTCGCCGACGATGCCGTACCCGCCGCCGTCGGCGCCGACGTCGTCGGGGCCGGCGACGTTCCAGAGGCGCCCGGTGTACGCGTCCATCGTGGCGAGACGCAGCGTGTCGCCGGGCTCGAGCCCGCGCACCGTGAAGAGCGTCTCCTCGGCGAGGTCCTTCGTGTACTTGCGGAACCCCGAGAGCGGGCTCGGGAACTCGAGCGGGTCGAACGGCGGAACGATCTCGTCGCGCAGCACGAAGCGGTCGGGGCTCACCGGTGCGACCGCGAGACCCGCGACCGCGCCGATCGCGACGGCGCCCGCCACGACCACGGCGGTGCCCGTGACCTTCTGCCTGCGCAGCCGCTTCGCCCCGTCTCCGGAGGCCTCGACGGTCGTGCCACGGCGCCAGGCGATCCAGACGAGCGCGATCACCGCGAACGCGACGCCGCGGACGCCGGCGAAGTAGGCCTCGTCGGTGCCGAGGAGGATGCCCGACAGGTAGAGCAGCGCGGGGCCGATGACCAGCACGCTGGTGCGCAGCGCGGTGCGGCGCTTCGACAGCCAGCGCAGCACCAGCAGGCCGCCGACGAGCGAGACGAGCCACGCGGCGAAGTACGGCAGTGCCGCGATGTAGTACGGCGCCTCGACCGGGGTGCCGATCGTGACGATGTCGGCCCAGCCGAAGACCGCGCCGTAGGCGAGCCCGGCGAGCGAGCCGAGCGAGGGCAGCACCCCGAAGATCCCGGTCTCGGGCATCGTGAACGGGGTGCCGAGCAGGAAGTAGGCGACGATCGCGATGAGCACCGTCGTGACGACGCCGAGTCGCAGGAGCGTGCCGGCGAGTGCTGCGAGCGTGCCGACGACGAGTCCGGCGACCGCGGCCACGAGGAAGTTCAGGTCGCCGAACGAGGTCTCGTAGCCGAGGATGCCGAGCAGCGAGAGGAGGCTGAGGACGAGGAGGTCGCTCACCGCCGTGCGGGGAAGCCGGGTCACGGGCGCAGCCTCCTCATGATGCGGGGCAGGTCGCCCAGGGAGCCGACGGTCGCGACGGTCGTGCCTGCGACCTTCGTCAGCGAGCTCGTCGCGCCGTCCTCGACGCGGATCGCGATGGTCTGGGTGTCATTGCCGAACACCGTCTCGACCGAGCGGAACTCGGCGAGCGGCAGGAGCGACCCTCCGACGGTGATGACGACGCTCGGCGCCGGCAGCCGCTTCGTCGACTCGCGGACGAAGTCGCGCATCGTCGGGTACGCGCCGTCGACGGGTTCGATGCGGGAGGAGTCGTCGAGGAGCACCGTCGGCGTCGCGGTGCGCAGCCCGAGACGTTCGGTCACGACGGCGAGCCTCGTCGCGTCGCGGATGACCTGGACGCCGATCGACGCGAGGACCGAGACGCCGAGCTCGAACTCGTCGTCGGAGGTGTACTGGGCGCGCTCGGTGGACTGCACGAGGATGAGCTGCGAGCGCCGCGTCTCCTCGTACTGCCGCACCATCAGCTGACCGGTGCGTGCGGACGTCCGCCAGTGCACGTTGCGCAGGGCGTCGCCCGGCTCGTAGGCGCGCAGCGCATGGAACGAGATGTCGTTGTCGGTGATCACCTTCGTGATCTCGCCCTCGAGGTCGCGCACGAGTCCGGCGGCGGAGGGCCGGAGACGCGCGGTCACCGGGTGCACGAAGAGCTCGACGGGATCGGTCCAGCGCACGGTGCGACGGAGGATGCCGAGCTGGTCGCCGCGGACCGAGACCGCCGGGCCCGCGACGATGACCGCGCGACGGTTCGTCGGCACGGCGAAGAGCTCCTCGTGCTCGTCGCCCGCGGCGAGCTGGGGCACCACGAACTCGGCGAGGCCCGCGCCGACCGGCAGCTCGATCCGGGCGGGCGCCGACGGCGCCGTGCCGGCGTTGCGCACGAGCAGGCGGCCGAGCGCCCGCTCCCCCGCGACGACGCGAGCCGGCTGCAGTTCGATGCCGACGGCGAAGTGCATGCGCCCGAAGACGAACGCGATCGAGACGAGCACCGCGGCGAGCAGCGTGAACCCGAGGAACGCGAACTCGATCCATCCGAAGGCCCATGCCAGCACGAGCGAGACGGCCGCGGCGGCGAGCACGAGCCATCCGGTCGTGGAGACGAGCCCCGTGACCGGCTCGCAGAAGGCGGCCACCGCGCGCCAGGCGCGCACGACGGCCGCTCCGAGCGAGCGGGCGGATGCCGCGAGGGAACGTGCGACGGCGCGCACCGCGATGCGCGCCTGCGAAGGGGTCTGCGGCGCGCCCGTGCCGGCGCTCATGCCGCCCGGTAGGCCGGGGGCGCCACCTCGACGAGGACACGACCCACGATGTCCTCGGCCGTGACCCCCGCGAACTCCGACTCGGGGTCGACGATGATGCGGTGCGCGAGCACCGGCACCGCGAGCTCGCGCACGTCGTCGGGCGTCGCGAAGGTGCGGCCGTGGGCGATCGCCCAGGTCTTCACCGCGCGCGCCAGCGCGAGCGCGCCGCGCATGCTGACTCCGAGCGCGGCGTCCTTGTGGTCGCGCGTGGCCGACACGAGCTCGTTGAGGTACGACAGCACCGCGGCGTCGACGTAGACCTCGCTCGCGAGCTGCGACATCGTCGTGATCGAGCTCGGGGCGATGATCGGCGACACCTTCGACGCCCGCGCGCGGTTCGCCGAGTCGAGCAGCAGCGTGACCGCCGTGTCGTGGTCGGGGTACCCGAGCGAGGTCTTGATGAGGAAGCGGTCGAGCTGCGCCTCGGGCAGGGAGTAGGTGCCCGCCTGCTCGACGGGGTTCTGCGTCGCGATCACCATGAACGGGCTGCCGACCTCGTAGCCGACGCCGTCGACGGTCACGCGACCCTCCTCCATGACCTCGAGGAGCGAGGACTGCGTCTTCGGCGAAGCGCGGTTGATCTCGTCGGCGAGGACGATCGACGCGAAGATCGGGCCGCGGTGGAACTCGAACTGCCCCTTGCCCTGGTCGTAGATCGTCACGCCGGTGACGTCGGAGGGCAGCAGGTCGGGCGTGAACTGGATGCGCGAGTTCGTGCCGTCGAGCGTGTTTGCGAGCGCCTTCGCGAGCACCGTCTTTCCGGTGCCCGGGAAGTCCTCGAGGAGCACGTGCCCGTCGGAGAGCAGCGCCGTCACGACGAGCTCGATGACGTCGCGCTTGCCGAGGATGGCGCGGTCGACGTTGTCGACGAGCTTCGAGAAGGCGTCCTGGAACCACAGGGCCTGTTCTTGGGTCACTGACATGTGTGCTGCTCTCTCCTGCTGATGACGAGTCGATTCATGCGTGGGGTCACCACGAGTTGAAGGGGATGCTGTTCCACTGGGAGCCGCTGATCGCGCCGAGCGTCTTCGACGTGCCGCCGCTGACGTTCTCGAAGCGCACCGCGATCGTCTCGCCCGCGGCGCGGCGGCCGAGGTGGTTCTGCAGCTCGAGGTTGCCGCTCGCGCCCACGTCGTAGGTGCCCTTCCAGTTGCCCCACGAGCCGTTGACGGTCACGTAGACCTGGTAGCGGCCCGGATCCATGTTCGCCCAGCTGATGCGGACGTTGGCGCACCCGCTGCCGCCGCTGTCGCAGGCGCGGCTCGGGCCCTTGCCGATCGAGCCCGAGGCCTGCGGGGGCGGGGCGTTCTCGACCGTGAAGCGAGTCGATCCGGCGGGACCGGTCTGACCGCTGCCGTTGTTCCTCGCCTGCACCTCGACGGTGTACGTGCCGGCTCCGAGTCCGCCGAACTGGCGCGACTCACCGGTCTGCCAGCCCGACCATCCGCCGCTGTTGATCCGGGTGCGGTACTGCACGCCGCCGCCGCCGGTGTCGTTCGGGGCATCCCAGGCGACGTCCACCGTCGCGTTGGCATAGCCGACCGACCCGTGGCGGACGTTCGTGGGCGCGGTCGGTGTTCCGTACGGCGTTGAGCTCATCGAGTTCGACGCGGGAGAGGTGCCCTTGTCGTTCACCGCGCGCACTACGAAGGTGTACGCCCTGCCGTTCGTCAGGCTGCCGATCGTCTGGGCCGAACCGGCCGCCTCGGGGCCGAAGTTCCAGGGGCCTCCGCCGCCCGAGGTCGCCTCGACCACGTAGCCGGTGATGGGCGAGTTGTTCGTCGCGTTGGCGCGCCAGGTGAGCTTGATGTTGCGGTCGCCGCTCTCGATGTTCGTGAGGGTCGGCGCGTCGGGCTTGTCGCGCACCACGATCGTCACGCGTCCCTGCACCTCGCGGAGCGGGTCGAGGGTCGCGTCGCCGATGCGGTAGATCACGCTCAGCTGGCCGGTGAACGACGGCCCCGTGCGCACCGTGAGGTCGGAGGCGGTGTGGGAGACGGTGGCGTTCGCGCCGACGCTCTGGGAGTCGATCTCGGCGGCCACGATGCGGAGCGGCTCGCCTTCGGCGTTGAACGGGTTGAAGTCGTTCGCGAGGACGTCGATGGTCCGCGAGTCGGTGCGCACCATCTCGTACGGCCCGTCGTCGACCGCCTGCGGCTTCGCGCGCGTCGACGAGACGACCTTGACGTCGACGTAGCCCGGCACCGTGAACGACTCGAACTTCAGGTCGAAGCTGAGTCTCGTGGCGGTGCCGGCCTGCACGCCGCGGGGCGAGGAGACCGTGAGCGTGCCCCCGTCGATCGAGGCGGTGAAGTCGCTCGACGTGCCCGAGAGGTTCGTGTACTCGACGCGCTCGATGTTGTCGGGGTTCGGCTGGTACGTCGACGAGCGGAGGTCGATCTGGAGCGGCGCCTCACCGGCCTCGAGCGTCTCGGAGCGCGGCGTGAACGTCGGCGGGGTGTCGTTGAAGTTCGGGTCGCCGACCGTGATCGGGATCGTCAGGAGCGCGACGCGGCCGATCGGATCGGCGGCGCTCTCGCCGTCGGTCACCTGGAAGGTGACGGCGGCGGAACCCCGGTAGTCCTGTTCGGGCACGTACTGCAGGGTCTGCCCGTCGACGAGCGGCGACTCCTTCGCGTTCGTCGCCGAGGCGGAGAGGAGCAGCGGCGGCTTGCCCGAGGGCACCACGACGATGTCGTTCACGTCCCAGGTGATGCTGCCGTTCATCGGCACGACGATCTCGCCGAGGTCGGCCAGGTGCGGCGCGGGGAACTTCGCCTTCTCCTCGGCGGCGAGCTCCTCGGGGGTCTTCGGCCGCTGGGTCTCCTCCGCCGTGGGCGCATCGTCGCCGCCGGGGATGGGCGGCACGATGACGAACGCCTTCGCGTCGAGCTCGTCGAGCTCGTTCGTCAGGCGGAACGCCACCGCGAAGCGCTCGCTGCGCGGCTTCACGTCGATGCTGCCGTCGGGCAGCACCTCGGCGCGGTCGGCGTTGGGGCCCTCGAGCGACACCTTCAGGTCTTCGACGAGACCACCGGGGTTCGTCGCATCGTTGAGCGGGCGCACGTTCACGCGGTCGACGTCGACGACCTCCTCGGGCTCGATGACCTGGTCTTCTGCCGTCGGCGGCTGGATCTTGGCGTTCTTCGACACCTTCACCTGGATGAAGGCCGTGTCGGCGCCGCCGTGCCCGTTGGACGCCTCGTACCGAAGGGTGTAGGCACCCTCGGTCTCGGGGGCCGTGACGACGACCCGCCGGCGGTCGCGGATCTCGGCCTCGATGCCCTCGTCGATGTCGGGCAGCTTCGACACGTGGAGCTGGTACCCGGACGGGTCGGAGTCGTTGAGCAGCACCTCGACGCCGACGGTGCGGCCCGGCTTCATCTCGATGGTGTCGTCGACCGCCTTCGGCGGGAGCTGCACCGCCGGCCTCGGGATGACGCCGACGCGCACGACGCCGGTCGCCGTGGCACCGGACGTGTCCTGCACCTCGTACTTGAACGAGTCGGTGCCCGCCGACCCGGTGAGCGCCTCGTAGGTGATGGAGGTGCTGGTGCGCTCGACGATGCGTCCGAGCGCGGGCGGCGACGAGATGCCGGTGAGGACGACCGAGTCGCCGTCGGGGTCGAGCCCGTCGAGCGGCACGTCGATCTTCACCTGCGACCCCTCGAAGGTGCGCGAGGTCAGCGGCGTCGGCAGCGGCGCGCGGTTGTTCTCGTCGTCGGGACCGATGACCGTGAAGCGCACGGTCGCCCGGGCGGTCTGCTCGAAGTCGTCGCCGATCGTGTAGACGACGCTGTAGGTGCCGGGCGTCTTCGGTGCCTGGAACCGCACCGTGTCTTCGCTGACGAAGGCGAGCCCGCCCTCGGTGACGGGGTCGATCAGTTCGGGCAGCACGCGGAACGCGGCGGCATCGGGGTGGTAGTCGTTCTCGGTCACCGGCACGGTGACGATGTCGCCCGCGCGCACGTTCACGCTGTCGTCGGCGGCCACGGGCGGCTGGTGCTTCACGAGCGGCGGAACCGGCACGACCGCGACGGACGCCGTCGCCGTGTTGAGCCCGTCGGACACGGTGTACGTGAACTGCAGCTGTCGATCGATCGCCTCGGACGCGGTGACGCGTGCGACCGTGTTGGTGAGGATCTCGACCGAGACGAGGCCCTCGGTGCCGGCGTCGTCGACCGACTGCACGGCGAGCACCTTGCCCGACGGCGAGACGTCGTTGACGAGGAGCGGCACGATGGTCGGCTCGCCCGGGCGCAGGTAGGCGGTGTCCTTCACCGCGATCGGCACCGGCGCCTCGGCCGGCGGCTCGGTCACCTGGACGCGGATGAGCCCGACGCTCACCGCCGTGTCGGCGCCGAGGTTGTAGAGGAAGACGTACTCGCCGGGCTCGTCGGCCGAGAAGGTGATCGTGCCGCGCTCGAGGTTCGGGGTGACGGTCGGCCCCTCGGGCACCTCGTCGACGCCGACGAGGGTGAGCGGGGCGCCCGACGGCGTCAGGTCGTTCGCGAGCGGCTCGATCGCGACCGACTCGCCGACGAAGACCTGGGCGAAGTCGGGCGTGCCGACGGGGTTCAGCGTGCCGCTCGGCTTCACCTCGACGGTGAGGGTGCCCGCGGCCTCGGTCTGACCGTCGGAGACGACGTACTGCACCTCCTTCGTGCCGATCTCACCCGACTGGTGCGCGAAGGTGACGAGTCCGTCGGGGCTGAACCGCACCGAGTCGCCGCTCGTCGGCGACGCGTTGACGAGATAGACGTCGTCGCCGTCGGGGTCGTTCCAGTCGCCGAGGACGTTGTAGGAGATCTGGCGGCTCTGCTCGACGCTCGTCGCCGCGTTGCGCAGCGACACCGGCGGCTCGTTCGCACTCGCGGGCCGGATGCGGACGTTCACCTGGGCCTCTGCTCGACCGCCCCGACCGTCGTCGACGGTGTAGCGGAAGGAGGTGGTGCCTGCGGCCCCCGACTCGGGCGTGAACTGCAGCGCCCGCCCGCCGTCGATGAGCTCGAGTCGCCCCGGGGCGCCGCTCGGCGTCGGGAGCTCGGCGACGGTCAGCACGTCGCCGTCGGGGTCGGTGTCGTTCTCGAGCACCTCGAGGATCGTGGTGCGCTCGGGGCGCACCCCGTACTCGTCGTCGCGTGCGAGCGGCGGGCGGTTGATGGGGCCGCGCTCGGCGAGCGTGTCCTCGAAGTTCTGCTGGGAGCTCTTCTCGTCGCCCTCCTCGTCCTCCGACTCCTCGGGCGGCGTGACCTCCTCCCAGTTGTCGACGAGCCTGAGGTCGGAGTCGACGAGCCAGGCGTTGCCGTTGGAGAGGTTGTTCAGCACGATCACGTCGCGATTGACGCGGAACTCGAGCCTCGACCCGGCGGTCGGCTGCTCGATCCCCTGCGAACGCGGCTCCTGGCCGTCGCACGCGAGGAGGTAGCGCGACGCGCCCGCCCACGCGCCGTGGGCGCAGCCGTCGAGCCAGACCGGTGCGGCGACCTCGCTCGACTTCGCGGCCGCGCCGTCGCCGCCGTTCGGGATGGTGCGCACCTCGCCGCCGCCGAGTGGAACCTCGAGCAGCGCGTCGGCGGTGGCGACGAACGCCGAGTCGTGCTCGCCGCCCGACTGCTGCAGTCGCAGCCCGGGCTCGGGCAGCTCGATCGCGCGCCCCTCGACGACGAGCTCGTCGCGCTCCTCGTCGAGGATGACCGCGCGTTCGCCGACGGCGGCGAGCTGGTGGCCGTCGAGCTTCGGGAGGTCGCTCTTCGCGGGCTCGGCGTCGATCGCGACCGTGTAGAGCGCGCGCTTCGACGGCTTCGTCGCGAAGACGGTGCCCTCGCTCGAGACCGCGACCTGCGCGCCCTTGCCGAGCTTCAGGAGCGGGTCGGTGCCCGAGGGGTCGAACGACAGGGCCGACCCAGCCGGCACCGTCCACAGCTCGCCCTTCGGGGAGAGCACCGCGAGCACCTCGCCGCCGTACGCCACGGACGAGCCGGGCGGCACGTCGATGCGCTCGGTCAGCGTGGTGAAGGACGGGTCGATGCGATCGATCGTGCCGAGGCTGCGGTCGTAGAGGAAGGCGTCGTCGCCGTTCTGGAAGACGTCGAACTCGTTGGTGGCGGTGCTCACCGCGGCGTCGAGCTCGCCGATCGGGCGGTTGAGCCGGCCCGCGAGCAGGTCTTGGGCGTTGGTCACCCAGACGTCGCGTGCGCGGAGGTCGGGGTCGGTCACGGGGAAGCCCTGGTGCAGGACGGCGAACGTCAGCGGCACGCCCGCGATGAGGCTCAGGGCCAGGGTCGTCGCGGTCGCTTTGCGCGTGCGCACCCACGTGCTGAAGCTTCCCACCACTGCTCCCCGAATAATCCGTCATCGACCAGGGCGGCAATGCCCACAACGGGGTACACGGTAACACGGCCCTGCGACGAGATCACATGGGGAGTCATCCCCATGACGGCGCGCGGCGCGCGGCCTGCAGCCGGGCGGCGATCAGGCCCTCGCCTCGCCGCCCTCGTCGTCGCGGTCGAGCATCGGCAGGTCGTCGGCGCTCACCAGGCGGGTCGCGACGGCGTACTCGACGAGCCGGGCGCGGCGGTTCGTGGCGAGCTTGCCGCGACCGCCGCGGAGCCCGTCGACGCCGATCCGGTCGAGCTTCTCGCAGACGTTGTCGAGCTTGCGGTTGAACGTAGTCATGCTCCACCCCAGGCGCGCGGCCGCCTCGACCGAGCTCGGGACCGCGGCGCGGCCCGCGGCCGGCTGGGCGAGCACGTTCTCGGCGAGCGCGACCACGAGCAGCCGCTGGCTCGTGGTGAGGGTGACCGGCATCACCGTGGTGCCGCCGTCGGCCGGCGTCGCGGTCAGCGAGGTGTTGTAGAAGTCCTCCTCGGCGTGCACGGTGAAGTCGTAGGTCGTCGCCCCGGCGCTGAACATGACGTGCACCGTCTGGAAGACGAGCGGCAGCTTCGCCCCGGGGGCGACCCAGGCCTGCACGCTGCCCGTCGCGTCGGAGACGGTCGCCGACAGGAGCTGACCGACGTTCGAGAGCCACCACAGCCCGTACTCCGACGACAGGGTCAGGAAGGTGCGGTGCAGGTAGGGGTTCTCGTCGATGGTGAGGTCGGAGTCGCGCCCGATCGTGAACGGCGCCCCCTCCTCGACCGTGTACCACTCGCCGCAGTACTCGACGCGCAGCGGCCTCATTCGGTGCACCCCCGTACCTCTTCGGACGTCTTGCTCCCGCGCTGGACCTGGACGTCGATGCACACGATGCCCCCTGCGGTGTTCTCGACCGTCACGGTCGGCCCCTCGGAGACCTCGATGCCGCCCGAGCCGTCGGCCCGCTTCCAACGGTAGCGGTCGCCCTCCTCGGCGTCGTCGTGCGACAGCGCGAAGGTGACGGATGCCCCGTCGACGCCGGCCACCTCGACGGTGGGCACCGGAACCTGCTCGCCGAGCAGCGCGTCCTCGCCGCTGCCGCCCGGGTTCGCTTCGGAGGTCGGCTCGGGGGCCGGCGCACCCGAGAGCGCGATCGCGACCGTGACGACCGCCGCGACCACGACCGCCGCGACGATCGCGATGACCACGCCGATGCGGGAGCGACGGGGCGCCCGCGTCTCGGTCGGCGCGGCGCTCGGCTCGTACGGCACCGGCCCCGCGGGCGCCGCAGGCCGGACGACGGTCCGGTCGGCCGCGGGCGACGGAGCGGGCGCCGCACCGCGCGGCCGCAGCACCGTGGAGTCGTCGACGGGGCGTGCGGCCTGCGGCGACGGCGCCGGCGGCTGCGCCGCGATCTGCTGCGGCGCGCGCACCTGCGTGCGGTCCTCGTCGACGGGGGGCGGCGCGACGCGCGGCGGCGCGGCCGGCGCGGGCGCGACGGGCGCCTGCGCCTGGACGGTCTGCACCGAGCGGGCGCGCGTCGCGTCGACGCCGTCGTCGTCGCCGGACTCGGCATCGCGCTCGGCGGCGAGGTTCGGCACCTCGATGTTCGTCGCGGCGTAGCCGAGCTCGAGCTCGACCCGCTGGAGGGCCCTCGCGAACTCGACCGCGCTCGGGTACCGGTCGTCGCGGCGGGTCGCCATGCCCTTCGCCAGGACGGCGGCGAGGCTCGCGGGCACGTCGCTGCGGCCGATCGGCGTGATCGCGCCGCGTTCGATCCGGCCCATGAGGTCGAGCGAGCCGTTGGAACGCCCCGGGATCTCGAACGGGGTACGCCCGGCGAGCAGGGTGTGCACCGTCGCCGCGAGCGAGAAGACGTCGCTGCGGGGGTCGGGCGTGGGGTCGTCGTCGAACATCTCGGGCGGCGACCAGGGCACGCTGAGCCCGACCGCGGACTGCCCCGTGCCGGAGGCCGAGCCGGTCGCGCCGAGCTCGGCGGCCGTGACCGTGTGCACCGGCAGCTCGCCCTCGAGGTTCGACGAGATGCCGAAGTCGGTGAGGGCGGGCCAGCCGTAGTCGTTCGTGAGCACGTTCGCGGGCTTGATGTCGCGATGCAGGATGCCGGCGGCGTGCGCGGTGGCGATCGCACCGGCGAGCCGCACGCCGGTGCGCAGCGCGTCCTCGACGGAGAGCGGCTCGCGCTTGTAGCGCTCGGCGAGGCTCGGCCCCGAGCAGTACTCCATGACGAAGTACGGCCGGCCGTCGGCCGAGACGTCGGCGTGGAAGATCGTGACGATGAAGGGGTGCGCGGACAGCTGCGCCATGAGGTTCGCCTCGGCGACGAACTGGGCGCGGGTGTCGCGTCCGAGCTCCTCGGTGAGCAGCACCTTGACCGCGACTTTGCGGCGCGGCAGGCGCTGTTCGTAGAGGAAGACGTCGGCGAAGCCGCCGGAGCCGAGCAGGCCGAGCGAGGTGTAGCCCGGCAGCTCGGGCGGGGTCGAGGTGGCCCTGCGCATCAGTCGCCGACCACCTGGATCGTCCAGCCGCCGCCGAGGTCGACGACGGTGCCGATGAGCACGGGGGTCGGCTCGCCGGCGCGGAGCTTCACGGGCGCCCGGCCCGGGGCGACCACGAGGGTGCCGTTGCGCGAGTGCAGGTCGGTGACGACGACGGTGCCGCCCTCGAGCGCGAGGCGGACGTGGCTGCGCGAGATGTCGGGGTCGCCCTGCCCGATCGTGACGAGTCGCGGCAGGCGGCCGCCCGACACCTTGCTGACGCTCGGCGAGCGACCGAGCACGATCTCGTGGCCGAGCGGTTCGAAGCTGCCGTCGGGCATGCGCACGCGGACGCCCGACGAGGTCGTCGCCGCTGCCGGCGCCGCCTGCGGCGCAGCGGGGCGGGATGCCTCGCGCTCGGCCCGCAGGCGCCGGATGTCGGCGCTCGCGACGGTCATGCCGTCGTGGTCGCCCGCGGCGAAGGCGGCGGACGCCCCCTCGCCCACCGGTCGAGCGATGGTCTCGCCGACGTCGACCGCGGGGATCGGCACCGCGCTCGGCGTCGTCGGCGGCGCCACGGGCGGCACCCCGGTCGCCTCGGGCGGGCGGATGAAGTCGGTCACGCCGACGACGGTCTCCTCGATGGGGGCGATGGTGTGCTCGGGGGCCGCGAGGGCCTCGACGTCGACCCGCACCGGCGGGGACGCCGGCGCGGAGGCCTCGATCTCCGGGGCCGGTGCGTCGATCACCGGGGCCGCCGGTGCGGGTTCGGCCACCGGGGTCGCCCGGGCCGGAGCGGCGACGACCGCTCCCCCGCCCGCCGCGGCACCCGGTACCGCGACCGCGGCGACCGCGGCGACGCCGTCGACGAGGGGCAGCCACGGGCCGTCCGCCGCGGCGCCGGCGTGCACGATCTCGACGCGCTCCGCGTCGTCGACGACCCGCTCGGCCCACGTGGAGACCGCGGCGCCCGAGACGACGACCTCGCCCGCGGCGACTTCGAACGCACCGCGGACGATGATTCGGACGCCGCCGAGGCGCTCGCCCTCGGCCTGCCAGGTCAGGAGCGCGAAGTCGGGCGTCCGCCCGAGCCCGTCGGCCGTGAGCCGCTCGAGCACGGCGGTCGTCGACTCGGGCCCGAGCCCGGCCCACAGCTCTGCGGCGACGGCCCCCGCCGACCCGCCGGCGACGACGAGCGCGGCCCCCGGTCGCACGGCGGCGATCGCACCGCTCACGTCTGCGCGATACTCAGCCATCGCGTGCCCCCTCGTCCCTCGGCCTCGTGACCTCGATGCCCTCGTCACCGCGGTCGCGCGTCGCGTCGGGGTCGCCCTCGTCGCCGCCGATCTTCGACTCGACGACGACGACGCTCACGTTGTCGCGCCCGCCGTGGGCGAGCGCCGCCTCGACGAGCTCGCCCGCCATGCCCGCGGGATGGGCGGCGTCACCGGCCAGGATGGCGGCGATCCGGTCGTCGTCGAGCTCCTTCGTGAGCCCGTCGGAGCAGACGAGGAACACCTGGCGCCCCGCAGCGGGGATGAGCCACACGTCGGGGTCGACGACGTCGTCGGCCCCGAGCGCCCGAGTGATGACGTTGCGCTCGGGGTGCCGCTCGGCGTCGGCGGCGCTGATCAGCCCGGCGTCGACGAGCTCCTGGACGGCCGAGTGGTCGACGCTCAGCTGCTCGAGCGTGCGACCGCTCCACGAGTAGATGCGGGAGTCGCCGATGTTGAACGCCATCCAGTGGTAGCCGCCCGCGTCGCCGGCGTCGACCAGGGCGACCCCCGCGAGCGTCGTGCCCGCGACGGCCGTGCCCTCCTCGCCGTGCTCGCTCAGCGCGCGCACGGCCTCGTTCGAGCTGTGGATGGCGTCGAGCACCTGTTCGGGCGACGGCGGGGTGCCGGGCTCGACGTGACGCCGGAACGTCTCGACGACCGCCTGGCTCGCCGCGTCGCCCCTGGCATGGCCGCCCATGCCGTCGGCGACGAGGAAGACCGGCGGCTCGGCGAACACCGAGTCCTCGTTCACGCTGCGAACGCGCCCGAGGTCGGTGCGGGCGGAGTGGGCGATGAGCGCCGAACCGCGGGTCAGGGCGACGACGCCCTCGACATCACCTGGCACGGTACTCCTCGATAGGGCGGGGTGTGATCGGGACGGCAGCCCGAGCGACGCCGCCGGGCGCCGCCCGTCCACGGTAGCAACTCCGGCGGCCGAGCGCGGTCACCTGTGGAGAACGGCGCCCGCGGTCAGCGGCCCTGGCGCTCGGTGTCGTCGGTGAAGTGGGGCACCTCGTCCATGAGCTTGTGCCCGCGGCGGTTGGCGTCGACGCGCGCCTTCACGAGGCTCGCCACGGTCGCGACGGCCATCGCGGCGAGGATGACGCCCAGGGACATCCACGTCGAGATCTCGGGGGCCCACTCGATGTGCTCGCCGCCGTTGATGAACGGGAGCTCGTTCACGTGCATCGCGTGCAGCACGAGCTTCACGCCGATGAAGGCGAGGATGAAGGCGATGCCGTACTTGAGGTATTCGAGGCGCTCGAGGAGGCCGCCGAGGAGGAAGTAGAGCTGGCGCAGGCCCATCAGGGCGAAGACGTTCGCGGTGAAGACGATGAACGCCGACTGCGTGATGCCGAAGATCGCGGGGATCGAGTCGAGCGCGAAGAGCAGGTCGGTCGTGCCGATCGCCACGAACACGATGAGCATGGGCGTGAAGAAGCGCTTGCCGTCGATCGTGGTACGGAGCTTCACGCCGTCGTACTCGTCGGTGAGGCGCACGCGCTTGCGCAGCATCCGGACGACGAAGGTCTCGCTGTCCTCGTCCTCGTGGTCGCCGCGCACCTGCTGGATCGCCGTCCACACGAGCCACGCGCCGAAGATGTAGAAGATCCAGCTGAAGTTCTCGATGAGCTGGGCGCCGAGCAGGATGAAGATGCCGCGCAGGACGAGGGCGATGATGATGCCCACCATCAGCACCTCCTGCTGCAGCTTCCGCGGCACGGAGAACCTCGCCATGATGATGACGAACACGAAGAGGTTGTCGATCGAGAGGCTGTACTCGGTGAGCCAGCCGGCGAGGAACTGCCCGCCGTGCTCGGCGTCGCCGAGCCAGAACATCATGCCCGCGAAGATGAGGGCGAGCACGACGTAGAAGACGACCCAGAGCGTCGACTCCTTCATCGAGGGCACGTGCGGGCGCTTGAGCACGAGCAGCAGGTCGCCGATGAGGATGAGCGTCAGGACGATGAGCGAACCGACTTCGAACCAGACGGGGAGTTCGAGCACGTTGGACCTTTCGGAGTTCGGGGACGACGGAATCCGAAAGTCTCTCCCAGGCTGCTCGCGCAGCTTCCACGACCGGAGCGGCTGCGACGGCGCTCGTACTGACGATCGTGGGCCGAGGCACGGCCTCGCGGGATACTCCCCTTCGCTCCGGCGAGTCTAGTCGAAATCACGGCCACGTAGACTCGTACCCCCGATCCGAGGAGAGAACTTGAGCGCCAAGACGACGCCGCCCCCCGCCCGCCAGTACCGCCCGACGCCGGGCTCAGCGCTGATCGGCTACGCGATCTTCGCGAGCCGGTGGCTGCAGGCCCCGCTCTACCTCGGGCTCATCGTCGCCCAGGCGATCTACGTGGTCGTCTTCCTCGTCGAGCTGTGGCACCTCGGCGAGGAGGCCCTGCACGACCTCACCCACATCGACGAGGCGACCATCATGCTCATGGTGCTCGGCCTCATCGACGTCGTCATGATCGCGAACCTCCTGATCATGGTGATCATCGGCGGCTACGAGACCTTCGTCTCGCGCATCAGGGTCGACGGCCACCCCGACCAGCCCGAGTGGCTCTCGCACGTGAACGCGAACGTGCTGAAGGTGAAGCTCGCGATGGCGATCATCGGCATCTCCTCGATCCACCTGCTGAAGACCTTCATCGAGGTCGGCGACCTCGGCTCGCCCAAGGCCGAGAACAAGACCGGCGACATCTACACGAGCGACGGGGTGATGTGGCAGGTGCTGATCCACCTGACGTTCATCCTCTCCGCGGTCGCCCTCGCGTGGATCGACCGGATGTCGTACCACAAGGTCGCCCCGCACGAGGTGCACGACGGCGTGCCGGTGGCCTACCCCGACGCGCGCTCCGGCCTCGCCGACCGAGACGACGAGCTCGAACCGACGGCCGGCCGCCGCTGAGCCGGCGCGGGTGCCGCCTCGCGCGGCACCCGCGTGGGGCGGTTGTGCATCGGATGCCGCGTGGCGGGCCGCGCACGGGGCATCCTGCCGGAGACGACGAATGCCCCCGCCTGGGCGAGGGCATTCGGACTGCGAAGCACGGTCGTGACCCCAGCGGGATTTGAACCCGCGCTGCCGCCGTGAGAGGGCGGTGTCCTAGGCCGCTAAACGATGGGGCCGTGCTGTGCAGAACGGCACGTTCTGCGACGAATGCCCCCGCCGAAGCGAGGGCATTCGTCTGTTGTCATACTTCACAGTCGTGACCCCAGCGGGATTTGAACCCGCGCTGCCGCCGTGAGAGGGCGGTGTCCTAGGCCGCTAAACGATGGGGCCGTGTTTTCTCAGAACTTGTCGTTCTGTTTTCGACAACTTGAAGAGTATGACACACGTTTCCGGCACATTCCAAATCGAGCGCCGGGGTCTGTTCCGACGGCTCAGGCGAGCACCCGGAGCGCCCCCGGGACGACCCTGACGGACACCGGCGGAGCCCCGATCCGCTCGCCGTCGGCGTAGGCGACGACGTCGTCCGCCTCGATGGTCACCTCGCGCGCGGTCACGAACTCGACCGCCGGATGGTCGACGTGCTCCCCCGCGAAGACCTTCGGGAAGACGCCGACGAACGCCGCGCGCGAGAGCGGGTGCACGATGAACACGTCGAGCAGCCCGTCGGCGAGGTCGGCGTGCGGCGCGATGCGCATGACCCCGCCGAGCGAGGAGTTGTTGGCGACCGAGACGAGCATGGCGCGCTGCTCGCGGCGGACCCCGTCGATCGTCAGCACGTAGTCGCGCGGCCGGAACGTGGCGAGCTCGCGGAGGATCGCGAGCGTGTACCGGCTGGGGCCGCGAGGCCGGGTCATCCGATTCGCCCGCTCGTTGACGACCGCGTCGAAGCCCGCCGAGACCACGCCGGCGAACCAAGTGTCGACGCTGCCCTGCCGCACGATCCCGGCGTCGATCGTCCGCGCCGGAGCCCGCAGCTGCGCGACGAGGCGCTCGGTGCCCGCGGCGGGGTCGTCGACGGGCAGCCCGAGCCCCCGCGCGAGGTCGTTGCCGGTGCCCGCCGCCACGATGCCGAGGGGCACCGCCGTGCCGGCGACGAGGTTCACGCCGAGCGACGCCATGCCGTCGCCGCCGACGACCACGACGCCGTCGGTGCCGTGCGCGAACGCGCGCTCGGCCTCGCGGCGCAGCAGCTCGAAGTTCGCCTCCCTGAGCATCGCGACCTCGTAGCCCTCGCGGACGAGCCGCTCGGCGACCGCGGGGCCGACGGCGCGGTTGCGGCCGAACGACGCCGCGGGGTTCACGGCGACGAGCAGGCGCTCGGGGGCTCGATCCATGGGCCGATTCTGGCAGCGATTCGGGCCCCGGGGCGGCTTGCGCGCCGGAACGGCGGGGTGTTGGCTCGGAGCATGCGCCTCACGAAACTCGAACACGCCGCCCTCGTCATCGAGCACTCGGGCGACAAGCTCTACATCGACCCGGGCAAGTTCACGACGCCGATCACCGAGTCGGCCGGCGCCGTCGCCGTCGTCGTCACGCACGAGCACGACGACCACTGGACGCCCGACCAGCTCGAGCGCATCATCGAGCAGAATCCCGACGTGCGCATCTTCGGCCCGGCCGGCGTCGCCGCGGCGGCCGCCGGCCTCCCGGTGGAGGTCGTCGCGGCGGGCGACGAGGTCGAGGTCGGGCCGTTCCGCCTGCGGTTCTTCGGCGGCCGGCACGCCGTGATCCACCCGTCGATCCCGGTGATCGACAACCTCGGGGTGCTCGTCAACGACGGGCTGTACTACGCGGGCGACTCGTTCGCCGTGCCGGAGGGCGTCAGCGTCGACGTGCTCGCCGCTCCCGCCGGCGCGCCGTGGATGAAGATCAGCGAGGCGATGGACTACGTCGAGGCCGTCGCGCCGCGACGCGCGTTCCCGACCCACGAGATGCTGCTCTCGACCGCGGGCAAGGCGCTGTCGAACGCCCGCCTGACGTGGGCGACCGAGCAGCACGGCGGCGAGTACCTCCCGCTCGAGCCCGGCGACACGCTCGACTTCTGAGCGACGACCGGCGGCCGTGCGCCGCACTGTAGGGCGTCCACAAACACGTCCGACCTCGGTGCGCGAACCGTTGTCGATCAGCACAGAGATTCCGCGGCATCCGTTGAGGGATTCTCGCGCGCTGCTACGTTCGGGGCACCTCAGGCGCACCGCGCCATCGCGGCGCCACGGCGGCACCGCACCGGCGCGGCGTCGGCTCCCCTGAGTCCGCGGGCGCGACCCGACAAGACAGCGCCCGCAACCGATGACCTGCACCGTCATCGTCCTGCACCCTCCACTTCCGGGCACGCGGCCGCGCGCCATCTCGACGTGCCGTCGCGCCCGGGCGACCACAGGAGTCTCAATGACGAGAATCGACCCGCCCGTGCACCGCCACGGCACCGGCGTGAAGATCACAGCCGTGATCCTCGCGATCGCCCTCACCGCCCTCGCGGCGTTCTTCCTGCTCACGACGGGAAAGATGGATGCCGGAGCGACGCAGCTCGCCGACGGCGCGAGCCTCGCCGACGACGGCTCGGTCGCGCTCGCCGACGGCAGCGAGACGCTCGCGGGCGGCGCCGGCGACCTCGAGGAGGGCACGGCGAAGGCGGCCGCGGGGGCCGAGAAGGTCTCGGCCGGCGCGACCTCGGCCTCGGCGGGAGCCGAGCGCCTCAAGGCCGGCGCCGAGAAGAGCGCCGCGGGCGCTCTGAAGGTCTCGGACGGCGCGGCCCGTACCGCGAGCGGCGCGGCCGAGCTCGATGCGGGTGCCGGGCGTCTCGTGACCGGCGCGGGTGAGCTCGACGCGGGCGCCGTGCGGCTCGAGAACGGCACCGACCTCCTCGTGGCCGGAGCCGGCACGCTGAGGGGTGGGTCGGCCGCTGCCGCGGCCGGTGCGACCCAGCTGAGCGCCGGGGCCGGAGCCCTGAACACCGGCGCCGACGCACTCGCCGCGGGTGCCGGTCAGGCGGCCGGCGGTGCCGCGCTGCTGCAGGCCGGTGCCGGCACGCTCGCCGAGAAGACGAGCCTCCTCTCCGCCGGCAGCACCGCACTCGCCGACGGCGCGACCTCGCTGGCCGCCGGCGCCGCCCAGGTCTCCGGCGGCATCGGGCAGGCGAAGGCGGGGGCCGACCAGCTCGCCAGCGGTGCCGCGACGCTGAGCACCGGGGTCGGCACGCTGAAGACGAGCGGCGAGAACCTCGCCGCAGGCGCCGCTGCGGCGCACACGGGCGCGAAGTCGGTGGCCGCGGCGAACGCGAACCTCGCTGCCGGCCTCTCGGGCCTCTACGAGCAGCTCGCCGAGTCCGGCGCCGACGCGAGCCTGCTCGGCGCCGTCGCGCAGCTTCGCGACGGCGCGGTGGCCGCACGCGACGGCGCAACCCAGGTCGAGGCGGCGACGGGCTCGATCGCCTCCGGCTCGACCGCGCTCAGCGCGGGCATCACGAGCGCCAAGGGCGGCGCCGACTCCGTCCACGCCGGCTCGACCGGTCTCGCGAGCGCGCTCGGCACCCTGGCGACCGGCGGGGCGAACCTGGCCGGGTCCTCCGAGTACCTCGCCGGCAAGGCGGCGGAGCTCGCCGACGGCTCGATGCAGATCGCCGCGGGCACCGGCACACTCGCGACCAAGTCCGGCGAACTCGCCGCGGGCACCGGGAGCGTCGCGAGCGGCGCTGCGACGATCGCCGCGGGCACCGGTCTCCTCTTCGCCAAGTCCGGCGAACTCGCCGCCGGCAACGTGAAGCTGCTGAGCGGCACCGAGCGCCTGCTCGCGAGCTCGGGCCTGCTCGCCGCCGGCGCCGACAACCTCGCCGCGGGCACCGGCCGCCTCGTCACGAAGTCGGGCGAGCTCGCCGCCGGAACCGCCCGCCTCACGGAGGGCGCGCAGACCCTCTCGACGGGTGCGGGCGAGCTCTCGGCGGGCGCGAGCACCCTGAGCGCCGGCGCCGGCAACCTCGCCGCCGGCGCGGCGACCCTCGCCACCGGCGCGGGCGACCTCGCCGACGGAACCGAGGAGCTCGCCGCGGGCAGCACGAAGCTGGCCTCCGGTGCCGACGAGCTCGCGGCCGGTGCGAGCGAGCTCAGCGCGGGCAACACCAAGCTCGCCGACGGCACCGCGGAGCTCGCGGACGGCACCGCGAAGGTCTCGCCCG
Source organism: Agromyces sp. NPDC058064 (assembly GCF_042885275.1). Taxonomy (NCBI): domain Bacteria; kingdom Bacillati; phylum Actinomycetota; class Actinomycetes; order Micrococcales; family Microbacteriaceae; genus Agromyces; species Agromyces sp. NPDC058064. The sequence continues at coordinate 887,847 of NZ_JBHVSE010000002.1, read as the reverse complement.
GATCGGTCGCGCCGTGGCTGCTCGTCCTCCTCGGCCTCGGCGCCGCGGCCATCGCGGCCTGGATCGTGCACCGCGTGCGGTTCCGGAAGGCCGTGACGAACACCGAGGCCGCCGCGGCCTAGGACGCGAACACCCGATGGGGCGGTCGAGCGCGAAGCCCGACCGCCCCATCGACGTCGTCTCAACCGCCCCGGCCACCGCCGCCGCCGCGATCGCCGCCGCCATCGCCATCGCGACCACCACCGCCACGGCCGTTGCGGTCGTCGCCGCCGCCGTCACCCGGACCGCTGCCGTCGCCGCCGGATCCGCCGCCGAACTCGGCGGGCTCCCCTCCGCCCGTGCCCGCGGGCTCCGCGGTCTCGGCGGGCTCGTCCTCGTCGTCGTCGGGCGACTGCAGGTTCGGCGGCGGAGCGACCACGGGCCCCGGGCCGAGCTCGCGGAACGTGCCTCCGCCGTACTTCGCCGCGGCGACCGACATCACGGCGGGCCACATGCGATGCCGCGCCGTCGCCGCCTCGCCGCTGTCGAACGAGATCCCGCGCTGATTGGCGTCGCCGTTCACGCTCACGACGGCCGCGACCGTCGCGACCTCGGTGCTCGCGCCCGCCATCCAGGTGTCCTTCGCACCGTCGGTCGTGCCCGTCTTCCCGATGAGCGGCACGTACGGCACCGTGTTGTTGTTCGACTCCCGCGCCGTGCCGTCCGTCATGACGCGACTCATGCCGTAGTGCATTCCGGCGGCCACGTCGGGCGACACCGCGGCGGTGCACGCCGACTTCGGGACGGGAACCTCGGCACCGTCGCGGACGATGCGCTCGATCGCGATCGGCGTGCACGTGACCCCGTCGTTGGCGATGCCGGCGAACGCGATCGCCAGGCTGAGCGGAGCGATCTCGTTCGTCCCGATCACGGTCGCGGGGCTCTGCCCGAGCGGATTCCCGTCGGCACGGTGCATCCCGAAGGCCTCGGCCGTCTTGCGGATGCCGCAGAGGTCGAGTTCCTTGGCCATGCCGAGGAACCCGGTGTTGATCGACTGGGTCGTCGACTGCAGCGCGGTGTACGCACCGCCCGACTCGCCGGCGTCGTTCTTCGGGTTCCACCCCTCACCCGAGACGTCGATGTCGCCGAGGCAGCTGTCGTGGAAGACGCCCCAGTTGGACCGGGGCCGGGAGTCGACGCGTTCGCTCAGCCCGTGCCCCTCCTTCAGCCACTGCGCGAGCGTGAACACCTTGTAGGTGGACCCGGGCTGGAACCCGCGGGAACCTCCCTGCGTGAAGTCGGTGTTGTAGTTGATGCTCGTGTACTGGGCGCCGGAGGCGAGGACCGCCGGGTCCTGGCTGTACACCTTGTTCTGGGCCATCGCGAGCACGCGCCCGGTGCCGACCTGCACGCTCGAGATGACGCCGCCGAGGTCCCAGCCGGGGAAGGTCTGCGGCACGTTGTCGGCGATCGCCTTCACCGCGGCGGACTGCAGGTCGAGGTCGAGCGTCGTGTAGACGTCGTAGCCGCCCCGGCGGAAGTTCAGCATGCGGGTCTCGGCGTCCTCGCCGAAGGTCGGGTCCGTCTGGAGGATGTTCTTGACGTAGTCGCAGAAGTACGCACTCGCGCCGGCGGTCTGGCAGCCCGTGCTCGGCTCGGTGATCTTCGGCTCGACGGGCGTCGCGATCGCCTCGTCGTAGCGCTCCTGGGTGATCTTCCCGAATGCGAGCATCCGTCCGAGGATGTAGTCGCGGCGGCCGTGGTTGTCGGCGTAGCCGTCGGCCGCGCCGTTCCGCTCGTTCGCGGGCTTGTCGATGCGGAACTTCTCGGGGTTGTTCACGATCGCGATGAGCGAGGCCGCCTGGGCGAGGGTGAGATTCGACGAGGAGGCGCCGAAGTAGTAGTTCGCCGCCGCCTCGATGCCGTAGACGGTGCCGCCGAATCCCGCGATGTTGAGGTAGCCGAGCAGGATCTCGTCCTTCGTGTACCGCTTCTCGACGCCGATCGCGAGCCGCATCTCCTTCACCTTGCGGTCGATCGTCGTCTCCGTGACCGAGTCGTAGCAGTCCGTCTTCACGTCGGCGACGATCTGGTCGCGCTGCTCGCTGGTCAGCTCGGTGCCGTCGGCCTCGGCCGCGGCCTCGGCCGCATCGACCTCCGCCACGCCGGACTCCAGCTCGCACTGCTGCACCCGCACGTTCTTGACGTACTGCTGCGCGATCGACGACCCGCCCTGGGTGTCGCGACCGCTCGCCGTCGTCGCCGCCGCGCGGAGGGTGCCCTGCATGTCGATGCCGCCGTGGTCGTAGAAGCGCGGGTCCTCGCTCGCGACGGTCGCGTCCTTCACGTCCTGGTCGATCGCCTCCCAGCGGACCTCGACGCGGTTCTGGTCGTAGAACGACGCGAGCAGCACGGACTTGCCGCCCGCGCCGGTCGCGTAGATGTTGCTCTTCTCCGACAGCTCGCCGATCGCGAGGTACCCGGGGAGGTTGTCGAACATGCTGATCGTGCTCGAGGCCGCGAGGCCGACCATCGCGATCGACGGGGTGACCGAGACGGCCACGAGCGCGGCGGCCGCGGCGCTCGCGACGATCAGCCCGACGAACCCCCCGATGACGCCGCCGGGGGTGCGCGTCTCGGCGAAGTCGCGGTTCCGCTTGTTCCGCGCCGGATTCTCCTCGACCACCCGATCGCCCTCCCACCCCTGCGCTCAGCAGTGCGTTCGAGCCCCGACGAGCAGGGCCCCTCCTGCGCTGTCACTCAATGACACCTCAGCAGGCCCGAGTTGTCCAGCATCGACACGACCCGGCTCGTCAGTTCGGCGCCCCGAACGGCGGGAGCACCGGCGGGAACAGGGGCACGCCGCCCCCGGCCAGGTGGTCGCGCTCGCCGTAGGCCGCCTTCAGCCGGTCGAAGATCCGCTGTCCGTCCTCCCTGAGCCGGTCCAGGTCGACGCCCGGGATCGCCCCCTCCCGGAGCACCGTCCGCCCGCCGACCATGCTGAACCGGGCGTCCCGCGCCGACCCGGCGAGCACGAGCGTGCGCAGCGGGTCGTCGACCGGACCGGTGCGCACGTCGTCGAGCGCGAACGCGCTGAGGTCGGCGGTCGCACCGACGGCGATGCGGCCGAGGTCGGGTCGGTGCAGGGCCCGGGCTCCCCCGCTCGTCGCGGCGTCGACGTACTCGGCGAGGAGGCCCCGGCCGAGGTCGGAGTGCTGCGCCTTCGCGAGGTGGACGCCGGCGTCGATGCCCCTGATGAGGTCGGGCGGGAACGAGTCGCTGCCGAGCGCGATGTTGACGCCGGCGTCGAGGTACTGCGAGAGCTTCTCGAGGAGGAAGGCGTAGCGCTGGTTCGTGAGCGGGCAATGGATGATCGAGACGCCCGCCGCGGCGAGCTTCGCGAGGTCGCCGCGGTCCTCGCCGTGCACCTCGGGGTGCACGTCGAGGTAGACGCCATGGGCGAGCACGAGCCGCTCGTTCAGCAGCCCGACGCGTTCGAGGAGGCCGAGCGGGGTCGCGCCGTGCGTGTCCGCGAAGAGCTCGCGCTCGGCGAGGTCCTGCAGGGCGTGCGCGCGCACGAGCGTGCCGCGCTCGGCGGAGACGCGGGCGGTCGCCTCGAGCAGTTCGGCCCGAACGGTCTCGATGCGGCACGGCGCGAGGACGCCGGTGACGAGCGGATCGCCGAGCGCCTCGACGGTGTCGAGGAACCGGACCGCCTCGGCGAACGCGCGCCTGCCCGCCTCGTCGTCCCAGGCGATCGCCGACCCCCCGTCCTCGGTCGTGACGTGCACTCCCGAGCGGTACGACGGCCCGAGGAAGGTCCGGAGGCCCAGCTCGCCGGCGATCCGGGCCACGTCGAGCAGGTCGTCGTGCGTCTCGGCCCACGCCGAGTGCACCTCGGACGCGATCGGCATGAACGTCGTGATGCCGTGCAGGGCGAGCTGCACGAGCGCGAAGCGGCGCATGGAGCTGCGCTCCTCGGCCGTGAGCACGTCGTGCCGCCGGGCGAAGTAGTCGGCCGACCAGTCGAGCCGCCGCTGCGCGGCGCCGTCGCACCAGGCGTCGAGGGTGAGGTGATCGACGTCGGCGAGCGCGTCGAGGTCGATGAGCCCGGGCATGAGGATGCTCCGCCCGAGCGCGATGCGCTCGGTCGCCCCGGCGCCGGCCGGGGCATCCGCGGCACGACCGACCCACGCGATGCGATCGCCGTCGATCACCACCGCGCCGTCGCGGAGCTCGGTGTGGCCGTGACCGTCGTGGGAGACCACGAAGTCGGCGGTGACGAGCGTCGTCATGCGGTGGCCTGCGCGGCGAGGCGTTCGCGGCGGACGGGCTTCCACCCGGGCCGCGGCACCGCGGCGCGCAGCGATCGCGTGTACGGGTGCACCGGATCGGCGAGGAGCTCGGCCGTGCGACCGCCGTCGACGACGCGGCCCTGCTCCATGACGATCATGCGGTCGGAGATCTGGTTGACCACGGCGAGGTCGTGCGAGATGAACAGGTAGCTCACCTCGCGTTCGGCGCGGATGTCGGCGAGCAGGTTCAGGATCTGCGCCTGGATCGAGACGTCGAGCGCCGCGACGGCCTCGTCGAGCACGATGACCGCGGGGTCGGCGGCGAGCGCCCGGGCGATCGCGACCCGCTGGCGCTGCCCGCCCGAGAGCTGGTGCGGGAACTTGTCGGCGAACCGTTCGCCGAGCCCGACGGACTCGAGGATCTCGCGGGCGCGCCCACGGGCCTCCTCCCGGGTCGCCCCCGTGCCGGCGTGCAGCGCGACACTCGTCGCGACGATCTCGCCGACCCGCTGCCGCCCGTTGAGGGAGGAGTACGGGTCCTGGAAGACGTACTGCACCTCCCGTGCCCAGCGCCGTCGGTCGGCCAGATGCTTGACGCCCTTCGCCCGCGACTCGCCGCGCACCGAGAGCTCGCCCTCGGTGACGGTCTCGAGCCCCACGAGCATGCGGGCCACGGTCGTCTTGCCCGAGCCCGACTCGCCGACGATCGCGAGGCACTCGTTCGGGTACAGCTCGAAGGAGACGTCGTCGACCGCGATGACGGGGTCGTCCTTGGCGGGCCCCGGGAACACCTTGCGCAGCCCGCGCGCGACGACGATCGGTTCGCCGCCGGCCGGCTCGGTGCGGTCGACGCGGTCGGTGGGAACGGGCCGGTTCATGATGCCTCCGCCTTCAGCAGCTCGTGGGTCGCTCGGTCGTAGCGCAGCACCGGCAGGCGGTCGACGCGCTCGTCGATGCTCGGCCGCGCACCGAGCAGTTCGATCGTGTAGGGGTGGGTGGGCGCCTCGTACACGTGCTCGCCCTGTTCGACGATCTGCCCCGAGTACATGACCGCCAGGCGGTCGCAGCAGGCCGCGGCCAGCTCGAGGTCGTGCGTGATGAAGAGCAGCGCGAGCCCGCGCGCGCGGCGCTGCTCCTCGAGGATCGCCATGACGTCGGACTGCGCGGTCACGTCGAGCGCCGTGGTCGGCTCGTCGGCGAGGATGAGCCGGGGCTCGGCGAGCAGCACGCTCGCGATCATGACGCGCTGCAGCAGGCCGCCCGAGAGCTCGTGCGGGTACTGCCGCAGCCGCTGCTCGGGGTTGCGCACGCCGACCTCGTCGAGCAGCACGACCGCGCGGCGCTCGGCGTCGCGCCGGTCGACGCCGCGATCGCGGACGAGCGACTCGGTGAGGAAGTCGCCGACGCGGTGCACCGGGTTCACGTGCGCCCGGGGGTCCTGGAAGATCATGCCCACGTCGCGCGAACGGTAGCGGCGCAGGGCGGCCGGGTTCATCGAGAGCACGGATGCCCCGTCGAACGCGATCTCGCCGGTCACCCGGAACGCGGGCTCGAGCATCCGCGTGATCGCGCGGGTCGTGAGGGACTTGCCCGATCCCGACTCGCCGACGAGGCCGAGCGACTCGCCCTCGCCGATCGTGAGGCTCACCCCGTCGAGCAGGGTCTGCTCGCCGCCGCGCAGGCGGAGCGTCGCCCGGACGTCGTCGAGTCGCAGCAGGGTGTCGGTCATCGCATGCTCCTTGCACTCGAGGTGAGCCGATCGCCGATGACGGTGACGCACCAGACGATGAGGACGATCAGGGTGCCCGCGGCGATCGCCTCGGTGGGGTGGCCGCGCAGCACCGAGTCGAATCCGCTTTTGACCATGAGGCCGAGGTCGGCGGTGGGCGGCTGCACGCCGAGCCCGAGGAACGACACCGCGGCGAGCTCGATGACCGCGAAGCCGAGCGACGACACGGCCTGGGCGACGACGATGGGCTGCACGTTCGGCAGGATCTGGGTGAAGGTGATGCCCGTGCCCGACTGGCCCTGGAGCCAGGCGGCCGAGACGTACGGCATCCGCCGTTCGCGGAGGGAGGCGCCGCGCACGACCCGCGCGACGTAGGGCACGTAGGCGATCGCGAGACCGCCGACGACGGTGGCGAGGCTCGGCCCCCAGATCGCCACGGCGATGAGCGCGAACACGATGCCCGGCACCGCGAAGAGGATGTCGAGCACCCACGCGACGGCGGTGTCGGTGCGCCCGCCGCGCCATGCGGCCAGGAGGGCCAGGAGCGTGCCGACGACGGTGGCGATGAGGATCACGAGGCCGGGGCCGGCGAGCGTGATCCGCGAGCCCCAGATGAGTCGCGAGAGGATGTCCCGACCGAGCGCGTCGGTGCCGAGGAGATGCGCGGGCGACGGCCCGCTGAGCGAGGCCATCAGGTCGGGGTAGTCGGGGTCGTAGGGCGCCACGACCGGCGCGAAGATCGCCGCGAGGGCGATGACGAGCAGGATCGAGGCGGCGATGCAGCCGACGACGCCGAGGCGGTCGGCGACGCGGCGGGCGCGGCCCGTGCCGCGTCGCTCCCGCACGCTCGCGACGGCGAGGCTCATGGTGGAGGGGGTGGTCATTGCCGGCTCCCGAGGGTGATGCGCGGGTCGATGAAGGTGTAGAGCACGTCGACGATCGCGTTGACGACGACGAAGGCGACGACGAGCACGAGGATCACGGCCTGCACGACCGCGAAGTCGCGCTGCAGGATCGCCCGGACGAGCAGCGAGCCGAGCCCGTCGAGGGCGAAGACGTTCTCGACGACGACCGCGCCCGCGATGAGCGTCGCGATCGTGAGGCCGAGCACGGTGACGATCGGGATGAGCGAGTTGCGCAGCACGTGGTGCCGCACGATGTGACCGGACGCGAGCCCGCGGACGGTGGCGGTCTGCACGTGCTCGCGCCCGCCCTCCTCGAGCACCGCCGCACGCGTGATGCGCGCGAGGTAGGCGGCGCTCGCGACGCTGAGCGCCACGGCCGGCAGCACCAGGTGGTACAGGGTGTCGACCCCGCCGGTTCCCGACCCGAAGGTCGGGAACCAGCCGAGGCCCACCGCGAACACGCTGATGAGGGCGACGCCGACGACGAACGACGGCGTCGAGAGCCCGACCGCGGCGAGCGTCGAGGTGAGCTGGTCGCTCCATCCGCCGCGGAGCGCCGCGAACGTGCCCGCGGCGATGCCGACGACGGCGATGATGATCGCCGCCATCGACACCAGCGCGAGCGTCGTTCCCACACGGCCCGAGATCAGCGCCGAGACATCCTGCCGGTAGACGATCGAGTAGCCGAGGTCGCCCCGCAGCACGTCGCCGAGCCAGGCGACGTAGCGCAGGAGGAACGGGTCGTCGAGATGGTACTGCTCGGTGACGGCGGCGATCTGCTCGGGGGTCCCGCCCCGGGGCCCGAGGATGAACGCCAGCGGGCTTCCGGGGGCGAGGTAGAGCAGCCCGAACACGATGAACGAGGTCACGAGCAGCACGAGCAGGAGCCCGCCGAGCCGCCGCAGCAGGTATGGAGCGAGGGACATCGGGACTACTCCACCCCGCCGATGGTCGCGGCCCACGGTGCGTAGAGGTACGCGAACGAGGCGGTCGCGCCCGAGATGCGGTCGTTCTGCACGAGCGTGACGGGCTCGTACGCGAGCGGGATCCACGGCAGCTCGGTCGTGATGATGCGCTGCGCGTCGATCACGAGGTCGGCGCGGGCGGCCGGGTCGGTCTCGGCGCGGGCGGCGAAGAGCTGCTCGTCGGCGCTGTCCCAGCCGGTGTAGTTGTGGCTGTCGGTCGACGCGAAGAACTGGTACACGTCGAGCGCGTCGGCGAAGCTGCCGTAGTTGGTCGTGAAGAAGCCGTCGATGCCCTCGCGCGCGGTCGGGTCGAAGTAGAGGTTGCCGAACTGCTCGACCGGGATGACCTTCGTCTCGATCTCGAGCCCGATCGCCTGCCCCGCGGCCTGGATCACGTTCGCGGTCTGCTCGTGCACGGCCGAGCTGCCCTGCACTGCGAGCACGATGGGCGCGTCGGGCGCTCCGGCCTCGGCGACGAGCCGCTTCGCCTCCTCGAGGTCGGGGTCGGCCGAGAACTCCTTCGACGCCTCCTCGAAGGCGGCGGTCTCGTAGCCCCAGTAGTCGGGGCCGGCGAGGGTCGTCGCCGGGATGCCGGCGCCCTGGAAGACGACCTTCGTGAGGGCCGCGCGGTCGATCGCGAGCGAGAGCGCCTGGCGGATGCGGTCGTCGCCGAGCCCGCCGTCGAAGTTCGCGGTGACCATGGTCCAGAAGACGAGCGACTTGCCGTAGCTCGTCGTGACCTCGTCGCTGTTCGCGAGCTGGGTGAGCCCTGCGGGCGGCAGGTAGAAGTACTGGCCGTCGACGTCGCCCGTGCGCAGCGCGTTGACCGCGGTCGACTCGTCGGCGATGAAGCTGAAGCTGAGCTTCGCCGCGAGCGGCACCTCGCCCCAGTAGCCCTCGTTCGCGGCGAGCTCGATGCTCTTGCCCGAGTTCCACGCGGCGAGCGAGAAGGGCCCGGTGCACGAGAGGCCGCCGCTCGGGGTGCCGAACGCGTCTCCCTCCGCCTCGGCGGCGGCCTTCTCGACGATCGCGCCGGCCGCGGTGCCCATCGCCTGCGTGAACAGCACGTCGGGCTGGGTGAGCTTCACCGTCACCTGGTCGGGCGCGGTGACGTCGACCGAGGCGACGTTCTGGAAGTAGCTCGAGAAGTAGCTCGTCGCGGTCTCGCCGAGCTGGCGCTGCAACGAGTAGGCGACGTCCTCGGCGGTGAGCGGGTTGCCGTTCCAGAAGGTGACGCCGTCGCGGATCGTGTAGACGATCGTGGTGTCGTCGGGCTGGTCGACCGCGGAGGCGAGTCCGGGCTCGGTCGAGAGCTCGGGAGTGAGGCGCACGAGGCTCTCGCAGAGGTTCGCGGTGACGGTGTTCTCGGCGTAGTTGAAGCCGAAGATGGGGTCGAGCGACATCGGCTCGTACGGCAGGTTCCACTTGACCTCGTCGACGGGCTGCGTGCCCGGCTCGGTCGTCGTGGCGAGGTCGGCGAGGTCGATCGAGAGACCGCCCTCCTCGCCGTCGTTCTGCGCTGCCGTGCAGGCGGTGAGGGTGAGACCGATGACGGCCAATGCGGCCGACGCGGTCAGGATGCGGCGTCGTGACACGGGGAACTCCTTCGTCGTGGTGTCGTGGTGGTGCATGAGGGGATCGGTGCGGAAGGGTGCGGGAAGGATCGCCCGGCGCGTTCAGCGCCGGTGCAGGGCGCGATCGTCGCGGATGACGCGCTCGGGCGTCGGCCGGTCGACCACGATCTGGGCGAGCGACTCGCCGTGGAACTCCAGCCGGGCGGGGTGGGTGGGCCCCGACCAGTCGGCGAGGTCGGCGGCGCCGATCAGGCGGGCCCCCTCGATGGACGAGATGCGGTAGCAGCGCTCGAGCTCGGCGTCGGTCCTCGCGCCGGTGCGGTACGCGAGCAGGTGCGCGCGGTCGACCATGCTGCCGGTGCCGAACGGGCTCCACGAGTCGCGGACGCCGTCGGACCCGGCGGCGAGCTGCACGCCGTGCGACTCGAGCAGCGCGAGGTCGGGTACGGGGTCGTCGCCGAGCGCGCAGGTCGTGACCCAGAGGCCGGCCGCCGCGACGCGGTCGAGCGTGTCGCGCAACGACGGGGCCGAGGCATCCGCGAGGGCGAAGGCGTGGCTCACGGTGACCCGGCCCTGCATGCCGGCCGCGACGGTGCGCGCCGCGATCTCGCGGATCTGGGCGAGCCCGGGCTCGCCGCCGTCGTGCAGGTGGATGTCGAGATCGCGCCCGGCGCGCTGCGCCAGGCCGAACACCGCGTCGAGGTGCGCGTCGACGTCGCCCTCGAGGCCGAGCGGATCGATGCCGCCGACGAGGTCGGCGCCGGCCCCGAGCGCCGCCGCCATGACGTCGAGCGTGCCGGGGTTCGTGAGGAGCCCGAACTGCGGGAATGCCACGATCTGCACGGTGAGCTCGGGGGCGAGCCGCTCGGCGGCCGCGCGGACGCCCTCGACGTTGCGGAGGCCGAGCTCGGTCGAGACGTCGACGTGCGCGCGCATTCCCAGCGTGCCGTTCGCGCGGGCCGCGCTGAGCAGGGCGAACGCGCGCTCCTCCACGCTGCGCGTCTCGGCGAGCTGCGTCGCGAGGTCGCCCGCGATGAGCTCACGCAGGGATGCCGCGGGGCGGCGCGACGCCCATCGCCCGCCCCAGCTCGACTTGTCGGGGTGGATGTGCGCATCGACGAGCGCCGGGGCGACGACGACGTCGGGGGCCGGAACCGCCGCGACCTCTGCGGCCCGGGCGCGGTCGTGGTCGATCGTCGTGATCGCGTCTGCCATGTGGGCGAACTCCTTCGTTCGAGGGTGGCGGGCACCTGCGCCGTATTTGTCAGATGTTATGATAACCATACTTTCGAGCTGGAAGAGAATGGACCCGTGGAACCCATCCGACGCAAGTCACTCGTCGACACCGTGGTCGACCGCCTGAACACCGAGATCGCCTCCGGCGCCTGGCCGATCGGCACGCGCATCCCGACCGAGGCCGAACTCACCGAGCGCCTCGGCGTCAGCCGACCGTCCGTGCGCGAGGCCGTGCGCTCGGTCGTGCAGCTCGGCCTCCTCGAGACCCGCCAGGGCGACGGCACCTACGTCGTCGCGAGCGACGCGACCGAGGTGGCGCTGCGCCGCACCCTCGGCGGTGCCGACTCGCGCGAGGTCCTCACCGTGCGACGCGCGCTCGACGTGCTCGCCGCGCGCGAGGCCGCCCTGCACCGGACCGACGCCGACCTCGCCGCCCTCAGGGGCGAGCTCGCCCTGCGGCGCCAGGCCATCAGCCGCAGCGACGTCGACGCCTTCGCGAACCACGACGTCGCGTTCCACGTCGGCGTCGCGGAGGCCTCGCACAACCGGCTCCTCGTCGGCATCTACGCGAGCTTCGACGGCTCGCTGCGCCAGTCGGTCGCGCACAACTCGTGCCTCTCGAACAACGCCGACCCGAGCGTCGTCGACCTGCACGAGGCGCTCCTCCACGCGATCGCCGCTCGCGACGTCGACGCGGCCACGGCGGCTGCCCTCGGCGTCCTCGACCAGACCGAGCAGTCCCTGCATGACTGAGCGGGGCGTCGGCATCGGCGCCCCGCTCCTCGCCGGCGTGCTCGTGGTCGGCATCGGCCTCTCGGTGCGGTCGCCGATCACGAGCGTGTCGGCGCTGCTGCCCGAGATCGAGACCGCGTACGACTTCAGCGCAGCGGGGCTCGCGACGCTGAGCGCCATCCCCGTGCTGCTGTTCGGGCTCGCCGCCCCGCTCGCGCCGGTGTTCGCCCGGCGGTTCGGGGTCGATCGGGCCGCCGCCGTCCTGCTGATGGCGCTCGGCCTCGCGATGCTCGTGCGCCCGCTCGGCCCGACCGCCCTCATCGCGGGAACCGTGGTCGTCGGGGCGAGCATCTCGTTGCTCGGCATCCTCACCCCGCAGCTCGTGCGCACCCATCTGGGGCGGCGCCAGGGGCTCTGGTCGGGCGTGTACACCTCCGTGTTCGGCGTCAGCGCGGCACTCGGCGCCGCGCTCGCGATGCCGCTGTTCGACGCGCTCGGCGGCGACGCCGCCACGGCGCTGCTCGTCTGGGCGCTCCCGATCTGCCTCGTCGCGGTGTTCGCGCTGCTCGCGGCGCCGCGCCTGGCCGTGGCGGCGACGGGTGCGGGCGAGCCGAGCTCGCGGGCGGGCGACGGCTCGATCCTGCGCGCCCCGCGAGTGTGGTCGGTCACGGGGTTCTTCGGATGCCAGGCGCTGATCTACTTCGCGCTCACCGCCTGGCTCCCGACGATCGTGGTCGACCGCGGCGCCGACGCCGCGACCGGCGGGCTGCTGCTCGCCTGGCTCAGCATCGCCGGGATCCCCGCCGCGCTCCTCGCACCCACGATCGCCGCGCGCTTCCGCAGCCAGTCGGCCGTGACGGCGGTCGTCTCGCTGCTCTCTGCCGCGGGGCTCGGGGGGCTCGCCTTCGCCCCGGCCTCGTCGGCCGCCGTGTTCGTCGCGGTGCTCGGCGTCGCGCAGAGCGCGGCATTCGGCCTCGCCGTCGGGCTCATCGTGCAGAAGGCGCCGAGCGCCGCGCGCACCGCCTCGTTCTCGGCGGTGGCCCAGGGCGTCGGCTACGCGATCGCCGCGCTCGGCCCGCTCGCGCTCGGCATGTTCTCGACGGCGGGCGTCGGGTGGTCGACGCTGCTCGCCGCGCTCCTCGGCGTCGCGGCCGCCCAGCTCGTCTTCGGCGTCCTGGCGGGGCGGCCCCTCCGAGCGACGCCGATGCCGACACGGCCGACGCACGATGCCGAGCAGCTCGAGGGGCCGCACCGCGGCTGATCTGCGCTCCCCCGCCTCCACCACCGCCACTCCCGAAGGACCGCACATGCTCATCCGAAACGTCCGCCCCTGGGGCTCCGCCGCCGCCGATGTCCGGATCGACGGCGGTCGCATCGCCGAGGTCCTCCCCCACGACGGCGCGGCACGGCCGCGGCCGGCGGGGGCGCCCGACTCCCCCGCCCGCCCCGGCGGAGAAGGCAGAGACGGCGAGCTCGACGGCCGGGGCCGTCTCCTCCTCCCCGCGTTCAGCGACGTGCACGTGCACCTCGACTCGACCCGCATCGGCCTGCCGTTCCGGCCGCACACCGGCGGCCCCGGCGTCTGGACGATGGTGATGAACGACCGCGCGAACTGGCGCGACGCCGAGGTGCCGCTCGCCGAGCGCGTCGCCGGCACCCTCGAGCGCATGATCGCGCACGGCACCACCCGGGTCCGCAGCTTCGCGCAGGTCGACGTCGACTGCGGCCTCGAGCGCTTCGAGGCGGTCATGGCCGCGAAGGAGCGGTTCGCCGGGCACGCCGACGTGCAGGTCATCGCGTTCCCGCAGGCCGGGCTCCTCCGCGAGGCGGGCTCGGTGGAGGTCCTCGACGCCGCACTCGCCGCGGGTGCCGACGTCGTCGGCGGCATCGACCCGTGCGAGCTCGATCGCGATCCGGCACGCCACCTCGACCTGGTCTTCGGCCTCGCCGAGAAGCACGGGGTCGCGGTCGACATCCACCTCCACGAGCCCGGCGAGCTCGCCGTGTTCAGCACCGAGCTGGTGATGGAGCGCACGCGTGCCCTCGGCATGCAGGGCAGGGTCACGATGTCGCACGCGTACAGCCTGGGTTCGGTGTCGGATGCCACGAGCCGACGCCTGATCGACGGCTTCGCCGAGCTCGACATCGCGCTCGCCACCGTCGCCCCAGCCGCATCCGGCCAGCTCTCGCTCGTCGACCTCGCCGAGGCCGGGGTCAGGGTCGGCCTCGGCGAGGACGGCCAGCGCGACTACTGGAGCCCGTACGGCAACTGCGACCTGCTCGATCGCACCTGGCAGCTCGCGTTCACGCGCGGGTTCCGCCGCGACGAGCTGATCGAGCACTGCCTCGCGATCGCCACGATGGGCGGCGCGAGCATCATGGACGCCGGCTCGCCGCGACTCGCCGGCGTCGGCGACCGCCCGGGCCTCGCGGTCGGCGACCGCGCCGACCTCGTGCTCGTCGACGGCGAGACCCCGACGAGCGCCGTCATGGACCGCGGCTCGGACCGCACGGTGCTCCACGACGGGCGGGTCGTCGCCGACGGGCTCCGGGTCGTCGGCTGACGGCTGCTCCGCCGCTCAGCCGCGGGCGGCGGTGCGCTTCGGTGCGGGCGGAGCCTGGGGCATCCGCCGCACCTGGCCGAAGCGCTCGGCCGCAGGCACGAGCAGCAGCGGGCGCGCGAGCACCCAGCCGCCGACCATGACGACGATCGAGACGGCGAAGATCGCGAAGCCGACCCAGTCGTCGGACTCCCGTGCCGCGTACATGTGGTTGAGGTTGCGCAGCGCCCCGGTCGCGAGCACGAGCACGACGTGCGCGAAGGTGAAGAGCAGGAAGAACAGCATCACGGGGTAGTGCAGCGCACGGGCGGCGCGCTCGGGCACGGCCCGCGCGAGCGGGCCCTCGAGCGGCCAGCCCGGCGAGAGCCGGAGCCCCGTGAGGATCGCGAGCGGCGAGGCGATGAAGACGATCGCGAAGTACGCGAGCACCTGGGCGTCGTTGTACGACACCCACGAGTTCTCGGTCGGCCAGTCGAGCGAGAGGTACTGCAGCACGACCGAGATCGAGCCGGGCACCACGTCCCAGCTCGTCGGCACGATGCGCACCCACTGCCCGGTCGCGAACAGCAGCACGACGTAGACGACGCCGTTCAGCACCCAGAACGCGTCCACGACGAGGTGCAGCCACACCGAGATGCCGAGTCGGCGCGGGGCTCCCTTGGTACGCGGCCACCGCGTGTTGTCGCGCGTCCAGAACGCGGGCGGGCGGGCCTTCGACCGCACGATGAGCCCCGTGCGCACGAGCATCACGAGGAAGAAGGCGTTGAAGAAGTGCTGCCAGCCGAGCCAGGCCGGGATGCCGACGGGAGCCCCCTCGGGCAACGGGGTGTGGCCGGGGTACTCGGTGATGAACGCCTCGACGGCGGGCAGGGTGCGCAGGCCCCGCGCGACGAGCACGGCCACCGCGAGGAGGACGAGCAGGCCGCCGGCGATGAGGAGCAGGCGCTTCGCGGAGAGGCCCGCGACGAGTGCGGAGCGCAGGGATGACGGCACGTCTCTCAGCGTGACAAAGGCCGCGGCTCGATGCAAACCCGGATGTCACGAAGTCGCTCAGTGGGCATCGAGCCCCCGTACGTAGCCCGAGAGCCAGCTCTTCAGCTCCACGCCGAGGTCGTCGCGATCGACCGCGAGCTGGATCACGGCCTTGATGTAGTCCAGCTTGTCGCCCGTGTCGTACCGGCGACCACGGAACACGACCCCGTACACCCCGCCCGTGCCCTCCACGTCCTCCGCCATCGTCATCAACGCGTCGGTCAACTGGATCTCACCGCCCTTGCCCGGCGCCGTGTCCTCCAGCACGTCGAACACCTGCGGCTTCAGCACGTACCGGCCGATCACCGCATAGTTCGACGGCGCGACCTCCTTCGCCGGCTTCTCCACCAGACCCGTGATCCGCACCACGTCCGGATCGTCCGTCGCCTCCACCTGCGCCGCCCCGTACAAGTGGATCTGATCCGGATCCACCTCCAGCAACGCCACGATCGACGCATCCCGCCGGACCTGCTCGTCCAGCATCCGCGTCAGCAACTCGTCCCGCGCGTCGATGATGTCATCACCCAGCAGCACCGCGAACGGCTCATCCCCCACATGCATGTGCGCCCGATGCACCGCATGCCCGAGCCCCAACGGGTCGCCCTGACGCACGTAATGCATGTCGGCCAGCTCGGTCGACTCGTTCACCTTCTCGAGCTTGGCCGTGTCGCCCTTGCGCTCCAGGGTCGCCTCCAACTCGGCCACCCGGTCGAAGTGATTCTCCAACGCGTTCTTGTTCCGACCCGTGATCATCAACACATCCGTCAGGCCGGCATTCACCGCCTCCTCGACCACGTACTGGATCGCCGGCTTGTCGACCACCGGCAGCATCTCCTTCGGCATCGCCTTCGTCGCCGGCAGGAACCGCGTCCCCAACCCCGCCGCAGGAATGACCGCCTTCGTGATCCGCCCGTTCGCGGGCGCCGCCGTGCTCTCCGTCATCGTCGTCTCTCCGTCATCGTCGTCGATCTGCTCGTGGAGCCGGCCTGCGCGGCCGGCGTCGTGCCGCCCCGCCCGGCTCAGGCGGGCCGGAACCCGGTCGTCTCGGGCGGCGGGGCGTGCCGGATCATGAGGTGGCGGGTGACCGAGTAGTCGAGCAGCGGCTCGATCGACATGTCCTTGCCGAAGCCCGAGCCCTTGACGCCGCCGTGCGGCGCCTCCGAGGCGATCGGCAGGTGGTCGTTCACCCAGGTCACGCCCACGTCGAGCGACTGGCTGACCCGCAGTGCGCGGCCGACGTCGCTCGTCCAGACCGAGGAGGCGAGCCCGTACGCGCTGTCGTTCGCGAGCGCGATGCCCTCGGCCTCGCCGTCGAAGGGCAGCACGACGAGCACCGGACCGAAGACCTCGCCCTGGACGATCTCGGACGACTGGGCCGCGCCGACGAGCAGCGTCGGCGCGAAGTAGGAGCCGATGCCCTCGAGGGAGCGGCCGCCGACGAGCGCCTCGGCGCCCTCGGCGACGGCACGCGAGACGAAGCCCTCGACCCGCTCGCGGTGGGCCCGCGACACGAGCGGCCCGATGTGCGTCTCGGGGCTCATCGGATCGCCCGCGACGACACCCGAGACGGCCTGTCGCAGCGCCGCGACGCCGTCGTCGTAGACCGAGCGCTCGAGGTAGACCCGGGTCGCCGCGGTGCAGTCCTGGCCCGAGTTGTAGGTGGCGCCCATCGTGACGGCCTGGGCCATGGCGCCGAGGTCGGCATCGGCGAAGACGATGACGGGCGCCTTGCCCCCGAGCTCGAGATGCACGCGTTTGACGCCCTCGACCGCGCCGCGCATGACGGCCTTGCCCGTCTGGGTCGAGCCGGTGACGCTCACCATGTCGACCTCGCGGTGCGTGACGAGCGCCTGGCCCACCTCGGCGTCGCCCGTGACGACGTTGAAGATGCCGGCGGGCAGCCCTGCCTCGAGGGCGAGCTCCGCGAAGCGGAGGGTCGTGCGCGGCGTCGCGGGGGCGGGCTTCACGATCACCGCATTGCCCGCGGCGAGCGCGGGGCCGGCCTTCCAGATCGCCATGATGAGCGGGAAGTTCCACGGCGTGATGCCCGCGACCACGCCCACGGGTCGCCGGGTGAGGATCGAGGTGTAGCCGTTCGAGAACGATCCGGCCCCGGTGCCGTCGAGCGAGCGCGCCGCACCCGCGAAGAAGCGGAGGTTGTCGATGCCGAAGGGCAGTTCGCCGTCGAACGCGGTCGTCCACGGCTTGCCCGAGTCCTCGACCTCGAGCTTCGCGAGGTGCTCGGCGTCGGCCTCGAGCGCGTCGGCGAGGCGGAGCAGTGCCAGCGAGCGCTCCCCCGGCGTCTTCGCCGCCCAGGCGGGCTGCGCGGCGCGCGCTGCGGCGGCGGCCTCGTCGACGTCGGCGACGCCCGAGGCGGTGAACGACGCGACCTCCTGCTCGGTCGCGGGGTTCGTGATGACGGCGTCGCCGCCGGTGCCGGGGCGGTACTCCCCGATGAAGGTGCCGGTCGTCATGGGTGCTCCTTTCGAGAGCGGTCGCGGGCACTGGGCCCGGTGGTCAGGAGTTGAATCCGAGGCCGAAGCGGTCGAGGGTGCGCAGCCACAGGTTGCGGCGGCCCTCGTGCGCGTCGGCCGCGAGGATGGAGCGCCGGGTGAACTGCACGATCGGATTGCGCAGCGGCTCGGGCGGGATGGGGAACGGCCGGCGACGCACGATGTCGTAGCGGAGCCGGGAGGTGGGCTCGCCCGCCAGCAGGTCGAGCGCGACATCCGCCGAGAATCTCGACGCGCCCACGCCGAGCCCCGTGTGCCCGACCGCGTAGGCGACCCGGCCGCCGCGCGCCGTGCCGTACGCCGCGGTGAACCGCGTGGTCGAGTCGATCGGGCCGGCCCACCGGTGCGTGAAGCGCAGGCCCTCGAGCTGCGGGAACGTCTCGAAGAAGTGCCGCGCGAGCAGTTCGTGGGAGGCGTCGCGCTGCTCGAGGCTCGCGTCGACCCTGCCGCCGAAGTAGTACACCGCGTCCCAGCCGCCGAAGAGGATGCGCCCGTCGGCGGTCGGCCGGTAGTAGTGGAACTGGTTGCCCGCGTCGGTGAGCCCCTGCCCCTCGGCCCAGCCGATCGCGGCGCGCTGCCGAGCATCGAGCGGCTCGGTCATGAGCACGTGGTCGTAGAGCGGCATGATGTAGTTGCCCAGCCGGCGCAGCGGCGACGGGTAGGCCGCGGTCGCGACGACCGCGTTCCGCGCGTCGACGTGGCCGAGGGCGGTGCGCACGCGCACCCCTTCGCCGTGGCGGTCGAGGCCGGTCGCGGCGGAGGCCTCGAAGATGCGCACCCCCCGGCGCTCGAGCTCGGCGGCCATGCCCCACGCGAGCCGCGCGGGGTCGATGAGCACCGTGCCGGTGCGATCGCGGAGTCCGCCGAGATAGCTCGGCGAGTGCACGTCGGCCTGCATCTCGTCGCGGTCGAGCAGCTCGAGTGCGACCCCGTGCCGTGCGCCGAGCTCGTGCGCCTCGCGCAGGCCGTCGAGCTGCCACGGCTCGACGGCGATCGTCGTCTTGCCCGCGCGGCTCAGACCGCAGTCGATGCCCGCACGCTCGATCGTCGCGACGAGCTCGGCGAGGTTGCGCTCGCCCTCCTCGTGGAGGGCGCCGACCTGGTCGGGCCAGATCGCGGTGCCGTGGGTGAGCCCGTGCGTGAGCGAGCTCGAGACGAACCCGCCGTTGCGGCCGGTCGCGCCGTGGGCGACGCGTTCGGCCTCGAGCACCACGACGGATGCCCCGGGGTCGCGCTCGAGCGACCGCCATGCCGTCCACAGCCCGGTGAAGCCGCCGCCGATGACGACGAGGTCGGCGTCGGTCGCGGCGGTCAGGGCGGGCCGGGCGGCGGGCGCGGCGCTGGCGCCGGGCCCTGCGGCCCGGTCGGTCCAGAACGGGCGAGGAGCGGCATCGGCGAGCGCGGCCCTCGCCGTCGCCCGCACGTCGGCGCCGGCCGGGGCCGTGGTGCGGCTCACACCCGTTCCCGCGCGCCGACGCGCTCGATCACGTCGGCCGCGGCCGACAGGCCGTCGCGCGAACGGATGTCGGCGCCGGCGGCCGCGGTGCGCTCGCGCAGCTCGGCATCGGCGAGCAGGGAGCGCACGGCGCCCGCGAGCTCGTCGGGCGTGAAGCGGTAGGGGTCGAGCCGGAGGCCGAACCCCTGCTCGTGCACGCGCTGGGCGTTGTCGTACTGGTCCCAGAAGAGCGGGAGCAGGATCATCGGCTTGCCGAAGTGCAGCGCCTCGGTCGTCGTGTTGTTGCCGCCGTGCGTGATCACCAGGTCGACGAGCGGCAGGATTCGCGTCTGCGGCAGGAACTCGGCGCCCCACATGTTCTCGGCGAGCTCGAACTCCTCGTGCAGCGGTCCCTTCGACACGATGACGTTGACCGGCTGGTCGGCGAGCGCGGCGATGACCCGCTGCATGAGCTCGACGTCGGCCGAGCCGAGCGAGCCGAGGCTGAAGTAGACGAGCGGGCGGCTGCCGTCGGTGAACGAGGCGGGCAGGTCGGCCGGCGCCTGCTCGGTCTCGCGCACCGAGGAGTCGAGGCGGTGCCAGGTCTCGTCGAGCGGCCGCTCGCCGTGGTAGTCGAGCACCTCGGGGTAGACGTAGAGGTTCTCGTCGCCGCGGTGGATGAACTCGAGCTCGGGCAGCGCCGGTGCGCCCTGCTCCTGCACCCAGGCGTCGAACTCCTGCCACAGCTGCCGATGGGTGCGCTCGTACTCGGCGCGGAAGGCCGGCCATGCCGCGCGGTCGTCGGCCGCGAGGCCCGAGAAGACAGGGGCGATCTCGTCGCCGGGCACCTCGAGGGGGTTGCACGACACGATCCGCACGAACGGCGCGTCGGCCGTCACGAGCGCGGGGAAGGCGATCACGTTGTCCTCGATGACGACGTCGGGCCGTACCCGCTCGATGATGGCCTGCAGCTGCGGCTCGCAGTACTTCGCGCCGTCGACGAGCGCCTGCCAGATGGGCAGCGTGACGGTCTCGAGCTGCTCGGAGGTGGTCTTGCGGAACTCGGGCGAGACCTCGCGGATGTAGTCCTTCCAGAACTGCCCCGCGTCCTGCTCGACCTCCTCCTCGGGCGCCGGGGCGAGGTCGACGAGGTCCTCCTCGAAGCCGAGGGCGGCGAGCCTGCCCTCCCACGACCGCTCGGCGGCGAACACGACGCGGTGGCCGCGCTTCAGCAGCTCGGCACCGATGCCGATGCAGTTGTTCGTCGGCCCGTACGCGCTCTCGGGCATGAACAGGATCGTCAGTCGTCCGTCAGTCATCATCGACCTCTCATACGAGTTTCTTGTATCGGAGTTTAGAGAATTCTGGTGCGTGTTGACCAGACATATCAAGAGTTTTCGCCCTAATATTGAGCAGCAGCACAGACAATTCGATTCGCACGAAGGAGTGCTCGATGGCCCGACCGAAGCGCCAGGAGGAGCGACGCAGCCAGCTCGTCGCCGCCGCGCAGCGCGCGATCGCCGCGCACGGCCCCGAAGGGGCTCGCCTGAACCGCGTCGCGGAGGAGGCCGGCCTCACCTCGAGCGCCGTGCTCTACTACTACCCCGACATCGACGAGCTCATGTTCGAGGCGAACCGGGCGGGAATGGAGCGCTTCTACGAGGAGCGGGTGCGGATGCTCGAGAGCCTCCCCGACGACCCCGTCGCCCGGCTCATCGCGCTCGTCGACTCGGGCCTGCCGAGCGGCCCCGACGACGCCGAGGTGCGCCTGCTCTGCGAGCTCGGCGGCTCGGCGGGCCGCAACGGCCTCATGGCGTCGCTGCTCACGACCCTCTACGACCGCCAGGTCGGCATGTACCAGGTGGTGCTCGAGCAGGGCGCCGCGCGCGAGCTCTTCACCCTCGCGCAGCCCTCGCTCGTCATCGCGCGCAACCTCGTCGCACTGGAGGACGCGTACGGCTACCGGATCGTGGCGAAGCATCCCACCATCGATCACGGCGGCGCCCGCGAGCTGCTGCTCGCGTACGCCCGGCTCGCGACCGGTCACACGCTCGCCGACTGATCGGCGGGCACGGCGGGCACCGCGCTCGTCGGGATCGAGGTGCCGACCGAGCCGGGCTCCGCGGGATCGCGCGAGACGAGCGACGCCTCACCGATGCGCAGCTCGACGTTCGCGCCGCGCGCGAACTCGGTCGTGCCGGGCACCGTCGCGAGCACGGGCGCGGGCAGGCCGGCGACCTCGATCGAGACCGTCGACGCGCCGCCGAGGAAGTAGGTGTCGACGACCTCGCCGCTGAGCGAGCCCGCCGAGGACGACGATCCGCCCGCGAGCGGTGCGAGCACGAGGTGCTCGGGCCGCACGACGAGCGTCGCCTCCTCGCCGACGGCGAGCGCGTGGGCGACCGGCACCTCGCCGAGCCCGTCGACCGCGATGCCGTCGGCGGTCGCATGGCCGTCGAGGAGATTCGCGGTGCCGATGAACGACGCCACGAAACGGCTCGCCGGCGCCCGGTAGAGCTCTTGCGGCGTCGCGAGCTGCTCGAGTCGCCCGTCGCGCAGCACCGCGATGCGGTCGGCCATCGACATGGCCTCCTCCTGGTCGTGGGTGACGACCACGAAGGTCATGCCGACCTCGTGCTGCAGACGCTTCAGCTCGAGCTGCATCGAGGCGCGCACCTGCCGGTCGAGCGCCGAGAGCGGCTCGTCGAGCAGCAGCAGCTTCGGCCGCTTCACGATGGCGCGGGCGAGCGCGACGCGCTGCCGCTGCCCGCCCGAGAGCTGCCCTGGGCGGCGCTTGGCGAGCGGCGCGAGGCGCACGGCCTCCATCACCTCGCCGACGCGGCGGCGGATCTCGGCGGACGGCACGCCCTCGGCCTCGAGCCCGTACGCGACGTTGCGCTCGACGCTCAGGTGCGGGAACAGCGCGTAGCTCTGGAACATCATGTTCACGGGCCGACGGTGCGGCGGCGTGCCGAGCAGGTCGGCGCCGTCGAGCTCGATGCGCCCTGCGGCGGGCTGCTCGAACCCCGCGATCGATCGCAGCAGCGTCGTCTTGCCGCAGCCCGACGGGCCGAGCAGGGCGAAGAACTCGTTGTGGGCGATGTCGAGCGAGACGCCGTGGAGGGCGACGGTGTCGCCGTAGACGGCACGGACGCCGTCGACCCGGAGGAGCGGTGCGAGCGGTGCAGTGGTCATTTCGAGGATCCAGTCAGTCGGGTCAGGCGCTGCGCCGCGATCACGGTCACGACGCTCACGAAGAGCAGCAGTGTGGCGAGGGCGTTCACCTCGGGCGTGACCCCGAAGCGCACCATCGAGTAGATGACGATCGGCAGCGTGGGCTGGGTGGGTGCGGTCGTGAAGAAAGCGATCACGAACTCGTCGAGCGAGAGGGTGAAGGCGAGGAGCGCGCCGGCGACGATGCCGGGCGCGAGCTGCGGCAGCGTCACCCTGAGGAAGGTGCGCACGGGCCCGGCGCCGAGATCGCGCGACGCCTCCTCCAGGCTCGGGTCGATGCTCGCCATGCGGGCGAGCACGATCGCGGTGACGAACGCCGTCGCGAAGACGCCGTGCGCGAGGATCACCGAGTGGAGGCCGAGCGTGACGCCGAGCAGCGCGAACAGGGTGAGCAGCCCGATGCCGAGCAGCAGGTCGGGCAGGATCGCCGGGGCGATCGCGAACGCCCGCACGAAACCGCCGCGCGTGTAGTGCTGGATGCCGTAGGCGAGCAGCGTGCCGAGCACCGTCGCGATCGCGGTCGCGCCGGTCGCGACCACGAGCGTGTTGCCGAGCCCCTGCATGAGCGCCCCGTCGGCGAACACCTCGGGGTACCAGCGCAGCGAGAACCCGCGCCACACGAAGAGGTTCTCGGAGTCGTTGAAGCTCATCGCCACGACCACGAGGATCGGCAGGTACAGGAACACGTAGCCAAGCCAGAGCGGCACGAGGATGCCGCGGAACCGGCGGCGGCGCGGCGTGCGCGCGGACGCCGTGGTCGCCTCGACCGGGCTCGAGCCCGTCGCGGTCGTCGCGGTCGTCGCCGTCGTCTCGGTCGTCGTCTCAGCCACGACGTCCTCCTTCGGTGACGCGGCGCGAGACCGCCGACTGCAGCACGATCACGAGCACCAGGATGATCGTGAGCAGGAGCGCGAGCGTCGCGCCGAACGGCCAGTCGCGCGCCTCGAAGAACTGGTCGCGCACGAGGTTGCCGACCATGATCGTCTTGCCGCCGCCGATGAGCTCGGGGATGACGAAGTTCGACATCGCGGGCACGAAGACGAAGACGCAGCCCGTGAGCGCGCCCGGCAGCGAGAGCGGAAGGGTGACGGTGCGGAACGCCCGCCACGGGTTGGCGCCGAGGTTCGTCGCCGCCTCGCGGAGCGAGGGGTCGAGCTGCTGCAGCGAGGCGTAGAGCGGCAGCACCATGAGCGGCAGGTACATGTAGAGCAGGCCGACCGCGATCGCCTGCGGCGTGTACAGCATGCTGATGGGATCGTCGACGAGACCGAGCCCCTGCAGCGTCTGGTTCACGAGGCCGGCGTTGTTCAGGAGCAGGATCCACGCGTAGGTGCGCACGAGGAAGTTGGTCCAGAAGGGGAGCACGACGGCGATGAGGGCGACGGTGCGCCATCTCGGCGAGAGGCCGGCGATGGCGTACGCCATCGGGTAGCCGAGCGCGAGCGCCAGCAGCGTGACGACGAGCGCCATGGCGATCGACTGGGCGATGACGCCCAGGTAGAGCGGTTCGGTCAGCTTCACCCAGTTGTCGAGGGTGAACTCGAAGACGACCCCGCCGAAGCGGCCGCGCTTGAAGAAGGTGTAGAACGCGAGGAGCCCGACCGGGATCGCCATGAAGACGATGAGGTAGAGCATGCCCGGCGCGAGGAACGGGACTGGGGCGAGCCCCCGGCGCGCGCGGCTCGCGCGCACGCCGGGGGTCGCCTCGTGGGAGGTGGTGGTCACGGGATCAGTTGGTCGCCAGGACCTCGGAGTTGAGGTCGACGTACTTCAGCGAGTCCTCGCCCAGGTCGACGATGACCTCCTGCTCGAAGAGCTGGTCGACGGTGATGCCGAGGGTCGGGTACGACTCGAGCAGGGCGGGGTCGAGCGCCTCCATCGCGGCCTGGTTCGGCACCTTGTAGAGGATGTTCTCGGCCACCCAGGTCTGCACCTCGGGGTCGAGGATGTAGTTGATGAAGGCCATCGCGGCCTCCTTGTTCTCGGAGGACTCGAGCACGGTCATCGTGTCGACCCAGAGGTCGGCGCCCTCGTCGGGCACGACGAACTCGATCGTGGGGTCTTCGGCGATGCCGTAGTTGCACCAGCCGTCCCACGCCTCGACCATCGCGGCCTCGCCCGAGACCAGCTTCGAGTAGAAGGTCGTGTCGTCGTAGGCGAGGAGCGTCGGCTTCGTCTCGATCAGCTGGGCCTGCGCCTCGGCGAGCTCGGCGTCGTCGGTCGTGTTGACCGAGTGGCCCGCGGCCTTCAGTGCGGGCATGGCGAGCCAGCGGTCGGTCGAGAGCATCGTCGTCTTGCCGACGAGCTCGGGCTTCGGGTCCAGCAGGTCGTTCCACGACGTCGGCGCGAAGCCGGTGAGGTCGGGGCGGTAGCAGAGGCCGGTCGTGCCCCACGCGTAGGGCTCGGAGTAGACGTTGCCCTCGTCGTAGTCGAGTTCGAGCGCCTCGGGGTAGAGGTTCTCCTCGTTGGGGATGAGCGACTTGTCGAGCTCGGCGAGCAGCCCCTGCTCGCCGAGCGCCTGGGCGTACTGGCCCGAGACGAAGGCGACGTCGATGCCGGAGTCGGCGCTCGCGGTGAGCTTCGCGACGATGTCCTCGTTGGTGGTGTGGTTGACGATCGTGGTCTTCACCCCCGTCGCCTCTTCGAACTGGGCGGCGAGGTCTTCGGGGTAGTAGTCGGCCCAGATCGACACGGTCAGCGTCTGCTCGCTGAGGTCGGCGTCGGGGTCGAGCGCTTCGCCGCCGCCGGCATCGGCCGACGAGCAGGCGGTGAGGGCGAGCAGGCCGGCGGCCGCCCCGGCGAGGGCGAGACGGCGGAACGGGTACGTCATCGTGACTCCTGAACTTCGACGGGCAGGGTTGAGCGATTCTTGCAGCAGGCATCAAGAAACCGCAATGACTTCAGCGCAGTGAATATCCGGGGGTTGCGGAATAGTTACAATCCGAATTCAATGAATTCGATGCTCAGTGGCGAACACATTCCGATCGGCGGCCGAACGCTCGCGGTCGACGACGACGGCGGCCTGCGACTCGACGGTCGCCGGGTCGCGGCGGGCGACGGCGTCGCACGCGCGCTCGCGGCGACGGTGGATGCCTCGGTGTCGCCCGAGACCGCCGCGGAGCGCGCGATCACGGTCGACCAGACCAACGTCTCGGTCATCGTCGACGAGCGGCTCATCGTGAAGCTCGTCGCGAACTGGGGTGCGGCCGAACGGTCGGCGCGGCTGCTCGAGCGACTCGACCTGGCCGGGGTCGACGGCGTCGAGCGCCTCCGCGGCACCGTCCGCTGGCGGCATCCGGCGCACGGCACGGGCGTGCTCGCGGTGATCACCGACTACCTGCCCGGCGCGGAGGACGGCTGGACCTGGGCGGTCGACGACGCCGTCGCCGTGACGACCGGCGAGCGCGACGATCCCGCATGGCCGGCCCTGCTCGGGCGCCGCATCGCCGAGATCCACGAGGCGCTCGGCGCCGAGGCCGCCCCCGAGGCCGCCGCGGCCCCCGGCGCGCGCGTCGACCGCGCCGGCGCGACCCTCGCGGGCGCCGTGGCCGAGACCGACGGCCCGGCGGGCGACCGCCTGCGCAATCGGCTCCCCTCGCTCGAGACCGCGGTCGCCTCGCTCGCCGCGAGCGCACCCGGCTTCGTCTTCCCCATCCACGGCGACCTCCATCTCGGCCAGGTGCTCCGCTCCCCCGCCGCGCCCGGCGGCGACGACGCCCGCTACACGGTCATCGACTTCGACGGCGATCCGCAGCACGACGAGGCCGAGCGCGGTCGACCCGACGCTGCGGCCCGCGACCTCGCCCACCTGCTCGTCTCGATCGACCTCGTCGCGGCCGTCGCCCAGAAGCGGCTCGGTCGGGCCGACCCGGCCGCGTTCGCCTGGGCCGACCGTGCGCGCGCGGCCCTGCTCGCGGGCTACCTCGACGCCCTCCGCCGGCCCGAGCTGTTCGACGCGAGCCTCCTCGCGGGCTTCGAGGCCGAGCAGCTCGCCGCCGAGCTGCGCTACGCGACCCGCTTCCTGCCGCGCTGGCAGTACGCGCCCGACGCCGCGATCACCCACCGCCACCCCTCGACGAACGACCGCCAGGAGCAGCCATGGACACCGCCGCCTTCCGATCCGACCTCGAGCTGATCCCCGAGACGCTCGCGCGGCTCGCCGACGCGCTGGAGGCGGGCCTCCCCGGGCTCGACGAAGTGGCGGCGATCGGCCGGGGGTCCGACGGGCCTCCGCGCGTGCTCGTGCTCGGCATGGGCTCGAGCCGCTACGCCGCCGACGTCGTCGCACGACGGTTCCGCGCGGCCGGCGCGACCGCGACGGTCGAGCTCGCGAGCGTCGACGAGCTGCCCCCGCCCGCACCGGACCTCGCCGTCGTGGCGGTCTCGGCGACGGGCGGCAGCGTCGAGGTGCTGCGTGCGATCGAGCGCTACCGCGGCACGACGCCGCTCGTCGCGGTGACGAACCGGCCCGGCTCCGAGCTCGCCGCGCGGGCCGACGCGGTGGTCGAGCTCGGCGCGGGGGTCGAGGCGTCCGGCGTCGCGTGCCGCACGTTCCGGGCGACCTTCCCCGTGCTCGACGGAGTGCTCGGGGCCCTCACCGGCGTCGCGCCCGCCGACCGCTTCGACGCCGAGGTCGTGCGGCGGGCCGCCGTCGCGAACGCGGGGCTGCTCGAGGCATCCGCCGACTGGCTGGAGGCCGCGACCGAGCTCGTCGCCGGGCCCGACGGAGTCTGGACCCTGGCGCCCGCCGAGCGCCTCTCGAGCGCGCAGCAGTCGGCCCTCATGCTGCGCGAGGTGCCGCGGCGCGGCGCCTTCGCCTCGGAGTCGGGCGACTGGTCGCACGTCGACGTCTACCTCACGAAGACGCAGGACTACCGGGCCCTCGTCTTCGCCGGCTCGCACTGGGACGGCCAGGCGCTCGAGTGGATGCGCGAGCGCGGTTCGCGGTGGGGCTCCGTCGGCGGTGCGCTTCCGGGTTCGGAGTTCGCGATCCGCCACGAGCACGACGACGACGCGCGCGTCGCGGTGCTCACCGAGACGCTCGTCGGCGAGCTCGTGGCCGAGCGACTGCTGCGCTGAGGCGTTCAGCCGCCCGGCGTCGGCGGGCTGTTCAGCCAGACCAGCTCGGCGGTGCGATCTGCGGGGTTCGAGACCCGGTGCGGCACGCTGCTCGGGTAGACGATCGTGTCGCCGGCGCCGAGCTCGTAGCGCTCCTCGTCGAGCTCGACGAGCACCTCGCCGGCCAGCACGAGCAGCACCTCCTCGGCGTCGCCGTGATGGTAGCGCTCGGGCCCGGTCGACCCCCCGGGCTCGATCGCGACGGCGTACATCTCGACGTGCCCGAAGGGCGGCTCGGTGAGGAACCACTTCGTCATGCCGTTCGCGGCCGACAGGGTGCGCCGCGCGTCGGCGCGCACGATGCGGGCGGCCGGCACGGCGCCCGGCTCGACGAGGTCGACGAGGCCGACTCCGAGCGCGTCGGCGATCCGCCGGAGCGTGGCGATGGTCGCGTTCGCGCGCCCCGTCTCGAGCTGGCTGACGAACCCGCTCGTGACGCCCGCCGCCTCCGCGAGGGCGCGCTGGGTCATGCGCCGGGCCGTGCGGTAGCGGAGGACCTGCCCTCCGACGTCGTTGCCCTCCATGGGCCTCCTCCGAGGTTTCGTGTCCGGCCTTGACGCGACGCATGACATGGTGCTCAATGTCACTCAGCAACATGTTAAGCAACGCTTCACCGATTCGGACAGTGAGGTTCTTCATGATGGCATTCCGACGCGGCACCACGCCGCAGACCGCCCGGCTCGGGCGCATCATCCGGGCGCACGCCGAGGCCGAGCGCACCGGTCTTCCCGTCGGCGAGGTGATCGAGCGCGCGGCCGCCGCCGCGGCCGACGACGCCGAGCGCTCGAAGCTCAGCCGGCGCGACGCCCTCAAGGTCGCCGGGGTCGCCGGCGCCGGCGCCGCGCTCGCGATGGCGACGCCCGCTCCGGCGTTCGCGGCCGCCGCAGCGGCGAAGCCCACCGCCCCGAGCGTCGCGATCGTCGGCGCAGGCCTCGCCGGCACGCGCGCCGCGCACTGGCTGTGGCGCACGAAGGGCATCGCGAGCACCCTCTACGAGGGCAGCGCCCGCCCGGGCGGCCGGTGCTACAGCCTCCGCGGGCACTTCGACGAGGGCATCGTCGTCGAGCACGGCGGCGCCTTCATCAACACCGACCACAACGCCATCCGCAACCTCGCCTCGAACCTCGGGCTGACGCTCGACGTCGTCGACGGCGGCAGCTACAACGGCTGGGAGGACAAGTACTGGATCGACGGCGCCGACTACTCCTACGACGACGCCAACGACGACTGGGGCCAGGTCTACAGCGCGATGAAGGCCGACCTCGCGGCCGCCCCGTACTGCCAGACGCACGACTCGCACACGGCCGCCGGCGTCGCACTCGATGCGATGACCGTCGACGACTGGCTCGCGCAGAAGGTGCCGGGCGGGCTCTCGAGCCGGTTCGCGAAGCTCATGCGCTCGAACGTCATGGCCGAGTACGGCCTCGAGTCGCACGAGCAGTCGGCGCTGAACCTCGTCTACCTGCTCGGCTGGAACGCGCAGAACAGCCTCGCCCCCGTCAACGGCGCCGACGAGAAGTACCTCGTGCGGGGCGGCAACGACCAGATCGTCACGCGCATGATCGCCGAGCTGCCCGCGAGCACGGTGCGGTACGGGCACGAGCTCATCGCGGTGAAGCGCAACGCCGACGGCACCGTCAGGCTGAGCTTCGCGGTCGGCAACTCGATCGTCGACAAGACGGTCGACCGGGTCATCCTCGCCCTGCCCTTCACGACGCTCAGGGAGTGCGACCTCAGCCAGTCGGGGTTCTCGGCCCTCACCCGGCGCGCGATCGACGAGCTGGGGCTCGGCGCCAACGCGAAGATCCACGTGCAGCTCGACCGCCGGCCCTGGGTCGAGCGCGGCTACGGCGGCTCGACGTACACGAACCCGTCGGGGTTCCAGTGCGGCTGGGACGACACCGCCTCGCACCCGCTGCCCACCGGCATCTTCAACTTCTTCCCCTCGGGCGACCAGGTGAAGGCCTGGTCGGGGCCGGCGTTCGGGGTGCCCACCGCGCAGCAGGTCTCGGGCATGCTCGCGCAGCTCGAACCCATCCATCCGGGCGTGACCGCCGCGTACTCGGGCAAGTCGTACCGCGACTTCTGGTGGGGCAACCGCTGGTCGAAGGGCGCCTACACCTGCCAGCGGCCGGGCCAGTACACCGGGCTGTTCGGCGTCGGGTCGACCCCCGAGGGCAACGTGCACTTCGCGGGCGAGCACACGAGCGTCGAGTACTACGGCTTCCTCAACGGCGCCGTCGCGTCGGGCGAACGCGCGGCGAAGGCGGTCGCCCTCTCCTGAGCGGCGGGGTACGAGCGCCGCGCCCGCTCACTGCGGGTACGGCGTCTCGCCGCGCTCGAGGCCGCCGACGAGCTTCGCGAGCCGGTTCGCCCTGCTGGTCGCGCTCGGCGCGGTCGTCACGCGGTGGAGCACGGCGTAGCGGTTGGTCGCGTTCAGCCGGTCGAAGAGCGCGGCTGCCTCGGGTGACGCCGCCAGCGCGGCCGCCAGGTCGTCGGGCACCTGCGCCGAGGACGCGCCGGCGTAGGCGCGCTGCCATCGACCGTCGGCCTTGGCCCGGTCGATCTCGGCCTGGCCGCGCGCCCGCATGCGGCCCTCGTCGACGAGGCCCGCGACGAGCCCGATGTTGCGCTGCGACCAGAGCGAGGCTCGTCGCCGCGGCGTGAACCGCTGCAGGAAGCACGCGGCGTCGTGGCTGCGCTTCTGCCCGTCGATCCAGCCGCTGCAGAGCGCCTCGTCGAGGGCCTCGGCGTAGCTCAGCGAGGTCGGCTCGGTGGTGCCCTTCTTCGCGAGCAGCAGCCAGACCCCGTCGGAGGCGTCTTCGTTCGCGTCGAGCCAGGCGCGCCAGGCTGCGCGATCGGCGACGACGAACGGGGTGATCTCTGCACTCACGGCGGGCTCCCTCTGCGGCGGCGGAGACGGTGCCGCCCCGGTCCTCACAGCGTACGCAGCGCCACCGACGCCGGCGCCGCCGTTGGCGCCGCCGTTCGGCGCGGTCGCGTTGTTAGGGTAGGCTCACCTCATCCCCGCCGCTCGGCACTCCCCCTCCGCACCGGAAGCACCTGATCGATGCCCCTGACCGCACCCGCCGTCGGCGTGTCGATGCTCGGCGGTCGCGCAGGGGAACCGGCGCTCGTCGCCGAGGGCCGGGTCATCGACTACGCCGAGCTCCGCGACCGCGTCGCCCTGCGGCGCGACGAGCTCGGCACGACCCGCCGGCTCGTCATGATCGAGGCGGGCAACGCGCTCGAACCCGTCGTCACGTACCTCGCTGCGCTCGAGGGCGGCCACCCCGTGCTGTTCGTCCCGGCCGAGGGCGACGACACCGCCCGTCGCCACCGCGCCGCACTCGTCGAGCGGTTCGACCCCGACGTGATCGCCCGGACCGACCTCGACGACGGCGACCGCCCGCGCTGGACCCTCGACGAACGGCGAGCGGGCACCCGGCACGAGCTGCACCCCGAGCTCGCGCTGCTCGCGAGCACCTCGGGGTCGACGGGCTCGCCGAAGCTCGTGCGCCTCTCGGCCGAGAACCTGCGCTCGAACGCCGGCGCGATCGCCGAGTACCTGCGGCTCTCCCCCGCCGACCGCGCCGCCACGACCCTGCCCCTCCAGTACTGCTACGGCCTCTCCGTCGTGAACAGCCACCTGCTGTCGGGCGCCAGCCTCCTGCTCACCGAGCGATCGGTCACCGACGAGGACTTCTGGCGGGAGGCGTCGGAGCATCGGATCACCTCGTTCGCGGGCGTGCCGTACACCTTCGAGCTGCTGGAGGCCGGCGGCTTCGGCGACCGCGAGCTGCCGAGCCTGCGCTATCTCACCCAGGCGGGCGGACGCCTCGCCCCCGAGGCCGTGCGGCGCATCGCGGCGCTCGGCGAACGCCGCGGCTTCGAGCTCTACGTCATGTACGGCCAGACCGAGGCCACGGCGCGCATGGCCTACCTGCCGCCCGGGCTCGCGGCGACCGCCGCAGGCGCGATCGGTCGGCCGATCCCCGGCGGGCGGCTTCGCATCGACCCGCTCGGCGGGGTCGACGGCGGCTCGGATGCCTCGGGCCCCGCCCCGCGCGACGGCGCCGGCGTCGGCGCGCCGGCGGAGGACACCCGGGCGGGCATGGGCGACGGCACGGGCGAACTCGTCTACGAGGGGCCGAACGTGATGCTCGGCTACGCCGAGGCGCCCGCCGACTTCGCCCTCGGCCGCACCGTGCACGAGCTCCGCACCGGAGACCTCGCCCGTCGCCGCGACGACGGCCTCTTCGAGATCGTCGGACGCGCCAACCGCTTCGCCAAGGTCTTCGGGCTCCGGATCGACCTCGATCGCGTCGAGCGGCTGCTCGACGAGGAGGGCGTCACCGCGCGCGCCGCCACCGACGACGAGCGGCTGCTCGTCTTCGCGACCTCCGAGCGCGCCGTCGCTCGCGCCCGCGAACGCGCGGCGGTGCTCACCGGACTGCCGCCGCACGTCGTCGCGGGCTACGCGGTCGCCGAGTTCCCCCGCACCTCGAGCGGCAAGCCCGATACCGCAGCCCTCGTGCGCTTCGCCGCCGACCACGATCGGCTGCTCGGCGAGGCCGGTCGATCCGCGGGCCCGAGCGACGTCGACGATGCGCCCGAGCGGGTACGACGGCTCTTCGCGACCCTGCTCGGCCGGCCCGAGGCGGGCCTCGACGATTCCTTCGCGGGGCTCGGCGGCGACTCGCTCAGCTACATCGAAGTGTCCTTGCGGCTCGAGGAGCTGCTCGGCGCCCTCCCCCGCGAATGGCCCCGGCTGACCGCGCGCGAGCTCGGCGCGCAGGCGGGCCCGCGCCTCGCCGCCGACGCCGACGCGGCGCACGACGGGGTCGCGGACGCTGCCGTGCCGGGAGCCTCACCCGTCGCATCCGGCGGGGCTCGGCGCCGGGCATCCGCCCCCGTCGCCGACAGGCGACCCCGCCCGTGGACGGCGCGTCTCGAGACGCCGGCGGTGCTGCGCGCCGCGGCGATCGTGCTCATCGTCGGCACGCACGCCGACCTCTTCATGATGAAGGGCGGCGCGCACCTGCTGCTCGCGGTCGCGGGCTACAACCTCGCCAGGTTCCAGCTGGCCGCGGTGCCGGGCGCGACCCGGGTGCGCCGCCTCGCCCGCAGCGCCGTGCAGCTCGCCGTGCCCGCCGTGCTCTGGATCGGCGCGGTCGCCCTCGTGACCGGCCAGTACCGGCCCGCCACCGCACTGCTCGTGAACAACCTGATGCCGAGCGACGGCAGATGGAACGAG
This sequence comes from Agromyces sp. NPDC058064, assembly GCF_042885275.1. Taxonomy (NCBI): domain Bacteria; kingdom Bacillati; phylum Actinomycetota; class Actinomycetes; order Micrococcales; family Microbacteriaceae; genus Agromyces; species Agromyces sp. NPDC058064. The sequence goes on along the minus strand of NZ_JBHVSE010000002.1, from coordinate 855,282 downwards.
CAATGGCAGTTCTGGTTCCTCGAGGCCGCGGTGTGGACCATCGTGGGCCTCGCCCTGCTCTTCTCGGTGCGGGCGATCGACCGGCTCGAACGGCGGGCTCCCTTCGGGTTCGCCCTCGCCGTGCTCGCGATCGCCCTCGCCGCGCGCTTCGCGATCGCCGGCCCCCACGCCGAGTACGTCGAGCGGTACAGCGCGCCCGTCGTGATCTGGCTCCTCGCGCTCGGCTGGCTCGTCGCGCGCGCCGACACCACCGCCCGCCGGCTCCTCGTCTCGGCCGTCGCGATCGTGAGCTCCTTCGGGTTCTTCGGCGAACCCGGCCGGGAGGCGATCGTCGCGGGCGGCGTGCTCGCGCTCGTCTGGATCCCCGCGGCCCGGCTGCCCCGGCTCGTCGTGCCCGTCGTCGCGACCCTCGCGGGCGCCTCGATGTTCGTCTACCTGACGCACTGGCAGGTCTACCCGCCGTTCGAGGCCTCCGCGCCGTGGCTCGGCACGCTGCTCTCGTTCGCGGTCGGCGTGCTCGCGTGGCGCGCGTACCTCGTCGCGAGCGGGCGGCTCTCACGGGTGACGGCCCGGGCGCGCGGCGCCCTCGCGTCGCGTGCGACGGCCAAGCGGGCACAGCTGGTGCGATCGGCGGAGGCGACCGAACGGACCCGCCCTCGGCAGCAGTGCCCTCGGGCCGAGGCGCTCGCTCAGTCGACCGGGGCCGTCGCCGCGATCGGCGGCTGATCCCGCTCGGGGTACAGCACGACGCCACCGTCGACCGCGACCTGCACGGGGCAGCCCGGCTCGAAGCGCCCGGCCTCGTGCAGCGGCACGCGATGCGTCACCTCGACGGGGAACTCGGCGGCGCCGAGGCGCAGCCGCAGCTCGGCCGAGGCGCCCGTGCGACGCACGCCGACGACGGTGGCGTTGCCGTCGGCCGCGCCGGGGTCGAGGCGCAGCTGCTCGGGCCGCAGCATCGCGCACACCCGTTCGGCGCCGCCGCTGCGATCGTGGCGCACCACGAGGCATCCGAACGCGCAATCGGCGAGGTCGGCGCCGGCCGAGCGCGCGGGCACGACGACGACGTCGCCGAGGAACTCGGCGACGCCCGCGTCGATCGGGGCGTCGAACACCGCCGCCGGGTCGCCGGCCTGCACCAGCCGGCCGCCGGCGAGCACGCCGACCTGCTGGCCGAACGACAGCGCTTCGTCCTGGTCGTGGGTGACGAGCACGGCGGTCACGCCGCTGCGCTCGAGCACGTCGATCACAGCCCGCCGCGTCTGCGCGCGCAGGCCCGTGTCGAGGGCGCTGAACGGCTCGTCGAGGAGGATCACGCTCGGCCGCAGGGCGAGCGCACGAGCGAGCGCGACGCGCTGCTGCTGCCCGCCCGAGAGCTCGTGCGGCATGCGCTCGGCGAGCGCGGGGTCGAGCGAGGCGAGGTCCATGAGCTCGCGCACCCTCGCGGCCCTGCCGGCGCCCCGGGTCAGGGCGAAGGCGATGTTGCGCGCCACCGAGAGATGCGGGAACAGGGCGCCGTCCTGGGCGACGTAGCCGATGCCGCGGCGGTGCGCCGGCATCGCGACGGTCGGGCTCGCGAGCTCGCGCCCGTCGAGCGAGATCGTGCCGGCGTCGGGGCGCTCGAAGCCCGCGATGAGCCGCAGCAGCGTGCTCTTTCCGCTGCCCGAGGAGCCGACGAGCGCAAGCCGCGTGGCGTCGGGCACCTCGAGCGAGACCTCGCGGAGCACTTCGGTGCCGCCGAAGGATTTCGAGATGCGGTCAAGTCGCAGCGTCATCGGAGGCTCCGTCGGGTGGCGTGGGCGAACATGAGGGCGACCGCGGGGATCGAGAGCAGCACGAGCAGCACCGCGTACGGTGCGGCCGCCGGGTAGTCGAGCGAGGATGCCGCGGACCAGAAGCTGGTCGCGACCGTGCGGGTGCCCGTCGGGGCCAGCAGCAGCGTCGCGGTGAGCTCGTTCGCGGCGCCGAGCGCGACGAGGGCGCCGCCCGCGCCGACGGCGGGCAGGAGCATCGGCGCGGTGACCCGCAGGCGGGCCGCCCACGGGGTGACGCCGAGCGACCTCGCGGCCTCCTCGAGCGACTCGGGCACCTGCGAGAGGCCCGCCCGGAGCGGCACGAGCGCGCGGGGCAGGAAGATCACGACGTAGGCGACGATCACCGTGAACGCCGTCTGGTAGAGCCCCGGCGCGAACGCGAGCGTCGTCGCGACGAGGGCGAGGGCGACGATGATCGCCGGCAGGCTGCTCGCGAGGTACGCGGCCCCCTCGAGGAGCCGTGAGAGCCGGCCCGGGTACCGAACCGCGAGCCACGCGAACGGCAGGGCGACGAGGATCGCGCAGGCGGCACCCCCGATCGACAGGACGAGCGTCTGCACGGCCGCCGGCACGAGGGCGGCGAAGTCGAACGCGTCGGCCGCGAAGAGCCAGCGCACGACGCTCGTGAGCGGCACGACGGTCGCGGCCACGACGACCGTCGCGGCCGCGAGCACGGTAGGCGGGGCGAGCCGGCCGAGCGCGAGGCGGGCGGGCGGGTGCGGCGAACCGCTGCCGACCCGCGCGTACCTGGCGCGACCGCTGCCCCGCGCGAGCGACTCGAGCGCCAGGAGCCCGAGGCAGAGCAGCGCGAGCACGAGGCCGAGCGCGGCCGCGTTCGGCCCCGCGAAGGTGGCCTGGTAGGCGACGACGATCGCCGTCGTGAAGGTGTCGAAGCGCAGGAATGCGAAGGCGCCGTACTCGGCGAGGAGGTGCAGTGCGACCACGAGCGCGCCGCCGAGCACCGCCAGGCGCAGCTGCGGCAGCACGACGCGGGCGAACACGCCCCACGAGCCCATGCCGAGCGCCCGCGCCGACTCCTCGAGCGCGGGGTCGAGCCCGCGGATGGCCGCGAGCGCGGGCAGGTAGACGAGCGGGAAGTAGGCGAGCACCGCGACGAGCACGCCGCCCCAGAGCCCGCTGATCGACGGGATCGCGCTCGCCCAGCCGTAGCTCGCGACGAACGCCGGGATCGCGAGCGGCGCGACGAAGCCGACGGCGAAGAGGCGCCGGGCGGGCAGGGCCGTGCGCTCGACGAGCCACGCCGACCCGACGCCGAGCACGACGCTCGCGGGCACGCCGATGACGACGAGCAGCACGGTGTTGACGAGCAGCTCGCCGACCTTGGGCCGGAACACGAGGGCCGAGAGCTCGGCCCAGCCCATCGCGAAGGCCGCCTGCACGACGTAGGCGATCGGCACGAGCGCACCCGCGGCGAGCACCGCGACGACCACGACCAGGCCGACGGGCGCTCGACGCCGATGCGTCGCGACCGTCGGCGGCGTGGTCGCGGTCGGGGTCAGAGCAGGCCGGCTTCCGTCATCAGCTCGATCACCTTCGGGCCGTTGAGCGACGAGGGGTCGATCGCGGGCGCGTCGAGCGTGTCGAGCGGCGGGAGCTCGGCCTTCGCGCGGACGCCCGAGGCGACCGGGTACTCGAAGCTGTAGCCCTCGCCGAGGATCCGCTGCCCCTCCTCGCCCGCGAGGAACGCGAGGAACTGCTGCGCCTCGTCGGGGTGCTTCGCATTCTTCAGCACGCCGCCGCCCGAGACGCTGACGAAGGCGCCCGGGTCCTGGTTGCCGAAGTAGTGCAGCTTCGTGTCGCCGCTGTCCTCGGCCGCGGCATCCTGATCGCGGTACCAGTAGTAGTGGTAGATGATGCCGACCGGCACCTCGCCGGCGTTGACCGCCTTCATGGTGACGATGTTGTTGCGGTACTCGACCGCGTTCTCGGCCATGCCCTCGAGCCAGGCGCGCGTCGCGTCTTCGCCCTGCGTCTCGAGCACGGCCGAGACGATCGCCTGGAAGTCGGCCTTCGCGGGGGCCGCGCCCCAACGGTCCTTCCACTCGGGCTTCTGGAGGTCCATGAGCGAGGTCGGGAGCTCGGCCTCGCTGATCAGCTCGGGGTTGTACACGAGCACGGTGGAGCGGGCGGCGATGCCCGTCCACGCGCCGGATGCCGGGCGGTACTGCTCGGGCACGAGCGCGAGGGTCGACTCGTCGACCGGGGCGAAGAGCCCGGCCTCCTCGACGAGCGACATCGCCGGCGAGTTCTCGGTGAGGAAGACGTCGGCCTTCGACGCGGCCCCCTCCTGCACGAGCTGGTTGCCGAGCTCGCTGTCGTCGCCGTTGCGGAGCACGACCTCGATGCCCGTCTCCTCGGTGAAGGCGTCGGCCCACTCCTGAGTGAGCTCCTCGTGCTGCGCGTTGTAGACGACGAGGGCGTCCTCGTCGACCGCGGCGTCGCCCGAGCCTCCGGCGGCGCAGCCGCTGAGGAGCAGTGTGACGGCGACGGCGGGCACGATGGCACGGCGCAGAGGATGACGCATGGAGAGGAGGACCTTTCAGGCCGAAGCAGGCAGGTAAGGCTATCCTAAAGCACTGCGCCGCTCCGTCCCGCCCGTTTCCAGAGCGGTCGGATGCCCCGTGGCCGACCGCGCCCGCTACTGTATGCCCGCCTCGCGCGCGGCCCGGTAGCGCTCGACCGCTCGCAGGCCGCCGGCGAGGGCGCCGAAGAGCACGGCCGCGATCGGCCAGATCACCCACGAGATGCCCCAAGCGCTGCCGATGAAGCTCCAGGCGAGGAAGATCGCGACGACGATCGGCCAGTAGAAGGCGCCGACCACCCCGACGAGGCTGCGCTCGTCGGCGCTCGCATAGCCCTCGGAATCGGTCTTCGTCAGCGTCTCGGCGACCGACTGCGCCCAGTTGCTCGGGATGAAGAGGAGGAGCCCGGCCGCGACCATCGCGAGCGTCCCGGCGACGGCGACGCCGATCCAGCTGTTCGTCACCGAGGGCGGGGCGAGCAGGCTCATCGCGATCACCGGCGATGCGGCGAGGATCCAGAGGCCGATGGCGACCTGCAGGGCCGTGGCCCGCCGGGGCGCGGCCTCGGCGGCGAGCTGTTCGGCCCACCGGTCGACGTCGGGCGAGCGGGTGAACTCGCCCGCGGCGAGCCTGCGGAACGGGGCGAGCTGCGCGTCGCGGCGCACGATCATGAGCACGGCGACCACGACGACGACGAGCAGGCACGCGAGTCCGATCAGCACGGCGAGGTCCTGACCGAGCGCGATCGCCCCGCCGCTCGCGAGCGTCACGAGCGCGATGAGCGGTGCCGGCGCCAGGACGAACATCGCGACGGCCAGCGCCAGGCGCGACTCGGTGCGACGTCGCGCGTCGGCGTACCGCTCGGCCTCGTCCCGCGTGACGGGCGCGGGCGCGAGCCGCCGCGCGGCGTGCGACGCGGGTGCCCCGGCGCCGGCGCCCATCGCCGCTGCCGTCGGGGTCGGGGCCGGTGTCGGCGCGATCTCGGCCGAGATGCCGAGCTGCGGGGCGAGCTCGTCGAGGTTGCCGAACTCGGTGATGACCCGGCCCACGGCCTCGTTCTCGGAGAGGCCCTCGGCGCGGTACCCGTGGTAGGCGTCCTCCATCATCGTGTGGAGCTCGGCCTTCGCCTCGAGCAGCTTCGGCGTCGGCGGGTACGCCCCGAACATCGTCTCGAGGTAGGCGGTGATGACGTTCATGCTTCGACTCCTTCGATGAACCGGTCGACGACCGATTTCGTATCGCGCCACTCGGCGACCTTCAGCTCGAGGTGCGCGAGCCCGTCGTCGCTGATGCGGTAGTACGTGCGCGGCTTGCCCGATTCGGACGCCCCCGCGTACGAGGTGACGAGACCGCCCGCTTCGAGCCGCTTGACCGCGGAGTACAGGGTGGTCTGCTTGATTGTGTACTCGGCGCCGGTCACCGCGTGGATCTGCTGGGCGAGCTCGTACGCGTAGGACGGCCGCTGCCGCAGGAGCGACAGCACCATGAGGTCGACGTACCCGCGGATCGCATCGGCACTGATCATGACGCCCTCCCTCGCTTCGCTTCGTACTGTCGAACGTACTACGCGTGCCGTAGTACGTCAAGCGTCCGTCAGCGCTCCGAGTCGGTGTCCCCCTCCCGGGCCCCGAGCATCCCGAGCACCTCGAGGGCCGCTCGGTGCCCGGAACGCACTGCGCCCTCCATGTAGCCGTTCCAGACGTCAGCGGTCTCGGACCCCGCCCAGTGGACGCGCCCCACGGGCTCGGCGAGGGCGCGCCCGTACTGCGTCCAGGCGCCGGCGCCGAGCCGGCCGCCGTAGCAGCCGCGGGTGAACTCCTCGTCCATCCAGTTCAGTTCCACCATCTCCATCGGGTCGCCGGCCGCCGCCCCGAACATCGCGACGAGGGCGTCCACCGCCGCGCGCCGGCGCTCCTCGCGCGACAGGCGCGCTGCCGCGCGCGCGGCAGCCCCCTCGAAGAAGCCGACGATCACGCCGCACGAGGCATCCGGCGGCGAGTTGTCGAGAGCGACCCCGAGGAGGTGGTCGAGGTCGAGCGCCGAGCCGTTGAGACCGGCCTCGCGCCAGAACGGCGTCGGGTACGCGACGTGGACCTTGATCACGGAGCCCATCGGCATCTGCTGGGTCAGCCCGTCGCGCTCGGCGGGCAGCGGCGGCGAATAGGCGATCCGGCCCGCGAGGGCCGGCGGGATGGCGACGATCACGCGCTCGGCGGAGAGCGAGCCGCCGTCGAATCCGACGCGCACGCCTCCCCGGTGCTCGGTGATCGCCCGGACCGGCGAGTCCGTCCGCACGTCGAGCTCCGCGGCCATCCGCTCCGAGGCGAGATGCGTCCCGCCGACGACCCGGCGCTCCTGCGCCCCCGCGGTGGTGCTCATGAGCACGTCGAGCGAACCGGCCGACCTGAGGTAGAACAGGAAGTGCAGCAGCGACAGCTCCGCGGGTTCGGCCGAGAACAGCGCGGCGACGATCGCCCGCCAGAGTTCGAGGGTGTCGGCCCGCGCCGTGCGACCTCGCAGCCACTCCGCGAGCGTCTGCCCGTCCAATCGGGCGGCGTCGTCGGTCGCCCACGGCGACGCGAGCGAGACGGTCGCTGCGAGGGCCTCGAGCTCGACCTGCATCCCGGCGAACTCCTCCACCGCCCCGACGTCCAGGCCGAGCGACTCGTCCGAGTATGCGGTCCGTGTACCGCGATGGACGGTCACCGCGGCCCCGTCATCGTAGGTCTCGAACGTCTCGAGCCCCAGCTCGTCGACGAGCCCGAGCATCGCGGTCTGCGTCGCCCCGATCCACTGCCCGCCGAGCTCGACGGGCACCCCGTTCGCGAGCCGACCGCCGTGGGTGCGCCCGCCGACGCGGCCTCGCGCCTCGAGCACGGCCACCGTGCAGCCCGCCGCGCCGGCGGCGCGAGCCGCCGTGAGCCCGGCGAGCCCCGCGCCGATGACGATCAGGTCGAGTTCGCCCATCCTCGCGACCTCCGATCGGCCCGCACGACGGGGCGATGCTGCCTGCTTACTCCTGTTCGGCCGCGGCCGCACCCCGGCCGGCCCGGATCGGGCGAGGGAGGTCGCGCCGCCGCAGCCACGGCTGGAGCCAGGAGGCCGCGTTCGCGAGCAGCGCGACGACGCCCATGGCGAAGATGACCGGAGCCGGCCCCCACTGCTCGGCGAGCAGGCCTGCCAGCACCCCGGCGATCGGCATGCCCGCGAAGTTCACCAGCTGGGCGCTCGTCGCCTGGCGCGCCAGCATGTGCTCTGGCACGTAGGACTGCACCCAGGTGCGCCGCAGCACGTTCGCGGCGACGATGCCGGCGACGGCCACCGCGTTCGCCGAGACCACGATCCAGAGCACCGGGCCCGGCTGGGCGAAGGCGAGCAGGGGCAGCATGAGCCCCGCCACCGTCAGCGTGATGCTGACGCCGCGCGCGTCGCCGAGCAGGCGCCCGAGCGCGGGGGCGGCGAGCGCGCCGACCACGCCGCCGATCGAGGACACCGCGAAGACGATGCCGATCACCGCCGGGTCGAGCCGCAGATCTCGACTGAGCCAGAGCACGAGGACCGCCTGCTGACCGATCAGCCCGAAGTTCGCGACCGCCCCCTGCACCGCGAAGAACCGCAGCCGTCGGTCGCCGAACACCAGCCGGAGGCCCGAGCGGACCGACGCCCGCAACGGCTCGGTCTGCGGGGCCGTCGCCGGCGGCTGCGGCCGCATCAGCACCAGGCAGACGACCGAGATCGCGAGCCCGATGGCCTCGCCGAGCATGCCCCTCACCGGGCCGACGAGCTGGCCGACGAGCCCGCCGAGGCCCGGCCCCACCGTGTTGGCGGCGTTCTCGGTGCCGAACAGCAGGCTGTTGGCGACCGGCCGGTCGCGCTCGGGCACGATGCGCACGAGCAGCTTCGTGTACGCCGACCTGAACGCGATCGTGGCCGTGCCGACGACGAGCGCGACGACGACGAGCTGCCAGAGGCTCAGCACGCCGAATGCCGCGGCGACGGGCACCGACGCGTACGCCGCGGTCGAGACCGAGTTGGCCCCGATCATCACGGCACGCGGCGAGCGGCCGTCGACCCAGGCGCCGATCGGCAGGCCGACCACGAGCCACGGCAGCCACGTGGCCGCGGCGATGACGCCCATCCACGTCGGGGAGGCATCGAGGAGGCTGACGGCGACGAGCGGCAGCAGCACGCTGGTCATGCCGGCGCCGGTGACGGACGCCGCCTCGCCGGCCCACAGCAGCAGGAAGTCGCGGTTGCGACGGAGACCGCCGCCCTGCGCCCCCCGCGCCCCGCGGGCGCCGCCCGCACCTCGGGCCGGCGGCTGTGCCTCGCGCAGGCCCGCGACGGAGGCATCCGCGTTCGCAGCGACGTCGACTCCCGCGGGCCCGCCGGCCCGCCGGGCCTGCTCGACGCTCACGGCCGGTTCGGGAACGCGCGCGCCCACAGCAGCACCGCCTCCCGCCCGTCGTGGTCGCGACCGGAGTACGAGCGGACCAGCGCGACGATCGCCTCGTCGAGCTCGGCCAGCTCGGCCGGGCTGAGCCAGAGGCGCGACTGGTGGGCGAAGGAGACCTCGGCCCACTCGGGGCGTGCGTCGCGCTCGGCCAGCCACTGTCGAGCCCGGTCGTGCTGCTCCTGGAGCATCTGCGACTCGAGCGAGTCGGCGACCGTGCGCGCGGCCGGATCGGCCAGGCCCGACGACGACCAGCGAACCCCCCGCTGCGCGCGCTGCCACCAGTGCTCGCGGGCGTCGCGGGCGAGCTCGGGCGCCTCGATGACGAGCCCCGCCCTGGCGAGGATGCCGAGGTGGTGGCTCACGCTGCCGATCGCGACGCCCGCACGCTCGGCGAGCATCGACACGGTGGCCGGGCCGTCGACGGCGAGCAGGTCGTAGAGGCGGTTGCGGAGCGGATGCGTGAACGCCTTCAGCACGTCGGCGTCGACGATGTCGCGAATGCCGTCGGCGGGTTCCGGGGTCGTCTCCATGTCTCCGACGATAGATGCACAAGGAGATTTGTACAAGTACCCTTGTGTATTTTTCGAGCGTCGCAGACGGATGTCAACGGGCAGACGCCGCACGGTCGTGCATGCGAGGCTGTGGCACCACCGCTCCACCGCACCACCGACGGAAGGAACGCGCTCGTGACCACCGCCGCCTCCCACTCATCGATCGGCGACACCGCCGGCCGGCGCGACGTCGCCAGGCAGCTCGTCGTCCTCATCAGCTCGGTGCTCGCGATCGTCGCGGCCTTCATCGGCTCCGGCGTCATCGTCGGCACCCCGATCCAGGACGCGGCGGGCGGCACGCTCGACGCCGATTCGACGCTGATCGCGCCGGGCACGGGCGCCTTCCGCATCTGGAGCGTGATCTACGTCGGCATGCTCGCCTACGCGGTCTGGCAGGCGCTGCCGGCCCAACGGCACGACGAGCGTCAGCGGCGCCTGGGCTGGTGGGTGACCGCGTCGCTCGTGCTGAACGCGGTCTGGATCGCGAGCGTGCAGCTCGACCTCCTCGCACTCAGCCTGCCGATCATCGTCGCCCTCCTCGTGGTGCTCTGCCGGCTCTTCGTCATCCTGCGCGGCACCGCCCCGAAGAACCGGGTCGAGGCCGTCGTCGCCGACGGGTCGATCGGCCTCTACCTCGGCTGGGTCGTCATCGCGACGGCGGCCAACGCCACCGCCGTCCTCGTCGCCGCCGGCTTCGAGGGCTTCGGCCTCGACCCCGAGATCTGGGCGGTGCTCGTGCTGGCCGTCGCGGCCGCAGCCGGAGTCGCGCTCGCGTTCTGGGGCGGCGGACGGGTCGCCCCGGCGCTGGCGCTGAGCTGGGGACTGTGCTGGGTCGCCGTCGCGCGGCTCACCGACGAGCCGCGCTCGGTCACGACCGGCGTCGCCGCGCTCATCGCGGCGGCCGTCGTCGCCGCCGCCACGGCGATCGCACGGGTGCGCCAGGAACGAGCCCGACAGCGCAGCACCGGTGACGAGTCGAGCGCCGTCTCGGATGAGCGCGCCGTCTCGGGATGAGCGCGCCGTCTCGGGATGATGAAGCTCCCGACGTCGGCGGGTGCGGTCAGGCCGACCTGGCCCGATCCTCCCCCGGACTCCACGCCTCGGCCGGGTCGACGGCCCTGGCGAGGCGACCGGCGATGACCCCGAGCTGACGCACCTGCTGCGGAGTGAGCGCCTCGAACACGAGCCGCTCGACGAGCGCGTGATGCGCCGGTGTCGACCGTACGACCGCCTCGTGCCCCTCGTCCGTCAGCACGGCCAGGGTGACGCGGCCGTCGTCGGGGTCGACCTCCCGACGAACCAGCCCTTTTCGCTCGAGACGCGAGATCGCGCGCGACAGGCGCGAGAGCGTGCTGCTCGCGAATCCCGCCAGCGTGCTCATCCTGAGCGTTCGCTCGTGTGCGCTGTCGAGCGCGAAGAGGATCCCGTGCTCGAAGTGGGTGAGGCCGCTGTCGCGCTGCAACTGGGCGTCGAGCGCTGCAGGGAGCCGTTCGAGGAGCGTGGCCACGGACGCCCACACCTCGAGCTGGGCCGCGCTCAGGCCTGAAGAATCGGACGAGATCGGCATGAACCGAGGCTACGGCACGTCGCCATCGAGCGGCACGCCGACACACGAAAACTTGCTCAGGAAAGTGAACTCGGCCTAGAATCACTTTCCCAAGCAAGTAAATGGTGGCACGCACGGCGGGCCATGGAAGGAGAAGCCCATGGAATTGCGACTGCAGGGCAGGACCGCGTTCATCAGCGGGTCGACCCAGGGAATCGGCTTCGCCGTCGCGCAGGCGCTCGCCGCCGAAGGCGTGCGGGTCGTGCTGAACGGACGCACCCCCGAGCGGGTCGCCGCGGCCGTCGCCCGGCTCCGCGCCGCCCACCCGGGGGCCGAGCACACCGGGTTCGCGGCCGACTTCTCCGAGCCGCGCGACGTGGCCCGCCTCATCGACGCCCTGGCCGAACTCGGCGACGTCGACATCCTCGTCAACAACGTCGGGCTCTTCGGGCTCGCCCGGTTCGAGTCGATCACCGACGACGACTGGGGCCGCTACCTCGACGTGAACCTGATGAGCGGCGTCCGACTGTCGCGCGCCCTGCTGCCCGGCATGCTGGAACGGGGCTGGGGCCGCATCCTCTTCGTCGGCAGCGAATCCGGCGTGAACGTGCCCGCCGACATGGTGCACTACGGCGTCACCAAGGCCGCGATGATCGCCCTCGCCAACGGCCTCGCCAAGCTCACCCGCGGCACCGCGGTCACCGTCAACACCGTCCTCGGCGGTCCCACCTACTCCGACGGCGTCGCGGCGACCGTCGCCTCGATCGCCGACGCGCAGGCGGCTCCTGTCGACGCCGTGAAGGCGGCGATCATCGGGCAGAACACGACGACGCTCCTCGAACGGTTCCTCGACCCGTCGGAGATCGCCGGCCTCGTCGCCTACCTCGCCAGTCCGCTCGCCTCGGCGACCAACGGTGCGGCGGTCCGCGCCGACGGCGGCGTGCTCACCACGATGCTGTGACCACCTCGGGGCGCACCGGGTGACGAGCGGTGCGGCCGTGGCAGGGCCCGCGAGCGGCAGGTGCGTCCCCGCTCCCCCACGACGGCGTCGATGCGTCGCGCGCGGGGCCGCATCGCCACGCGCGCGACGCGCCGGTCACGCCGCGCCGGGCGCCGCGATCGGTTCGGCCGCGATCGGTTCGGCCACGGTGCCGCCGACCTCGGCGTGGGCCCGTCGGTCGGTACCGCCCGAACCCGCCATGTGCCGAGCGGCGACGAGCCCGAACACGCAGGCCGGGCCGATCGTCGACCCGGGCCCGGGGTAGGTGTGTCCCATCACCGCTGCCGAGTTGTTGCCCGCGGAGTACAGGCCCTCGATGACCGTGCCGTCGGCGCGGAGCGCGCGTGCGTGCTCGTCGGTGACCACGCCGCCCTTCGTGCCGAGGTCGCCGATGACGACCTCGTAGGCCGTGAACGGGCCTCGCTCGATCGGCGCGAGGTTGTTGTTCGGGAGGATGGTCGGGTCGCCGTAGTAGCGGTCGTAGGCCGAGTCGCCGCGCTGGAAGTCCTGATCGCGGCCAGTGCGGGCGAATCCGTTGAACTTCTCGATCTCGGCGGCGAACGCCTCGCGATCGACCCCGATCTTCGCGGCGAGCTCGTCGAGCGTGGGTGCGGTCACCTTGATGCCCTGCTTCGCCATCGCGGCGTTCGCCTTCGGGTCGGCGGCGAAGGTGAGGAAGTACCGCTTCGCGTAGCGTCCGTCGAGGATCATCCAGTACGGCCCGGTGGCGCCGTCGTGCTCGAGCATGTGGTGGCCGAGGTCGACGTACGACTCCGACTCGTTCGCGAAGCGGCGCCCGTCCTTGTCGACGAGCAGGGAGTGCGGCATCGAGCGCTCGCCGACGATGAACGAGCTGAGGCCGCCCTCGACCGGGCGAACCGTCGCGCCCCACCAGGCGTCCTCCATGTACTCGAGCTCGGCGCCGACCTCGACCGCCATGTCGATGCCTCCGCCGAGCGCGCCGGGCGACCCGGCCGGGTTTCCCTCGACGCCCTGCAGCCGCCTGCGCCGCTCGCGATCCTGGTCGAAGCCGCCGGCCGCGAGCATGACCCCGCGCCTGGCCCGCACGGTGACGAGCTCGCCGCCGTGCTCGACCTCGACGCCGACGACCCGGTCGCCCTCGGTGACGAGCCGGCGCGCGGGCGAATCGAGCCAGAGCGGCACCTTGCCGTCGAGCACGACGGTCTTCGCGAACGACGTCGCGAGCGCCGCGCCCATGCCGACCAGGATCCGGCCGGTGACGAGACCGCCCAAGGTGCGCAACACGAGACGGACGCCCTGCCAGAAGCCCGACCACGTCGACCAGGCGCGGCCGAGCAGGTACATGTCGCTGTTGAGCATCGGGAACGGCAGCAGCGCACGCGACTTCTTGCGCCATGCGCCGATGCGCCGGCTGTCGACCGGTGCGAGCTCGATGGATCGGCCGATCTTGCCGCCGGGGAGCTCGGGGTAGTAATCGGGGTAGTTCGCCGCCCGGATCCACCGGAAGCCGTAGCGCTCGCTCGTGAGGACGAAGTCGGCGACTCCGTCGACGAACGCCTCCTTGCGCGCACGGTTCGACGAGCGGCCGGGCTCGCCGACCGTCTCCTCGAGGTAGCGCAGCGCCTCCTCGCGGGAGTCGAGCGCGCCGTCGCGCTGCATGAGCGGGTTGTTCGGCAGCCAGAGTCCGCCGCCGGACATGGCGGTGTTGCCGCCGAAGCGGTCGGTGCTCTCGACCATCAGCACGGTGAGCCCCTCGTCGATCGCGCCGAGCGCGGTGGCGAAGGCGGCCGCACCGGATCCGACGACGACGACGTCGACCTCGTCGATCGGGTGTTCGGATGGGGGCGTTCGGGTGTCGGTCATGAATCCTCCTCGATCGATGACGGTTTCATATTACGTAACGGAGCGTTTTGTGAATAGGCCCACTACTGTCGGAACATGACCGAGCGACGACGCGGTGCCGTACGGAGCGAGAAGGCGCGCGTGGCGATCCTGCGGGCGACCGCGGCGCAGCTGGCCGAACGCGGCTGGGACCAGCTCACGATCGAGGGGATCGCCGCCGACGCCGGGGTCGGCAAGCCGACGATCTACCGGTGGTGGCCGTCGAAGAGCGCGCTGATCGCCGACGCCCTCCTCGAGGGCGCGCTCGCGCTTCCCGCTCCCCTGCCCGCCGACACCGGTGACCTGCGCACCGACCTCGTCGACTGGCTCGAGCCGACCCTGCGGCTCACCGAGGATCCCGAGTCGACCGCCCTCACCCGCTACCTCGTCGCCGCGGCCGCGGAGGACGCGGTGGTCGGCCACCGCCTGGACGAGGCGAGCCCCGCCACCCGCGTGCTCGCCGAACGGCTGTCGATCGCGAAGGCGCGCGGCGAACTCGCCCCCTCGGCCTCGATCGAGCTCATCGTCGATGCGCTCATCGGCGCGTTCATCATGCGCGCGCTCCGCCGGGCGAGCTACGAGCCCGGGCAGGCCGCGGCGCTCGTCGATGCGGTGCTCTCCGAGCAGCAGGGCTCCGCCCGGGCGCCCGACTGAACGGCCCAGCCCGCGCCGCGCGACGGGAGAAACACGAAAACCCCCGGCGAACCGGGGGTTTCTCACTGCTGGGGTACCTGGACTCGAACCAAGAACAACTGAACCAGAATCAGCCGTGTTGCCAATTACACCATACCCCAATGGCCTGAAACCGGAGTTCCGCGCCGAGAGTCAACTGTAGCCGATTATCGGGAGACTCCCAAACTGAGCGGGGCTCGGCGCGTCGGCGGGAGGTCGGGGCGGTCGCGAGACGCTCGCCGCGCTCGGCTCCCCGACCATCGACGCCACCGCAGACGACGGATGCCCCGGGGCGAGCCCCGGGGCATCCGTCACTGCAGCACGACGCGGCAGACCGCGAACCGTCAGCCGATGAGCGCCGCGAGGCGGTCGACGCGCCCGAGCGAGTCGACCTTGCCGAGGATCTGCATCGACTCGAACAGCGGAGGCGAGACGCGGCGGCCCGAGACGGCGGTGCGCACGGGGCCGAAGGCCACGCGGGGCTTCAGGCCGAGGCCGTCGATGAGGGCGGCGCGCAGCGCCTCCTCGATCTCGGCGGTCGACCACGCCTCGGCGGGCAGCGCGTCGAGGGCGTTGCGGGCGGCGGCGAGCACGGCGGGCGCGTCGGCCGGCAGCGCACCGACCGCGGCCTCGTCGAACTCGAGCGAGTCGGCGTCGGTGAAGAGGAAGCCGAGCATGCCGGGCGCCTCGCCGAGCAGGTTGATGCGCTCCTGGACGAGGGGCGCGGCCTCGGCGAGGATCGCCTCTTCGCCCGGGGTGATCGGCGTCGAGACGGCGCCGGCCGCCTGCAGGTACGGCACGGTGCGCGCGGCGAAGTCGGCGACGTCGAGCTGGCGGATGTGGTCGCCGTTGATCGCCTCGGCCTTCTTCAGGTCGAAGCGCGCCGGGTTCGGGTTGACGTTCTCGACGTCGAACGCGGCGACGAGCTCGTCGCGGCTGAACACGTCGCGGTCGGCAGAGAAGCCCCAGCCGAGGAGCGCGAGGTAGTTCAGCAGGCCCTCGGGGATGAAGCCGCGGTCGCGGTGGTGGAACAGGTTCGACTCGGGGTCGCGCTTCGAGAGCTTCTTGTTGCCCTCGCCCATGACGTAGGGCAGATGGCCGAAGCGCGGCACGAAGGTCGTCACGCCGATGTCGATGAGCGCGTGGTAGAGCGCGATCTGGCGCGGCGTCGACGAGAGCAGGTCCTCGCCGCGCAGCACGTGGGTGATGCCCATGAGCGCGTCGTCGACGGGGTTCACGAGGGTGTAGAGCGGGGCGCCGTTCGGGCGCACCACGACGAAGTCGATCGTGTTGCCGACCGGGAAGGTGATCTCGCCGCGCACGAGGTCGTCGAAGCCGAGGTCGACCTCGGGCACGCGGAGGCGCAGGGCGGGCTCGCGGCCCTCGGCGCGGAACGCGGCCTTCTGCTCGTCGGTCAGGTCGCGGTCGAAGTTGTCGTAGCCGAGCTGCTTCGGGCGGCCGTTCGCCTCGTTGCGCGCGTCGATCTCTTCAGCGGTCGAGTAGCTCTCGTACACGTGGCCCGAGGCCTTCAGCTTCTCGATGACCTCGGCGTAGATGCCGGCGCGCTGCGACTGCCGGTACGGCTCGTGCGGGCCGCCGACGCCGACGCCCTCGTCCCAGTCGAGGCCGAGCCAGGTGAGCGCGTCGAGGATCTGCTCGTAGCTCTCCTCGCTGTCGCGCGCGGCGTCGGTGTCTTCGATGCGGAACACGAAGGTGCCGCCGGTGTGGCGCGCGTAGGCCCAGTTGAACAGGGCGGTGCGCACGAGGCCGACGTGCGGCGTGCCGGTCGGTGAGGGGCAGAAGCGCACACGGACATCGCTGCCGGTGGCCTGGGTGAAGGGGTGAGCTGTCTCGGACATCGCCTCAATGCTACCGATCGGCGCGCGCGGACCGCTCGCCGGCGAGGCCATCGAGTGCGGCGAGGGTGGCCGCGACGGCGGGCACCCGGCCCGCCCCCTGCGCGGTCACGAGGTGCAGCGAGCGCACGTCGGCGCGCGCGGTCGGCCGCGCGACCACGTCGGGATGCCTCGGCGACGCCGCGAGCGCGAGCGCGGGCAGCAGCGCCACCCCGAGGCCCTGCGCGACCATGCCCTCGACGGCGACGAAGTTGTCGGTCTCGAAGGCGATGCGCGGCGTGAAGCCCGCGGCGTCCGCGAGCTCGAGCAGGTGCCCGCGGCAGCGGGGGCAGCCGGCGATCCAGGCCTCGTCGCCGAGCGCGGCGAGTTCGATGCGGTCGGATGCCGCGGCCGGATGCCCCGCGGGCAGCACGAGCTGCATGGGCTCCTCGCCGTAGCCGCGCACGTCGAGGCCCCGTGCGCTCGCGCGGTGCGGGTCGTCGCGGTCGCCCGGGTAGCTGAACGTGATCGCGACGTCGGCGCGGTCGGCGCGCACGGCGGCGACCGCCTCGGGCGGCTCCGCCTCGACGTAGGTGACGGTGACACCCGGATGCTCCGCCGCGAGCGCGGCGATGAGCCGGGGCACGAGCGTCGCCGACGCCGACGGGAACGCGACGAGGCGCACGCGCCCGGCGCGGAGCCCCCGCAGCTCGGCGAGCTCGCCGGCGGCCGCCTCGAGGGCGGTCGCGACGGCGTTGGCGTGGCGCGCGAGCACGCGCCCCGACTCGGTGAGCCGGATGCCTCGGCCGACGCGCTCGACGAGCGCGATGCCCGTGCGCTCCTCGAAGCGGCGGAGCTGCTGGCTCACGGCGGGCTGGCTGTAGCCGAGGGAGGTGGCGGCCGCGGTGAGCGAGCCGTGCTCGGCGATGCGGCGGACGACCCGCACGGTCTGCAGGTCGAGTGCGGCGGCGAGGGCTTCGATCGAGGCATCCGACATGCCGCCATCATAAGCGTTGCTTATGCATGTCATCGAACACTGGGTCTTGTCGAATGATTCGAACGGGTCGACGCTGGAGGCATGCACCACCTCCGAGATCGATTCGCCGCCGGCCGCGGCTACCTCGCCGCCTGCACCCTCGGCCTGCCCGCCGACGTCACCCGCGAGGCCGTGCGCCGCGACCTCGAGCGCTGGTCGCTCGGTGCGGCGAGCGCCGCCGACTACTCGGCCGCCCTCGAGCGGGCGCGCGGGCACGCCGCTGCACTCCTCGGCACCTCCTCCGACCGCATCGCGACCGGCTCGCAGGTCTCGGTGTTCGCCGGACTCGCCGCCGCGGCGGCACCGGCCGGCGCCGAGATCCTCTGCGTCGACGGCGACTTCTCATCGGTGGTCGCGCCGTTCCTCGCACGCGGCGACCTTTCCGTTCGTCATGTGCCACTCGACGCCCTCGCCGACGCCGTCACCCCGTCGACCTGGCTCGTCTCGTACTCACTGGTGCAGTCGGCGACGGGTGAGGTCGCCGACGAGGCATCCATCACGGCCGCCGCCCGCGATGCCGGGGCGCTGACGCTCGTCGACACCACGCAGGCGACCGGCTGGATGCCGACCGACCACGTCACCGGCGACCTCGTCGTCTGCCACGCCTACAAGTGGCTCGGCGCCCCGCGCGGCGCGGCGTTCGCCTCGTTCTCCGACCGCGCCGTCGAGTCGTTCACCCCGCACACCGCGGGCTGGTACTCGGGCACCGATCCGTGGGCGTCGTGCTACGGGCCCGAACTGCACCTCGCCGACGGCGCCCGCCGCTTCGAGGTCTCCCCCGCATGGCACGCCTGGGCCGGCGCCGAAGCCGCACTCGGCTTCGCCGCCTCCCTCGACCTGGCCGCCGTGCATCAGTACGACGTGGGACTCGCGAACGCGTTCCGCGAGCGGATCGGGCTCGCCGCCTCGGACTCGGCAATCGTCACCTGGCCCGACGAGACCGGCTGCGACCTCGCGGCGCTGACGACCGCAGGGCTCGTCGCCTCAGGACGAGCGGGGCGGGCCCGCGTCGCGTTCCATCTCTGGAACGACGACGAGGATGTCGCACGCGCCGCCGACGCCGTGACCGGCAGCGCCGCGCACCTGAGCCTGCGGCGCTGAACGCCGAGCGCGGTGGGGCCGCCCTACCCGTCGATCGTTCCGTCGGCCTCGAGCCGCTCGCGCGTCGTGATCGTCTCGTAGGCCGACCCGGTTCCACCGGCGAGCCGACGGCGGATCGAGGCGGCGATGCGCTCGCCCTGCACCTTCGCCCGGTCGGCGACCTCGCCGGTGAAGCCGTCGTCGACGGTCTGGCGCCAGAGCACCAGCCAGCGGTCGAAGTGCGACTCGGTGAGCGGATGCCTCGCATCGAGCGCGACGTGCAACGCCAGTGCATTGCGCCGATAGGTGCCGGCGTCGAACAGCACCGACTCCCAGAAGTCGCACATGATGGGCAGGTGGTGGGCGAGGTCCATCTTCGCGACGTCGGTGAAGATCGGGCCGATCAACGGATCGGCGAACGCCCGCGTGTAGAAGGCCTCGATCAGTGCGGCGAGGTCGTCGCGGTCGCGGAGGTCGTGGTGCCCGTCGCCCGGGGCGGGCTCGATCGTCAGCGGATCGGCGGTCTCGCCGGCGGCATCCGCGCGGTGACCCTGGATCTCATCGCCCATGCCGACCGCTACCCCGCCGAACGCACCGGGTTCGACAGCACGCCGAGCCCCGAGATCGTGACCTCGACGGTGTCGCCGTCGACGATCGGGCCGACGCCCGCCGGCGTGCCGGTGAGGATCACGTCGCCGGGCAGCAGCGTGAAGACGCTCGACGCGTACGCGACGATGGCGGGCACCGAGTGCACGAGGTCGGCGAGGCGCCCCTCCTGCTTGCGCACCCCGTTGACGCTCGTCTCGATGGTGCCGTTCTCGAAGTCGACGTCGGTCGAGATGACCGGCCCGAGGGGGCAGAACGAGTCGAAGCCCTTCGCCCTGGTCCACTGGCCGTCGCGCTGCTGCAGGTCGCGCGCGGTCACGTCGTTGGCGATCGTGTAGCCGAAGATCACCTGCTCGGCGTCGGCCTCGCTGACGTTCTTGGCGATGCGGCCGATGACGACGGCGAGCTCGCCCTCGTGCTCGACCCGCTCGCTCTGCGGCGGCAGCACGATCTGGTCGCCGGGGCCGATCACCGAGGTGTTCGGCTTGAGGAAAAGCAGCGGCTCAGCCGGAGCCGCGCCGCCCATCTCGGCGGCATGGTCGTGGTAGTTCTTGCCGACCGCGACGACCTTCGACCGCGGGATCACCGGCGCCAGCAGCTTCGCCTCGGCGAGCGGCACCCGCTCGCCGGTCGGCTCGTAGCCCGCGAACATGGGGTCGGCCTTCAGCACGACGAGCTCGTGCTCCTCCTCGTCGATGATGCCGAACGAGATGGTCTCACCATGGCTGAACCGCGCGATCTTCATGCCGTCAAGCCTATCGGCGGGCGGTGTGCGCGGGCTGGAGGGCGGGGTCTGCGCCCACCCATGCTGCCGCGCTCCCACGCACCGACTCACACCCGCGCACAGGCACACGCACACGCACACGCACCCACGCACCCACGCACCCACGCACCCACGCGAACATCGGCACATGCGCCGCCACCCGGTCACGCCACGTCGCGGAGTTCGAAGCGCGCCCGCCCGCCGAGCCGCGGTCGCTGCTCGGGATCGATGTGCGGCGGCGGAACGAACCAGATCTCGTGCCGCCGCGCGACGATGCGCCAGCCGTCGCGATGCACCTGGTGATGGCAATGGGTGCAGAGCAGCACCCCGTTGTCGAGATCGGTCGGGCCGGCGTCGCGCTCCCACCATCTGATGTGGTGAGCATCGACGTAGCCGATGTTGCGGCCGCAGCTCGCACACCCGCCGTCGCGTTCGGCGAGCGCGAGTCGTTGCGCCCGGGTGAACAGGCGCTTCGCCCGGCCGACGTCGAGCGGTTCGCCGCGCCCGCCGAGCACGATCGGGATGATCTCGGCATCGATCGCAAGACGACGAAGGGCCGCCGCCGACACCACACGGTCGATTCCGTCGATCGTGCCGAGTGCGCCGATTGCAGACCGTAGCCGGGGCGCTCGATCGCGGGCCGTCTGAGACGCGGCCGCGTGCTCGCCGGCGACGTCGCCCGAAGCTTCGGTCGTCAGCGCAGCCGAGAGCGCGTCGGCGTGCATGCGCACGACGACGGTGGTCTTCGAGACCGACGGCATCTCGACGCAGCCGAGTGCGTGCCTGGCGAGGTCGGCGAACGCATCGGCCTGCAACTGCGGAATGGATCGGAGATCGTCGACGACCGGCCCGTCGCCGCCCACCCCGTCACCGAGGCCCGCCCCGCCCGGATCGGTCGAGGCCCGGCGCCGCTGCAGGACCTCGGTGACCAGCTGCTCGACCGCCGCCTTGATGGGCGCGGCGGTCACGACGTCGAAGCGGCCGTGCAGCCGCACCATGCCCGATGCCTCTTCGGTGATCGTGAGCGAACGGTGCTCGTGCAGCGCCTCGTCGCGCGGCTCGACGCCGTCGGGATCGAGCCTCGCCTCGGCGTGCGTCACGGCGCGCTGGAGCAGCGAGTACGGCACCGACGCGGCGAAGGCGGCCAGCTCGCCCTCATAGGCCTCGGCCCGCTCGACGCTCGTTCGGGGAGCCACCCGGTCGAGCATCGTGCAGATCGCGTCGGCGGCCTCGACACCGATCGCCCCGCTCGTCAGCGCCGCCGCGACCGCGGGCCACCGCGGCGGGGATTGCCCGCCCGTGAACGATGCGCGCGGCCGCGTCGCCGCGCCGACCCGGACGAGCAGCGCGGCTCGGCGCGGGGTCGCGCCGACCGTCGAGGCGACGAGCTGCGTCGCGTTGCGCTGCCCGTGCTGCTTGGCGAGGCCCTCGGCGCCGAACGCGGCGTCGCTGCGCTCGTCGACCTCTGCGGCGAGCACCGCGAGCACCGCGTCGAGCTGCCGCCCCAGCCCGCCCGCGACCTCGAGCACCCGAACGAGCCCGGCGTCGCTCATCGCGGCGACGTCGCCGAAGCCGAACTCGGCGCCACCGCTGCCACCCGCGCCGGCACCCGCGTCAGCACCCGCGCCGAACGCCGGCGCAGCCCCGACCCACTCCGCGCGGAGCGCGCCGAGCCGAGCCTCGAGGGCGGCGAGCGGGTTCGTCATGCTTCGATCCTGCCGCCACCCACTGACATTCAAGCGGGCACGGAAACCGAGTTTGATCAGCGACTTTCCTGTGAAGAAACAGGCGAGATCCCACGCTGTGGAGGAGAAGTCGAACCGTCAGCGGCTCGCAGCCGGGGCATCCTCGATCAACCGCTTGCCGAGGCTCACCGCGTCGTCGACCGCGTACCCGAGCCGCTCGTAGAAGGCGATCACCTCGGTGTTCGAGGAGCGCACCTGGAGGTTGAGCTTGGGGCATCCCCGCTCGATGAGCAGCCGTTCGGCCTCGTCCATGAGCAGCCGCCCGAGCCCGGTCCCGCGCGCGGGGTCGGCCACCGCGAGGTAGTTCACCCATCCGCGGTGCCCGTCGTAGCCGACCATCGCGGTGCCGACGACCACGGCGGAGCTCTGCGCGCCGGCCTGGACGCGTGCCTCCGACGAACCGTCCGCCTCGGCCACCAGGAACAGCTCGGGCTGCACCGTCAGCTTGCGCTCGATGTCGAGGTACGGATCGTTCCACGGCTTCACGAGCCCGGCCGCGCGCCAGAGCGCGACGACCGCCTCGGTGTCGCCGACGGCGAACGGCCGGATCGAGATCGATCCGGCCGCCGCCGTGCCGGCCGCGGAGGATGATTCCGCGGCCGACGAAGGAGAGGACGAGAGCGCAGCGCTCACGCGTCGAGTCGGAGCAGCCAGCCGTGCCGGTCCTCGACGCGACCGTACTGGATGCCCGTGAGCTCCTCGCGGAGCGAGAGCGCGAGCTCGGCGGCCGCATCGCCCTCGTGCACGATCTCGAAGTCCTCGGCGAGCAGGCGCCCGATGGGCGTGACCACCGCGGCGGTGCCGCAGGCGAACGCGCCCACGATCTCGCCGGATGCCGCGCCCTCGCGCCACTCGTCGATGGTGACCTTGCGGCTCTCGACGTTGTGGCCGCGGTCCTTCGCGAGCTGGAGCACCGAGTCGCGCGTGATGCCCTCGAGGATCGAGTCGGACTCGGGGGTCACGAGCGTGCCGTCCTTGTAGACGAGCACGACGTTCATGCCGCCGAGCTCCTCGAGGTACTTGCCCTCGTCGAGGAAGAGCACCTGCTGGCAGCCGTGCTCGGCCGCCTCGGCCTGCGGCAGCAGGCTCGACGCGTAGTTACCGCCCGTCTTCGCCGCACCGGTGCCGCCCTTGCCGGCACGTGCGTAGTTCGTCGACAGCCAGATCGACACGGGCTGCACGCCGCCGTGGAAGTAGGCGCCGGCGGGGCTCGCGATCACGTAGAACGCGACCTTCTTCGCCGGGCGCACCCCGAGGAACGCCTCCTTCGCGAACATGAAGGGGCGCAGGTACAGGCTCGTCTCGGGCGCCGACGGCACCCAGTCGCCGTCGACGGCGATGAGCTTCTTCAGCGACTCGATGAAGATGTCGCTCGGCAGCTCGGGCAGGGCGAGGCGCTTGGCCGAGCGCTGCATGCGGGCGGCGTTCTGCTCGGGACGGAAGGTCCAGATGGAGCCGTCGGCGTGCCGGTACGCCTTCATGCCCTCGAAGATCTCCTGCGCGTAGTGCAGCACGGCGGCGGCCGGGTCGAGCTGGATCGGGCCGTACGGCGTGACGCGGGGGCGGTGCCACCCGCCCTTCTCCGACCAGCACACGTCGACCATGTGGTCGGTGAAGTGGTTGCCGAAGCCGGGGTCGGCGAGGACCGCCTCGCGCTCCTCGGGCGACTTGGCGTTCTCGTTGCGGACCGTCTGCCAGATGAGTCCGGCGGCGGAGGGGGCCTGGAGCGGGAGGTTGATCGTCATGAGGTGTCCTTCGATGCGCTTGCGCTTGATCAGTCGAGTGCGCCGATGCGAGCGGCGATCGCGTCGCCGACCTCGGAGGTCGTGCGCGTCGCCCCGCCGCGTTCGGCGATGTCGGCGGCGACCGCCCGCGAGACCTTCGCCGAGGCCTCCGCGAGACCGAGGTGGTCGAGCAGGAGGGCGACGGAGAGGATGGCCGCGGTGGGGTCGGCGATGCCCTTCCCGGCGATGTCTGGAGCCGAACCGTGCACCGGCTCGAACATGCTCGGGAATCGGCCGTCGGGGTTGATGTTGCCCGAGGCTGCGAGGCCGATGCCGCCGCTGATCGCGCCGGCCAGGTCGGTGAGGATGTCGCCGAAGAGGTTGTCTGTGACGATGACGTCGAATCTAGCAGGATCGGTGACGAGGAAGATCGTCGCGGCGTCGACGTGCAGGTAGTCGACGGTCACGTCGGGGTACTCGGATGCCACGGCGTCGACCGTGCGCTTCCACAGCGAGCCGGCGAACACGAGCACGTTGGTCTTGTGCACGAGCGTGAGCTTCTTGCGGGGGCGGGCGTCCGCCGCGGCGAACGCGTAGCGCACGACGCGCTCGACGCCGTAGCCGGTGTTCACCGAGACCTCGTTGGCGACCTCGGCGGGCGTGCCGACCCGGATCGCGCCGCCGTTGCCGACGTACGGGCCCTCGGTGCCCTCGCGCACGACGACGAAGTCGACCTCGCCCGGGTTCGCGAGCGGGCTCGCGACACCGGGGTAGAGCACCGACGGCCGCAGGTTCACGTAGTGGTCGAGCTCGAAGCGGAGCTTCAGCAGCAGGCCGCGCTCGATGTTGGCGCCGACGAGGCGCGGGTCGCCCGGCACTCCCCCGACGGCGCCGAGGAGGATCGCGTCGTGGCCACTGATCGCGTCGAGGTCGGCGTCGGTGAGCACGTCGCCCGTCTCGAGGTAGCGCGCCGCGCCGAGCGAGAACGGGGTCCGCTCGAACGCCGTGTCGCCGCCGGCCGTGACCGCGTCGAGCACCTTCAGCGCCTCACCCACGACCTCGGGGCCGATCCCGTCACCGGGAATGACCGCGAGCTTGACCGTTCGACCCATGAATGCTCCTTCGTGCGACAACCACTCAAGCGTACTGCCGTCGCCCGCCGTGCCCCGTTTCGTGACGGGGCACGGCTCGGCGACCGGCAGCTCGCCGGGTCAGTCGTGCTGCGAGGGGTTGCGCAGGGTGATCGCCGCGATCGTGGCCGCCGCGACCATCAGGCCGACGCCGATGAGCGAGGTCACGAGCACGCCGCCGTCGAACGCGACGGCCGCGGCGTGCATGAGCTCCTCGGCCTGCGCGGCGGGCAGTTCGGCCGCGACGGCGGCCGCGCCCGCGAGGGTCTCGCGCGAGGCATCCATCTGCGCAGCGGTGAGCGAGGCGGGCAGCTCGATCGCCTTCGCGTAGTGCGCCGCGATGATGCTCCCGAGGCCGGCGGTACCGAGCACCGCGCCGAGCTCGTAGGCCGTCTCGGAGACCGCGGACGCCGCACCCGCCTTCGACGCCGGGGCGCTCGAGAGGATCAGCTCGTTCGACACCGTCTCGGCCATGCCGATGCCGATGCCGAGCATCGTGAACGCGAGGATGACCGCGCCGAGCGAGCCCTCGGACGCGCCGAAGGCGACGACGAGGTAGCCGCCCGCCGAGAGCGTCAGCGCCGACGGCACGAGCACCCGCGGAGCCACGCGGCGCGAGATCGGCACCACGACGAGCCCGGCGACGATCATCGCGACGAGGCCGGGCAGGAGCGCGAGGCCCGCGTCGACCGGCGAGAGGCCCGCGATGATCTGCAGGTGCTGCGACACGAAGAACAGGAAGCCGACGAGCGAGACGACGCTCAAGAGGTTCACGAGCACGGCGCCGCCGAAGGGCCCGACCGTGAACAGGCGCACGTCGAGCATCGGGGCCTCGCTCGCGAGCTGAAGACGCACGAACAGCCAGCCGGCGACGAGGCCCACGACGATGAAGAGCGGCCCGAGCGGGTCGAGCCCCTCGGTGGCGATGTGCTTGATGCCGAAGACGATCGGGGCCATCGTCGCGAGCGAGAGCAGGATGCTCCAGACGTCGATGCGGCCCGGGTTCGGGTCGCGGCTCTCGGTGATGAGCAGCGGCACGAGGATGAGCATGGGCACGAGCACAGGCACCGCGAGCAGGAACACCGAGCCCCAGGCGAAGTGCTCGAGCAGGAGGCCGCCGACGAGCGGGCCGAGGGCGCTGCCCGCCGCGAAGGCCGAGGCCCAGATCGCGATCGCGAGGCGGCGCTGCTCGCGATCGGCGAAGATCGAGCGCAGCAGCGACAGCGTCGACGGCATGAGCATCGCGCCGAAGAACCCGAGCGCGGCACGCGCGGCGATGAGCAGTTCGGCGGTCGGCGCGAAGGCGGCGCCGATCGAGACGAGGGCGAAGCCGATCGACCCGATCATGAGCATGCGACGGCGGCCCCAGCGGTCGCCGGCGCTGCCCATCGCGACGAGCAGGGCGGCGAGCACGAGCGGGTAGGCGTCGATGATCCAGAGTTGCTGGGCTGCGGTGGGCGCGAGATCGGTCGAGATCTCGGGCAGCGCGAAGCTCAGCACCGTGTTGTCGATCGAGACGAGGAGCGCGGGCAGCATGAGCACCGCGAGCGCGATCCAGGCGCGCCGCGGCGCTCGGCCGTCGGCGGGCGCGCGGCCCGCCGGAGCCGCCGGGCGGGGTCGCCGCAGCTCGGCGCGACGCGACGCGTCGGTCGTGGGCGTGGTCGACGAATCGGTCGTCGGGGTCGTGGTGGCCGTGTGATCGGTCATGTTCTCACTCAGTTTCTATACCGTCCGGCTGGTATAGTAACAGAATCCGATCCGCTCCGTCGATGCGATGTCGCGCACGCGACCGCCCCTCCTCTGGAAGAATCACGCCATGCCCCGCCCGCCCGCAGCCCGTGAAGCCGTGCTCGACGCCTTCGAGCGGCTCATCATCGCCGACGGCGAGCGCACCGCGACCCTCGACGCGACGGCGCGCGACGCCGGCGTCTCGAAGGGCGGGCTGCTCTACCACTTCGGCTCGAAGCAGGCACTCGTCGCCGGGCTCGTCGAGCGACTGCTTCGGCTCGTCGACGACGACCTCCACCGCATCGACGAAGCGCCCGACGGGGCGATCGCCTACTTCCTGCGGTCGTCGCTCGACATCGAGACCCCGCTCGACCACACCTTCGTCGCGATCCTGCGGCTCGCGCAGGGCGGCGACCGCGAGGCCGGCCGCGCGCTCGACGAGGCCGAGAGCCGCTGGCTCGCCACGCTCACCAGGCACGTCGGCGACCCGACGCTCGCCCTCGCCGTGACGCTGATGGGCGACGGCCTCTACCACCGGGCGGCGCTCCGCGCCGAGGCCGCCGACGTCGGCGAGGTCGACCTCTCGGCCGCGACCACGGGCGAGGTCTCCCCCGAGCGCCTGAACGCGCTCGTCGCCCTGCTCGAGCGCCTCGTCGCGCGCTGAGCACGCGCGACCCGCACGGCCCGGACGGCCAACGGCGCCATGACGGCGGATGCCCCGGCGCGCACCCGCGAAGGGCGTCGCGCCGGGGCATCCGACCGATCGAGTGCTACTCGGTGATGTCGATCTCGACGAAGACCTTCGCGTCGATCGCCGTGCGCACCCGCTCGAGCACCTCGGCGGGCACCGGCGAGTCGACCGTGAGCACGCTCAGCGCCGTGCCGCCGGCCTCGCGGCGGGCGATCTGCATGCCGGCGATGTTGATGCCGGCCTCGCCGAACTCCTGGCCGTAGACCGCGACGATGCCGGGTCGGTCGGTGTAGCTCATGACGATGTGGTGCTTGGCGATCGGCACCTCGAGGTCGTAGCCGTCGATGCCGACGAGCTTCTCGGCCTGCTTCGGGCCGGTCAGCGTGCCCGACACCGACACCTGGGTGCCGTCGGCGAGCGCGCCGCTCAGCGTGATGACGTTGCGGTACTCGGGGCTGTCGGCCTCGGTGATGAGGCGCACCTGCACGCCGCGCTGCTCGGCGAGGAGCGGCGCGTTGACGTACGACACCGACTCGGAGACGACGTTCGTGAAGACGCCCTTCAGCGCCGCGAGCTTCAGCACGCTGACGTCGTAGTCGACGAGCTCGCCGCGCACCTCGACGTCGAGGCTCGTGAGGCCGCCGTGCTCGCCGTGGGCGAGGCCCGAGAACAGCTGGCCGAGCTTCTCGACGAGCGGGATGCCGGGGCGCACGTACGGGTCGATGACGCCGCCGGCGACGTTCACCGCGTCGGGCACGAGCTCGCCGGCGAGCGCGAGGCGCACCGACTTCGCGACCGAGATGCCCGCCTTCTCCTGCGCGTCGTCGGTCGAGGCGCCGAGGTGCGGGGTGACGATGAGGTTCGGCAGGCCGATGAGCGGCGACTCCTTCGGCGGCTCCTGCACGAAGACGTCGAGGGCGGCGCCCGCGATCTCGCCCGAGACGAGCGCGTCGTGCAGCGCCTGCTCGTCGATGAGGCCGCCGCGGGCGACGTTCACGACGTACGCGGTGTTCTTCATCTTCGCGAGCTGCTCGGCGCCGATCATGCCCAGCGTCTCGGGCGTGCGCGGCATGTGGATCGTCACGAAGTCGCTGCGCTCGAGGAGCTCGTCGAGCGAGACCGTCTGCACGCCGAGCTGCTGCGCCCGGGCCGCCGTGATGTAGGGGTCGTACGCGATGACCTCCATGCCGAACGCCTGCAGGCGAGCGGTGATGAGCGCGCCGATGCGGCCGAGGCCGATGATGCCGACGGTCTTCTCGTAGAGCTCGGTGCCGGTGTACGACGAGCGCTTCCACTGGCCGGCCGAGAGCGAGACGTGCCCGGCCGGGATGTGGCGGGCGAGGCTCAGGATGTGGCCGATGGTGAGCTCGGCCGCCGAGATGATGTTCGACGTCGGCGCGTTCACGACCATGACGCCGGCGGTCGTCGCCGACTTCACGTCGACGTTGTCGAGGCCGACGCCCGCACGGGCGACGACCTTGAGCTTGGGAGCTGCGGCGATCGCCTCGGCGTCGACCTGCGTCGCCGAGCGGATGAGGATGGCGTCGGCATCGGCGAGCGACGACAGGAGCGCCGGTCGATCGGTGCCGTCGACCTGACGGATCTCGAAGTCGGGCCCGAGGGCGTCGACGGTGGCGGGCGAGAGTTCTTCGGCGATCAGCACGACCGGCTTTGACACGAACGGTTCCTTCGGAGCGGTGCGCGCGGAAAGGCGCGCGAGGGGAAGCGCCTACGCCAGTGGGGGCGCCGTTACCCCGACAACCCTACTGGAGTGTTGCGCCGCGTCTCGTTCTGTGACGGCCGGCGTCGACGGGCGATCCGACCGGGATCGCGGCCCGCGCGGCACGGAGTGTGCCGCGGGGCCGGATCAGACGACGACGCCGCCGAGCTGCCCGAGCAGCACGGTCAGGCTCAGGAACAGCGCGGCCGAGACGCAGAGGCCCGAGAAGTACAGGGCGACGCGCGCGAGGATGCCCCGCCTCCTCCCCAGCGCGAACGCCGCCGCGAAGCAGCCGAGGGGCGCGACGAGCGCGACGATCATGACGGCCCAGCCGGCCGCCGTGAACGAGAGGCCGATGCCGAGCAGCTGCACGATGCTCTCGACCACCTCCCACACGTCGTACGCGTAGAAGAGCCCGAACGCGACCGCGAGCGCGGCGTCGAGCCAGAGCGGCAGCTTCGGCGAGGGCGCGGATGCCTCGGGCTCGGCGCCTGCGGGAACGGCGGATGCGGCGGCGGTCATGCGGTCACTCCGAAGATGAAGGGCAGCGGAGCCAGCACGACGGCGCCGACCACGAGCCAGACGAGCCGCGAACGGCCGGTGCGCGCGCCGCGCAGTGCGAGCACGAACCAGGTCGGGGCGGCCAGAACGGCGAGCCAGAGGCCGAGGCTGTACATGAAGTCGCCGACGATGCTCGTGCCGGGCGTCGCCGTGCGGAGGGCCGTGATGATCCAGCCGATCGTGTAGAGCAGGTAGACCCCGCCGAGCACGCCGAGCACCACGAGCTCGACCGAGCCGGTCTGGGCGCCGACGGGCTCCGCGGCCTCCCCGTCGCCGTCTTCATCGGTGCCGGCATCGGTGCCGGTCGTCGCGCCGGGGCCGCCGGGCACGGCGTCGACGGCGGCCGACTCGCCCGCGACCCGTGCCGTCTTCTCGCCCCGCTTCAGCGGAGCCGGGTTGCCGACGGCCTTCCAGCCGGGGGCGAGGGTGGCGTCGTCGTCGCCCTCCCAGCGCAGGGCGTCGTCGTCGGCATCGGGGTCGGGGCGCATGGCTCCAGCCTAGCCACGCGGGGGCGAGGCGGGCACCGCCGCGGCGGCCGCGACCGCCGCGACGACGAGCGCGGCATCCGTCTCGTCGAAGCCGTCGACGCCGCCGCCGGGGCCGCTCGCGCCGCCCCGCAGCGCACGGCCGCGCGCCGAGAGGTGCACGGCGTCGACGCCGGCCGCGGCGAGCGCCGCGATGTCGTCGAGCTTCACTCCCCCGCCGGCCATGATCTCGACGCGGCCGGCACCGGCCGACGCCATCTCGGCGAGCGCGCCGAGACCGGCGCGGCAGTCGGGCGCGCCGCCCGAGGTGAGCACGCGCCGCACGCCGCGCCCCGCGAGCGCAGCGACCGAGCCGAGGGGGTCGGCCGAGGCGTCGACCGCCCGATGCACCGTGACGTCGGCATCGCCGGCCGCGTCGACGAAGCGCGCGATCGCGTCGAGGTCGAGCTCGCCCGCCTCGGTGAGCGCACCGACGACGACGCCGTCGGCGCCCGCCGCGACGACCGACCGGATCTCGCGGAGGATCGTGCGCTGCTCGTCGGCGTCGTACACGAAGCCGCCGCCGCGCGGGCGCACGAGCACGTGCACGAAGCCCGCCGCCGCTGCGTCGCGCGCCGCGTCGACCGCGGCCTCGACGAGCCCGGCCGAGGGCGTCAGCCCGCCGAGGCCGAGGGCCTGGCAGAGCTCGATGCGTGCGGCACCGGCCTCGAGGGCGATGCGCGTGCCCGCGGCATCCTGGACGGCGATCTCGACGGGGAGTGCGGGGGCGGCCATTCTCGACAGCGTAGCGGTCGCGGCGAGCCGCCGAATGCGCAGCTGCCGTCCGACGCCGTCGATCGCGCACGCGTCGCGAGGCCTCGGAGGCGACCCCCGCGGCCGGGCGGGAGGCCGACCCGGGCTCGGGCACGCAGCGACGACGGCCCGCCCCGAGTGCCGGGCGGGCCGTCGCGCATCGTGCTGCTGGTTCGGGGCCTGCGGGCCCCGACGGCTCAGAACACCGGCACCCCGTTGCGCACGAGCCTCCAGTTCACGACGTGGAAGTCCTGCGGATCGATCGTGCCCTGCGCCGACGCGTACGCGACGATCGCCTCGCGGATCGCGACCTGCGCGTTGTAGACGACCGGTGCCGTCGCGATGTGCGGGAACCCGCCGCCGCCCGACTGCCGGTAGTTGTTCACCGCGACGAGGAACCGCTGGTCGTCGGCGACCGGTGCGCCGTCGTAGCTGAGCGGCGAGATGCGCTGCCCGACCGGCTTCGAGAGGTCGATCGTGTACTCGACGCCGGAGAACTGGTCGTAGTTGTAGTCGGGGGTGAACGCCGACCTCGGGGTCGGGGCGTTCGTCCACGCGGCCGGGTCGACCGGGGCGTCGGGTGCGACCGTCTTGAAGTACTCGGCCGAGAACTCGAGGTAGTCCCTGATCTGCTTCCCGGTGAGGATCGAGGCCAGGAGGGTGTTGTCGTAGATGTACAGGCCCGCGACGTCCTTGATGGTCACCGCCCCCTGCGGGAAGCTCGCAGCGCGGTTGAACGGTGCGGCGATCGAGACGATCGGCAGGGATGCCTCGGCGGTGCCCGCGACGGCGGCGCGAACGGTCTCGACCTGCACGTGGTTGACGTAGTCGAGGATCGCCGTGTCCTTCCAGCACGACTCGGCGGCGAGCATCTCCGCGGTCGAGGTCGCGACCTCGGAGTTCATGTAGTCGACGACGGCGTCGTGCTGGTCGCGCACGAGCGCGACGAACTCGGGGTCGTCGACGACGGTGTTCGCGTTCAGCAGGTACGCCTTGTGCTCGACGACCGACCACTTGCCGCGCGCGTAGCTGAGGTCGAGGTCGAACACGCTGAGCCGCTGGCCCCAGTTCTTCGGCTCGCTCATGATGACCTCGTCGCCGGTCACGAGGTTCTTCACGAGCCGCTCGGGGATCTCGGCGTGGGCGTGCCCGAAGAGGATCACGTCGACGTCGGGCACCTGCTCGGCGACGAGCTTCGCCGCGTTCTCGATCGGCAGCTCGGAGCCGTAGGTCGACAGGCCGCTCTCGCCCGAGTGCGCGCTCACGACGATGATGTGGGCGCCCTGCGCCTTCATCACCGGGACCCACCGCTTCGCGGTCTCGACGAGGTCGAGCACCTCGACCCTGCCCGAGACGTTGGCCTTGTCCCAGATGACGACGCCGGGGTTCGTGAGGCCGAGCACGCCGACCTTGACCGGCGGGTGGCCCTTCGCGACCTTCAGCTGGGTGATCGTGTACGGCGTGAACCGCGGCACCTTCGTCTCGGCGTGCACGGCGTTCGCGGCCAGCACCGGCGCGTCCATCTGCGAGATCCAGTGGTCGAGGAAGTCGAGGCCGTAGTTGAACTCGTGGTTGCCGAGGGCGACCGCGTCGTACTCGAGCGCGTTCATCTGGGCGGCCACCGGGTGCATCGCGCCCGACTCGGTGACCGGCTCGACCGTCGCGTAGTAGAAGCCGAGCGGGGTGCCCTGGATGGTGTCGCCGGCGTCGAACAGGAGCGTGTTGCCCCGGCCGCGGTCGGCGCGGACCTGCTTGACGAGGCTGGCGACGCGGGCGAGCCCGACGGCGTTCGTCTCACGCGTCGGCGACCCGTCGTAGTACGCCGCGTCCTTGTAGTAGTCCCAGTTGACGACGTTCGCGTGCAGGTCGCTCGTGCCCATGATCGTGATCTTGGCCCTCGTGCCGTTCGTCGCGGCCGTCGCTGGGGCGGCCGACCAGCCGGCCGCCGCGAGCGCGGTCGCGGCGCTCGCGCCGATCAGCACGTTGCGTCGGGTGAAGCCGGAGTGCGTGTGGCCGGCTTCGTCGTCGGACACGGCGCACGAGCACCAGCGGGGAACGGGGTCGGGTCGGTGGTTCGAGAGTTCGCTCATGGCACAGAATGCGACCACGATCGGATGCCTCGGTGCAAGGGCTTGCAGCCGAATTCCGCCTGCTCATTCGCGCACGACGACGAACGGCCCGCCCCGGATGCGTCCGGGGCGGGCCGTCGTGGTCTCGATACGGCGCCGCGCGCCTACTCGACAGACGCGAGCGTCAGCGAGCGACCTCGCCGTCGACGTAGTCGTCGTCGTCCGACGAGTTCCACGCGAAGAGCTTGCGGAGGTCGCGACCGGTGGTCTCGATCGGGTGCTGCTCGCCCTTGGCGCGGAGCTCGAGGAACTCCTTCTGGCCGTTGTCCTGGTCGGCGATGAAGCGCTTCGCGAAGGTGCCGTCCTGGATGTCGGCGAGCACCGCCTTCATGTTCTCCTTGACCGACGGGTCGATGACGCGCGGGCCCGACACGTAGTCGCCGTACTCGGCCGTGTCGGAGACCGACCAGCGCTGCTTGGCGATGCCGCCCTCCCACATGAGGTCGACGATGAGCTTCAGCTCGTGGAGCACCTCGAAGTAGGCGATCTCGGGCTGGTAGCCGGCCTCGACGAGCGTCTCGAAGCCGTACTGCACGAGCTGCGAGGTGCCGCCGCAGAGCACGGCCTGCTCGCCGAACAGGTCGGTCTCGGTCTCTTCGGTGAAGGTCGTCTTGATGACGCCGGCGCGGGTGCCGCCGATGCCCTTCGCGTACGACTTCGCGAGCTCCCAGGCGGTGCCGGTCGCGTCCTGCTCGACGGCGATGATGTCGGGGATGCCGCGGCCGGCGACGAACTCGCGGCGCACCGTGTGACCCGGCGCCTTCGGCGCGACGAGGATCACGTCGACGCCCGCGGGCGCCTCGATGTAGCCGAAGCGGATGTTGAAGCCGTGGCCGAAGACGAGCGCGTTGCCCTCGACGAGGTTGTCGCGCACCGACTCCGCGTAGATGTGGCGCTGGTACTGGTCGGGCGCGAGGATGACGACGACGTCGGCCCAGGCGGCCGCGTCGGCGACGTTCTTGACCTCGAAGCCGGCTTCTTCGGCCTTCTGGATCGACTTCGAGCCCTCCTTGAGGCCGATGACGACCTCGACGCCCGAGTCGCGCAGGTTCTGCGCGTGGGCGTGGCCCTGCGAGCCGTAGCCGATGACGGCGACCTTCTTGCCCTGGACGATCGAGAGGTCGGCGTCCTGGTCGTAATACATCTCAGCCATTGCTGTTTCTCCTTGGTGTGGGTTGCGTGAGGGATGCTTCGGCGCGCGCCGCGGCATCCGTTTCAGTTCTTGAAGACGCGCTCGGTGATCGACTTGCCGCCGCGGCCGATCGCGAGGAGGCCCGACTGGGCGATCTCCTTGATGCCGTAGGGCTCGAGCACCTTGAGCAGCGCCTGGGTCTTGCCCGAGTCGCCCGTGACCTCGATCACGAGCGCGTCGGTGGCGACGTCGACGACGCGGGCGCGGAAGAGGTTCACGGCCTCGAGCACCTGCGAGCGGGTCGTGTTGTCGACCCGCACCTTGATCAGCAGGTGCTCGCGCTGCACCGACTGCGCGGGGTCGAGCTCGACGATCTTGATGACGTTGATCAGCTTGTTGAGCTGCTTGGTCACCTGCTCGAGCGGCAGCTCCTCGACGTCGACGACGACCGTGATGCGGCTGAGGCCGTCGATCTCGGAGTGGCCGACCGCGAGCGACTCGATGTTGAAGCCGCGGCGGGCGAAGAGGCCCGCGACGCGGGTGAGCAGGCCGGGCTTGTCCTCGACGAGGAGGGAGAGCACGTGGGTCGACATGGTCAGTCCTCCTCGCTGAAGGCCGGCGCGTGATCGCGGGCGTACTGGATGTAGCTGTTCGACACGCCCTGCGGCACCATCGGCCACACCATCGCGTCGGCCGAGACCACGAAGTCGATCACGACGGGGCGATCGTTCGTCTCGAGCGCGAGCTTGATCGCCGCGTCGACCTCCTCCTTCTTCGTCACGCGGATGCCGAGGGCGCCGTACGCCTCGGCGAGTGTGACGAAGTCGGGGATGCGCACGGTGTCGTGACCGGTGTTCAGGTCGGTGTTCGAGTACCGGCCGTCGTAGAACAGGGTCTGCCACTGGCGCACCATGCCGAGCGAGGAGTTGTTGATGACCGCGACCTTGATCGGGATCTTGTTCAACGTGCAGGTCGCGAGCTCCTGGTTCGTCATCTGGAAGCAGCCGTCGCCGTCGATCGCCCAGACCACGCGGTCGGGCTCGGCGACCTTCGCGCCCATGGCCGCGGGGACCGCGTAGCCCATGGTGCCCGCGCCGCCAGAGTTCAGCCACGAGTTCGGGCGCTCGTACTTGATGAACTGCGCCGCCCACATCTGGTGCTGGCCGACGCCCGCGGCGTAGACGCCCTCGGGGCCGGTGAGCTGGCCGATGCGCTCGATCACGTACTGCGGGGCGAGCAGCCCGTCGCGCGGCTCGGTGAAGCCGAGCGGGAACTCGCTGCGCAGGCCGTCGAGCGTCGCCCACCACTCGTCGAGGTCGGGCGTCGTCTCGCGCGTCGCGTCGCGGTAGGCCGCGGTGAGGTCGACGAGCACGTCCTTCGCGTCGCCGACGATCGGCACGTCGGCCGTGCGGATCTTGGAGATCTCTGCGGGGTCGATGTCGACGTGCACGACCTTGGCGTTCGGCGCGAAGAGCGCCGCCTTGCCGGTCACGCGGTCGTCGAAGCGGGCGCCGAGCGCGACGATGAGGTCGGACTCCTGGAGCGCCAGCACCGCGGGCACCGTGCCGTGCATGCCGGGCATGCCGAGGTGCTGCGGGTGC
This sequence comes from Agromyces sp. NPDC058064, assembly GCF_042885275.1. NCBI lineage: Bacteria > Bacillati > Actinomycetota > Actinomycetes > Micrococcales > Microbacteriaceae > Agromyces > Agromyces sp. NPDC058064. The sequence continues at coordinate 820,079 of NZ_JBHVSE010000002.1, read as the reverse complement.
GAGTCGGGGAACGCGCCGCGGGCCATGAGCGTCGTGACGACCGGCGCCTTCGTCGTCTCGGCGAGCGTGCGCAGCTCCTCGGAGGCCCGGGCGCGGATCACGCCGCCGCCGACGTACAGCACGGGGCGCTTCGCCTCGGCGATCAGCTGGGCCGCGGCCGCGACCTGCTTGCCGTGCGCCTTCGTGATCGGGCGGTAGCCGGGCAGCTCGACCTTCGGCGGCCAGCGGAACGAGAACTTCGCCTGCTGGGCGTCCTTCGTGATGTCGACGAGCACGGGGCCCGGCCGGCCGGTCGTCGCGATGTGCACCGCGGCGGCGATCGTGGCGGGGATCTCCTCGGCGTCCTTCACGAGGAAGGAGTGCTTGGTGATCGGCATCGTGATGCCGACGATGTCGGCCTCCTGGAACGCGTCGGTGCCCATGAGCGTCGAGAACACCTGCCCGGTGATCGCGAGCATCGGCACCGAGTCCATGTGCGCGTCGGCGATGGCGGTGACGAGGTTCGTCGCGCCGGGACCGGAGGTCGCGATGGTGACGCCGAGCTTGCCGCTCGAGGCGGCGTAGCCGGTGGCGGCGTGACCGCCGCCCTGCTCGTGGCGCACGAGGATGTGGCGGAGCTTCTTGCTCTCGAAGAGCGGGTCGTAGACGGGGAGGATGGCGCCGCCCGGAAGTCCGAACACGTCGGTGATGCCGAGCATCTCGAGCGAACGGACGACCGCCTCGGCACCCGTGATCTCCACGGGTGCGCCTGGCGGCACTGCAGCGGGCGACGGCACGGGGTTCGATTCCGTGGTCATTCGATTCCTGTTCTGGTGGGCGATGGGTGCGGGAAGCGCAGCGCTCAGCCCGTCGTGGCGCCTTCGGCGGCGGAACGCACGAGCTTCGAGTACTTCGCGAGAACGCCTCGGGTGTAGCGCGGGGGAAGCGGAGCCCAGCCTTCACGGCGGGCGGCCAGCTCGGCCTCGTCGACAAGTAGGTCGATGGACCGGGCTGCGATATCGACCCGAATAAGATCACCATCGCGCACGAGAGCAATAGGACCTGCGTCTACTGCTTCGGGTGCCAGATGGCCGATGCACAGGCCGGTTGTGCCGCCTGAGAATCGACCGTCCGTCAAGAGTAGTACATCTTTTCCGAGACCTGCGCCCTTGATGGCCGCGGTGATGGCGAGCATCTCGCGCATGCCGGGCCCGCCCTTCGGCCCCTCGTAGCGGATCACGACGACATCGCCGTGCTTGATCTCGCCGTTCGTCAGGGCGTCCATCGCGCCGCGCTCGCGCTCGAACACCCGCGCGGGGCCCTCGAACACGGCGGCGTCGAAGCCGGCCGTCTTCACGACCGCGCCCTCGGGCGCGAGCGTGCCGTGCAGGATCGTGAGGCCGCCGGTCTCGTGGATCGGGTCGTCGAGGGTGTGCAGCACCTCGCCGTCGAGCGGGGGCAGGTTCATCTCGGCGAGGTTCTCGGCCATCGTCTTGCCGGTCACGGTCAGCACGTCGCCGTGGAGCAGGCCCGCGTCGAGCAGGGCCTTCATGAGCACCGGCACGCCGCCGCGGCGGTCGACGTCGTTCATGACGTACTTGCCGAAGGGCTTGAGGTCGCCGATGTGCGGCACCTTCGACCCGATGCGGTTGAAGTCGTCGAGCGTGAGGTCGACCTCGGCCTCGCGGGCGATCGCGAGCAGGTGCAGCACGATGTTGGTCGAGCCGCCGAGCGCCATGCCCACGGCGATCGCGTTCTCGAACGCCTTCTTCGTCAGGATCTGCCGGGCCGTGATGCCCTTGTTCAGCAGGTTCACGACGGCCTCGCCCGAGCGGTGCGCGTAGTAGTCGCGGCGGCGGTCGGCCGAAGCGGGCGACGCCGAGCCCGGCAGGGAGAGGCCGAGCGCCTCGGCGACGGAGGCCATGGTGTTCGCGGTGTACATGCCGCCGCAGGCGCCCTCGCCGGGTGCGAACGCGCACTCGATGCGCTTCGCGTCCTCCTCGGACATGGTGCCGGCCTTGACCGCGCCGACCGCCTCGAAGGAGTCGATGATCGTGATGTCCTTCTCGGTGCCGTCGGACAGGCGGACCCAGCCGGGGGCGATCGAGCCGGCGTAGAGGAAGACGCTCGCGAGGTCGAGGCGGGCCGCCGCCATGAGCATGCCCGGGATGGACTTGTCGCAGCCGGCGAGCAGCACCGAGCCGTCGAGGCGCTCGGCCTGCATGACGACCTCGACCGAGTCGGCGATGACCTCGCGCGAGACGAGCGAGAAGTGCATGCCCTCGTGGCCCATCGAGATGCCGTCGGACACCGAGACGGTGCCGAACTGCAGCGGGTAGCCGCCGCCGCCGTGCACGCCCTCCTTCGCGGCCTGCGCGAGCCGGCCGAGCGAGAGGTTGCAGGGCGTGATCTCGTTCCACGAGCTCGCGATGCCGATCTGGGGCTTGTCCCAGTCGGCATCGCCCATGCCGACGGCTCGGAGCATGCCCCGGCTCGTCATGGCCTCGATGCCATCGGTGACAGTACGACTACGCGGTTTGGGATCGAACTCCGACATGCGTCGAGTCTATGGCCAGCGCGAGGGGCCCCCGCGCTGTGTGTCACGCTCGTCCGCGAGGCGCTCGAGGAGCTCGGCGACGTCCTCGGGGCTACGCACCCGGTGGGCCGCCAGCGACTTGCCCTGGCCGACCTTCACGCCGAGGTCCTCGTCCTGGAGCGCTGCGAAGGCGTCCTCGTCGGTGACGTCGTCGCCCACGTAGACGACCGCACTGGCGCCCGCGTGCTGCCGCAGCCGGGTGAGCGCCTCGCCCTTGTCGCTCGGCCGCACCGAGAACTCGACGACGCCCTTGCCGCTGCGCATCGTCAGCTCGGGCAGCTCCCGGCCGACGCGCTCGCGCGCCGCGCGCTGCACCTCGCTGCCCCGCGCGGCCTGGGCGACCTTGCGGGTGTGCAGGGCGAGGCCCGCGGGCTTCTGCTCGACCCAGGCCCCGTCCTCGCTCGCGGCGATCTCGCCGAGGAGGTCTCCGAGCCGCTCGAGGTCGCCGAGCTCGCTGTCGCGCAGCTCGATCATGACCTCGCCGCCGTCGAGCTGCAGCTCGACGCCGTGCGAACCGCTCAGCAGCGCCCCGTGCGGCGGCTCGGCGACCTCGCGGAGGCTCCCGAGCGCGCGGCCCGAGACGATCGCCACGCGGGTGTCGTCGGCGGAGGCGAGCCGCTCGACGGCGGCGAGGGCGCGCCGGGTCGCCCGCGCGTCCTCGGGGCGGTCGACGAGCGGTGCGAGGGTGCCGTCGAAGTCGAGCGCGACGAGCAGCCGCTCGGTGCCGGCGATGCGGCGCATCGCCGACGTGAGCGAGTCGGGCACGCCGGGCTCGATGATCCCCGCGCCGGTGAGCGTCTTCAGGAACGTCGCCGACCAGTTCGCGACGTCGTTCTCGCGGACCCGCCTGCGCAGCGCCCGCATGCGCCGGGCCCGCTCGCGCTTGGGCATCGACGCCGCCTCGACGATCGCGTCCTTCAGGCCCTCGATGTCGTGCGGGTTCACCAGCACGGCCTGGCGCAGCTCGTCGGAGGCGCCGGTGAACTCGCTGAGCACGAGCACCCCGTCCTCGTCGAAGCGGCAGGCGGCGTACTCCTTCGCGACGAGGTTCATGCCGTCGCGGAGCGCCGTGACGAGCATGACGTCGGCGGCGAGGTAGAGCGCCACCATCTCCTCGCGGGGGTAGCCGTGGTGGAGGTACGCGATCGCCTGGTGCCCGAGGGTCGAGTAGTCGCCGTTCAGCCGGCCGACCATGAGCTCGATCTCGTCGCGGAGCTGGCGGTACGTCTCGACGCGTTCGCGCGACGGGCTCGCGACCTGCACGAGGGTCGCCTGCTCGACCGAGAGCCGGCCGTCGCGCAGCAGCTCGCCGAACGCCTTCAACCGGTGCCGGATGCCCTTCGTGTAGTCGAGCCGGTCGACGCCGAGCATGATCGTCTCGGGGTTGCCGAGGCTCTCGCGGATCTCGCGCGCACGCGCCTGCACCTCGGGGCGCCGGGCGATCTCCTCGAAGCCCGCGGCGTCGATCGAGATCGGGAAGTGCCGGGCGACGACGTGCCGCACCTCCCCCGAGGCATCCGGCACGTCGATGACGCTGCCGCGCGTCGCGTAGCCGAACAGGCGGCGCACCGCGCGCGAGAAGTTGCCCGCGTCGGCGGCGCGCTGGAAGCCGATCACGTCGGCGCCGAGCAGTCCGTCGACCACCTGGCGGCGCCAGGGCAGCTGCGAGTAGATGCCGTATGCGGGGAACGGAATGTGGTTGAAGAAGCCGATGACGAGATCGGGGCGGGTCTCGCGGAGCATCCGCGGCACGAGCTGCAGCTGGTAGTCCTGCACCCAGACCACCGCGCCGGGCGACGCGGCCCGCGCGGCGGCCTCGGCGAAGCGCCGGTTGACGCGCACGTATGCGTCCCACCACTCGCGGTGGAACGAGGGCGGGGCGATGACGTCGTGGTAGAGCGGCCAGAGGGTGTCGTTCGAGAAGCCCTCGTAGTACTCCTCGAGCTCCGACTCGCTGAGCGGCACCGGGATGATCGAGATGCCGTCGTGCTCGAACGGGTCGAACTCGCGATCGGCGACCCCCGCCCACCCGATCCAGGCGCCGTCGGCGGCGCGCATGACCGGTTCGAGCGCGGTGACGAGTCCGCCGGGCGAGCTCCGCCACTGCGTCTCGCCGTCGGGCCCGGCCTGGTAGTCGACGGGCAGGCGGTTCGAGACCACGATCATGTCGTAGGCGGCATCGACGTACAGGTCGTCGCGTGATGGTTCGGGGGCGTTCATAGAGCGGATGTCCCTCCTCGCGCTGTCCTTCAGGCTAACAGTGCGATGTCGGCGGTCAGTGCGATCGTCGGGGCATGGAGATCACACGCTTGCAACCCGTCGGGCTCGTCGTGAGTCCCGCATTCAGCCACGTCGCCGTCGTGCCGCCGGGGGCGACGACGATCTACCTCGGGGGCCAGAACGGCGTCGACGAGACCGGCGCGGTCGTCTCCGACGACGTCGCCGCGCAGTCGGTCCGCGCGGTCGACAACGCCGAGATCGCGCTCGAGGCCGCGGGCGCCCGCCTCGCCGACGTGGTGCAGTGGACGGTGCACATCGCCGAGGGCGCCGACCTCGGCGCGGCGTACGGCGCGATCGCACCGCGACTCGCGGGGCCGGGCGCCCCACCCCTCGTGACGGCCGCCGTCGTGCGCGCGCTCGGCGTGCCCGGCGCGCTCATCGAGGTGAGCGCGATCGCGGCGCTGCCGCCGTCCGAATAGCGCAGCGCGACGAGCGCGGCGCCCGGTCGGTCGAGCACGACAGCGCGCATCGAGACCACTTGACGTGATCCCGACGCGCTCCGTCGTCAGGAGCCGGCCGACCCCCGGATCATCCGAGCGCGGTCGCGGCGAATCCGATCGAGCGGATGCCCCGGCGCCGGCCCACGACGAACGCGGTGCCCGCGATCGCCAGCAGCCCGAAGAGCACGAGCACTCCTGCGGCCCCGGCGATGGCGCCCGCGCCCGCCCCGGCGATGATCGACTGCATGCCCTGCACCGCCCAGGTCAGCGGCAGGAACGGGCTGATCGCCTGGTACGGCCCTGCGAGCACCTCGATGGGCACGAGCCCGCCGGCCGCAGTGAGCTGCAGCGCCACGAGGACGAGCGAGACCAGCAGCCCCGCGCGCCCCAGCCAGACCGTGAGGAACGCGTGCAGCGCCGTGAAGACGAGCGCGAGCAGCGCTGCGAAGGCGAGCGTCTGCGGCAGCAGGCTCCACGCCACGCCCATCGCGCCGTGCAGCAGCAGCACGACCGCGACGGCCTGCGCCAGGGCCAGCAGGCCGGCGCGCGCAAGGGCGCGCCAGACGAGACCACCCGTCGAGGCGGTGCTGCGCAGTGCCTCGCGCCCGAACGGGCGGAACACGAGGAACATCGCCATCGCGCCGAGCCAGAGCCCGACCGGCACGAACAGCATGCCGATGACCTCGCCCGTCGAGCTGATCTCGTGGTCGCGGGTCGCGTCGACCGTGACCGGCTCGGCGACGACGTCGGCCGTCTTCGCGGCGTCGATGTCGCCGAGCTGCTGCGCGGCTTCGGCCCCCTCGGTGAGGCCTGCTGCGAGATCGTCGGCACCGCTCGCGAGCTGGGTAGCGCCCGAGGCCGCACCGTCGGCACCGGCCTGCAGCTCGCCGAGGCCGCCGGCGAGCTCGCCGATGCCCGAGGCGAGTCCGCTCGCGCCGTCGCTGAGGCCCGAGGAGCCGGCCGAGAGCTGCGCCGCGCCCGAGGCGAGGCCCGAGGCGCCGCTACGGAGTCCAGCCGAGCCCGCCGAGAGCTGCGACGCCCCCGAGGAGAGCTTCGCGAGCCCGCCCAGCACACCGTCGACGGCGGCGCGGTTGCCCTGCTCGAGCGCGGTGCCCTGCTGCTGGAAGCCCGTGAGCTGACCCTGTGCCTCGTCCAGCCGTGCGATCGCCTCGTCGATGGTCGGCTTCAGCTCGGGGTTGGTCTCGGCGAGCTTCTCGAGCTGCTCGATCAGCGGCACGATGCCCCCCTCGATCTGCCCGATCACGCCGTTCACTCCCGCGACGTAGCCCGTGACCCCGGTCGCGAGCTCGTCGAGCGGCTGCGCGCCCGCGTTGAGCCCGGCGAGCCCGCTCGCGATCTCGTCGACACCCGTCGTGTACTGGTTCACACCGGCCGAGTACGAGCCGAGCCCGCTCGCGATGCCGTCGACGCCGTCGGTGTACTGCGCGACGCCGTCGGCGTAGGCCGAGGCGCCGGTCGCGGCATCCGATGCGCCCGAGGCCGCCTGCCCGACGCCGTCGGAGAGCTTGCCGAGCCCGCCCGACAGCGTGCCGATGCCGCTCGAGAGCTGCGTCGCGCCGTCGGCGGCGTCGCCGAGCGAACCGCCCATCTCGGCGAGGTTCCCGTAGAAGCCCTCGAGGTACTGGGCCGTGAGCTCGCGGCCGAACGCGGTCGACATCGCGTCGCCGACCGACTGCGCGACCGAGCCGGCGAGGTAGCCGTGCGCGTCGTCGGTGCGGATGTCGAGGTTCGCCTGCGTGGGCGACTGGCCCGAGATCGAGGTGACCGACTCCGAGAAGTCCGACGGGATCGTGAGCACGGCGTAGGCGTCGCCCGAGGCGAGCAGGTCGGCCGCCTCCTCGTCGTTCGAGATCGTCCAGGCGAAGCCCGCGGTGTCGGGCCCGGTCAGCTCGGTGACGAGCTGCCGGCCTGCCAGCACGGGCTGCTCGGTGCCGTCGGGCAGCGTCATCGTGACCATCTCGTCGTTGTTCACGACGACCGCGGGGATCTGCTCGAGGTTGTCGGTCGCGCCGCCGAGGGCGCCCGACACGAGGCCGGCGACGGCGAGCGGCACGGCGATCACGGCGGCGACGAGCACCCCGAGCCGGGTGCGGCGCTGCGCCGGGGTCGAGCCGAACAGGCGGGAGAGTCGGGTGCTCATCGGTGTGCCTCCAGGCTGCGAGAGACGGGTTCGAGGGTGCGGATGCCACGGGCTGCGAGTGCGGGCGAGACCTCGGGCGACGACGCCGCGGCGCCGAGTCCGACGATCAGGGTCACCGACGCGGGCACGATCGCGGCGAGGGCCGACCAGAGCTCGGCGCTCGCGCCGCTCGGGTCGTCGTCGAGGTCGAGCACGACGAGCCTCGGCCGTTCGGCGAGCGCGGCGGCGACGGCCACGACCGTGCGCGCCTCCGCGCCGAGCGAGGCGAGCGGGGTGTCGACGTCGAAGCGCAGTGCGGCGGCACGCGCGGGAGGGTCCGCCTGCGCTCCGGTGGCGAGCGCGCGGGCCGCCCGCTCCGTCCAGTCGCGCACCTGCGAGGCCGAGACGCCGAGGCGGTACCAGGGCCGGGTCGCGTCGAGACGAGCGGTGATGAGCTCGCCCACCGTCGTGCCCGTCGGCGCGTTCGCGGCGACCTCGGCCATCGCGACGTGGCGCATCACGCGTCCCTGCCCGGTCGGGAGAGGCGTGCCCTCGACGGCGACGCGGCCCGAGACGGGCGCGAGCCGGCCTGCGAGGGTCGCCGCGACGACCCGTCGTTCGACGGCGTCGCCGCGCACGACGAGCACACCGCCCGCGGGCACCTCGACCGAGAGCGGGCCGATGGGGCGCTCGGCGAGGCCGAACACGGCGTCGTCGACGTTGATCGCGGCGGGGCGGGCGGCGGCCCACTCCTCCTGCTCGAGGTGGGCGCGCAGGCCCTCCCCCTCGATGTCGACGTCGGGCAGGCGCTTCGCGAGCCACGCCGGAAGCCACCAGGCGGCCTTGCCCGCGAGGGCCATGGCGGCCGGCACGAGCGTCATGCGCACGAGGAAGGCGTCGAAGGCGACGCCGATCGCGAGGGCGAAGGCGATGCCCTTGATCACCCCCGATCCCTCGGGCACGAAGGCGAAGAACACGAAGAACATGATGAGCGCGGCGGCGGTGACCACGCGCGCGGCGTGCTGGAAGCCGTGCACGATCGAGGTGCGCGGTTCCTTCGTCTTCACGTACTCCTCCCGCATGCCCGAGACGAGGAACACCTCGTAGTCCATGGCGAGGCCGAAGAGCACCGCCATCAGCAGGATCGGCAGGAAGCTCAGGATCGGGCCGGGCTCGACGTGCAGCAGCTCGGCGAACCATCCCCACTGGAAGATCGCCACGGTGACGCCGATCGCGCCGAACGCCGAGAGCAGGAAGCCGAGGGCCGCCTTGATCGGCACGAAGACCGATCGGAACACCATGAGCAGCAGCACGATGGAGAGCCCGACGACGATGAGCGCGAACGGGATGAGCGCGTCGGCGAGCCGGTTCGAGATGTCGATCGCGACGGCGGTGTACCCGGTGACCGCGATCGCGGTGCCGAACTCCTCCTCGATGGAGGGGGCGAGCTCGCGGATCTCCTCGACGAGCGCCTTCGTCTCGGGGGTGTCGGGCGCGCTCTCGGGCACGACCTGGATGATCGCGGTGTCGACGGTCTCGTTCGGCAGGCCCTCGCCGACGTAGGCGACGTCGTCGAGTTCGCCGAGCCGGGCGCCGATGGCGTCGAGGTCGTCGAAGATGTCGGTCGTCTGCGTGATGTCGACCGTGACGATGAGCGGGCCGTTGTAGCCCGGGCCGAAGCCGCTCTCGATCATCTCGTACGCCTCGCGCTGGGTGGAGCCCGGCGTGCCCGCGTTGTTCGGCAGGTTGAGGTCGAGGCTCGCGGCGGGGATCGCGGCGGCGCCGAGGAGGCCCATGACGAGCACCACGAAGACGACGGGGGCCTTCAGCACGAGGTCGACCCAGCGCCGGCCCATGGTGGGCTTGCCGCCGTCGTCGGCGGCGTTGGCCCGGCGGTGGGCCCGGCTGCCGGGCTTCGGCGCGAGCCGCTTGCCGAAGACGCCGAGGAGGGCGGGCAGCAGGGTGACCGCGCCGATGACCGCGATGAGCACCGCGAAGGCGGCGCCGACGCCCATGACGCTGAGGAAGGGGATGCCGACGACGAGCAGGCCGAGCAGCGCGATGATCACCGTGAGACCCGCGAACACGACCGCGCCGCCCGCGGTCGCCACGGCCTCGGCCGCGCTGTCCTCGGGGTCCTGGCCGCGCGCGAGCTGGTTGCGGTGCCGCGACAGGATGAAGAGGGCGTAGTCGATGCCGACCGCGAGCCCGATCATCACGGCGAGCATCGGCGCGGTCGACGACACCGTCGCGAACGACGCGACGATGAGGATGCCGCCCGAGGCGGCGCCGACGCCGACGAGCGCGGTGAGCAGCGGCATCCCGGCCGCGAGCAGCGAGCCGAAGGTGATGATGAGCACGACCGCGGCGAAGAGCACGCCGAACACCTCGGTGATGGTGAGGCCGAAGCTCGTCTCCTGGAACACGTCGCCGCCGAAGGCGACCGCGAGGCCCGCCTCCTCGCCGATCGCGCCGGTCGCGGTGACGGCGTCGAGCATCTCGGGCGTCACGTCGGTGACCTGCCCGTCGAAGGTGATCTGGATGTACGCGGTGCGCTCGTCGCCCGAGATCTGGTCGCCCGCGTACTCGTCGAACGGGCCGAGCACGCTCGCGACGCCGTCGACGTCCTCGAGCTCGGCCTCCATGTCCTCGATGGCGGCGCGGGCGTCGGCCGACTCGACGGTGTCGCCCTCCGGGGCTTCGATGACGGCCTTCGCCGAGGCGCCGGCGGTCTGGGGGAACACGGCGGCGAGCTGGTCGATCGCGGTCTGCGACTCGGTGCCGGGGATGGCGAAGGAGTCTTGGAGCTGGCCGCCGAGACCGAGGCCGGCGCCGAGCAGGGCCCCGAGCGCGAGCACCCAGGCGACGATGACGAGCCAGGCGCGCCGGTACGCGAAGCGGCCGATGCGGTGCAGGAGGAGAGCCATGGGCGAGGCCTATCGGGTCTGGCGGCCGTCGGCCGGGAGCAGGAGTTCGGAGACGACCGCGACGAGGGCGTCGCGCACCTCGTCGTCGGTGTGGGCGTTCAGGTTCTCGTTCAGGGGGTCTTCCGCGTCGAAGAACGTGGCACCGGCGACGAGCGCGTACGTGGCGCCCGCGAGCGCGACGCCGAAGCGCATCTGCTCGATCAGGGTCGCGCCGCTGCAGATGGCGTCGGCGAGCACGCGGATGGCGGCGTTGCCGCGTTCGACGATCGGGATGTCGCCGAGCGAGTACCCCTGGCTGACGAAGAGGTGCACGGCGAGACGCTCGCCGAGCAGGAGGTCGACGAAGCGCCCGATGAAGACGCCGCGCGCGGCGTCGGAGCGGCGCCCCTCGGCGAACTCGCCCACGAGCACCTCGAGGCGCTCGATCGCCGGGGTGATCGCCGCCTCGAGCAGCGCCTCCTTCGAGGCGTAGTGGTAGAGCACGCTCGACTTCGAGTAGCCGGCGTGGTCGGCGATCTGCTGGAGCGAGGTGCCGGCGAAGCCGACGGTCGCGAACTGCTCGAGCGCGGCGCGCAGGAGTTCGTCGCTGGCGCGGGCGCGCGAAGGGAGGGTCGCATCGGTGGGCATGTTCCGACGGTAATTGACCGATCGGTCAGATCCTGCACGATCGGTCAGATTCACGGATGACTCCCAGCCCGCGTTCACCGCACGGTAGCGTGGCCGACATGCGCAAGTACCTCTTCAGCGGAGCCGTGATCAGCGCCGTCATCAGCGGCATCGGCGTGGCGAAGGCCACGGCCGACGGGCCGCGCGACTGGCGCCTCCTGCTGATGTGGGTGTCGTGGGCGGCGAGCCTCGCGATCGCCATCGGCACCGTCGCCGAGGAGACGAAGCGCCACGATCTCGGCGAATAGCACGCCGACGCGACGCGAGCGCGGCGTGTCATTCGGAATCCGCGCCGCCGTGCCCGAAACTGGGACGAACGACCCGAGACGACGCAGTACCCGCTGCACCACGACCGAGAGGGGCCACCGATGTTCCGCCGCTGGCGCCGCGCACGGCTTGCCGCCCAGGCCTCCGCACACGCTGCCGCTCCTGCCACGACTCCGCCGCGCCCGACCGCGGCAGACCTGCGCGGTGAGCACATCTTCGAACTCCTGAACGCACGACTCTCCGAGTTCATCGGGCAGGGCGGCGGCTGGTCGCTCGTCCGCCGCTCCGACGGCGACACCGACCGTATCTTCCACGCGATGCTGACGCACCAGATCGCGGCCGAGCTCACCCGCGCGATCCTCGACGAGCGCGACTCGGTCGCCGTCGTCGTTCCCGCCGGCGAGGAGTCGATGGCCCTCGGCTGGGAGCCCGCACCGCTCATCGTCTGGGCCGACCCGGTCGCCGACGAGGCGAGCGACGCCGCGGTCGTCGACGTCGAGGCATCCGAGCTCGCCGAGGTGTGCATGATCGGGCCGATGACCGAGCTCGAGACGCGCGCCGCCGCCTGAGCCGGTCGAATCGGCGCCGTTCCAAAATCGGCCGTGCATTCTTGTACGGCTGAGCCGACGGGGCCCTCCCCCGCCCTTCTAGCGTGAAATCACGGGTGATCCGCCCGCCACGCCACCAGAGGGGAACCGATGAGCACCGCACCGAGCAGCACCCCGTCCTCCGAGATCGCCGACGAGGCATCCGTCACCGCGCCTGCGCCGAAGCGTCGGGGCACCGCGCGCGATCTCGCCCAGATCGCCGTGTTCACCGGCCTCATCGCCGCGCTCGGCCTGCCCGGCGCGCTCTACCTCGGCGGCACCGCCGTGCCGATCACCTTCCAGACCCTCGGCGTCATGCTCGCCGGGGCGATCCTCGGGGCTCGCAAGGGGTTCCTCTCGGTGGCCCTCCTGCTCGTGCTCGTCGCTGCGGGGCTCCCCCTGCTGTCGGGCGGCCGCGGCGGTCTCGGCGTCTTCGTCGGCCCCTCGGTCGGCTACCTGGCGGGCTGGCTCCTCGGCGTCGCCGTGATCGGCTGGGCGACCGCGCGCCTGCTCCCCCGCTACCGCATCGTTCCCGCCCTGCTCTGGACGGCGCTCGGCGGCATCGTCGCGATCTACCTCATCGGCGTCCCCGTGTTCGCCGCGATCACGGGCACCCCGATCGGCGTCGCGCTCCTCGGCGCGACCGCGTTCCTGCCCGGCGACATCCTGAAGGTGGTCGTCACGGTGCTCGTCGCGAAGAGCGTGCACCGCGCCTGGCCCGGGCTCATCGAGCCCCGCCCGTGGCCGTGGGCGCGCCGCGACGCGGGCACCCCCGGCACGACGGCGGCCGACGCCGCATGAGCGAGTGGCTGCGGGGATCGCCCGGCGCGCCCGCCCTCGCGTTCGGCGGCGACGTCGTGCGCGTCGGCGAGCTCGCCGCGGCGGTCGCCGCAGCCGAGCTCCCGCCGGGTGAGGGCCTCATCGGATGCCCCGCCGGCATGCCGCCCGTCGAGCTCGTCACGACCGTGCTGGCCGCGCTCGAGCGCGGCCGGCCCGTGCTCGTCGGCGGCGGTCCCGAGGAGGCCGCCGGCCTCGACGGCCGCCTTCCCGAGGGCACGGCGCTCGCGCTGCGCACCTCGGGCTCCTCGGGCGGCGCCTCCACGGTCGTCGCCCGCACCGAGGCGTCGTGGCTCGCCTCGGCGGCGCCGCTCGCGGAGATCGCCGGCATCGGGGTATCCGACCACGTGGCGGTCACCGGCCCCCTGCACGTCTCGATGCACCTCTACGCGACGCTGCACGCACTCTGGGCCGGTGCATCGGCGGGCGACGGGCTGCGCGACGCGAGCGTCGTGCACGCGACGCCGACGAAGCTCCTGCGGCTCCTCGACGACGGGCTCGACGTGCGCACCGCCGTCGTCGCCGGCGCCGCGATGAGCGCCTCCCTGCGCGACGCCGCCCGGGCCCGGCTGCGCCTGGTCGAGTACTACGGCGCCGCCGAGCTCTCGTTCGTCGCGGTCGGACGCGGCGACGGCCTCGAGCCGTTCCCGGGCGCCGAGCTCACGCTGCGCGACGCCGCAGGCGGGCGCGAGCTCTGGGCGCGGTCCCCCTACCTCGCGATCGAGGCGATCGGCGGCGGGATGCTGCGTCGGGACGCCGCCGGGTTCGCGACGGTCGGCGACCTCGCTGACACCGCATCCGACGGCCGGCTGCGCGTGCTCGGCCGCGGCGACGCGGCCGTCACGACCGCGGGCGCGACGGTGCTCGCCGAGCACGTGGAGGCCGTGCTCACGGCACTGCCCGGCGTCGCCGCCGCGGCGGTCGTCGGCGAGCCCGACGAGCTCCTCGGCGAGCGCGTCGTGGCCGTCGTCGAGCTCTCCCGCCTCGCGACCGACGGCGTCCCCGGCCCCGACGCGGTACAGCGGTCGGTGATCGAGGGGGCGCGCATCGGCCTCGAGCCCGCCGAGCTTCCCCGCCGGTGGTACTTCCGCGCCGTGCCGCGCACCGACTCGGGCAAGGTCGCCCGGGGCGCGGTGCGCTCGGCGCTCGGTGCGGGCGCGCTCGGCATCCCCGTCGCCGCCGGGCACTCCGCACTCCCGGCTCCCGTTCCCGTGGCGCCCGTCGAAGGCGAGACCGCATGACCGCCGCCCCCGTGATCGTCGCCGCCCGGCGCACCCCGATCGGCACCGCCGGCCGCGGCTTCGCGACCCACCCCGTCGACGCGCTCGCCGCGCCCGTGCTCGCCGAGGTGGCGGCGCACGTCGCCCCTGCCGGCCTCGAGATCGACGACGTCGTGCTCGGCAACTGCATGGGCCCCGGCGGCGACCTCGCCCGGGTGGCGGCGCTCCGTGCCGGGCTCGGCACCTCGGTGCCCGGCGTGACGGTCGACCGCCAATGCGGCTCGGGGCTCGACGCGGTCATGCAGGCGGCCTCGCGCGTGCGCGCCGGCGACGCCCGTCTCGTCCTCGCGGGCGGCGCGGAGTCGGCGTCGACCGCGCCGCACCGCCTCTGGCCCGAGACCGGCGAGCAGTACACCCGCGCCCCGTTCGCACCCCTCGGCTTCGCCGACCCCGACATGGGCCCCGCCGCCGACCGCCTCGCGGCAGTGCGCGGCATCACGCGCGCCCGCCAGGACGCCTGGGCGGAGCGCTCGCACCGGCTCGCGCTCGCGGCGCAGCGGGCGGGCCGTTTCGACGACGAGCTGGTCGCCGTCGACGACGTGGCGCGCGACGACCGCCCGCGCACGATGAGCCCTGCGCTGCTCGCCCGCTTCGCCCCGGCGTTCGCGACCGAGCACGGCGAGCGGGCCGGCGGCGGCACGGGCACCGTCACCGCCGGCAACTCGTGCGGATTCTCCGACGGCGCCGCGGCGATGGCCGTGACCCTGCCCGAGCTCGCCCGCGAGCTCGGCCTCCCCGCGCTGCGGGTGCGCGCCGCCGCGGTCGCAGCCGGCGACCCCGCGCTTCCCGGGCTCGGCGCCGCACCTGCGGCGGCCGCGGCCCTCGCCCGCGCAGGCATCGACGCCCGCGACCTCGGCTTCGTCGAGATCACCGAGGCCTTCGCGGCCCAGCTCCTCGCCGTGAGCGACGCGCTCGGCCTCGACGAGGAGGTCGTCAACACCGACGGCGGCGCCATCGCCCTCGGGCACCCGTGGGGGGCCTCCGGCGCCGTGCTGCTCGTGCGCCTCGCCGCCCGCATGCTCGATGCCGACGACGATCGGCCGGGCCTCGCCGCCTGTTCGATCGGCGGCGGCCAGGGCATCGCCATGATCGTGGAGCGCGCAGCATGAATCACCGCATCGAGTTCGACCGCGTCTCGCACGACTTCGGCGCCGAGCCCATCGTCGACGACGTCTCGCTGAGCCTCACCGAGCACCGCGTCGGCATCGTCGGCGCGAACGGCTCGGGCAAGTCGACGCTCGCCCGCATGATCAACGGCCTCGTCACCCCGAAATCGGGGCGGGTCGAGGTCGACGGCCTCGACGTCGCCAGGCGCGGCCGCGAGGTGCGCCGACGGGTCGGCTTCGTCTTCACGAACGCCGACAACCAGATCGTGATGCCCACCGTCCGCGAGGACGTCGCCTTCACCCTGCGCCGGCACAAGCTGCCCGCCGAGGATGCCGCGGCGCGCGTCGAGGCGACGCTCGAGCGCTTCGGGCTGACCGGACTCGCCGATCGGCCGGCGCACCGCCTCTCGGGCGGGCAGAAGCAGCTGCTCGCGCTCGCCTCGGTGCTCGTCGCCGACCCGGCGATCGTGGTCGCCGACGAGCCGACGACGCTCCTCGACGCGCGCAACGCACGGTTCGTGGCCGAGCACTTCGCCGCGCTCGAGCAGCGGCTCGTCGTCGTGAGCCACCAGCTCGAGCTCCTCGAGGACTTCGACCGGGTGATCGTGATGGAGTCGGGTCGCGTCGTCGCCGACGACGCCCCCCGCCCCGCCCTCGCCGCCTACCGGGCCCTGATCGGATGAGCGCGACACGATGATCGTCGTCTACCACCCCGGCGACTCGCTCGTGCACCGCACTCCGGCGCTCGTGAAGCTCGGGCTGCTCGCGGTGTTCGTCACCGTCGTCGCCCTGCAGAGCTCGCTCCTCGCCCTCGGCGTCGCTGCCGCGGTGACGGCGCTGCTGTTCCTGCCCGCCCGGTTGCCGGCGCGAGCGGTCTGGGGCCAGATCGCGCCGATCCTGTGGTTGCTGGCGTTCGCGGTGCCCGTGCAGTGGCTGTTCGCCGGTTGGGAGGCCGCGGCGACGATGGGGCTGCGGCTCGTGATCGCGGTGGCCCTCGCGGCGCTCTACACGCTCACGACCCCCGTGACCGAGACGCTCGACGCGATGCAGACGCTGCTGCGGCCGTTCCGCCGGTGGATCGACGCCGACCGGGTCGGCCTCGCCCTGGCGCTCGCGATCCGCTGCGTGCCGCTGCTCGCCGAGATCGTGCGCGAGGTGCTCGAGGCGCGCAAGGCGCGCGGAGCCGAGGGGTCGGTCGTCGCCCTCGCGGTGCCCGTGATCGTGCGCGCCCTGCAGACGGCCGATCATCTCGGCGAGGCGCTCATCGCCCGCGGCTTCGACGACTGAGGCCGAGAGCGGTGCCGCGGCGCCTGCGACGGATGCTGCCGCGCGTGCGGCCGCCTCCCCACGGACGACGCGAACGCGAGTACAGTGGCGCTCACTCGGAGGTGCGGAATGGACTGGACCGGTTGGCTGGCACTCGTCGTACTGATCGCCGCCTACGCGGTCGGCCAGTGGCTGTTCATGCGGCGTCGCGGCACCACCCGGCCGCGCCCGCCGGCCGATGACGGCTCGGCCGTGGCGAACTCCGTCGACGTCGAGCGCGAGAAGGCGATGCGGCAAGCGCGCGGCAGCATCCTGCCGTGAGGCCCGCGCGCGGGGCCGGCGGCATGAGCGCACGAAAAAGCCCCGACCCTGGCGAGAGGATCGGGGCTTTCAGTGCACCCCCAGGGACTTGAACCCTGAACCCACTGATTAAGAGTCAGTTGCTCTGCCGATTGAGCTAGAGGTGCGTGATTCTCGGCTGTTTTTTCACAACCCGAACCGAGCGACAACGTTACCAGTCCTTCGAGCGCTGCGCCAATCGAGTCTCCCACGGCGTGTCGCCGACCGCCACAGATAGCCTGAACCGGTGACCGCCTACGCCGATGATCTCGCCCTCGCCCTCGAACTCGCCGACCTCGCCGACACCGTCGCGCTCGCCCGGTTCCGCGGCGCCGACCTCGCGGTGTCGACGAAGCCCGATCGCACCTTCGTGACCGAGGCCGACCTCGCCGTCGAGCGCGCCATCCGCGACCGGCTCGCCGAGGCCCGCCCCGACGACGGCGTGCTCGGCGAGGAGTTCGGCACCGAGGGCGACGCCTCGCGGCAGTGGATCATCGACCCGATCGACGGCACCTCGAACTTCATGCGCGGCGTTCCCGTGTGGGGCGCGCTCATCTCGCTCGCGGTCGACGGCGTGCCGGTCGTCGGCGTCGCCTCCTCCCCCGCGATGGGGCGGCGCTGGTGGGCCGCCGCCGGCGGCGGCGCGTTCACCACGGATGCCCCGGGCGCCGAGCCGCGACGGATCTCCGTGTCATCCGTGGCCGAGCTCGCCGACGCCTCGCTGAGCTTCCAGAGCCTCGCGCAGTGGCGCGAGGCGGGCTACCTCGACCGCCTGCTGGGCCTCGCCGAGCGGGTCTGGCGCGACCGCGCCTACGGAGACCTGTGGTCGTACATGCTGCTCGCCGAGGGGCTCATCGACATCACGGGCGAGTTCGACGTGAAGCCGTACGACCTGGCCGCCCTCGTGCCGATCGTCGAGGAGGCCGGCGGGCGGTTCACCTCGATCACGGGCGAGCCCGGCCCGTGGCACGGCAGCGCCCTCGCGACGAACGGGCTGCTGCACGCGGCTGTGCTCGACGCCGTCGCCGACCGGGCGTGACGCCGATGGAGCTCTGCATCTTCACCGAGCCGCAGCAGGGCGCGAGCTACGACGAGCAGCTCGCCCAGGCGCAGGCGACCGAACGACTCGGCTTCGACGGCTGGTTCCGCTCCGACCACTTCCTGCGCATGGGCGCCGGTGACCCCCTGCCGGGGCCGAGCGACGCCTGGACGACCCTCGCCGGCCTCGCCCGCGAGACCGACCGCATCCGCCTCGGCACGCTCGTCTCGTCGGCGACGTTCCGCCACCCCTCGCTCCTCGCGATCCAGGTCGCCCAGGTCGATGCGATGTCGGGCGGGCGCGTCGAGTTCGGCCTCGGCACGGGCTGGTTCGCCGAGGAGCACACGGCCTACGGGCTGCCGTTCCCGCCGAAGCGGTTCGACCTCTTCGAGGAGCAGCTCGAGGTGATCACGGGCCTCTGGTCGACTCCGCTCGGCGAGCAGTTCGACTTCGCGGGCGAGCACTACACGCTGAGGGGCGCCCCCGCGCTGCCGAAGCCCGTGCAGGATCGCGTGCCGGTGATCATCGGCGGCGCCGGGCCTCGGCGCACCCCGCAGCTCGCCGCGCGCTTCGCGACGGAGTTCAACCTCGGGTTCCGCTCGGAGGACGAGATCGCCAGCGCCTTCGACGGGGTCCGGCGCGCCTGCGACGCGGTCGACCGCGACCCGGCGACGCTGCGCACCTCGGTGGCGCTGCCGACGGTCGTCGCCGAGAACGACGGCGACTACCGGCGACGGCTCGCTGCGATCGACGAGGAGCCCGGCGAGTTCGCCGAGGTGAACGTCGCCGGCTCCCCCGAGGCCGCCGTCGAGAAGCTCCTGCGACTGCACGAGCTCGGCGCCGACCGGGTGTACCTGCAGCTCGTCGACCTCCGCGACCTCGAGCACCTCGAGCTCATCGCCGCAGAGGTGGTGCCGGCGCTCCGCGCCGCGCTGTGAGCACCCGGGCGAGCCGCGACGCGCGTGTCGGTGCCGATCGATAGGCTGACCGCGATCCCACCGCGACGCCGGGCCCGACCGCCCGCGATCGCCGATGCCCGGCGGCGCACCCGAGCGCCGGCCCGGCCTGCGGATCGAACCCGAATCGACCCGAACACCGAAAGGCCACCACGTGAACTCCACCTCGCGCCGCGCGCTCACCCGCCTCGCCGTCGCCGTCACCGCGATCGCCGTCGCCGTCCCGCTCACGGGCTGCAGCATCGTCCGCGACGTGCTCGGCGGCCCCGCGCCCCAGCCCGAGCGCGACGAGACCACGCAGGAGATCGTCTCGGAGGGCGACGCCGACGTCTTCGCCATCCGCGTCGGCGACTGCATGAACGAGGCGGGCTCCGAGACCGTGAGCGAGGTGCCGGTGGTGCCGTGCGACACGGCGCACGACGAAGAGGTCTACTACGACTTCACGCTCACCGGCACCGACTACCCCGGTGACGAGGCGGTGCAGACCCAGGCCGACGAGGGCTGCTACGCCCAGTTCGAGACGTTCGTGGGCCTCGCCTACGAGTCGTCGACGCTCGAGTTCTACGCCTACCGCCCCACCGAAGAGGGCTGGACCCAGCTCGACGACCGCACCGTGTCGTGCATGATCTACGACCCGGCGGGTCAGACGACGGGCACGCTCGCGAGCGCAGCGCGCTGATCGCAACGAGGATGCCGCGTGGGCGATCGCCGATCGGCCGCGCGGCATCCTCGTCTCGTCGGGGCCGGGTTCAGCCGCGGCGCGGCCGCGACGCGCGGCGGCTCAGGGCGACGCCGATGAGGCAGAGCGCTCCGCCGACCATGCCGAGCACGGTCGGCAGCTCGCCGAGCAGCACCCAGCCGAGCAGCACGACGATCGCCGGCACCGCGAGGGTCGCCGACGCGGTCACCCCGGCCGGGCTGCGCTTCAGCACGTAGGCCCACAGCAGGAACGCGACCGCCGTCGGGAAGACGCCGAGGTATATCATCGCCCAGACCGCCGGGGCCGGCGCCGCCCCCAACTCGACGATCGTCTGCGGCAGGAACGGCAGCAGCACGGCCGCCCCGATCACGCACCCCACCCAGGTCGCGCTGAGCGCGTCGGCCTCGCGCAGCGCCACCTTCTGCACGAGCACGCCGAGTGCGTACAGCACGGCCGCGAGCACGCCGAGCACGATCCCGAGCGCGTCGGCGTGCGCACCCACCCCGCCCGTCGCGATGATCACGACCCCGGCGAACGCGACGAGGAGTCCGATGACGAGCGAGCGCGGGAATCCCTCCTTGAGGAACACCCCTGCCGCGACGGCGACGAGGAGCGGCGCGATGTTGACGAGCATGGCGGCGGTGCCCGCGTCGAGATGGCGCTCGGCGAGGTTCAGCACGAGCGTGTAGCCCGCGAACCAGAGCACGCCGTAGACGGCGACGAGTGCGAGCGTGCGGCCGCGCAGCAGGGGCGGCCTGCGGATGATCGCGACCGCCACGAGCGCCGCGGCGCCGACGAGCTGGCGGCCGAGCGCGAGCGGACCGGGCGAGATCGCGTCGCCGACGAAGCGGATCGCGATGAACGCCGATGCCCAGAGCACGAGGACCACGATCATCGCGGTGAGCACCTTCCAGCGCACGGTGGTCGCGGTCGCCCCGGCGGCGGGGAGCGCCGGTGAGGACTGGATCGGGGCGGGGGCGGAGCGCAGCTCATCGGTGTCGCGGGTGGTGCGTGGCATCCCCCAAGCCTGACGGCACAAACCCGACAGCACAAGTGAACGATCCTTGGCATCGATTCAGCTGGACTGTACGATCGAGGCATGGTCGACCCGCACCGACTCCAGATCTTCCGGGCCGTCGTGCAGACGGGCTCGATCAACGGCGCCGCCGAGCGGCTGGGCTACACCGCATCCGCGGTGAGCCAGCACGTCAGCGCGCTCCAGCGCGAGACCGGCCTCACCCTCGTCGAACGGCGCGGCCGCGGCATCGTGCCGACGTCGGCCGGCGTCGCCGTGGCCGACCGGGCGGCCCGCGTGCTCAACCACCTCGCCGACTTCGACGGCGCACTCGACGACCTGCGGGCGGGGCGCAGCGGCACGCTCCGCATCAGCTCGTTCATGTCGGCCAACCGCGCCTGGCTGCCCGCGATCGTGGCCGAGCTCGGTCGCGAGTTCCCCCTGCTGCGGCTCGAGCTCAGCATGATCGAGCGACGCGGCCAGCTCGCGGGCGACGCCGACCTCGAGCTCTACGTCGCCGAGTCGGTGCGCGGCGACCGCGACCCCGCGGCCGCCGACGGCTCACCCGAGGGCTACGACCTCGAGGAGCTCCGCACCGAGGGCTACGTCGTGGTCATGCCGGCCGGGCACCGACTCGCCGAGCGCGACTCGGTCGATCTGGCCGAGCTCGCCGGCGAACCGTGGATCGACAACGACGACAGTCACGGCACCTGCCGCGAGATCGTGGTCTCGGCCTGCGCGGGGCTCGGCTTCGCACCGCAGTTCCGCCTGCAGGCTCCCGACTACACGAGCGCCTTCGACTACGTCGGGCACGGCGTGGGCATCACGGTGCTGCCGCGGCTCGGGGCCATCGACCTGCCGCCCGGGGTGGTGATGCGGCCGATCGCCGACGGCGCGGTGCAGCGGCGCATCATGCTGCGCGTGAAGCGCTCGATGCGCACGCACCCCGCGGTCGAGCGCGCTGCCGGGCAGCTGCGCGCGGTCGCCGCGGCCGCCTGAACGCCGACGGCCGCGCAGCCGTCAGGGCTTGAGCGTCGGCAGCGGGCCTCCCCCGCGCGCATCGGCCCAGAGGTCGACGCCCGCGTCGCCCGCGAACCGGTCGATCTCGGCGAGCTCGGCCGAGTCGAACTCGAGGCCGTCGAGGGCCGCGACGTTCTCCTCGAGCTGCGCGACGCTCGACGCGCCGATCACCAGGCTCGTGACGCGCTCGTCGCGCAGGGCCCACGCGAGCGCGAGCTGCGCGAGCGACTGACCGCGGCGCTCGGCGATCGCGGCGAGGCCGCGAAGGCGCTCGAGGGTCTCCTCCGAGAGCATGCCCCGATCGAGCGAGCCGTCGCTCGCGGCACGCGAGCCCTCGGGGATGCCGCCGAGGTACTTGCCCGTGAGGAGGCCCTGGGCGAGCGCAGTGAAGCCGATCACCCCGAAGCCGTCGTCGGCGGCTGCGTCGAGCAGCCCGTCGGTCTCGATCCAGCGGTTGAGCATCGAATACGAGGGCTGGTGGATGGTGAGCGGCGTGCCGCGCCCGGCCAGGAGGCGTGCGAGCTCGCGCGACTGCTCGGCGCCGTACGAGGAGATGCCGACGTAGAGCGCCTTGCCCGAGCGCACGATGTGGTCGAGCGCCGCGGCGGTCTCGTCGAGCGGCGTGCCGGGGTCGGGCCGGTGCGAGTAGAAGATGTCGACGTACTCGAGGCCGAGCCGGGCGAGCGACTGGTCGAGGCTCGAGATCAGGTACTTGCGGCTGGCACCCACGCCGTAGGGGCCGGGCCACATGTCCCACCCGGCCTTCGTCGAGACGACGATCTCGTCGCGGTACGGCGCGAGGTCGCTCGCGAGCAGCCGCCCGAAGTTCGACTCGGACGCGCCGTAGGGCGGCCCGTAGTTGTTCGCGAGATCGAAGTGCGTGATGCCGAGGTCGAACGCCCGCCGCACGATCGCGCGCTGCGCGTCGAGCGGCCGGTCGTCGCCGAAGTTCTGCCAGAGCCCCAGCGAGAGCAGGGGCAGCTGGAGGCCGGAGCGCCCGGTGCGGCGGTAGGGCATGCGGTCGTAGCGGGAGGCGTCGGCGAGGTACGGCATGCGCCAATGCTAACGAGACCGGCCGACGTCTCGGCGTGGCCCGCCCGAGCCGCTCGACGCAGTGGACAATCGCCGGCTCGAGATTCACCGCGCCGTCCATTCCGCGACGCGAGCGGCGGCTGGCAGGATTGGCAGCCATCGCGACGCAACCCCCGTGCGACGCGGCGATCGAGAAGGATCCGATGATGGACGAGCTCCGGCCCACCCCGTGGTACTGCCCCGACGGCGACTGCGACTACTGCGGCGGTGCCTTCACCGACTGATCGGTCGCGGCCCAGGCCGTGCAGCGACGCCCGCCCGGCGCGGAGCGGGCCCGCCGGGAGCACGCCGAACCGCAGCGAACCCGTGCACGCACGCAGCGACGATCGCCCGGTGACCGGGTGACGAATCCACAACGTGCGACAACGACCTGGTGGTGGAGATGGGGGGAATTGAACCCCCGTCCATCGCTGAGTTTCCACGCCTTCTCCGGGCGCAGCCTGTGAAAGCGTTCTACTCGGCCCCGACCTTTGCCACAGGCACCTAGGTCGACGGGCCCAGCCTGAAGAAGTCCCGCATGTCGCTCAGGCGACGACGCGCAGCAAGTTCCCTAGATGACGCCAGCGACCGGGGCGGGAACAGACCCGGGCTGACGGACTATCGGGCTCGCTTAGGCAGCGAGGGCGAAGTCGGACTGCTTCTTATTGGCAGTTATTGTTTTGCAGAGATCGTTTACGAGATAACCCTGCATCCTCGGCCCGCTTCTCGTGGGTACGCAGACGATGTCGAAACCGATCATCCCCATGTGACGTCGAAGAATTCGACGGGCCGTTGTCGCACGCTGTGGAGTTCTCAAGATCGGGCGAGCCCGATTCACGGCGAGCATTCACCTCTCGATGACCGCCCGGCCTTACAGTCTAGAACAGGCGCGGCCGCTCCGCCATTCCCGAGCGGGCATCAGGAGGACTCCGTGGCAACCGTCATCGCCGTGCGCGGCACCGCCGAAGAACGCATCGACCCCGAGCTGGGCGCCGTGTCGCTCACGGTCGGCGTCTCCGAACCCGACCGCGACACCGCGCTCGCGCGCACGACCGAGGCCCGCGAGCGACTCATCGCCGAGATCCGCGAGCTCGAGGCCGCCGGCGCCCTCGACACCTGGTCGGCGGGCCAGCTGCGCGTCTGGTCGCACCGCCCGTGGAACAACGAGGGCAAGCAGCTGCCCCTCGTGCACCAGACGAGCGCCGAGGTCGAGATCGTCTTCACCGACCTCGAGCGGCTCGGCGAGTGGGTGAGCGGCGCCGGCGTCGGCGACACGGTCGCCATCGGCGGCATCGACTGGCGGTTGACGGATGCCTCGCGCCGACGCGTGCAGGAGCTCGCCCAGCGGGCGGCCGTCGCCGACGCCCTCGAGAAGGCCCGCGTGTACGCCTCGGCGCTCGGCCTCGGCGCACCCGCACCGGTCGAGCTGGCGGATACGGGCCTGCTCACGGCGCATCAGGCGCCGCAGCCCCGGGGCGAGCGCATGTTCGCGATGGCGGCCTCGGCCGACATGGGCGCCGGGTCGGGCGCGGAGTTCGCTCCCGCGAAGCTCGTGATCGAGGCCTCCGTGGAGGCGCGCTTCGAGGCCGCACCGGCCTGAGTGCCGGGGTCGGCCCGAGTGGCGGGTCGGCCCGAGCGGGGGCGGCGCCGAGCAGCGGGTCGGCCCGCCTGCGACTCGACCGCTCGCGGTCAGCGCACCTCGACGAGCAGGGTCTCGAGCGCGGCGAGCTCGCCGAGCTCGAGCCCCGAGGCGAGCAGGTACTCGCGCGTCGAGCCGTGCGCCCGCTCGACCGAGTCGAGCACGCCCTCGATCGCCTCGCGCGGGCTGCCGCCCATGAGGGTGCGCAGGGCGGGAGTGTCGGGCACGCCGTAGCGGCCGATCATCTCGACCATCTCTTCCAGCCATTCGCCCGCGAGGTTCGCCTCGGTGCGCGCGTAGTCGTCGATGACCGACTCGCGGTCGGCGCCGACGGCCATGAGCGCGAGCGCGATCACGACGCCCGTGCGGTCCTTGCCGGCGGTGCAGTGCACGATCACCGCGCGGTCGCCGGCGCTGGAGATCTCGCGGAGTGCCGAGACGACGACGCTCGCGTGCTGGGTGACGATGCGCTCGTACAGCGCCTCGAGCGAGATGCCGCCGGCGCCCTGCGACGCACCCGAGCCCTCGAAGACGGGCAGCCGCAGCACCTCGACCTCGAGCCCGTCGAGGTCGTCGGGCATCATCTGCGCCTCGTTCTCGTCGCGCAGGTCGATCACGATGCCGATGCCGAGCTCGCGCAGCTCGGACTTGCCCGCCTCGCCGAGTCGGTACAGCCCGTCGGAGCGGTAGAGCACCCCGTCGCGCACCACTCCCCCGCGGGCCGGCAGCCCGCCGACGTCGCGGAAGTTGAAGGTACCGGGCACGGGAATGCGGATCGAGCGGTTCATCGAGCCGAGCCTACCCCGCGGCACCGTCAGCGAGGCTGTGCAGTCACCCCGAGAGGCCGACTACTCGCCGAGGTTCTTGCGGCTCGACATCGCCCGGTCGGCCTCGCGCTTGTCCTGGCGCTCGCGCAGCGCCTGGCGCTTGTCGTACTCGCGCTTGCCCTTGGCGATCGCGAGCTCGACCTTGGCGCGCCCGTCCTTGAAGTACAGCGACAGCGGGACGAGCGTGTAGCCGCCCTCCTTCGTCTTGTGGCTGATCTTCACGATCTCCTGCTTGTGCAGCAGCAGCTTGCGCTTGCGGCGCGGGGCGTGGTTGTTCCAGGTGCCCTCGGTGTACTCGGGGATGTGCACCGCGTCGAGCCAGAGCTCGCCGCCGTCGATGAACGCGTAGCCGTCGACGAGCGACGCCCGGCCCTGCCTGAGCGACTTCACCTCGGTGCCAGAGAGCACGATGCCGGCCTCGTAGGTGTCCTCGATCGTGTAGTCGTGGCGCGCCTTGCGGTTGGTCGCCACCACCTTCTGACCGCTTTCCCTGGGCACGGCTGGCTCCTTCGATTCGAATCACGGATGCCCCGGGGCATCCGTGGCAGCCGTTCAGTCTAGCCCGTTTCGTCAGACCTTCAGGTAGCGCGTGATCGCGATGCCCGCGGAGGCGGCCGCGAGCAGCACGCCCACGAGCACGAGCAGCGGCACCACGAGCAGCGCGTCGCTCAGGCTCACGAAGGTGAACGAGAGGTTCTGGGCGAGGTAGCCCTGCACGAAGACCTGCACGATCGCGACGACCGCGCCGCCCGCGAGGAGCGAGCCGATGAGTCCGGCGAACACGCCCTCCAGCACGAACGGCGTCTGGATGAACCGGTTCGAGGCGCCGACGAGCCGCATGATGCCGAGCTCACGGCGTCGCGAGAACGCCGAGAGCCGGATCGTCGTCGCGATGAGCAGGGCTGCGGCGACGAGCATGACGACGGCGATCGCGATCGCGGTGTAGCTCGCGGTGTTGAGCGCGTCGAAGATCGGGTCGAGGTAGCGGCGCTGGTCGACGACCTGCTCGACCCCCTCCTTGCCCGCGAGGCTCTCGACGATCACGTCGGACTGCGACGGGTCGACGAGGTTCACCCAGAACGTCTCGGGCAGCACCTCGGGCGTCACGTAGTCGGCCGACGGGGTGCCCTCGAACTGCTTCTGGAAGTTCTCGTACGCCTGCTGGTGGTCCTCGAAGTAGTACTCGTCGATGAACGGCGAGAGCGTGTCGCTCGTAAGCTGGGCCTCGACGGCGGCCTTCTGCTCCTCACTGGCCTCGCCGTCGACGCAGGTCGCGGCGGTCGACAGGTCGGTGCAGAGGAACACGGCGACCTGGGCGCGGTCGTACCAGAAGCCCTTCATCTGGGCGATCTGCAGCTGCAGGAGCGCCGCGGTGCCGACGAAGGTGAGCGAGATGAAGGTGACGAGCACGACCGACACCACCATCGAGGCGTTGCGACGCAGGCCGTTGGCCGCCTCGCCGAGCACGAGACCGAGCCTCATTTCGTCGGCCCCACTTCCTGGTCGTCGTCGCCTTCCCGGGGGCCTCCCGGGGCCCTGAGCCCGAGGCGTTCGGCGAGGGTGAGATGTTCGGATGCCGCGGCCTTGCCGCCGCCCTTGGGCGCGAGCTTCTCGGGGTCGACCACGATCGCCCCGGTCGCCGCCTTCGTGAT
The DNA here is from genome assembly GCF_042885275.1 of Agromyces sp. NPDC058064. Taxonomy (NCBI): domain Bacteria; kingdom Bacillati; phylum Actinomycetota; class Actinomycetes; order Micrococcales; family Microbacteriaceae; genus Agromyces; species Agromyces sp. NPDC058064. The sequence continues at coordinate 793,450 of NZ_JBHVSE010000002.1, read as the reverse complement.
CTCGGCGGCGGCCTCGGTGACCTCGTCGGTCGCCTCGGGCTCGACGTAGAGCGGCTCGGCGTCGCGCATGATCTCGGGCGTCACCTTCGGGGCCGCGTGGGCCGTCGCGCTCATCGTGCCGCCGGCCGTCGCGGCGGCGGCCGCTGCGGGCACGTCGCGTCCCGTGGCATCCGCGTCGTCGACCTCGGCGCCGGGCTCGGCGGCGCCCTCGCCCGCCTCGGGCACGTAGTCGACATCGCGGACCGTCTGGCCGTCGTAGCCGGCGCTGCGCTCGTCGCGCACGATGTCGCCGGCCGAGAGCTCGATGACGCGGCGGCGCATCTGGTCGACGATGCCGGCCTCGTGGGTCGCCATGACGACCGTCGTGCCGCCCGCGTTGATGCGCTCGAGCAGGGTCATGATGCCCGCGCTCGTGACGGGGTCGAGGTTGCCGGTCGGCTCGTCGGCGAGCAGGATCTGCGGCTTGTTGACGATGGCCCGCGCGATCGCGACGCGCTGCTGCTCACCGCCGGAGAGCTCGTGGGGCATGCGCTTGGCCTTGCCGTCGAGTCCGACGAGCTTCAGCGTCTCGGGCACCGCCGACTGGATGAAGCCGCGCGACTTGCCGATGACCCGCAGGGTGAACGCGACGTTCTCGAAGACCGACTTGTTCGGCAGCAGGCGGAAGTCCTGGAAGACGACGCCGAGGTCGCGCCGGAAGTAGGGCACCTTGCGCGTCGAGATCTTGCCCAGGTCCTGCCCGAGCACGTGGATCTGCCCCTTCGTCGGCTTCTCCTCCTTGAGGATCAGCCGAAGGAAGCTCGACTTGCCCGAACCCGATGCGCCCACGAGGAAGACGAACTCGCCGCGCAGGATCTCGACCCCGATGTCGTTCAGGGCGGGCCTGGATTGGCCGGAGTAGGACTTGGTGACGGAGTCGAAGCGGATCATCGTGTTCGAGCCTAGGCAGGGCGAACGCAAAAGTGGGCAGCGACACCGGAAATCGGTGTCGCCGCCCACTCGATCGGGACGACCGGCCCGCTCAGAGCCCGAGGAACCCGACCACGAGGTAGCCGATGAGGCTCAGCGCGGCCGCGATGCCCGCGTACGGCAGGATCGCGCTCATCAGGTTGAGCGGCTTGATGCCGATCGACCGCGACGCGAGGATGATGCCGTCGCCGTAGAGGCAGGTCGTCGAGCCGAGCGCGGCGCCCGAGAAGACGGCCGCGCCCGCGATGATCGGGTTCACGTCCATCGCGAGGGCGAGCGGGATCACGATGGGCGTGATGACCGCCGCGAGGTCCCAGAACGATCCCGTCGCGTAGGCGTAGACGCCGCAGACGAGGAACACCATGGCGGGCAGCAGCGCGCCGATCATGACCGGCTCGGTCGAGGCGATGACGAAGTCGGCGAGCTTCAGGTCGATGTTCATGTGCTGCACCATGAAGGCGAGCGCGGTGAGCACGATGACGAAGAGCATGCTGCCGACGCCGTCGAACGCGGCCTCGAAGACGGCCTTCACCTTGAGCCGGCGCTGCACCGTGTACATGACGATCGCGACGAGGAGCGCCGCGACCGTGCCCTTCAGCACGTCGACCTCGGTGAGGATCGTGACCGCGATCATGACGGCGATCGGCACGAGGAAGTTCCACGGGCGGGGCTTCGCGAGCTCGGGTGCGCGGGTCGCGACGGCGGTGGCGCCCGTCGCGGGGGCGGCGGCCGGTGCGGCCTCGACCGCGCGCTCGGCGCCGTCGCCCGAGACGGCGAACTCGCCGACCTCGGCGTCGAGCGGCAGCCCGCCCTCGGCGGCGCGCTCCTCGGCGGTGGTGCCGACGGGGAACACGTCCCCCGTCGACTCGGCCCGCGCGATGTCCTTCTTCAGCACGCCGAGCTTCGGGAACACCCCGAACGCGACGAGGGCCGCGATCGCGAGCGCGATCCAGCCGAAGAAGATGTACGGGATCGACTCGAGGTACGCGCCGAAGCCCGAGCCGTTCGACGTCACGCCCTGGGCCTCGAGGAGGCCGGCGAAGAACAGCGCCCACGTCGAGAACGGCACGATGACGGCGATCGGCGCCGCGGTCAGCTTCATGATCGTGCCGAGCTCGGTGCGCGGCACCTTGTAGCGGTCGGTCACGGCCTTCATCGAGGTGCCGACGGTCAGCACGTTGAGGTAGTCGTCGACGAAGAGCACGATCGCGAGCAGGAAGCTCAGCACGGTGGACTTGCGCCGCGAGTTCACGAAGCGCTCGGCCCAGGCGGCGAACTCGCGCACGGCGCCCGAGCGCTCGAAGAGCGTGATCAGGATGCCGAAGAGCACGACGACGAGCATGAGCCACTGCAGCGTCTCGTCGGCCATGGATGCGCCGAAATAGCCGATCCAGGAGTCGAAGAAGCCCCAGCCGCCGAGCAGCACGGCACCGACGAGGGTGCCGCAGAGCATGGCGAAGAGCGTGCGTCGGGTGAGCACCGCGACGACGAGGATGATGACGACGGGGAGGAGCGCGAGCGCGCCGACGTCTTGCATGGTTGCCTCGGATTCGAAGGGGGTCAGGCGGCGGAAGCCGCGGTCAGGGGTCGCCCGTCGACGATCGTCGTCAGGACGGGCAGGTCGAGCAGTTCGTCCGCGCCGACGTCGAGCGGGCTGTCGGCCCACACCACGAGGTCGGCGCGGTACCCCGGCGCGATGACGCCGAGGTCGTGGTCGCCCTGGGCGAGGGCCGCCCACACGGTGTAGCCCTGTAGGGCCTCGTACGGCGTGAGCACCTGGTCGGGCTCGAACACCGGGGCGTCGGGGTTGCCGGGTTCGCGGCGGAGCCTGGCCCAGGCGAGGCCGATGCGCGCATCGGCCTGGGCCACGGGCCAGTCGGAGCCGAGCGCGACGGGCGCGCCGGCGTCGATCATGTCGCGCACGCGCCAGCCGAGCGCCGCGCGCTCGGGGCCGAGGCGCTCGGCCCAGAAGTCGGAGCCGTCGGCCTTGCGCCACTGCATGTGCAGGGGCTGCACCGAGGCGGTGATGCCGGTCTGGGCGAGCCGGGCGAGGTCGCGGTCGGCGAGCAGCTCGAGGTGCTCGATGCGGTGCGGGGTGCCGTTCGCCGTGTGCACGCCGGCCTTGAGGTAGGCGTCGATGGTCGTGCCGATGGCGCGGTCGCCGATGGCGTGCGTCGCGATCTGGAAGCCGGCCTCGCTGTAGCGGCCGACGACGCGCTCGAACTCCTCGGGGTCGGCCCAGAACGAGTGCAGACCCTCGCCGTGGGTGTCGGGCTCGTAGAGCCAGCCGGTGCCGGTGTCGATGACGCCGTCGTTGAAGAGCTTCACGAGCCCGCCGCGCCAGCGCTTGCCGCGGCGGTCGCGCTGGGCGAGGTAGCGCTGCGTGCGCTCCTCGTCGTAGCCGGGGTTGTGGGCGATCGCCGAGACGATGCGCAGCGGCAGCAGCGAGGGGGCGTCGGGGTCGTCGGATGCCCCGCCGTCGAGCTCGTCGAGGAGGTCGAGCGTGCCGGGGTTGCCGTCCATGATGCAGCCGCCGGTGATGCCCGAGGCGCCGAGCCCGCCGAGGATCTCGCGCACGCGCTCGAGCGTCTCCTCCCGGGTGTACTCGGGCGCCGTGCGCAGCACGATGTCGAAGGCCGAGTCCTCGCGGAGCGCGCCCGTCGGGCGCCCGTCGTCGTCGACGACGATCTCGGAGGTGTCGCCGAAGCTGCGGGCGCCGGTGATGCCCGCGCGGCGCAGCGCCTCGGTGTTCGCGAGCGCCGTGTGCCCGTCGAAGAACATCAGGAACGCGGGGGCACCCTCGGTCGCCTCGTCGATCGCGGCAGCGGTCATCGGCAGCGAGGTGAACACGTCGTAGTCGATGTTCCAGCCGCGCACCCAGCCGCCGGCGGCGCCGCCGCGCGCGCGCTCCGTCTCGTCGCGGAGGATCGCGAGGAAGCGCTCGGGGTCGCGCACTCCCCCGAAGTCGACGCCGACGGCGAGCTCGACGCCCTGGATCGGGTGCAGGTGGGCGTCGATGAGCCCCGGCGTGACGGATGCCCCGTGCAGGTCCTCGACCACGGTGCGCGGGCCGCGGAACTCGGCGAGGGTCGCGGCGTCGCCGACGGCGAGGATCCGTCCTCCGCGGACGGCGATCGCCTCCGCGACGGGCTGGCGCGGGTTCATCGTGATCACCCGGGCGCCCACGAGAATGGTGTCGGCGAAGCTGCGCTGCATGTTGCTCGTTTCCGCGCCGTCGCCCTCGTTGGCCGGCTGCGCAATTTAACGTGATTAAATTCGGGCACACGTTACTCCGCACGCGCCGCGCCGCCAAATCGACCGACGAATCCCGACCCCGACCCGATCCCCACCACCGAAGGAGCCAGGTGAGCCCGACCCCCGCGAAGCGCACCGCCGGCCGCCCCCGCACCCCCGTGCTGAGCGCCGAGCAGATCGTCGACGCCGCATTCGCCCTCGCGAAGAGCGCGGGCCCCGACGGCTTCACCATGGCGGCCCTGGCCCGCTCGCTCTCGGTGCACCCGCCGGCGCTCTATCACTACTTCCGCGGCAAGGCCGACGTCGTGCGCGCGATGCGCGGGCGGGTCGCCGAGATGCTCGACGTCACCGGCTTCGACGACCCCGCGACGCGGCTCGGCGACGCCGTGCTGCGCTGGGCGCACTCGTACCGCACCGCCTTCGCCGCCCACCCGGCGGGCATCGCCCTGCTCGCGACCACGGCGATCGACGGGCAGGAGCGATCGGTGCTGAACTACGAGTCGATCACCCGGCGGCTGCTCGCCGAGGGCTGGCCCGCGAGCGGCGTCGTCGACGCGATCGTCGCGCTCGAGTCGTTCATCATCGGATCGGCGCTCGACGCCCTCGCCCCGGCCGACATCATGTCGCCCGGCTCGGCGGCCGGCGTCGCACCCGAGTTCAGCCGCGCCGAGGCGCGGCGGAGCGCGCGGGCAGCCGCCCGTGGCATCCGGGTCACCGATCGCTCGTTCGAGCTCGGCCTGCTCGCCCTGCTCGCCGGACTGCCCGCGTCGCTCGCCGCGGCCGACGAGGCCGAGCGGAGCTGACCGGGGCCGCCCTGCTGGACGCTCCCGGCTCGCTACGCCTGCTCGCGGGTGGCGACGACGGCGTCGTCGATCGCGGCGTCGTCGTACCCGGCGGCCCGAAGGGCGCTGCGGAGCTCGGCCTCCTCGGCCTCGGCGAGGTGCTCGCCGCGACGGTCGCGCGACGCACGCAGCACGCGGTCGAGGTTGAAGCTGACGAACTCGGCCACCGGCTGGGTGAAGTCCACTGACGTCTCCTTCTCGACCATCGCCTGCGGGCGGGCCGCCCTGCTGCGCTGGCCCACAGCGTGGCAGCGGAAGCCGGGAGTCGGCTGGGACCGGTCGTCAGCCGGCCGGCTTCAGTCTTCCTTGCGCTTGCGCCACTTGATGCCGGCGGCGATGAGCCCGTCGAGGTCGCCGTCGAAGACGATCGCCGGGTTGCCGACCTCGTAGCCGGTGCGCAGGTCCTTCACGAGCTGCTGGCCGTAGAGGAAGTACGAGCGCATCTGGTCGCCCCAGCTCGCGGTGATGGTGCCGGCGAGCTCCTTCTTCTGGGCCGCCTCCTCTTCGCGCTTCTGCAGCAGGAGTCGGGTCTGGAGCACGCGCATGGCCGCGGCGCGGTTCTGAATCTGCGACTTCTCGTTCTGCATCGAGACGACGAGGCCGGTCGGGATGTGCGTGATGCGCACGGCGGAGTCGGTCGTGTTGACCGACTGGCCGCCGGGGCCCGAGGAGCGGAAGACGTCGACGCGGATGTCGTTCTCGGGGATCTCGACCTCCTTCGCCTCCTCCATGATCGGGATGACTTCGACTGCGGCGAAGCTCGTCTGCCGCTTGTCGGCGCCGCCGAAGGGGCTGATGCGCGCGAGGCGGTGGGTGCCGGCCTCGACCGAGAGCGTGCCGTAGATGTAGGGCGCGTCGATCTCGAAGGTCGCCGACTTGATGCCGGCGCCCTCGGCGTAGGAGGTGTCGAGCACCTTCACGGGGTAGTTGTGGCGCTCGGCCCAGCGCAGGTACATGCGCATGAGCATCTCGGCGAAGTCGGTGGCGTCGTCGCCACCGGCGCCCGAGCGGATCGTGACGACCGCGCCGCGGTCGTCGTACTCGCCGTCGAGCAGGGTCTGCACCTCGAGGTCGCCGACCGTCTTCTGCAGGGCGGCGAGCTCGGCGCGGGCCTCGTTCGCGCTGTCCTCGTCGTCCATCTCGAGCGCGAGCTCCACGAGCACGTCGAGGTCGTCGAGGCGCTGCTCGACGTCGGTGATCTTCTTGAGCTCGGCCTGGCGGTGGCTCAGCGCGCTCGTCACCTTCTGCGCGTTGGCGGTGTCGTCCCACAGGTCGGGGGCGCCGGCCTCTTCGGAGAGGCGGGCGATGTCGGCCTCGAGGGCCTCGACGTCGACGACGGCGCGGATGTCGTTGAAGGTGGCGCGGAGCGCGGAGATCTCGGGCGCAAGGTCAAGTTCGAGCATGGCGCCCTCCAGCCTAGTCGCGCGCGGGGCGGCCGGGTGTAGCGTCGGGGTGATGACCACCGCCACGCCTCCGTTCTCGTGGCGCGGCATCATCCTCCCGGCCTACCTGCCGACGCTGCTGTTCTCGCTCGGCGAGGGCGCGATCATCCCCGTCATCCCGGTGGTGGCGACCGAGCGCGGCGCCTCGCTCGCGCTCGCGGGCCTCATCGCCGCGATGCTCATGGTCGGCGAGCTCGCGGGCGACCTGCCCGCCGGATGGCTCGTGGCCCGCATCGGCGAGCGCAACGCGATGATCGGGGCGGCGCTGCTCGCCGTCATCGGGGTGCTCGTCGCGCTCGCCTCCCCCACGACCTGGGCGCTCGGCATCGGCGTGTTCCTGCTCGGGCTCGCGACGGCGGTGTTCGGGCTCGCCCGCCACGCGTTCCTCACGAGCTACGTGCCCGAGCGGGTGCGCGCGAGGGCGCTGTCGACGCTGGCCGGGGTGTTCCGCGCGGGCTGGGCGATCGGCCCCTTCGTCGCGGCGGCGATCATCGCCCTCGCCGGCTCGTCGGAGCCCGTGTTCTGGGTGCTCGTCGCCAGCTGCTTCGCGGTCGTCGTCGTGCTCGTGCTGCTGCCCGACCCCGAGCGGGTGTTCGGGGCGGTGCGGCTCGCGCGCGAGGGATCCGCTGCGCCCGCCTCGCCGGCGGGCGACGGCGAGCTCGTCTCGGGCGAGGCGCAGGGCGGGGCGGATGCCTCGGGGCACGGCGTGTTCCGTGCGATCGTCGTGCACCGGGCGGTGCTCGCGCGCATCGGCACCGGGGTGGGGCTGCTCGCGGCCATTCGAGCGAATCGCACGATCATCCTGCCGCTGTGGTCGGTGTCGATCGGCGTGCCGCCCGAGCAGGCGGCGCTCGTGATCGGCGTCTCGGCGGCGATCGACTTCGCCCTGTTCTACGTGAGCGGGCAGGTGATGGACCGCTTCGGCCGCCTCTGGAGCGCCATCCCGGGCATTGTCGGCCTCGCGGTGGGGCACCTCGTGCTCGCCGTCACGCACGACGCGCCCGCCGCGGTGGCGTGGTTCACGGGAGTCGCGGTGCTCTTCGGCGTCGCAAACGGGCTCTCCAGCGGGGTGATCCTGACGCTCGGCGCCGACCTCGCGCCGAAGGCGAACCCGGCGCCCTTCCTCGGCGCGTACCGCACAATCGGCGACGCGGGCCAGGCGATCGCGCCGCTCGTCGTCGCCGGGGTGACGTCGCTCGTGTCGATCATGGCGGCGGCCGCGACGATGGGCGTCGTCGGCCTCATCGGCGCCGCGGTGCTGCTGCGCTGGGTGCCGCGATACGTGCCCCGACGGCGGCGCTGAGTTCACGCCAGTGCCGGGTCAGCCGATCTCGTCGTCCGTCTCCGCGTCCTCCTCGGCCTGGAGCGTCGCGAGCATGCTGAGCAGCAGGAAGCCGAGGCCGCCGACGGCGATGAGGCCGACGAGCCAGTTCGCGGCGCCGGCGACGGGCCCGAGCCCGTGCAGTTGCACGCCGATCACGCTGAGCGCGATCCCGATGAGCGCGCCGGCGACGATCGTGAACGTGAGCACCCTGAACCAGCGCCGGCGCCGGATGCTCAGGTGGATCGATCGCTGCTCGAGCACGACCGTGATGAGCACGAGCGGGTACACCGCACTGAGCACCGCGCACGTGGCTTCGGTCATGGCGCGAGCCTAGCGCCGGCGAGTGCCTTGCGGGGCGTTCACCGGCGCCGGGCTGCGATCAGCGGCCGTTGAGCTTCTCGAGCTGCATGACGAGGATGACGCGGTCGGCGTGGTCGGCGGGAACCGCCGTGTCGGCGTCGCCGTAGCGCTGCCCGAGGTGCACGTAGAAGGCGCCCTCGGGGTCGGGCACGACCTCGGCGAGGCGGCCGCGCACCTCGACGTACTTGTGCGCGTTCTCGGGGTCGGTCATCGCGAGCGTCATCGCCGGGTTCTGCTGCAGGTTGCGGAACTTGCCGCGCTTCGTCGTGTGCGTGAAGCGGATGGTCTGCGTGTCGGCGTCGAACTCGAACCACATGGGGTTCACCTGCACCTCGCCGTTCGGGCGCGTGGTGCCGAGGAAGGCGAACACGGGCGCGTTCAGGATGCGGGTGAAGTGGTCGTTGATCTCGATCGTCATGCTTCAAGTCAAGCAGGCGCGGGCGACGGACATTCCCGTCGCGGCCTCCTCGGGTGCGTCACGCGGCCCGACGGCCGGCGTCAGTGGAACACCGAGCGGGCCGTCGCGGTGACCTCGATCGGTACCTCGACGGGGATGAACTCGGTGTCGATCGGCGCGTTCCAGACGGCACGGAGGGTGACCGTGGCGGTGCGGCCGTCGGGCGACGCGGCGGCGACGAGCTCGAGCCCGTCGAGCTCGTGCACGGCGTCGTCGAGGTAGGCGTTCGCCGCGCGCAGCGCTTCGGCGTCGTCGAGTTCGATGGCGAACTCGCCGTCGTCGATGCGCACCTCGTCGAGCGCCCACGCCTCGGCCGCGGCGAGCGCGGCACCGTCGGCGAGGGTGAAGAGTCGCTTGCGGTCGAGGTAGAGCGAGGTCGCCGAGGCGACGACGAGGATGAGGGCGAGCCCGAGCGCGCAGAAGAAGATCGTGAGCAGCAGGGTCGAGCCCGACTCGTCACCACGGAGGTCGCTCCGGGATCGCTCGACGATCCCGCCCGTCACGGCTCCACCGCCGCGAAGCGCGAGACCGTCTGCGTGGCACTCGCCTCGAGCGGCACACTGCCGACGCGGTCGAGCGAGAGCACGTCGGGCACGAGGGGCAGCGCGACGCTCGCCTGCACCGACACGCGGATGCGGCTGCCCGGGGCATCGCAGTCAGCGGACTGGCAGTCGACAGTGACGGATGCCTCGCCTGCATCCACCCCGTAGTCGGCGAGCGTCACCTGCACCGCCCGTTCGACGGCCGCTTCGGCCGATGCCCGGTCGCCCGCCTGCACTGCGACGCGCGCCGCCTGTCGTGCCGCACCCTCGACGGCAAGCGCACCACCCTGGAACGATGCAAGGGCGAGCACGAGGTAGACGAGCGGCACGAGCAGCAGCATCCCGACGGTGAGGAACTCGAGCGACGCGGAACCGCGCTCACCGTCACGGCACCCATCGCGTCGTCGCGGGAGCCGCTCACTCGAGGTGCTCGACTGCGGCATGGCCGGTCACCTCCATCCCGCGATCGACGCCGAGCAGTCCGACGACCGGCATCGTGGCCCTCACCGTCACGGCGACGACCGGCACCCCGTCGAGGCTCGAGCGGCTCGCCGAGATGTCCTGGGCGAAGTCCGCCGAGATCGCCGCGCTGATCAGCTCGCGCGTGCGCTGGACACCGTCGGCGTCGTCGGCACCGGCGAGCGCGGCGTACCTTGCGCCCTCGGCAGCGGCATCGAGCACGGTGTTGCGCACGTGCAGGGCGAGCGCGAGCTGAACGACTGCGAGCGCGAGTGCGGTGAGCAGCACTCCGACGAGCGTGAACTCGACGACGGCCGAACCGCGGTCGTCACGCAGAAGCCGACGTACCGCTGCGACAGGAGCCCGACGGCTCAGGCTCCGAGCACCCGTTCGATCGCCTGATTGAACACGTCGCTCAGGGCCGGTCCCGCGAGACCCCAGATGAGGATCACGAGCCCGGCCGTCATGAGGGTGATGAGCACCCAGCCCGGAACATCGCCGCGTTCCTCGCGGAGGCGCCGTCGGATCGCGGTGAGTCGCAGTCGCATCGGGGTTCCTTTCGTGGTCGGGCATCAGAAGCCCGTCTGCAGGACGAGATAGCCGGGGAACAGCGCGAACGCGATGGTCACCGGAAGGATGAGGAAGATGAGCGGCACGAGCATGGCGATCTCCTTGCGACCGGCGAGCTCGATCACCGTGCGCTTCGCGGCCTCGCGTGCGTCGCCCGCCTGCGATCGCAGCACGGCGGCGAGCGGGGCGCCGCGCTCGAGTGCACCGAGAACCTGGTCGAGCGCCCGCGAGAGACCCGCGTGGTCGACACCGTCTCGCAGCTCGGTCAGGGCCGTGGCGAGGGGCACGCCGGTGCCGACGCTCGAGACGACGACGGCGAATTCGCGTGAAAGCTCGCCGTTTCCGGCCGCACCCATCCGGCGGAGCGCATCGAGCATGCCCTCGCCGGCCGTGAGGCTCAGGGTGAGGAACTCGAGCACCGTGGGGAGCTCAGATGAGATGCGGGCGAGGCGGCGCCGGGCGCTGCGCTGCAGCAGCCAATCCCTGGCGACCGCGCCGACCGCGGCTCCGAGGAACGGCGCGGTGAGCCGCACGATCGCCGGCATGCCGCCGAATCCCGGGGCCACGAGCGCCAGCGCCGCGCCGATCGCGAAGCCGATCGCGGCCCAGGCCAGCTGCTCGCCCCTGAACCGTTCGACGCCCTTCGACGAGCCGGCCTGCCTGAGACGCTTCGCGATGATCTCGTTGCCGCCGAGCCACGACGAGATCACGCCGCGCAGCCACCGCAGCACTGGTCCGACGACGACACCGAGCACCGGGGTCGGGTCGGCGGGGCGCCTGGCGAGCAGGGCCCGGGCCTCCGGTGACAGATCGGCGATGTACGGGGCGACCCGTTCAGCGAGACGGGGCCGTCCGATGCGCGGCACGGCGGAGATCATGAGCCAGAGACCGAGTCCGGCGACGATGCCGAGTGCGAGGCTCAACGCCGTCGCGTTCAGGTGAACCATCGACGCTCCTCGGGCAGGCGGCCGAGCGCGATCATGCTGCGGTACGCGATGAGCGTGACACCGAGTCCGACCAGGATGAGCATCGTCCCGGCCGTCGAGTCGTAGGCCGAGATCGCCTCCTGTCGCGACGCGAGCACGAGGAGCAGGAGCCAGGGTGCCGCGACGCCGAGACGCGCGGCATTGCGGATCCACGACTGCCGGGCGACGACCTCGGCACGGAGCGCCGCGTCCTCGCGGAGGTAGCCCGCGAGACCGCGCAGCACCGCCGTCACGTCGCTGCCGCCGACCTCGCGCGCCATGCGCAGCGTCTCGATGATCCGGTCGGCGACGGGATCGGCGAGTTCGGCCTTCAGGCTGTCGAGGCAGGCCGAGAAGTTGCCGGTGCGCCGGTACTCGCGCTCGAACGCGGCGAAGGCGGCCCGGGTCGGAGCCGGGCCGAGTTCGGCGAGCGCGCCGATGCTCTCGGGCAGTGACATGCCCGCGCGGACGGATGCGACCAGGTGATCGACGACGTCGGGCCAGACGGCCCGATTGGCCGCTCGTCGACGAACGGCCCGCCCGCGTACGACCATCGGCACGAGCAGCGCGCCGAGCGCCGCGCCGGTGACCGTGAGGAACGGGATGCCGAAGACGGCGTGCGCGAGCGCACCGCCCACCAGGGAGAGCATCAGGCTGACCGCCACGACGACGGCGACCGGCACGCTGCCGAGCCCGGCGAGCGCGAGTTCGCCGTGCAGTTGCTCCAGCACCCGGGACGCGGGGCGCCGCTCGTCGCGACGCGGCCACAGCAACGGCGCGGCGAGGAGGAGCAGGCCGAGGCCGAGCACTGCGCCCAGCACGAGGCTCATCGCGGGCCTCCGAGCACGTGACCGGGATCGAAGCCGCGCGCCCGGTACTTCTCGAGCCGCGCCGGTCGGCGACCGGTTGCGACCAGCGCCCCGTCGTGCGTCTCGAAGATCGCCTCGGTCTCGACCTCCGCCCCGGAGCATCCGCCCGTGGGAGCGCTGATCTCGGCGACGCGGCGACGGCCGTCACGATCGATCGTGAGATGCACGACGAGATCGATGCAGCTCGCGACCGTCGGCACGACGAACGCCGAGTCGATGTTGCGGCCGGCGAGGAGCGGCAGCGTGCACAGCTTGACCAGGGCGTCGCGCGCAGAGTTGGCGTGGATGGTGCACATGCCGGGCACGCCGGAGTTGAGGGCGATCAGGAGGTCGAGGCTCTCGGCCTCGCGCACCTCGCCGACGACCAGCCGGTCGGGCCGCATGCGCAGCGCCTCCTTGATGAGGCGACGGAGGGTGATCTCGCCGCTGCCCTCGAGGTTCGGCTGCCGGCACTGCAGGGCGACGAGGTCGCGCACGTCGAGGTCGAGCTCGAAGGTCTCCTCCACGGTGACGACGCGGTCGCCGATGCGGGCCCCGGACATGAGCGCGTTGAGCATCGTCGTCTTGCCGGTGTGCGTCGCGCCCGACACGAGGATGTTGGCCCCGGCGAGCACCGACATGCGGAGGAACTCGGCCGCCTGCAGTGTGAGCGAGTCGAGCTCGACGAGCGACTGGAGCGATCGGATGCGCCGCTGGAACTTGCGCACGTTGACCGCCCAATGGGAGCGGGCCACATCGGGGATCGCCACGTGCAGGCGCGACCCGTCGGGCAAGGACGCGTCGACGAACGGCGAGCTGAGGTCGACCCGGCGGCCGGTGTGGGCGAGCATCCGTTCGACGAGCTCGCGCACCTCACGGTCGGAGAGCACGACCGTCGTGAGCTCCGACACGCCCCCGCGGGCGACGAACACGCGGGTCGGGCCGTTGATCCAGATCTCCTCGACCTCGTCGTCGTCGAAGAACGGCTGCAACGCACCGTACCCGGTGAGGGAGGCGACGACCTCGCGGGCGGTGCCGTGCTCGTCGCCGAGGCCGGCGTGCGCCCCGCCGAGCGCGCGCTCGCTGTAGCGGCGCACCTCGTCGCGGGCGTAGCGGGCGGCGAGCTCGTCGTCGCCCGCGAGGTCGACGCCGTCGCGCAGCACGCGGGTGCGCACCCGCTCGGCGATGGTGCGGACGGCGTCGGACATGGCACCCATCATGGAGCGCCCGGGACACCCCGCCCCGAAGTTATCCACAACGAGGCATCCATCATGGTGTTCACATCGAGTACTTGATCTGTTACAGTACTCAACATGATCCAAGATTCAGCGGCTTCCGGCGACGCCTTCGCGGCCGACCTGCTGCGCGGGCACACCGACACGATCGTGCTCGGCGTGCTGCGCGAGCACGACAGCTACGGCTTCGAGATCTACAAGCACATCCGCGATGCGACGGGCGGCGGCTACGAGATCAAAGAGGCCACCCTCTACGCCAGCTACCGCCGGCTCGTGCGCGACGGCCTCGCCGAGGCGTACTGGGGCGACGAGTCGCAGGGCGGCCGGCGCAAGTACTACCGCATCACCGACGCGGGCCGCGCGGCCTTCCGCCAGAACGTGGCGAGCTGGGTCGCGACCCGCACCATCATCGACTCCCTGCTCGGCAGCCAGGCGGCGCCGACGAACACGAAAGGCTCCCTGCGATGAGCGACAACCGCAGCCCCCGCACCTCGACCGAGGTGCACCGCCTCCTCGACGAGGCCTTCGCCGGCATCGACCCCACTCCCGAGGCGCAAGACCTGAAGGAGGAGATCCGCGACAACCTGCTCTCGCGGGTCGCCGAGCTCGAGGTCGCGGGCGCCTCCCCCGCCGAGGCCGCGCGTCGCGCCGTCGACGAGCTCGGCGATGTGCGCGCCCTCGTCGCCGAGGCGGCGGGCGAGAGCATCGAGGCGGATGCCACGGGGCGGGCCTCTGCACCGCGCGGCGCGCGCCCCGGGGCATCCGCCGCCGAACTCGCCGAACGCCACCGCGTGCGCCCGAAGCCCGCCTTCGTGGTGCGCACCGTGGTGCTCGGCATCGTCGCCGCGGCGGCGCTCGTGACGCTCGTGCTCGGGCTCACTCCCGTGCTGCCGCTCGCCACCGGCGCGCTCATCGCGATCGCCGCGGTGCTCGGCCTCGCGATCGGTGTGATCACCGGCGACGCGCTCCACCAGGAGACGACGACGAACTACCCGCTGCCGACCGGCCGTGCGCTGCTCTTCGGCACCGCCACGGGCGTGCTCGTGGCCGGGCTCGGCTTCGCGGCCGTCGTCGCGGTGCGGCTCGACCTCGTCTGGCTCGTGCTCGCCGCAGTGCTCGTGGTCGTCGCGATCGCGGTGCTCAGCGCGCTCGGCGCGACCCAGACCAACCGGCACAAGCCGTGGGTGCTCACCATGCACCGCGACGCCGCCCGGGCGGGCAACCGCTTCGAGGAGGACCCGGCCGCGGCCGCCCGCTTCGGCATCTACTCGGCCGTGATCTGGCTCACCGCCTTCGCGCTCGTGCCGGTGCTCGGCTTCACGGTGGGCTGGTGGTGGGCTCCGCTGCCCGTCGTCGGCGCCTTCATCGTCATGATGCTCGTGCTCGCGCGCATGCTCTTCGGGCACGACGCCTCGCGCTCCGCGCGCTGAGCCCGCGACACGCGCCCGGCGCCCCTCCGCGACCACTGCGGAGGGGCGCCGCGGCGTTGCTAGGCTCGGGCTCACCCGACCCGCCCGCAACGGAGAACCATGACCGCAGAGCCGCGATCGACGTCGTCGACGCCGTCGACGCCAGAGCCCGCCGCAGCCTCGGCCCCCGCGGCCGACCGGGCTGCCGCCGAGGCCGCACTCGCCTCGCGCGACCTCGTGGTCGACCTCGCGAGGGTCGCCTGCATCCTGCTCGTCGTCGTCATCCACCTGCTCATGATCGGCGTCGGCTACGCGCCCGACGGCTCGCTCGTCGTCTCGCGACCGCTCGAGGCGCAGCCGTGGTTCGCGGCCGCGACCTGGTTCGGGCAGATCATGCCGCTCTTCTTCGCCGTCGGCGGCTTCACCGCCCTCGCCGCCTGGCGCAGCCTGCGCCGTCGCGGCGGCGATGCGACCGCCTTCGTCCGCGGACGGGTGCTGCGGCTCGCCGGCCCCGCACTGCCGCTCTTCGTCTTCTTCTCGGTCGTGCTCGGCGTCGCCACCCTCATCGGGGTCGACCCCGCCCTCCTCGACACCGTCGCGACCGGCACGGGGTCGCCGCTCTGGTTTCTCGCGGCGTTCCTCATCGCGCAGTGCGCGGTGCCGTGGATGTCGCAGCTGCACGAGCGGGCCCCCGTCAGGACGCTCGTGGTGCTCGCCGCCGGCGCCGTCGCGATCGACGCCCTGCGCATCACCACGGGCATCGCCGCCATCGGCCTCGCGAACCTCTTCTTCATCTGGCTCTTCGTGCAGCAGCTCGGGTTCTGGTACTCCGACGGCTGGTTCCGCCGGCGTCGCGTCGCCACGCTCGTCGGCATCGCGGCGGCGGCGTACCTCGTCATCTGGCCGCTCGTCGCGATCGGGTGGTACTCCCCCGACATGCTCGTGAACCTCAACCCGCCGACGGCGCCGCTGGCCCTGCTCGGCATCGCGCAGATCAGCCTGATGAGCGCGCTCCACCGGCCGCTGAGCGCCCTCATGCAGCGCCGCCCCGCGCAGGCGGTCGTCTACCTCGTCGGCAGCCGGGCCATGACGGTGTACCTCTGGCACCTGCCGGTGATCATCGTCGTCGAGGGGCTCTCGCTCCTCATCCCGGGCGCAGCACCCGAGCCCGGCAGCGCCGCATGGTGGGCGAGCCGCCCCATCGCCCTCGTCGTCGTGCTCGGCATCGTCTTCGCGATCGCGCCGCTGCTCGTGCGATTCGAGCGACTGCCGACCGCGATCCCGCCGGGGTTCCGCGCGCCCTCGCCCGTCGCGACGGCCGCCGCGGTCGTGCTCGCGATCGTGCCGCCGTTCCTCGTGATGCAGTGGTTCCTCGACCTGCCGATCGCACTCATCGGCACCGCGCTGCTCGTCGTGGTGCTGCTCCTCCTCCGGCCGCGGCGCGAGGCGCTGCGCGCATAGACTTGTCGGGCACTCGCGGGAGTGGTGAAATCGGCAGACACGCAGGATTTAGGTTCCTGTGCCTTCGGGCGTGAGGGTTCAAGTCCCTCCTTCCGCACTGACTGACTGACTGACACTGGCTTGCCCTGACGACCTCGTCGGACGGTCGACCGGCGATCGACCTCCGGGCAGCGCTGGAGCGCCCCGGCATGCTGATGACTCGGCATCGCGGCACGAAACTCGCGCCCTTCCAAGGACGACGGGTCGTGAGGTCGGCGGCCTGTGACATGACGAAGTCCCGAACTACGTTCCCGCGTTGCAGATGTCGCGGAAGAGTTCGGCGTGCAGTCGATTCCAGTGCTCAGTTACAGGTTCGGGCCACGAGGAGAACTTCGCCACGACCGTGCTGGTCGACGGGTCGACCCAGATGAATTGCCCGTGGATACCGACCGCGTAGTAGTCGCCGCGTTCGCTGCCGGTGATCCACCACTGATTCGAATACGCGCCGCCCGGATGGACCCGCTGGAACACGGTGCCGTTCGCCGCGTCTGGGTCGCCGCCGTTGCGCGTGCGTCGCACCCATTCCGCTGACACCACGCGTTCGCCGTTGACGATTCCTTCGCCGAGCATGAGCTCTCCCACCCGGGCGAGGTCACGAGCGGTGCAGGAGATGCCGCCGTTGGCGAAACCGAATCCTCCCGGGTCGACGGTGATGCTCGCGTCGTGCTCGCAGCCGAGCCGCGACCAGAGCCGCGCCGAGACGGCGTCGGCGTACCGCAGCCCCGTCACGTTCTCGACGACCCAGGCGAGCACGTCGGTACCCGCCGAGCAGTACTTGAAGTGCGTACCGTGCTGGCTCCCGCCCTTCAGGGAGGCGAGGAACGCGTACGTGTCAGCTGGATCGCCCGGAAGTCGTGGACGCCATCCTGCGACGCGGTCCTGCGCCTGAACATGCGACGCGGGGTTGCGGTAGTCCTCGTCGTACTCGACGTCGACCGTCATGTTGAGGACTTGCTGCACGGTCGCGTCACCGTACGCGCTGCCGGCGAGCGCCGGCACGTACTCGTCGATGCGGCGGTCAACGTCGATGGCCCCTTCGTCGACGAGGGTGCCGACGGTGAGTCCGCAGATGGATTTCGAGACACTCATCAGCAGGTGCGGCGTTTCCGCGGTGATGCCCGCCCGGTAGTACTCGGCCACGAGTTCCCCGCGGCGGACGACGACGAGGGCGTCCGTATAGCTCTGTTCGAGGCGTTCCTCGATGCCGGGCAGCGTCTCTGCGAGGCCGTTCGTTCTCGGGGTGCCGTCGAACGGACGGGCGGGCCGGTGTGCGATGGGTGCCGTCGGCACGAGCTCTGCGACGTGGGCGAACGCCCAACGGTTGTGCGGCGCGTCCTGCCAGGTCTCGAGCGTCGGCGCGTCCATCGGGCCTGCCCCGGTGCGCGGTGGGTGGGTTCCTCGGCCGGTTCCCGTCGGCAGCAATGACGTCACTGGCGGATCCTGTTCTCTTGAGCGTCGATGGTGGTGATGGACCCGTCGGGGTCGTGATCGTCGGTGGGTGGCGCTGCGGGGGTAGTATCCACTTCGCCGAGAGGTATGGCACCGGGGGTTTCCGGCATCGCTGCCAGCAGACGTCGGGTGTACTCGTGCCGCGGGCGTACGAGCACGTCGCGTGCGGCGCCGACCTCGACCAGTTCGCCTCTGCGCATCACCCCAGCTGCATCACTCATGTATCTCACGACGTCGAGATCGTGCGAGATGAGGAGGTAGCTGAGCGAGTGCTCGCGTTTCAGCTCTTGCAGGAGGTTCAACACTTGCGCCTGTACGGAGACATCGAGCGCGCTCGTCGGCTCGTCGAGTACCAGGAGTCTGGGCCGGGTTGCGAGGGCCCGCGCGATGCCCACGCGCTGACATTGCCCGCCTGAAAGTTGGTGCGGGAGCCGGTTGGCGTGAGCTCGCGCGAGGCCGACCTCGTCGAGCAACTCGTTGACCCGATGCGCCAGTGCCTGCCGTCGCAGTCGCGTGTGCGTGCGCAGTGGCTCGCCGATCGATTGCTCGATCGTGAGTCGCGGATTCAGTGCGGCGACGGGGTTCTGGAAGACCATGCCGGTGCGTGCCCGGAGCTCGCGCAGCACTCGGCCGCGCAGATTGCCGATCGGTTCACCGTCGATGCTCGAGCCGCCGGAATCCGGCTCGATGAGACGCAGCGCGCATCTCGCGATGGTGCTCTTGCCGGAGCCGGACTCGCCGACGAGTCCGAAGGTCGTGCCGGCCTCGACTTCGAAGGAGACGCCGTCGACGGCGCGCACCTCGGTACCGTGTGCTCGGTAGGTCTTCACGATGTTCTGGACGCTCAGCATCGCGTTCATGCGTGGCTCCCTTCGACGGAGTGTGCTCCATCGACACCGGTCGACAGGATGCAGGCAGCCTCATGGAGTGGCGCGACGGGATCGAGCCCAGGGTCGACTGTTGCGCATGCATCCACCGCGATAGGGCAACGCTCCCGGAACGAGCAGCCGGCGAGGCTGAGCAGGTTCCCCGGCACCGCGCCGCGAATCGCGTCGAGCGGCTGTCCCGGCCGGTGGCGGGCGGGAAGCGCGCCGAGAAGTCCGCGAGTGTAGGGGTGGGCGGGAGTCGCAAGCACGGCGTCGGTCGGACCGGTTTCGACGACCCGTCCCGCGTAGAGCACCGCGATGCGGTCGCACACCTCGCGGACGACGCCGAGGTTGTGCGTGATGAGCAGCACCCCGAATCCGAAGCGGTCGCGCAGGGACAGCACGAGTTCGAGGATCTGCTTCGCGATCGTCACGTCGAGCGCGGTCGTGGGCTCGTCGAGGATGAGGAGTTTCGGCTCGCAGAGCAGGGCCATCGCGATCATCGCGCGTTGGAGCATGCCGCCCGAGAGTTCGTGCGGGTAGCTCGCGAACACCCGTTCCGGGTCGGGCAGTCCGACCTGTTCGAGGTAGTTCACGATATGCGCCTTCGCGGCGGCACGGTTGAGCCGGCGATGCCGGGCGACGACATCGCCCATCTGACGGCCGAGCGTGAAGACCGGGTTGAATGCGGTGCCGGGATTCTGAAACACGATGGCGATGTCGTTGCCGCGCGCGGCGCCGCGACCGTCGAAGGACTGCTCGACTCCATCGATCAGCACGCGACCGCTCGGCACCGCCCCCTTCGGCAGCAGGCCGAGCACTGCGAGTCCGGTGAGGCTCTTCCCGCACCCGGTCTCGCCGACGATGCCGACGATTTCACCCGGGTCCACGGCGAGTGTTACCCCGCGCAGTGGACGGTTCGTCAGTGTGCCGCGTTCTTGGAAGGTGATCTCGAGGTCTTCGATTCGGAGAAGTTCGGACGAGTTGTGGTTGGTCATCGCTTCACCTGTCGGGGGTCGAAGAGGTCGCGGAGCGCATCGCCGAGGAGATTGAATCCGAGCACGGTGACGAAGATCGCGAGACCGGGGAAGGTCGAGATCCACCAGGCGGTGAAGATCTGCCCGCGACCCTCGGCGACCATGAGACCCCAATCGGGCGCGGGCGGTTGGGCGCCGAGGCCGATGAACGCGAGTGAGCCGGCGGCGAGCACGACGCTGCCGACGTCGACGGTCGCTTGCACGAGCACCGGAGTCATGCAATTGCGCAGGATGTGGCGTGGCAGGATGCGCCACGCGGGTACGCCGGCGGAGCGAGCAGCCTCGACGAACGGCCGGTCGCGGAGAGAGCGTGCCTCGGCGCGGACGAGTCGGGCGTACCAGGGCCACCAGCAGATCGCGAGTGCGATGCCGGCGTTCGCGAGACTCGGCCCGAGGATCGCGACGGTGACCATGGCGAGCAGCAGCGGCGGGAAGGCTTGGAAGACTTCGGTGACGCGCATGAGCACCTGGTCGAGCCATCCACCTCGGTAGCCGGCGATCGCTCCGAGCGGGATGCCGACGAGCGCGGCGACCGCGACGACGAAGAGCGAGATCGTGAGCGCGGGGCGCGCGCCGATGATGACGCGGCTGAGGATGTCCCGGCCCAGCTGGTCCGTACCGAACCAGTGCAGGGCGCTCGGGGCGAGGTTGCGGGTCGCGATGTTGGTCTCCCCATGCCCTTGCGCCGGGTAGGGGGCGATCCACGGACCGGCGATTGCGAGCACGACGACGAGCACGATGAGTGCGAGCCCGAGGGCGGCGAGGCGGTCGGTGCGGAGCACTCGCACGATTCGGCCGACGGGTCGGTCGCCGACGGGCACGAAGGCGGGCAGAGCGGTTGTTGCGGTCATGAGAGCGTCACCCTCGGGTCGAGTCGGGCCTGGACGATGTCGACGACGAGGTTCGCGATGAGATAGCCCGCGGCACCGAGCAGGGTGATCGCCATGATCGCCGGGTAGTCGACGGCGAGCATCGCTCCCGCGGCGAATTGCCCGATACCGGGCCAGTTGAAGACGACCTCGACGAAGAAGGTGCCGGTGAGCGTGTACGCCGCGGCGAGGCCGATGATCGTCATCGTGGGCGGTAGTGCGTTCTTCAGGGCGAGCCGCCAGCGGATCATGGCGTCGCGCAGCCCGTAGGCGTTCGCGGTGAAGACGAAGTCCTGGCCCATGACCTCGAGCATCGAGGCCCTGGTCATGCGGGCGATGAGCCCGAGGGGGTAGGCCGCCAGCGTGATGGCGGGCAGGATGAGGTGCGCGACACCGTCGGCGTAGGCGGTCCAGTTGCCGGTGATGAGGCTGTCGAAGAGCGCGAACCCGGTGACGTGGGTGATCGGCGAGACGTACTCGACCTCGGTTGAGAACTGGCCCGTCGCGGGCAGCCATCCGAGGTTGCCGACGAAGAGCACCTGCAGCAGAAGGCCGAGCCAGAACGCAGGAATCGACACCCCGCCGATCGCCAGGAAGCGGATCGTCCCATCGAGCGCCTTGCCCGGTCGCTTCGCCGCGACCACGCCGAGGACGATGCCGAAGACGACGGCGACGAGCATGGCGGCGAAGAGTAGCTCGAGGGTGGCTGGCAGGCGGGTCGCGAGTTCGTCGAGCACGGGGCGCTTGGTGGCGAGCGAGTCGCCCCAGTCACCGGTGACGAGTCCGCCGAGGTAGGAGAAGTACTGCATGAAGAGGGGCTGGTCGAAGCCGAACTTCTCACGGATGCGGGCGAGCTCTTCGGGCGGCGCCTTCGGGCCGGCGTAGACGACCGCCGGGTCGGCGGGGATGACGCGAGAGAGCACGAACACGACGAGCGTGAGCACGACGAGAACGAGCACCGCGGTCCCGAGCCTGGCGGCGAGGAAGCGGAACATGGGGTCTCCTGGGTGGCGCAAGGGTGAGGGGTGCGACGGGCGGACCTAGTCGGCCCGCCCGTCTCGAGGGGTGGGGCTCAGCTCGCGGGTGTGATGGGTGCGAAGAACGTCGTGAACGGGTAGTTCTCGTTGAAGTCGGGGACCTCGAGCGCGGGCGGCGCCACGGTCACGGCCTGCGCGTCGTAGAGGAAGAAGCCGGGCGCCTGGTCGACGAGCAGGTTCATGGCCTCCTCGTACTTCCCCTGCGCGGCGTCCCGGTCGCTGCCGGTGAGTGTTCCGGCCTCCTCGACGAGGGCGTCGTACTCGCCGTTCTTCCAGTAGCTGAGGTTGAAGAACGGGGCGTCGCTCGAGTGGAAGAGCGAGTACAGGTTGTCGGCACCGGCGTCGCTGTAGGTCGGCCAGTAGTAGACGACGAAGATGTCCTGCGCCGTCGCCGGGTCCGCCTTGGCGTTCTCCCACTGCTGGTTGAACAGTTCGGCACGCACGTCGAGCTCGACGCCGATCTTGGCGAACGCGTCCTTGATGAGCGGCACGAATCGCGCCTCAGACGAGTTCTCCGAGGCGTAGGTGAGGGTGAGCTTCAGCCCGTCGCCGTGGCCCGCCTCCTCCAGGAGCGACTTGGCCTTGTCGAGGTCCTGCGTGTACTGAGGCACGTCTTCGGAGTAAGGGAAGATGCCCTTCGGCACGGGACCGTGGGCTTGCGTGCCGTAGCCCTGGCCGCCGACCTCGATGACGTCGTCGTACGGGACGGCGTAGCTGAGCGCCTGGCGCACCTTGGGGTCGTCCAGCGGCGGCCGCGTGGTGTTGAAGAACCCGACGAAGTTGAATGGCGAGTTCGCGGTGCGCACCTCGGTGCCGAGGTCGGAGGCGACGGTGTCGACGTTCTCGAGCGGCAGATTCGTGGCGAGGTCGACCTCGCCTGAGGTGAGCATCTGCTGCGCGGTGACCGCGTCGGGAGTGATCTCGATGTCGACGATGTCGTAGGTCGGTGCGGCGTCGTCGTTCCAGTAGTCGTCGTAGGCCTCGAGCACGACCTTCTCGCCGGGGGTGTACGACTTCACCGTGTAGGGGCCGGTGCCCGCGTCGATGCCCTGCTCGAAGTACTGCTCGTCGTCGGCCGAGGCCGCGAGCGCCTTCGGCGAGACGATCCAGGCACCGTAGGTCGAAGCGGCGACGAGGTCCATGGGGGCGGAGTACGAGAGGTGCATGACGACGGTGCGGTCGTCGGTCGCCTCGATCGACTCGAGCGGCGCCCAGATGAACGATGCGCCGGCGTGGTCCTTCGCCGCCTCGATGCTTGCCTTCACGGCTTCGGCGTCGACGGGCTCGCCGTCGTGGAACGTTGCGCCTTCGCGGATCGTGAACGTCCAGGTGAGGCCGTCCTCGCTGGTCTCCCACGATTCGGCGATGCCGGGGGTGAAGTCCTCGGCGGCACCTTCGGCATTCTTCCAGAGGAGCGGCTCGTAGACGTTGCCGAGGTAGAGCGCCTCGGTCGAGAACGAGCGAACCGGGTCCCACGTGGTGATGGCCGCCGATGCGGCGACGCTCAGCACCGACGTGTCGGCGTCCGCGTTCGCGGCGCCGCCGCCTGCTGTACAGCCCGCGAGGCCGACGACGCCGGCGGCTCCGAGAGCGAGGAATGCATGTGCGCGAAGACGTCGCGCTCGGGTGGTTGCCATGTCTGCCTCCAGATCTGGATTCGCCGCCCGGGGGTGTCTTCTGCGGCGAAGTTCGGCCAGTCTATGGAGAGCAATCCTTAACACGCCAATACCTAGATTCCGTCGAAGTGATGCCCGGGAGGTATCGATGGACCTGCGCCTGCTGCGCTACTTCCTCGCTGTATGTGATGCCGGAACCTTGCACGCCGCGTCGGCGGTTCTCAGGGTGGCGCAGCCGTCGCTGAGCCGCCAGATACGGCGCCTCGAACAAGACCTCGGGTTCGAATTGTTCGAGCGGTCCGCGCGAGGACTTGCGCTCACCGCTGCTGGCCGCCGCTTCCGCCCGGTCGCGGAGGACCTCGTCGGTCGGGCGTCCCAGGCTGCCGCGACCGCGTCAGCGATCTCGAGGGGGAAGACCTCGGATTTGACGGTCGTCGCCGCCCCGACGACCGCCGCGGACATCGTCGCTCCATTCATCGTTCGCTCCGGCCGAGAGGGCGTGATCGGCAACGTCGTCGAGACGATGCCCGAGCATGTCTACAGCGCTGTTGTGAGCGGTCGTGCGGACTTCGCGGTCGGTACACGGATCCCGCCGTCCGAGCTTCGCGCGAAGGTGGTCGGGCAGGCGTTCCTCTGGGCGCAGATGCGCCGGGATCATCCGCTCGCCTCCCGCGAAATCGTGGACATCGCCGATCTGGTGGAACAGCCACTCGTCGTGATGAGCCGTGCCCACGGCGTCCGGCAGATGTTCGATTCGGCCGCTGCGCGTGCCGGCCTCAGGTTCACCGCAGCCCTGGAGACAGAGTCACCCCCGCTTGCGCAGGCGCTCGCCGCCGCGGGTCGCGGCATCTGCATCCTGTCCGACGATCCTCGCTTCGGGCTCACCACACTCCCGATCGATACCACCACCGGCCCACTCGTCATCACCTTGTTCGGCGTCTGGGATGAGATGCACTACGCAAGTACGCAGATCGAGCAGTGCGTCGACGAGCTGGAGCGATTCCTCGTCGAGACGTATCCGCCGAACCAGGGTTGACCACAGCCTGAGGAACTCCCTCGCCTCACGATGCCCGCTGAGCATCGGATTGGGGCCGAAGAGGTCGTGGACGAATCACGGGTGCACGGCCACACTGGGCAACGTTCGAACCGTCCCTTCCGAATGGCCTGAAGGAGATCCCGTGCGTCGTTCCACCCCCATCCTCGTCACCGCGGCGCTCGTAGCGTCCGCATTCATCGGAATCGCGCCGCCGGCGGCGGCAGCCGCCACCCCGGTTCCGGGCGATCCGCTCACAGGTTCAGGCGCTGCACCGCGAACTTTGCTGACCGCAGCGCAGCTCACGGCTGGCACTGCGACGAGCGTCATCCCGAACAGTGCCTTCGCGCTCCCCTCTGACGCCGCTGCCCCGCTCGCCTCGTTCGAGGGCACGCTCACGCTGGACGGCGTCGCGACCGCCGGCGGGTTCGCGAAAGTGAAGGACTCCGCGAACTACGACGCCGTCGAAGCCCGGAAGCATCTGCCGCCGTTCTCGGTCCAGCTGGTGCAGAACGGAAGCCACCTCGTACCGGTCGCCCGCGGTCTGCAGTTCACCGGCAGCCCGGTCTGGAACCTCCAGGTCGGAGCCGGACGGGCGTGGAGCGAAACCGCCGACGGTGGCCGTACTCGCGCGGCCCTGCCATTCGCACTCATCGAGCGCAACGCGAACTGCGTGCACAACGGACTGCTCAGCTTCCTGTTCGACCAGACGACCGTCTCGCAGGTGCGCTACCAGGTGACGAGTGAGACGTGCGAGTACTTCCAGTTCAACCTCTGGGGGCAGGTCGACGCGAGCTACAGTCCCGGCGGCATCCCCGACGCCGACGGGATCCGGAGCGCATATGCGTCCGAAGTCGCGGGTCGACTCCCGACGAAGCCGATTGCGGCACTCGCGACTGATCATCCGGGCACGGGAGTCAACCCTTCGGTGTTCGGCTCGGGTGTCACTCCGAGCGCTCTCAGCACATTCGGCTTCGTCTACGACGGCATCAACTACGTCGGGGACTGCCCGACTCGACAAGGCGCCTACCCGTTCTGCGGTCAGCTCTTGCTGCCCTCGTACTCGACGGCCAAGTCCGCTTTCGGCGGCATCGGGCTCATGCGGCTCGCACAGAAGTACGGACAGACCGTCGCGAACGAGACGATATCCGCTCACATCCCCGGGGCGAGCGGGGCGGCCTGGAGCGGTGTCACCATCGGCAACGCACTCGATATGGCGACCGGCAATTACAACTCGGCCCTCTTCGAGCGCGACGAATCGAGCGCGGTCATGCTCGACTTCTTCGATGCTGAGGCGTATGCGGACAAGATGTCCGTCGCCCTCTCGTTCCCGCGCAAGGCGCCGCCTGGCACGAAATGGAACTACCACACCTCCGACACCTTCCTCGCGACGCGCGCGATGGATGACCTGCTGAAGGACCAGGCGGGCGCGAGCGTCGACCTCTTCTCGATGCTGCGCGACGAAGTGCTGAAACCTGCTGGGGTCGGACCCGATGCCCTCACCACGCTGCGCACCGACAATTCACCGAACGGTGCTCCCTTCGGCGGGTACGGGATGTTCTGGACCCAGGACGACATCGCGAAAGTCGCGAAACTCCTGACGGCCGACGACGGCATCGCCGACGGTCAGCAGTTGCTGCACCCCGGCCTCCTCGATGCGAGCCTGCAACGCGACCCCGTCGACCGCGGCCTCACCACGAGTGGCACCACACCGTTCAAGTACAACAACGGATACTGGGCGCTCGACTTCGACAGCAGCGACGACCCCGCCTACGCCTCGCCGTTCTGGGTGCCGTTCATGTCGGGGTACGGGGGCATCACGGTCACGCTCATGCCGAACGGCTCCAGCTACTACGTCTTCAGCGACAACAACGAATTCGCTTGGTCAGCCACCGTGATGGAATCCAACAAGCTCGCCCCGATGGTCGAGGGCGGTGGATCCGGTGGCGGCGGATGCAGCGCCGCCGACGCAATCGGCAACGGTGGCTTCGAGACGGGGAACGCCGCACCATGGACGGCATCCGCCGGGGTCATCGACGGCAGCACCGCCGTGCAGCCAGCGCACTCCGGCTCATGGAAGGCACTGATGAACGGTGTCGGTGACGGCGGGAGCACCGCATCGCTGAGCCAGACCGTGACAATCCCAGCAGGCTGCAGCACTGCGACGCTGCGACTCTGGCTACGGATCGTCACCGAGGAAGTCCTCGCGAACAATTACGACAAGCTCGACCTCAACGTGACCAATGCCACCGGCAGCACCACGCGCCTCGTCCGGTGGACGAACCAGGACGCCCAGGACTACACGCTCGAGACGGTGCCGCTCGGCGATTATGCCGGCCAGACGATCACGATCACCTTGAACGGCAGCGAGAACCTGCGCCGAGCGACCTGGTTCGTCATCGACGACGTCGCCCTGCCCGTCGCCGGCTGAGCTCCCCGAACACCTCTCGACTCGAACTACTGAGCTGTCCACTCGAACAAAGGAACGCAGATGCGTCGAACATTCTCCGCCGCAGCCATCATCGCGTTGGCTGCGGCGTCCGTCCTCGGACTTGGAGTCGCTCCAGCGTCCGCTGCTGCGACTCCGGTGCCAGGTGACCCGCTTACTGGGTCCGGTGCTGTGACCCGGTCAGTGCTGACCGCGGCTCAGCTGACCTCCACGACCGCCCCGGCGGCGACCGTCGCCAACAGTGCATTCGCACTGCCAACCGCCGCCGCGCCGCCGACCAATGCCTTCGAGGGAACGCTCACCTTGAACGGGGTCGCGACCGCCGGCGGCTTCACGGCGCTGAAGGACCCGTACGGCTATGCCGGCACCGAAGCACTCAAGCACTTGCCGCCATTCTCGGTGCAACTGGTCCAGAACGGCAGCCATCTGGTGCCCCTGGTCCGGGGCGTGCAGATAACCGGCAGCCCGTACTGGAACCTCGCGGTCGGCCCCGGCCGCGCCTGGCAGGAGAACGGGGACGGGGGCCAGACCCGCGCCGCCCTCCCGTTCGCGCTGATCGAACGCAATGCGAACTGCGTGCACAACGGCGTCCTCAGCTTTCTGTTCACCACTACCTCGGTGTCGAAGGTGCGCTACCAGGTGACCAGTGAGACGTGCGAGTACTTCCAGTTCGATCTCTGGGGTCAAGTCGGAGCTACTTACACCGCCGGCGGCGTCGCCTCACCGGATGTCGTGCGCAACGCCTACGCAGCGGAGGTCGCCGACCGGCTACCGACCAAGCCGATCGCCGCACTCGCGACCGACAACCCGACTGCCGGGGTCGACCTCTCTGCGTTCGGCGGCGGCATAACTGCGAGCGCCCTCAGCACGTACGGGTTCTTCTACAACGGCACCAACTACGTCGGTGACTGCCCGACCCGGCAGGGTGCATACCCGTTCTGCGGGCAACTCCTCCTCCCGTCGTACTCGACGGCCAAGTCCGCGTTCGGCGGAGTCGCGCTCATGCGCCTCGCACAGAAATACGGGGCCGAAGTCGCCAACGAGCTCGTGAAGGACCACGTCACCGAAGCATCGGGACTCACCGCCTGGAACGGCGTCACGATCAACCATGCGCTCGACATGGCCACAGGCAACTACACCTCAGCCGACTACGAAGTGGACGAATCGGGCTCGACGATGCTCGACTTCTTCACCGCGGAGGGTTACACCCAGAAGATGTCGACCGCGCTGTCCTTCCCGCACAAGACGACGCCCGGGAGCGTCTGGACCTATCACACGTCTGACACCTTCCTCGCGACACGGGCGATGGACGACCTGCTGAAGGATCGCGCCGGGTCCGGCGCGGAGATCTTCGCGATGTTCCGCGACGAGGTGCTCAAGCCTGCGAAGATCGGCCCGGACGCATTGACCACCCTCCGCACCGATAACTCCGCGACCGGTGCAGCGTTCGGCGGCTACGGCATGTTCTGGACTCGAGATGACATCGCCAAGATGGCGAAGCTTCTCACCGTCGATGACGGCGTCGCCGGCGGTCAACAGCTTCTGCATCCCGGCCTGCTCGACGCGACCCTTCAACGCGATTCGGCCGATCGTGGAGTGACAACTTCCGGGTCGGTGCCGTTCCGCTACAACAACGCGTTCTGGGCACGTGAGTTCACGACCGCAGACAACGCCTCCTTCACAAACCCGTTCTCCGTACCATTCATGTCGGGATTTGGCGGCATCACGGTGGCGCTCATGCCGAACGGGTCGAGCTACTACGTGTTCAGCGACAACAACGAGTTCGCGTGGAGCAACGCGGTCGTGCAGTCGAACAAGCTCGCCCAGATGGCCGGCGGTGGAGGCGGCAGCAGCTGCACAGCTGCTGAACTGATCGGCAACGGCGGATTCGAGACCGGCACGGCCTCACCGTGGACCGCGAGCTCCGGCGTCGTCGACAACCGCACTACCCTTCAACCTCCCCGCACCGGCAGTTGGAAGGCGTGGCTGAACGGCTTCGGATCGGCAAACACCGAGACCCTGTCTCAGACGGTGACCGTGCCTGCCGGATGCACGAACGCAACGCTGCGATTCTGGCTGCGCATCGATTCGGCCGAGAACCTCGCGAACGCGTACGACACGCTGAAGCTCACGGCCACCCCGGCAGGCGGGGCAGCAACGACCCTCGCACAGTGGTCGAACCTCAACGAAGCCAACTACACGGCGAAGAGCTATTCGCTCGGCGCGTTCGCCGGTAAGACGGTCACGTTGACCTTCACCGGTGCGGAGGACTACTCGCTGCAGACCTCGTTCGTCATCGACGATGCCTCGGTATCGACGACGGGCTGATTTCGTCGCAGCTGATACCGACTGATGCGAAGAACGGTCTGGGCGCAAGTGCCCAGACCGTTCTTGAGGCTGCTGCATCCTCGTCGAGGGTATGGGCAAACCGCGAGATCGCCGTCGCCGTACTCCGGCCTCATGGCCCGTCGCCGAGGCCATCACTTCACACTGCCTCTGTTGGGAGTATTCCGCGAATCTCACCGTCGGCGCCGACGAGCCGACGCCTCCCCGATCCAGATTCCGATCAGGAGCATCCCGATGAAGCCCGCCAGCACCGAGACGACGGACAGGAGGCCGAACATGGCAGGACCCTGCCAGGGCTGGGCGAACGCCATCTCGGGAATCCCGGCCCAGTGGATCCGGTCGACGACGCATCCGATCGCGGAGGCCGCGACGAGCATGATTCCGACGATCCCGAGGATCACAGAGCGGCGCATGCTGAGGAGGATCTCACGGATCGCCTCGGTGGGGCTACGCGATTTCGTCGGTCGGGCGGAACCCAGGGTGCACCCAGACGGGGCGATGCGCCACCTCGTCGTCGACTCAGTCGACCCGCGGCGGCCCCGCCGCGACCCGCTCGCGCGAGTACTCCGTGATGCGCTCGGCCGGCACCGACCAGTCGGTGTCGAGCCACCACGTCGCCCCGGCCTCGGCCCAGGGTCGCACCGCAGCCGCATCGGCCGCCGGGTCGACGCCGGCGGTCGTGCCCTCCTGCACCCAGTCGAACGGGGCGTCGGCGAGCCCGAGCCGCTCGCGCTCGGCGGTGAGCCAGGCCATCGCCTCGGCGCCGATCGCGGGCGTGAACAGCTCGCGCTGGGCGTCGGGGCCGGCGGCGCCTTCACCGGGCGGGGCGAAGTTCGGCAGCCAGCCGTCGAGCCGGGCGACGCGGCGCATCGACTTCGTGCTCGGCCAGAGCCCGACCGCCCAGATCGGGATGCGCGCCTGCACGGGCGGCAGCGGCAGCATCGCGTCGGCGCGACGCACCGTGTAGTGCGGGCCCTCGTGCTCGAACGGCTCGCCGCGCCAGAGCTTCGGCAGCAGCTCGAGCGATTCGTCGAGCAGCTCGGCGCGCTCGCGCCGGCCCGGGTCGTGCTCGAAGATCCAGAAGCGGTCTTCGGCCTCCTCGGGCACGCCGAGCCCGACCGAGAGCGTCACCCGCCCGCGCGAGAGCCGGTCGACCGTCATCGTCTGGCCGGCGAGCTCCCACGGGCGCCGGCGCGGAACGGGCGTGAGCATGGTGCCGAGCCGCACCCGGCTCGTGCGCATGGCCGCCGCCGCGAGCACCGACCACGGGTCGGTCGCCCAGATGCCCTCCCAGACGAAGAAGCCGTTCCAGCCGTGCCGCTCGGCGAGTTCGGCGAGTTCGACCGCGACCTCGGGATCGCTGCCCGGGTAGATGAATCCGTAGCGCATGGCGGCGACGTTACGCCCGACGTCCGACACAGGTGCTGAAATCCCGACTCCTGCACGGTAAGGTAAGCCTTACCTGTGTCCCTGCCGAACCTCTCCACCCGAAGGACCGATATGTCGAGCGTCACCACCACCGCCGCCCCGAGCTCCCTCGCAGCCGAGAACGACGCGGCCGAACCGCTCGACGTGGCCGCCCTCGTGCGCGCCGCCTCGGCCGACGACCACCGTGCCACCGAGTCGCGCGGCTTCATCACCGAGCTCATGGGCGGCGAGCTGACGCTCGACGACTACACCCGCTACCTCGCGCAGTTCGCGTGGGTCTACGAGGCGCTCGAGGCCCGGGGCATCCGCGAGGGCGACCCCGCGGTCTTCGACCCCGAGCTCGCGCGCATGGCGGCCATCGAGTCCGACCTCGCGGCGCTCGGCGCCGCCGACTGGCGCGAGACTCACCCGGCGCTGCCCGCCACCGCCGAGTACGCGGCGCACCTCCGCGCCCTCGCCGACGACGACGTGCGCTTCCTCGCGCACCACTACACGCGCTACCTCGGCGACCTCTCGGGCGGCCAGGCCATCGCGCGCCTCGTGGCCCGCCACTACGGCGCGACGCCCGAGCAGCTCGCCTTCTACCGCTTCGACATCGCCGCCGACGAGGGCGTCGTGCGGTACAAGCGCGGCTACCGCGAGGCGATGAACGCCCTCGCCCTCGAGCCGGCGCAGGTCGACGCCCTCATCGACGAGGTGCGCAACTCGTTCCGGCTCAACGGCGCGATCTTCGACGCGCTCGCGGCCTGACCCGCGCCGCACGGTCGCGGGCGGGGGCGATCACTCCGCGGAGGGAGGCACGGGTCATCCTGCAGTGGGATGCCGCGCTCGGCGAGCGCTCGGTAAACTGCAACGAAACCCCGCCGCCTGCTGACCACGCCGTGCCGTAAGCACGGCGCCGGGTCCGACGACTGGAGCCACCGCACATGGTCCACACCGCACTCATCCCCTGGCTCGATCCTGAGACGATCATCGCCGGGGCCGGCCCCTGGGCACTGCTCGTCGTGTGCGGCATCGTGTTCGCCGAGACGGGCCTGCTCGTCGGCTTCCTGCTGCCGGGCGACACCCTGCTCGTGATCTCGGGCCTGCTCTCGCACCCGCTGCCCGGCTCGCCCGAGGGCGTGTTCGGCATCAGCGTGTGGTGGGTCGCGCTGCTCATCGGCCTGGCCGCGTTCCTCGGCGGAGAGGTCGGCTACTACATCGGCCACAAGGCGGGTCCGACGATCTTCGAACGCAAAGAGTCGGGGCTGTTCAGCGTCAAGAACGTCGAACGCACGAACGCCTTCTTCGAGCGCTTCGGCGGCCTGACGATCATCCTCGCCCGCTTCGTGCCCATCGTGCGCACCTTCGCGCCGGTCGCCGCGGGCGTCGGGCACATGCCCAAGGGCAAGTACACGCTCTACAACTTCATCGGCGCGGTGCTCTGGGGCTTCGGCCTCACGATGTTCGGCTACGCGATCGGGTTCATCCCCTTCGTCGCCGACCTCGTGAAGGAGTACATCGACCTGATCCTCCTCGCCGCCGTCGGCGGCACAGCGCTCGTCACCCTGTGGCACTACCTCAGCGAGCGCCGCAAGGCGAAGAAGGCCGCCGCCGCCGGTGAAGACGTCATCACCGACGAGGCCGAGGCCGAGCAGCTCGTGCTCGACGCCGACGTCTTCGAGCGCGGCCCCAAGCACGACGAGCACTGACCGTCGAATCCTCGAGCATGCCCCGGGGCCGCCGCCTGCGGCAGCCCCGGGGCATTCGTCGTCGTGGGCGGGGCGAGGCTCAGCAGTGCGAGCCCTGCTCCTGCTCGGCGCGGCCGCCGGGCTCCAGCTGGAACGTCGAGTGCGCGACGTCGAAGTGCTCGCTGAGGCATCCGCCGAGCTCGTCGAGCAGCGCACCCGTGCGCCCCGTCTCGAAGACCTCGGGCTCGACCTCGACGTGCGCCGTGAACACCGGCTGCCCCGAGGTGATCTGCCACACGTGCACGTCGTGCACGGCGACCACGCCCGGCGTGCGGAGGATGTGCTCGCGGATCTCCGCGACATCCGTCTCGGCCGGCGCGCCCTCGCTGAGCACGCGCACGACGTCGCGCAGGAGCGACAGCGCGCGCGGCACGATGAGCGCGGCGATGCCGAGCGAGGCGATCGGGTCGGCGGCGCTCCACCCGGTCAGCAGGATGACGATCGCGGCGACGATCACGAGCGCCGAGCCGATCGTGTCGCCGAGCACCTCGAGGTACGCGCCGCGCAGGTTGATCGAGTCCTTCGCGCCGCCGCGCAGCACGAGCATCGCGGCGATGTTCGCGGCGAGCCCGACCACGGCGACGGCGAGCATCAGGCCGCCCTGCACCTCGTGCGCCTCGCCCTCGGCGCCCGTGACGAGGCGCCCGATCGCGCCGATCGTCACCCTCACCGCGACGACGATGAGGATGACCCCGTTGATGAGCGCCCCGAAGACCTCTGCACGGCGGAACCCGTAGGTCTGCCGGTCGGTCGCCGGCCGCGCGGCGACGAACGCGGCGACGAGCGCGACGACGAGGCCGATGAGATCGCTCGTCATGTGTCCCGCGTCGGCGAGCAGCGCGAGCGAGCCGCTCACGAGGCCGCCGACGACCTGCACGACGACGAAGGCGCCGATGATCGCGATCGCGGTCCCGAGGCGGGTGCGATTCGCGGTCGCCGCGTGGTCGTGGGAGTGATCGTGTGCCATGTCCCTTCCAGCGTAGGTCGCCCGCAGGGGCCCGAGGGCCCGTTCGGCCAATCAGGAATGAGTCGCGTTCTCATCGGCATGGCAGCCGCCGCGGGCGCGGCAGCGGGTCGGCCGGGGGTCGCGGCCCGTCGCCGCCCGGCCCTAGGCTGCGGGGCATGCCGTCGCGTCGCACGCCCGCCATCGCACTCGCTCTCACCCTAGGATGCCTCGTCGCCGCGCTCTCCGGATGCGCGGCCGGCTCCGACCCGGGCGGCGCGGCCGCGTCCGACGAGGCGGCCGCGCCGGCCTCGCCCGCCGACGCCGCCCCGTCGGAGCCGCTGCCGCCGTCGGAGCGCTGCGGCGACACCGGCGTCGAGTCCACCGCGATGCGGCTGCCCGTCGGCGACGCGAGCTTCGACGTGGGCGTCGCGGGCGAGGGCGCGACGACGGCGATCTTCGCGCACCAGCGCAACCAGGACGGGTGCGGGTTCTGGCCCTACGCCTCGACGCTCGCCGAGCGGGGCGTGCAGGTGCTGCTCGTGAACTCGTGCGGCTACGGCGAGACCGAGTGCCCCCGCGAGGCGAACCACGTCGTCGACGACGGCGCCGATGCGATCCTCGCCGCCGCCGAGTGGGCGCGCGAGCACGGCGCCGAACGGGTGGTCGTGGTGGGCGCCTCGATGGGCGGCACCGCGGCGATCGTCGCGGGCGGGCGCGACGGCGACGACGGTGTCCTCGACGGGGTCGTCGACCTCTCCGGACCGCTCGCCTTCCGCGGCTACGACTCGCTCGACGACGCACCCGCGCTCACGGCGCCGATCCTGCTCGCGGTCGCGCCCGACGACACGACCGTCGGCGTCGACGAGCTGCAGCAGCTCGCCGACGCGACCGCGAGCGACGACGTCACGATCATCGCCGACGGGGTCGGCCACGGCTGGGCCATGCTCACGACCGGCACGGCGTTCAACGCCTTCGCCGACCGGGTGACGGCCTTCATCACCGGCTGAGGCCGGCCCGTCGCCGAGGCGCCCGAACCGACCGCGGGCTACTCGGCCGCGGTGCGGACCCGGGCCGCGATGCGCTCGAGCTCGGGGATGAGCGCCTCGAAGGCGCGGGCCCGGTGGCTGATCGCGTTCTTCTGCTCGGGCAGCAGCTCGGCCGCGGTGACCTCGTGCCCCTCGGGCTCGAACACGGGGTCGTAGCCGAAGCCGTGCGAGCCCCGCGGCTCGTAGGCGAGCGCGCCGCGCCACAGCCCCTCGGCGACGAACTCGTCATCGGTGCCGGAGCCCGTCAGCGCAGCCGGCACGACCACCGCGATCGTGCAGTGGAACGCCGCCCCGCGGTTCGGCCGGCGCACGTCGCCGAGCTGCGCGAGCAGCAGCCGCACGTTCTCGACATCGCCGGCCGAGTGGCCCGCCCAGCGGGCCGAGAAGATGCCGGGCGCACCGCCCATCACGTCGACCCCGATGCCCGAGTCGTCGGCGAGCGCGATCCGGCCCGTGTGCAGCGCCGCCGCGCGCGCCTTGATGAGCGCGTTCTCGGCGAAGCTCGTGCCGTCCTCGACGGGCGAGGGCCCGTCGTACGGCAGCACGGTGATGCCGGGCATCCGCTCGCCCAGGATGCGCTGGAACTCGGCGACCTTGTGCGCGTTGTGGGTCGCGAGCACGACCTCGAGCGCGGCCACGCTCACTCCCCCGCCGCGAGCGACGCGGCGAGCGCGGCCCGCTGGAGCTCGGTGAGCGAGGCGGTGCCGGCGAGCGCGAGGTCGAGCAGCGAGTCGAGCTCTCGGCGGTCGAACGGCGCACCCTCGGCCGTGCCCTGCACCTCGACGAAGAGGCCGCGGCCGGTGGCGACGACGTTCATGTCGGTCTCGGCGCGCACGTCCTCGACGTAGGCGAGGTCGAGCATGGGCGTGCCGTCGATGATGCCGACCGAGACCGCCGAGACGGTGTCGATGAGCGGCGTCGCACGCTGGCCGATGAACTTCTGGCCGCGTGCCCACTCGATCGCGTCGGCCATCGCGACGTACGCACCCGTGATCGCCGCGGTGCGGGTGCCGCCGTCGGCCTGCAGCACGTCGCAGTCGATCTGGAGGGTGTTCTCGCCGAGCGCCTTCATGTCGACGACCGCGCGCAGGCTGCGGCCGATGAGGCGGCTGATCTCGTGCGTGCGGCCGCCGATGCGGCCCTTCACGCTCTCGCGGTCGTTGCGGGTGTTCGTGGCGCGCGGCAGCATCGCGTACTCGGCCGTCACCCAGCCCTTGCCCTTGCCGTTGAGCCAGCGCGGCACGCCGTTCGTGAAGCTCGCGGTGCACAGCACCTTGGTGCCGCCGAACGAGATGAGCGCGCTGCCCTCGGCGTGGGCGCTCCAGCCGCGCTCGATGGTCACCTCGCGCAGCTGGTCGGGCGTGCGCCCGTCGGCGCGAACGATCGGGGTGGCGGATGCCTCGGTCATGCGTTGTTCTCCAGTCGAAGTCGTTCGCGGTCGGGAAGGGTGACGGCCCCCGTCTGCACGAGCTCGACGCTCGGGATCTCGGGGGCGATGAGTCGGTGGGCGAGGTCGAGGAAGGCACTCGTCGACTGCCCCGTCGCCTCGTAGCGGTAGCTCGGCGGCTCGGCGGCGCGGCGCTCCATGCCGCCGCCCACGAGCACGCGGTACACGTCGTTCGCGGTCTCGACGTCGCTCGAGACGAGGGTGACGCCCTCGCCCATGACGTACGAGATCGCGCCCTTGAGGAACGGGTAGTGCGTGCAGCCGAGCACGAGGGTGTCGATGTCGGCGCGGCGGAGCGGCGCGAGGTACTCCTCGGCGACGGCGAGCAGCTCGTCGCCGGTCGTCACGCCGGCCTCGACGAACTCGACGAAGCGGGGGCAGGCCTGCGAGAAGAGCTCGAGGTGCGGGGCGGCGGCGAAGGCGTCGTCGTACGCCCGCGACGAGACGGTGCCCTGGGTGCCGATGACGCCGACCCGACCGGTCTTCGTCGCGGCGACCGCACGGCGCACGGCCGGCTGGATCACCTCGACGACCGGCACGTCGTACCGCTCGCGCGCGTCGCGGAGCATCGCCGCCGAGGCCGTGTTGCAGGCGATGACGAGCATCTTGACGCCCTGCGCGACGAGGTCGTCGAGCACGGCGAGGGCGTAGCCGCGCACGTCGGCGATCTTCTTCGGCCCGTAGGGCGAGTGCTCGAGGTCGCCGATGTAGAGGATCGACTCGTTCGGCAGCTGGTCCTTCACCGCCCGGGCGACGGTGAGCCCGCCGACCCCGGAGTCGAAGATTCCGATCGGTGCATCCGTCACAAGGGTCTAGCTTAGGCGAGCCGCGCAGGTTCGCGTCAGTGAGCGGCGACCCAGGCCTCGAGCGCGCTCAGGGTGATGCCGAAGCGCGTGTGCCCGTTGCCGAGCCCCGCGACCGCGATGACCTGCGACGCCGAGCATCCGGCGGTGTCGGCGACCGTGTAGGGCGCGAGCCTGCCGT
The DNA here is from genome assembly GCF_042885275.1 of Agromyces sp. NPDC058064. Lineage (NCBI taxonomy): Bacteria > Bacillati > Actinomycetota > Actinomycetes > Micrococcales > Microbacteriaceae > Agromyces > Agromyces sp. NPDC058064. The sequence goes on along the minus strand of NZ_JBHVSE010000002.1, from coordinate 756,990 downwards.
TCGCGTCGACGAAGGCTCCCGTCGCGGTCGACCAGTACCGGTTCTTCTTCAGTCCCGCCGGTGCGGCCTGGGAGAGTTCGGTGCCCGCGCACACGTCGTGGGAATCGGCGACTCCATCGCCGTCGGCGTCGGTCACGAGCGGTTCGAGCGTGAACACGTACGCCGCGCCCCCGACAATCCTGAACGGGGTTCCTGCGACGACCCGGTCGCCCGACAGCGCGAGTGAGGTTCCGAGGAAGTCGCTGTCATCGCCGTCGGATGCGACGAGCTTCTGCTCCGCCCATCCGCCCGAGCCGTCCAGCTCCATGACGTACACCGCACCGCGATCGGACCCCGCGCCGTCGTGACGCCGCGCCCCCACCGCGATCCGATCGCCCGAGATCGCCACGGCGTGCCCGAACATGTCCAGTTCGGCTCCGTCCGATGCCGTGAGCTTCTGCTCCGCCCAGCCGCCCGAGCCGTCCGCCTCGAACACGTACGCCGAGCCGGAGGCGTCGCCGGAGTCGTCGTCGAGTCGCGAGCCCACCACGATCCGCCCGCCCGACACCGCCACCGCGAATCCGAAGGTGTCGCTGGCTGCGCCGTCGGACGCGGTGAGCTTCTGCTCCGCCCAGCCGCCCGAGCCGTCCGCCTCGAACACGTAGGCCGAACCGGACTCGGGACCGCGGTCGTCGTCGAGCCGCGCACCGGCGACGATCCGATCGCCCGACACCGCGACGGAGTACCCGAGCGTGTCGTCGGCTGCGCCGTCGGACGCGGTCACCTTCTGCTCCGACCAGCCGCCCGAGCCATCCGGCTCGAACACGTACACCGAACCCGACCCGGACGCGCCGTCGTCGTCGAACGGCGCGCCGACCACGATCCGGTCGCCCGACACCGCGACCGCGTGGCCGAACCAGTCGTTCGACTCGCCGTCGGACGCGGTGAGCTTGTGCTCCGCCCACTCGCCCGAGCCGTCCGCCTCGAAGACGTACACCGAACCCGACCCGGTCCCGCGGTCGTCGTCGGACGGCGCGCCGACCACGATCCGGTCGCCCGACACCGCGACCGCATTCCCGAACTGGTCGCCGGCCGCGCCGTCGGACGCGGTCAGCTTGCGCTCCGCCCATCCGCCCGAGCCATCCGCCTCGTACACGTACACCGCGCCGAAGTCGATCTCGTCGGCGTCGCCGTTCGGCGCTCCCGCCACCACCCGGTCGCCCGACACCGCGACCGCGGATCCGAAGGCGTCGAACGCCTCGGCATCCGAGGCGTCGAGGCGCTGCTCCGACACGACGGGCGTGCCGATCGCCGGCGTTGCACCGGCGAGCACCGCACCCCCGAGGGCGATCGACGCGACCGCGGCGACGACGCCGGGACGGCGTCCGAACCGATCAGACATCAGAGCCTCCTCCTGCGGCGGCGCTGCCGCGGACCCACGGGCGGTGCAGGACGTCGTCGGGCTCTTCCCGCTGACTGCGGGGGTGCGTCTGCACGACCTGGCACACGGTACAACGCGGCTAGAACCGGAGACAATCCCCCGATCAGGGGGCTGAACCCGGCACGCTGCCCCCTCGTCGGAGGCGAGCTCGCCGCCGCGAACGACCGGCCCGTCATCGCCTGGAGCTCCGAGCCGGCCGGGAGTTCCCCCGAATCGCTCGGCGAACTCGCGTCGACCGCCCTGCCCGCCCCAGTAGGCTCGACTCCGTGACCGGCTCAGCTGCCCTCTTCACCGACCGCTACGAACTGACGATGGTCGATGCCGCCCTCCTCGACGGCACCGCCCACCGCGAGAGCCTCTTCGAGGCCTTCGCGAGACGCCTGCCCGACGGCCGCCGCTACGGCGTCGTCGCCGGCACGGGGCGCCTGCTCGAGCTCGTGCAGCGGTTCCGCTTCGAGGACGCCGAGCTCGAGTGGCTCCGCGAGCACGAGGTGGTGCGGCCCGCGACGATCGACTGGCTCGCCGACTACCGCTTCGCCGGCGACATCTGGGGCTACCGCGAGGGCGAGGCGTACTTCCCCGGCTCGCCGCTCCTCACGATCCAGGCGAGCTTCGCCGAGGCCGTCATGCTCGAGACGATCGTGCTGTCGACCCTCAACTACGACTCCTCGGTCGCGAGCGCCGCGGCTCGCATGGTCTCGGTCGCGCTCGGCCGCCCCATCTCCGAGATGGGGTCGCGCCGCACGAGCGAGCGCGCCGCGATCGCCGCGGCGCGTGCGGCCTACATCGCCGGCTTCGACGCGACCTCCAACCTCGAGGCGGGCCGCACCTGGGGCATCCCGACGATGGGCACGGCAGCCCACGCCTTCACGCTGCTGCACGACACCGAGGAGGCCGCGTTCCGCGCCCAAGTCGAGGCGTTCGGCCCGAAGACCACGCTGCTCGTCGACACCTACGACATCACCCGCGGCGTCGAGCTCGCCGTGAAGGTCGCCGGCCCCGAGCTCGGCGCCGTGCGCATCGACTCGGGCGACCTGCCCACCGTCGTCGCCGCGGTGCGCGAGCAGCTCGACGCGCTCGGTGCGGTCGACACGAAGATCACCGTGACGAGCGACCTCGACGAGTTCACGATCGCCGGCCTCTCGGGCGCACCCGTCGACGCCTACGGCGTGGGCACCGCGGTCGTCACCGGATCCGGATTCCCCGCCGCCGGCATGGTCTACAAGCTCGTCGCCCGGCGCGACGACGCCGGCGAGTGGATCCCCGTCGCGAAGGCCTCGACGCAGAAGGCCAGCGTCGGCGGTCGCAAGAACGCGGCCCGCCGCCTCGACGCCACCCGCACGGCGCGCGAGGAGCTCGTCTTCGTCGGCGACGGCCCCGACGGCGAGGCCGAGTTCGACGCGGGCGACCGGCTGCGCCCGCTCATGGTGCAGCTCGTCGCGAAGGGCGAGGTCGACCCCGCCTTCCTCGGCGCCGCGGGCACGACCGCGGCCCGCGCGCACCGCGCCGAGGTCATGCAGGAGCTGCCGATCGAGGCGTTCCGGCTCGGCCGCGGCGAACCGGTCATTCCGACGAACTACCGCTGAACCGCTCCGCTGAACTGCTCCGCTGAACTGCTCCGCTGGCCTGCTCAGCCCGAGCAGTCCGCCGGGATCTCCGGCGTCACCGGGTCCACCTCGGCGACGATCTCGGTGATCCGGTCGAGGTATCCCCGGCTCGCCGGCCACTCGGCCAGCCGCGCCCGCTCGGGCGCCACCGCGGTTCGCAGCTCGGCGACCGCATCGGGCCCGGCCTGCGCGAACGTCGCCCCCTCCGCGCACGCGGCGGCGATGACGCCGCCCTCGTCGTCGACGAGGTCGACCGACTGCTCGGCGGTCTGCTCGGCGGCGCCCGTCAGTGCCTGGCGGGCTGACTCGTCGAGCGACGCGAGCGCCTCGGGGTCGGCGATCAGCACGCCCATCGACGGCCAGAGCGCGACGTCGACGGTGAGGTACGGCGTGCCCTTCTCGGCGAACGACGAGGCGAAGTACGGCACGCTGTTCTCGAACGCGCCGATCGTGCCGTCGAGCAGCCCGCTGTCCCGTTGGGGCGGCGGGACGTCGACGGGCGCGGCCCCGAGGAGGGCGAGCGTCTCGAACGCGCCTTCGCCGTGGAAGACGTGGAAAGGCAGGCCGGCGTAGTCGGCGACCCCGAGTACCGGCGCGTCGACCGCGATGGGGTGGCGGAGACTTCCGCCCATGACGGCGAGTCCGACCACGCCGAGCTTGTCGAGCGCCGGCAGCATCTCCGCCGCGATCCCGCTGTCGAGCACCGCCCGCTCGGCATCGAGCGAGTCGATCAGCATGGGCGCGGTGAGCGCGTCGAGGTCGTGGACGCCGAGGCCCGCGAAGACGCGGCTGCCGATCCAGCCGAGATCGACCTCGCCCGCGGCGACCGCCCCGACGATCTCCTCCTCGATGAGGTTGGTGTCGGTCTCGTACTCCTCGGCGATCGAGATCTCGAGTGCGCCGCCCGAGTCCGTGGCCACCGCCTCCGAGAAGGCGTCGATCTGCACGTCGGCGAACGATCCCGTGCGGGCCAGGCGCAGCGTCGTGACGCCCGCGTCGCCGGCGTCCGGGGGCTCAGGTGCGGCGGTGCATCCCGCGAGTCCGAGCAGCGCGACGCACAGCACGGCCGTCGTGCTGCGCTTGCCCGTGCGTACGATCGCCAACGGTCACCCCCGGTCCGACGCATCGGAACGTACCGGAAGCCGGTCGGGATGCCATCGTGGCCACCACTGAACCACGATCGACGAGGAGGCGACGCACGACGGCGACGAACGCGCGGACTACCCCGCCTTCATGCGCTCGTAGATCTCCTTGCAGCTCGGGCAGACCGGGAACTTCTCGGGGTCGCGCCCCGGGGTCCACTTCTTGCCGCAGAGCGCCTTCACGGGCTTGCCCGTGATCGCCGACTCGAGGATCTTGTCCTTCTGGACGTAGTGGGAGAAGCGCTCGTGATCGCCCGGCTCGATGGCCTCTTCGTTGAGGAGCTTCTCGAGTTCGCGGTCGAGGACGTCGGTGCCGCCGCCCGGCTGACCGGGGTCGGCGATGCTCGCGCGCACGGTGTGGATCATGCGCTCGATTCTACGCGTCGATCGGGCGGCGAGGTCGGCCGTCGGCGAGGGCGGCGGCTAGGCGCGGATCGCCGCGGCGATCATCTCGGGCCCGCGCGCGTCGAAGACGCGCCCGCCGAACCAGACGCCGATGACGAGCACCAGCACGCCGAGCCCGACGCCGGATGCGAAGGCGGCGGCGTGCCAGCCCGGGTCGACGAGGATGCCGAGCGCCGCGAAGAACGCGGCCGGCGCCGCCACGAGCACCGAGGCCAGCATCGTCAGCGACTGCACGAGCGCGGTGATGCCGCCCGTCGACTGCGGCTGCTGGAACGGGCTGTCGCCCGGCTTCACGGCCGGGTACGGGAACCGTGCCGAGGTGATCGACCCGACGCCGAGGCCGGCGAGCAGCAGCGCGGTGCTCACGCCGAGCAGCGACGGCAGCAGGCGCCAGTCGTTGAGGACGAACACGGTGACGGCGCTGCCGAGCCCGATCACGAGCACGCCGGCGACGAGCACCGGGATGAGGCGCCCGAGCCGGTCGGCGTTGCCGCGCACGCCCGAGGTGATGTGCAGCCAGATCGCGGTCGAGTCGTACGCGGTGTCGTTGTGCAGGCTCCAGCCGAGGAACAGGCACATGAGCGGCACCGGGATGAGGCCGAGGTACTGCAGGGGCACCCCGGCGACGCCGAGCGGCACCATGACGAGCACCGGCACGATCGGCACCATGACGATCGACACCCAGTAGCGGGCGTCGCGGAACCAGTAGGTGAAGCTGCGCGCCGCGACGGCACCGGTCGCACCGTGGGGCATCCGGTCGAACCAGCCGAGCCCGCGGTAGCTCTTCGCCGACGCCTCGCGACCGGGGGTCACGAGCATCTTCGCGACGAGCGCCTGCCAGGCGAGCCAGATCGCGCCCAGGGTGGCGGCGGCGATCAGCAGTTCGAGGATGGCCGGGCCCCATGCGCCGGCGGCCGCGTCACCGGGCACCGCGAAGACGGCGCCGAAGGGCGTCCAGCCGAGGATGTCGCCGAGGACTCCGAGGATCTCGAGCCCCGAGTTCGCCCAGTCGAGCGTGACGAGCACGACGATGATCGGCGACAGCATGACGATGAGGAGCAGGCCGATGACGCCCAGCAGCTCGCGCGAGCGTCGCGTCGAGAGCAGGAACGAGGCGAGCGCCGTCGTCACGCGGGCGAGCAGGAGGCAGGTCGCGAAGGCCAGGGCCGCCGAGATGAGCGCGAGCAGCGTCTCGGCGACGCCGCGCGACCAGGTCACGACGGTGCCCAGCAGCACGATCGCGAGCACGAGCGCCGGGATGCCGATGAGGCCAGCGACCGCGAGCGCGAGCGCGAGGGTGCGGTCGGGCAGGCCGAAGAAGGCGAAGCGGCGGGGGTCCATCGTGTCTTCGGTGCCGAAGACGAGCGGGAACACGATGAAGCCCACGACGGTCGCAGCCCCCGCGACGACGAGCACGTCGCGGATGACCTCGACGTCGTCGACGAGGCGCAGCCCCACGAGCGAGAGGAAGAGCAGCAGCGCGAGACCGAGACCGTAGACGAGGCCGAGCACGATGCCGACCACTTGCCAGGTGCTGCGGCGGAAGATGTTCGCCAGCAGGCGCAGTTTCAGTCGGAGAAACTGTGCAACCATTCCATGCCTTCCGCTGCCTTGCGCCCGCCCGCGAGCTCGACGAATCGGTCTTCGAGGGTGTGACCGGCGCGCACCTCGTCGAGGGTGCCCGCCGCGAGCACCCGTCCGGAGACGATGATCGCGGCCGAGTCGCAGACGCGCTCGATCAGGTCCATGCCGTGGCTCGAGAGCACGACCGTGCCGCCTCCGGCGACGTAGCGCTCGAGGATCTCGGTGAGGTTCGCGGCCGACACCGGGTCGACCGACTCGAACGGCTCGTCGAGCACGAGCAGCCGCGGCGAGTGGATCATGGCGCACGCGAGCGCGATCTTCTTCGTCATGCCGGCCGAGTAGTCGGCCACGAGCCGGTCGACGGCGTCGTCGAGGCCGAAGGCCGCGATGAGGTCGGCGCTGCGCTCGCGCACGGTGCGGTTGTCGAGGCCGCGGAGGATGCCCGAGTAGTAGAGCAGCTGCGCGCCGGTCAGGCGGTCGAAGAGCCGCAGGCGGTCGGGCAGCACGCCGGTCGCGCGCTTCGCGGCGTGCGGGTCGGCCCAGGCGTCGATGTCGTGGATGCGGACGGTGCCGGCGTCGGGCCGGAGGAGCCCGGTGATCATCGAGAGCGTCGTGGTCTTGCCCGCGCCGTTCGGCCCGACGATGCCGAAGAACGAACCCGCACGCACGTCGAGGCTGATGCCGTCGACGGCGGTGTTCTCGCCGAAGCGCTTGACGAGCCCCGTGATCGACAGCACGTTCGGCGTGCCCTCGGGCGGCGCCGGGCGCGCGACCCGCAGGGTGCGCTTCTTGCGCGGGGCGGCGTTCTTCTTGGCGGGGATCACGGCGACCGACTGCGCCGCGATGAGCGGTGCGGATGCCTCGGGCCCGGCCTCCTCGATCGCGGTCTCGTCGGCGGTGGTCGCCTCGACCGCGGGCTCCACGACCGCGGGCTCCGCGACGATCGCCTCGGCGGCGGTCGCGACCGGCGCCACGGCCTCGACGACGGGCTCCTCGACGGCCGCCGGCTCCGCGTCGCCCGACGCGGCCTCGTCGGTCGCCGACTCTGCCAGCGCCGCCTCGCTCGCCGCGACGGCGGCCGCCCGCACCTCGGCGACCGGCGTGCGGCGTTCGGTGGTGGTCTCGTCGATCTCGTCGCGGCGGGGCTCGTGCCGCTCGGCGACGACGGGCGGCTCGCTCGCCGCCGCGGGGATCGTCTGGTCGGCGGGCTTCCTGGGGGCGCGCTCGGCCGCGGTGGTCTCGGTCGTGACCGACGCCGCGACGCGCTGCTGCGCCTGCCGCTGCGCACTGGCCGCCGCGGTCGCCCTGCTGCGGTCGCCGGGCGTGCTCGCCGCGCTCCTGGCGGCCGAGTCGCGTGCGGTGCGCGCATTCTTGGCCCCGGCCCCGCGTGCGGTGCGCGCGGCGGCGGAGGCGGCGTTCGACGCGCCCGTGCGCTTCGAGTCGCCCGGGTCGGTCGCGACGCCCTGCTCGGCGGCCTCGGCGGCCGCCTTGTTCGCGCGCCGGGTCGCGGCCGCCTTCTTCGCGGCGGCCGATCGCGCGGCGGCCCGTTCGGCGGGGGTCATCGTCTTCGCGGAGGATTTCCCGGCGCTCTTCCGGGCTCCCGAAGCGGCGCTGCCCGACGCTCCCGACGCGGTTCCGCCCTTTCGAGGCGCCCCCGCACCGGTGCCTTCGGCAGCTTCGTCGTCGTGATCAGAGCGCGAAACGGAAGTCACCAAGCAAACCTACCAATGACCGCCCGCCGAGCGCGCGTCGACGCTGCGATCGCCTGACTGTGGATTCCCTGTGCGTCATATCACGATCCCACTACGACCGGCTGCCCCGAATGGCGACCCGAGAGCACCGCCGGATACGCTGGGTTGCGGCATAACGGCGTGTCCACATGTGAACTTCCGGATGAACTCCGGGCGAACTCCTCTGACCGAGGTCGCCCGGTGGGGGCATCCGACCCACCGAAGGAGATGCAGTGACCACCCAGATCGTGATTCTCGCGGCCGGCATGGGAAGCCGGCTCGGGCGATCCCTCCCCAAGCCCCTGACCGAGCTCAGCGACGGCCGCACCATCATGCGCCAGCAGTTCGACAACGTCGAGCACGCGTTCGGCGCGAACGCCGACGTGACGATCGTCGTCGGCTACAAGCTCGAGCACATCATCGAGGCGTTCCCGCAGGCGTCCTTCGTCTACAACGAGGAGTACGACCAGACGAACACTTCGAAGTCGCTCATGCGGGCCCTCGCGGCCTCGCAGGCGGGCGGCGTGCTGTGGATGAACGGCGACGTCGTCTTCGACCCGGCCATCCTCGACCGGGCCCTCCCCCTCATCGCTCGCGACCAGTCGTTCGTGACCGTGAACACGGCGAAGGTCTCCGACGAAGAGGTCAAGTACACGACGAGCGCCGAGGGCTACATCAAGGAGCTCTCCAAGACCGTCAAGGGCGGGCTCGGCGAGGCCGTCGGCATCAACTACATCTCGAGCCGCGACAAGGCGACGTTCCTCGCCCACCTGCAGCGGGTCGGCGACCAGGACTACTTCGAGCGCGGCCTCGAGCTCGCGATCGAGAACAACGGCCTCCTCGTCGAGCCGATGGACGTCTCCGACCTCTACGCGGTCGAGATCGACTTCGCCGAAGATCTGGAGCGCGCGAACCACTTCGTGTGACCTGCTCCACACAGCGCAAGAGACGAAGGGCGGATGCTGCGGCATCCGCCCTTCGTCGTACCCGGCGCCGTCGCGGCCGGGCCGGCGCTCAGCGCAAGGTGCGCGCGACGCCGGCGCGCGACAGCGACGCGGCGATGACCCGGCCGAGCCAGGTGAACAGCACGGGGCTCAGCGCGAACATGGCGAGGTAGAGCACCCAGAACCACGGCGCGTAGTGCTCGGGGCCGAGGGCGATGAACGTGCCCACGGCGAGCACGATGCCGGAGCCGGCCGCGGCGACGTAGTACAGCCACGGCGACCAGTTCTTGTACCGGGTGAGGAAGAAGGGCAGCTCGAGCAGCGCGCCGACGAGCAGGCCGGTGCCGAGGAACCGCAGGATCCAGTGGGGCGCGAACGCCGCACCGACGAGGCCCGCGATGAAGCCCGTGAGGATGCCGACCCCTGGGCGCTTGAGGAGCGCCAGTGCCACGGCGCTCGGCAGGAAGTGCGTGCCGATCGTGATGCCGTAGAGCATGGGCGCGATGCCCGCGATGAGGCCGGCGAAGTACCCGGAGCCCGCGGCGACGAGACCGCCGCCGACGCCGATCGCGGCGCAGCTGAGAATGACGCGGGTGCTGGTGCGGTGCACGGGGCGCTGGTTCCTTCCGAGTCGGGCTCGGCACGTCGCCACCCGTCTGCATCAAATCTACCCCGGAGAGGCATCTACGATGAGAGGCGTGATGAGCACAGCATCGGTGTCGTACCGAGACGCGCATCCGCTGCAGCGGACGCCGTTCGCGCGGTACCGGCATGCGCTCTGGCTGCTCACGACCCGCGACCTCAAGGTGCGCTACTCGACCTCCGCGCTGGGCTACGTCTGGTCGGTGCTCGATCCGCTCGTGATGGCGGGCATCTACTGGTTCGTGTTCACCCAGGTCTTCAACAAGGGCGTGGGCACCGACCCCTACATCGTCTTCCTGCTCTCGGCGCTCCTGCCGTGGATGTGGTTCAACGGCGCCGTCTCCGACTCGACCAGGGCGTTCCTGAAGGACGCGAAGCTCGTCAGGTCGACGATGATCCCGCGCACCATCTGGGTCAACAGGATCGTGCTCTCGAAGGGCATCGAGTTCGTCTTCGCGCTGCCGGTGCTCGCGCTCTTCGCCGTCCTGTTCGGCGCAGAGCTCCACTGGCAGATCGTCTACTTCCCGCTCGCGATCCTCATGCAGGCCGTGCTGACCGCGGGCGTCAGCCTCATCGTCGCCCCGCTCGTGGTGTTCTTCCGCGACCTCGAGCGTGCGGTGAAGCTCGTCCTCCGGTTCCTCTTCTACGCGACGCCGATCATCTACGCCTCGACCGACCTGCCCGAGGGCATGCAGTTCTGGGCGGCGTTCAACCCGCTCTCGGGCATCTTCTCGCTCTACCGGGCCGCGTTCTTCCCCGACCAGCTGATCTGGTTCGAGGTCGCGGTCGCCGCGGTCATGTCGCTCGCCTTCCTCGCCCTCGGGCTCTGGGTCTTCCGTCGATCCGAGCGACAGGTGCTGAAGGAGATCTGATGACCGAGGCATCCGTGCGCGACGGCATCGGCCGCGAGACGACCGAGCCGTTCGACATCCGCGTCGAGGGGCTCGGGGTGCGATTCCGGCGCAACCGGCGCGGCCGTCGCTCCTTCAAGGACCTCCTCGCCGGTCGCCGCCGCCGCACCCGGCCCGGCGAGTTCTGGGCGCTGCGCGACGTCTCGTTCGACGTGCGCCAGGGCGAGGCGATCGGAGTCGTGGGCCGCAACGGCCAGGGCAAGTCGACGTTGCTGAAGCTCGTCGCCGGCGTCATGCTGCCCGACGAGGGCTCGGTGACGGTCGCCGGCGGCGTCGCGCCGCTCATCGAGATCACGGGCGGCTTCGTCGACGACCTGACGGTGCGCGACAACGTGTACCTGACCGCGGGGCTGCACGGCATGGCGCGCTCGCAGATCGACGCCCGGTTCGACGACATCATCGGCTTCGCCGAGATCGGCGACTTCCTCGACACCCCCTACAAGCACCTCTCGAGCGGCATGAAGGTGCGCATCGCGTTCGCCGTGATCTCGCAGCTCGAGGAGCCGATCATGCTGGTCGACGAGGTGCTCGCCGTCGGCGACAAGGCGTTCCGTGAGAAGTGCTACGAGCGCATCGACGAACTGCTGGCGGGCGGGCGCACACTGTTCTTCGTCTCGCACAACGAGCGCGACCTGCGCCGCTTCTGCACCCGCGGCCTCTACCTCGACAAGGGCGAGCTCGCACTCGACGGCCCGATCGACGAGGTGCTCACGCGCTACAACCACGACTACGGCACCGGCAAGTAGGGTTCGTACTCAGACATGGCGTCTAGGATCGTCGCCATGTCCGACCGTGTGCACACGATCACCTCGATGGGCCCGAGCGAACCGCGCGAGGGCGCGGGCTCGCAGACCGGCCCCGCCGCCGACTCCGGCCGCGCGCAGGGCGTCGAGCGTGCGATCGACCGGGCCCTCGCGATCCAGCGCCCGATCGTCGTCGCGCACCTGCGCAGCATCCGCCGCCGCGCACCGGGCGCGACCCCCGACCAGCTGGTGCGCATCCTCGAGCGCCGCTACCTCGCCGCCGTCACGACGGGCGGCGCCGCCGTCGGCGCGACCGCCGTCGTGCCCGGCATCGGCACCGGGGTCACCCTCGCGCTCTCGGGCGTCGAGACGGCCGGGTTCCTGGAGGCGACCGCGCTCTTCGCGCAGTCCGTCGCCGAGGTGCACGGCATCCACGTCGAGAACCCCGAGCGCGCCCGCGCGCTCGTCATGACGCTCATGCTCGGCCAGGAGGGCAGCGACCTCGTGCGCCAGTTCGCCGGCCAGGCGACGGGCTCGGGCATCGCGCGCAGCGCCTACTGGGGCGAGCTCATCACGAACAGCCTGCCGAAGGCCGTGATGGGCACCGTCGTCGACCGCCTCCGCTCGGTCTTCATCAAGCAGTTCGCCGTCAAGGGCGGCGCGGGCATCATCGGCAAGGCGATCCCGTTCGGCATCGGCGCCGCCATCGGCGGCATCGGCAACCACGTCCTCGGGCGACGCGTACTCACGCAGTCGCGGCTGGCCTTCGGCGCGGCGCCCGCGCTGCTGCCGGCCGAGCTCGAGCCGCGCGGCGACGACACCGTCCTCGCCGCGACGGGCAAGCGGCTCGCGCGCACGGCGGGGATCGTCGGCGGCGCCGTCGGCCGAGCCGCGAAGCGGCCGTTCACGAGGCTCGCGGCCGGACGCGAGCAGGCGGAGGCGGAGGCGGCCGAGCCGATCGAGGGCGCGGAGCACGGTGCCGAGAGCAGAGCCGAGCACGGCGTAGAGGAGGGTGCCGAGGGCGGCGTCGGCTCCATCGGGTCGGCGGCCCCTCGGCCCGAGCAGCACTGAGCGGCGCCCGCTCGACGGGGCGGACGACCGCTCGGCGGCCGGCGAGCGGCTAGACGAGCTCCTCGTCGTCGGTCTCGCCCTCTTCGTCGTGCTCGTCGACCTCGCCGTCCTCGGCGTGCAGGGCGGCGAACCGCTCCCACTCGGCCATGAGGTGGTCGATCGCCGCGTGGAAGCGCGCGGTCGTGACGCCCGGCGTCGTGTCGCCGAAGTAGCGCTCGACCCAGTATCCGAGCCGGGCGAGCGCCTCGGCGTCGTGCGCGACCTCGTCGACGCGGGCGACGAGCTGCTCGCCGGATCCCGCCACGAGCCACTCGCACGCCTGGAGGTACCCGCCGGTGTCGATCTGCGCCGCGGGGTTCGCGGGCCGCGTGATGAGCAGGGGCTTGCCCGCGGCGAGCCGATCGTAGACCATCGCCGAGATGTCGACGATGGCGACGTCGGCCGCGGCGAGCTGCCAGCCGAGCTTCGGCCCGTCGTCGAAGACGTGCTGCGCACCGGGGTCGGCGGCGTTGGCCTGCTCGATCGCCTGGATGATGCGCTTGTTCGCGGCCGCGTACGCCTCGTCGACGACGCCCGAGCGCGGGTGCGGCCGGTAGATCACCCGGTGCCGCCCGGTCGCGAGCAGGCCCTCGACGAGTGCGACGCCGTGCGACGCGATCGAGCCGTACGCCGCGGCCGCGCGGTCGCCCTCCCACGTCGGGGCGTAGAGCACGACCTCGCGCTCGTCGGGCGTGTACGGCAGCGGGCTGCCGTCGAGGTAGTGGTCGGCCTGCGGACGCCCGATCGGGATCGCCCGCTTGTCGAAGTCGTAGTCCCACAGCACCTTGTCGAGGCGCGCACGCGCCGCGTCGCCGGCGATCAGGGCGTAGTCGTACGCCTTGAACTGGTTGGTCGTCATGTACATCTTGTCGGACTCGCCGTGGTTGATGAACACGTGCCAGCGGCGCCCGTAGCGCATCATCTGGAAGTTCTTCGCGTTCTGGTTCACGTAGAGGATGACGTGCAGGTCCTGCTCGTGGATGACCCGCTCGAGGTCGGCGACGCGGCGCACGTAGGCGACGGGCAGCGGCGACTCGTCGAGGAGCTTCAGCGCGGCGCCCGACGCCCGCGTGAGCACGAGCACCGGGTGCGTCTCGGCGAGCTCTGCGAGCGGTGCGTACCACTGCCGCAGCTGGTACAGGTTGACCTTGCCGTCGGCGAAGTAGACGCCGATCTTGAAGCGGTGCGGTTCGAGCGGCGCCCGGTCGGCGAGCTTCGCCCTGAGCGCGCGCTGCGCACGCCGCGACCACATGATGTCCTTGGCGAGCTTCACTGCGCGTCGCGCGTCTTTCCTCAATCCCACCGTCCAAGGGTAGCGAGGTCTGACTGGGCGGATGCCGCGTGGCGGACGCGCTGCCCGAGGCGATCGCCGATCGTGATGCTCGGCGGTCAGACGACCGGGGGGCGACCCGCACGGGTCATCCGCCAGACGGTGCGCCAGCGCATCGGGCGGCGCTCGCCGGGCGACTCGCGCCAGCCGGCCCTCCAGCCGCCGAACCAGGCCTTGAGCGCGGCGGGCTGCCGCGCCCAGCGGAGCATCTGGATGCCCGTCCACGAGCCGACGTAGAGCGGCACCAGCACCGCGGGCAGGTTGCGTCGCGCGAGCCAGACCCGGTTGCGGGCGTTGAGGCGGAAGTAGTACGAGTGCCGTGCGGGGTCGATGACGGGGTGCGCGGCCTCGAGCGAGCCCTCGTACCAGGCGACGCGACCCGCGTCCCACACGCGCCAGGCGAGCTCGATGCCCTCGTGGGCGTAGAAGAACGGGTCGGCCCAGCCGCCGGTCTCGTCGAACACCGCGCGCGGCATGAGCACCGCGCCCTCCCAGCACGAGAAGACGGGGCTCGAGTGCGCGGGGTCGCCCTTGCGGATGCGCGGGATCCAGCGGCGCGGTGAGGCGAGGCCGGTCGGATCGACGACGCGGGGCTGGACGAGCCCGAGCTCGGGGCGGTCGGCGAGCAGCCGTACGCCGTCGGCGAGGAACGAGTCGCTCGGCAGGAACGCGTCGTCGTCGAGGAAGAAGAGCACCGCGCCGGACACGTCGGGCACGCCCGCATTGCGGCCGGCCGGGATGCCGAGGTTCTCGGGCAGGTGCCGGGTGCGCACGCCCGCGGGCAGTGCGGGCTCGGCGGTCGCCGGATCCCAGCCGTTGCCGACGACCACCACGTCGGTCTCGACGCCCTGCTGCGCGAGCACGCTGTCGACGCCTCGCAGGAGCTCGTCGGGGCGCTTGCCCATCGTGAGCACCACGACGCCGACGCGCGGCACGGGGTGCGGCTCAGGAACGGACACGACGGGACGCCATGATCGCGACGAAATGCCCGATCACGGCCAGCACGGCGAGCGGGAGGAGGACGGCGACGACCACGCGGTCGACGAGCGGCTGCCCCGCGACGAGACCCACGAGCGCGGCCGCGAAGGCGATGAGGGTGAGCTCGACCGAGTGGTACAGCCGGTGGAAGGGCAGGAACCTGGCCGCCTTGCGGAGCGTGGCGATGAGCCCGCCGCGCGGCGCGGTCTCGCCATGGGTGTCGGCGAGCTTCGCGAGCCCCGCGTTGGCACGGGCGACGTGCACCATGTCGTTGAGGGCCTTGTTGAGCACGATCACGAGGGCGAGGAGCGCGCCGATCGTCGTCCAGAGGAAGTCGGCGGGGAACTCGAGCGGGTACGCGGCGGCGCGGAGGCCGAGTGCGAGCGGGATGAGCGCCTCGGTCGTGTAGTGGCCGACCTTGTCGAGGAACACCCCGGCGGGCGAGGAGGTGCGCCGCCAGCGGGCGACCTCGCCGTCGCAGCAGTCGACCAGCATCTGCAGCTGGCCGAGCACGACCGCGAGCAGCGCGCCCCAGACGCCCGGGATGAGCAGCGCCGCCGCCGTCGACCAGCCGACGAGGATCATGAGCCCCGTGACGCCGTTCGCCGAGATCGGCGTCTTGAGCAGCAGCCACGTGAGGTAGATCGAGAAGCGGCGGAGGTAGAGCGACGCCGTCCAGTGCTCGGCGTTGCGGCGCCCGCGCACCTCGGGCGGCTGCGCGACGGCACGCAGCTCGGCGATGCTCGCCGGCCGCGCCGTCGCCGGTCGGGCGTCAGACATCCGCGCTCACCTTCCCGTGTGCCGTGCGATGTTGCTGGTCAGCGAGAGATAGCCGAGTACGAAGCCGATGCCCCACGTGACATGTATGCACGGCAACACTACGAGAAACCATGTGGCCGTGCTCGCACCGCGCCCGCGCGCGGCCGAGAACGTCGCGACCGCGACGAAGAGCAGATAGACGAGCGGCGCCGCGAAGCCGACGAGCAGCCACGGGGTCGCGCCGAGCATCGCCTGCACGATGCCGCCGATGCCGAGCAGCAGCCCGAGGGCGACGCCGACCACCATCACGGGCGGGATGAAGTAGCGGATGCCGTTCGACGCAGGGAAGCGGCGGGCGAGCTCGCCGCGCCAGAGACCCGTCGAGAACATCTGGCGGGCGAGCCGGTCGACGCTCGAACGCGGCCGGTACGTCACGGCGAGCTCGGGCGTGAACCAGACGGTGCCGCCGGTCTCGCGGAGGCGCCGGTTGAGCTCCCAGTCCTGACCTCGCTTGATCGACTCGTCGAAGAGGCCGACGCGTTCGAGGGCGTCGCGGCGGAACACGCCGAGGTAGACCGTCTCGGCGGGCCCCTCAGCGCCGCCGACGTGGAACGCGGAGCCGCCGAGGCCGACCTTGGTCGTGTAGGCGAGCGCGACGGCCCGCTCGAACGGCGTCTCGCCACGTGCGTCCATGATGCCGCCGACGTTGTCGGCGCCGGTGCGTTCGAGCGTCGCGACGGCGATGCGCGCGTAGTCGCTCGGCAGCATCGAGTGCGAGTCGACGCGCACGACGACGGGGTACCGGGCGGCGCGGATGCCGATGTTGAGCCCGGCGGGCGTCGACCCGACCGCGTTCTCGAGCACGCGGATGCGCTCGTCGCGCGACGCGAGGTCGGCGACGAGCTCGTTCGTGCCGTCGATCGAGGGCCCGAGGGCGATGAGCACCTCGACGGGGCCCGCGTAGTCTTGCGCGAGGATCGACTCGACCGCCTGGCGCACGTGCGCGACGTCGTTGAGCACGGGCATGACGTACGACACGCCGACGAGCGACGACGGGGTCGTCTCGGGGTGGTGCTCGGGCATGTTCCTCACTCGCGCTGGGGTCGATCGAGCCTAGCAGCCGTGCTCGCGCGGGCGGCATCCGGGTGGACGCCGAACGGGGCCGGATCGATCTCGATCCGGCCCCGCCCCGTGGCATCCGTGCCGTTCCGGCTCAGCCCTCGTAGGTGTCGAGGGTGACCTCGACGGTCTGGGTCTCGCCGTCGCGGATCACCGTGAGCTCGGCCTTCGAGCCGCCCGCGAGTGCGCGCACCTGGGCGGTGAGGTCGGTCTGGTCGGTGATCGGGGTGCCGTTGAACTCGGTCACGACGTCGCCGTCCTCGAGCCCGGCCTTCTCGGCCGCGCCGCCCGGCGTGACGTCGGTGATGAGCGCGCCGACCGTGGTGCTCTTCTCGTCGGCCTCGGCCGAGGTGACCGTCGCGCCGAGCAGGCCGTGCGAGGCCGAGCCGTCCTCGATGATCTCCTTCGCGATGCGCTCGGCGAGGTTCGACGGCACGGCGAAGCCGACGCCGATGTTGCCCGCCTCGGCCGACTCGCCGGCCGAGAGGATCGCGACGTTGACGCCGATGAGGCGGCCCTCGGCGTCGAGCAGCGCGCCGCCCGAGTTGCCGGGGTTGATCGCGGCGTCGGTCTGGATGACCGGCAGCGAGACGCGCCCGGCGTTCGCTGCCGGCTGCTGGGCCTGGCCGCCGCCCTGCTCGGGGATGTCGAAGAAGAAGTCGAACGGGTTGTCGCCCTCGCCGCCCTGCTGGCCGCCGTCGCCCTCGCCCGAGCCCTCGCCCGAGCCGTCGTCGCTCTGCGCGTCGTCGGGGGTGGCCGGCGCCGCCGAGGAGGCGACGTCGATCGACCGGTTGAGCGCGCTCACGATGCCGTTGGTCACGGTGCCCGAGAGACCGAGCGGCGCGCCGATCGCGATCGCCGTGTCGCCCACGTTGAGCTGGTCGGAGTCGGCGAACTCGAGCGGGGCGAGGCCCGAGGCGTCGACGAGCTTGATCACCGCGAGGTCGGACAGCGGGTCGGTGCCGACGAGCTCGGCCTCGTAGAGGTGGCCGTCGTTCGTCTTGACCTGGATCGTCGGGTCGCCGGTCGCGCCGTCGAGGGTCACCACGTGGGTGTTCGTCAGCACGTAGCCGTCGTCGGAGAGAATGATGCCCGAACCCGTGCCGGCGCCCTCGTTGCCCGCGACCGAGATGGTCACGACGCTCGGGCTCGCCTTCGCGGCGACGGCGGTGACCGCGGTCACCTGGTCGGTGTCGTTCACGACGATGTTCTGGGCGGTGCCCGAGCTCGCGGTCGAGCTCGAGTCCTGGTTGCTCGTCACGAGGGCGGTGATGCCCGCGCCCGACGCGCCGCCGATGAGGGCGGCCGCCACGATCGCGGCGGCGACGCCGAGTCCGACGCGGCGCGGCTTCTGGGCCGGCGCGGCGGATGCCTCGGGGCCGGTGCCGTAGGGCGGGACCCCCGCGACCGGGGTGGTCGGCTGGGTCGCTCCGGGCTGCGGGCCGCCGAAGGCCGGCGGGACCTGCCCGGCCACGGGAACGGTCGGGGCCGTCGCGGGGGCGGCCGCCTGCTTCGTGTACTGCGGGGCGTGGTACGGCTGCGGGGCCTGGCCCGGCTCGTACACGGTGCCGGTCGCGACGGGCGCGGCGGGCGCCGGAGCCGCGGGAGCGGCCGGAGCCTCGGCTGCGGGAGTCGGCGCGACGGGAGCGGCTGCGGCCGGGGCCGATGCAGCGGCGGCCGGTGCAGCGGGAGCCTCGGCGGCCGGCGTCGCGGCGGCCGGAGCCGCAGCAGCGGCCGGAGCCGCAGCCTCGGGCGCCTCGGGCGCCTCGGCGATGGTCTCGGTGGTGGCCGTCTCGGCTGCGGTGCTCGCGGCGGCGGTCGTCTCGGTGGTGCTGGCCTCGGGAGCCGTGAGCTCCTCGGTGACCTCGGCGTCGCGGGCCTCGCCCTGTGCGCCGTCAGTCGTGTCGGTCATGTCTGCTCCTTCCAAAGCGATGCCAGCATCCCGCGCCAAGCTGTGCCCCGGATCGGCGGTTCCTATGACCTTGCTATCACCGAGCAGGGATTCGTCCGAGCGAGCCGGACGGGCGGCGACGCCCTGCGCCAGCGTACCCGTGCGCGGCTTCGCGTACGGTGTGAACATGAGCGACTTCTCCCCCGCGTCGGGGCTCAGTCCGTGGCAGCGCACCGCCGCCGGAGCCGGCCTCCTCGGCGACGACGGCCGCGTCGCGGCGACGATCTTCGCCGAGATGAGCGCGCTCGCGACCCGCACGGGGGCGATCAACCTCGGGCAGGGGTTCCCCGACGAGGACGGCCCGGCCGAGGTCCTCGAGGCCGCCCGCGCCGCGATCGCCGACGGCGTCAACCAGTACCCGCCCGGGCTCGGCCACGCCGTGCTCCGACAGGCGATCGCCGCCCACCAGCACCACTGGTACGGACTCTCCTTCGACCCGGCGAGCGAGGTGCTCGTGACGGCCGGCGCGACCGAGGCGCTCGCCGCGACCGTGCTCGCCTTCGTCGACCGCGGTGACGAGGTCGTCACCTTCGAGCCGTACTACGACGCCTATGCGGCGCTCATCGCCCGGGCGGGCGGCGTGCACCGCACGGTGCCGCTGCACTGGACGGCCGACGAGCGGGGCGGGCGCGGGGCATCCTGGCGCGTCGACCTCGACGAGCTGCGGCGGGCGGTCACCGACCGCACCCGGCTCGTCATCGTCAACTCGCCGCACAACCCGACCGGCGCCGTCTTCGACGACGAGGTGCTGGCGACGATCGTCGAGCTCGCCGAGCGCCACGACGCGCTCATCGCGACCGACGAGGTCTACGAGCACCTCGCGTTCGACGCGCCCCACCGCCCGATCGCGGCGCTGCCCGGCGCCCGCGAGCGCACGATCTCGATCTCCTCAGGCGGCAAGACCTTCTCGACGACCGGGTGGAAGGTGGGCTGGATCACCGCTCCCGCTCCGCTCGTGACCGCGGTGCTCGCCGTCAAGCAGTACCTCACCTACGTCAACGGCGCGCCGTTCCAGCCGGCGATCGCCACGGGCCTCGGCCTCCCCGACGCGTTCTTCGCCGGCGCGGCCGAGACGCTCGCGGCGAAGCGCGACGTGCTCACGGCGGGACTCGAGCAGGCCGGGTTCACCGTCGCGCTCCCCCGGGCCGGCTACTTCGTCGTCGCGGATGCCACGCCGCTCGGGTTCTCCGACGCGGCCGAGCTGTGCCGGCGGCTCCCCGAGCTGGCGGGCGTCGTCGGGGTTCCCGTGTCGGCGTTCGTGCACGCCGACCGGCACGACGCGTACCGCAGCCTCGTGCGCTTCGCCTTCTGCAAGCGGATGCCCGTGCTCGAGGAGGCCTCGGCGCGACTCGCCACGCTCGGCGCCGCCGGCTAGCGCAGCGACGCCGCGAGGCCCGGGCGGGCCCTCAGCGCCGCACGACCCCGTAGCGGCGGAGTGCGAGGGCGGGGTTCGTGCGTCGCACGGCGGCGAGCCGCTCGCGCGAGATCCAGGCGACCGCGACCCCGGGCTGCTCGCCGAGCGCCGCGAGCTCGACGCCCATGGGGTCGACGACGAGGCTGCGCCCGACGGCGACCGGCGGCGTCTGGTCGGCGGCCGCGAGGTAGACCGTGTTCTCGATCGCCCGCGCCAGCGCGAGGGTGCGCCAGTGGTGCTCCTTCAGGGGGCCGCGCACCCATTCGGCGGGCACGAGCACGAGGTCGGCGCCGGCATCCACGATGACCCGCGTGACCTCGGGGAACCGCAGGTCGTAGCAGGTCTGCATGCCGACCTCGACGCCATCGACCGCGAAGATCTCGGGCTCGTCGAGCGCTCCGGCGACGACTCGCTCCGACTCGAGCTGGCCGAACGCGTCGTAGAGGTGCTGCTTGCGGTAGCGGGCGACCAACTGCCCGCCGTCGTCGAGCGCGACGAGCGTGTTCGAGAACCGGGCGTCGTCGCCCGGCACCCGCTCGAGCACGCCCGCGACGAGGTGCACGCCGAGCTCGCCCGCGAGCGCCCCCAGTGCACGCACGAACCCGCCGTCGAGCGGCTCGGCCGCGTCGGCCATCTCCTGCCCGAGCTCGGGCGTGAAGAACATCGAGTACTCGGGGAACACGACCAGCCGCGCACCGCGCCCCACCGCGTGACGTGCGAGGCGTTCGATCTCGTCGAGGTTCGCCGCGGCATCCGCCGTGGGGGCGAACTGCGCGATCGCGATCGCGAGCTCGCCGCCGTCGGATGCCTCGCCGCCCTGCCCGGCGTCGGGCGCCGCGTGGTCGTGGTGGGAGTCCGCAGCGGGTGTCATGACTCCAGCGTAGGCCGCGGCGGCCGATCAGCCGAGGTCGCCGCGGTACAGCAGCTGCGACCAGACGGGGGCGGAGCCGACCGGGCGTGCGTCGGCGATGATCAGCCGGCCCGAGACCGTGACGTCCTCGACCTCGAGGAGCTCGGAGAACGGCGTGCCGTCGGCGGTCGCCCCTGAGGCGAGGTTCTCGCGCACGCGCTCGGCTGAAGCCTCGACGTCGCCGCCCTCGGCGACGACCCAGACGAGGTGGTCGCGCGTGACGCCGCCGTCGTGGGAGACGCCGCCGCCGACCCAGCTGAACGACGAGTCGGCGCCGAGCGACGGACGATTGAGCATCGCCGCGAGCACCTCGCGCTCGTCGAGCGCCCGGGCCGCCTCGGCCCGCGCCTCGTCGTCGGCCGCGACGTCGCCCTCGCGGACCAGCTCGAGCAGCTCGCCCGTGCTCGCGATCACCACGCGCCCGTCGACCTCGGCGATGCGCTGCGACCGCATCGCGGCCTCGCCGAGCGAGAGGTCGACGCCGCCGTCCTCCTCGCCATGGGCCCAGACGCCGTCGGCGGGCTCGCCGAGCGCGGCGGTCAGCCGGGCGCCGGCGTCGTCGGGTGCGTCGAACGCGAGCACGTCGCCCACGTCGCCCTGCCAGTCGACGAAGGCCGTGACGTCCGCCAGCGAGACGCCGATCGTCTCGTCGACCTCGCCGGCGAGCTCGGCCCGGTTCCAGCCGAACGGGGCGGGGAGGATCATGCCGAGCTCGTCGCCGAGCAGGCGCAGCGCGTCGACGCCGGCGCCCGCCTCGTCGGCGCCGAGCGCGGCTCGCGCGGCGGCGTAGTCGGCGAACGCGATGTCGGCGGGCCCCGCCCCGGGGCCCGGCACCGCGGCGAGCGCGGCCTCGAAGCCGCCGGCCCCGGTGCTCCCGAGCTGCTCGGCGCCCTCGCCGCCCTCGTTCGCGCCCGTCGCTGCGCTCGCGCAGCCGGCCAGGAGGAGGGCGACGGCCCCGAGGGCGACGGTCGCGGCGGCGCGCTGGATCACGGTACTCCGTTCTCGATCGGCGTCTCGGCCGAGCAGGGTTCGAGGGGTCGCACGCGGATGCCCCGGCGTGCGGTCGCACGCTAGCAGCCCGCCGCGGGGCGTCGCGATGGGGAGCTCTCCCCCGTGCGGCTCAGTGCCGGGTGCGGTGCTCGACGATGCCCCTGAGGCGCTCGAGCACCGGCAGTGCCGCCGCGAGCGCCTCGCGCTCGTCCGCGTCGAGCTCGGCCAGCGCGTCGCCGACGATGACCGCGCTCGCCTCGTCGAAGCGGGCGAGCAGCTCGAGCGCCCTCGTCGTCGCGCGGACCTCGACGCGCCGGCCGTCGCCCGCCTGCGCGAGTCGCTCGACGAGCCCGGCCGACTCCATCGACTTCAGGAGGTTGCTCACCGTCGGACGGCTGAGGCCGAGCTGCTCGGCCAGCGCACCCGGCGAGGATCGCACGCCGCCGGGGATCGCCCGCAGCACCTCGATCTGCGCGTCGGGGATGTCGGGCAGCCCCTCGGCGGCGCGCGCCGCGGAGAGCAGCGCGCGCCGCAGCGGGGAGACGACCAGGTTGAGCCGCGCGAGCGCCGGCGCGGCAGCAGCCTGCGCCGGGTCCGGCTGCGTGGCCGTCGGCGTCACGGCGGGTGCTGAGGTCTCGGGTCGGGTCACCGGCATCCGGTCAGTCTGCCACCGGGCCCGGCTCGACGGACGCCGAGAGCGAGGCGCGCTCGTTGAGCGTCGAGGGGTGGAACCCCGCGGTGCGCTTGTAGTCGTCGGCGATCTGCTGGAGCTCGTCGGCCGGGATGACGTCGTGGATGTCGGCGAAGCCCTCGGGCGCGCGGTCGTACGCGAGCTGCATCACGCGCTCGGGACCGAGGGCGCGGGTCATCTCGAGCAGGCGTGCGGTGGCGGGGCGGCGGTCGGCGTCGTACGCGTCGAGCGCGGTGCGGATCGCGGCCGTCGTGCCCGACGCGTCGGGGCGGCCGTCCGCCGTCTCGAGCGCGGCGACGCCGTTCGCGAGGTGGAAGGCCAGGGTGCGCGCGTCGAGGATCGCCTGCGACGCGCCGTTCGACCCGTTCGGGTACATCGCGTGCGCCGCATCGCCGAGGAGCACCGAGCTGCCGAAGCGCCAGGCGGGCAGCGCCTCGCGGTCGACCATCGGGTACTCGAGGATCTGGTCGGCCGCCGCGATCGTCGCCGGCACGTCGAGCCAGTCGAAGGTCCACTCCGAGAAGCGCTCGACGATCGGTGCGGGGTCGATCGGGAGGTTCCAGTCGGCGAGCTCGGTCGTGCCCTCGGGGGCGCGCCGCTCGGCGATGAAGTTGAGGCGGAGCGACCCCGGGTCGTCGCCGTCGGCGGGCGCGAGCGGGTAGGCGACGAACTTCTGCTCGCCGTCTCCCGCCATGATCATGGTGCGGCCGTCGAGGTACGCCGGCACCGTGGCGGTGCCGCGCCAGAGCACGAGGCCCGACCAGACGGGGGCGCCGTCCTCGGGGTACTCCTGCGCGCGCAGGGTCGAGTGGATGCCGTCGGCCGCGATGAACACGTCGGCGGTGACCTCGAACTCCTCGCCGTTCGAGCGGGCGAAGCGCGCGTACTCGTGGTGCTCGCCGTGCTCGACCCCGACGAGGCGGCTGTCGAGGCGGATCGCGTCGTCGCCGAGGCGACGGCGCACCTCGTCGACGAGCAGCATCTGGAACTCGCCGCGGTGCACGGAGAGCTGCGGCCAGCTGTAGCCGGCGTCGGTGCCGCGGGGCTCCGACCAGATCGGCTGGCCGAACCGGTTGTAGTACGAGAGCCGGCTCGGCTTCACGGCGATGCGCTCGACGGCCTCGGCGAGGCCGAGCTCGGTGAGCTCGCGGACCGCGTGCGGCAGAAGGTTGATGCCCACCCCGAGCGGACGCAGCGCGCCGACGCGCTCGTAGACCACGACGTCGGTGAACCCGGCGCGATGCAGGCTGAGTGCGGTGGCGAGTCCGCCGATGCCGGCCCCTGCGATGACGATCTTCAACATGTCCTCCTTGTCATGCTCGATCGGCTCGCGATCGACAGGGATAGTTTTGTGGCAAAACTATTTTTCGTCAAGTGGCGTCATCTCATCGGCTCGGTATGATCCACGGCATGATGACGTTCCCGGTGATCACCGCGAGATCATTGGTTGCCCCCGAGTACTTCCACGCCCGCTGGTGCGACGTGACGACGCATCCCGAGTGGGCGCCCGGAATGGAGTACATCCGACTCGAGGAACCACTGGGCATCGGCGTCCGCGGCGTGATGAAGACCCGCGACGGCGAGGAGACCCCGATGATGGTCAGCGACATCGTGCCCGGACTCGCATTTCAGGACACCGTCTTCCTCGATGGCGGCACCTTGACGGTGCGGCACGAGTCGCACCGCGATGACGCGGGCAGTCGACTGGAGCTGCACGCTCGGATCGACGGGCCGCGGGCGGAAGAGCTCGCCTCGAGCATGGCCGGATTGGACGAAGTGCTCGCCTCCGACCTGGCCGGCCTGATCGCCGTGGTGGAACGCGAACACGGACACCGCGAGAGAGACGTGGTCACCGGCATCCTGCCGTCCTGACGGTCGCCCGGGTTCACCGGCCGGGAGATGGCGAAGGCCCGGAATCTCGACGATTCCGGGCCTTCATCTGTTGGTTGCGGGGGCAGGATTTGAACCTACGACCTCTGGGTTATGAGCCCAGCGAGCTACCGAGCTGCTCCACCCCGCGTCACAAGGACGAGTCTACACGGCCCCGGCGCCGGCTCGGACCCACGGGCACTCCGCGCACTGGACGAAGTGAGGCCCGTCGCGTGCGCACAACGATGATCGGGCTGCGCGGGAACCCGGCAAGACAAAAGGCCCCTGATCTGGTGAAACACCTGATCAGGGGCCTTTTCTTTGTTGCGGGGGCAGGATTTGAACCTACGACCTCTGGGTTATGAGCCCAGCGAGCTACCGAGCTGCTCCACCCCGCGGCACAAGAGAAAACACTAGCACGGGAAGCCCCGGTGGTCCAATCGAGCCGCCTTCCCCGACCACCTGGTCGGCCTCGACGCGAACAGAGGTCGAACCAGGTCGCGCCGACGATCGACCCGGCGAACGTGCAGTATCTGCACACCCCGCCGATTCCGTTGGAGATCTCCACAGCGAGCGCACGCCTTCGCCCGTGGCATCCGCGAAGCTTTGTTAAGACTCTTTCCTTTCAGCCCGCTCGCTTGGTACCGTCTCGCAACCGCCGTGATCGCGGCGGCCGGGACCACGATCGATGAGGATTCCATGTCACCACTCCCCCTGCTCCGCGGTGCGGCCGTCGCCGTCGCCGCCACGGCGCTCATCGCCACCGCGGCGACCGCGCCGGCCGCCGCCCACGGCAAGCACTCCCCCGACGGCCCGAGCGAGATCAACGGCTACCGCAGCGTCGGCTACCTGATGGCCGACACCCCCGTCACCCGCGACTTCCAGATCGCCGACCTGCTGAAGAACGGCGCCATCGAGGACGTCACCCACATCAACTACGCCTTCGGCAACGTCACCGAGAACCTCGTCTGCGAGATCACCGACGTACCCGGCGAGGGCGACGCGTACAACGACTACCTCCGCCTCGTCTCCCCGCAGGACTCGGTCGACGGCAAGCGCGACCAGAAGAACAAGCACCAGCGCCTCGCGGGCAACTTCAACCAGCTGAAGAAGCTCAAGCAGGTGAGCCCCGAGACGAAGGTGCTCGTCTCGCTCGGCGGCTGGACCTGGTCCGACCACTTCTCGGCCGCGGCCGCGACGCCCGAGAGCCGCGAGAAGCTCGTCTCCTCGTGCCTCGACATCTACCTGAAGGGCGACCTGCCGAAGGTCGGCGACCTCGGCGGCAAGGGCGTCGCCGCCGGCATCTTCGACGGCATCGACGTCGACTGGGAGTGGCCGGTCAACGGCGGCGAGACGTCGAACGCGAGCCCCGCCGACCGCGAGAACTTCCTCGCTCTGATGGAGGAGTTCCGCCGCCAGCTCGACGACTACGGCGACGAGACCGGCGAGGACTACCTGCTCACCGCGTTCGCCCCGGCCGGCGGATGGAACACGAACGCCGGCGGATGGACCGACCCGCGCCTCTTCGAGGTCGTGGACTTCCTGAACATCCAGGGCTACGACTACGCCGGCGGATGGACCGGCAACACCGGCCACCAGGGCAACCTGCACCCCGACGGCGCGAACAACTGGGGCCTCGCGCTCGACAACGCCGTCGGCCTCTACACGGCTGCCGGAGCGCGACCCGACCAGCTCAACATCGGCATCCCCGCCTACGGACAGGGCTGGACGAACGTCACCGTCGGCGACCGCGCCGTCTGGACGCCCGACCCGACGGTGACCTCGATCGGCACGAAGCCGTACTACGAGATCCGCTCGATCGGCGAGGGCTACTACGACCCCGCCATCGGCGCCTCCTGGCGCTACGACGCCGTCACCGGCCAGTGGTGGAGCCTCGACGACCCGAAGTCGGTCGCGCAGAAGGCCGAATGGCTCGCCGAGCAGGGCTTCGGCGGCGCGATGTGGTGGGACCTCTCGGGCGACTACCGCAACGAGCTCGGCAGCACCCTCGGCGACACCCTGCGCGCCGCGGAGGAGGGGCCGCTCGACTGAGCCGACCCCGAATGACGGATGCCTCGGAGCGAGCCCGCTCCGAGGCATCCGCCGTGTTCGAGGGTGGGGTCTCGATGCGCTTCGCTACTCGACCACCGGGGCTTCTTCGCTAGTCGACCACCGGGTTGCGTGCGACCAGTTCGTACGACAGCGGCAGCCAGCGCTCGGCCGACCAGCCGTACATGCCCTCGCCGAGCTCGACCGTCGCCGGAAAGACCCGCCATGGCACCGAGTAGTGCTCGGTGAACGCCTCGAGCTCGAGGCCCGCGTCGCGCAGCGCTCCCAGCACCTCGTCGATCGGGTGCGACCACTCCCACGTGCGCGCGTGCTCGAGACGCGCGTCGGGGTCGGCGTAGTCGCCGGGATCATCGAGGATCTCGGGCTCGTCGCTCCGGTAGGCGTACCTGATCGACGGGAGACCGCCGGGGCCGTCGGCGCCGTCGAAGACCATCGCGGTCGGATGCCCCTCCGCGAAGTAGAGGCGACCGCCGGGCTTCAGGTACCACGCGACGATCCGCGCCCACTCGGCGACGTCGGGCAGCCAGTTGATCGTGCCCCACGTCACGAACACGAGGTCGAACGACTCGGGCTCGGGCAGCATGTGGCGGGCGTCGTACACGTTCGCCTCGATGAAGCGGGCGCGGTCGGCGACGCCGATCTCGGCGGCCATGCGCCGTGCCTCCTCGACGGCCGCGGGCGAGAAGTCGATGCCGATGACGCTCGCCCCGCGGTTGACGAGCGAGAGCGAGTCGGAGCCGAAGTGGCACTGCAGGTGCAGCACGCGCACGCCCTCGAGCCCGTCGGGGAAGAGCCGCTCGACCCCCGCTCGCGCGATCGGGTCGAGCACGCCCCCGCCGGCGCGCAGCGGAGCCTGGTCGTAGAACGTGCTCGCGAGGTGCACGCCGACGCGTTCGTCCCAGCCGGCCCGGTTGTCGTCGAGCCAGTCGCCCTCCCGCAGTCCGACGGTCATTCGCCGCTCGACTCCTCCGAGCCCCCGGTGCCGCTCTCCGCGTCGTTCGTCAGGGCGATCATCTTCGAGATCGTCTCCGCGAGCTTCGCGTCGGCGGCGCCGTACGCCACCCAGTCGCCCTCGGCGAGTGCGGCCTGCTTGTCCTTCAGGGCCTGCGCCGCCTGGTTCAGGAGCGCCTGCATCTCGTCGCTCGGCGCCTCGGGCGAGGTCGGCGTGCCGCCGTCGCCCTCCCCGGGCGTCGGGGTGGTGCCGGGCTCCACCTCGTTGTCGCCCGCCGATGCACCCGAGTCGCCGCCGAACAGCACGTCGAGCGCCTGGTCGAGGGTGTCCTGGAACGCGATCTGGTCGCCGAACGCGACGAGCACCTTCTGGAGCAGCGGGTAGCTCGTGTCACCCGTCGACTTCACGTAGACCGGCTGCACGTAGAGGAGGCCGCCGCCGACCGGCACGGTCAGCAGGTTGCCGTTGATGACGTCGGACTGGCCCTGCTTCAGCAGGTTCAGCGACTGCGAGACGCTCGGGTCCGAGTTGAACTTGGCCTGCACCTGGCCGGGGCCGGGCACGTTGTCGTCCTCGGGCAGGGTGAGGAGCCGCAGCTTGCCGTAGCCGTCGGAGCGCTCGCCGTCGGTCGCGCCCGCGTCGGAGTCGACGGCGAGGTAGCCGCGCAGCACGTTGCGGCTCTCGTCGCCGCGCGCCTCGGGGATGAACGTCGAGTACAGCGAGTACGCCGGCGTCTCCTGCCCGGGCATCTGCATCGTGAGGTAGTACGGCGGCTGCAGCAGCGCGGTGTTCGCGCCCGCCGTCGGGTCCTTCGGCGTCGTCCACGCGTCTTCACGCGAGTAGAAGGGGCTCGCCTCGGTCACGTGGTAGCGGCCGAGCACGGCGCGCTGCACCTTGAACAGGTCGGAGGGGTAGCGCACGTGGCTCATCAGCTCGCCCGACATCTTGCTCATCGGCTCGATCGTCGACGGGAAGATCTTCTGCCAGGTCTGGAGGATCGGGTCCTCCTCGTCCCAGGCGTAGAGGGTCACGGTGCCGTCGTACGCGTCGACCGTGGCCTTCACCGAGTTGCGGATGTAGTTGATCTCGTCGAAGGCGAGCGCCGGCGAGAGTCCCTCGCTGTCGGCGATGGCCTCGCTCATGCTGACCTTGTTGGAGTACGGGTACTGGTCGGAGAGCGTGTAGCCGTCGACGATCCAGACGAGACGGTCGCCGACGATCGACGGGTACGTCTCGGAGTCGAGCGTCAGGTACGGGGCGACCTTCTGCACGCGCTGGATCGGGTCGCGGTCGTAGAGGATCTGCGAGTCGTCGGTGACCTGGTCGGAGAGGAAGATCTGCTCCGACTGGAACTTCAGCGCGTAGACGAGCTTCGTGAAGATGTTGTCGAGCTTCGGCCCGCCGTCGCCCGAGAACGTGGTCTGCGTCTGCTCCTCGTTGTCGCTGCCCGCCGGGTAGTCGAGCTCGATGGGCTCGCTGTCCTTCGGGGCGCCGACGATCGAGTACTGCGGCGAGCTCTCGCCGAAGTAGACGCGCGGCTCGAACTCGCCGAGCGAGCCCGTCTGCGGGATGCCCGACTCGAGGAACACCGGCTGCCCGTCGACCGAGCGCTGGTTGCCGGCCGCCGCGACGAGGCCGTAGCCGTGCGTGTAGACGAGGTGCGAGTTGAACCAGGTCTCGGCGTCGCCGAGGCCCGAGAGCTTGACGTCGCGCACCGCGACCACCGTGTCCTGCGTGGTGCCGTCGACCTCGTAGCGGTCGACGTCGAGCTGCTTCGGGAACTGGTAGTACTGGCGGAACTGCTCGAGCTGCGAGAACGCGGGCGAGATCACCAGCGGGTCCATCAGGCGGATGTTCGCCGTGGTCTCGGCGTCGGAGCGGAGCGCGCCGGGCTCGGCGTCGGTCTCGGCCTCGAACGGGATCTCCTCGACGTCCTCGACGTTGTACGCGTCGCGCGTCAGGTCGATGTTGCGCTGGATGAAGGGCGCCTCGAGCGACTTCGCGTTCGGGTCGACCTGGAAGCGCTGCACCACCCACGGGTAGAGCGAGCCGATGAGCAGGCTCGTCACGATGAGCAGCGCGGTGCCGACGAGCGGCAGCCGCCAGCGGCCCATCACCGCGGTCACGAAGAAGAGGATGGCGACGACGACCGCGATGCCGGCGAGGATGCCCCGCCCGGGGATCGTGGCGTTGACGTCGGTGTAGGCGGCTCCGGTGATGAGCGTGCCCGTCTCGGTGACGGTCGCGTACTGGTCGAGCCAGATGCTGACGCCCTGGAGCAGCAGGTACAGGCCGGCGGTCACGGCGATCTGGATGCGCGCCGACTTCGAGATGACGACCTCGCGGCCGCTGACCCGGATCGCACCGTAGAGGTAGTTCGTCGCGATGACGAGGAGCACCGAGAGCAGCACGACCGCCGAGGCGAAGCCGACGACGCTGCGGTAGAAGGGCAGCTCGAACACGAAGAAGCCGACGTCGAAGCCGAACTGCGGGTCGGTCTGGCCGAACGGGGTGCGGTTCAGCCACGCGAGCGTGACCTCCCAGCGGCTCGACGCCGAGACGCCCGCGAAGACGCCGAGCACGACCGGGATGCCGTACATCGCGAGGCGGCGGAGCGGCTCGAAGACCTCCTGGTAGCGGTCGAGCTGCGAGTTGAGCTTCGCGTAGACCGGGCGAGTGCGGTAGGCGATCTGGATCGACGCCCAGATCGGCACCGCCATCGCCAGGAACCCGATGAGGAAGAGCGAGACGCGCGCGATCCACTCGGTGGTGAGCACCGAGAGGAACCCGAGTTGCTGGAACCACAACACGTCGGTGTAGAGGCCCGCGAACACGAAGAACGCGATCACGAGGGCGGCCACCACCCCGATCGTGATCGCGATCGGCGCACGACGGCGCTGGATCCTCGGTTCTTGCGGCTGTGCTGACACTCTCGGCCTCTGCTTCGGTCGGGATGGGATCGAGACTCCATCCTAGAGTCGCGATGCTTGGAATCTGCTGGTCAGGAGGCGTCGCACGACGGGTACGACCCCGTCAGCTCGCCGTCTCCGAGGTCTTCGACGATCGCGCGCGCCTGGTCGAGCGTCGACACGGCGAACACGCTCATGCCGTCGGGCACGTTGCCGACGACCTCGTCGCAGTTCGACTCGGGCGCGAGGAACCAGTCGGCGCCGGCGCCGTCGGCGCCCCAGAGCTTCTGCCGGATGCCGCCGATCGCACCCACGGCACCGGCCGAGTCGATCGTGCCGGTGCCCGCGACGATCTCGCCGCCGGTCATCGCGCCGGGGGTGAGCTCGTCGACGATGCCGAGCGCGAACATCATTCCGGCGCTCGGTCCGCCCACGTTGTCGAGCTGCAGCTCGACGTCGATCGGGAACTCGTAGTGCATGCGCACGCCGACCCCGAGCACCGCGACGCCGTCGCGATCGACGGGGGTCACCTCGACGGTGAGGGGCTCGCCGTCGCGGACGATCTCGATCGAGGCCGGGGCCTCCGTGCCGTGCTCGCGCACCGCCGACTGCAGTTCGCCGATGGAGTTCACCGGGGTGCCGTCGAGCGCGACGACGACGTCGCCCTCCTCGAGCACGCCGTCGGCGGGCGAGCCCTCGAGCAGCCCCACGATCGTCACCTCGCGCGGGAACTCGTAGCCGAGCTCGACGAGCGCGGCCGCGATCGCGTCCTGCTGCGAGTCGACCATGGCCGCCTCGTTCTGCGCGTCGCGGTCCTCGTTGCTGACACCGGGCGGGAAGACCGCCTCGATCGGCATGACGGTGCGCGTCGTGTCGCCCCACGCCCAGAGCACCTCGAGCCAGTTCGGGGTGTTGCCGGGCCTGCCGACGACCGAGACGGTGAGCAGGTTGAGCTCGCCCTCGGTCGGGTACGTCGTCTCGTCGGGGATCTCGATCAGCGGCACCTCTTCGCCGTCGGCGTTCTCGGCGACGCCGAGGGTGTCGTAGACGGGCCCGGGCTGCTCGATCACGTACGGCGAGGGCAGCAGGCCGAACACGATCGCGATGACCGTGGCGACGGTGACGGCGGCCCACCCGATGCGCTCGCGCCGCGAGCGCCGACGGTGCTCGACGGGCGCCGACGAGTCATCGGTGAACAGGGCCATCGGGCAGTCCTTTCGCGCCGTTCGCGGCGACGGGCCGGTCGTTCGCGGCGACGGGCCGGGGTGGAGGGGCGGGCCGAGCCGGCGCTGTTCGCGAAGGGCGGACACCCGGGAAGCCAGCCTAGGCCATTTCCCAGTCGCGACGCCGGAAGGCCGCGTTACGGTGGAGGTGACGAGAGCTGGAGGTGGCGCACGTGGCCGATGAGAATGGCGGATCCGGCGACCGGAACCCCGAGGACGAGTTCCGCGACATGCTGCGCGAACTGCTGTCCGGAGCCGGTGGCATCGACCCGACGAGCCTCGCGGGCGCCGCGGGCCTGCCGAACGACCCGGCGAGCGTCGCCGCGCTCTTCGGCCAGCTCCAGCAGGCGATGAGCCGCAGCGGCGACGGCATCGACTGGAGCGTCGCGACGCGGCAGGGCGAGGAGCGCGCGGCGACCGGCCAGACGCAGATCTCCGACGCCGACCGCGCCCGCTTCGACCAGGCCTTCCAGGTCGCCTCGCTCTGGCTCGACGAGGCCGTCGACTTCTCCGCTCCCCCGCAGACGCCCGAGGTGATCACCCGGCGCGCATGGGTCGCGGCGACCATGCCCATCTGGACCCAGCTCGCCGAGCCGGTCGCGCTCTCGATCTCCGACGCCCTCACCCGGGTGATGCTCGAGCAGGCGCCCGAGGAGATGCGCGGCATGATCGAGAACGCGAGCAAGATGCTCCGCGGCATCGGCGGCGCGCTGTTCGCGATGCAGCTCGGGCAGGTCGTCGGCCAACTGTCGACCGAGGTCGTCTCGGGCGGCGACATCGGCATCCCCCTCCTCGACGACTCGCGCGCGGCGATCCTCCCGCAGAACGCGGCCGTGTTCGGCGAGGGCCTCGACATCCCGGCCGACCAGGTCGAGCTCTACCTCGCCGTGCGCGAGCTCGCGCACGCCCGGCTCTTCCGCCACGCGCGCTGGCTGCGACTGCACCTCATCACCGCGATCACCGCGTTCGCGCGCGGCATCGACATCGACACCGAGCGCCTCGAGGAGCTCGCCGAAGGCTTCGACCCCTCCAACACCGACGAGCTGCGCCAGGCGGTCGTCGGCGGCACGCTGATCCGCCCCAAGAGCGAGGCGCAGCAGGCGGCGCTCGGCCGGCTCGAGACGATGCTCGCGCTCGTCGAGGGCTGGGTCGACCAGGTCACGGCGGATGCCACGGGCCGGCTCCCGCGCACCGATGCCATCGCCGAGTCGATCCGCCGCCGCCGGGCCTCGGGCGGGCCCGCCGAGTCGGCGTTCGCCACGCTCGTCGGGCTCGAGCTGCGCCCGCGCCGCCTCCGCGAGGCGACCGCGATGTGGCGCGCGGTGACCGAGGCGGTCGGCGTCGAGGCGCGCGACGCCCTCTGGGCGCACCCCGACCTGCTGCCCACCTCGGCCGACCTCGACGACCCGAGCGCGCTCGTCGCCCGCCTGACGGGCAACGACGCGGCCGAGAACGAGGCCGACGACGAGTTCGACCAGGCGCTCGAGCAGCTGCTGCGCGGCGAGACCCCGGCCGGCCCCGGCGAGGACGGCGAGACCCCCGCGAGCTGACGGCATGCGCTGACGGGGCCTGTGGAGGGATTCCGACGCCGGGCGCCCCGCTGCGGGAGGCTCTCGGCATGTCCCCGCGCATCGATCCGGCCCTCCCGCTCGTCTGGCGCTCCCCCGGCGAGCTGCAGCTCGGCGGCGAGGTGCCGCGCATCGTCCTCCGCGACCCCGGTCTGCTCGAGACCGGACTCCTCAGCGCGCTCCGGCACGGCGTCAGCCGGGCGACGCTCGAAACGATCGGCACCGGGCTGGGCGGCACCCCCGCCGAGGTCGAGCGGCTGCTCTCCGTGCTCGCGCCCGCGTTCGAGGTCGACCCGGTCCCCGACGCCCGTGAGACCCGGGGGCCGGTGCTGCTCGACGCCGACGGCACCTTCGGCGCGCTGCTCGAGCGACGGCTCGTCGAGCTGGGGCACCGCGTGCTCGGCCGCGACGCGATCGAGGCGACCACGACGCCGACGCCGGCCCTCGTCGTGATCGCGGCGCACTGGGTCGTGCCGCCCGCGCGCCACCTGCCGTGGCTGCGCGCCGACGTCCCGCACCTCGCGGTCGTCGACGACGAGGCGGGTTGGCGCGTCGGTCCGCTCGTCGAACCCGGCACCGGCCCGTGCCTCCGCTGCCTCGAGCTCGCCCGGCGCGACCGCGACCCCGCGTGGCCGGTCATCGCCGCGCAGCTCGCCGGACGACCGGCACCGCCTGCGGCACGCGGCATCCGTGCGCTCGTCGACGCCGCCTCGGCTGCGGCCGCCGCCGTCGACGACCGGCTGCGCCTCGGTGAGACGCCCCTCGCCGAGCGGAGCCTCAGGCTCGGGGCCGCCGGCCGCTCGCAGGCTGCGAGCCATCGGCTGCACCCCGAGTGCGGTTGTCGAGCTCCTGGAGGAAGCGCGACGGCTCCCGCTCTCCGCGCTGCCCGTCGCCCAGGCGCGCCCAGCTCAGCTCGAGCCGGCGCCGTGCCCGCGTGAGCCCGACGTAGAGCAGCCGGCGCTCCTCGTCGATCGCGTCGAAGCCCTTCGCGTAGCTGATCGGCAGCATGCCCTCGCTGAGGCCGACGAGGTGCACCTCGTCCCATTCGAGGCCCTTCGCCGAGTGGAGCGTCGCGAGCGTGACGACCGCGAGCGCGGGCTCGTGCTGCGCCTCGGCGCGGGCCCGCAGCTCGTCGGCGAACTGGCGGAAGGTCGTGCCCTCGGGGGCGTCGTCGACGAGCCGGGCGATCGCGTTGAGCGACTCCCAGCGGGTGCGCACCGCGCCCGGGCCCTCGGGCGCCTGCACGCTCCAGCCGAGCGAGCGGAGCACGTCGCTCACCGACTTGAAGAGCGGCTCGCCGGTGATCGTGAGCGCAGCGGCGCGCAGGGCGTGCACGGCCTCGCGCACCTCGGGCTGCTCGAAGAAGCGCGCGGCCCCGCGCACCCGCGATCCGACGCCGACCTCGTCGAGCGCGCGCTCGAGGATCGCCGACTGCGAGTTGACCCGCATCAGCACCGCGATGCCCTCGGGGGCGACGCCGGCGTCGATGCGCTCCCTGATGCGGGTCGCCACTCCCCGGGCCTCGGCGAGGTCGGAGGCGTACTCGGTCACCACCGGCTCGGGCGCGCGCTCGCCGCGCGCGACGGCGGCGAGTCGCAGCGCGCCCTCGCGGCCGCGCATGAGCCGGTTCGCCGTGTCGACGATCTGGCCCGTCGACCGGTAGTTGCGTTCGAGGCGCACGACGGTCGCCTCGCTGTAGCGACGCTCGAACCCGAGCAGGTAGCTCGAGCTCGCCCCGGCGAAGGAGTAGATCGTCTGGCTCGCGTCGCCGACCACGCAGAGCTCGCTGCGATCGCCGAGCCACAGCTCGAGGAGCTGCTGCTGGGCCGGCGAGACGTCCTGGTACTCGTCGACGATGAAGTGCCGGTAGCTCTCGCGCACCTGCATCGCGACGGACGGCTCGGACTCGATCATTCCCGCGGTGGCGAGCAGCACGTCCTCGAAGTCGAGCATGCGCCGCTCGTCCTTCACCTGCTCGTACGACTCGACGAGCTCGAGGAACTGCTCGGCGGTGAGCCGCCCCGGCGCCCCGCGCATCGCGAGTCGTGCCGCGTACGACTCGGGGCCCTGCACGCTCACCTTGCGCCACTCGATCTCGGCGGCGACATCGCGCAGCGTGGCCACGTCGACCTTGAGCTTCACCCGCTCGGCGGCCTGGCCGAGCAGGCGGCCCTTGTAGTCGAGCACGCGCGGGGCCGGACCGCCGACCACGATCGGCCAGAAGTGGTTGAGCTGCGCGAGCGCCGCGGCGTGGAAGGTGCGCGCCCGGACGGCGCCCGCCCCGAGCGAGCCGAGTCGCGCGCGCAGCTCTGCGGCGGCCCTCGAGGTGAAGGTGAGCGCCATCACCCGCGCGGGGTCGTACGCACCCGAGGCGACGCCGTAGGCGATGCGGTGCGTGATCGCCCTCGTCTTGCCAGTGCCGGCACCGGCGAGCACGCAGACCGGGCCGTGCAGCGCCTCGGCGACGACCCGCTGCTCGGCGTCGAGTCCGTCGAGGAGGGGATCGCCCGTGACGACCCCGGCGTCGAGGTCGTCGAGCGGGCCCGCGTCGGGGGCCGCGTGGATGCCCGGGCCCGTCACGAGGCCGACCACGCGGGGGCGGGATCGGGCGCCGTCACCGGCCCGCCGTACCACTGCTCGATGAGCCAGCGCGCGATCGACGTCTCACCCGGCAGCGTCACGCCGCCCCACGACTCGGCGAGCTCCTCGCGGCTGAACCAGCGGAGCTCGAGGATCTCCTCGCCGTCGGGCTTCGCGGTCGCAGGGTCGACGCCCGGTGCGATCCGCGCCGCGAACCCCAGCATGAGGCTCGCCGGGAACGGCCACGGCTGCGAACCGCGGTACTCGACCCGGTCGACGGCGAGTCCGGCCTCCTCGTGGATCTCGCGCACGACGGCCTCCTCGAGCGACTCGCCCGGCTCGACGAAACCGGCGAGGAGCGAGAACCGGCGCTGCTCCCACAGCGCGTTCGACCCGAGCAGCAGCCGGTCGTCGTCATCGGTGACGAGCACGATCACGGCCGGATCGGTGCGCGGGAACAGCATCGCGGCATCCGCATCGCAGCGCCTCGCCCACCCCGCCTGCACCGGCGTCGTCGTCGCCCCGCACCGCGGGCAGAAACCGTGCGACGCGTGCCAGTTCGCGAGCGCGAGCGCCTCGACGAAGAGCCCGGAACCGAGCTCGTCGAGCTGCGTCGCCGCGGTGCGCAGCCCGACCCAGCGCGCCTCCTCGGGCTCGACCGCCGCGGCGGTCTCGTCGTCGACGACGCGCACCTCGTAGGCGACCGCCGGTGCGTCGCCGCGACCGAGGTAGGCGCGGAGCGAGCCCGCGGGGGCATCGGCCGGGCGCAGGAGCTCGATCGCCGGCGCCGACCCGTCGACCTGCTCGGCGAGGAGCACCCGGTCGCCGTGGACGAGCAGCACCCGCGACGCGGGGTCGGCGTCGAAGTCGTCGAAGATCACCGGATCGGCGCGCCGCTCGGCGTCGCGATCGATCACGGCCCGTGCGAACGGTGGAGTCGGGCCCGGATCGTTCACTTCGCCCCTCTCGCGGCTGGATGCGGAGTCGGCGGGAAGGTGTGGCGGTCGCCCGTCGCCGGGTGATGCCTGCTTAAGCTGAATGCCATGGCCAGACCCCCTCTCACTCTAGCCGCGTTGGCCACGGCAGCGGTGCCCGGACTCGAGGTCAGCGCCGCGCGGGCGCACACGCGGCGCAGCCACGGGGCCTTCGACGCCGTCGAGTTCCGCACCACCGACGACCGCCACCTCATCATCCGCGTCCCGCGTTCGCAGGCCGCGGAGTCCGAGCAGTCCGCCGACCTCGTGGCGCTCCGCGCCCTCACGGCCGGCATCCGCGGCCGCCTCGACTTCGCGGTGCCGTCGTTCGTCGGCCAGGCGCCCATCGACGGCACGCGCGCCGTCGTCACCGACTTCATCCCCGGGGCGGTCTCGACCGCCGACCAGCTGACCGCGCACGACCGGCTCGCCGAGTCGGTCGGCCTCGCGATCGCCGCGATCCACTCCCTGCCGACGGGGTTCGTCGGCGACGCGGGCCTCACCAGGCAGGATGCCGCGGAGACCCGTGAGTCGGTCGTCGCCCTCATCGGCCGCGCCGCCGACACCGGGCGACTCCCCGCGGCGCTCCTGCGCCGCTGGGAGGAGGCCACCGACGACGACACGCTCTGGCGGTTCCGTCCGACGGTCGTGCACGGCACGCTCACCGCCGACTCCATCCTGAACGACGGCGAGACCGTGACCGGGGTGATCGGCTGGTCGGGGCTCGCGGAGGGCGATCCGGCGCGCGACCTGCACTGGCTGCTGACCTCGCGCGGCGCCGCGGCCGAGCGCGCGCTCGGCGCCTACATCGCGGCCCGCGCGGGCGGCGCCGACGCGCACCTGCCGCAGCGCGCCCTGCTCTACGGCGAGCTCGAGCTCGCACGATGGCTGCTGCACGGCATCGACGAGCGCGACGACGCGATCGTCGAGGACGCGGTCGGCCTCCTCGACGGGCTCGTCGAGAGCGTCCACGACCATTCGAGCGAGCCGCTCTCGCCCGACACGGGCCCGATCCTCGCCGTCGGCGACGTCGAGCGGATGCTCGACGAGACCCCGCTCGACCGGCTTCCCGCCGAGCGCGGCGGGGCGATGCTCACCGACAGCTACGACTTCTCGGAGCTCGACCGGCACGAGCCCCGCTCGGCCGGGGCACCGCCCATGGATGCCACGGCGCCGATCCCGCTCGACCTCAGCGACTGGGGCGACGCGGCACCCGACGGCGGCTCGCGCGGGTCGGAGCGCGATCACGCCCGCGGCGACGAGGGCTCGACCGGTGCACCGTCGGACGAGGTCACCGACGACCAGGCGCGCCGCAACTCCGCCTCGTCGTAGATCCGGTCGGGCCTGATGACCCGGTCGTCCTCGACGAAGTAGAAGACGGCGTCGACGACGGCGGGGTCGACCCCGGCCCAGCTCGCGTACGCGAGGCGGTAGAGCGCGAGCTGGGTCTGCTTGAGCTCGAGGTCGCGCGCGTCGCGAGGTGCCTTGCCCGTCTTCCAGTCGACGACCTGCACGCGGATGCCACGGGCACCGAGCTCGGACTCGGGCGCGATGTCGTAGACGGCGTCGAGCTTGCACACGAAGACGTTGCCGCCGATGGGGAGGTGCAGCTCGAGCTCGACGGCGGCCGGCCTGCGGTCGCCCCACTCGGAGGCGGCGAAGGTGGCCTGGAGCGCGCGGAGGCGCTCGGGTGCGATGTCGCCGCGCTCGGGGTCGACGGCGACGGTCTCGTCGTCGGGCCCGGCGCCCTCGCCGTGCTCGCCGAGGGCGTCGAGGTCGTCGAGTCCGCCGAAGCCGTCGAAACCGTCGAAACCGTCGACGCCGTCGACGGATCGGCCGACGTCGTCGGATCGGTCGGATCCGTCGTCCCATGAGCCCGGGCCGAGGCCGTCGAGTCCGTCGAACTCGTCGACCGCGGCGAGCGCGCGCTGCTCGACCCACTCGTGGAAGAGCGTGCCGATGCGCGTCGCCCGGAACGGTCGCTGCGGCATGGGCCGCCGGAGCCCCGCGGCGACCGCGAGCGGGTCGTCGACGTAGTCCTTGAACCGCGACGCGGGCACGCGCACGGGGATGTCGGGCGCCTCCGCCGGCTCGTGGCGGCGTCGGCGCTCTTCGAGCAGCAGCCGGAGCTCGTCGGCGAGACGCGGACCGATGCCCGCACCGCTCGGCCGGAGGGCGGCGGTGCGCACGGCCTCGGCCGCCGCCTCGACGGCCGCGCGCCGGTGGCCGAGGGGGTCGAGCGGCCAGCTCGCGCGCTCGGCCGTGCCCGTGCGCGGGTTCTCATCGTGCTCCGGCGCCCCCGGGAGGACGTCGAGCGGCACGACGCCCGCCTGCACGAGCTCGCGCAGGAACGGGCTCGGCTGGCGCGGCGCCTTCTGCGTCGACCACCACGAACCGGTGAGCAGCAGTTCGGTGCGGGCGCGCGTCAGCGCGACGTAGGCGAGGCGGCGCTCCTCCTCGGCGTGGCGCTCGCGATTCTCGTCGGCGAACGCCGAGACGGCGGCGTCGAACTCGGCCTGGCTCTGCACGCCGCGCCACTGCAGCTCGGGCAGCTCGTCGGCGTCGCCCTTGAACTCGTTCGGCAGCTCGCCGAACGCGAGCCACCCCTTCGTCGAACGCGGCTTCGACGGCACCTCGGCGTCGACCATGCGCGGGATCGCCACGAGGTCCCATTCGAGGCCCTTCGATCCGTGGATCGAGAGCACCTGCACGGCACCGGGCTCGGGCTCGTCCTGGCGGGGCGAGAGCCGGTCGCGCTGCTCGGCCTCGGTGAGCCAGGTGAGGAAGGCCCCGAGCGTCGGCTGCTCGCTCATCTCGACGAAGCCGATGAGCAGTTCGTCGAACGCCTCGAGGCTCGGCGCGCCGAGCGGCTGCTCGGCGTTGGCCGCCACCTCGAGGTCGAGCAGCAGCTCCTGCTGCACGAGGCTCACGAAGTCGATGAGCCCGAGGCCCGCGCGGCGGCGGAGCGCCTGGAGCTGGGCCCCCGCGCGCCGCATGCGTGCGAGCCCCGTCTCGCTGAAGCCGCGGAGCGCCGAGTGCTCGTCGGGTGCGGTGAGGAGGAAGTCGAGGGCGTCGACGATCGACGGCGACTCGTCGACGGCGATCGAGGTGCGCAGGCCGCGCCGGACCTCGTCGGCGAGGCGCCGGTTGGCGAGGTCGCGATCGGCGAGCCACTTGGCGAGCGAGCGCAGGGCGTCGAGGTCGGCGGGGCCGATGCGCCAGCGGGCGCCGCCGAGCACCCGGACGAGCTCGGACCCGGCCGACGGGTCGTGCACGACGCGGAGCACGCACACGAGGTCGGCGATGACCGGCTGGTCGAGCAGCCCCGCCATGCCGAGCACGTGCACAGGCACCCCGCGTGCGCGCAGCGCCTCGGTGAACACGTCGACGTTGGCGAAGGTGCGGCAGAGCAGCGCCCCGCTCGCGCCCTCGCCTGCGCGGCCGAGCCGCTTCGCGAACCAGTCGGCGACCGACGCCGCCTCGTCGTCGATGGTCTCGCTCCAGCCCACGTCGAGGCGCCCCGGCCCGGCGAACGGCGACGCGCTGAGCGGCGCCTTCGGGATGCCCGCGTCGAGCGGGGCGATGAGCGCGTTCGCGGCGTCGAGCACGATGCGGGGATTGCGCCAGCTCGTCGAGAGGTCGTAGACGGCCGCATCGCCGCCGGCCGCGAAGTCGCGCCCGAAGCGGGCGAGGTTCGCGGCACTCGCGCCGCGCCAGCCGTAGATCGACTGGTCGGGGTCGCCGACGGCCATGACGGCGTGGCCGCCGAAGAGCACCGAGAGCAGGCGTGTCTGCACGACGCTCGTGTCCTGGTACTCGTCGAGCAGGACCGTGCGGTAGCGCTCGCGGTGCGCGGCGACGACCTCGGGGTGTCGCTCGCAGATCGCGAGTGCGAGCGAGACCTGGTCGGAGAACTCGACGAATCCGCGCTGCTGCTTGACCGTGGCGTAGGCGTCGGCGAGCTCGAGGAGCGGCGGCAGCGCGCCGACGACGCCCAGCGCGTCGACGAACGTCGCGAAGTCGGTGCGCTTGCGGGGCGCCTCGATCGGCAGCCCCTCCATCTGGAGGAAGTCGCGCACCATCACGCGCACGTCGCGGCTCTCGGCCACGTTCTCGGCGAGCGCCCGGCTGAGGCCGAGCACGGCCCCGGTGACCTTCTCGAGGGAGGCGTCGAGCTCGACGAGCCTGGGGTCGGCCGAGGCGGCCACGACCCCGCGCGCGAGCTGCCAGGCCGCGGCCTCGCCGAGCACCGAGGCATCGGGCTCGCGCCCGATGAGCATCGCGTGCTCGCGGTAGATCGAGCTCGCGAAGGCGTTGTAGGTGCCGACCGCCGCCGACTCGATCGGGTCGAGCGCGACGGCGGCGATGCCCTCGCCGACGAGCTGCGCCACCCGATCGCGCACGCGCTCGGCCAGCTCGCCCGCGGCCTTGCGGGTGAAGGTGAGGCCGAGCACCTCGGGCACCTCG
Source organism: Agromyces sp. NPDC058064 (assembly GCF_042885275.1). Taxonomy (NCBI): domain Bacteria; kingdom Bacillati; phylum Actinomycetota; class Actinomycetes; order Micrococcales; family Microbacteriaceae; genus Agromyces; species Agromyces sp. NPDC058064. The sequence goes on along the minus strand of NZ_JBHVSE010000002.1, from coordinate 715,998 downwards.
ACATGCCCGTTCGCGAGGAGCCACACCACGCGGTTCGCCATCGTCTCGGTCTTGCCGCTGCCGGCACCGGCGACGACGATGCTCTGGCCGTGCGGATCGGCCTCGATGACCGCGCGCTGCTCGGGCGTCGGTGCGTGCAGGCCGAGGCGGGTGGCGATCTCGAGCGCGCTCAGCGCCGGCCCGCTCACGCCGACACCGCCGGCACGAGGTGCACCCGATACTGCCAGGCCCCGAAGCGAGAGCCGAAGCCGAGCTCGGCCGGCCCGTCGAACGCACCGCCGGCCATCGTGCGAGCGACCGCATCGAGCCGCTCTCGGAACTCCGCCTCCGCCTCGTCGTCGAACGGCTGCTGCGCCCGCTCGGTGTAGCCGTTGCCCGAGGCCGGCTTCGCGAGGTAGACGAGCTTCGCCCCGCCGAGGACGCCGCGGTTCGGCACCGCGCCGGCGCGAGCGGCCAGCTGGTAGGCGGCCAGCTGCGGATGCGCGGCCGTCTGCGCGGCCGTCGGCGGCGTGCGACCCGTCTTCAGATCGACGATGACCGTCGTGCCGTCGCCCGAAGCCTCGACCCGGTCGATCGTGCCCGTGATGCGCACGCGCCCGAGCTCGAGCGAGAACCGACCCTCCGCCTCGAGCAGCACCTTGCCGTCGTCGGCGAAGCCGGCGAGGTAGTCGGCCGCGCCCTCGGTCATCCGCCGCGCGCCGCGCCGCTCGCGCTCGGCGACCCAGCCCGCCTCGAAGCGGATGTCGCGCAGGCGCTCCTCGACGCCCGCCCACAGCGTCTCGATGCTCGTGTCGCCGTCGTCTCGCGCCCCGGCCTCCTCGACCACGGCGTGCACGATCGTGCCGATCGAGGCGGCGATGCCCGACGGCGGCGACGCCACGTGGTCGATGAACCAGCCGAGCGGCGACTCCTCGACGCGATCGATCTGCGACGGGGAGACGGCCACGACCGCGTCGGGGTCGCCCTCGAGGTCGACGAGGGGCGCCGTCGTCGAGGGCGCAGCCAGCCCGTACCAGTCGTCGGGGTGGGCGCCGGGAACGCCGGCCTCGGCGAGCAGCGCGAGCGCGGCCGGCGCCTCCCCCGCGGGCGACGCCGCCGTCTCGCGCCGGAGCGCACCGACGAGGCCCCGGAGGTGCAGCGGACGGCCGCGCGGCGCGCGCAGCCGATCGGGCGCGTAGCCCATGAGCATCGAGGGCTGCTCGTCGTCGTTCGCGGTGCAGCTGAGCACGAGCTGGCGTTCGGCGCGCGACGCGGCGAGCGCGAACAGGCGCAGCTCGTCGCTGCGCACGGCGATGCGCGCCTCGGGCACGGATTCGACGGTCGGCAGCGGCTCGCCCGCGCGCACGGCCGCGGCGGTGCGCGCGAGGAGCCCGGCATGCAGCAGGGTGCCGCGTGGACGGAGGTTCGGCCAGACCCCGTCTTGGAGGCCCGCGACGACGACCACCTCGAACGAGCGCCCGATGAGCGCCGGCGGCGTCGTCACGAGCACCGTCTCGGCGCTGCGCTGCGGCGCGAGCGAGTCTTCGGGCAGCTCGCTCGCGAGCACCTCGTCGACGAACCGCACCGCGGGGGCGTCGGGCTCGCGCTCGACGAAGCGCTGCGCGGCGGCGAAGAGCGCCACCGCGGCGTCGAGCGAGCGGTTCGCCTCGTCGGCGAGCACGCCGGTGCCCGCCGCCTGCGCCCCCCACTCGGCGGCGAGGCCGCTGCCCTCCCAGAGGACCCAGAGCAGTTCTTCGACGGTGCGGCCGCGCACGGCCTCGGCACGCGCCTTGGCGACGAGCCGTGCGAGCCGTGCGGCGCGCCGGGCCGGGGCCGCGTCGATCGAGTCGAAGCCGCCCGGCGCGCCGAGCGCCTCGACGAGCAGCTCGTCGCCCGTGCGGTCGCCGCCGTTCGCGAGCTCCTCGTGGCGGAGGGCGAGCCGCAGGCGTCGGAGCCCCACGCCGTCGAGGCGCCCAATGGGCCCGGTGAGCAGCGCGACCGCGAGCTCGGCGGTGAGCGGCTCGCGCTCGAGCACGAGCGAGGCGGCCGTGAGCAGGGCCGCGGCGGCCGGGGCGTCGCGGAGCGCGGTGCGCGCCGCGCTGCCGGCGGTCGGCACCTCGGCGAGCGCGAGCCCGCGCTCGAAGGCCGGCACGTCGCCGCCGGAGCGGAGGACGACCGCCATCTCGGACCACGGGACGCCGTCGAGGAGGTGGCGCTCGCGGAGCACGGCGGCCACGGCGCGGCACTCGGCGGCGTGCGAGGGCGCCTCGATGCCGAGGACGGGTGCGAGCGACGCCCGCGTCGGCCCGGCCGGGGTGCGGGCGGCCCGGCCCTGCGGCGCCGAGCCCGCCGAGGCGTCATCGGCCCCCGCCACCGTGGCGACCCGGTGGGCGCCGCCGAGGGCCGCGCCGATGTGAGCGGTCGCGGACTGCACGACGGCGCGGAGCTCGGCCGTGCCGCGGTGCACGACGGGCAGCACGTGCCGCTCGACCTGCGCCCCGTCGAGCACGTTCGAGAGGGCGCCGAGCAGCTCGGGCCGCCCGCCGCGGAAGCCGTTGCTCGCGACGTCGGGGTCGCCGATCGCGATCACCTGGACCCCGCGCGCGGCGAAGGCGCCGAGGAGTGCGGCGGTGGCCTCGGTGGCCTCCTGGGCGTCGTCGACGACGATGAGCCTGAGGCGGGCGAGCAGGCCGAGCGCGGCTGCGGCACCGGCGTCGTCGACGCTTCGGCGCACCACGGCCGCCGCGAAGGCCGCGAGCTCGGCGGAGTCGAACTGGTCGGGGCGCAGCTGGGCCTTCACCTCGTCGTACTCGGCGAGGAAGTCGGCCGCCGCAACCCACTCGGGGCGCTCGCAGCGCCGACCGAGCCGGGCGAGCGCCTCGGCGTCGACGCCGTGCTCGACGGCGCGCATGAGCAGGTCGCGCAGCTCGGTGCGGAACCCGCGCAGCACACGCACCTCGGGCGTGAGCGGGTCGGGCCACTCGGGGCCGAAGCCGTCGCGGATGCCGCCGTCGAGCAGCTCGCCGACGATGTGGTCGTGCTCGGCGCCCGTGAGCAGCGTCACCGAGGCGCCCGTGTACGCGCGCACGAGCTGGAACGCGATCGAGTTCGCGGTGCGGGCGAGCGGGCCGCGCGTCGTGAGGCCGAGGCGCACGGCGAGCGCGTCCCGGAGCGCGGTCGCCGCGGTGCGGGTCGCCGAGACGACGAGCACCTCGTCGCTCGAGTGGCCGAGCCGTTCGATGCGGTCGGCGACGAGCTCGATCGCGAGGCCCGTCTTGCCGCTGCCGGGTGCCCCGAAGACCGCCGCGTGAGCGCCGCCCGAGAGGTCGCGCACGAGATCTGGAACGGTTCGGGTGCCCTGCATGTCGGCAACGTTAACCCGTTCCGCCGACAGTGAACGCGAACGGCTCGGCACGGCACGATGTGTAGGGTTTGAGCAAGAGCAGAAAGGCGCACCGTGGACGTTCGCATCGGCATCCAGAACTCTCCCCGTGAACTCGGGTTCGAGACCTCGCAGTCGGCCGCAGAGGTCGAGCAGGCGGTCGCGGCGGCCCTCGCCGGGCAGTCTCCCCTGCTCAAGCTCGCCGACGACAAGGGCACGGTCTTCGTGGTGCCCGCCGCAGCGCTCGCCTACGTCGAGATCGGCTCGGAAGAGTCGCGTCGCGTCGGCTTCGTCGCCTGACGATGGAGCTCCTCTTCATCACCCTCGGCGGCGCCATCCTCGGCATCGCCGCGCACTTCGCGCTCCCCTACCGCCAGATGCGCGGCGTCGCGCTCGTGCCCTCGATCGGCGCGGCCGTCGCCGCCGTCGTGTGGGTCGGGCTGACGTGGCTCGGCTGGGCGTGGGACGGCGGGTGGATCTGGGTGGTCTCGCTCGTCGCGGCCGGCCTCGCCTCGGCCGCGGCGGCCTACCTCATCGGCCCCGGCCGGCAGAAGGCGGATGCCGCGCTCTTCGAGCGCCTCTCCCGCCCGGGCGCCAGCCGCGCCTGACTCGCTCGGTGCGGGCCGCGAGCGGCTCGCACCGGCGACACGGCCCGCCCTCGTGGCATTCGACCCGCTCGGTGCGGGCCGCGAGCGGCTCGCACCGGCGACACGGCCCGCCCTCGTGGCATCCGGCGATCGCATCTGCCCGGGCGCCCCGTTCGGGCCGAACCGCGTCAGGCCGTGAGCCCGAGCGCGTCCATGCGACGCGTGTGCTCGGCGATGAGCTCGGTGAAGACCGGCTCGACCCGCTCGCCGGCGGTGCGATCCGCCGACTCCGAGGCGCGCAGCGCCGAACGGGCGACGAGCAGGGTGTCGCCGACGATGCTGCGGCCCCACAGCGCGAGCCGATCGGCGAGGCCCGGTTCGGCCTCGATCGCGGCGCGCAGCTCGGCCTCGAGCACCTCGGCGATGCCGCCCTCGGCGAGGATGCCGCGGACGCGTGCGCCGAGCACCGTGGGAAGCCCCTCGGCGAGGCGCGAGAAGTAGTCGTCGAGCATGCCCGAGGTGACGTGCACGCCGAGCAGCAGCTCGTGCCAGTCGGCACCGGCCGTCGACTCGCCGAGCCGATCGGTCGCGGGCGCGAACGGCACCATGACCGCCTCGGGCTCGACGCCGAGGTGACGCAGCTCGGCGATGAGCTCGTGGTGGCGGCGGAGGGCGACGCCGGCTGCGGCGCTCAGCCCCTCCTTCGAGCGCATCGACGGAGCGCCGACCACGGCGGTCGACAGGCTCTCGAAGAACTCGAGCTGGATGTACGCGGCCTGCCCGAGGAACGGCACGGGCTCGGGCACGAGCTCGGAGAAGTCGACCTTCGTGACCTCCGTCGGGGCGACCCGGGGTCGCAGCCGCGGAAGCTCGGGGCGCGCACCGCGCCTGCTGGACCAGAACACCACGAACACAGCCTATCCGAGGCGCACAGGGACTCTCCGATAGGGTGTAAGGGCATGCGGACATCGGATCCGCGGCCGTGCGCCCGGGGTTGAAGTCGAGGCGCACCTCACGACCTTCATTCCCGAAGCACGACCGACAGGCAGATTTGTGACCACCTTCACCGACCTCGGCATCGCGTCCGACATCGTCGACGCACTCGCCGGGAAGGGCATCGTCGATGCCTTCCCCATCCAGGAGCAGACCATCCCCCTCGCCCTCTCGGGCCAGGACATCATCGGCCAGGCGAAGACCGGCACCGGCAAGACCTTCGGGTTCGGCCTCCCGCTGATCCAGCGGCTCGGCGACGACCCCGCCCCCGGCGTCAAGGCGCTCGTGGTCGTGCCGACCCGCGAGCTCGCGGTGCAGGTCTCCGAAGACCTCGAGCTCGCCACCTCGAACCGCCCCACCAAGATCGTCTCGATCTACGGCGGCAAGGCGTACGAAGGCCAGATCGAGCAGATCAAGGCCGGCGCCCAGATCGTCGTCGGCACCCCGGGGCGTCTCCTCGACCTCGCGAGCCAGCGCCTCCTGAACCTCGGCGAGGTGCAGGAGATCGTGCTCGACGAGGCCGACAAGATGCTCGACCTCGGCTTCCTCTCCGACATCGAGAAGATCTTCTCCAAGGTGCCGGCCGTGCGTCACACCATGCTCTTCTCGGCGACCATGCCCGGCCCGATCGTCGCGCTCGCGCGCCGCTTCATGTCGAAGCCGATCCACATCCGCGCGAACGACCCCGACGAGGGCCTCACCCAGGCGAACATCAAGCACCTCGTGTACCGCGCGCACTCGCTCGACAAGGACGAGGTGATCGCGCGCATCCTCCAGGCCGAGGGCCGCGGCAAGACCGTCATCTTCACGCGCACCAAGCGTGCGGCCGCCAAGCTCGTCGAGGAGCTCAACGACCGCGGCTTCAACGCCGCGGCGGTGCACGGCGACCTCAACCAGGACCAGCGCGAGCGCGCGATGGCGGCCTTCAAGGCCGGCAAGAAGGACGTGCTCATCGCGACCGACGTCGCGGCGCGCGGCATCGACGTCGACGACGTCACGCACGTCATCAACCACACGATCCCCGACGACGACAAGACGTACCTGCACCGCGCGGGCCGCACGGGCCGCGCCGGCAAGACGGGCATCGCCGTCACGTTCGTCGACTGGGACGACCTGCACAAGTGGGCGCTCATCAACCGCGCCCTCGAGTTCGGCCAGCCCGAACCGACCGAGACCTACTCGTCGAGCCCGCACCTCTTCACCGACCTCGACATCCCCGCCGGCACCAAGGGCCGCCTGAAGCCGGCCGCCCCCGCGGCCAGCGCGACGCGCTCGAGCACCGCCGGCCGCAGCGACCGCGGCGGCCGTCGCGAGGGCAACGGCGAGCGCCGCGAGGGCGACGGCGAGCGCGCACCGCGCACCCGCAACCGTCGCCGCACGCGCGCGGGCGAGCCCACCACGGGCGAGTCGGCGCCGGCGAAGGCCGATGCCGCGGGCGACGCCCCCGCCGTCAAGGAGCCGGGCACCGGCACCCACGACGGCAAGGGCCACGAGCACCACGACGGCAAGCCCGCTCCGCGTCGTCGCCGCCGTCGCGGCGGTGCCGGGCGCACGGGCGCCGCAGGCTCGGCTCCGGCCGCGCCGCAGGTCTAGGCGGCCGGGGCCCCACGGCCCCCGCGCCGAATCTCCGACAGGACGAGCGCGTCGGCACCCCCGCTCCGGGGCGTGCCGGCGCGCTCGTCCTGTTGAAGCGAAGAAGCCGAGCCGCGCGGCTACATCTCCCGCACAGCGGGCGGCAGCACCACCGCGGCCCCGCGCCCCTCGGCGACGAGCCGCGCGACGACGTCGGGCGCGGTGCGGCACTCGCCCAGGCGATTCGTCTTGCCGGTGCCGTGGTAGTCGCTCGAGCCGGTGATCGCGAGCCCGAACCTCGCGGCGAGCTCCCGCAGCCGGGGCTTCGCGTCCGCCTGGTTCTCGGGGTGGTCGACCTCGAGCCCGAAGAGCCCGGCGTCGACGAGCTGGCCGAGGCGCTTGGGCGGCACGATCCGCTCGGCGCCTCGCGTGCCCGGGTGCGCGAGCACCGGCACGCCGCCGGCCTCGCGGATGAGGCGGACCCCGGTGAGCGGGTCGGGCGCGTAGTGCGGCTGCGCATAGCCGGCGCTCGGGTGCAGGATGCCGGAGAACGCGGCCGACCGCGTCTCGACGAGGCCGCGGGCGACGAGGGCGTCGGCGATGTGCGGGCGCCCGATCGTCGCACCCTCGGCGGTCTGGGCGAGCACGTCGTCCCAGCTGAGGTCGTAGTCGCGCCCGATGCGGCGCACGATCTGCTCGGCCCGCGTGAGGCGCGACTCGCGGATGCGCGCCGTCTCGGCGAGGAGCGACTCGTCGAGCGGGTCGATCAGGTAGCCGAGCAAGTGCACGCTCGCGAAGCCCTCGCGCGTCGACAGCTCCATGCCGGGGATGAGGGCGACCCCGGTCTCGTCGACCGCGGCGGCTGCCTCGGCCCAGCCGCTCGTCGAGTCGTGGTCGGTGAGCGCGACGCCCCAGAGCCCGGCCGCGGCCGCCTGCCGCATGAGCTCGGCGGGCGCCTCCGTGCCGTCCGACACCGTCGAGTGGGTGTGCAGGTCGGCTTCGCCGGGAACGGCGCGGGCATCGGACATCCCCCAATGCTATCGACGCCCCGCGGCGGAGCGGCGGGCGCGCGGTGTTCACCGGGCGTTCCCAGAGTCGATGCACCTAGTGTGGATGGAATGCTCCCCCGCATCCTCGGCTGGGTCGTCGTACTCGGCACCGCCGCCGCCGCGCTCGTGCTCGTCTGGCCGCAGGCGTTCGGCCTGCAGAACCAGTGGATCGCGGCCCATGTGGTCGCCCTTCGCGGGGTGGCCGCGGTCTGCGGCGGCGTCGCCGCGGTGGTCTTCGCGCTCCTCGCGATCCCCCGCCGCTCGCGCCGCTTCGCGATCGCGATGGCCGTCGTCTTCGCCCTCTTCGCGGGCGGCAACGTCGCGGTGCTCGCGGTGCGCGGCGCCGGCAGCGTGGACGCCGTCGGCGCGGCCCCGCCCGATTCGGTGACGGTGCTGGCGTGGAACACCCTCGGCGAGGTGCCCGACGCGTCGACCATCGCGGGCCTCGCCCTCGACGAGGGCGCCGACGTCGTCGTGCTGCCCGAGACCACCGACCCGCTCGGCGAGGAGGTGGCGATCGCGATGCGCGAGGGCGGGGCGCCCATGTGGGTGCACACGCTCGCCTACGACGACGTGGCGAAGGCCAGGTCGACGACGCTGCTGATCAGCCCCGAGCTCGGCGACTACGAGGTCGTCTCCGCCGAGGCGCCCGGCCCGCCCGGCAACACGAACACGCTGCCGAGCGTCGTCGCCGACCCCGTCTCGGGCGACGGGCCCCGCATCGTCGCCGTGCACGCGGTCGCGCCGATCCGCTGGGAGCTGCGCAACTGGCGCAGCGATCTCGACTGGCTCGCCGAGCAGTGCACGGGCGAGAACGTGATCATGGCGGGCGACTTCAACGCGACGGTCGACCACTTCGCCGGCCGCGGCGTCGACGGCGGCGACCTGGGCCGGTGCCGGGATGCCGCGGCCGCGGCCCGCTCGGCGGCGCTCGGCACCTGGCCGGCGAGCGTGCCCGAGCTGCTCGGCAGCCCGATCGACCACGTGATGGCGACGCCCGGCTGGACGGTCGAGCGCTTCGAGGTGATCGGCACCCTCGACGACGCGGGCAGCGACCACCGTCCGATCGCGGCGACGCTCGTCCGCGCCGGCTGAGCCGTTCGCGCGGCTCCCTCCGCCGATGGCTCGGCGCGCTCCGCGGCGGCTCGGCGCGCAGCGGGCGGTGCGAGAATGGAGGCATGGCGAACTCGAGCGACACCTCCACCACTGAGACCGCGGCTCCGGCCACCACGAACGGCGACGAGGCCGGGCGCAACGCGAACCGCTCGACGACGCCGGGCTCAGAGGGTTTCAAGAACTTCATCGGCACCGGCTGGGCCGAGCGCGACGAGGCGCTGCCGCAGGCCAGGCCGCAGGCCGCCCACGCAGCCGAGCGCCGTGCGAAGGTCTCGGCCGCGTTCCCCGGCCAGCGCCTCATCATCCCCGCTGGCGACATGAAGCAGCGCGCGAACGACACCGACTACCCGTACCGCGCGCACTCGGCGTTCGCGCACCTCACGGGCTGGGGCTCCGACTCGGAGCCGGGCGCCCTGCTCGTGCTCGAGCCGACCGGCGACTCCGGCCACGAGGCGACGGTGTACTTCCGCGAGCGCGCGGGCCGCGACTCCGAGGAGTTCTACGCCAACGCCGCGATCGGCGAGTTCTGGATCGGGCCCCGTCCCTCCCTCGCGCACGTCGCGGCCGACCTCGCCGTCGCGACCCGCGACATCCACGACTTCGACGCGGTCGTCGACGCCGTCGACACCGCGACGCTCGTCGTCCGCGAGGCCGACGCCGCCGTGACCGAGCGCATCGACCACGCCCGCATCCGCTTCGCCGCCGAGCGCGTGCTCAGCGAGAACGCGCAGGACTCGGCGTTCTCGCTCGAGGTCGGCGGCGAGCACGAGCCCGACGGCGAGCTCGCCCGCGTCGTGAGCGAGCTGCGCCTCGTGAAGGACGACTACGAGATCGCCGAGATGCGCGCCGCGATCGACGCGACCGAGCGCGGTTTCGGCGAGGTGCTCGCCGAGCTCCCCCGCATCACCGCCGAGGTGCGCGGAGAACGCGTCATCGAGGGCGTCTTCGCGACCCGCGCCCGCCTCGACGGCAACGACGTCGGCTACGGCTCGATCGCGGCGGCCGGCCCGCACGCGACCATCCTGCACTGGACCCGCAACGACGGCCCCGTCGTGCCGGGCGACCTCGTGCTGCTCGACGCGGGCGTCGAGATGGACTCGTACTACACGGCCGACATCACGCGCACCTTCCCGGTCAACGGCACCTTCTCGGCGGTGCAGCGACAGGTCTACGAGGCCGTGCTCGAAGCGGCCGACGCCGCGTTCGCGATCGTGAAGCCGGGCATCGTGTTCCGCGAGGTGCACGCCGCGGCGATGCAGGTCATCGCGCGCAAGACCGCCGAGTGGGGCTTCCTGCCGGTGTCGGCCGAGGAGTCGCTCGAGCCCGAGAACCAGTTCCACCGCCGGTACATGGTGCACGGCACGAGCCACCACCTCGGCCTCGACGTGCACGACTGCGCGCAGGCCCGCCGCGAGCTCTACATGGACGGCGTCATCGAGGCCGGCATGATCTTCACGATCGAGCCGGGCCTCTACTTCCAGCCCGACGACCTGACGGTCCCGGCCGAGTTCCGCGGCATCGGCGTCCGCATCGAGGACGACATCCTCGTGACCGCCGACGGCGCCGAGAACCTCTCGGTGCGCATCCCCCGCACCGTCGATGCCGTCGAGGCGTGGGTGCAGGGCGCGCGCGGCTGACGCCGGGTCGACTCAGGAGGCCGGGTTCGCCGCGCGCGCAGCGCGGCGGGCCCGCCACCAGGCCCAGAAGCGGGCGAGGAGCCGTTTGATGAACGCGGCGAGGCGCTTCGCCCACGCGAACTCGGTGCCGAGGACGGCGAGGCCGACGAACACGACGAGCCAGCCGGGGCCGGGCAGCGGCACGAGCAGCAGCCCGCCGACCGCGATGACGCCGCCGAGCACGCCGACAATCACGCGGTAGACGCGACGCAGCACCGGCCGGTCGTCCAGACGGGCGCGGATGCCCCGGAGCAGGCGCCGCAGCGGCCGGTCGGCCCGCTCGCCCTCGGCGATCTCGCGGTCGATCTCGAGTTCGAGTCCCGGCCCCGGGTCGTCCGGCTCAGTGCGCGTCATGGCGACACGATATATCGCGAGTCTGGGAGAGGGCCGGGCCCCCGACCGCACCGGAGAAGGTGCGCCGGGCCCCTGGGCCGACGAGACGGCTCGGGCGGGCTTACGCCTCGCGGTCGCCGGCCTCGGCGGCGCGACGGGCGCGCTGCTCGGCCTCACGGGCCTCGCGCGCGGCGCGACGTGCGGCGTCCTGGGCCTCGCCGTAGGTGAGCCCGCGAGGAGCCTCCTCGGCAGGGGCGGCCGGTGCGGATGCCTCGCCGTCGGCGCCGTCGGCGCCGTCGGCGTTCGCCGCGTTCGTGCCGGCGGAAACCGTCGGCTCGGCGGGTGCGGCCGGTGCGGCCGGCGGCGCGACGACGACGGTCGTCTGCCCCGGTGCGGGCGGGAACACCTGGCCGGAGGTGCCGAGCACGTTGCGGGCCCGCGCCACGTGGGCGGGCTCGGCGATGATCGCGTAGCGGGTGGCGAGCACCTGCATGACCGAGGTGAAGTCGCGCCGGCGGCGGTTGACCGAGTACGAGACGACGCTGAAGATCATGCCGAAGCCGGCGCCGATGAGCACCGCGGCGCCGAGGATGCCCAGCGAGGCGCCCGACGGGGCGAAGATGAAGAACAGGAGCCCGAGGAAGAGGCCGAACCACGCACCCGACAGCGCGCCGGCCCCGGCGGCGCGGCTCCAGGTGAGCCTGCCGGTGATGCGCTCGACGCTCGTGAGGTCGGTGCCGACGATCGCGAGCTCCTTCACGGGGAACTCGGCCTTCGAGAGCTGGTCGACCGCGGCCTGCGCCTCGGCGTAGGTCTCGAAGCTCGCCACGGTCTCGCCCTTCGGCAGCGTCGGGAGCTCGCGGCCGGCACGGCCACCGTACGGCGTCTGGTTGGTCACCCGCCCATTCTCCCATGCCGGGGTGCTGCGGGGCCGGAATGAGGCCCGCGACGGGGCATCCGGGGGCTAAGTTGGATTCGTGAGCGCAACGAGAGTCTTCGTCGCCCGACTCGCCGGGTGCGCCGTCTTCGACCCCGCCGGCGATCGAGTCGGCAAGGTGCGCGACGTCCTCGTCGTGTACCGCAAGAGCGACCCTCCGCGCGTCGTCGGCCTCATCGTCGAGATCCCCGGCAAGCGCCGCGTCTTCGTCTCGATCGGCCGCGTCACCTCGATCGGCGGCGGCCAGATCATCACGACCGGGCTCATCAACCTGCGCCGCTTCGAGCAGCGCGGCGGCGAGGTGCGCGTCATCGCCGAGATGCTCGGCCGCAAGGTGCTGTTCAACGACGGCTCGGGCACGGCGACCATCGAGGACGTCGCGATCGAGGAGCAGGAGCCCGGCGAGTGGGAGGTCGACCAGCTCTTCGTCCGGCGGCCCAAGGGCGCCTCGCCGTTCTCGAAGGGGCAGTCGGCCTACGTCACCTGGCGCGAGGTGCGCGAGCAGACGTCGAAGGGCGAGGCCCAGTCGGCCGAGCAGCTCATCGCGACCTACTCCGAGCTGAAGCCCGCCGACCTCGCGTCGACCCTGCTCGACCTCCCGGCGCAGCGCCGGCAGGAGGTCGCCGAGGAGCTGCCCGACGACCGCCTCGCCGACGTGCTCGAGGAGATGCCCGAGTCCGACCAGGTCGTCATCCTCGCGGGCCTCGGCGACGACCGCGCCGCCGACGTGCTCGACCACATGCAGCCCGACGACGCCGCCGACCTCATCGCCCAGCTCCCCGAGGAGCGCGGCGAGCACCTGCTCGAGCTCATGGAGCCCGAGGAGGCCGAGGACGTCCGCTTCCTGCTCTCCTACGGCCCCGACACGGCCGGCGGCCTCATGACCACCGAGCCGATCATCGTGTCGGCCGACGCGACGGTCGCCGAGGGGCTCGCGCTCATCCGCCGCCACGACCTGCCGCCGGCGCTCGGCGCCGCCGTCTGCGTGACGCTGCCGCCGTACGAGCCGCCGACGGGCCGGTTCCTCGGCATCGTGCACTTCCAGCGGATGCTGCGCTACCCGCCGCACGAGCGGCTCGGCACCCTGATCGACCAGGGTCTCGAGCCGGTGACGGCCGACACCTCGGCCGCCGAGGTGAGCCGCATCCTCGCGAGCTACGACCTGGTGTCCGTGCCGGTCGTCGACGAGAAACACCGACTCGTCGGGGTGGTGACGATTGACGACGTGCTCGACTACCTGCTGCCCGATGACTGGCGAAGTCACCCAGAGGAAGACGAGCTGGCCAAGCGCAGCACCGCGCGGGCGCAGCTGACGACGGGAAGCATCCCGATCCCATACGGAAGGAGGGGAGCAGATGGCACGCGCTGAGTCGGAGGACCGTCGATTCGATACGCCGAAGGGCATCCGCCGGAACGCCCCCTTCCGCGGGGGCTCGGGCGACAACGACCGCTTCGGGCGCTTCACCGAGTGGGTGGCGCGCGGCATGGGCACCCCGGCCTTCCTGCTCGGGCTGTCGGTGTTCGCCATCGGCTGGATGGCATGGAACACCTTCGCGCCCGAACCGTGGCGGTTCGACTCGATCGCGATCGGCTTCACGGCGCTCACCCTCGTGCTCTCGCTCCAGGCGAGCTATGCGGCCCCGCTCATCCTGCTCGCGCAGAACCGGCAGGACGACCGCGACCGCGTGCAGATCGAGCAGGACCGGCAGCGCGCCGAGCGCAACCTCGCCGACACCGAGTACCTCGCCCGCGAGGTCGTCGCCCTGCGCCTCGCCGTGAAGGACCTGGCCTCGAAGGAGTTCATCCGGGCCGAGCTGCGCTCGATCCTCGACGAGCTCGACCGTCGCGACGAGGAGGAGGCCGAGCATGCCGGCTGAGCCGGTCGAGACGTCGACCCCGCTCGAGCAGGCCGTGCTGCGCGCGCTCGAGTCGGTCATCGACCCCGAGATCCGCAAGCCCATCACCGAGCTCGACATGGTCGAGCGCGTCGTCGAGGCCGGCGACGGCCGGGTGGATGTCGGCATCCGCCTGACGATCGTCGGATGCCCCGCCTCCGACCGGATCGAACGCGACGTGCGACAGGCCGCCGAATCGGTGGCCGGGGCCGGCAACGCCGCCGTCGAGCTCTCGGTCATGACGCCCGAGCAGCGCGCGGCGCTCACCGAACGGCTGCGCGGCGGCCGGGCGCGCACGAACCCCTTCGGGCCGGGCTCGCTCACGAAGGTGATCGCGGTCACGAGCGGCAAGGGCGGCGTCGGCAAGTCGACGGTCACGGCGAACCTCGCGGTGGCGCTCGCGGCGCGCGGCCTCTCGGTCGGGCTCGTCGACGCCGACGTGCACGGCTTCTCGATCCCGGGGCTGCTCGGCCTCGTCGACGACGACGGTCTCGCGGCCCGCCCCACGCGGGTCGACGACATGATCCTGCCCCCGGTCGCACACGGGGTGAAGGTCATCTCCATCGGCATGTTCGTCGAGCCGACCGCCCCCGGCGGGCGCGCCTCGTCGACGGCGGTGGCCTGGCGCGGGCCGATGCTGCACCGCACGCTCTCGCAGTTCCTCACGGACGTCTACTTCGGCGACCTCGACGTGCTGCTCGTCGACCTGCCGCCCGGCACCGGCGACATCGCGATCTCGCTCGGGCAGTTGCTGCCGAACGCCGAGGTCGTCGTCGTGACGACCCCGCAGGCCGCCGCGGCCGACGTCGCCGAGCGCTCGGGCGTCGTCGCCCGGCAGACGGGCCAGCGCATCGTGGGCGTCGTCGAGAACATGGCCGCGCTCGTGCAGCCCGACGGCAGCCTCCTCGAGCTCTTCGGCTCGGGCGGCGGCGAGCTCGTCGCCGAACGGCTCTCGCAGGGCGCCGACGGCGCCACGGTCGAGCCGGTGCCGCTGCTCGCGAGCGTGCCGCTCAGCATGGCGCTGCGACAGGGCGGCGACACGGGGGTCCCGGTCGTCGTCGCCTCGCCCGACGACCCCGCGGCCCGCGCGATCGAGCAGGTCGCCGCGGCGCTCTCGGCGATGCCGCGTTCGCTCGCAGGACGCCGACTCGACGTCTCGGTCCGGTGATCCGGATGCCACGCGCTGCAGCCTGTCGGCGGGGCGCGTGGCGGTTCGGGGCCGTGTCAGGGGCGCCGACGTCGATCGCGTCCCCGCCTCGACGCGCTGCCCGCTCGGTCGCGGTGCTGGTGCTGCTCGGCTCGCTCGCGGCCTGCAGTGCGCCGTCCCCGATCGACGACCCCGATCCGCCGCCGCTGCCCGAGGGCCTCAGCGCGGGCGTGCAGCAGGGCCGGCTCGACGTCGAGGCCCGTCGGATCGTGGTGCACCTCGAGAACGCCGGCCCGACGCCGGTGTCGATCGGGCGGGTCGAGCTCGACGTGCCCGCGCTCGGCGCCGTGCTCGAGTACACCGACGTCGTCGAGCTCTCGGCCGACGACGCGATCGACCTGCGCCTCGAGCTGCCGCCGCCGGGATGCGCGAGCGACGAGGAAGCAGGCGATGCCGACGCGGCCGGCGAGTCGGCCGGCGACGGCGAGCCGGTCGTCCGGCTGAAAGGCCGCGCGGAGGGCGCCACGCGGGACTTCGTCGGAGAGCTCGCCCCCGACGACCCCTTCGACACGCTCCCCCGAATCGTCGCGGGCGACTGCCTCGAGTCGTCGGTCGGCGAGGTCGCGACGATCTCGATGCCCGAGCACCTGCGCGTCGAGGGCGCGGGCGCCGCGCAGCGCGCGTGGATCGACGTCGCCGTCGACCCGGTCGACTCGGGCGACGGCTCGCTCGAGATCTCGCTCGTGCGCGGCTCGACGCTGCTCGGCAACGAGGCCGGAACCGACTGGCCGCTCGAGCTCGACGTCATGCCGGGCGATGCGCCCTCGGTCGTGCCGCTCGCGGTGCGCCCCGCACGATGCGACCCGCACGTGCTCGCCGACGACAAGCGCGGCACGATCCTCGCCTTCGTCGTCGAGACCGGCGACGGCCGCTCGGGCATGATCGACCGGCCGTCCTCAGACGGGCTGAAGGCCGAGCTCTACGACTACGTCACCGAGCGCTGCGAGCTCCAGTAGCCTCGGCGCACTCGCTCACCGACGCGCTCGCCCGGGGCTCCCCCACCTGCGCCCGTCGGGCGTTCGCGGAAACGCCATGCCAGTTCCGCCTCATCGAGGGGAGGCGGAATGCACCAACGGGAACGGCCGATCCAGCACAGGCCCGAGCGCGAGCCCGCACGACCATCACCCGACGGGGACACTCCCACCCCCGATGAGGCGGAACCGGCATAACGTCGAAACGAACCCGCGCTCCGTGGCCCGAAGCGGACGCTCCGACCCGATGAGGCAGAACCGGCATCACGTCGATGCGAACCTGCTCGCCCCTCGCCAGAGCCGCCCCGGCGAGTGAGGCGCAACCGGCACAGCGCGGAGCGGAAACCCTCCGTGCGTCCGCGCTCAGCGCCCGTCGGCGGGCGGCTCGACGACGCGCGCGAGCAGCTCCACGAGCAGGCGCTCGGTGAGCGGCCCCGGCAGGGCCTCGACGAGCGCGAGCACCGGCGCGAGCCGATCGGGCAGCGCGCCCTCGCCCCCGAGGAGCCCGGCAGCACCGAGGATCGCGGCGGCCGTGTCGGAGTCGAGGCCGGCCGCGAGTCCGGCGAGCGCCTCGCCGCCGGAGAGCGCGGACGCTCCGCCGTCGGCGCCGAAGCCCGGCAGCGCCTCGACGAGGCCGGCGAGCGCGGCACCGCCGTCGATCTGCGGGATGCCGCGCACCTCGTCGGCCGCGGCCACGAGCGCAGCGATGAGCTCGGGCAGCACGCGCTCGGTGACGGGGGTCACGGTGAGGTGCGTGGTGTGCGGCAGCCGGGTGCCGTCGGCCTGGGCGAGCCCGGGCTGCAGCTGCAGCTGCCAGCCGGCCGAGCGCGCGGCATCCGCCCAGTGGTGGGGGTCGACGCGCGACGTGACCGGGGCATCCTCGTCGGTGGCGACGGCGAGCAGCGGGCCCGTCGGCGAGCCGACCACCCTGAGGCCCTCGATGCCGTCGACCGCCGCGCGCAGCGCCGCGGTCGCGCGGGCCGCCTGCGCGGTGAGCTCGGCGAATCCGGGCTCGCCGAGCGCCTCGATGATCGCCCACGCCGCGGCGAGCGGACCGGCCGGCTTCGAGCCCGTCATGGTCGGGTTCACGACGGGGTACCCGGGCCATCCGGTCGTGGCGAAGTACTGGTGGCGCTGGCGGTCGCGCCCGCGGGTCAGCAGCACCGAGGCGCCCTTCGGCGCGTAGCCGTACTTGTGCAGGTCGGCCGAGAGGCTCGTGACGCCCGGGACGGAGAGGTCCCAGGCGGGCAGCGGCTCGGGCCAGAACGCGAGCGCGAAGCCGCCGATGCAGGCGTCGACGTGCAGCGCGATGCCGCGCTCGGCCGTGATCGCCGCGACGTCGGCGATCGGGTCGAGGCTCGCGAACGGGTACGACGGCGCGCTGAGCACGACGAGGGCGACGTCGTCGCCGAGCCGCTCCTCGATCGCCGCCGGGGTGACGGTGCCCGTCGCCGGGTCGACCGGCACGAGGTCGAGCTCGACGCCGAAGTAGTGCGCCGCCTTGTGGAACGCCGCGTGCACCGTCACGGGTGCCACGAGCCGCGGGACCCGCGGCGATCCCAGCCGGGCCGCGCGCCACGCGTCGCGGGCCGACTTCACCGCGAGCAGGCAGCTCTCCGTGCCGCCCGAGGTGACCGAGCCGACGACGACATCGGCGCTGCCGCTGCCGACGCCCGCGTCCCCGCCGAGCACGCTCCGGGCGAACCCGATCACCCCGCGCTCCATCGCGGCGACCGAGACGAACGTCGTCGGGTCGAGCCCGTTCACGGGCTGCACCCGGCGGGCCGCCTCGGCGGCGAGCTCGTCGAGCGCCGACAGCCCCGAGTCGTACACGTACGACAGCACCCGCCCGCCGTGCGTCGGCGCATCGGCCGAGCGCAGCGCGTCGAGCTCGTCGAGAATGTCGGATGCCTCGCGGCGGAACCCGCTCATCGGGTGCTCCCATCGGTGGTGCTCGGGGCGCCGTGCGCCCCGGGGGTGTTCGGTCGCGCCGGCTCGGCAGGGCCGGCGTCGGGGTTCGTCTCGACGTCGACGTCGCCCCGACGCAGCGGGTAGCCGCGCAGCACGACGACGCTCGCGGCGACGAGGAGGGCGGGCACGAGGCTGAACGAGAGCGCGATGCCGGCGATCGCGACGGGCGACTGCTCGACGGTCTCGGCGCCGGTCGACTCGAGGTACCCGGTCGCGGCCAGCATGAGGGTCAGCAGGGTCGCCCCGAGCGCCATGCCCGCGGTCTCCCCCGCCGTCCAGACGCCGCCGAAGCTGCCGGCCCGCTCGCGCCCCGTCATGCGGGCGTCGTGCGAGATGACGTCGGGCAGCATCGCCATGGGCAGCGACTGCATGCCGGCGTACGCGGCGCCGGCGACGGCCACGGGCAGGTACACCCACGGCCCCGGCAGCCAGACGATCAGCACCATCGCGAGCGTCGCCGCCGCGAACACGAGGCTCGCGATGCGGAACGCCCGCTCCTTGCCGATCCGGCGGGCGAGCACGCCCCACGCGGGGGCGACGAGCAGCGCGGGGGCGATCAGCGCGACGAACAGCAGCGTCACCGCCGCCTCCGACTCGAGCACCCAGGTGGCGACGAACTGCGCTCCGGCGAGCATGAGCCCGGTCGCGAGCCCCTGCAGCACGAACACCGCGAGCAGCACCCGGAACGGCAGGCTGCGGCGGAGCGCCCGGAAGCCCTCGCGGTAGCCGTCGACCGAGCGCTCGGCGGCGTGCGGGTCGCCCGCGGGAAGCCCCTCGGCGCGGCGGAGGCCCGCGGCATCCGACCGCCTCGCCGTGCCCGCGGCGATCAGCATGCCGACGCCGATGACGACGCCGGCGACGATCGCCATCACGAGGTAGCCCGTGGCCTCGTCGTCGAACGCCCGCCGGATCTCGGGGCCGCCCGCGCCGAACAGCAGGATCGCGAGCGTGAGCACCACGACCCGCCAGGTCAGCAGTCGCGTGCGCTCGTCGTAGTCGGGCGTGAGCTCGGCGGGCAGGGCGATGTACGGCACCTGGAACAGGCTGAAGGCGGTCGCCGTGGCGAGGAAGGCGATGAAGACCCAGGCGCCGGATGCCGCGGGGCCGACGCCCGGCGGGACGGCGAAGGTGAGCGCGAACCCGACGGGCAGCGCGAGCGCGCCGACGAGCATGCCCGCGCGACGCGAGCCGCTGCGGAGGAGCGCGCGGTCGCTGCGCGACCCGATCCACGGGTCGATGACGACGTCCCACACCTTGGCGGCAGTCACGACGAGGCCCGCGATGAGCGCGCTCACGCCGAGCGTGTCGGTCAGGTAGTACACGAGGACGAGTCCGGGCAGCGTCGCGAATCCACCGGTGCCGAGCGATCCGATCGCGTAGCGGGCCACGACGCCGCGGGACAGGGGACGCTCCGCTGCGGTCATGGAGGCAGTGTACTCACTCCCGACGGACGACTGGGTCAACTGTCCTAGACTGTGCGCATGCGCGCCCAGACCGCCCCCGCCGACCTCTTCCGCAGCCTGACCGACGACGTCGTCGCGTCGGGCTCCGACACCGTCGCCGTGCCGACCCCCTCGACCGGCGAGACCCTGCACGAACTGCCCCGCTCGAGCGCCGCCGACGTGCACGACGCCATCGCGCGGGCGCGCCTCGCACAGCTCTCGTGGGCCCGTGCCGGCTTCGCCGCCCGGCGCCGCATCCTGCTCGCCGCGCACGACCTCATCCTGGAGCGCCGCGAAGAGCTGCTCGACCTCATCCAGCTCGAGAGCGGCAAGACGCGCGGCCAGGGCTTCGAGGAGATCTTCCAGGCCGTCTCGGTGACCCGGTACAACGCCATCGCCGCCCGCAGGGTGCTGCGCGGCCGCCCCGTGCGCTCGGGCCTTCCGACCGTCACCACCACCCGGGTGCGGTTCGCGCCGAAGGGCGTGGCCGGCGTCATCACCCCGTGGAACTACGCGCTGAGCCTCGCCGCGATGGACGTCGTGCCCGCCCTCGCGGCCGGCTGCGCGGTCGTGCAGAAGGCCGACGACCAGGGCGCCCTGTCGATCCTCGCGCTGCGCCGCGCGTTCATCGACGCGGGCGTGCCCGAGGCCCTCTGGGCGGTCGTCACCGGCGACGCCGCAGAGGTCGGCGAGGCGCTCACCGACGAAGCCGACTACATCTGCTTCACCGGCTCGACCGCGACCGGCCGCAGGATCGCCGAGAAGGCCGGGCGACGCCTCGTCGGCGCCTCGCTCGAGCTCGGCGGCAAGAACCCGCTGCTCGTGCTCGACGACGCCGACCCCGCCGTGGCCGCGGCGAACGCCGCGCACGCCTGCTTCTCGGCGATGGGCCAGCTGTGCGTGTCGATCGAGCGCATCTACGTCGACCAGAAGATCGCGGGCGAGTTCCAGCGGGCGCTCGTCGAGCGCCTGCGCAACGCGAAGCTCGGCACCTCGCTCGGCTTCGGCGCCGACTTCGGCTCGCTCGCGAGCGCCGCCCAGCTCGAGCGCGTCGAGGCGCACCTCGCCGACGCGGTCGCGAAGGGCGCGACGGTGCTCGTCGGCGGCAAGGCCCGCCCCGACCTCGGGCCGTGGGTGTTCGAGCCGACGATCGTCACGGGCGTCACCCCCGAGATGGACCTCTACGCCGAGGAGACGTTCGGCGCCATCGCCGCGCTCTACCTCGTGTCGAGCGACGACGAGGCCGTGCTCGCCGCCAACGCGAGCCACTACGGGCTGAACGCCGCCGTGTTCACCGGTTCGCCCCGGCGCGGTCAGCGCGTCGCCGACGCCCTCGCGGCCGGCAGCGTGAACGTCAACGAGGGCTACCGCGGCGCGTTCGCCTCGGTCGCGGCCCCGATGGGCGGCGTGAAGCAGTCGGGGGTCGGGCGCCGCAACGGCGAGGCTGGGCTGCTGCGCTTCGTCGAGCCGGTCACGATCTCGCAGACGACGGGCCTGCTGCAGCTTCCGCGCACCTCGGAGGAGTACGAGGCCCAGGCGCCCCTCCTCCTGCTGCTCGCGCGCGCACTGAAGACCGTCGGCCGCGCCTGACGGGCACCGGCCGCACTCGGGGCGGCCGCGGCCGGGCCGGCCGTCGCGCCCCAGTTCGTCGCGACCGCGTCAGGTCGCTTCGGAGTCGAAGGGCGCCGGCTCGTCGGCCCCGAGCGACTCGCGCTTGCGCTTGCGCTGCAGGTAGGCCGAGTTCTCGTTGACGCCGGCGCGCGCGACGACGGGCGCCGCGGGCGTCTCGTCGGCGAAGGGGTCGACGTCGGTGAGCGCCTCGCGGATGATGCGGCGCGGATCGTACTGGCGCGGGTCGAGCTTCTTCCAGTCGACGTCGTCGAAGTCGGGACCCATCTCCTCGCGCATGCGGTCTTTCGCGCCGCTCGCCATGTCGCGGAGCGAGCGGACGAGTCGCCCGAGCTGCGCGGCGTAGTGCGGCAGCCGCTCGGGGCCGAGCAGGAAGACGGCGATCACCCCGATGATGAGGAGCTTCTCGAACGTCAGACCGAACATGCCTACAGGATAGTCGGCGGCGAGGCATGCGTACGCCATGCGCCGCGGCCCGTAGGCTGGGGTGCTGAGAGAGCCACCAGGGAGCCGCCACGTGTCCGATCACGACCTGAACTGGAAGTACGCCGACGAGTCCGTCGTCGAGTCCGAACCGATCGTCAAGGCGCGTCAGCAGTCCCTCGAACTCGGCGTCGAGCCGGTCTCCCCCGCCGTGGGCGCGCAGCTCGCCGTCATCGCGGCCGCGTCGCGCGCGAGCTCGATCATCGAGGTCGGCACCGGCGTCGGCGTCTCGGGCCTCTGGATGCTGCAGGCCGCCCGGCACGCGCTGCTGACGTCGATCGACACCGAGAACGAGTACCAGCAGCACGCCCGCCAGCACTTCGCCGACGCGGGCGTCGCGGCGGCGCGCGTGCGGCTCATCGCCGGCCGGGCGAGCGAGGTGCTCCCGCGCATGAACGAGAGCTCGTACGACATCGTCTTCATCGACGCCGACGCCCCGTCGGTCATCGAGTACGCCGAGCACGGCCTGCGACTCGCGAAGCCCGGCGGCAGCGTGCTCGTGGCCCGCGCCCTGTGGAAGGGCCGCGTCGCGGATCCGGCCAAGCGCGACGAGGCGGCGAGCGCCTTCCGCACGCTCATCGCCGAGCTCGCCCCGTCGACGGCGGTGGCGACGGCGATCTCGCCCGCGGGCGAGGGCCTGCTGCAGATCGTCAAGCTCGGCGCCTGACCCGTCGGGCGGTCGATGCCCTCCGCAGTGCCCGACGACGGAGCCCGCCCCGGTGGTCGAGCAGCGCCCGACGACGGAGCCCGCCCCGGTGGTCGAGTAGCAGGCGACGAAGGAGCCCGTGTATCGAGACCACCGTTAAACGACTCGAGCCCCGAGAACGTCCTCGGGGCTCGCAGTCGTAGTGCGTGTGACTCAGGCAGGGTTCACGACGCCGCCGAGGACGTCGTAGAGCTCCTTGGCCTCAGCGTCGTTCACCGAGACGACAAGACGACCGCCACCTTCGAGCGGCACGCGCACGATGATGAGTCGACCCTCCTTCACAGCCTCCATAGGCCCGTCTCCGGTGCGTGGCTTCATGGCCGCCATTGAGCTCCCCTTTCGTGGCTGAGATTCCATTATCGGCCATCTGCGGCGGTGCTGGGAAATCACCCCGAAAATGTGGATAACCCGTCGGGGGTATTCGCACGCCGGCCGCCGGCCGGTCGCCGGTTGTTCACCGCCGCGTTCGCGGCGCGGGAGAGTCAGGATTCCTGCCCCGATCAGGGCGGCGTCCAGTCGTACGCGTCGATGCGCCAGACGAGGGCGATCCACGCGTACTGGAGCGCAATGAAGAGCAACACGATCGACCACCGGTACCACCGGGCGCGCGGCACGGCGAGCGCGCCCACGATCGGGAACATCGGCGAGACGATGCGGAAGGTCGAGGACTGCGGGAAGAACACCGCGAGCAGGTAGAGCGCGTAGCTCGCGAGCCAGAACCGGATGTCGACGCCGAGACGCCGGACCGCCGGGAGGAACAGCACGACCGCGAGGGTCGCGACGAGCACGACGACGGCCCCGACGCCGAACCACCCGGGCAGCCCCACCCAGATCGCCCACCACGTGCCGCCCTGGAACCAGGCGGTGAACGGCACGAGCTCCTGGTAGCCGATGTACCCGGCCCGCCAGGCGAGCTCGGTCGCGGTGTAGCCGTCGGGCACCCCCGTGACCGCCCACACGACGAGCGGCCAGGCGAAGCCGACGGCGGCCGTGAAGAGCCCCACGGCGATGACGAGGAGCTGCTCGCGCACCGGGAAGGGGTCGCGGGCGCGATGCCACCAGCGCCAGAGGAAGTGCAGGGCGAGCGTGAGGGCGAAGGCCAGCGCCCCGGGCCGTGTGAACGACCACGCCGCGACGACGGGCACGAGCCATCCGTATCGCCGATCGACGAGCAGGAGCAGCGCGAGCGCGAGCCACAGGAAGCCGAGCGACTCGGCGTAGCCGAACTGCATGATCGGCGAGACGGGCGCGATCGCGAACAGCACCACGGCGAACAGCGCGCGATCGGGTTCGAGGAAGCGCGACATGAGGCGATGGAACACGAGCGCGGCGCCGAGGCCCGCCAGCACCGCGATGGTCACGGATGCGACGTTCCAGGGCACGCCGAGCCAGGTGACGGCGCCCGTGAGCTGCGGGAAGACCGGCATGAACGCCCACGCGTTCTCACCGACGTGGCCGTCGGCGCCGACGGGCAGCTCGCGGGGGTAGCCGACGACCCAGATGATCTGGTACCAGCGGGCGTCCCAGATGTTGGCGAAGTCGAAGTAGTCGGGCTGGGCACCGGTCCACGCGTTGGGGCCCTGGCGTCGGGCGACGTCGAGCACCACGAGGGTCGTGAGCACGCGCGCACCGAGGTACACGGCGACGACCTTCGCCCACCACGGGGTGAGGCGCCAGCGCACGCGCAGCGAGCCCCGGGTCGCGCGCGAGACCGGCGACGGGTCGGTCGGCGCGACGGGCTCGCGCGGCGCGGACGTGGAGCTCATGCCGCGGGTCAGGCGCCGCTCGCCGCGCCGGAACCTGCGCCGGCCTCGTCGGCCCCCGTGAGCCACGCGCGCAGCGCCCGCTCGGAGTCGACGATCTGCGCGACGGCGACCCGTTCGTCGTCGGCGTGCGCCTTCAGCGGGTCGCCGGGGCCGAAGTTCACGGCGGGGATGCCGAGTGCGCTGAAGCGCGCGACGTCCGTCCAGCCGTACTTCGGCCGGGCCTCGGCGCCGACCGCGGCGACGAACTGCTGCGCGAGCGGAGCGTCGAGCCCGGGCCGGGCGCCCTCGGCGCTGTCGACGATGTCGACGTCGAACCCGGTGAAGAGCTCGCGCACGAGCGCGGATGCCTCGGCGACGCTGCGGCTCGGCGCGAACCGGTAGTTCACGGTGAGCACGGCCTCGTCGGGGATGACGTTGCCCGCGATGCCGCCGTGCACGAGCACGGCGTTGAGCCCCTCGCGATAGGCGAGCCCGTCGACCTCGACGGTCTCGGCCTCGTACTCGGCGAGCCGGGTGAGCGCGGGGGCGAGCTTGTGGATGGCGTTGTCGCCGACCCAGCTGCGCGCCGAGTGGGCCCGCAGGCCCGTGGTGCGGACGTCGGCGCGAAGCGTGCCGTTGCAGCCGCCCTCGACCTGCCCGTTCGAGGGCTCGCCGAGGATGGCGAAGTCGCCGGCGAAGAGATCGGGGCGATTGCGCGAGAGCCGCCCGAGGCCGTTGAGCGCGGCGGCGACCTCCTCGTGGTCGTACCACATCCACGTCAGGTCGACGATCGGCTCGGTGAGCTCGAGCGCGAGCTTCAGCTGCACGGCGACGCCCGCCTTCATGTCGACGGTGCCGCGCCCCCACAGGTACTCGACGCCGTCGACGGTCTCGAAGCGAGTGGGCACGTTGCCGTTGATCGGCACGGTGTCGATGTGCCCGGCGATCACGACGCGGCGCTCGCGTCCGAGGTTCGTGCGGGCGACCACCGTGTCGCCGTCGCGGATCACCTCGAGATGGGATGCCCCGGCGAGCGCCTGCTCGATGAGGTCGGCCAGCAGCCGTTCCTCGCCGGATTCGCTCGGGATGTCGCAGATCGCCTGCGTGATGGCGACGGCGTCGGCGGTCAGGTCGAGCGGAAGCGGTGCGTCGGCGGGCATTCCCCGAGTCTATTCACGTGGGATGCCCGCCGGGCCCGCCCGGCGTCGCCGGGCGTCTCGCGGTGCGGCCGCTCAGCTCGCCGACGCGAGGCGTCGCGCATCGGCGATGAGGGCGACCGCGGTGAGCGCCTGGCCGAGCGCGAGGTGGCCGACGAAGGCGAACCACGCCGCCTCGTCGAGCCCGGCCCCGCCGACGAGCACGACGCCGACGACGGTCATGGGCCAGCTCGCGGTGAGGAACGGCAGGGCGCGCGCCGGGCCGTGCCAGCGGCCGACGGTGAGGATGCCCACCGCCGCGAGCCAGAAGGCGCCGAGCACGAGCGGCGAGGTGACCTGCTCGGCCTGTTCGAGCAGCGCCTCGGGCAGCACGGGTCCGATCGCGAGGAACGCGCTCGAGCCGGCGAGCGCCGCGAACGCGCCCACGCCGACCGCCCGCCACGCGCGTCCCGCGCCGAACGCCCCGCCGCGCAGGGCGACGCCGATGACGATGGCGAGGCTCGCCGAGTACGCGACGGCCGCGACGTCGTCGCCGAGATAGGCGTCGCCGTCGGCCGGCCACGGCAGCGCGGTGAAGAGCACGAAGACGGCGAGCAGCACGAGCGCAGCCGCTCCCGCGAGGCGGATGCGGAGTGGGCTCAGCCTCCGCTCGGCACGGGCCGCGGGGCGGGCGGGCATCGGGGGCGCATCGGTGCGCGCCGGGGGCGGGGTCTGTACGGTCGGCATGAGTCAGGGTCCTTCCGGATGCGTCGTGGCGCGCCGGGTCCGGCGCCCTCCGAGCCTCGCGGCCGGCCGTCCCGGGCCTCCAGAGTCCGGCCGCCCCGGGCGAGCCCGACGATGTCCCGCGCGATTCGGGACATCCGCCCGGAGACAGACGCCGCACCGCCTGCCACGATGGACCCATGCGCCAGGCCGGAGCACCGCCCGCAGCGCGTGCGACGGCGGTCGCCGCGTTCGCCGTGGTGCTCGTGTGCGCCGCCGCGGCGCTCGTGCTCGACTACCTGACGTTCCGCACCGGGGAGGAGATCCCGGCGGCGCCCGGCTGGGTCGCCGCCTGGCGCGGGCTCGTCCTCGGTGCGACGGGGTGCCTGCTGCTCGCACGGCTGTCGTGGCATCCGGTGCCGGTGCTGCTCACTGCGGGCGGGCTGCTCGCCGCGATCGACGGCCTCGCGCTCGCGTGGCTCAACCACGGCGTCCTGCTCCTGCCCGACGCGCCGCTCCTCGCCGAGGCCTTCGTCTTCACGCAGCGGCTCTCGGTCGCCGCGTACCTCGCGCTCCCGCTCGCGCTGCTCGTGTTCCCCGACGGCCGGTTCCCGCGCGGCCCGCTCAGGGCGGTCGCGATCGGCACGGCCGTGCTCAACGTGCTCATCGTCGTGGTCGACCTCGCGATGCCGTGGCGCGTCGCACGCGCCGCGTTCGGCAACCCCGACCCGCGCCTGCTGCAGTGGGCGACGGGCGAGTGGGGCGTGGCGCTGCCGCCCGCCGTCTGGCAGAGCATCGGGGCGATCTGGATGCCGACGATCCTCACGAGCGTCGTGCTCACCGCGATCGTGCTGTGCGGCCGCATGGTCGGCGCCGACGCCGAGCTCCGCCGCCAGATCAAGTGGATCGTGTGGGCGGGCCTCGTGTACGCCGCCCTGTTCGTCGTCTCCGCGCTCGTGCTGCCGTACCACCTCGGGCAGGCGACGGTCATCGTCGGCACCGCGGTCATCTGCGCGGCGATCATCGTCGCCGTCACCCGGCGCGGGCTCTACCGCATCGACCGACTGCTCAGCTGGACGGTCGTGTACGGCCTCGTCGCGATCTCGGTCGTCGTCATCGACGTGCTGCTCGTCGCGACGATCGGCGGGCTCGTCGAGCACCAGGTGCTCGCCGGTGCCGCCATGCTCATCGTGCTGTTCGCCTACCTGCCGCTCCGCGACCGGGTGCTGACCCTCGCGAACCGGCTCGTCAACGGCCGTCGCGGCGACCCATACGGCGTGGTCTCGACGCTCGCCGCCCGGTTGGAGGAGACGGAGGAACCGGGCGACCAGCTGCACTCGCTCGCCGCCTCCATCGCGGCCGCCTTCGCCTCGCCCTACGTCGGCGTCGAGGTCGGGACGCCCGACGGCGGCAGCCTGCTCGCCCGCCACGGCACCGTGCGCGACGAGGTCGAGTCGATCCCGCTGGTGTACCGCGGCGAGCGCATCGGCCGACTCGAGATGTCGCCCGGACGCCGGGCCCGCCTCTCCCCGGGCGACGAGCGACTGCTCGCCGACCTCGTGCGGCACGCGGCCTCGGCGGTGCGGGCGAGCACCCTGAGCGCGGAGCTGCAGCAGATCCGCGTCGAGCTCGTGAACGCACGCGAGGACGAGCGCCGGCGCATGCGTCGCGAGCTGCACGACGGGCTCGGGCCCGAGCTCGCCGGTGTGCAGCTGCGCATCGAGGCCGCCCGCAACGTCGGCGCGGCCGACCCCGTCGAGGCCGACCGCCTGCTCGCCTCGGCGGCCGACGACCTGCGGCTCGCCGTGGGCGAGATCCGCCGGCTCGCGCACGACCTGCGGCCGCCGAGCCTCGACGACGTGGGCCTCGCGGGCGCGATCGAGCAGCTGTGCCGTCGCTTCGGCGGCGAGTTCGAGGTCACCGCGACGCGCGAGCTGCCCGAGGGGCTGCCGGCCGGACTGCCCGCCGCCGTCGAGGTCGCCGCGTACCGCATCGTCGCCGAGGCGCTCGTGAACGTGCAACGGCACGCGCGGGCCAGGCACGCGTGGGTGCGGCTCTCGTACGACGACGGCCGGCTCGTCGTGGAGGTCGAGGACGACGGGCGCGGCGTCGCCGCGGAAGCGCCGGCCGGCGTCGGGCTCCTCTCGATGCGCGAACGCGCGGTCGAGCTCGGCGGCGCGCTCGAGGTGACCGGTCGCTCGGGCGGCGGCACCGTCGTGCGGGCCGCCCTCCCCCTGCCCAGCCCCGTCATCGACCCCGAGGTGACCGCCAATGCCTGACTCCCCTGCACCGCCGACGCCCGCCGACGAGCACGCCGTCCGGGTGCTGCTCGTCGACGACCACCCCGTCTACCGCGACGGCCTCGCCGTGCTGCTGCGCTCCCTCGACGGGCTCGACGTCGTCGGCACCGCCGCCGACGGGCTCGAGGCGATCGCCGCCGCCGACGCGCTCCGCCCCGACGTGATCGTGATGGACGTGCAGATGCCGCGGCTGGACGGCATCGAGGCCACGCGCCGCATCGCCGCGAGGCATCCCGCCGTCGGCATCGTCGTGCTCACCATGTCGGAGGCCGACGAGACCGTGTTCGACGCGATGCGCGCCGGAGCACGCGGCTACCTCTTGAAAGGCGCAGGACCCAACGACATCTCGCGAGCCGTCCGCGCCGTCGCCGGCGGCGACGCCATCTTCGGCCCTCGCATCGCCGCCCGCGTCGCCGAGTTCTTCGCCCGCCCGCCGGTCGCGGCCGACGCCGTCGCGTTTCCGCAGCTCACCGCCCGCGAACGCGAGATCCTCGAGCTCGTCGCGGCCGGCCGATCGAACGGCGACATCGCCGAGCACCTCTTCCTCTCGCCGAAGACCGTGCGCAACAACGTCTCGAACATCTTCGCGAAGCTGCAGGTCTCGGGGCGGGCCGAGGCGGTCATCGCGGCGCGGGATGCCGGCCTGGGCCGCGGGGGCGCGAGCACGGAGTAGTCGTGACCCGGGCGGGGCACCACCCGACCGGAGGCCGCAGCCGATATCGTGTCGTTGCTCCGACGCACGTCGAGGAGGATCATGCAGGACGCACACGAGCTCGCACCGAGGGTGACGCTCGCCCAGGTCGCCGACCGCGCCGGGGTGAGCCTGAAGACCGCGTCCCGCGCGCTCGGCGGCGAGCAGTACGTGAGCGAGGAGACCCTCGCGAAGGTCCTCGCCGCGGCCACCGCGCTCGGCTATCGTCGCAACGCGGCGGCGAGCCTTCTGGCGAGCGGGCATCTCGCCGAGTCGATCGGGCTCATCGGCGGCGACTTCACGAACCCCTTCTACTCCGCGCTGGCGCAGTCGGTGGAGGACGACATCCGCAGCGAGGGGATGCACCTGTCCGTCGCGACGTCATGGGAGTCCGCGGAGCGGGAGCGGCGGATCGTCGACGACCTGGCGAGCCGCCAGGCCAAGGCGCTCGTCGTCGTCTCGGCCATGGCGGACCACGCCGAGTACGCGCGTGTCCAGGCCCGCGGCGTGCCGGTCGTCTTCGTGGACCGACCCGCGGTGGGGCTCGAGGCCGACTCGGTCGTGTTCGACAACCGGATGGGCGGTCGACTCGCCGCCCAGCACCTCCTCGACACCGGCCACACGCGCATCGCCTTCGTCGGCGACTACGCCTGGCTTCCGACGTATCGCGAGCGGCTCGAGGGCATGGCGGCCGTGCTCGACGGCGCGTCGCCCTCGTGGCGCAGCCTCCTCCGCGACGATGCGCACGACGTCGCGTCCTCCCGTGCGCTGACCCGCGAGCTGCTGGCGCTCGAGGAGCCGCCGACGGCGATCGTCGCCGGCAACAACCGGATCCTCCTCGGCGTGCTCGAGGAGCTGTCCGAGCATGGTGCGGACGACGCCCCCGCCGTCATCGGCATCGACGAACCCGAGTGGGCGCGCGTGATGGGCGTCACCACCGTCGCGGGCGACGTCGAGGCGGTCGGTCACCATGCCGCCCGCCTGGCGCTCGCCCGGCTCGCCGATCGCACCCGGCCCGTCGAGCACGTCGTGCTCCCGATGCGCCTCACCCCGCGCCGGTCGACGGCGCGAGGCGATTCGGGTTCAGCGGCCCCGAGCGCCGAGTAGCGCCGCGTCGGCGGCGTAGGCGGCGTGGGCGGCGCCGATCATCGGCGCCTCGTGCGACAGCTCCGCCCTGAGGACCGGGAACCCCGGACGGCCGAGTCCCTCGGAGAGCGCCGGCTCGAGGAGGTCCCAGGAGCGGGCGATCGTGCCCCCGACGACGAGCGCGTCGGCGCCGAAGCGGTCGAGCGGGCCGGCGAGGGCCCGGCCGAGGTACGAGAACGCGTCGACGAGCACCTCGCTCGCGATCGGGTCGCCGCCGCGGGCCAGGTCCGCGATCTCCTTCACGTCGGGCACGTCCTCCGCATGGCCGGTCCGCTGCGCGTAGGCGGCGCGGATCGCGCGGCGGGACATCCGCGCCTCGATGCGCCCGCCCTCGAACTCGAGCAGGTGCACCTCGCCGTCGGGTGCGGCGCCGTCGGTCCGCTCGCCCCCGACGACCCAGCCCGAGCCGACGCCGGTGCCGAGCGTGACGCAGCAGAACCGCTCCAGACCGCGCGCCGCGCCGGCCGCGTACTCCCCGAGCGCGAAGGCGTCCGCGTCGTTGACGAACGTGAACGAGCCCGCGTCGGCGTCGAGGGCGCCGGCCAGCCGGGCGCGCAGGTCGACGCCGTAGAGCGCGTCGAACTTGCCGACGCCGGTGTAGCGCGCGATGCCGGTGGCGAAGTCGAACGGGCCGGGGACGGCGACCGCCCATCGCCCCCCGTGCTCGGACCCGAGGGTGCGGGCCGCCGCGGCGATGGCCTCGACGATGTCGTCGGCCGTGCCGCCGGAGTTCAGCGGCCGGGTCAGATAGGTGCCCTCGACGATCGCGCGCGCGGCGGTGTCGATGACGGCGACGGCGACGTGGGTCCCGCCGAGTTCGATGGTCGCTACCCGGTTGCCGGTCACGTTGCTCCTTCGGTCTGGGCCCGCCGGCGGTTCGACGGGCTCCTGGGTCTCAGCACGCTCGAACCGGTCGGCAGGGCGACCGGTTCGGGCTGCGGGGTTCGGCGGGCCGGCGCACGGCCGGCCCGCCGAACGGTCACTTCGCGGGCACGAGCCGCTCGTAGGCCCAGACGAGCCTCGCCAGAGCGGCCACGTAGTCGTCGTGGGTGCTCGTCGCCGCGTCGAGCTCGTCCGCCGCGGCGAGCGCGCTCCGGAGCTTGCGATACGACACGGGGGTGACGTCGGCGGCGTCGACCGCCTCGGCCTTCCCGCGCACGTCGGCGAGCTCCACGACGACCTTCCACCGGAGGTGGCCCGCGGCCGCGTTCAGCACCCGCACCGCCTCGGCGACCTGGCCCGTCGTCGCGGCGGCGGCCTCGTCGACGGCCTTCGCCGCGTCGTACGCCCTTGCGAACACCGCGAACTCCGTC
This sequence comes from Agromyces sp. NPDC058064, assembly GCF_042885275.1. Lineage (NCBI taxonomy): Bacteria > Bacillati > Actinomycetota > Actinomycetes > Micrococcales > Microbacteriaceae > Agromyces > Agromyces sp. NPDC058064. Next base: position 685,016 of record NZ_JBHVSE010000002.1, on the reverse strand, counting down.
GCGAGGTAGAGGCCCGCATCCGCGGTGAGCGGGGCGTGCTTCGCGATGGCGGCGCGCAGCGCCGTCTTGTCGACGGCGTACTCGAGCGAGAACCAGTCGAGGTTTCCGACGTACGGCTGCGTCGACGTCGGCGTGCTCTGGAGGGCGAAGTAGAGCGCGTGGCTGCCCGTGAGCTCCGTGGGGAGCGCGACCTTCGCGGTGCCGTAGGTGCCCCAGTTCGAGCCGGTGGGCTGGAGCGGGACGGTCACCACCGGGTCGCCCGACATCTCGTCGACGTAGACGGCGAGCCGCCCGTCGGCGACCTTGGTCGACGGAGCGTCGTAGCGCACGCTGAGCGTGGTCGCGCTGCGCTCGCCCAGGTCGACCTCGGGGTAGCGGATCCACGCGCCGTTCTTCGTGCCGGCGAGCTGGCCGCCCACCGATCCCGCCTCGGTCTTCAGGTCGGGGCCCGAGAAGTCGGTGCCCTCGACGAGGCCGGTGCCGGCGGCGTTCAGCGGGCCGTAGCCCGTCCTGATCGATTCGAACTGCACCGTCTTCGACGTCGCGACTGCGTCGGCCGCGGGGCGGAACTGGAACCAGTCGACGTTCGCGACCCAGCTCTGGCCCGAGGCCAGGGTGCCGGTGAACACGAAGTACGCGTCGTTCACGCCCGCGAGCTTCGCGATCTCGTCGGCGGTGAAGGTGTGCGTCCGCACCGTGTAGTTCGCCCAGCCGTTGGTGGTCGGCAGCGGGATCGTGGTCACCAGCGGACCGGTCGCCGAGCCGGTGCGGATCTCGACCGCCGAGTTCGCGGACGCGGAGCCGGGGTTGTGGGCGTAGTTCACCACGACCGATCCGAGCGGGGACTCGGAGAAGTCGAGACCGCGGAACGCGAGCCACGCGCCAGGCGAGACACCGCCGACGTTCGTCCCGCTGCCGCCCGACTCGGTCTTGAGCGATCCGCCCGACCAGGTGTCGTAGCCCTCGGCCTGCAGCAGGCGGTAGCTGTCGCCGCCGATCGCGAGGCCGTCGGCCGCGACGCGCAGGAGCGCGAGGGCCGTCGAGAGGGTGCGCTCCGCCGAGGCGTCGTCGTCGAGCGCCGCCTTCGCCCGCGCGACCGCGGACTCGAGCGCCGCGAAGGTCGCCGCGGAGTAGCTGCCGGCCGTCACGAGGCGCGCGTCGTCGTACAGCGACTGCAGCTCCGCCCGCGTGTTCGAGGAGGGCGACACGGTGATCGGGAGGAGCGACGTCGTGCCCGCGCCCGTCACCTCGGCCGCGGTTGCGCCGTCGAGCGCCGAGTCGGTGAGCGCGACCGTGAAGTGCGTCGGCGTCGCCCGCTCGAGCTTGCCCTTCAACGTGACCTGGGCCGTGGTGTCGCTCATCCGGGCGATGCCGGCCGTGAGGCCAGGGTCGAGGCCGGGGAACGTGATCGCTCCCTTCGAGAGTGCCGGACGGTTCCTGCCGGCGAACGTCGCACCGCCGCTGAGGGTGAGGTCGATGGTGGCCTTGACCGCGCCCTTCGCATCGGCGGTGATCGAGGTCGCACTCGGCGTGAGGACGTGCCCGGCGAAGCGGACCTTGAGCGCGAGCCTCCGTTCGGCGGCGCTCGGCGCGTCGCCCGAGAAGGCAGCGGCCGCGATGGTCACGGCGAGGTCGTCGGTCGAGTCGTCCACGAGATGCTGCTCCGCGGCACCCTCGAGCGACAGGGCGAGCGTGTCGGCCCCCGACTTCGTCGCGACGAGGTCGAGCCCCTTCGGCACGCCGGCGGCCTCGATCTCGCCGGTCAGGTCCGCACCGACCTCGCCCGCGAACTCCGCTCCGTCGACCCGGACCGAGATCACGTCGTCGACCGAGCCGTCGTTCGCGGCCGACTCCTCGAACACCCGCGACGTCGTGGAGACGTCGTCGGCCGGGTGGTACAGCGCGCTGCTGACGTGGTCGTTGAGCGAGTCGGCGTCGATGCCGTCGGCACCCCAGTCGGACGGGTCGGCGCCCATCGTGAAGTGCAGCACGCCGCCCGCGTTCATCTCGGCGGCGGTGAGCCAGGTGCGGTCGAGCTGTCGGCCGTTGAGCGTCGCGCTCTGGATGTAGCGGTTCGTCGCGCTGACGCCGGGCGCCTCGACGGCGAAGTCCTTGCCGCCGGGGTAGTGGATCGTGGTGCGGTCGAAGATCGGGGTGGTGATCTGGAACGAGTCGCCGCCCGCCATCACGGGGTAGAGCCCGAGTGCGCTCGAGACGAAGTAGCCCGACATGGTTCCCGCGTCGTTGTCCATCGTCTGCAGCAGGCCCTTGGGATCGTTCTGGAACACCATGCGCTTCGACGGCGTCGTGCCGCTGCCGTCGGCGGTGTACCGCACGCACACGGGCTCGGTGACCGCCCGGTACGTCCAGTCCTGGGTGCGCGCGGGCTGGCCCACGAAGTTGTAGAGGAAGGGCGCGTGGACCGAGATCTCGTTGGCGAAGAGATGCAGGTTGCGACGGCAGTCGTCGGGAGCCTGGTCGCCGAAGAAGTAGCTCACGGCCTTCGCCGCGTCCTCCTCGCCGCCCATGAGCTCGACCATGCCGCCGAGGTCCTGCGCGTCGTACCAGTTGTACTGCCAGAAGGTGCCCTGGTAGAGGCCGCTGCTCCAGCTCTCGGGGTCCTTCGACGTGAAGCCGGCCGACTCGCTGTTGCTCGAGCGCGGCATGAGCATGCCGACCTCGTCGACGCCCTCGGCGACGCCGGTCGCCGCCGTCGCGTTGGCGTCGTTCTTCAGCGCGTTCGGATCGAACGCCTTCGCCCAGCGCGCGCCTTCGGCCCGGTAGCGCTCGGCGTCGGCCGTCTCGCCGATCTCGTCGGCGATGACCGAGAGGCCGTAGGCGTCGTACGAGTAGCCGAGGAGGCCGCCGCTGACGGAGTTGAGGTTCGTCAGGCTCGCCTGGCTTCCGGTCTGCGCGACGAGTGCGGGGTAGGCCGTCTCGAGGCCCTGCAGCTCGACGCCCTTCGAGATCGCGTCGGCCACGACGACCGGCGCGCGCTCCCAGCGCACCGTCGGCACCGACTGCAGGAGCCCGCCGACCGAGCCCTTGCCGCTCGTGGCGGTGCTCGCGTAGAGGTCGACGAGCGACTGCACCACGTCGCGGTAGACGTCGGGGTAGACCGAGGCCACGGCCGCGTACTTGTGGAAGTCGTCCCACAGCGACCACGAGTCGTAGTGCGTGTAGCCCGAGGCCGGGTAGACGACGCCGTCGGCGCCCCGGTAGGTGCCGTCCGTCGAGGTCGCGTTCATCGGGGTGTTCGCGAGCCGGTAGAGGTGCGTGTAGAACTGGGTCTTCAGGTCGCCCGTCGGGTCGTTCGCCGCGGTGGCGTCGACCTCGACCTTGCCGAGCCGGTCGTTCCACGCGTCCTTCGTCGCGGCGCGCACCTCGTCGAACGTCTTCCCTCCGACCTCGACGGCCGCATCGCGCTCGGCCTGCTTCGCGCTCACCGGGGAGAGCGTGACGCGGAGGCCCACGTGCTCGCCCGCGTCGGCGTCGAAGTTGAGCACGGCGCCGATGTCGGTGCCGTCCTGCGTGGTCGCGGTGGAGCTCAGCCCCGCGCTCCCCCATGTCTGGACCGAGGTCGTCGGAGCGGTGGTCTCGGCGTAGTAGTACAGCTTGTACGAGGAGTTGTAGAAGAAGCCGGTGAACGACCCGGACAGCGTCGTGTTGCCGTCCTCGCTGGTGCCGATCACGAGGTCGGTCGCCTTGCGCCCGTTGCCGGTGTGCTTGAGGTCGACCACGAGCGCGGCGTGGCCCGCGGTGTCGAAGGCGTAGTCGTGGACGCCCGTGCGGACGGCCGCGGTCACCCGGGCGTCGATCGCCTTGCCCGACTCGTCGAGGCCCACCTCGTAGAAGCCGGCCGTCGCCGACTCGTCCTTGACGCCGTCGTGCTTGCGGATCGCCTTGTCGTAGCTGCCCGTCGAGGGCCGCGAGGTATAGCTCTGGTAGGTGGGCACGACGAGCACGTCGCCCGCGCCGCCACCGCCGCCGACGCCGTCGAGGGCGATGTTCGTGAAGCCGCGCAGGGTGTTGGCCGTGTACTCGTACCCGACGTGGTTGCCGGGGCTCGTCGTGGGCGTGACCGTCGCGAGCCCGTACGGGGCGAACGCGCCGGGGCCGTCCTGGCCGTGGTCGCCCTCGGTGCCGATGAACGGGTTGACGAGGCTCGCGTAGTCGGTCGCCCCGGTCGCGGCCTGCGCGGCGGTCGCCGGCCCTGCCAGAGGCAGGAGTGCCGACGCCACGAGCGCGAGCGCGACGGGGATGGCGGTGAGTCGTGGACGGGGGACGCTGATGGAGGAGCCGGTGTTCACCGGTGCGGGATCCTCATAGGACAACGCTGTCATACGGTGGAAAATAGCAGACTCGTCCCCGCGAGTCCAACCGGCGATCCGTCCCCGTCGCGCGGCGGCACGAGGGACGCGTCGCGTCACACGCCGTCGCCGCCTCGGTACCCTTGAACCATGCCCGCGAACGACACCGTCTCACGCCCTGCCCGCATCGCCTCCGCCGCCGGGCTCACGACGATCGCCGGCGACGGCACGGTGCTCGACGCCTGGTTCCCGTCGCCCCGGCTCGGCGACGAGGCATCCCCCCTCGAGCCCGAGCACGCCGCTCTCGCGGGCGACGACTCGCGCCGGAACGCGCGCGTCGAGCAGATCGAGCTCTCGATCGACCTCGACGCGGCGCCCGCGGGCACGGCCGACGCCTACCTCCGCCTGCACGTGCTCTCCCACCTGCTCGCGGCGCCGAACACGGTGAACCTCGACGGCGTCTTCGGGCACCTGCCCGCCGTCGTCTGGACGAACGCCGGCCCGGTGCATCCCGCCGACTTCGACCGGCTGCGTCCGGCCCTCCAGCGCGCCGGCATCCACGCGACGGGGCTCGACAAGTTCCCGCGGCTGCTCGACTACGTGACGCCCGACCGGGTGCGCATCGCGGACGCCTCGCGCGTGCGCCTCGGCGCGCACCTCGCCCCCGGCACGACGGTCATGCACGAGGGGTTCGTGAACTTCAACGCCGGCACGCTCGGCGCCTCGATGGTCGAGGGCCGCATCTCGCAGGGCGTCGTCGTCGGCGACGGCAGCGACATCGGCGGCGGCGCCTCGATCATGGGCACGCTCTCGGGTGGCGGCACCCAGCGCGTCGAGATCGGCGAGCGCGCCCTCCTCGGCGCGAACTCGGGCATCGGCATCTCGATCGGCGACGACTCGGTCGTCGAGGCCGGCCTCTACGTCACCGCCGGCACGAAGGTCGTGCTGCTCGGCGGGCCCGACGGGCGACCGCGCGCGGTCAAGGCCGTCGAGCTCTCGGGCGTGCCGAACCTGCTGTTCCGCCGCAACTCGCTCAACGGGCAGGTCGAGGCGCTCAGCCGCACGGGCGAGGGCGTGACGCTCAACGCGGCGCTGCACGCGTAACGGTTCGGATGCAGCTCGGCACTTCGTGCCGGCATCGCGCGATCGGCGCCCCGGTGCTCGGCTAGTGTGGTGCAACCGAGGCCGCCGAGTGGCGGCCTCTCATGCACCTCACGAAGGAGTGACGTGGGTACCGACGCCCCGAGGACCCGCCGCCACCGCGGCCTGAGCTTTCTCATCGGCCTGCTGATCACCGTGCTGGTGCTCGGCGTCGCCGGCGCGGGCTTCGGCTGGTGGACGGTGCAGCGGTCGTTCCCGACGACGAGCGGCCGCATCGACGTGCCGGGGCTCACGGCGAGCGTCACGGTCTACCGCGATGACGCCGGGATCCCCCAGCTCGTCGCCGAGACGAGCGGCGACCTCTTCTTCGCGCAGGGCTACGTGCACGCGCAGGACCGCTTCTGGGAGATGGACTTCCGCCGTCACGTCACCGCCGGCCGCCTCGCCGAGATGTTCGGCGAGTCGCAGGTCGGCACCGACAGCTTCATCAGGACGCTCGACTGGCGCGGCATCGCCGAGCAGGAGTACGCCCAGCTCGACGACGAGTCGCGCGCGTACTACGAGGCGTACGCCGACGGCGTCAACGCCTACCTCGGCGAACGCAGCGGCGCCGACCTCTCGCTCGAGTACGCCGTCCTCGGCCTCCAGAACGGCGCCTACTCCCCCGAGCCGTGGACGCCGGTCGACTCGATCGCGTGGCTCAAGGCCATGGCCTGGGACCTCCGCTCGAACCTCGGCGACGAGATCGACCGGGCGCTGCTCGCCTCGGCGCTGCCGGCCGAGGAGGTCGCGTTCCTCCACCCCGACTTCCCGTGGGGCGCGATGCCGACGATCGTCGGCGGACCGCTCGCCGCCGCCCCCGCCGCGTCGCAGGTCACCCCGCTCGACGAGGCGGGCCGACCGATCGTCGCGAGCGAGACCGCGGGGGGCGACTCGGCGACGCCGACGGGCGAGTCGGATGCCACGGCGCCCGGGCACCTCGCGGCCCTGTCCTCGCTCGCGCGCACCATCGACGGCGTCCCCGAGCTCCTCGGCCCCGAGGGCGGCGACCTCGGCTCGAACTCGTGGGTCGTCTCGGGCGCCCTCACCGAGAGCGGCAAGCCGCTCCTCGCGAACGACCCGCACCTCGGCCCCGCGATGCCCTCGATCTGGACCCAGATGGGCCTGCACTGCGCCGTGGTGAACGACGCCTGCCCGTTCGACGTCGCCGGCTTCTCGTTCTCGGGCCTGCCGGGCATCGTGATCGGGCACAACGATCGCATCGCGTGGGGCTTCACCAATCTCGGCCCCGACGTCGCCGACCTCTACCTCGAACGCGTCGAGGGAGACGCCTACGAGCTCGACGGCACCATGGTGCCGCTCACGATCCGCGAAGAGGTGATCCAGGTCGCCGGCGGCGACCCGGTCACGATCACGGTGCGCTCGACGGGCCGCGGACCGATCGTCACGGGCATCGGCTCCGACTTCGCCGCCGTCGCCGAGACCGCCCCCGCGGCGTCCGGCGACGCGCCCGAGGGCGGGTACCAGGTCTCCCTGCAGTGGACCGCGCTCACCCCGGGCACCACCGCCCAGGCGATCTTCGCGCTCGACCGCGCACGCGACTGGGACGGGTTCCGTCGCGCGGCGTCGCTCTTCGACGTGCCGTCGCAGAACCTCGTCTACGCCGACGACTCGGGCACCATCGGCTACCAGGCGCCCGGCAAGATCCCCGTGCGCAAGTCGGGCGACGGCACCGTGCCGATGCCCGGCTGGACGAGCGCGAACGGCTGGTCGGGCATGCTGCCCTTCGATCAGCTGCCGAGCGTGCTCAACCCGCCGGCGGGCTACATCGTCACCGCGAACAACGCCGCGGCCGGCCCCGACGGGCCCCTGCTCACGAAGGACTGGGACTACGGCTACCGCGCCGCCGGCATCGACAAGCTGATCCGCGAGCGCCTCGACGCGGGCGAGAAGCTCACCGCCGACGACCTTCTCGAGATCCAGCTCGACACGAGCGACATGAACGCGCAGCAGTTCCTCCCGCTGATCGCCGAGCTGTCGGCCGGTCTCGACGGCGACGCCGCCCGGGGCGCGGCGCTGCTCGACGGCTGGGACGCGAAGGCCGGCGCCGACAGCGCCGAGGCCGCCTACTTCGCGGTGTTCTGGCGCACGCTGCTCGACGACATGTTCGGCGGGCTGCCCGAGGAGAGCCTCCCGCAGGGCGGTGACCGCTGGTTCAACGTCGTCGGCACGCTCCTCGGCGAGCCCGAGAACGCCTGGTGGGGCGACGGCGGCCGAGACGCGGCCATCGCCGGCGCGCTCGACGCGGCGTGGGGCGAGGCATCCGAGCTCATGGGCGGCGACGCCGCCTCGTGGACGTGGGGCGAGCTGCACACGCTCACCCTCACCAACCAGAGCTTCGGGGAGTCGGGGATCGGTCCCGTCGAATGGCTCTTCAACCGCGGGCCGTACGAGCTCGGCGGCGGCTCGGCGATCGTCAACGCGATCGGCTGGGACGCGCGCCTCGGTTACGGCGTCGACTGGGTGCCGTCGATGCGGATGGTGGTCGACCTCGGCGACCTCGACGAGTCGCGCTGGATCAACCTCACGGGCGCCTCGGGGCACGCCTTCAACCCGCACTACGACGACCAGGCGCCGCTCTGGCAGCGCGGTGAGACCCGAGCGTGGCCGTTCACCCTCGACGCCGTCACTGAGACGGCGCACGACACGCTCGTGCTGCGACCGGCGGGCTAGCGCACCGGCCGGCGCGCAGACCCGCAGACGCGCGAACGGCCCCGATTCCGTGGGAATCGGGGCCGTTCCGCGTCTGCTCGCCCGGCTCGTGTCGAACTCAGACGCCGGGGTAGTGCCGCTCGGGCTCGCCCGTGTAGAGCTGCTGCGGGCGGCCGATCTTCGTCTGCGGGTCGAGGTTCATCTCGCGCCAGTGCGCGATCCAGCCGGGCAGGCGGCCGATCGCGAAGAGCACGGTGAACATGCGCGTCGGGAAGCCCATCGCCTTGTAGATGACGCCGGTGTAGAAGTCGACGTTCGGGTAGAGGCGACGCTCCTTGAAGTAGTCGTCCTGGAGGGCGAACTGCTCGAGCTCCTTCGCGATGTCGAGCAGCGGGTCGTTGACCCCGAGGCTCTCGAGCACCGCATCGGCCGACTGCTTCACGATCTTCGCGCGCGGGTCGTAGTTCTTGTAGACGCGGTGCCCGAAGCCCATGAGCTTCACCCCGTCCTCCTTGTTCTTCACGCGCTCGACGAAGCGGCCGACGCCCTCGCCCGACTCCTGGATGCGGGCGAGCATCTGCAGCACGGCCTCGTTCGCGCCGCCGTGCAGCGGGCCCGAGAGCGCCTGGATACCGGCGGAGATCGACGAGTAGAGGTTGGCGCCGGTCGAGCCGACGAGCCGCACGGTCGAGGTCGACGCGTTCTGCTCGTGGTCCTCGTGGAGGATCAGCAGGCGGTCGAGCGCCTTCGCCAGCGTCGGGTCGATGTGGTACGGCTCGGCCATGTTGCCGAAGTTCAGGCGCAGGAAGTTCGGCACGAAGTCGAGCGAGTTGTCGGGGTAGAGGAACGCCTGCCCGAGGCTCTTCTTGTGCGCGTACGCGGCGATGACCGGCAGCTTCGCGAGCAGGCGCAGCGTCGTCAGCTCGACGTGGTCGGGGTCGTGCGGGTCGGAGGAGTCCTCGTAGTACGTCGACAGTGCCGCGACCGCGCTCGAGAGCACCGACATGGGGTGCGCCGTGTGCGGCAGCGCCGAGAAGAACCGCTTGAGGTCTTCGTGCAGCAGCGTGTGGCGGCGCACCTTCTCGTCGAACTCGGCGAGCTGGTCGGCGCTCGGCAGTTCGCCGTAGATGAGCAGCCAGGCGACCTCGAGGAAGGTCGAGTGCTCGGCGAGCTCCTCGATGGGGTAGCCGCGGTAGCGGAGGATGCCCTGCTCGCCGTCGATGTAGGTGATCGCCGACCGCGTCGATGCGGTGTTGACGAACCCGTAGTCGAGGCCGGTGAGGCCCGTCTGCCGGGTCAGCGTCGAGAGGTCGAGGCTGGAATTGCCCTCGACGGCGCGTCGGACCGGGAACTCAGCCGTCCCGCCGGGGAAGCTGAGGGTTGCGGTATCGGGGTTCTGCCCCGCCGCGGGGTTCACGACGTCGCTCACGGCGCCTCCTGTGATCGTCACTTGCGCGGTCACCTGCTTTCAGGGCCGTCGGCGTAGGGTCGGCTGCGGCCCGACCTACAGCCTAGACGTGCTCGGGGCACACTGTCGCATCCACCAAGAGAACCCGGCATGCATTGGCTGGTCGCCACAGCGGCCACCCGGGTGCGACGGCACGGATGCTACGAGCCCGCCGCCGCGCGCAGGCGTTCGGCGGCGGCCGCGATCCGCTCGTCGCTCGCGGTGAGCGAGAGCCGCACGTGCTCGGGGTAGTGGACGCCGTAGAAGTGCCCGGGGCCGCCGATGATGCCGAGCTCGGCCAGGCGGCCGATCGACTCCCAGGCGTCGCGCCCCTCGCTCGCCCAGAGGTAGAGGCCCGCCTCGCTGCGGTCGATGCGGAACCCCGCGGCCTCGAGCGCCGGCAGCAGCAGCTCGCGGCGGGCGCGATAGCGCGCCTTCTGCTCGGCGACGTGGGCGTCGTCGCGCAGGGCGGCGATCATCGCCTGCTGGAGCGGCTGGGCGAGCATGAGCCCGGCGTGCTTGCGCACGTTCGTGAGCCGGCCGACCACGCTGCGGCAGCCGGCGAGGAACGCGGTGCGGTACCCCGCCATGTTCGACTGCTTCGAGAGCGAGTAGGCGACGAGCGTGTTGCGCCGGCTGTCGCCCACGACCCTGGGATCGAGCAGGCTCGGCACCGGGGTGTCGGCCCACTCGCCGCTCCAGCCGAGCTCGGCATAGCACTCGTCGCCGACGATGACCGCATCGAGCTCGAGGGCGCGCTCGCGCGCAGCCCGCAGCTCGTCGATCGACAGCACGCGGCCATCGGGGTTGCCCGGGCTGTTCAGCCACACGAGCCTCGTCTCCGCGGGCCACTCGGCGGGATCGTCGCTCGCCATCGCGGTCGCCCCGGCGAGCACCGCACCCATCTCGTAGCTCGGGTAGGCCGCCTTCGGGTGCACGACGACGTCGCCCTCGCCGAGCCCCAGCAGGAACGGGAGCAGTGCGACCAGCTCCTTCGAGCCGACCGTCGGCAGCACGTTCTCGCGGCCGAGCCCGGTCACGCCGCGCCGCCGCGCGAACCAGGCGACGATCTCGTCGCGCAGTTCGTCGGTTCCCACCGTCTGCGGATAGGCGTGGGCGTCGCTCGCGGCGGCGAGCGCCTCGCGCACGACGGCGGGGGTCTCGTCGACGGGCGAGCCGATCGACAGGTCGACGGCCCCATCGGGGTGCGCCGCGGCGCGCTCCCGGTACGGGACCATGAGGTCCCACGGGTAGTCGGGCAGCTCGCGCCCCGCCACGGTCAGTGGCCCTGCGGCGGGAGGGCGGCGATGATCGGGTGGTCCATCGCGATGACCCCGACCTTGGCCGCGCCGCCGGGCGAGCCGACGGGCTCGACCGCGGGCGTCGATATCTCGAAGAACTCGACGTTCGCCTTGTAGTAGTCGGCCCACTCGTCGGGCAGGTCGTCCTCGTAGTAGATCGCCTCGACCGGGCACACGGGCTCGCAGGCCCCGCAGTCGACGCACTCGTCGGGGTGGATGTACAGCGAGCGCTCGCCCTCGTAGATGCAGTCGACCGGGCACTCGTCGATACAGGCGCGGTCCTTCACATCGACGCACGGGAGGGCGATGACATAGGTCACGGTGGTTCGTGCTCCTTCGGAGAGGCGGGGACTTCAGTCTATGCGTGCGCGTCGGTGCCCGCGCGCGTGCGCGAGCGCGACGGCAGCCGGGGCCAGGCGACGACGAGCACGGCGATGAGCGCCGGGGCGACCGCCCAGACGGTGCCGGCGAGATCGCCGGCGACGAGCACCGAGCCACCCGGGCCGGGAAGCGTGAGGACGGCGACGGTGACGACGAGGCCGGCCGCCGCGGCCGCCGCGATCGCGCGGCCGTGCGTCAGGAGGCGGATGCCGAGGAGGAGCGCGGCGACGCCGACCAGGGCCGCGACGAGGCCCCACGGGATCGCGACCTCGCCGATGCGGAGGACGTGCCGGTGCCCGATGGTGGCCACCGCGCCGTAGACGACGCCGACCACGGCGGCGATCACGAGGCCCCCGATGCGGCTCGCGAGCGAGAAGTCGCCCGTCTCGGCGTCGTGCGCGCTCACGGGGCCGTCGTGACGGTGTAGGAGACCGTCTCGCCGTCGGCGGCGAGGAGCACGAGGTACGTGCCGTTCGAGTACACGAGCGCGTCGGCACCGCTGCCCGAGAGCTCGGTGTTCTTCGTGAAGCCGGCGCCCTCGAGCTTCGCGACCGCGTCGGCGATCGGGTCGGCGGCGGTCGACGTGATCATGACGATCCAGCCGTCGGCACCGCCCGTGCCCGCACCGAGGGCGACCTCGCCCTCGACGAGCGGGATCTCGGCCGGGAAGTCGCTCGGCACCTCGCCGTCGAGGCTGACCTCGCCGCCGGTGGCGTCTTCGATGGCGCCCTCGACCCCCTGGTTCACGAGGTCTTCGAGCGGGTTGGCGCAGCCGGTGAAGAGGGCTGCGGACAGCGCGGCGATCGCGGCGGCCGCGGCGGCCCGGCGTGCGGTGACGAGGCTCCTGGACATGGCTCCGAGTCTACCGGGGCGTGCCGCCGGCGGGACGGGTGCCGTAGCGTGGAGCCCGACACCGCCCGACGGAGAGGATCGACGACGATGACCGATGGCACGAGCCCCGTGACGGCCGAGCAGCCCGAGGTGCGCGTCGAGCGCGACGGCGCGTTCGCGATCGTCACCATCGACCGGCCCGCGGCCCTCAACGCGCTCTCCCCCGCCGTGCTCGAGGCCCTCGCCGACGCCTTCGCCGGGCTCGCCGACGAGGGCAGCGCCGTGCGGGGCGTCCTGCTCACGGGCGCGGGCGGGCGGGCGTTCGTCGCGGGCGCCGATCTGCGGGCGCTCGCGGGCCACACGCCGGCGGAGGGCGAGGATGCCGCCGACGCCGGCCATCGCGTCGCCGCGATGATCGAGTCGCTGCCGTCGCCCGTGATCGCCTGCGTCGACGGCTTCGCGCTCGGCGGAGGCCTCGAGCTCGCGCTCGCCTGCGACTTCATCTACGCGACGGACGCCTCGTCCTTCGGCCAGCCCGAGGTGAAGCTCGGCCTCATCCCCGGCTTCGGCGGCACGGTGCGCCTGCCCCGCGCCGTCGGGCTCGCCCTCGCGAAGGAGCTGATCTACACCGGGCGGCGCATCGGCATCGAGGAGGCCGTCGCGGCCGGACTCGTCGCACGCCGCTTCGCCGATCGAGAGGCGCTCTTCGCCGGCGCCCGCGAGACGCTCGAGCTGATCGCGCAGAACGCCGCGCCCGCGGTCGGGCTCGCCAAGCGGGTGCTCGTGGATGCCACGGGGCAGCCCACCGCGACGGCCACGCTGCTCGAGATCGCCGGATTCGGCGACGCGTTCCGCACGGACGACATGCGGGAGGGCGTGGCGGCCTTCCTCGAGAAGCGCGAGCCGCGTTTCACGGGCGCGTAGGCCCGAGACCGAACGAGCCCGCCGAGACCCCTCGGGGTCTCGACGGGCTCGACGAGGCGTGGGCCGAGGCTCAGCGGATCCGCGCCGCGAGCCAGGCGAAGCCGTCGAAGCGCACTCCGTCGGTGCCGAACATCTCGAGGTGGAGGTGCGGGCCGGTCGACTGGCCGGTGGTGCCGACGCGTCCGAGCTGCTGCCCGGCGGTGACGCGCTGGCCCTCGGAGACGGCGATCGAACCGTACTGCATGTGCGCGTAGGAGCTCGTGATGAGCTCGCCGCCGATGTTGTGCTGGACCTCGACGTTCACGCCGAGCCCGCCGCCGTTCTCGGTCGCGAGCACGACGACGCCGTCGGCGATCGACATCACCGGGGTGCCGTCGCCCGGGTTGAAGTCGACGCCGTCGTGGACGGTGGAGCATCCCGCGCAGGGCGCGTCGCGCGGACCGAAGCCCGAGCTGCGCCGGTCGGGGCTCTGCACCGGCCAGACGATGGCGCCGGTCTCGACGAGCGAGACGGCGCCGACGCTGGCGACCTCCGAGACGATGGGCGGCGGCGCCTCGTGCACGTCGTAGGCCTCGGAGGCGAGGGTCGACTCGACCGCCTCGCTGCCGACCTCGACGGTCTGCGGGGTGAAGGTCACCGTGTCCTCGACGGGGGCGTACACCGAGGCGCGGTGCTCGACGTCGGTGGCCGTCACCGCGAGCGCGGGCACGCTCGTCGCGACGATCATGCCGCCGGTGAAGGCCATGGCGATCACCGAGAAGGCGTGGCGGGGGCTGAAGCGGGGAAGCGTGCGCGCGCGGCGCGGGGACGTCGCGGGCAGGGAGGTGCGAGTGGCCGCGCGGCGGCCGCGTTGGGGGAAGGAAGTCATCACAGGTTACGTATGAGGGGGTCGGGTTTCGTGGCGGGGGAAGTTCTCTCGATGTCGAGACGAACTCATGTACCGTACGCAGCGATTCTGGGAGAAACCTCCGATACGCATGCATAGAAGCCGGGCACCCCGTCGAATGCGAAAACGCGGATGCCACGGGGTCTCCCCCGTGGCATCCGCGCTCTGCGACGTCGGTGCTGCCGATCAGCCCTGCTTCTTCAGGCGCGAGGTGATGCGTGCGCGCGCCGTGGCGTCGAGCTCGACCTTGCGGATGCGCACGGCCGTCGGGGTGACCTCGACGCACTCGTCCTCGCGGGCGAACTCGAGGCACTCCTCCAGCGAGAGCTGGCGCGAGGGCGTCATCGACTCGAAGGTGTCGGCGGTCGACGAACGCATGTTCGTGAGCTTCTTCTCCTTCGTGATGTTGACGTCCATGTCGTCGGCGCGCGAGTTCTCGCCGATGACCATGCCCTCGTAGACTTCCTCGGTCGGGTTCACGAAGAAGGTCATGCGCTCCTGGAGGGCGATGATCGCGAACGGCGTGACGACGCCCGCGCGGTCGGCGACGATCGAGCCGTTGTTGCGCGTGACGATCTGGCCGGCCCACGCGTCGTAGCCGTGCGAGATCGCGTTCGCGATGCCGGTGCCGCGGGTCGTGGTCATGAACTCGGTGCGGAAGCCGATGAGGCCGCGGCTCGGCACGATGAACTCCATGCGGACCCAGCCGGTGCCGTGGTTCGACATGTTGTCCATGCGGCCCTTGCGGGCGGCGAGCAGCTGCGTGATCGCGCCGAGGTACTCCTCGGGAGCGTCGATCGTGAGGTGCTCGTACGGCTCGTGGGTCTTGCCGTCGACCTGCTTCGTGACCACCTGCGGCTTGCCGACGGTGAGCTCGTAGCCCTCGCGACGCATCTGCTCGACGAGGATGGCGAGCGCGAGCTCGCCGCGGCCCTGCACCTCCCACGCGTCGGGGCGGCCGATGTCGACGATCTTCAGCGAGACGTTGCCGACGAGCTCGCGGTCGAGGCGGTCCTTGACCATGCGGGCGGTGAGCTTGTGGCCCTTGACCTTGCCGACGAGCGGCGAGGTGTTCGTGCCGATCGTCATCGAGATGGCGGGCTCGTCGACCGCGATGACCGGAAGCGGACGGACGTCCTCGGGGTCGGCGAGGGTGTCGCCGATCATGATGTCCTCGAAGCCCGCGACCACGGCGATGTCGCCGGGGCCGGCACTCTCGGCCGGGTAGCGGTCGAGCGCCTTGGTCAGGAAGAGCTCGGTCACGCGCACGTTCTGCACCGAGCCGTCGTGACGCACCCACGCCACCGTCTGGCCCTTCTTGATGGTGCCCTGGTGCACGCGCAGCAGCGCGAGGCGGCCGAGGAACGGCGAGGCGTCGAGGTTGGTGACGTGCGCCTGCAGGGGGTGCTCGTCGTCGTAGGTCGGCGCGGGGATGTGCTTGAGGATCGCCTCGAACAGCGGCTCGAGGTCGTCGTTGTCGGGCAGCTCGCCGTTCTCGGGCTTCTCGTGGCTCGCGGCGCCGTTGCGCCCCGAGGCGTAGACCACCGGCACGTCGAGGATCGCGTCGAGGTCGAGGTCGGGCACGTCGTCGGCCAGGTCGGACGCGAGGCCGAGCAGCAGGTCCTGGCTCTCGGCGACGACCTCGTCGATGCGCGCGTCGGGGCGGTCGGTCTTGTTCACGAGGAGGATGACCGGCATGCGGGCCTCGAGCGCCTTGCGGAGCACGAAGCGGGTCTGCGGCAGCGGGCCCTCGCTCGCGTCGACGAGGAGGACGACGCCGTCGACCATCGACAGGCCGCGCTCGACCTCGCCGCCGAAGTCGGCGTGACCGGGGGTGTCGATGACGTTGATCGTGATGGGCTCGCCGCCCGCGTGCACGCCGTTGTAGGTGATCGCCGTGTTCTTGGCGAGGATCGTGATGCCCTTCTCGCGCTCGAGCTCGTTCGAGTCCATCGCGCGCTCCTCGATGTGCGCGTGCGCGTCGAAGGAGTTCGTCTGGTTGAGCATCGCGTCGACGAGCGTCGTCTTGCCGTGGTCGACGTGCGCGACGATTGCGACGTTGCGCAGGGAGTTACGGGTGGCGTTCGCCATGGATGGGTTCCTCGCGGTGAGGCATCCGGTCTGATCGACCACCCGGAAACGGGCTCGGCCGGGCGCCGCGGATGCGCTGGATGGGAGTCTGTGGGAGCGCGGACGACCGTGAATCGACGGTTCGCGCCAAGCAATCCTACCGTGCGCACCCGGGTGAATGCCGAACGCCCGGCATCCGAGGATCGGATGCCGGGCGTTCTGGACCGGGAGGGCTACGCTCCGAGCTTGATGTTCGCGCCCGGGATGGCCGCGAGCAGGTCGCGGGTGTACTGCTCCTTGGGGTTGTCGAACACCTCGTCGGTGGACGCCGCCTCGACGATGCGACCCTTCTGCATCACGCAGACGTTGTCGGCGATGACGCGCACGACCGCGAGGTCGTGGGTGATGAAGAGGTACGTCAGGTTGAGCTCGGCCTGCAGCTCGGCGAGCAGGCGCAGGATCTGCGCCTGCACGAGCACGTCGAGCGCGGAGACCGCCTCGTCGAGGATGACGATCTCGGGCTTCAGGGCGAGCGCACGCGCGATGGCGATGCGCTGCCGCTGGCCGCCCGAGAGCTCGTTCGGGTAGCGGCTCACCAGGGTGCGCGGCAGCGACACCTGGTCGAGCAGCTCGAACACGCGATCGCGACGCGACTTGGGCGTGCCGATCTTGTGCGTCGTGAGCGGCTCGGCGATCGTGTTGCCGATGTTGCGCAGCGGGTTCAGCGAACCGTACGGGTCCTGGAAGACCGGCTGCATGCGGCTGCGGAGTCCGAAGAGCTCCTTGCCGCTCACGCTCGCGAGGTCGTGACCGCCGACGACGATCTTGCCGCTCGTCGCGTCCTCCAGCTTCAGCAGCATCTTCGCGACGGTCGACTTGCCCGAGCCCGACTCGCCGACGAGCGCCGTGGTGGTGCCCTTCGCGATCTGGAACGAGACGTCGTCGACCGCGGTGAAGTCGCCCGAGCCGCGGATCTTGAAGACCTTCGTCAGGTTCTCGACCACGATCGCCGGCGGCTGCGAGGCCGCGGCCTCGAGCGCCTCGGCGCGTGCCTCGGCCGTCGCGAGCAGGTCGATCGCCTCGCCCGCCGCCGACGAGGCGTCGGTCGCGATCGAGGACTCCGCAGCCGCGATGCTGCCCGTCGCCTGGATGCGGCGCGAGGCGAGGCTCGGAGCCGCGGCGACGAGTCGCTGCGTGTACGGGTGCTGCGGGTTCTGCAGGATCTGCGCCGACGGGCCCGACTCGACGACCTGGCCCTTGTACATGACGAGGAGCTGCTCGGCGCGCTCGGCCGCGAGGCCGAGGTCGTGCGTGATGAACAGCAGCGTCGTGCCGAGCTCGCGGGTGAGCGACTCGAGGTGGTCGAGGATGACCCGCTGCACCGTCACGTCGAGCGCCGAGGTTGGCTCGTCGGCGATCAGGAGCTGCGGGTTGGCCGCGAGGCCCATGCCGATGAGCACGCGCTGGCGCATGCCGCCCGAGAACTGGTGCGGGAACTGCTTGAGACGCCGGTCGGCATCGTGCAGGCCGGCCTCCTTCAGCACCTGGATCGCGCGCTGCTTGACCTCCTTGCGGCCGCTGGCGATGCCGTTCGCACGGATCGCCTCCTCGACCTGGAAGCCGATCGACCACACGGGGTTGAGGTTCGACATCGGGTCCTGGGGGACGAAGCCGATCTTGCGACCGCGGATGTCCTCCATCTCCTTCTGCGGAGCCTTCGCCAGGTCCTGCCCGTCGAGCAGGATCTGCCCACCCGAGATGTGGCCGGTGCCGGGCAGCAGGTTGATGATCGCGTGCGCGGTCGTCGACTTGCCCGAGCCCGACTCGCCGACGATCGCGAGGCTGGAGCCGCGTTCGAGCGTGAAGCTCACACCGCGGACCGCCTGCACGAGGCCGGTCTGGGTACGGAATGCGACCTCGAGGTCTTTGACTTGGAGCAGGGGGGTGCTCATCGCTGTGCCCTCGCCTTCGGGTCGAGTGCGTCTCGAATGACTTCACCGAGCATGATGAACGAGAACACGGTCAGGGAAAGCGCGATCGACGGGTAGATCAGCACCTGCGGGGCGGTGCGGAGCGTCGTCTGCGCCTGGGCGATGTCATTGCCCCACGACATGATGCTCGAGGGGAGTCCGACGCCGAGGAACGAGAGCGACGCCTCGGCGACGATCGCGCCCGCGAGCGAGATCGTCGCGATCACGATCACCGGGGCGATCGAGTTCGGCACCACGTGCGCCCACATGATCTTGAACCGCGAGACGCCGATCGCCGTGGCGGCGGTGACGAAGTCGGAGTTCTTGACGCGCAGGATCTCGGATCGCAGCACACGCGCTGTCGCGGGCCACGCGAAGATGCCGATCGCGAGGGAGATGACCCACACGTTCCGGTAGTTCGCGAGCACCGACATGATGACGACGGCGGCGAGGATGTAGGGGATCGAGAAGAAGATGTCGCCGAGGCGCGAGAGCACCCCGTCGACCCATCCGCCGTAGTAGCCCGCGAACGCGCCGAAGAGCACGCCGAGGGTGAAGACGAGGATGGTCACGATGATGCCGACCGACAGCGACGTGCTGGCTCCGTAGACGATGCGCGCGAAGACGTCGCAGCCCTGGCGGGTGAACCCGAGCGGGTGCCCCGGCACGGGGGCGCCGTTGCTGTTCGCCAGCAGGCAGCCCTCGTTCGGGGACTCGTTCGTGAACAGGCCCGGGAAGAGCGCGACGAAGACGATGAGCAGGATCAGCGCGGACGAGATCCAGAACATCGGGCGGCGGCGCAGGTCGTGCCATGCGTCGATCCAGAGGTTCGACGGCTTGCCCTCGGCCTTGACCGAGTCGATGGCTTCGAGCGGCGTCTCCTCGAGCGGAGCGACGTAGTGCTCGATGCGGGGCTTCGATGAAGACGTGTCAGGCATAGCGGATCCTCGGGTCGAGCACGGCGTAGAGAAGGTCGATCAGGAGGTTCACGATGAGGTACAGCAGCACCATGATCGTCACGAAGGACACGACCGTGGGGCCTTCGCCTCGAATGACCGCCTGATACAGGGTGCGACCGACGCCGGGCACGTTGAAGATGCCCTCGGTGATGGTCGCGCCCACGAGCAGCGTGCCGAAGTCGGTGCCGAGGTAGGTGACCACCGGGATCAGCGAGTTGCGGAGGATGTGCACGGGGACGACGCGTCGTCGCGTGAGCCCCTTGCTGTACGCCGTCCGGACGAAGTCGAGGCCGGAGGTCTCGATGACCGAGGAGCGCGTCAATCGCACGATCTGGGCGAAGCTGATCGTCGCGAGCACGATGGCCGGCAGGATCAGGTCTTCGAGCGGTGCTCCGGTGCCGACCGTCGGGCTGAACCAGCCCCACTGGATGCCCATGAAGTACTGCGCGACGAAGCCGAGCACGAAGATCGGCAGCGAGATCAGCACGAGGCTGACCGCGAGGCCGGTCGCGTCGAAGATGCCGCCCTTGCGCAGGCCGCTGATGAGGCCGACGGTGATGCCGGCGACCATCTCGAAGAAGATCGCGAGGAGGGCGAGGCGGATCGTCACCGGGAAGGTGCGGGCGAGCACCTCATTGACCGGCTGACCCGAGTAGGTCACGCCGAAGTCGCCCTGGAAGATCCCGATCAGGTAGTAGAAGTACTGCACGATGAACGGATCGTTCAGGTGGTACTGCTCGCGGATCTGGTCGATCACGCCGGGGGCCGGCGGGCGGTCGCCGTAGAGCGCCGCGATCGGGTCGCCCGGCATGGCGAAGACCATGAAGTAGATGAGGAAGGTGGCTCCGAGGAGCACGGGGATGATTTGGAGGAGGCGCTTTCCGGTGTACCAGAGCATCAGCGCTCCTCAGGGTGTAGTGCTGAGAGCATTTTGGGCCGCAATCACAGAATCGATCGGATATCAGCATGATGTCCGGGGCGTTGTCGCCCCGGACATCAATGCTAAACGGGATTATAGACGAGAGTGACGTCTCAGCCCTTGGTGATCTGGTGGTACAGCGGCACCGAGTCCCAGCCGAACACCACGTTGTCGACCGTGTCGGCGGAGACGCCGGTCACGTTCGAGTACCACAGCGGGATCGCGGGGAGATCCTTCAGCAGGACTTCCTGAGCCTGCTGGTAGATCGCGGTCGCGTCCTCGACCGAAGCGGCGACAGCGCCCTCCTTGAGGAGGTTGTCGAACTCTTCGCTGGAGTAGTCCTCGTAGTTCGATCCGGCACCGGTCTGGTAGAGCGGGGCGAGGAAGTTGTACATCGAGGGGTAGTCGCCCTGCCAGCCGGCGCGCGTGCCACCGGTCAGCTTGTCGTTGGTGCGGTCGTCGAGGGCCGCAGCGAACGTCGGGTAGGGCTTGCCCACGGCCTGGATGCCGAGGGTGTTGGCGATCGAGTTCACGACCGCGTCGACCCACGCCTGGTGGCCGCCGTCGGCGTTGTACGCGAGGTCGAAGACGGTGTCGCCGTACGGGGCGATCGCGTCGGCCTCGGCCCAGAGCTTCTTGGCCTCGTCGGGGTTGAACTCGAGGACCTCAGCGCCCTCGAGCTGGTCGGTCCAGCCCGCGATGACCGGCGAGGTGTAGTCGGTCGCCGGGGTACGGGTGCCCTGGAAGATCACGTCGGTGATCTCGTCGCGGTTGATCGCCATCGAGATGGCGGCACGACGGAGCTTGCCCTCTTCGCCGCTCCAGTGCTCGAGGTAGTACGGCATGTTGAAGCCCTGGAAGATGGCAGCCGGCTGGTTGACCGCACGGTCGCCGAACTCGTCCTCGTAGGTCTCGAACGCCGAGTCGGGCACGGCGTCGAGGACGTCGAGGTTGCCCGCCTGGACGTCGGCGTAGGCCGAGTCCTGCGAAGCGTAGAAGACGATCGAGAGGCCGCCGTTGGCGGGCTTGCGAACGCCGTCGTAGTCGGGGTTGGTCACGAGGTCGATGCGCTCCTCGTGGACCCAGGCGCCCTCCTCGGCCAGCATGTACGGGCCGTTGCCGATCGGGTTCTCGCCGAAGGCCTCCATGTCCTCGAACGCGACCTCGGGCAGCGGCGAGTACGCCGAGTAGCCCAGGCGCAGCGGCCAGTCGGCCTCGGGGGCGGTGAGGGTGACCTCGAAGGTCAGGTCGTCGACGACCTTGAGACCCGTGAGCTCCGAGTCGGCCTCGTAGGAGAAGCCCTCGATGTTGTCGAAGAAGTACGACGAGCCCTGCGCGTTGCTGAAGAGCGCGCCGTAGTTCCACGCGTCGACGAACGAGTTCGCGGTGACGTCGGAGCCGTCGGTGAAGGTCTGGCCTTCCTTCAGCTTGACCGTCCAGTGCTGCGAGTCGTCGGACTCGATCGACTCGGCGACGTCGTTCTCGATCTCACCGTCGGCGGTGTACGAAACGAGGCCCGCGAAGAGCGACGTGATGATCTTGCCGCCACCGGTCTCGGTGGTGTTGGTCGGGATCAGCGGGTTCTGCGGCTCGGAGCCGTTCGTCGTGATGATCGCGTCCGGGTCACCGGCGGGCGAGGTGGCCTCGGTTCCGCCGCCGCTCGTGCAACCGGTGAGCACCAGTGCGCCGGCTGCAGCAAGAGCAATGGCTGCAACGCCGATTCTCTTGATCTTCAATGTTCCTCCTGTGAGATGTGCGCGGGGGCAGAGCGGCTCGTGACCGCACTGTGCGCTTCGTGGTGCAAGACTACGAATCGTTCCCTGAGAAGCAAAGTCGAGACGGAAACCGTTACCGATGCGCAACCTAGCGTCACCGGGAGCGACACAGAACGCCGCGACGACGCACGATCGTTGCGTCTGACCCCCGCATGCGAGGATTGCAGCATGCCTGATGCACGACGACTGCGAATCGAGCTCGCCATCGTGCTCGGCCTCTCGCTCGGGGCATCGGCCGTCTACTCGATCGTCTCGATCATCGCGCGGGTCACCGACACCCGCCCGCTGGCCGAGCAGTCGGCCGCGATCAACCAGTCGCGCTCGAGCCGCGAGTGGCTCGACCTCACCTACCAGTTCCTCGACGTGTTCTTCGGCCTGTTCGTCGTGGCGCTCGTGCTCTACCTGCTCTGGCGCCCCGGCGGAAGTCCTTTCCGGCGCATCGGCCTCGACTTCACGAGACCGGGTCGCGACGTGGCATCCGGCCTCGCGCTCGTCGCCGTCATCGGCGTGCCCGGGCTCGCGCTGTACGCGATCGGTCGCGCCGCGGGCGTGACCGTCGCGGTGGTGCCGTCACCGCTCGACACGCACTGGTGGACGATCCCGATCCTCGTGCTCGCGGCGCTGAAGGCGGCGCTCGTCGAGGAGGTCATCGTCGTCGGCTATCTCTTCACGCGCCTCCGCGAGCTCGGCGTCGGCCCGTGGGCGACGATCGTCTCGAGCGCGCTCCTGCGCGGCACCTACCACCTCTACCAGGGCTTCGGGCCGTTCGTCGGCAACGTCCTCATGGGGGTCGTGTTCGGGTGGTGCTACCAGCGCTGGGGGCGCACGATGCCGCTCGTCGTCGCGCACTGGGTGCTCGACATGGTGTCGTTCATCGGCTACCCCCTGGCGGCCGCGTGGTGGCCGGCGCTCTTCGCGCCGCCGGCGGAGTGACCGCCGGCGAGGTCGGCGCGGTCGCGCGGCCGGCCGGGCCGAAGAGCGTGCGGATGCCCCGCGCGATCCTCCGGCGGACGAGTCGGCGGCGCGGGGCCAGGTGCCGGGCGCTCGGGGCGGGGCGGAGCGGTCCGGCGGCCTCGGCCACGGTCGTCTCGGGCGGCGCGGCGACCGACGTGCGGGCGTCCGCGTCGAGGTCGCCGCTGAGGTGGAGCGAGCGGCGGCTCGGCGTGCAGACCACCCCGAGGTAGCCGCCGCGGGCGAAGTCCATGACGTCCTGCGCGTGGCGCATGGCCGCGGCCGACTCGGCGACGCTGCCGCGGCGGCGCAGGCGCTGCTCGAGCCCCGCTGTGTCGGCGGTGGCGACGCTCACGACGATGAACGTCGCGATGAACGCGATCCCTGCGATCATGTCGATGCTCGGCATGCGGCACCTCCCCGTGCGAATGCCCTCGGGGCACCCTGGGCGGCTATCCCGAGAGAATCTCAGTGTACTCCCGGGGGTGCCCCACGTGGCCACCCTGATCCGTCGATCCGTGCCGATCGCGAGCATGGGGGAACCCTCGCCACGAGGGACCCCGGCATCGCCGGAGAACGAGAGACGGAACGGAACCATGCACCTCGCCGCTGCCTTCGCCGCCGGCCACCTCGCCGCCCGCGCCACCGACCGCCGCTTCAGGGCGCCCGATGTCGAGACCGAGATCCGCGAGGCGCACGAGCGCGTCATCGCACGGCGCGACGCCCTCGTCGTCGCGCCCTCGCGGCGCGACTACCCGGAGCGCGGGCGGCACGCCGCCGCCCCGCGCCCCGCGTGACCCCGACCGGTCAGCCGCCGATCTTCTCCCCGGCGGGGCTCAGCACCCACCACACGCCGTTCACGCCCTGTCCGTTCGTGTCGCCCGCGGCGCTGTCGCCCGCGAAGGTGTAGAGCGGCCATCCGTCGAGCGTCAGCTGCGTCGAGCCGTCGACGCCCGTGATCGTGCCGATCTCGCCCGTCACGCCCTCGACCTCGGGGGTGTCGGAGTCGGTCGTCACCGCGGGCCAGTTCGTCGCGCACTGCCCCTCGCAGCTGCTCGCGTCGCCGCCCTGCGTGTCGGTGTCGAACATGTACACCGTCATGCCCTCCCCGTCGACGACGATCTCGCCGAGGGACGAGTCCGCGGTCGCGAGCGCCGCGCCCGCCGACGCGGCACCGGTGTCGGGCGCCTCGGTCGACGTCGACGTCTCTCCCCCGTAGCCCGAGTCGTCCGACGTCCCCGATCCGCCCGACGTGCCCGTGCAGCCCGCGAGCGCGACGACGAGGCCGAGCGCGGCCATTCCTGATGCGATGCGCGTGTTCATGCGAGGTCCCTCTCTCCTGGCTCCGGCCGCGGTCGCGGCCCTGCAGTGAGCACGAGAACGGGCGCCCGATGGTTCACCGGGTCAGTCGACCGCGCTCCGCATCAGCACCTCGCCGGAGCCCATCGCGCGGATCTCGAGCGACGCGATCTCGTCGAGGTCGAGTGCCGCGCCCGCGGAGAGCCGGGCAGCGGTGCCGGGGCTCGCGCGCCAGCTCGACACGTCCGTGCGCTCGCCGTCGAGCCCGACGACGACGAGGGCGTACGGCCAGCCGCCGGCGGGCGCCTCCACCCCGTCGGCGTCGGCGTAGCGGCAGTCGAGCTCGATCCTCGTGCCCCACGCGACCTGCGTGAGCGTCGCGGTCGCGGTGAGCGGCACCTCGGCGACGGAGTCGAACGCCACCGACTCGGCGGGCGACGGGCGTGCGAGCGCGAACGGCAGCGCGATCGCCGCGACGAGGAGCACGGCGGCCGCCGCCGAGGCGACCCACCACGTGCGGTTCCGGCGACGACGACGCCGGCGGTCCTCCAGCCGCACCGCGTCGACGAGGTCGCCTCGAGGCCCGGCGGCGAGGTCGGACGACTCGCCGAGCAGCGCCGCGGCCCGCTCGGGCTCGAGGCGGGCGAGCAGGCCCGGCACCGGGGCGAGCTCCGCCACCGCGCGACGGCATCGCTCGCAGCCCTCGAGATGCTGCTCGTACTCGCCCCGCTCGGCCGGCGAGAGTGCGCCCAGCACGTAGGCGGAGTCCCAGTCCGCGAAGCGCGCGTGATCCGGGTTCATCGCGTCACCCCCTTCTCCTGCAGTGCGAGCCGCAGCGCCCGGAGGCCGTAGTGCAGCCGGGACTTCACCGTACCCTCCGGGATGCCGAGTCGTCGGGCGACCTCGGCCACGCTGCATCCGCCGTAGTACGCGTGCACGATCACGGCCCGGTGCTCGAGGCTCAGCGTCGCGAGGGCCTCCTCGATCAGCAGGCTCTCGAACAGGGCGTCGGTCGCGTCCCGCATCGGCCCCGCCGCCGGCTCGGGCGCTTCGGCGACGCCGATCTCGTGGCGCCGGCGGGCGCTGCGGGCGTCGTCGATGACGAGGTTCCGGGCGACGGTGATCATCCAGGACCTCGTCGTCGCCGGCTCCTGCGCCATGATGCGCGGACTCCGCCAGGCTCGGAGCAGCGTCTCCTGGACGATGTCGTCGGCGCCCGCCGCGTCGCCCGTGAGGTGCACGACGTAGCGCCAGACCGACGGGCCGTGCGCCTCGTACAGCGCGACCAGCCGGTGGTCGTCATCGAGCGGCTCATCGTCGCGGGGCATCCACCACCTCCTGTGCTCTGCACGGAGAACGGGAGGGAGCTCCGGAAGGTTCACCTCGACGGCGGGGTGAACCGGGCGGCCGTGCGCGACGTGTTCTGGGCATGGAACCCATGACACCGGCGGTGCTCGCCTCCGACGACCTCATCCAGGTCGCCGGCCTTCCCCTGCACCCGCTCATCGTGCACGCGGTGGTCGTGCTCACCCCGCTCACGGTACTCGCCCTGCTGCTCGGCACGTTCTGGCCGCAGGCGAGGCGCCGGCTCGGAATCGTGACCGCGCTGGGCGCGGCACTCGTGCTCGTGCTCGTGCCCGTCACGGTCGCCGCGGGCCGATCGCTCGCCGCGGTGCTCGGCCCCCTGCCCGCCGTCGCCCGGCATCAGGGATTCGGCGAGATGCTGCTGCCGTGGGCCGTCGCGCTCTTCGCCGTCGCGGCGGGCCAATGGGCATGGTTCCGCTACGGCGACGAGCGGGTGCGCCGGGACTCGCCCGGCGCGGCCCGCGCCGTGCGGATCGGCCTGGCCGTGGCCGCCGTCGTCGTCGGGGCGGGCACGATGGTGCTGCTCGTGCTCATCGGCGACTCGGGAGCCCGCGCCGTGTGGGGCGGGCTCCCGAGCTGACCGAGCTCGCGCGAGGTGCTACGCGAAGGCCTCGACCGGCGGGCAGGCGCACACGAGGTTGCGGTCGCCGTACGCCTGGTCGATGCGGCGCACCGGGGCCCAGTACTTGTTGCGCACGAGCGAGCGCACCGGGTAGACGGCCTGTTCGCGGGTGTAGGGGTGCTCCCACTCCCCCGCGATGACCGACTCGGCCGTGTGGGGCGCGTTCCGCAGCGGGTTGTCGTCGGCCGGCCACTCGCCGCGGCCGACGGCGTCGGCCTCGGCCTTGATCGCGACCATCGCCTCGACGAAGCGCTCGAGCTCGGCCAGGTCCTCCGACTCGGTCGGCTCGACCATGAGCGTGCCCGCGACGGGGAACGACATCGTCGGCGCGTGGAAGCCGTAGTCGATGAGGCGCTTGGCCACGTCGTCGACGCTCACGCCCGTCTCCGCGGTGAGCGGGCGCAGGTCGAGGATGCACTCGTGCGCGACGAGCCCGTTGTCGCCCGTGTAGAGCACCGGGAAGTGCTCGCGCAGGCGCGAGGCGACGAAGTTCGCCGCGAGCACCGCCGAGGCGGTCGCCTGCTTGAGGCCCTCCGAGCCCATCATGCGCACGTACGCCCACGAGATCGGCAGGATCGACGGGCTGCCGTACGGGGCCGCCGAGACCGGCCCGCCGCCGTGCACGAAGCCGCCGGCGTGGTCGGCGCGCTGCGCCATCGGGTGGCCGGGCAGGTACGGCGCGAGGTGCGCCTTCGCCGCGACCGGGCCGACGCCGGGGCCGCCGCCGCCGTGCGGGATGCAGAACGTCTTGTGCAGGTTCAGGTGCGAGACGTCGCCGCCGAAGTCGCCGAAGCGCGAGTAGCCGAGCAGGGCGTTGAGGTTCGCCCCGTCGACGTAGACCTGGCCGCCGGCGTCGTGCACGGCCTGCGTGATCGCCTTCACCTCGTGCTCGTAGACGCCGTGCGTCGACGGGTAGGTGATCATGAGGGCCGAGATGGATGCCGCGTGCTCGGCGATCTTCGCGCGCAGGTCGTCGAGGTCGACGTTGCCGAGCTCGTCGGTCGCGACGACCACGACGCGCATGCCCGCGAGCACGGCCGAGGCCGCGTTCGTGCCGTGCGCGCTCGACGGGATGAGGCAGACGTCGCGCTCGCCCTCGCCGTTGGCGAGGTGGTAGCCGCGGATCGCGAGGAGCCCGGCGAGCTCGCCCTGGCTGCCCGCGTTCGGCTGCAGCGAGACGGTGTCGTAGCCGGTGACCTCCGCGAGCCACGACTCGAGCTGCTCGACGAGGCCGAGCGAGCCGACGACGTCGGCCTCGGGCGCGAACGGGTGCAGGTTCGCGAACGCCGGCCAGGTGACGGCCTGCATCTCGGTGGCCGCGTTGAGCTTCATCGTGCAGGAGCCGAGCGGGATCATGCCGCGGTCGAGCGCGTAGTCGCGGTCGGCGAGCTGCTTGAGGTAGCGCATCATCTGCGTCTCGGAGTGGTGCGTGTTGAACACCGGGTGCTCGAGGTAGGCGCTCGTGCGACGGAGCGCGGCCGGGATCGCGCTCTCGGTGATCGGGCCGTCGAGCTCGCGCTCCTCGGGGCCGCCAAAGGCCTGGGCGACCCTGTGCAGCTCGTCGAGCGTCGTCGTCTCGTCGACCGAGACGTACACGGTCGCCTCGTCGGCCTCCCACAGGAGCACGCCGAGCTCGCGGCCGCGGGCGACCACGTTCTTCGCGAGGCCCGGCACGTGCACCGCGAGCGTGTCGAAGTAGGCGTCGTGCGCGACGCGCTGGCCGAGGTCGTCGAGCCAGCCGGCGAGCAGCTTCGCCTTGCCGGCGGTCTGGGTGGCGATGGCGCGGATGCCACGGGGCCCGTGGTACACGGCGTACATCGAGGCCATCACGGCGAGCAGCACCTGGGCGGTGCAGATGTTCGAGGTCGCCTTCTCGCGGCGGATGTGCTGCTCGCGGGCCTGCAGGCTGAGGCGGTAGGCGGGGTGGCCGGCCGCGTCCTGCGAGACGCCCACGAGTCGGCCCGGCATCTGGCGCTCGAGGCCCTTGCGCACGGCCATGTACCCGGCGTGGGGGCCGCCGAAGCCCATCGGCACGCCGAAGCGCTGCGAGGTGCCGACGGCGACGTCGGCGCCGTGCTCGCCCGGGCTCGTGACGAGGGCGAGCGCCAGCAGGTCGGCGGCGACCACGGCGAGGGCGCCCTGCGCCTTCGACGCCGCGATGACGCCCGACGGGTCCCAGACCCGCCCCGAGGCGCCGGGGTACTGCACGAGGATGCCGAAGTGCTCGCCGAAGGCGGAGACATCCGTGCCCTCGGAGAGCGGGGCCTCGACGAGCTCGATGCCGACGGCCTCGGCGCGGGAGACCAGCAGCGCCTTCGTCTGCGGGAGCGCGTCGGCGTCGACGATGAAGCGGTTCGACGTCGACTTCGAGCCGCGACGGGCGAGCAGCATGCCCTCGACGACCGCGGTGCCCTCGTCGAGCATCGAGGCGTTCGCGATGTCGAGGCCCGTGAGGTTCTCGACCATCGTCTGGAAGTTGATGAGCGCCTCGAGGCGGCCCTGGCTGATCTCGGGCTGGTACGGCGTGTACGCCGTGTACCAGCTCGGGTTCTCGAGCACGTTGCGCTGGATCACCGCGGGGGTGACCGTGCCGTAGTAGCCGAGGCCGATCATGGGCGTGCGGACGGTGTTCTGCGATGCGAGGGCGGCGAGCTCGGCGAGCGCCTCGCGCTCGGTCGCGGCAGCGGGGATCGCGGAGTTCAGCACCTCCCCCATGCGGATCGACGACGGCACCGCGGCCGACATGAGCGCCTCGAGCGAGTCGTAGCCGAGCTCGGCGAGCATGAGCGCGTGGTCGCTCGGGGTGGTGCCGATGTGACGGCGCCCGAAGGCGTCGAGGTCGAAGGCGGAGGAGGGCGTGGTCATCGGATCGGGTCCTTACTCTCCGGTGAGCGCGGTGTACTCGTCGCGCGTGAGGAGCTTCGGCAGGCTCGAGGTCGACACCTTCAGCAGCCAGCCCTCGCCGAAGGGGTCGCTGTTCACGAGCTCGGGGGCGTCGACGACGGCCTGGTTCGCCTCGACGACCTCGCCGTTGACGGGGGCGAAGAGCTCGCCGACCGACTTCGTCGACTCGATCTCGCCGACGACGGTGCCCTCGGTGATGGCGGTGCCCGCGGCGGGCAGGTCGACGTAGACGACGTCGCCGAGCTTCTCGGCCGCGTAGTCGGTGATGCCGATCGTGGCGACGTCGCCGTCGATCGCGATCCACTCGTGCTCTTCGGTGTAGTGCAGTGCGTTGAGGTCGGTCATGGGGTGCTCCTTGTGGTGTGGATGACTCGTGGTTCGCGCCGCCGGCCGTCGGGACCGGGGCGCAGGGATCAGGAGGCGCGCTTGTAGAACGGCAGGGCGACGACGGTGGCGGGGATGCGGGTGCCGCGCACGTCGACGAAGAGGGCGGTGCCGGCCTCGGCGAGCGCGGGGCTGACGAAGGCCATCGCGACGGGGTGGCCGAGCGTCGGCGAGAGCGCGCCGCTCGTCACGACGCCGACGCGGGCCGCGTCGGCCCCGTCGCCGTCGAAGACCTCGTAGTCGGCGCGGGGCGCCCTGCGACCCTCGGCCGCGAGGCCGACGAGCACCGGGGCGTCCGCGGCGGGACCCTGCTCGACGGCGGCGCGACCGATGAAGTCGCCCTCCTTCGCGAGGGCGACGACGCGGCCGAGGCCGGCCTGCACGGGCAGGATGTCACGGCTGAGCTCGTGCCCGTAGAGGGGCATGCCGGCCTCGAGGCGGAGCGTGTCGCGACTCGCGAGCCCGCACGGCACCACACGCGGTCCGCCGGTCTCGACGAGCGCCTCCCAGAGGCGCGCCGCGCGCTCGGGGGCGACGTAGAGCTCGAAGCCGTCCTCGCCGGTGTAGCCCGTGCGGGCGACGAGCACGGGCTGGCCGTCGAAGGTGGCGGGGAACGCGCGGTAGTACTTCAGCGCGGCGATCTGCGCGTCGAAATCCTCTTCGTCGTTGCCCGGGCCGTCGACGCCGAACCCGGGGGTCTCGAGCAGCACGGCGCGGGCGTCGGGCCCCTGCAGCGCGATGAGCGCGACGTCGTCGCTCTCGTCGGACACCACCGTGTCGAAGCCGGCGGCGCGCGTGCGCAGCTCGTCGGCCACGACCGCCGCGTTCGACGCGTTGGCGACGACCATGTAGCGGTCGTCGCCCGTGCGGTAGACGACGAGGTCGTCGATGATGCCGCCGTCGGCCGCGAGCAGCAGCGAGTACTTCGCCTGGCCGATCTCGATGGCGGAGAGCTTGCCCGCGAGGGCGTGGTCGAGCGCCGCGGCCGCCTGCGGGCCGATCAGTACGATCTCGCCCATGTGCGAGAGGTCGAAGATGCCCGAGGTGGTGCGGACGGCGTGGTGCTCGGCGAGGTCGCTCGAGTAGCGCACCGGCATCTGCCAGCCGGCGAAGTCGGTGAAGCTCGCGCCCGCGGCGCGGTGCACGGCGTCGAGCGGGCTGCGGCGCTCCTCGGCGGGGGCGGTGGTACCGGGGTCGTTCGTCACGAGTTCTCCTTGACTGGCGGCTGCGAAGAGCAGTGCGCGCGGTCGCGATTCGTGCGGCGGATGCCGCATGAGAACTCCCCCTCTGTCATGAGCCTGAGAGTTTCACGCGTTGACGCGCTTTCACCGTGGGCGGCCCCGTCGAGACCGGGTCTCGTGCGGAGCACTTTTCAGAGTGGCCTCGTCGTCGCGGTGTGAGACCTGAGAGATTGGCAGGGAGGCTTGCTCCTTCGGTGCCGGCGCTGCTCGCCTGAACGGTGCTGCCGGCTCTCCCGCGACGCGTCGATGGCCCGGTATGAGGTTGTACCGCGATCCTAGCAGCGGCGAGCGCCGGCGGCCGCGACGTCGTGACCCCCGCTACCCCGCGTGCTGGGGCTACACGCCCCGGCGGCGGCGGGGCTAGGCTCGCACCGTCAGGGTTCGCTTCGTTGGAGGCCGAAGTGTCGCAGCAGACAGCACCGACGCGCGCGTCGACGCCCGCTCGCGCGGTCTCGCCGAGCCAGGGGTTCGCCCATCCCGCCTTCGCCGCGGCACGACTCGACGAACGCTGGCGCGGCGCCGGGTCGCTGCTCTCGTGGCTCGTGCTCGCCTCGCTCGTCGCCGTGGTGCTCGGCGAGCTCGACCGGCTCATCACGAGCGTGCCCGGCTCCGACGGCCGCAGCCATTCGCTCAACGTCCTGCTCACGCCGCTGTCGGTGACGCAGCGCGACAGCTGGTCGCGCTGGGCCGAGGCGCCGCTGCACGACCAGATCGGGTTCTGGATCGTCGCCTCGGCGGTGATCGACTTCGCGCTGGTGCTGGCGATCTTCAAGATCGCCCGGCGCGCCATCCGCGTCGTGGTCGAGGACCGGCCGCGCCGAGTGCCCGAGTTCGCGCTCGCCCTCTACCTCGTGAGCGAGGTCGCCGAGAACGTGGCGCAGATCGTCGCGGGCAGCGGCGTCATGGCCGGTTCGGCCGCGGTCGCGGCCGGAGCCGGGGTGGCGATGATCATCCCGACGCTCTTCAAGGTGGTCTCCCTCGTCGTGCTCGTGGTCGCGATCCTCCGGCTTCCCGACTACCGGGCGGAGCTGCGCCCGCGGTTCGCGCGGATCGTCGAGGCGCTCTGGGTGCATCGGCTCGCGACGCTCGCCATCGCGGTGATCGCCGTGCTGTCGTGCATCCCCGCGTCCGACCTCCTCGACCAGCTGCCCGACGTGCAGCGGCAGTGGGCCGACCGCCTCGGCTGGACCCACGCGCTGTGGGCGGGCGTCGCGCTGTTCGCCACGGCGCTCGTGAACTTCGTCCTCGGCCGGCGTCGCACCAGGCTCATGGTCGAGGTCCGGGTCCTCCGGCTGCATCGTCGACGTGCCACGAGTCGCTGGGACGCGGCCGCCCCGTGGTGCATCGCGCCCGGCGTCGTGCTCGCCGCCGGCCTCGTCGCGCTCGTCGTCGCGCTCGCGACGGGCGGGCCCGTGGGCGTCCACCTGCCGACCTTCCTCAGCGTCCTCGTCACCACCGGCGCCGTGCCGGTGCTGGCCGCCGTCTTCATGCCGCCGAAGGACGCCCCCCGCGAGGATCGGCTCGACTACGACCCCGAGCGCGCGGCCGCGAGCTGGATCGTCGGCGACGCGCTCGCCGTGCTGGTCATCGCGGTCGGCGCGATCGGCGTCGTGCGCTCGTTCTTCATCCCCTTCGTGCTCGGCATCGACCCCGGCGTGCCCTCGACGTTCGCCTGGTCGGTGCCCGTCGTGCTCCTCGGCTCGGCCATCGCCGTCGCGGTGCCCCGGCTGCTGCCGCGGGTGCGGAAGTGGAACTGGGGCCGCGCGGCCCTCGACCCCGTCTCGGCGGCGGAGACGACCGAGAAGGACGCCAGGGCGGCGATCGCCGCGAAGGCCGCGTCGAGCAGGGCCGACGCCGCCGCGGACGAACGATCCGACGCCGAGGCCGCCGAGGTCGCCGACGCCGGGCCCGTCGAGTGGGCCGCGTTCGTGATCGGCGCGATCGTGCTCGCGCTCGCCCTCGTCGTGCCGAGCTGGCTCGGCTGGGGCATCGGCAGCGTCGCCGCGGCGCTCGTCGCGATCTCGGCCTGGGTGACGGTGTTCGGTGCGTTCACGATCATCGTGCAGCCCCGCGAGCTCATCGCCCCGTTCCGCTGGCTGGGCCTGAAGGCGCCGCCCGTGCTCACCCTCGGCTTCCTCGTGCCCTTCGTCGTCAACATCGTGGTCTCGTCGATCGCCGCCGACGCGGCGCTGCACGCGGTGCAGGTGTCGAACGACGGGGCGGCGGAGGTCGCGAGCGGACTTCCCACGACGATCGACGAGCGGCTCGACGCGTTGCAGCAGGACGACTGCGCGATCGACATCACCGAGGAACTCGGGCCCCGCCCGGCCGGGAGCGACGAACCGGTCACCGTCCGCCCCGTCTTCCTCATCGCCGCCGAAGGCGGAGGCATCCGGGCCGCCTACTGGACGGCGGCCGCGCTCGCCGAGCTCGACGGCTGCGCCGCGACGTCGGGGCTGGTCGCGAACGGCATCAGCGGCGGCTCGCTCGGGCTCGCGATCGCCTCGACGATCGACGCCGACCGGGTCGGCGCCCTCGACCAGGCCGACCCCGCCTCGGCGGCGGAGGCGGCGATGGACCCGGGGTTCCGCGCGGACGAGCGCACGGCGATCCTCGAGTCCGCCCGCAAGACCTCCGGGCCCGACGTCGTCTCGACGGCGGTGCTCGGGCTCACCGTGGGCGACGCCTTCGCCGCGGGCACCGGCGTGCGCATCCCCTCCTTCCTCGACCTCGGGCCCGAGTCCGACGATCCCGTTGAGTGGCGCTGGCGCGACCGCGCGGCGTTCGTCGAGGCGCTCTGGGAGCGCGGCTCGCCCACCCTCGCCGAGCAGTTCTCGCCCGAGATCTCGCCCCTCACGGGGTCGCTCATCCTGAGCTCGACCGACGTCGTCTCGCGATGCCGTCTGCTCGTCGACCAGGCGCCGTTCGTCTCGGGGGCGGCGGAGGAGGCCGGGGTGCGCAACATCGAGCCCTCGATCGTCGACCAGGCCTCCGACTGCGAGGCGATCGGCGGCAACCCCTCCATGCTCGGGTTCCGCGACCTGCAGGTGAACGACGAGAGCGACCCCGAGTCGATCTCCGAGTGCCTGATGTCGCTCGACTGGTCGACGGCGGTCATGCTGTCGGCGCGGTTCGCCGTCATCACGCCGACCGGCGGGCTGCCGGGCGACGGCAGGTGCGACGTCGCGAAGGGCGCCCAGTTCGTCGACGGCGGCTACGTCGAGCCGACCTCGCTCGCCGCCCTCGCCGACCTCTCGCCGCTCATCTCGCACGAGATCGCCGATCACAACGCCCATCGCGCCGAGGGCGAGCCCTGGCTGCTGCCGACCCTCGTCTACCTGCGCAACACGCAGGGCTACGACCTCGCCGAGGACGTGGCCCGGGCGGAGTCGGAGCCGCTCGTGCCCATCACCGGCGGCGCGGCCAAGACTAACCTGACGGCCGAGGACTCGTGGATCCAGCGCATCACCCTCTCGGCGGCGGGCGCCTGCCCCGACGGGCCCGAGGGCGAGTCGTGCGAGGACGCGCTCGACTGGCTGCACGGCGACGACGTGCTGCCCGGCGGCACCGTCGTCGTCGCGCCCGACTCCACGCCGGGCGTCGTGCCGCCGCTCGGCTGGGCGCTCTCCGATCTCAGCCGCGCGCGGTTCGACGCCGCGATCGCGAGCGACGTCGTGTGCCGGTACGACGAGCCGACGGTCGTGTCGGGCGGCTACGCCGGCCTCGCGCGCCTGCTCTCGGTCATGCCGAACGGGCGCTGCGCCGGCGACTGACGCGCTGCCGAACGGCGTCCGCACGAGGCCCGCGCCCCGCCTACTCGGGCCGGTTGCCGTGCGCGTCGTGCTCGTACGGCGTCTCGACGCCGCGGTAGGCGAGGCTCATCATCATTCCCGCGGCGGCGTGCTCGAGGTCGTGGCAGTGGTCCATCCAGATGCCGGGGTTGTCGGCGACGAGCAGCACCTCCCACACCTCGCCGGGGCGCACGTCGACGGTGTCGAGCCAGAGCGGGGCCCCGCGTGCCGGTTCGCCGTCGCGCGAGAGCACGAGCACGTGGTGGCCGTGCACGTGCATGGGGTGCACCTCGAACCCGCGGTTCGCGATCGTGAGTCGCACGACGTCGCCCTCGTAGACCTCGATGGGCTCGATGTGCGGGAACACGCGTCCGTTCACGGTGTACGCGTAGTTCGGTGCGCCGCCGACGAACCTCGGCATGCGGTCGAGCACGAGTTCGGCGGCGACGGTGGCCTCGCCGAGCTCGGCCGGCACCTCGCCCGGCCGCGTCGCCGACGGTTCGCCGTAGTCGAGCAGGTCGAGCTCGGGCAGCTCGGCCGGGGCGAGCGCGGACACGTCGGCATCGGCCGCCGCGTCGCCCGCAGCCGGGACCCGCGCCTCCGCCGGAGCGGCGCCCGCCGCCGGACGGAACACGAGCGCCGAGTCGTCCGACGCGTCGACGCCGAGGCGCACCTCGCCGTCGGGCATCTCGAAGACGAGGTCGGCGCGGGCCCCTGCGCCGAGCCGCACGGCCTCGCCCGTCACCTCGCGGCCGCCTGCGAGGTCGCGTCCGTCGACGGCGACGACGCGGAACGGCGCCCCGCCCACCGCGACCCGCAGCGGCGTGCGGTCGGTGTTCGCGACGCGGAGCCGCACGGCGGTGCCGGGCTCGACCGCCTGCACCTGTTCCCCGTCGTCGCCCCCGAGGAGGACGGCGCCCCCGATCGTGTGCACCGGCACGGCGAGGTCGAGCGCCTCGGCGACGCCGCCCGCCGGCTCGACGACGAGCATGCCGTAGAGGCCGCGGCGCACCCCCTCCGACGAGACCTGGTGCGTGTGGTACCAGTACGTGCCGGGGGCGTCGGCGACGAAGCGCGACACGAACTCGCCGCCAGGCACGACCGCGTCCTGCGTGACGCCCGCCACCCCGTCCTCGCCGTTCGGCACGTCGACGCCGTGCCAGTGCAGGGTGACGCCGTCCTCGATGTCGCGGTTGCGGAGCGTCGCCTCGACGAGCTCGCCCTCGGCCACCCTGATCTCGGGCCCGGGCAGTCGATCGCCGAACGACCAGACCGAGAGCTCGGTGCCGCTCGACAGGGCGACCTCGCGCTGCGCGGCCTCGAGCTCGACCCGGTGCACGGGGGCGTCGAGCCCGTCGGGCGTGCGCAGATCGTCGACCGAGACGACGGCGGATGCCTCGGCGCCCGCGCCGGCCGTGGCCGCCGGGCCCGCCTCGCCACCGGCATGGGTGTGGCCGGCCGACGCCTCGATCGAGGGCGGGGCCGTGTCGGCGAGCCACACCCAGCCGAGCGAGCCGGCGAGCACGATCGCCGCGATGCCGGCGAACCCGACGATCGCGCGGCCCCGGCGGGCGAGCACCGCCCAGGCGAGACCGGTGCCGAGCAGCACGAGCACGGCGAGCAGCGCCGTGGCGACGGGCGACGGCGGGTAGCCGACGATCCAGCACGCGGCCGCACCGCTCGCGACGGCGAGGCCGGCGCCGAGCAGCAGCACCCGTGGGCCGGGCGCGGCCGGCTCGCGCCGCCAGCGCGCGAGTCCGACGATCGCGCAGACGACGCCGGCCGCCG
Source organism: Agromyces sp. NPDC058064 (assembly GCF_042885275.1). Lineage (NCBI taxonomy): Bacteria > Bacillati > Actinomycetota > Actinomycetes > Micrococcales > Microbacteriaceae > Agromyces > Agromyces sp. NPDC058064. Next base: position 649,085 of record NZ_JBHVSE010000002.1, on the reverse strand, counting down.
TGAAGGGCAGCACGACGAGCAGCTTCTCGCCGGCGAACCACCACCCGCGACCGGCGAGGAGCACCGCGGCGAGGGTCGCGACGATCACGGCGAGCGCCGCCCCTGCGACGAGGCCGAGGACGAGCCACCGCTCGCGCCCGGTCGGCGGGCGGGCAGCGCCCGCGGCGACGAAGCCGGCGGCGAGCTGCGCGCCGGCTGCGGCGAGCACGGCGACCGCGTACGCGGCGAGGAGGGCGGCGGTGGTCATCGCGCCCTCCTCACCGTGACCGCGGACTCGATGCGCTCAGCGTCGTGCTGCGGGATCGGCCGCGGCATCGGCCACCGGCTCCGGCGCCGCGCTCGGGACCTGCGCCGAGGCATCCGCACCGCCGTCGACCGCCGGCGAGGCCGGGCGGCCCTCCCGCACGAGCTTGCGCGCCCGGCCGACGAGCACGATCGCCGTGACGAGGATGATCGCGCCGTTCAGGCCGTGCAGCGACACCATGAGCGTCGCGCCGAGCGGCGGCGCGGTGTGGTCGTCGGGGCCGAGGCCGAAGAGGGCGCCCGTGAGCACGAAGAGCAGCGTCTGCACGACGAGCAGGACGAGCGGCAGCGCCGAGAGCCAGATCGTTCGCCTGCCGGCCTTCGCGAGCGCGGCGGTGATGATCAGGAGCAGCGCGAGGATCGGCAGCACGATGCGGCCGGTCGTGCCGTGGATCGCGAAGAGCTCGTCTTCGGGGTCGGAGAAGACGCCGACCGCGGCGAGGTACAGCTGCAGCATGACGCCGGCGGCGAAGAGGATCGTGACGGTGAGGTAGAGCTTGCGCATTGCGGCGCCTCGCTTCCAGGGCGATCGGGGTTCGGGATGCCTCATGCTGCCCGCCGGGCGGTCGCCCCGGCATCAGTGGCGGCACGGATCCCCGGTCAGCGCATCCACCGAGTTCGACTTCTGGTCACGATGACTGTAAGCTGGCGTCCATCGCACTTCGAGTCAGTCTGACTCGAAGCCGTCGGAGGTCACGAAGGGAGTACGGGATGCCGCATCAGCCCGACGCACCGACCAGGCTCGCCGTCTCGACGGTGATCTTCGCGCTGCGCCCCGACGCCGCGGGCCGGGCGGTGCTCTGGACCCCGCTCGTCCGGCGCACCCGCGAGCCGCAGCTCGGCCTCTGGGCGCTGCCCGGCGGCTGGCTTCCCGTGAACGAGGAGCTCGAGGTCGCCGCCGCCCGTACGCTCCGCGCGACGACCGGGCTCGCCCCGAAGTACCTCGAGCAGCTCTACACCTTCGGCGAGGTCGACCGCTCCCCCGACGCCCGGGTCGTCTCCGTCGTCTACTGGGCGCTCGTGCAGAGCGACGAGGCGGCGCGAGCCGTCGCCGGCCCGAACGTGCGCTGGGTGCCCGCCGACACCCTGCCCGCCCTCGCCTTCGACCACAACCGCATCGTCGAGTACGCGCTCTGGCGTCTGCGCACCAAGGTCGAGTACACCGAGATCGCCCACGCCTTCCTCGGCGGCACCTTCACCCTCGCCGAGCTGCGCGAGATCTACGAGGCCGTGCTCCAGCGCAGCCTCGACCCCGCGAACTTCCGGCGCACGATGATCGCCTCCGGCCGGCTCCGCGAGACCGGCGAGTTCCAGGCCGGCGTCGCGCACCGCCCGCCGAAGCTGTACCGCTACGACCCCTCGGCCGCCCGCACGGCCGACGCCCGAGAACCGTTCCAGAGCGAGAGGCCCGCCTCATGACCATCACGACCCCCGACGTCCGCCGCGCAGCATCCGTCGACCGCAGCCTGAAGCTCATCGCCGCGGGCGCGACCGAGGGCGCGAGCTGCGCGCCCGAGCTCGCAGCAGGCCCGTGGGAGTTCGACGCCGGCCCCGCGGGCTACGGCCCGGGCGCCTCGATGGGCGACGTCATCCCGACCGGGTCGCCCCGCCAGGGCGCACTGCCCGAGGCGTACCGGCTCGCGAGCGACGACGAGCTGCACGCGCGCATCCGCGCCGCGAAGGCGACGCTCGGCGACCGCGTCGTCGTGCTCGGCCACTTCTACCAGCGCGACGAGGTCGTCGAGCACGCCGACTTCGTGGGCGACTCGTTCCAGCTCGCGAACGCGGCGCTCACCCGGCCCGACGCCGAGGCGATCGTGTTCTGCGGCGTGCACTTCATGGCCGAGACCGCCGACCTCCTCTCCCGCCCCGAGCAGGCCGTGATCCTGCCGAACCTCGCCGCCGGCTGCTCGATGGCCGACATGGCCGACGAGAGCTCGGTCGAGGAGTGCTGGGAGCAGCTCGCCGAGGTCTACGGCGACCTCGACGCGGTGGATGCCACGGGGCGGGTGCCCGTCGTGCCCGTCACGTACATGAACTCGTCGGCGGCACTCAAGGGCTTCGTCGGGCGGCACGGCGGCATCGTCTGCACCTCCTCGAACGCGCGCGTCGTGCTCGAGCAGGCCTTCGAGCGCGGGCAGCGCGTGCTGTTCTTCCCCGACCAGCACCTCGGCCGCAACACGGCCAAGGCGATGGGCGTGCCGCTCGAGCGGATGCCGATGTGGAATCCGCGGAAGCCCCTCGGCGGCAACTCGGCCGACGAGCTCGCCGAAGCCCGCGTCCTCCTCTGGCACGGCTTCTGCTCGGTGCACAAGCGGTTCACGGTCGACCAGATCGCCGCCGCGCGCGCGTCGCACCCCGGGGTGCAGGTCATCGTGCACCCCGAGTGCCCGATGCCGGTCGTCGACGCGGCCGACGCCGCGGGCTCGACCGACTTCATCGTGAAGGCGATCCAGGCCGCGCCCGCCGGGTCGACCTTCGCGATCGGCACCGAGATCAACCTCGTGCAGCGGCTCGCGGCCGAGCACCCCGAGCACGAGATCTTCTGCCTCGACCCGGTGGTCTGCCCGTGCTCGACGATGTACCGCATCCACCCGGGCTACCTCGCCTGGGTGCTCGAGGAGCTCGTCGCCGGGCGCGTCGTCAACCGCATCCAGGTGCCGGCCGACGTCGCCGAGCCCGCACGCGTCGCCCTCGAGCGCATGCTCGCGGCGAAGCCGCCGGCGCCCACGACCGCTCCCGTCGGAGCCTGACATGACGCGCGTGCTCGTCATCGGCGGCGGCATCGCGGGCCTCTGGGCCGCGGTCCGCTCGGCCGATGCCGGCTGCTCGGTCGAGCTCGTCACGAAGACGGAGCTCGCGGAGACGAACACGAGGTACGCGCAGGGCGGCATCGCCGCGGCCCTCTTCCCCGACGACTCGGCCGCGAGGCACGTCGCCGACACGCTCGCCGCGGGCGCAGGGCTCGCCGACCCCGAGGCCGTGCGGGTGCTCTGCGACGAGGGGCCGGCACGGGTGCGCGACCTCATCCGCTTCGGGGTCGCCTTCGACCGCGGCGACTCGGGCCTGGAGCGCGGGCTCGAGGCGGCGCACTCGCGGGCCCGGATCGTGCACGCCGGCGGCGACGCGACCGGGGCCGCGATCGAGGCGGCACTCGTCGGCACCGTGCGGCGACGCGCGGTGCGCATCGACGAGCGCACGATGCTGCTCGACCTCCTCGTCGAGACGGGCACCGACGGTCGCCCCGCCGTCGTCGGCGCGCGCCTCCTCGACGAGCACGGCGCGATCGTCGAACGCCGTGCCGACGCGGTCGTGCTCGCGACCGGCGGCAGCGGGCGCCTCTACCGGCACACCACCAACCCCGACGTCGCGACGGGCGACGGCGTCGCCGCCGCCTGGCGGGCGGGTGCGGCGGTCGCCGACCTCGAGTTCACGCAGTTCCACCCCACGGCGCTCGCCGCGCCCGGCACCCCGCTCCTCTCCGAGGCCGTTCGGGGCGAGGGCGCGGTGCTCCGCGATCGCGCGGGCCGGCGGTTCATGGCCGACGTGCATCCCGACGGCGAGCTCGCCCCGCGCGACGTCGTCGCCCGCGCCGTCTGGCGCCGCATGGCCGCGCAGGGCGGCGAGCCCGTGCGCCTCGATGCGACCGCGCTCGGCGGGGCGTTCCTCGCCGAGCGGTTCCCCGGCCTCGACCGGGTGGTGCGCGACGCCGGGTTCGACTGGAGCCGCGAGCCGGTGCCGGTGACGCCCGCCGCGCACTACGCGATGGGCGGCATCGCCGCCGACCTCGACGGCCGTGCGAGCCTGCCCGGCCTCTTCGCCGTCGGCGAGTGCGCCCGCACCGGCGTGCACGGCGCCAACCGCCTCGCCTCGAACTCGCTGCTCGAGGCGGCGGTATTCGCCGAGCGGGCGGCGCGCGCGATCGCCGAGTCCCCGGCCTCGATGCGGCTCGTGCAGGAGAAATGCACCGGGAGCACGCCGCAGCGCGTGCCAGAGCATTTCTCCTGCACGAGCAGCGGCAGCCGGGTCGATCGCTCGGCCCTGCAGGAGCTCATGTGGGAGCAGGTCGGGCTCGAGCGCGACGAGCGGGGGCTGCGCGCGGCATCCGAGCAGCTCGACGCCTGGCGCGCGCCCGAACCCGTCGACCGCCGGTCGGCGGAAGACCGGAACCTGCTCGACCTCGCCCGGCTCACGGTGGCCGCCGCCCTCGCACGACGCGAGAGCGTCGGGGCCCACTTCCGCACCGATGCCGCGCCCGCATCCGCCGAACCCGCTCCCGAACTGGAGGCCGCCTGATGACCGAAGCCCGTGAGATCGACCGCATCGTGACGATGGCCCTCGACGAGGACGCCCCGTGGGGCGACCTCACGAGCGAGACGCTGATCCCGCAGGCGGCGACCGCGACGGCCGAGCTCGTCGCCCGCGAGCCGGGCGTGCTCAGCGGCATCGAGGTGTTCGCCGCGGCGTTCCGGCTCGTCGACGCGGGCATCGCGGTCGAGCCGCTCGCCGCCGACGGCGAGCCCTTCGCCGCCGGGCAGGTGCTCGCGCGCGTGCAGGGGCCTGCGCGGGGCATCCTGCGCGCCGAACGCGTGGGCCTCAACCTCGTGCAGCGCATGTCGGGCATCGCGACCCTGACGGCGCGCTACGTCGCCGAGGCGGCCGGCACCCGCGCCCGCATCGTCGACACCCGCAAGACGACGCCGGGCCTCCGCAGCCTCGAGCGGCAGGCCGTGCGCGACGGCGGCGGGCGCAACCACCGGCGCTCGCTCTCCGACGCGATCATGGCGAAGGACAACCACCTCGCCGTGCTCACGGCCGACGGCACCGACCTCGCCGAGGCGCTCCGCGCGGCGCGCGACCGGATGCCCCACACCGCCCACCTCGAGGTCGAGGTCGACCGCATCGACCAGATCGAGGCGGTGCTCGCCGGCGGTGCCGACACGATCATGCTCGACAACTTCACGACCGACGAGCTCGTCGACGGCGTCGCCCTCATCGCGGGCCGCGCGATCGTGGAGGCCTCGGGCGGCGTCTCGCTCGACACGGTCGCCGCGATCGCCGCGACCGGGGTCGACGTGATCTCGGTCGGCGCGCTGACCCATTCGGTGCGCTCGCTCGACCTCGGGCTCGACGTCGTCGTCGAGGCGCCCGCGGTCGCCGCGGTCGCCGCACCCGCCGTCGCCCCGGCCGACGCCCCGCCCGCCGGATCCGTCGCCGCTCCCGCGGGGCAACCGTGATCTTCCTCGACCACGCGGCGACGACGCCCGTGCGCCGCGAGGCGCTCGAGGCGATGTGGCCGTTCCTGACCGGGGCCTTCGGCAACCCGTCGAGCCGCCACGGGCTCGGCGACGAGGCCTCGCGCGCGCTCGCCGCCGCGCGCCTCGCCGTCGCCGAGGCGGTCGGGGCCAGGCCGGGCGACGTCGTGTTCACGAGCGGCGGCACCGAGGCCGACAACCTCGCCGTGAAGGGCCTCGCACTGGCGTCGCCGCGCGGACGGCACCTCGTCGTCTCGCCGATCGAGCACGAGGCCGTGCTCGAGTCGGCCGCGTACCTCGTGCGGCATCACGGCTTCGAGGTCTCCGAGGTCGCGGTGGATGCCGCGGGGCTCGTGTCGCCCGCGGCCCTGGCCGCCGTGCTGCGGCCCGACACCGCGCTCGTCTCGGTGCAGCTCGCGAACAACGAGATCGGCACCGTGCAGCCCGTGGCCGAGCTCGCGGCGCTCGCGCACGGGCACGGCGCCCTGATGCACAGCGACGCCGTGCAGGCCGCCGGGTGGCTGCCGCTGGGGCTCGACGCGCTCGGCGTCGACGCGCTCTCGCTCGCGGGCCACAAGGTCGGCGCGCCGAAGGGCACGGGCGCGCTCGTCGTGCGCGGACGGCTGCCGATCGAGGCGGTGCTGCACGGCGGCGGGCAGGAGCGCGGGCGCCGATCGGGCACCGAGAACGTCGCGGGCGCGGTCGCCTTCGCCACGGCGCTGCGGATCGCCGAGGCCGAGCGCGCCGCGGCCTCCGCACGCGTCGGCGCGCTCGGCGCCCGCCTCGCGGACCGCGTGCTCGCCGAGGTGCCCGAGGCGCGGCTCACCGGTGATCCGGCACGGCGGCTGCCCGGCACCGTGTCGTTCGTCTTCCCGGGCACGAGCGGCGAGGCCGTGCTGCTCGAGCTCGAGCGCGACGGCGTCGTCTGCTCGAGCGGCTCGGCGTGCGCTGCGGGCAGCGACGAGCCGTCGCACGTGCTCACCGCGATCGGCGTGCCCGCCGAGCTCGCGCAGACGGCCGTCCGCTTCACGCTCGGCTCGTCGACGACGGCGGGCGAGATCGAGGATGCCGCGGGCGCCGTCCTCCGGGCGGTGTCGGCGGTGCGCGGTATCGTGGCGACATGAGCGATTCCACTCCCGCCGCCGACGACGCCGCCCGCGACCGCCGCATCGAGAACGAGCTGGCCCCCGAAGAGCAGCTGCTCGAAGGCTGGCTGCCGCGTCCGACGCCGACCGACGGCCCGGCGCCCGCGCCGTAATCCGCGACCCCGCATCTCCTCGTGAACGCGGTCGCCGCGGCGGCCGCGTTCCATGCATTCCGATCGATCTCGGCATCCGGGAATAGCGCGTCGCACCTCGCGGGTTGACCCACCTATTCGACAATCTCACGTTTCGACGCCTGACTCCGGCGCGCCCGCGCCGATCTCGATTGGACTCACTGCTGTGACCGAACGCGCCGTATCCGACCTCGACCCCTCGACCGCCTCGACCCCGGCCATCACCGCCGACGCCGCCGCCCAGGACGCGGCGGTCGTCGCCCACCAGCCCGCGCACGGCGCGCGCAACTCGCGCGTCATCTGGCTGCTGCTCGCCGCCACCTTCGTCGTCTTCCTCAACGAGACGATCATGGGCGTCGCGATCCCGCACCTCGTCACCGATCTCGACATCACGCTGTCGCAGGCCCAGTGGCTCACCACCGCGTTCATGCTGACGATGGCCGTCGTCATCCCGATCACGGGCTTCCTGCTCCAGCGCATCCCGACCCGACCGGTGTTCATCCTCGCGATGAGCCTGTTCTCGGCCGGCACGCTCCTCGCCGCGCTCGCCCCCGGCTTCGAGGTGCTGCTCGGCGCCCGCGTCGTGCAGGCGACCGGCACCGCGATCATGATGCCGCTGCTCATGACGACGCTCATGACCCTCGTGGCTCCCGCCGACCGCGGCCGTTTCATGGGCCGGGTCTCGATCGTGATGTCGGTCGCCCCGGCCATCGGCCCCACGATCTCGGGCGTCATCCTGACGTTCCTGTCGTGGCGGTACATGTTCTGGCTCGTGCTGCCCATCGCGCTCGTCATGCTCGTCATCGGCATCCGCCGCGTCGAGAACGTCAGCGAGACCCGCGAGCTGCCCATCGACGCCTTCTCGGTCGTGCTCTCGGCGCTCGGCTTCGGCGGGCTCGTCTACGGCCTGAGCCTCGTCGGCGGCGTCGTGAGCGGCGGCTCGGCCACCGACCAGACCGCCATGTGGGTGTCGATCGGGGTGGGCGTCGCCGGCATCGCCGCATTCATCCTGCGCCAGCTGGTGCTGCAGCGCAGCGACCGCGCGCTGCTCGACCTCCGCACCTTCGGCTCGCGCAACTTCGCGATCTCGATCGGACTCATGACGGTGATGATGGCCGCCCTCTTCGGCACCATCATCCTGCTGCCGATCTACCTGCAGAACGTCCTCGGGCTCGAGCCGCTCATGACCGGTCTCCTGCTGCTTCCGGGCGGGCTCATCATGGGCCTCTTCGGCCCGACGGTCGGCCGGCTCTTCGACCGCTTCGGCCCCACGCCGCTGCTGGTGCCCGGTGCCATCGGGGTCTCGGCGGTGCTGTGGAGCCTCACGCTCGTCAACGAGTCGACGCCCGCCTGGCTCGTGCTCATCGCGCACGTCGTCATGTCGACGGCCCTCGCGTTCACCTTCACCCCGCTGTTCACCTCGGCGCTCGGCTCGGTCGAGCCGCGCTTCTACTCGCACGGCTCGGCGATCCTCGGCACGATCCAGCAGGTCGCGGGCGCGGCGGGCACGGCGCTGTTCATCACCGTGATGACCTCGCGCACCGCGACCGTCGCGGCGGCCGGCTCGCCGGCGGTCGCGGCCGAGGCCGCGGGCATCCGCGCGGCGTTCCTCGTGGGGGCGATCATCTCGCTCGTCGCGGTCGTGGGCGCGTTCTTCGTGCGCAAGCCCGCCGACATGGAGCACGGCGCGCCGGTCGGCCACTAGCCGCTCGCGAACACGAAACGGCCCGGGCGCGAACGCCCGGGCCGTTTCGTCGTGCGCGGCGGGATCGTCTCCGCACGCTCCGCGCTAGCCGCAGTTCGGCCGGCAGGAGCGCTGCGAGAGCGCGTCGACGAGCACCGTGCTGAGGTCGCCCGGCTTCGACGCCGAGTAGGCGGCGCCCTGCGTCGCCTGGGCGATCTGCTTCATCGCCGCGAGGTCGGTGTCGGGGCCGAACCCGATCATGATGACGGGAACCGGCTTCGTGGGGTCGTCGATCTTCTTCAGCTCGGCGAGGAGCGCGTCGAGCGAGATGCCGTTCTCGTCCTCGTTCTTGCCGTCGGTGATGAGCAGCACCGAGTTGACCTTCTCGGGGTCGTACGTCTCGCGCACCCGCTTCACGGCGGCGAGGGTCGTGTCGTAGAGCCCGGTCGCGCCGCCGAGTCGTGCAGGCAGCGACTGGATCACGCCTGCGATCTGCTGCGTGTGCGCGGCGTCCGCGAGCGGCGCGATCGGAGAGAGGTCCTCGTAGTCGAGTTCGCCGTTGCGCGCGGTCGAGAAGACCCAGACGCCGAGCTCGACCTCGCCCGAGAACTTCTGCATCGCGCCGAGCGCCGCCTGCTGGAAGATGTCGATGCGGCGCAGGCCGTTCTCGGCCGGCTCCTCCATCGAGCCCGACACGTCGATGACGGCGAGCATGCGCGAGCGCAGCGTCAGCACGCCCCAGGCGCGCAGGATCTCGAGCTGCGTCGCCGCGTCGGCGGCGGGTTCGGCGGCGGGGCCCTCGGCGCCGACACCGGGCAGGTCGAGCAGCCCGCTGCCGTCCGCGGCACGGAACCCGGCCTTCGCGAGCGGCGTCGCGGCGTCGCGCACGGCGGCCTCGAAGGCGTCGAGCAGCTCGGCCTTCGTCTTCGCCGGTTCGCCGTCGCCCTCGTCGGCGGGCTCCTCGCCCTCGGCGGCGGCCGCGTCGTCCTCCGCCTCGCCCGCGGGCGTCGCGGCGATCCGCACGAAGGGGTAGTCGAGCGCGAGCGTGCCGTCGGCCGGGTACGCGGCGACGAGCGGCTCGGGCGGCTCCTCGCTGTTGTAGGCGGCGACCTGCGCCTCGGTCGTGATGACGACCGAGGGCGTGTCGCCGGCGCCGAGGGCGCTGAACGCCGCGCTCGTCGACGCGGGGATCGACTTGCCGAGGGCGATCATCGCGCCCGCGAACTGGCGGGGATCCTCCGCTGAGGAGTGCCCCCGCAGGGCGAGCAGCCCCGCGAGGCTCGCCGCTGAGGCCTCGGGGTCGGGCAGGATCGCGGGCAGCGCACCGCCGAGGACGCGCGACCAGCTGACCGGTTCGCTCGCGAGGTCCGTCGCGTCGGTCGCGGCGGCGGCGAACACGACGGGCGTCGAGGCGATCGAGTCGCGCGGGTCGACCTCGGGCGCGGTCTGGCCGAGCGAGGCGGCGGTCGCGTTCATGCGGTCGAGCCAGACGCTCGACTCGGGCACCCACGCATCGGCGTCGAGACCGCCCGAGGCGAGCACGGCCGCGGTGTCGGCCGAGTCCTGTGCGGTGACCTCGGTCGTGACGCACTCGCCCGACTTGCGGTCGAAGGTGTCGGCGATGTCGGCGAGCGCCGGTGCGATCGAACGGTCGGCCACGACGACGAGCTGCTCGGGTTCGGTGCATCCGATGTCGGCGGTGGCGAGCAGCGGATCGAGGTGACCGCCGACCCAGAGGAAGACCCCCGATCCGACGACACCGACCACGGCGACCGCGCCGATGATCGACATGACGAGATTGCGGCGCGGCTTCTTCACCGGCGCCGCGACGGTATGACGTCCCACGGGCTCTCCAAGCAAGCGGGATCGGGGGCCCGCTGAATCCTTGTTCGGGTTCCCCGGTCGGGGAAGGATTTGCCTCAGTGTAGGCGACGTCGCTGCGAACGCGAACTCCGCTCGACTTCTCGCGACCGGGCCCATGGAGGGGCGGGCCGTCCGGCAGGGGGTTGACGCTCCCCGCCCGGAGGACTAGTCCGGAAGGAGGATGGGCGGCCACGAGGCATCCCGACCACCCCCATGAACGCGTTCGCGAATCGCCATGACGCCGGCGCGGCGCTCGCCGATCGGTTCCTCGCCGCGCTCGACGAGACCGCGCCGCCCCCGGTCGTGCTCGGGCTCCCGCGCGGCGGCGTCCCGGTCGCCGCGCCCGTCGCGGCGGCGCTCGGCGCCCCGCTCGACGTGCTCGTCGTGCGGAAGCTCGGCATGCCCGGTCGACCCGAGCTCGCGATGGGCGCGATCGGCGAGGCCGGCGCCCGGGTGCTCAATGACGAGGTGCTCGCGCTCGCCCGCCTCTCCCGCGGTGAGCTCGCGGCGATCGAGGCCCGCGAGCGCGCCGAGCTCGAGGCGCGGGTCGCACGGTTCCGGGGCGGTGCTGCGCCGGTCGCCCTCGCAGGCAGGACCGCGATCCTCGTCGACGACGGCATCGCCACCGGGGCGACGATGCGGGTCGCCTGCCGGGTGGCACGCGCACGGAACCCCGCCCGCCTCGTCGTGGCGACCCCGGTCGCCTCGCCCGAGAGCGTCGTCGAGCTCGGCCTGCTGCCCGAGATCGACGACGTGGTCTGCCTGTTCGCGCCGCCCGGATTCATGGCCGTCGGCATGCACTACGTCGACTTCAGGCAGACGGAGGACGAGGAGGTCGCGCGGCTCCTCGCAGCAGCGCGATCGCGCTGACGGACGGCTGCCGCTCACGCCGACGGACGACCGCCGCTCACGCCGACGGCCGGGTGCCGATCACGAGGGTCGCGTCGTCGTCAGCGACCACGAGGGCCTCGAGGCCGGCATCGCCCATGAGGCGTGCGGCCGCCCCGGCCTGGTGCTCGCTCGTCTCGATGACGAGGCTGCCGCCCGGGGCGAGCCAGCGAACGGCGGATGCCGCGACCCGGCGGTGCACGTCGAGCCCGTCCGCGCCGCCGTCGAGAGCGATGCGGGCCTCGTGGTCGCGCGCCTCGGGGGGCATGAACGCGATCTCCCCGCTCGGCACGTACGGGGCGTTGACGGCGAGCACGTCGACCCGGCCGGCGAACTCCGCGGGCAGGGCGTCGTAGAGGTCGCCTTCGAAGACGCGTGCGCCGCGAGGTTCGAGGTTGCGCCGTGCGGCGCGGACCGCGGCGGGATCGACGTCGGCGGCGAGCAGCACGACGGGCGCGGCGGTGTCGGCCACGACGGCGCCGATCGCGCCGACGCCGCAGCAGAGGTCGACCACCACGGCGGGGCTGCCGTTGCGCTCGGTCGCGCGCACCGCACGACGTGCGGCCTCGACGGCCAGGGCCTCGGTGCGGTGCCGGGGCACGAAGACCCCGGGTTCGACGTCGAGGCGGAGCCCCGCGAACTCCGCCCAGCCGAGCAGCGCCTCGAGCGGTTCGCCCGCGGTGCGACGCGCGACCAGCTCCTCCACGCGCGCGGGGTCGCGGCTCGCGGCGACCAGCAGGGCCGCCTCGTCCTCGGCGAAGACGCAGCCCGCGGCGCGCAGCCGCGCGACGAGCGCCTCGTTCCCGGAGGCGTCGGTGGAGACGGCGGCGGGATCGGCGGGATCGGCGGGATCGGCGGCGGGCATCCCCGGATCGTAGCGCGACGGCGCGTTGGCGCGCGCGGACCCCATGCCGTAGTGTGCTCGGCATGACCGCGTCGAACCGCAACCGGTGGCCCGCCTCTTAGGCGGCCACGCGTTTCGACGTACGACGACCGCCCGAGGGCGGTCGTTTCGCGTCTCTGCGGAGGGTCCTCCCGAAGGCCCGACCGGAGATGACCATGACGCTGCTGTCCACGCTGCTCGCCGCGAGCGAGCCCCCGCCCTTCGCCGTGATCCGCCGCGAGCGGGAGGCGGCGCTCGACGTCCTCGTGGGCGAGGTCGTCGACGTGGCGCACCTCGCCGACATCCCGCTCGACGGGGCCGAGGTGCTCGCCCTGGTGCCCTTCCGCCAGGTGCGCGAGCGCGGCTTCGACGCCCTCGACGACGGGGCTCCGCTCCGCTGCCTCGTGGTGCGCGAATGCGAGACCCTTCCGGTCGACGTCGCGATCGACCTGCTTCCCGGGCACCCCGTCGTCGTCGGCGACCTCGCGGTCGACGTCCCCGACGCCGAGTACGCGGCCACCGTGCGCCGGGTCATCGCCGACGAGATCGGGCGCGGCGAGGGCGCCAACTTCGTGATCCGGCGCGAGTTCACCGGCACCACCGCCACGCCGCCCGCCCGCACGGTGCTCGGCTGGCTTCGGGCGCTCCTGGAGCACGAGCGCGGCGCGTTCTGGACGTTCGCGGTGCACACGCCCGGGCTCTCCGCCGCCGGCGCGACGCCGGAGCGGCACGTGAGCCAGGTCGGCGGCCTGGTCTCGATGAACCCGATCAGCGGCACCTTCCGGCACCTCGACGGCCCGCCCGACGCCGACGCGCTCGAGGCGTTCCTCGGCGACGTGAAGGAGCGCGAGGAACTCGTCATGGTCGTCGACGAGGAGCTCAAGATGATGAGCGCGGTCTGCCCGGACGGCGGCCGCATCCGCGGTCCGTTCCTGAAGCGGATGTCGCGCCTCACGCACACCGAGTACCTGCTCGAGGGGCGAAGCTCCCTCGACCCCCGCGAGGTGCTGCGCCGCACGATGTTCGCACCCACCGTCACCGGCTCGCCCATGGGCAACGCCTGCACCGTGATCGCCCGCCACGAGGCGACCCCGCGCGGCTACTACGCCGGAGTCCTCGCGCGCTTCACGCCGACCGCCGCGGGCTACGACCTCGACGCGCCGATCCTCATCCGCACGGCGTACCTCGACGGCTCGGGCACGGTGCGGGTGCCGGTCGGAGCGACGCTCGTGCGACACTCGGACCCCGACGGCGAGGTCGCCGAGACCCACGCGAAGGCGGCCGGGGTGCTCACGGCGATCGGCGCGATCCCCCGGCAGGATGCCACGGCGGCGACGCCCCCGAGCGGGCCGGTCGCCGAGGCATCCGCGTCGCACCCGCTGCTCGACGCCCGCAACGCGCGTCTCGCCGCGTTCTGGAGCACCCCGCAACCGGCCGCAGCGCCCCGCGGCGTGCGCGCGCTCGTCGTCGACGCCGGCGACGACTTCACCACGATGCTCGCGCACCAGCTGCGGCACCTCGGGCTCGACGCCCGGATCGTGCCGTGGCACGAGGCGCCGACCGCCGCGGAGGAGGAGCTCGTGGTCTTCGGCCCGGGGCCGGGCGACCCGCGCGATGCCGCCGACCCGCGGATGGTCCGGCTGCACGAACTGATCGCCGCGCGGCTCGGGCAGGGCGCACCGTTGCTCGCGGTGTGCCTGAGCCACCAGGTGCTCGCGCGGCTCTCGGGGCTCGCGATCGCCCCGCTCGCCACGCCGCAGCAGGGCATGCAGCGGACGATCGACGTCTTCGGGGCGCCTGCGGCGGTCGGCTACTACAACACCTTCTCGGCGTTCGACGCCGGCCATCGGGCGACGCCGCGCCGCGGACTCGAGATCGCCGCCGAACCCGGCACCGGCGTGGTGCACGCGCTCCGCGGGCGCGGCGTCGCCTCGGTGCAGGGCCACCTCGAGTCGGTGCTCTCGATCGACGGGCTCGCGACGCTCGAGCGGCTCGTCGACGGCGTGCTCCACGACGGCGTGCTCGACGACCACGGGGCCGGCGAGGCGGTCGGGCGCGCTCGTCAGGCGGGCGCGCAGGGCCGCGGCGTCACCGCGACGGCCGGAGGTGCAGCCTGACCATCGGGATCTCGGGGTCGGGCTCGCCCGTCGCGTCGACGATCGAGCGCCGCAGCGCGGCGAACGCCGCGGGATGCGCCTCGGCGTAGCGGGCGAGGAACCGGCGGCTCTCGTCGGGCGCGAGCGCCTCGGCGCGCGCCGGCACGCGTCGACGGGCGCCGACGCTGACCCCGCAGCGCGGTTCGGCGAGCAGGTTGCGGTACCACTCGGCCCTCGGGCCGAAGCCCGAGGCGACGATGATGCGGTCGGATGCCTCGTGCTCGACCGCCTCGACGACGACGTACCGGCGGGCACCGCTGACGCGCCCGCGGTGCTCGATCATGAGCAGCCGGCCGCCGAAGAGGAAGCCGAGGCCTGCGCGGAACAGCGGAATGGGCGCGCGCACGACCCACCGAGTGGTGAGGAGCTTCGCTGCGAGGTCCATGACTGCCGCCGTCGGGATCGTGTCGGTCAACCCAGCGCGATGAGCGCGCGCAGCTGCTGCTCGTCGAGCGGGCGGTCGGCGTAGATGCGTCGGGCGAGCGCCAGCGTGCCGCCCGCATCGCCCGGCGCCGGGAGGGCTGCGGCGGGGTCGCCGCCGCTCCAGCGCAGCTCGAGGCCCAGCCGCTCGAGCACCCGGATCGACGCCGGGTTGCCGACCAGCACCCGCGCGGTGACGGGCACCCCGGGCGCCCGTGCACCGGCGGCGGCGACCGCGGCCCCCGCCGCCTCGGTGGCGTAGCCAGCACCCCATGCCGAGGGGGCGAACCGGTACCCGAGATTGAGCACCCCCGAGTCGAGCGCCGTGGCGGCGGCGGTGCCGATCACCGCCTCGGGGCTCGCCCCGGCGCGTCGTGCCTCGGCCTCGCTTCGGCGCACCACCCACGTGCCGATGCCGGCCGTGCGCCAGCTCGTCGCCGATCGGTCGAGCATGGCGACGGTCTCGGCGAGATCGCCGTGCCGGCCGCTGGGCAGGTGCCGCCAGGTACCGGGGTCGCCGTAGATCGCGTGCACCTCGTCGAGCTCGGCACGGGTGAACGGGGTGAGCCGCAGCCGCTCGGTGGTGAGCGGATACGGCGCGGCGCCGGTCACGGCGCGTCGGGCGCGGACCGCCGCGCCCGCCACTCGTCGGCGAGGATCGCGTAGGTGTACCCGTCGATCCAGCCGAGCTCGGCGTGCCAGGAGTCGCGCACGCCGTGCTGCTCGCGGCGCATGCCGAGCTTCTCCATGACGCGCCACGAGCCGATGTTGTCGGCGTAGCAGCCCGCGGTGACCCGGTGCACGCCGAGCTCGCCGAAGGCCAGGTCGAGCAGGGATCGTGCGATGTGGGTCGCATAGCCGCGGCCGGCGTGCGCGGGGGCGATGCCGTACCCGAGTCCGGCCTCGGCGCGCACGTAGTTCACGGGGTCGCCGTGGGTCTGCCCCATCGCGTCGGTCAGCCAGAGCGAACCGGTGCCGACGACCTCGCCGCCCCGCACCGCGATCGCCGAGTGGTCGAGCGGGTCGTCGATGCCGTCGAGCCACGTCTTCGCGAACGTCTCGGGCTCGACGACGGTGCGGAGCAGCCACCGCGTCACCTCGGGGTCGTTGCGCCAGACGAGCACCTCGTCGAGCAGTTCGGGCGTCGGCAGCCGGAGCTCGAGCGGGCCGGCAGGGCGGGGCCACGTCACCTCGGAAGTCGTCATCACCCCAGCTTCGCAGCCGGCACCGTCATTTCACGAGTCGGGAGAGCACCCGGTCGGCGAGCGGCTTGCCGCCGGTCTGGCAGCCGGGGCAGTACTGGAACGTGGAATCGGCGAAGATCACCTGCCTGATGGTGTCGCCGCACACCTCGCAGGTCTCGCCGGTGCGCCCGTGCACGCGCATCGCACGACGCTTGGCGTCCTTCAGCTCGGCCGGCGGGCGCCCGGATGCCACGGCCACCGCCTCGGCGAGGGTGTCGCGCATCGCGCGGTAGAGCGCCTCGAGCTGTTCGGGCGAGAGCTTCGCGGCGAGGAGGTACGGCGAGAGCTTCGCCGCGTGCAGGATCTCGTCGGAGTAGGCGTTGCCGATGCCGGCGAACACCGACTGGTCGCGCAGGAGCCCCTTGATCTGGGTGCGCCGGCCTGCGAGGACTCCCGCGAAGTCGTCGAGCGTGAAGTCGGCGGCCGTCGGATCGGGGCCGAGGCGGGCGATGCCGGGCACGTCGGACGGGCTTCGCACGACGTACACGGCGAGCGACTTCTTGGTGCCGGCCTCGGTGAGGTCGAACCCCGAGCCGTCGTCGAGCCTCACCCGCAGCGCGAGCGGCGAACGGCCGGGCTTCACGGGGGTCGACGGCAGCTCGTCGTACCAGCGCAGCCAGCCCGCGCGGGCGAGGTGGAACACGAGGTGGAGCCCGGCCGCCTCGAGGTCGACGAACTTGCCGTGCCGCCGCGCGCCGTCGATGCGGGCGCCCTCGAGGGCGGACAGGGGCGGGTCGAAGGTCTTCAGCGCCGAGATGGCCGCGACCCTGAGCGAGGCGAAGGCGTGGCCGGTCGCCCGCTCGTCGAGGAACGCGGCGAGCGCCTGCACTTCGGGAAGCTCGGGCACAGTGGCATCCTGTCACCGACCGCCGACGAACGCACGCGCCGGGTGCCACCGCACCCGGCGCGGACGCCCCTTCCGCCGAGTCCCCTACTCGGCGGAGAAGTCGAGCGCCGAGTCGGCCACCGCGATGACCGACCAGGTTCCGCCCTCCGCATCGGTGAACTCGTACGCGGGCACCACGAGCACGCTGCCGTCGGGCTGCCACTGGGTGGTGAGTCCGAGCCGGGCGTCGACGATCTCGACGTCGTCGACGGGCCAGGAGACCGAGGCGCCCTCGCCCGGGGTGGCGGGCGGTGCGGTCGGCGGCACCCACTCCTCGGTGACGGGTTCGCCCTCGCGGAGCGCGAGCGGCATCGCCGTCATCTGGGCACCGAAGCGGATGTCGGAGAGCCGCTCGAAGGCCTCCTGCTCGCTCACGATCGGGTAGTCGCCGATCGCGACGATCGCCGCGAGGGAACCCGAGGCGTTGACGGTGCCCTGCTCGGAGAGCTCGAGCGACCACGCCTGGTCGAGCCGCTGCCCGTCGACGACGGGCCAGGCCTGCGCGTAGCGGGTCGGCGAACCCTCCCACGTCTCGGAGGAGTACTCGAAGCCGTCGGGATCGGCGCCCGAGGCCGCGATGAGGGAGCGCAGGGCGTCGATCGCCGCCGCCTCGCCCGGTGCGGTGCCGGTGGGCTCGCACGGCTCGACCGGGGCGACGGGCTCGGAGCTCTCGGTCGTCTCGCCGGCGAACGGCACAGCGCCGCAGTTCCACGGGTTCGCGATCGGGTCGTTGAACCAGAATCCGAGCGCACCGTCGAGGCCGACCGAGAGCATCGGTCCGGTCCCGTCGGGCGGGCCGACGATCCAGCTGCCGTCGCGCAGCTCGACCTCGCCCTCGATGCCGAGTTCGGCGGCGAGCGCGGCGATCCGATCGACGGTGTCGGCCGCGCCGGAGTCGTACGCGTAGCCGGCGGCCGCGCCCTCCTCCTCGGAGAGTCCCGAGCTGCTGAAGACGTGGCGCCCCCAGCCGTACGGGTACATCGAGTCGGCCACGCCGCCGCCCATCATCTTCTGGTCGGCGCCGACCGCCATCTCGGGAGCGCCCGCCGCATCCTCGGTCGCCGCCGAGCCGCTGCCGCCGGCGCCCTGGAGCGAGATCGGCGGAGCGGCGGTCGACGCGACGTTCGCGGTGCTCGTCGCGCCACCGAGCCAGAAGCCCGCGGCGCCGACGATCGCGACCGAGGCCGCTGCCGCCGCGATCGGCAGCCATCGGGGCCGGCGCCGTGCGCGCTCGGCGCCGAGGTCGGCGACCGGCGCGGTCTGGGCCGGGGCACCGGGCGCCTCGGCCGAAGGCGATCCGCCCTCGGCCGCCGCGCGGGCGACCACCTCGTCGGCGAACCCGGGGCGGGGCTCGACGTCGGCGGCCGGGTCGGCGGCCCGAAGCCGCGCGACCGGATCGTCCTGCGGCTCGGTCGCCGCCCCGTCGTGGCGCTCGCCCTCGGCGGCGGCTCCGACGCCGTCCTCGCGCGGGGTCTCGTCGTCGTGTTCGCGGTTCATCTCGATCGCCTCCGTGGGTGCTGTGCCGACGCGTGCTTCTGAAGGGGAGACGCGTGCTTCTGAAGAGGATGTGTCGGCGGCATCCGGAACCTTGCACCGCCGGCCGGACGGATCAGAAGGTGAGCCGGTCGCCCCAGGCCTCGCGCAGCCGCTTGCGGGCGCGTGAGAGCGCCGCGTCGGCGCCCGAGCGCGAGATGCCGAGGACCGCGGCGAGCTCGGCGCCGTCGAGGCCCTCCCAGGCGTGCAGGAGCAGGATGCGCCGATCGCGTTCGCCGACGCTCTCGAGGGCGCCGCGCAGCTCCGCGTCGAACAGCACGCTCAGCTCGGGATCGTCGGCGACGCGAGCGGCCCCCGACTCGGGGACCTCGTCGACCGGCAGGTCGACGAGCTTCCTGCGGTGGTTCGCGAGGGTGAACCCCGCCGTCCGGTAGAGCCACGGCAGCACGGCATCGCGGGGCACGTCGTCGCGCCGGCGCCAGGCGGTCGCGAAGACCTCGGCGGCGAGGTCCTCGGCGTCCTGCCGGGGGCCGCGTCGGGCGAAGTAGCGCACGATCGCCCGGTCGTGCTCACGCACGACGGCGGTGAACCACGCGGTCTCGGCGGTGCGCTCGCCCGCGCCGGGCTCGCCGCCCGCGCCGGGGTCGTCGGGGGGCGCGGTCATCGCCACCCCCTCGGTCACGTCGTCGTCGGCGGCGGCACTGGCACTCGCGATCCTCACGCCCTGTCTGTGTCACCGATGCCGCGAGTCTTGCACGCGCCGACGAAGTTCGCCGGAAGCGCCACGACGAGGCGAATGCCACGGAGTCTCCCCCGTGGCATCCGCCCGTCTCCCCCGCGTCACACCTCAGGAGGTGCGACGCGATCCTCGGTGCGAGTGACTCGCTCGCCGGCGACGGGGTCGGTGACCGCTCGGGTCTCCGACACGCTCCGTCGACGGCGCACCGCAAACACGATGCCGAGGACCGTGACGACCGCCCCCGCGATCATCAGGATCATGCCGACGAGATCGAGATCGATCCAGTCGACCGTGACGTTCAGGGCGTAGGTGAGGACGGCCCCGATGGCCACGAGCAGGATTCCGAGTCCGATGCTCATGATGGCTCCTTCCGCAATCGGCCGGGGTGCCGGCGATCAGTTCGTCGCGTCGTCGACCGCGTCCTTGACCTTCTCACCGGCGTCCTTGACGTCGGCCTTGACCTGATCGGCCTTGCCCTCGGCCTCGAGCCGCTCATTGTCGGTCAGCTTGCCGATGCCCTCCTTCGCCTTGCCCGTCATGCGCTCGGCGGCGTTGCCCATCCGGTCTTCGGTTCCCATGGGGTCCTCCTCGGA
This sequence comes from Agromyces sp. NPDC058064, assembly GCF_042885275.1. Taxonomy (NCBI): domain Bacteria; kingdom Bacillati; phylum Actinomycetota; class Actinomycetes; order Micrococcales; family Microbacteriaceae; genus Agromyces; species Agromyces sp. NPDC058064. The sequence goes on along the minus strand of NZ_JBHVSE010000002.1, from coordinate 629,401 downwards.
ATGATGTCGCTCGACGCGTGCGGATCGCGACGCGCCGTCGGTTCAACGGTAGGCGGGCCGCTCGCGCACCCTCAACGGGTTGACACCGGGCCGCGCGGCTGCGTATCCCGCGCGCGACGCGTCGCGTCGCCCGCCGCACCGGCGGGTTCGGGCCCGCGACGCCCGGGTCACGGGCGATTCCACCGCACGGATGCGCCGCCCGGGTGCCCGGGTTAGGGTCGAGCCATGCGCATCGACGAGAAGAACGGCACCCGCGTGCTGGTCCTGGCGGCCGACGGCCCCGTCGTCTCGACGGCCGACGACGCGGCGGATCTCGTCGGCGGCGCGTGGGCCCGTTCGGCCACGGTCGTCGCGATCCCCGTCGAACGGCTCGACCCCGCGTTCTTCGACCTCTCGAGCGGTGTCGCGGGCGAGCTCACCCGGACGCTCGAGAACTACCGCCTTCGGCTCGCGGTCGTCGGCGACATCGCCGAGCACGTCGACGCGAGCACCGCGCTGCGCGACTTCGTCTGGGAGTCGAATCGCGGCGCGCAGGTGTGGTTCGTGCCCGACGAGGCGTCGCTCGCCGCGAAGCTCGGCTGAGACCTCCCGCTCCGGGGCATCGGGGCGCCGAGCGTGTCGGTGGGTGCTGAGACACTCTCAGTATGGAGGTCATCGAACTGCGGCAGACGCGCGAACTGCGAGTGGGCGACGTGCTCGTCAGCGCGGCCGATCGCGCCTACGAGGTGACCAAGGTCGCCCGCGTGGGTCGCGGCATCCGCGTGCAGTACGTCACTCCCGAGGGCCACGCGGGCCGGTTCACCGCGGCGCCCGAGGCGATCAGCCGGGTGCGCGTCGGCGGGGTGCCCCTCGCGGCCGCCTGAGCGCTCGACCCGGCCGCGCCTGCGTCGGCACCGCGCGGGCCTATGATCACGTTCGTGGACCCGATCACCGCACGCGCCGTCCTGCGCCTCCCTCCCGGCTCGACACCGACCGCCGGGCAGGTCGATGCGGCGCATCGAGCCGCAGTGTGGGAGCGTCACCCGTCGCGCTACGCCGACCGCGACCAGCGCGCCGCCGCCGTCGGCTGGATGTCGACCCTCGACGCCGCGCGTGCGGCGCTGCTCGCGGAGGCGGGGACGCCGGCGGCGCTGCAGCCGCCTCCGGTCGAGCCGGCGACGCAACCCGCGGCACCCTCGGCGCCGTCGCCCGCACCGTCGCACCCATGGGCGCCGGTCGCGGGCCCGGGCGCCGTCCCCGTCGCCGTCCAGCCGGGTGCCGGGCCCTCCGCCTGGGCCGCCGCCGTCACCGCCGGCTCGGCAGCCCCCGCCACCACGACCCCCCGAGCCCCGGAACGGCGCCGACGGCTCGGCGCCGGCTGGATCGTCGGCATCGCCGCGGGCGTGGTGCTGCTCGTCGCGCTCATGGTGGGAGTCGTGTACGGCGCAGTGGCGCTCGGCGAGCGCCTGTCCACGTTCGCCGAATCGTCGGAGGGGGCCTCGTCCGACGATCCCGACGTCGACCACTACACGGCCCGGGAGACGATGTTCTCCTTCCCGGCGGCGCTCGAGCTGTACTGGGACGGCCGGTACACGAGCGACTGCCCGATCGAATACGAGCTCGGGTGCTGGGAGGCCGCGGTCATCCCCGAGGCGTCGTGCGCGATCATGACGGTGTCGTACGCCTTCGCGACGACGGAGGACCAGCTCGAGCCCGACCTCGTCGAGTCCGACCGGTTCTACGACATCGAGGCCGGCGAGACCGTCCCGATCGTGTTCGGCAACGACGAATACGACTACGGCTGGCCGCTCGACGTCGTCTGCCACGACGGGATCGAATCGTGACGCGGCTCGGCGACGCGTCGGCGGATCACGTCTCGCCCGACCGCAGCGGCAGCACCTCTCCGCCCGTCTGACACGTCGGGCAGTACTCGGCGGTCGTGCTCGCGAACGAGAACTCGCGCACGGTGTCGCCGCAGACCGGGCACGCCTCGCCGGCGCGCCCGTGCACGCGCATGGCGGCGACCTTCTCGGCCTTCAGGCGATCGATCGGGATGCCCCGGCGTGCGTCGATCGCCGCCCCGACCACGCCGACCGTCGCGGTGAAGAGCGCGTCGAGCGCGGCCTCGTCGAGTCGTGCCGCATGGGCGACCGGCGAGGCCTTCGCCGCGTGCAGTATCTCGTCGGAGTAGGCGTTGCCGATGCCCGCGAGGGACTCCTGCTCCTGCAGGATCGCCTTCGTCTGCTTGCGCCGCCCCACCACGGCCGCGTCGAAGTCCGCCCGGGTGAAGGCCGGATCAGCGGGATCGGGTCCGAGCTTCGCGACCGCCGGCACCGCGAAGGCGTCGTCGACGACCCAGACGCCGAGGGAGACCCAGTCGCCCGCGTCGGTGAGCTCGAGATCGACGCGGTCGGCGCCGTCGCCGAACGAGAGCGTCGCGAGCGTCGGCGGCGGCGCGTCGGCGGCGCCTCCTGGCGCGGCGCCCGACGCGAGGCCGGCGTCGGAGGGCTCGCCGGCCTCGGCCCAGCGCGCCCAGCCGTGCCGGCCGAGCGAGACGACGAGGCGGCCCGCGGCCCCGAACACGAGGTCGATGAGCTTGCCGTGCCGTTCGACGGCGGTCACGTGCTCGCCGACGAGCGACTCGGGCGGTCTGCCGCGCGTCTTCTCGATGCGGAACTCGACGACGTCGACGCCGGTGAGCGCTCGGCCCGTGAGCCGGGCGTCGAGCTCCTCCGCCAGTGCCTGCACTTCCGGTGACTCGGGCATGCGCACATGCTCGCACACCCCGCCGACGGCGTCAGCCCCGCGACTCAGCCGAGCGACGCCCCCTCGGCGAACTCGATGACGAGCGCGGTCGAGCGCGAACCCGGCAGGCGTGCCTCGCGCGCGGCGCGGATCTCGCGGTACCGGTCGCCGTACTTCGCCGTGAGTGCCGCGTCGAGCACCTCGCGAACCGCGTCGCCGTCGTCGACGCGAGCAGTCGCCTCGAATGCGACCGCGCCGTCGTCGAGCCCTCCGCGCACATCGGATGCCACGAGCTGCACCCGTGCGGTGTGCGCGAGCCGCTTGACCTTGCCCGAGTCGGCCACGGTCGTCACGAGCAGCCGCTCGCCGTCGCGGACCACCCAGACCGGGGTGTGGACGGCGGCACCGGTGCGACGGAAGGTCGTGAGGAGTACGTACTTCGACTCCGCGAGCGCGAGGAAGCCGTCACGAGCGGGGGCGGCGGTGTGGGACATCCGTCCATTCTCCCGCACCGCTGCGCCGTGCTCGACCGCGCCCGTCACGCCTCGGCGACCCGCCCGCCGACGACGTTCCAGCGCCGGTCCAGCCGCACGTGCTCGAGCATCCGGCGGTCGTGCGTCACGAGCAGGAGGGTGCCCTCGTAGCCGTCGAGCGCCTGCTCGAGCTGCTCGATGGCCGGCAGGTCGAGGTGATTGGTGGGCTCGTCGAGCACGAGCACGTTGACGCCGCGCGCCTGGAGCAGGGCCATGCCCGCCCGGGTCCGTTCGCCGGGCGAGAGGTCGTCGACCGGGCGCAGCACGTGGTCGGCCTTGAGCCCGAACTTGGCGAGCAGGGTGCGCACCTCGCCCGAGCTCAGTTCGGGCACGAGCGCCTCGAACGCGTCGGCGAGCGCTGCACGGCCCGCCAGCTGCGAGCGGGCCTGGTCGATCTCGCCGATCGCGACCGAGGAGCCGAGGCTCGCGCGCCCGCCGTCGGGGGCGATGCGGCCGAGCAGCATCCCGAGCAGGGTCGACTTGCCGGCGCCGTTCGGGCCCGTGATGCCGATGCGGTCGCCCGCCTGCACCTGCAGCGTCACGGGCCCGAGCGTGAAGTCGCCCCGGGTGACCGAGGCGGCGTCGAGGGTCGCGACGACCGACGACGAGCGGGGTGCCTGCCCGATCGTGAACTCGAGCTTCCACTCCTTCCGCGGTTCCTCGACCTCCTCGAGGCGCGCGATGCGGCTCTCCATCTGGCGCACCTTCTGCGCCTGCTTCTCGCTCGACTCCATCGACGCCTTGCGACGGATCTTGTCGTTGTCGGGCGACTTCTTCATGGCGTTGCGCACGCCCTGGCTCGACCACTCGCGCTGCACGCGCGCGCGGGAGACGAGGTCGGCCTTCTTCGCGGCGAACTCCTCGTAGTCCTCGCGCGCGTGCCGGCGGACGGTCTCGCGCTCCTCGAGGTAGGCGTCGTAGCCGCCGCCGTAGAGCCGGTTCGAGTGCTGGGCGAGGTCGAGCTCGAGCACCTTCGTCACGGTGCGGGCGAGGAACTCGCGGTCGTGGCTGACGAGCACGACCCCGCCGCGGAGCCCCGCGACGAACGACTCGAGCCGGGCGAGCCCGTCGAGGTCGAGGTCGTTGGTGGGCTCGTCGAGCAGCACGAGGTCGAATCGCGAGCAGATGAGCGCCGCGAGGCCGACGCGGGCGGCCTGGCCGCCCGAGAGCCCGGTCATGAGCGAGTCGGGGGTGACGGCCGACTCGCCGTCGCCCGTCCCGGTGCCCGACGCGAGCCCGAGCTCGGCGAGCACCGCGGGCAGCCGTTCGTCGAGATCGGCCGCCCCGGAGGCGAGCCAGCGTTCGAGGGCGACCGAGTACTCCTCGCCGGGGTCGACCCCGGCCGGCGGCTCGGCGAGCGCGAGCAGCTCGGCCGCGGCATCCAGGCGGGCGGATGCCTCGGCGCACCCCGTGCGCCGGGCCACGTACTGCGCGATCGTCTCGCCCTCGACCCGCTCGTGCTCCTGCGGCAGCCAGCCGACGAAGGCGTCGGAGGGGGCGAGCGAGACCGTGCCGGCGAGCGGCGCGACGGCACCGCCGAGGATCCCGAGGAGCGTCGACTTGCCCGCGCCGTTCGCGCCGACGACGCCGACGACGTCGCCCGGTGCGACCGTGAGGTCGAGGTCGTCGAACAGCGTGCGGTGGGCGTATCCGCCCGCGAGTCCCTGGGCCACGAGTGCTGCAGTCACCTGGCAACCCTAGCCAGCACGCGCTGGGAGCATCGCCTACTCGAAGACGGGCGCGAGGAAGCGGCGCTCGTATCGGCGGATGCACTTCGTCTCGACGGCGAAGCGGAACGCCTCGAGGCACTCGGCGTCCTCGGCCGACGCGAGGCGGTACTGCTCGTAGGCGGCGAGCGACGGGAACGTGAACAGCGCGAAGGCCTCGTCGCTGTCGCCCTCGCTCGGCAGGAAGTAGCCGTGGTGCGCGCCCCCGAGCCGGTTCACGAGCCGGATCCAGCGCTCGCCGTACTCGCGGAACTCGGCGATCTTGTCGGGGTCGATCTCGTAGCGGAGGTGCACGGTGACAGGGTTGCTCATCCGAGACATCCTGCTGCATTCGACGCCGGCCTCGCGACCGCCGTGACGCATACCGACCCAGACATATGCGATCGCATACGGTTGCCGCATGCTGCGTCGCCTCGTCTCCGGTGTCTACTGGGCTCTCAGCCGGTGGACCCTCGCGGGCGAGCCAGCCCCGAAGCGCCCTTCGGTGCTCGTCGGAGCCCCGCACACCTCGAACTGGGACTTCGTGCTCATGCTCGCCATCGCCTGGCGGCTCGGCATCGACGTGCGCTGGCTCGGCAAGAAGAGCCTGTTCACCGGCTGGCGCGGCCCGATCATGCGCGGACTCGGCGGCATCCCCGTCGATCGCGCCGACCCAAGCCGCGTCGTCGGCGAGGTCGTCGAGCGCATCCGCGCGGGCGAGGTGTTCGGACTGGTCGTCACCCCCGACGGCACGCGCGGCGCGCACGAGTACTGGAAGTCGGGCTTCTACCGCATCGCCCGCGAGACCGGCATGCCGGTCACCCTGGGCTACGTCGACCGCACCACGATGACGACGGGCCTCGGCCCGACCATCGAGCTCACCGGCGACGTCGCCGCCGACATGTACGTCATCCGCGCGTTCTACGCCGACAAGGCGGGGGTGCGCCCCGAGCAGCGGGTCGAGCCGCGCCTGCGCGAGGAGCAGGGCTCGGCGGGCTGACGCCCGCCCGCGCATCGTCGGATCAGGCCCCGCCGCTCGCCGGCGGGGTCTTCTGCGCGCCGCTACCGAATTCGGCGGCCCATGTGTATCGTTTCTCGATAGGTGTCTACCGATTATCGATAGGAATCACATGCAACGGCCCACCCTCATCGTGCTCAAGGCCCTCATCGCCGTGATGCTCCTGCTGCTGCTCTCCTGCCAGCTGTTCCTCGTGCCGGGCACGGCGCAGAACCTCGCCGCCGACTACCCCGAGCTCGCCGGCCTCCAGGTTCCGGGCATCGTGATCGCCGTGCTGTTCCTCGCCTGCGTCGAGGTCGTCATGCTCTGCGTCTGGCGGCTCCTCTCGATGGTGGGCGAGCAGAGCATCTTCGGCTCGGACGCGTTCCGCTGGGTCGACCTCATCCTCGCGTCGATCATCGCCGCGACCCTGCTCATCGCCGTCGCCGGCGTGCTCCTGTTCGCCGCGGGGGTCGCGAACCCGTCGGTGCAGCTGCTCTGCGCGCTCGGCATCGTCGTCGGCTCGGGACTGGCCCTCCTCGTCGGGGTCATGCGAGGGCTGCTGACCAACGCGGCGCAGCTGCAGCACGACCTCTCCGAGGTCGTCTGATGGCCATCGTGATCGACCTCGACGTCGAGCTCGCCCGCCGCAAGATGTCGGTCGCCGACCTCGCGGCCGCGATCGACATCACCCCGGTCAACGTCTCGGTGCTGAAGAACGGGCGCGCGAAGGCCGTGCGCTTCTCGACGCTCGACGCCATCTGCCGCGTGCTCGAGTGCCAGCCCGGCGACATCCTGCGCTGGGTGCCCGACGACGGCGCGGACGCCCCGACCCGGCCCGAATCGACGGTGTCGGCATGACCCTTCCCGTCGTCTCCCCCGCCCGCGGCTGGAGCGACGCCGCCGCGGCATACCTGCTCGATGCCACCGCATGCCCGGTGTGCGCACGCGATCGACTGCGCGAGGGGCGCTGCCCGACGTGCGGCGCGGTGATCGACGCCGCGCTCGCCGCCGAGCTCGCGGCCGCCTCCGTGCAGGCCGCGAACGCGATCGGCGCCCGGCAGGCGGTCGTCGAACGGATCGCGGCGACCGTCCCGGCCGCCACGACGAGGCAGGCGGATGCCGCGGCGCCCGCCGTGACCGCAGCGGCGGCCGCGACGTCCGACCATGCGGCGGCCGCGCCCGTGACGCCGCCGCCGTCCCGCCGCGAGTCGACCGCGACCGTGCAGTCGGTGCTCGCGGTCGCGGGCGCCGGGCTGCTCGCGGTCGCGGCCGTCGTGTTCACCTTCTTCAACCCCGACCTCACCGACCACGGCGCCCGCAGCGCGATCATCGCGGCGATCACCCTGGTGTTCCTCGGCGGCGCCTGGTGGCTCGCCCGGCGAGGCCTGCGCTTCTCGGCCGAGTCGGTCGGCGGGCTCGGCCTCGTGTTCGTCGCCCTCGACGTCTCGTCGTTCGTCGAGCTCGCGGCCGCTCCGGCGAGCGCGTGGTCTGCTGCGGCGGTCGGCACGCTCGTCGGCGGTGCGGTGATGGCGGCGATGGGGCTGCTCGCGCGTATCCGCGTCTGGCTCTGGACCTCGCTGGTCGCCCTCACCGCGGTGCCGGCGATGTTCGGGTACGCGGGCGCCACGGCCGGTACCGCACTGGCCGGACACCTCGGCGCCGCCTTCACCGCGTTCGCGCTCGTCGCACTCGCCCGTCGTGCGGCCCGGCGCTTCGGCACCGAGCTCCTCGCCGAGCAGCGAACCCTCACCGCGATGCAGGTCGCGGCGGTCCCGCTCGCCCTCGTGCTGCTGCCGTTCGTCGCCACCTCGTCGAGCACGACGCACTGGCTCCTCGCGTCGGGGGCGTTCGCCGCCGTCACGGTGCTCGGCGTGCTCTCCGCACGGCACCCGGCACGGGGCCTCTGGAGCACGGTCGCCGGATTCGCCGGCGTCGTCTCGGTCGCGCTGCTGCCGTTCGGCCTCGGACTCGACCGCATGCCGGAGCCCTGGATGCTCGTGGTGCTCGTCGCGGGCGCGCAGCTCGGCGTCATCGCGGCGTGGCTGTCGATGCCGGGACTGCCCCGGCTCGTGCCCGGCGCATTCGGCGCGGGCGCCCTCGTCGCCGCCGGGGCAGCCGTCGTCGCGCCGGCGTTCGCCGGGATCGTGACGGTGCTCGTGACCCTGGCGGGCAGGCTCTCGCCCGTGCCCGGCGGACTGCCGCTCGAGGCGCCCGGCGACCTCGTCGCCGTGGCCTCGTCGTGTGCCGCGGCCGCGCTCGGCGCCGGGGCGCTCGCCGTGATCTCGTCCCGCCGTCGCGCACGCGAGATGCCCGCGCGCGACGCCGCACCCGCGTCGGCCGCCGCGATCGCGGTCGACGGCCCGTTCGGCACCGTCGCGGTGCTGCTCGGCATGCTCGCCTGGTTGCAGCTCGCCTGCGTGCCGGCCCTCGCGATCGGCGTGCGCATCGCGATCGCGCTGGCCCTCGTGCTCGGCGTCGCCGCCCTCCTCCGGTTCGTCGCCGTCCTCGGCCGGCGCACGCTCGTCGGCGTCGCACTCCGCGGCGGCGCGCACCTCGCGGTCGTGCTCGGCGCGTTCGTCGCGAGCACGGATGCCTCGACGCAGCCGTGGGCCGGCATCGCAGTGCTCGTCGGGGTCGCCGCCCTCGCACTCGTGGCCCCTGCCGGGCTCCGGTTCCTGTACGTCGGCGCCGGCTTCGCCTACGCGCTCACCGTCGTCGCGACCGTGCTCGGCACGACGGAGCTCGCGGGCATCGCGCAGTGGTGCCTCACGACCGCCGCCGGCCTGCTCGTGGCGATCGTCGCGACGTTCCTGCCGCGCATCGGCGCGCGGTCGTGGTGGGCGATCCTCGCGGTCGCCGCCGTGCCGTTCGGCATCGGGATCGTGCAGGTGATGTTCGAGCGCAGCGGGTGGACGGCGCTGTCGACCGGGCTCATGCTCCTCCTCGCCGTCGCGCTCGTCGTCACGAGACGCCCCGGCCTCGGCATCGCACTGCGTGCCGCCGCGGCGGCGCTCGTCGTGCCGAGCGCCGCGGTCGTCGTGGTCTGCCTCGGCGCCGAGGTGCTCGCCGGCAGCGCCTCGCCGGTCGTGCTGCCCGTCATCGCGGTGCTCGTCGCCGCCGTGCTGCCCGCGAGCACGGCGATCGGACGCGCGCTCGAACGCCACGGGCTCGGCACGGCGCCGTCCCGTGCCGCGCGCATCGCCATCGAGGCCTCGACGCTCGCAACCGGCGCGATCGCCGTGCTGCTCTCGCTCCTGCGCAGTGCCGCCGGACTCGAGACGACGTTCACCGTCTTCGTCATCCTCGGGCTCGGCGCGACGGCGATGGCCGTCGTGCAGCGCCGCCGGCTCGGCTGGTGGCTCGCGGGGGCGAGCTTCACGGGCGCGCTCTGGAGCGCCTGGGGCCTCGCCGGGGTCACCGACATCGAGGCCTACCTCGTGCCGCCCGGGATCGGCGCGGCGTTCGTGGGAGCGGTGCTCGTCCTCCGCGGTGCGCGCGGCGTGGCACTCGTGGCATCCGGCCTGCTGGTCGCGATCGTGCCCACGCTCGCCGCCGTGGCCCTCTCGATCCCCTCCGGCGGCGGCAGCCTCGCCGCCGACGTGCGCAGCTGGGCGATGATCGGCACGGCGTGGCTGCTCGTCGCGGTCGGGCTGCTGCTCGGCCGCACGAGCGGCTCCCCCGCCGCTCCGGCGGGCCCCGCTCGCCGCTCACGACTCCGGTCGCTGCGACCGGCCGTGTTCGCGGCCGCGATCGTCGCCGCCTCCGGGGCAGCGCTGCAGGGCGTCCGCCTCGGCCTCGACGGCATGCCCGCGATGTCGGCGAGTGCCGTCCCGCTCATGCTCGTCTGCGCCGGCGTCGGGCTGCTCGGCGCTGCCGCCGCCGCCGCCGCAGCTCGCGCGATCGGAGCCGCGGCCGCACCGGGTTCGGCGCTGTCGCGCTCGCGCTGGCTCACCGCGCCGGCGTTCGTGTTCGTCGCCGTCGCGGCCTGGCCGGCGATCCGTGCCGAATGGCCCGAGATCTGGTCGATGTGGGCGCTCATGCTCGCCCTGCTCATGGTCATGCTGGTCGCCGCGGTGCGTTCGTTCGCCGCGCGCACGAGCCTGCCGCCCGTGTGGTTCCTGTTCGCGCTCGCGTTCGTGACCTCGGTGGTCGCGTGGAGCCCGCGCGAACTGCGCGTCGAGTGGTTCTCGGTGCCGCTCGGGCTCTTCCTGCTCGCGGCGGGCGTCGTCGCGCTGCGGCGCGCCGGTGAGCCGGCGACGACGTCCGGATCGCCGGCAGGAGACTCGATCGCCGCACGGCTCACCGCCTGGCCGGCGGGCCCGAGCGGCTCGTGGGCGCTCCTCGCGCCCGGCCTCGTGGTGCTGCTCTCCGCGTCCATCACCGCGACGTTCACCGACCCGCAGACCTGGCGGGCCATCCTCGTCATCGTGTTCGCGCTCACCGCGATCCTCGTCGGCTCGGCCCGCAAGCTCGCGGCGCCGTTCCTCATCGGCATCATCGTGCTGCCGATCGAGAACGTCGTCGTCTTCGCCGTGCAGATCGGGCGCGGCATCGAGTCGATGCCGTGGTGGATCACCCTCGCCGTCGTCGGCGCGGTGCTGCTCATCATCGCCGTGACGAGCGAGCGGCGGGTCGGCGCACAGCAGGGCATCGCCGCACGGCTCGGCGACCTCCGGTGAGGCGTCGGCGGGGGGCCTGAGGCCGAGCTCGCTCAGGCCGCGCGACGTCGCGCGAGGATCGCCGCGTGCGGACGACTGCCCGCGTCGTGGCGCGCGTGCGTCTCGACGACGTCGAAGCCCGAGGCGACGAGCGTGCGTTCCATCTCGCGGGTCGGCCAGCGATACGCGGTGACGACCGCGTGGTCGAATGGCTCGAGCCGTTCGCCGTCGACGAAGCCGAGGAGGAGCGTCGCCCCGGGCCGGAGGCACCGCGCGAACTCGTCGAGCACGGCCGGCACCGCGTGGGGCTCGGTGTGGATGATCGAGTACCACGAGAGCAGTCCGCCGAGCGAGGCATCCTCGACGGGCAGCGAGCCGAGCTCGCCGGTGCGGAAGTCGAGGTCGGGGAAGCGCCGGGCGGCGATGTCGACGAACTCGGGCACGAGGTCGATGCCGACGACCTCGACCCCGCGGTCGTGCAGGAACCTCGTCCAGTGCCCCGGCCCGCACCCGGCGTCGATCGCGCTGCCGCCGATGCTCTCCGCCCAGCGTGCGATCAGCTCGCGATCCTGTTCGGCCAGGTCGTCGACCGAGCCGAGCAGGGCGGTGTACTCGCCCGCACGGGCGCCGTAGCGCTCGCGAACCTCCTGCGACGTCACCATCAGTCGGGCTCGGCGATGCCGCGAGCGCGGAGTTCGCGGATGAATCGGAAATCGTCGTCGGCCGCCCGCCCGTGCGGATCGACGACCAGGACCGCGTCCTCCCATCCGTGCCTCTCGGCGAACTCGAGGGTGATGTGGAGCACCGACCGCCCGCCATCGATCGAGCGCCAGTCGGACGTCGCCAGCGACTCCGCGGTGACGACGGCATGGAGCTCGGGATTGCGTCGGATGAACCGCGAGGGATAGCCGCGGATCTCGATGTCGCCGGTGGCGTCACGGAGGTCGAGCATCCACTCGGGGTCCTCGAGTCGGGCGCGATGCCACTCGGCGTAGCGATGCCCGACCGCGGGGTCGGGGTCATGCAGTTCGGGGTTGAGGACGAGGTGACGGATACGGCCGCGAAGCGTCACCCGCCTCAGCTCGCAACCGAACACGAACCCGAAGTCGGTCGTGTTGCGGAGCCCGTCGACGACGACGTCCTCCAGCACGGCGCCGCTCACCGACGCCGATCGGATCTCGAGGTCGGTGACCTGCACTCGGGCGAGACGAGCCCGCTCGCCGCCGGTGCCGGCCCGCGCGACATCGCAGCCGTCGAGCGTGATCCGCGCTGCGGAGACATCCGTGAGCTCGTCGCCCGCTTCGAGACGGATGCCTCGGACGACCGTGCGCGGCGGGGTGCGGCGTGCACGCTGCCGCAGGATCGCCTCGGCCGATCTCGTCGCCGCGGTGACGAGCGCCTCGAGCGTCGAATCGCGGTCGCGGGCTCCGCCCGCGGCGGCCGCTCCGCCCTGCATCTCGAACAGCCCGGTCACCGCCGTGAGCCCCCGAGCGGGGCCGAGGTCGGGCGCGGCGGCGATGACGCCGTCGCGCACGAGGTGGGCGCTCTCGACACCGTCGGGGAGATCGGCCCTGGCCAGCGTCTCGCCGTCGCCGGAGACGACGACCAGCTGCTGCGGGGCTCCCCGCTCGGCGTTCGTGGCGCCGACGAGCAGGCCGGCCTCGCGCAGGAGCACGCGCTGGATGCCGGCAGCGGCCGCCTCGGTGCCGATCGGCTCGACTGCGGCGACGCGCCGTCGCCGGCGACCGGCGAAGCTCAGCGACTCGAGTGACACGAGCACCTCCGTGGAGCCGACGCGGTTGCCGACGACGACGCGACCGGGGTCGTCCTCGTCGAAGCGCAGGAGGCTGTTGTGCTTGCCGATCTTCGCCGTCAGGCTGCGGACGACCTCGAGGGCTCCGAGATCGAACTCGACGAGCCCGTAGTCGCCGAGCAGCAGCGCACGATCGCCGGGAAGCGCGAGCGCCGCGCGAATCGGGCTGCGGAGTCCTCCGCCGACCCGCCACGTGCCGTCGTCGAGGTCGAGCACGCCGAGCTTCGACGTCGCCCTCCCCTCGACCCACGACGTGAGCAGGTGACACGAGCCGAGCACTCGCGTGACGGTGCCGAAGTACCGTGGGGCGTCCTCGGGGATCGGCGCGGGGAGGTCGACCGTCGTCGCCCCGACCGCTCGGGCTCTGGCTGGCATCACCGCAGACTACGGGACACGGGTGACACGACGGCCGCCGTGCTCGGTGGGATCGAGCCCGAACTCACGTACCCTGAGACCACCGCGGTACGCGCGGACTGACGAAGGGCCTCCCGTGAAGATCGCCGATCTCCGACGATTCATCGCCGTCGCCGAGGAGTTGCACTTCCCGCGCGCGGCCGAGCGTCTCGGCATCCCGCTGGCCTCGCTCTACACCTCGATCGAGAAGCTCGAGACCGAGGTCGGCCACCCGCTCCTCACCCGGCAGGCACCGACCCGACTGACCGAGGTCGGCGCCGCGTTCCTCCCCGAAGCCGAGGCTCGGGTCGCTGCGGCTCCCCCGCCCGTCGAGAAGTCGACGGTGAAGTCCGGCGGCAAGGCGAAGGCGTCGAAGGGCAAGGGCCGCGCCCCGATCGTCAAGGGGCAGCCGAAGCCCTACAAGAAGCGTCAGGGGCGCTGACCCGCACGGCTCCGAGGCCGGTGCATGTTCCCCGCGCACTGCACCACCTGACACGATGGGCGCATGACGCGCTACGCGATCGATACCGAAACAGCCCTCCGTGTCATCCGCGACGGCGTCACGCCGCACGAGGGCCACCGACTCGTCGCACCTGCGGTGCTGCGTTCGCACGTGCTCTCGCTGCTCTACCGCGAGGTGCACGAAGGCCGACTCGACGAGCGCGCCGGCCGCGAGCTGCTCGAACGACTGGCCGAGCTGAAGATCCGCCTCCTCGGCGACCGGGTGTCGCGCGCGGTCGCCTGGAAGCTCGCCGCCCGGCTCGACTGGGCCGACACCCCGCTCGCGGAGTACCTCGCCGTCGCCTCGTTGCAGGCCGACGCCTTGATCACCGCCGATGCGGATCTCGCCGCGGCGGCAACGGGTATCGTGCCGCTGGCGCCCTTCGCGGCGCTCACCCTGGCGGAGTGACCGGCTCGACCCGCTCCCTCGTCTCGAGCCCTCGGGCTGCACCCCGCACTCAGGGTTCTCACCGCCACCGCACAGCATCACCCGGCATGGGCAGGCTACGGTCGAGCGCAGACAGATCGGAGAACCGGACGTGATCGCGAGCGACGACCCCGCCCTCGGCCTCACCCTGAGCGGCGGCGCCGCGTTCGGGGCAGCACACGTCGGCGTGCTGCACGAGCTCGAGGCCCGTGGCATCCGCCCCGGCATCGCGGTCGGTACGAGCTCCGGCGCGCTGATCGCCGCCGCCTACGCGGCCGGCTTCGACGCGACGCAGATCGAACGCGTCGCCCTCGACTTCCGTTGGCGGCAGATCGCCCGCTGGTCGTTCGCTCCGCGGCTGGGGCTGCTCGACTCTCGTGCGATCGACGACGCCGTCCGGCGCGTGTTCGGCTGCGATCCGCTGATCGAAGAGCTGCCGCGACGCTTCGGCGCGGTCGCCACCGACCTCCGCACCCGGCGCGCGGTGATCATCGACCGCGGGCCGCTGAGCGTCGCGCTGCGGTCGACCATCGCGGTACCGGGCCTGCTCGCACCCGTCCGTCGCCACGGTGCGCTGCTCGCCGACGGCGGCATGGTCGACAACGTGCCGTTCGCCGCCGCCCGCGAGCTCGGCGCCTCGGAGGTCGTCGTCGTGCGCCTGCATGCGAAGTTCGAGAACGTCCGCATGATGCGGACGGTGAGCCGCACCGCCGACCTCGTGCGCGACCCCTCGGTCGTGCTCGTCCAGCCCGAGATGGAGGGCATGGCGCAGTGGACGATGTCGGATGCCCCGCGCCTCATCGCCGAGGGACGCCGTGCCGCGGCCGTGGCGCTCGACGCCGCGTCCGTGCTCGCAGCCGCCTGAGTCCGCGCGGCTCGCCGTTCGCGCGCTCAGCGCTCCCAGTCGCGGCGCAACAGCCCGTACACCCAGCTGTCGGACACGTCGCCGTTGACGATGCAGTCCTCGCGCAACGTGCCCTCGCGTTCGAAGCCGAGCTTCTCGAGCACCCGAGCCGACGCGACGTTGCGGGTGTCGGTCTCGGACTGCACCCGGTTGAGGTCGAGCGCGTCGAAGGCCCACCCGAGCAGTGCACGGGATGACTCGGTCGCATAGCCGTGACCCCACGCCGACTGTGTGAAGCAGTAGCCGAGCGACGCGCTCCTGAAGTCGGGGTTCCAGCTGTTGAAGGTGGCCCAACCGACGAACGAACCGTCGCTGATCCGTTCGATCGCGACGCGCGCACCGCTGCCCTCCTCCGCCATGCGCCGGCATCCGGTCATGAAGCGTTCGATCGACGCCCGGTCGGTCCACGGCGGCGAGTCCCAGTAGCGCAGCACCTCGGCGTCGCTGTTCAGTGCGTAGAGCGCGTCGCCGTCGGCGTCGGCGAAGGGCCGCAGGCGCAGTCGTTCGGTTTCGAGTGTGGGTGTCGGGAGGGTCACCTCGTCATCGTCGCACAACCGGGTCAGGCCTCGGTGAGGAACCTCCGCACTCGCTCGGTGAGCAGCGCAGCGGCCTCGGGGTCGTACGCGCCGAGCGAGGAGTCGGCGAAGAGGTGCTGGTCGCCGGGGTAGACGAACAGCTCGGCCTCGCTCGTGGAGGCGACGAGCGCGCGCGCGGCCGGCAGGTCCTCGTCGAAGAACTCGTCGCCCTCCTTGCCGTGGATCTGCACCGGCACGCCCTCGGGCCAGGCTCCCCCGAACTCGTCGACCGGAAGGCAGGAGTACATGAGCAGCGCCCCTCGGGCACCCGGCCGGGTCTGCGTGAGGCGCTGGGCGATCGTCACGCCGAAGGAGAACCCGGCGTAGACGAGTTCAGGGCCGAGCTCGTCGGCGGCGGCCGCGCCGCGCTCACGGATCGCGTCGAACCCCGCCTCCTTCGCGAACGCGAACCCCTCCTCGATGCTGTCGAATGTGCGGCCGTCGAACAGATCGGGCGTGTGCACGGTGTGGCCGTCCTGCCGGAGCTCGTCGGCGAAGGCCCGCACGCCCTCGGTGAGTCCCTGGATGTGGTGGTACAGCAGCACTTCGGCCATGTCAGCGGCGCCCTTCTCCGATTGATCGAATATTCTGGATCATTCGAGAATGCTAGTCTGTTCGGTCATGGCGGACAACCCTCCCGGCTACGAGCTCGCCGATCGGATGGCGCTGACCGAGCCCGCCCAGGTTCGGGCGATCGGCCACCCGCTCCGCACGACGATCCTCCAGCTCCTCCACGAGCGGGCCGCGACCGTCACCGAGCTGGCGAGCGCCCTCGACCGCCCGAAGAGCACGGTCGCGCACCACGTCGATGTGCTCGCCCGCAACGGCCTGCTGCAGGTCGTGCGCACGCGGAAGGTGCGCGCGATCGAGGAGCGCTTCTACGGTCGCACCGCGCGCATGTTCACCATCGCGACGGAGCCGTCATCCGCCGTCGGCGAGGCGTCCGGCGACTTCAACGACTTCGTGGTCGCCGCCCGCGAGTCTGCGGCGGCCTTCGACGAGGGAAAGCTCTGGGGCTTCATCCGCCACGCACGCATCTCGGAGGATCAGGCCTCGGAGTTCTGGCGGCGCATGGCCGAGCTCGTGGAGGAGTTCGACCGGCTGCCGCGCTCGGGCGAGACGGTGTACGGGTTCGCGATCGGGGTCTACCCCACCGACTACCCGGCGCTGCCGGCGTCCGACTGAGCGCTCGCTGCCACTGGAGTTCACACCGTCGACCGCGACCGTGCCGAAGAACACACCGGTCCTCGTCCTGCACGACGCAGTCATATCACCTGACGGCGGAGCCGCCCGCTACTCAGCCTCGAAATCAGAGTCGAGCTCGGGTGTGCGCCCGACGCGGACAAGCTGCCGGATGAACTGCACCTCCATCGCCGCCGCGCCGATCGCGACAACGAGGAACATGGGATCCTTCGCGATGCCGACGCTCGCAGCGCCGAGGAAGATGCACGCGCAAATGATGATGTTCCACCACGCCTGAACACGTCGGCCGCGGCCGGTCGTGACCCAGCCGATCGCGGAATCGAGTCGACTCACCGAATCGCTCCCGTGAGCGAGCCGATGACCATGCCGACGCCTGCGCAGACGAGGACCGCTCCGCCGAACGCCATCAGCAGCGGCGACTGCGTGCGTTCGGTGAGCTTGATCCCCTGCTGCTCACGCTGCTTCCGCGCTGCCGCAGAGATGGCCTCCCGCTTCACAATGAACATCGCGCCGAACGGGATGGCGAACAGACCCCATACGAGAGCGGCGATCTGGCCTTCGGTCACGTCTCGGAATGCTACGGCATCACGACCGTCCGAGTGGGCCGCGCTGAGCCGGAACTCGCGACATTTCCTCCGCTCGCCGTCGCGCGATATCTCGGACTCCGCGGATCGATTCGTCGGATTCGGCCTCGGCGTCGTCGTCGAGCCACCGAGCGAGCAGCAGGTGATCTCGTTGGTCGCCGATGGCGTCCTGCAGTGCCGCGCCGACGGCCGCAGCCTGCTCGTCACCGAGCGCTTCGGCGAGGTACCGCAGGGCCCGCGCGTGCTTGCGGACCTCGTGTCGGACCTCCCACTCGTCGAGCCCGTCGACGGCCTCGACCTTCGACGCCGACAGCGGCACCCCGGTCCGGAGCACGTCGCAGGCCTCGACGGCGACGGCACGATGCCGCTCTCAGCCCTTCGGGTCACGCAGGGCGGTCATCGCGTCGAGCAGCGTGTCGTGGATGTAGGCGAGCTCGGGCGAGACCTCACCCCACCCTTCGCCGTGCTCCTCGACGGTCCAGTCGCTCTCGCCGGACGTCTCCTCCCAAGCCTGCTCGCCGTGCTGCCAGATCCACCAGAGGTTCGCGCTCGCATCCTGGACCCTGGCGAACTGGGTCCCGAAGAAGTCGGTCGGCTTCGTGATGAGCCGTGCGTCGCGGGCGAGGGCACGCTCGAGCACCGCGTCGAGGTCATCGACGTACACCTGCAGGAGGCTCGGCGTGAAGGGCCAGTCGGGCTTGCGCTCGGCGAACATGATGGTCGTCGTGCCGACGCGAACCTCAGCCTGCAGAAGGAGGCCGTCGTCGTCGACGGTGCGGGCCTCCGCGCGTTCCTCGCCGTCGAACACCTCGACGACGAACCGAGCGAGCTCATCGGCGTCGCTCGTGATGATGAAGGGGTTGACCGTGGCATAGCCCTCGGGGGCGGCGGGTACAGACATCGTGTGCTCCTGTCCTCGTGGTGGATGCGATGCCCACAGTCCATCACTGAGCGAAGGTCGCCGTATTGAACATTCCCGCCATCATCGGCCCGACAGCACCGTGGCCGGGGTCTGGCCGTGGAAGGCCCGCAGCGAACGTGTCAGATGGGCCTGGTCCGCGAAACCGCAGCGTGCAGCGCATTCGACCGGCGGCACGCCCTGCAGCAGCAGAGCGAACGCTTCGCGTGCTCGCGAAAGCTGCTCGATCTGCTTGCGCGTGAGCCCGGTCGCGGCGCGGACCCGGCGCTGCCGGTGCCGTTCCGAGTAACCCGCGTCATCGCCGGAGAGCATCCGCCGGACGTCGTCGTCGCTCCGCAGCACGTCGAGTTCCAGAAGACGATCGGCGAAGGCCTCGAGATCCTCGAACTCCGGGAACGGCACCTCCTGCTGCGCAAGCGTGACGTGCCCGGCTTCGACGACGAGCCGCTGCTCGCCGCCGAGCAGAAGCTGCTTGCTCACTCCGGGCAGGATGGCGTGAGCCTTCAGCTGGATGCCCCAGCTGTGCTCTCCGATCGTCGAGCGGATCCAGCGGTGCCCCAGGGTCGGACCCGCCAGTCCGGCGAGCAACTCCCCATCGGGCTCGCGGGCGAACCACAG
Organism: Agromyces sp. NPDC058064; assembly: GCF_042885275.1. Taxonomy (NCBI): domain Bacteria; kingdom Bacillati; phylum Actinomycetota; class Actinomycetes; order Micrococcales; family Microbacteriaceae; genus Agromyces; species Agromyces sp. NPDC058064. The sequence continues at coordinate 610,843 of NZ_JBHVSE010000002.1, read as the reverse complement.
GTCCCAGTACTCGACCGCCGGCACGAGGTAGCGCTCGTCTCGCGTCGCATGCGCCTGCCACACGCATTCCAGCACGGGCGAGTCGGGATGGTGCTCCTCGTAGATGCGCTCCATCCGAGGGTCACACGTTGAAGCGGAACTCCACCACGTCGCCGTCCTGCATGACGTAGTCCTTGCCCTCCATGCGGGCCTTGCCCTTCGCACGGGCCTCGGCGACCGAGCCGGTCTCGACGAGGTCGGCGAACGAGATGACCTCGGCCTTGATGAAGCCGCGCTCGAAGTCGGTGTGGATCACCCCGGCCGCCTGCGGGGCCTTGTCGCCCTTGTGGATCGTCCACGCGCGCGACTCCTTGGGGCCGGCGGTGAGGTAGGTCTGCAGACCCAGGGTGTTGAAGCCGATGCGTGCGAGCTGGTCGAGGCCCGACTCGTCCTGACCCGTCGAGGCGAGCAGCTCAGCGGCCTCCTCGGGGTCGAGGTCGATGAGCTCCGACTCGATCTTCGCGTCGAGGAACACGGCCTCGGCGGGGGCGACGAGCGCGGCGAGCTCGGCCTTCTTCGCGTCGTCGGTGAGCACCGACTCGTCGACGTTGAAGACGTAGATGAAGGGCTTCGCGGTCAGCAGGCCGAGTTCCTTGACGGGCGCGAGGTCGACGGATGCCGCGGAGAGGGGCGTGCCCTTCTGCAGCACCTCCTGCGCTTCCTTGGCTGCGGCGAGCACCGACGGGTCGAGCTTCTTGCCCTTGATCTCCTTCTCGTAGCGCGGGATGGCGCGCTCGAGGGTCTCGAGGTCGGCGAGGATCAGCTCGGTGTTGATCGTCTCCATGTCGGACTTCGGGTCGACCTTGCCGTCGACGTGCACGACGTCGCCGTCTTCGAAGCCGCGCACGACCTGCGCGATCGCGTCGGCCTCGCGGATGTTCGCGAGGAACTTGTTGCCGAGCCCCTCGCCCTCGGAGGCGCCGCGGACGATGCCGGCGATGTCGACGAACGACACGGCGGCCGGCAGGATGCGCTCGGAACCGAAGATCGAGGCGAGCGTCGCGAGTCGCGGGTCGGGCAGGTTCACCACGCCGACGTTGGGCTCGATCGTCGCGAACGGGTAGTTCGCCGCGAGCACCTGGTTCTTGGTCAGGGCGTTGAAGAGGGTGGACTTGCCGACGTTGGGCAGACCGACGATACCGATAGTGAGAGCCACGGGGGCACAGTCTACCGGGGAGCGGCCGGGAGCGAGGTCGGCGCGGAACGCCGCCGATTCGTTATCGGAGCGTCACCCGTCGTCGCGTCCGGCTCCGCCATGCTGAGCGCATGAGGATGCTTCGCCTGACGCTCATCGCCCTCGCCGCCGCCGCGCTGGCCGGATGCGCGGCGACCGCGCCCGCCCCGGCGACGACGCCGTCACCGGCCGAGTCACCGGTCGAGTCGAGCTCGACGCCCGAGCCCGCCGAGCCCGAGACGGCCGAGATCGTCGTCGACGGCAGCGGCTTCAGCCTCGTCGACGCCGACGGAGCCACGACCTTCACTCATCTCTGGCCCGACGAGGTCGCGCCGGCGGTCGCAGCCCTCACCGAGGCCTTCGGCGCCGACCCCGTGATGTCGCTGCGCGACGGCTCGGGCGGGCACTACGCCGATTTCGACCTGTACACCTGGGGCGACTTCACGCTCGGCGACGCCGTCGGTCTCGAGAAGCCCAGGGCCGACTACTTCCTCCCGTCGCTCGTCGAGGTCGCCGCGCCCGAGATCGAGGGCATCGCGGTGCGGAGCGCGAGCGGGCCGACCGTCGGCTCACCCGTGTCCGAGGTCGTCCTGGTGACCCCGCTCGTGCATGACGGATCCGACTACCGGGTCGACCCCGTCGACCCGTCGCTCGTGCCGCCCACGCCGGGCGGGGAGACCACGGACATGGTGGGACTGCAGGCCGACGACGGCGACACGACCATCATCATGCTCAAGGCGCCGATGCTCTCGTACTACCCGTTCTGAGCGGATGCAGCCGGGCTCAGCCGAGCCGGGTGCGGAAGCAGCGGGTGAGGTACGGCACCTCGAGCTCCTCTGCGCCCGCGACATCGGGGTGCGTGAGGAGCAGGGTCTCGAGGGCGACGAGCGTCGACGCCTGCTCCGACTCGCTCGCGGTGATGAAGTAGCTCCGCGAGCGCACGAGGTCGAGGAACCCGGCTCGCGTCATCCGCTTCGCCCAGGCGACGGTGTGCTCCTCGACCGCCCCGAACGGCCGCCCCACCTGCACGTACGACTCGAAGGTCGCGCTCGCGTCGTGGCGCTCGTGCATGATCTCGCCGGCCTCGCGAAGCCAGTCGGCGCTCGTGTCGCGCGAATTCCAGACGAGCCCGAGCACTCCCCCTGGGCGCAGCACGCGCGCGATCTCGGGGATCGCCCGCTCGGGGATGAACCAGTGCCACGCCTGCCCCGCGACGACCGCGTCGACCGAGGCATCCTCGATGGGGATGTCCTCGGCGGTGCCGAGGATGCGCGGCACGCCGGGCACCGCGATCTCGAGCTCCTCGAGCATCTCCTCCACCGGGTCGACCGCGATCACCTCGCGGTCGAGTCCGACGAGCGCCTCGGTCAGCTTGCCGGTTCCCGCGCCGAGGTCGAGGACGCGCTTCGCGTCGCCGACGAGCCATTCGACGGCGTCCGCCGGGTAGCCGGGGCGTGCCTGATGGTAGACGGATGCCGCGGCGCCGAACGATCTCGCGGAACGACGCGTCTCGGGGGCTCCGGGATCGACGACCAGCTCGCCCGGACCTCGTTCGGAAGCCTCGCTCATGGGCTCGTCCTCTCGTCGCGCGGGTCGCTCGTCCATTCCACGCCGTGCCGTGGCATCCGTCAACCGGAACCGTCGGCCGGGTCGGACTCGTGACCCGCCCGGCCCGCCGCCCGCCCGCGTCGGCGGGGCGTGGCACGATGTCCTCGTGCCAGTGGACTTCACCGCGATCGACTTCGAAACCGCCAACTCCTCCGGCGCCTCCGCCTGTTCGGTGGGGCTCGTGAAAGTACGCGACGGGCAGGTCGTCGACCGGGTGCACTGGTACATCCGGCCGCCCTTCCCGCACGACGAGTTCTCGGAGTGGAACGTGCGGATCCACGGCATCACGCGCGAGATGGTCGACGGGGCGCCCGACTGGCGCACCCATCTGCCGGCGCTCCGCGAGTTCGCGGGCGACGACGTGCTCGTGGCGCACAACGCGACGTTCGACCTCGGCGTCATCGCCAAGACCTCGGCGGCGTGGGGCCTCGACGTGCCCGACTACCGCTCGCTCTGCAGCCTGCAGGTGGCGCGGCGCACCTACCACCTCGACTCGTACCGGCTGCCCGTCGCCGCGATGGCGGCCGGCTTCGAGGGATTCTCGCACCACGACGCGCTCGCCGACGCCGAGGCGTGCGCCGCGATCATCGTGCACGCCGCCGATCGCCACGGCGCCGACGACGTCGAACGGCTCGCGCACATCACGAGGGTGAAGCTCGGCTCGATCGGCCCCGTCGCCGCCGCCGCCGATCGCGCGACGAACGGCCCGATGGCCCTGCAGTAGGCGCCCCGCCGCACGGCGGCCGCCCGATGTCGGCGGCGCCTGCGACACTCGATGGCATGGAGATCCTGCTGCTCGTCATCGGCCTCATCGTGGGCGCCCTGCTCGGCGCGCTCGGCGTCCGGCTCCTCGCCCAGCGGCGCGGCGCGGTCGCCGGCGACCCGCAGCTGTCCTCGACGATCCGCGACGAGGTCCGCGCAGGCGGCAGCGACCTCCGCCAAGACCTCGCGATGCAGCGCAGCGAGCTGAGCCAGCAGCTCAACGCGCTGCAGATGCAGCTCGACCAGCGGCTGCAGTCGACCGCCGTCGCCCAGGCCGAGGAGTCGGGGCGCGAGCGCGAGTCGCGCAAGGCGTCGTCCGACGAGCTCCGCACGACCGTCGATCGCTCGCTCATCGAGCTGAGCGAGAAGTTCCACACCTCCTCGAAGTCCTCGCTGGCCGCGCAGAACGAGCTCAAGGGCGCGGTCGAGACCCGTTTCGACGCGCTGCGCGCGGCGAACGACGACAAGCTCGAGCAGGTGCGCACCACCGTCGAGAAGCTGCAGAAGGCGCTGACCGACGCGCTCGCGGTGAACGCCGAGCGCGTGCAGGCGCTGACCGATGCCAATGCGGCGAAGCACGTCGAGCTGCAGCAGTCGATGCGCGACGAGCTCGACAAGCTCCGCACCGGCAACGAGGCGAAGCTCGACCAGATGCGCGAGACGGTCGACGAGAAGCTCCAGGGCACGCTCGAGAAGCGACTCGGCGAGTCGTTCAAGCTGGTCAGCGAGCGACTCGAGCAGGTGCAGGTCGGCCTCGGCGAGATGAAGACGCTCGCGACCGACGTCGGCGGCCTCAAGCGCGTGCTCACGAACGTCAAGAGCCGCGGCACGTGGGGCGAGGTGCAGCTCTCGCGTCAGCTCGAAGACCTGCTCACGCCCGAGCAGTACGAGCAGAACGTCGTCATCAAGCCCAACTCGCGCGAGAACGTCGAGTTCGCGGTCAAGCTGCCCGGCCAGACCGACGGCGATCGACCGGTCTACCTGCCGATCGACTCCAAGTTCCCCCAAGAAGACTACGAGCGCCTGCTCGAGGCGCAAGAGGGCGGCGAGAAGGCCGAGATCGAGTCGGCGGCGAAGGCGCTCGAGCGCGCGGTGCTCGCCCAGGCGAAGACCATCGCCGAGAAGTACATCGAGCCGCCGCTGAGCACCGACTTCGCGATCATGTACCTGCCGACCGAGGGCCTCTTCGCCGAGGTCGTGCGTCGCCCGGGGCTCATGAGCAAGCTGCAGAACGACTTCCGTGTGAACGTGACGGGCCCGGCCACGCTCGCATCGCTCCTCAACAGCCTGCAGATGGGCTTCCGCACCCTCGCCATCGAGAAGCGCAGTTCCGAGGTGTGGCAGGTGCTCGGGGCGGCCAAGGCCGAGTTCAACAAGTACGCCCTCGTCTGGGACAAGCTGGGCAAGCAGCTGCAGACCGCGCAGAACACGGTCGCGGCGGCCGGGCAGCGCACGCGGGCGATCGAACGCAAGCTGCGCGGCGTCGAGACCCTCGAGGCCGCCGTCGCCGATGAGCCCGGCGCGATCGAGGTCGTCCTCGAGAGCATCGACGCCGTCGAGCTCGAGGCCGGCGCAGACGGGCTCGACGACGCACCCGCCGACGTCCTCGCCGACATCGACGACGAGATCCGCAACAGCCTCTGACGCGCCGTCGCGCCGTCTCGTCGGCGCAGACGCCGAGCGGGCGTGGGACCGACCTCCGTCGGTCCGACGCCCGCTCGGCGTCTCGATGCTCAGATGTCGGCGTCGGGCAGCCACTTCTCGATGAGGTGGTCGGCGACGATGCGCCGCGACGTGCCCGACTTTCCGCGCAGCACAATCGACTCGGTGCGGATGATCGGGCCCTTCTTGCGCACGCCGTCGACGAGTTCGCCGTCGGTCACGCCCGTCGCGACGAAGAAGGTGTTGTCGCCGCGAACCAGGTCGTCGAGCTCGTAGACCTTGTCGCAGTCGAGGCCGGCGGCCTCGCCGCGGGCGCGCTCGGCGTCGTCCTTCGGGGCGAGACGTCCCTGCATGAAGCCGCCGAGCGCCTTGATCGCGCACGCCGTCGTGATGCCCTCGGGGCTGCCGCCGATGCCGACGCACATGTCGATGCGCGACTCGTAGCGGGCCGCGTTGATGCCGCCCGCGACGTCGCCGTCGCTGATGAGGCGGGTGCCGGCGCCGGCGGCCCGGATGTCGGCGATGAGCTGCTCGTGGCGAGGCCGGTTGAGCACGGCGACGCGGAGCTCGCCGACCTCCTTGCCCTTCGCCGCGGCGAGCGCGCGGAGGTTCTCGCCGATCGGCTTGCGGATGTCGACGACGCCGATGCCCGAGGCATCCGTCACGATCTTGTCCATGTAGAAGACGCTCGAGGCGTCGAGCATGCTGCCCCGGTCGGAGACCGCGATGACCGAGAGCGCGTTCTGCCGGCCCGCCGCGGTGAGCGAAGTGCCGTCGATCGGGTCGACGGCGATGTCGCAGGCGGGCCCGCGGCCGTTGCCGACGCGCTCGCCGTTGAAGAGCATCGGCGCCTCGTCCTTCTCGCCCTCGCCGATGACGACGACGCCGTCGAAGTTCACGGTGCCGAGGAACGCGCGCATCGCATCGACCGCCGCACCGTCGGCGCCCAGCTTGTCGCCGCGCCCGATCCACGGGTACGAGCGGATCGCCGCGGCCTCGGTCGCGCGCACCAGTTCGAGTGCGATGTTGCGGTCGGGGTGCAGGAAGAGGCTGGCGGTATCGGTGCTCACCATCGAGTGGTCCTCCGGAGTTCGTGCGATCGGCCTCGATCGGAGGCCGGCGTGAGAGGGACGATCGTCCGCTTCCAGCCTAGGCACGACCCGGCGAGCGCGGCCGGGTTTTCACCCGATCCTCGGTGAAAGAATGTGCATTCTTAATGCGGGGACTCGGGCGGATCGACGCCTGCGCTCACCCGTCGAGACGATCGGCCCAGCCGTGCCCGCCGCCCGGCGCCGACCACCAGTGCGTCCGCACACCGGCGGGTATCCGCTGAACGCCCGGCAGCAGCAGGCCGATCTCGCAGTCGGTGACCGCGGCGAGCACGATCGCGGCCGGCGCCGCGCAGAGCTCGTCGAGATCGGCGACCGCGTCGATCGCACGCCGCCCGTCGAGGTGTGCGAGCACCCGGTCGTGCTCGGCGCGCGACTGCGGGGCGAAGCGCCCGAGCATCGACCCGCCGAGGGCCCGCACCGCGGCGGCGACGATCACGCCCTCGGGTGCGCCGCCGATGCCGATCACGGCGTCGAGTCGCGGTCGGCCTGGTCGGGGGTCGCCGACGGTGCCCGGCAGCGCCTGCAGGCTGCGCTCGATGTCGCCGTGCTCGAACAGCTCGGCCCGGGCGCCCGCCGCGCGCACCGCGTCGACGTAGGGGCGATTGCGCGGGCGATCCTGCACGGCGATGCGGATGTCGCCCGGCGCGACGCCGCGGGCGACCGCTGCCGCTGCGACCAGCGAGGGGACGAGCTCGAGCAACGGCCGCCCCGCCACCCGGTCGTCGGCGCCTTCGACCCCCAACCCGGGAACCCAGGTGACGAGCTTCTCGAGGTAGTGCGCGGGCCCGAGGTCGAAGAACGCCCCGCGCGGCGCGGCCGCGATCACGGCCATCGCACCGGGCCGACCGGCTGCGGCGAGCCGGGTGCCGTCGACGGGATCCACGGCGAGGTCGATCGCCGGGTCGCCCGCGGCGGAGCGCCCGAAGCGTTCGCCGAGGTGCAGCATCGGCGCCTCGTCCTTCTCCCCCTCGCCGACGACGACGCGGCCGTCGACCGCGAGATCGGCGAGCGAGGCCCGCATTGCGGCGACCGCGGACCCGTCGAGCGCATCGCCGTCATCGCCGCCGATGAGCGGCACGCACGCGGCCGCTGCGGCGATCACCGCAGGGCGCAGCATCGAAGCGAGGACGGCGGGTTCGATGGCTCCGGTCATGCCCCCATCCTGCCGCTCACCGCGGTGTCGCCCGTCCACACCCACCCCACCCAACACACCCCGCGACATCCGAGATGACACAAGTGGTCGCTCTGCACGGGCGGGAGCGACCATTTCTGTCATCTCGAGGGGATGAGGCGGGAGTGAGAAGGGGGAAGAGGCGGGGCAAGGGGAAACAGGCAACAGGCAACAGGCAACAGGCAAGGGGAAGAGGAAATTGGCAGGAGAGGAATGGGCAGGTCGCCGCGGGCGCGTCACGACACCTGAGCGGTGCTCGACAAGTCGATAGACTCGTGCCGAACCCACACTGTCGTCACCGAAGGAGCACCATGCCCATCGCCACCCCCGAGCAGTACGCCGAGATGCTGGACACCGCGAAGGCCAAGGGCTTCGCGTTCCCCGCCTTCAACGTCTCGAGCTCGCAGACCCTCAACGCGGTGCTCCAGGGCCTCACCGAGGCGGGTTCCGACGGCATCATCCAGGTGACCACGGGCGGCGCCGACTACTTCGCGGGCCACACCGTCAAGGCCCGTTCGACCGGTGCCCTCGCGTTCGCGCGCTTCGCCCACGAGGTCGCGAAGTCGTACCCGATCACCGTGGCCCTGCACACCGACCACTGCCCGAAGCCGGCCCTCGCCGACTTCGTCTTCCCGCTCATCGAGGCCTCCGAGGCCGAGGTGAAGGCGGGCCGCAACCCGATCTTCCAGTCGCACATGTGGGACGGCTCGGCCGTGCCGCTCGACGAGAACCTCGACATCGCGAAGGAGATCCTGCCCCGCATGAAGGCGATCAACGCGATCCTCGAGGTCGAGATCGGCGTCGTCGGCGGCGAAGAGGACGGCGTCAAGCACGAGGGATCGAACGAGGCGCTCTACACGACCCTCGACGACGCGATCTCGACGGTCGAGGCGCTCGGTCTCGGCGAGCAGGGCCGCTACATGGCCGCCCTCACCTTCGGCAACGTGCACGGCGTCTACGCACCCGGCAACGTGAAGCTGCGCCCGGCCCTCCTGAAGGAGATCCAGGACGGCCTGCAGGCCAAGTACGGCACCGGCGAGAAGCCGCTCGACCTCGTGTTCCACGGCGGCTCGGGCTCGACCGACGCCGAGATCGCCGAGGCGGTCGCGAACGGCGTCGTGAAGATGAACATCGACACCGACACGCAGTACGCGTACACGCGCTCGGTCGCGGGCTACATGCTGTCGAACTACGAGGGCGTGCTGAAGATCGACGGCTCGGTCGGCAACAAGAAGCAGTACGACCCGCGCGCCTGGGGCAAGGTCGCCGAGTCGGCGATGGCGGTGCGCGTCGGCGAGTCGACCCGTCAGCTGGGTTCGGCCGGCCAGTCGATCACCTCGAAGTAAGGGCAGTACCGGATGACTCGCGACGAGGCCGCTCAGACGCCCGACGACGGCGCGACGGGTGCGGCGGCATCGCAGCCGCCCGCCGCGCCGCCCGCCGACGAGCGGCCTCGTCCGAGATACGGCGAGTACGCCCCCGAGGGGTGGACGTGGCAGCCGCCCGCCGATCCGTACTCGGGCGGCTCGACGCCTGCGGCCGAGGCCGCCCCGGCCGGGGCCGGTTCCGCCCCGAGCGCCCCGCTCGGCGCCCCCGCGCCCGCGTATCCGCAGCCGGGCGCCGTCGCGCGCCCGACCGATCGCGCCTGGACGGTCGCGCTCCTCGTCTTCGGGGCGATGGGCGCCGTGTACAACACGCTCTCGATCATCGCGATGCCGTCGAACATCCTCGAGTCGCTGACGCTCTCGGCATCGATGTTCGGCACCACGCCGCCCGAGGAGTTCACCCCCGGGCCGGCGGTTCCCGTGGCGATCGCCGTCGGCGTGATCGCGCAGTTCGCGCTCTGGGTCGGCGCACTGATGTGGTCGCGCGCCCGGATGCGCGCCGGCGCGAGCTCGTGGTGGATCCCGCTGCTCGCCGGCGTCGCGGCGTTCCTCGTCGTGATGGTCGTGACGTACGTCGTGGCGTTCAGCGACCCGGCTCTCGTCGAGTTCCTGCTGACGCCGCCGACGACGACCCCCTGACGCGCTGACGCGCGCCGGCCCGCCGCGTCCCCTCAGGACGCGACGGCCGGCTCCTCCTCGCCCTCGACCGGCGCCGCGAACTGCGCCTGGTAGAGCCGCGCGTACGCGCCGCCCGCGGCGAGGAGCCCGGCGTGCGTGCCCTGCTCGACGATGCGCCCGGCCTCCATCACGAGGATGAGGTCGGCGTCGCGGATCGTCGAGAGCCGGTGCGCGATCACGAACGAGGTGCGGTCGGCCCGCAGCGCGTTCATCGCGTGCTGCAGCAGCAGCTCGGTGCGAGTGTCGACCGAGCTCGTCGCCTCGTCGAGGATCAGCACCGACGGCCGCGCGAGGAACGCCCGCGCGATCGTCACGAGCTGGCGCTCGCCGGCCGAGAGGTTGGAGGCCTCGTCGTCGAGCACGGTGTCGTACCCGTCGGGGAGGCTCCGCACGAAGCGGTCGACGTAGGTGGCACGCGCCGCCTCGATGATCTCGTCCTCCGTGGCGTCGGGCCTGCCGTAGGCGATGTTCTCGCGGATCGTGCCCGAGAACAGCCAGGTGTCCTGCAGCACCATGCCCATGCGACCGCGCAGCTCGTCGCGCGTCATGTGCGTGAGGTCGACGCCGTCGAGCGTGATGCGGCCGCCGTCGAGCTCGTAGAAGCGCATGATGAGGTTCACGAGCGTCGTCTTGCCCGCGCCCGTCGGGCCGACGATCGCGATCGACTGGCCGGGCTCGGCGGTGAGCGAGAGGTGCTCGATGAGCGGCTTCGCGGGGTCGTAGGCGAACGACACGTCGTCGAAGACCAGGCGACCGGATGCCTCGCCCGCGCCCTGCTCGGGCGCCTCGGGCTCGACGGGGTCGGGCACCTCCTCGTCGGCGTCGAGCAGCTCGAACACGCGCTCCGCGCTCGCGACGCCGGACTGCAGCAGGTTCGCCATGGAGCCGAGCTGGCTCAGCGGCTGCGTGAACTGGCGGGAGTACTGGATGAACGCCTGCACGTCGCCGAGCGAGATCGACCCACCGGCGACCATGAGCCCGCCGACGACCGCGATCGCCACGTAGACGAGGTTGCCCACGAACATCATCGCGGGCATGATGATGCCGCTCACGAACTGGGCGCCGAAGCTGGCCGTGTACAGCTCCTCGTTCTTGTCGTCGAAGCCTTGCTCGACCTCGCGGCGGCGACCGAACACGCGCACGAGGGCGTGGCCCGAGTAGGCCTCCTCGATCCGGGCGTTGAGCGTGCCGGTGTGCGTCCACTGCGCGACGAACTGCTTCTGCGAACGCTTCGCGATGACCGTCGTGATCAGCAGCGTCAACGGGATCGTGACGAGTGCGATGAGCGCGAGCACCGGCGAGATGACGAACATCATGACCATGACGCCGACGACCGTGAGCAGCGAGGTGAGCAGCTGGCTCATCGTCTGCTGCAGCGTCTGCGAGATGTTGTCGATGTCGTTCGTCACCCGCGAGAGCAGCTCGCCGCGCTGCATCTTGTCGAAGTACGAGAGCGGCAGCCGGTGGATCTTCTCCTCGACTTCGCGCCGCAGGCGGTAGACGGTGCGCTGGGTGACCCCGTTCAGCACGTACGCCTGGGCCCAGCCGAACAGCGCCGAGAACACGTACAGCACGAGCACCCAGAGCAGCACCGTCGCGACGGCGCCGAAGTCGATGCCCTGGCCCGGCGTCAGGCTCATCGACGAGACCATGTCGGCCTGCTGCGTGTCGCCCGAGGCGCGCAGTTGCTCGACGACCTGCTCCTTCGTCGCGCCCGCCGGCATCTGGGCCGAGATGAAGCCCTCGAAGATGAGGTTCGTCGCCTGGCCGAGGATCTTGGGCCCGAGCACGCTGAGCACGACGCTCACGATGCCGAGCAGGATCACGAAGACCACCGCGGCCCGTTCGGGCTTCAGCCGGCCGATGAGCCGCTTCGCGTTCGGGCTGAAGTTCATCGACTTCTCGGCGGGCATGCCCATTCCGCCCATCGGTCCGCCGCCCATCGGGCCGCGGCGCACCGGCGGGCGCACGGCCGGGCGCTCGGATGCCTCAGTGTTCTGCGTCTCGCTCATGCGGCGGCCTCCTCGGCGCTCAGCTGGCTCTCGACGATCTCGGCGTAGGCCTGCGAGCGCTCGAGCAGTTCGGCGTGCGTGCCGCGGGCGGTGATGCGGCCGTCCTCGACGACGAGGATCTGGTCGGCCCCCGTGATCGTGGCGACCCGCTGGGCGACGACGATCATCGTCGCGTCGCTCATCGTGCGGTCGAGGGCGGCGCGCAGGCGCTGGTCGGTCGCCGTGTCGAGCGCCGAGAACGAGTCGTCGAAGAGGTAGATCGGCGGTCGTTTCACGAGCGCCCGCGCGATCGAGAGCCGCTGCCGCTGCCCGCCCGAGACGTTCGTGCCGCCCTGCGCGATCGGCGCGTCGAGCCCGCCGGGCATGGCCGCGACGAAGTCGCGACCCTGTGCGACCTCGAGCGCCGCCCACAGCTCGTCGTCCGTGGCATCCGGATCGCCGTATCTCAACGTCGAGGCGACGGTGCCGGCGAAGAGGTAGGGCTTCTGCGGCACGAGCCCGAACTGGGCGTTGAGCACCTCGGGGTCGAGCTCGCGCACGTCGACGCCGCCGACGAGCACGGTGCCACTCGTCGCGTCGAAGAGGCGGGCGGCGAGGTTCACGATCGTGGTCTTGCCGGCGCCGGTCGAGCCGATGATCGCGGTGACCTCGCCCGGGCGGGCCGTGAAGTCGAGCTCGTGCAGCACCGGCTCCTCGGCGCCGGGGTAGGCGAAGCTGACGCCCCGGAACTCCACGGTGCCGGGCTCGGCGAGTGCGGCGACCGGGTCGGCGGGGTCGTGCACCGTCGACTCGGTGTCGAGCACCTCGCCGATGCGCCCGCCCGAGACGACGGCGCGGGGCAGCAGGAAGGCGATCATCGTGGCCATCATCACCGCCATGAGGATCTGGATGAGGTAGCTGAGGAATGCCGTGAGCGACCCGACCTGCATCGAGCCGTCCTCGACGCGGAAGGCGCCGAACCAGAGCACGGCGATGCTCGACAGGTTGAGGATGAGCATGACGATCGGGAACACGAGCGCGAAGAGCCGCCCCGCTCGCAGCGCGGTGTCGGTGAGCTCGTCGTTCGCGGTGTCGAAGCGCTCGCTCTCGACGCCCTCGCGCACGAAGGCGCGGATGACCCTGATGCCCGTGAGCTGCTCGCGCAGCACGCGGTTGACGCTGTCGATCTTGCCCTGCATCGACTGGAACAGCGGCACCATGCGACTGATGATGAGCCCGACCGAGACGAGCAGCACGGGCACCGCGACGACCATGATCCACGACAGCTCGAGGTCTTCGCGCAGCGCCATGATGACGCCGCCGATGGCGAGGATCGGCGCCGAGACGAGGATCGTGCACGACATCAGCACGAGCATCTGCACCTGCTGCACGTCGTTGGTCGAGCGGGTGATGAGGCTCGCCGCGCCGAAGCGCGACACCTCCTGCTCCGAGAAGTCGGCGACCCGGCGGAACACCGCACGGCGGAGGTCGCGGCCGAGGCCCATCGCCGTCTTCGCGCCGAAGTACACGGCGGCGATCGCGGCGGCGACCTGCAGCAGCGTGATGCCGAGCATGACGCCGCCGGTCGAGATGATGAACCCCGTGTCGCCCGTCGCGACGCCGTCGTCGATGATGTCGGCGTTGAGGCTCGGCAGGTAGAGCGAGGCGATCGACTGCACGAGCTGGAAGGCCACGACGGCCACGAGCAGCGGCCAGTACGGCCGCAGGAATCGGCGGAGGAGTTTCGTCAGCATGGTTCGGTTCCCCTCGAGGCGGTGTCGCTGGCGGGTGGCGCGGCATCGACGGCGGATGCCTCGGCGCCGGCGCCGCGGCGGCCGACGATGCCGTGCACGATGAGATCGGCGAGCCGGTCGGAGTCGAGGCCGGTGGTCTGCGCGAACTGGGGCATGGCCGACGAGAACGCGATGATGCGCACGAACGCGAACACGTCGGCAGGCGGCACGCGCAGTCGCTCGAGCTCGGGGGCGAGCAGCTGCTCGAAGATGCCCACGATGACGCCGGGGTCGATCGAGTGCGGCGGGCGCGGGCGCGCGCCGAGGGCGGCGAAGACGCCGAAGATGCCGCTGAAGCGGTCTTGGAACCGGTCGATGACGAGCCGCATCTTGAGGTCGAGCGGCAGGCCCGGGTCGATGCGGCGCAGGGCCTCGCGGAACGGCTCGGGGTCGAGGAAGACCTCGACGGCGGCGTCGATGATCGCCTCCTTGCCGTCGAAGACGCGGAAGAGCGTGCCCTCGGCGACGCCGGCCGCCTCGGCGATCTGCCGGGTGGTGACGTCGCGGCCGTAGCTCGACAGGAGCGGGACGGTCGCGCGGGCGATCGCCGCGCGGCGGTCGTCGACGGACATCGGCTTCGCGCGGCCCTGGCGGGTCGGCGGCGTCGGCGGCCTCGGGGCCGAAGTGGTCGTCGCAGTGGACATGAGCGCGAGCGTAGCACTGAGTGAGCGCTCACTCATCAGCTGTTCGCCGAGGGCGAGCACCCTCGCTCCGCGCACTGCGTTACGGTGGCGATCGTGCCGAGCCGCGACCTCCCCACCGACCGCATCGCCCGCATCGCCGCGCGGGTCTCGACGGTCGAACTGCTCTTCGACCTCGTCTTCGTCTTCACGATCAGCCGCGTCGCGCAGATCGTCGTGCACCATCCCGACGCGACGGGCATCGCGCAGGCCGCGCTCGTGCTCGGCCTCGTCTGGTGGATGTACGACGCCTTCGCCTGGCTCACCAACCAGGCCGCGCCCGACACCGCGTTCGTGCGCATCGCGCTCATCGCGGCGATGGCGGCGTTCCTCGTCGTGTCGCTCGCGATCCCCGAGGCGTTCGGCGCGACCGGCGTGCTGTTCGGCGCGAGCTACATCGTCGTCGCGGTGATCCACGCCGCTCTCTTCATCCACCGCGGGGGCCGCGCCGCCGCGCGCCGCATGCTCATCGTCGGGCCGTCGAACGTGCTCGTGGGCGTGCTGCTCGTCTGCTCGGGCTTCGTCGAGGGGCCGATCGACTGGGTGTTCTTCACCCTGCCGTTCGTCGCGTTCTTCTTCTCCGCCGCGCTGAGCGCACGCGGGGGCTTCGATCCCGGAGCGACGCACTTCGTCGAACGGCACGGCCTCCTCATGATCATCGCCTTCGGCGAGTCGATCGTCTCGGTCGGCGTCGGCGCGACCGGCCACGAGATCGGGCCCGCGCTCATCGTCGGCGCCGTGCTCGCGGTCGGCCTCGTCGCCTCGCTGTCGTGGTGCTACTTCCCGGGCGACGGCGGACGCGCCGAACGGGCGATCGCCGCGGCGCCGCGCGAGCAGCGCACGCGCCTCGCCCTCGTCGCGTACTACCTCGAGCACCTGGCGATGATCTTCGGCCTCGTGCTCCTCGCCGCGGGCCTGCACGAGGTGCTCGGAGATGCGTTCGCCCCGGTCGAGGCATCCGGCGCCTGGCTCGTCGCGGGCGGAACCGCCCTCTACCTGGTCGCCGACGCGGCCTACCGGCGCACGCTCTCACTGGGGCCGGTCGCGTGGCGGCTCGCCGCCGCCGCGGTCGCCCTCGCGACGGTGCCGCTCGGCACGACGCTGTCGGGCGCTGCGCAGCTCACGGCGATCATCGCGATCGTCGTCGCGGCGCTCATCACGGAGACGACGGCCGGCCGACGCTCGACGGTCGCGACGACCGCCGCCTGATCGCCGGCGTCAGGCGTCGCCGGCGCGGTTGCGACCGCCGAGCGCCCGCGCATCGCGGTTGCCCTGGAGGTCCTTGCGGAGCTCCTTCGGCAGCGAGAACATGAGGTCCTCCTCGGCCGTCTTCACCTCGGCGACCTCGGCGTACCCGGCATCGGCGAGCTCGAGCAGCACCTCCTTCACGAGACCCTCGGGCACCGAGGCGCCGCTCGTCACGCCGACCGAGGCGACGCCGTCGAGCCACTCCTGGCGGATCTCGCTCGAGTAGTCGACCCGGTACGCGGCCTTCGCGCCGTTCTCGAGCGCGACCTCGACGAGGCGCACGCTGTTCGAGGAGTTCGCCGACCCCACGACGATCACGAGCTCGGCCTCCTGGGCGACCTTCTTGATCGCGACCTGGCGGTTCTGGGTGGCGTAGCAGATGTCGTCGCTCGGCGGATCCTGCAGGTTCGGGAAGCGCTCGCGCAGCCGGCGGACCGTCTCCATCGTCTCGTCGACCGAGAGCGTCGTCTGCGAGAGCCAGACGACCTTGTCGGGGTCGCGCACCTCGATGTTCGGCACGTCGTCGGGGCTGTTGACGAGGGTGACGTGGTCGGGCGCCTCGCCCGCGGTTCCCTCGACCTCCTCGTGGCCCTCGTGGCCGATGAGGAGGATCTCGAAGTCGTCGCGCGCGAAGCGCACGGCCTCGCGGTGCACCTTGGTGACGAGCGGGCACGTCGCGTCGATCGCGTGCAGCCCGCGGTCGGATGCCGCGTTCACGACCGCCGGCGAGACGCCGTGCGCGCTGAACACGATGTGGGCGCCCTCGGGCACCTCGTCGACCTCGTCGACGAAGATCGCGCCCTGCTTCTCGAGCTCGGTCACGACGTGGATGTTGTGCACGATCTGCTTGCGCACGTACACCGGCGCCCCGTAGTGCTCGAGCGCCTTCTCGACGGCGATCACCGCGCGGTCGACGCCGGCGCAGTAGCCGCGGGGGGCAGCCAGCAGCACCCGCTTCGCGCCGTCGACCGGGTTATTCTTGAGCCGGCCTCGCACGCTCGGGATTCTGGGCATGCCGAGGTCGATCCGCGGGGCATCAGTCAAGCTCGTCACGATGCCAATCCTACGCGGCGCAACCTGGGCGGGCGGTCGGGAGGCCAGCGTGACGGACGCACCGGCACCGCGCGATGCACCCGCCACCCGCGAGGCGCCCTGGCCCGTCGCCCGGCTCTCGACGAAGCTGAAGGAGTACCTCGACCGGCTCGGCACCGTGTGGGTCGAGGGCGAGATCACCCAGTGGGGCGTCTCGGGCGGCAACGTCTACGGCAAGCTGAAGGACCTCGACGCCGACGCGACCGTGTCGTTCCAGATCTGGTCGTCGGTGAGGTCGCGACTCGGCGGCGAGTTCACGCAGGGCGACCGGGTGGTCGCGCTCGTGAAGCCGAACTGGTGGGTCAAGGGCGGGTCGCTCTCGATGCAGGTGTTCGAGCTGAAGCACGTCGGCCTCGGCGACCTGCTCGAGCGCCTCGAGCGCCTGCGCGCGCAGCTCGCGGCCGAAGGGCTCTTCGACGTCTCCCGCAAGCGTCGGTTGCCGTTCCTCCCGGGCGTCGTCGGCCTCATCACCGGAAAGGACAGCGACGCCGAGAAGGACGTGCTGCGCAACGCCCGTCTCCGCTGGCCCGCCGTGGAGTTCCGGGTCGTGCACGCCGCCGTGCAGGGCGACCGCACCCCGGGCGAGGTCGTCGCCGCGATCGAGCGCCTCGACGCCGACCCCGAGGTCGAGGTCATCATCGTCGCCCGCGGAGGCGGCGACTTCCAGAACCTGCTCGGCTTCAGCGACGAGCGCGTCGTGCGGGCCGCGGCCGCGGCATCCACCCCCATCGTCTCGGCGATCGGCCACGAAGCCGACCGTCCCCTGCTCGACGAGGTCGCCGATCTCCGCGCCTCGACGCCGACCGACGCGGCGAAGCGCGTCGTGCCCGACGTGGGAGAGGAGCTGCTGCGGGTCGAGCAGGCGCGCGCCCGCATCGCGCTCCGGCTGCGCACGCTCGTCGCGCACGAGATCGACCGGATCGGCCACCTCCGCACCCGCCCGGCGCTCGCCGACACCGCCTGGATCGTCGATCGCCGCGCGGAGGACCTCACCCGCTGGGTCGCCCGCGGCGCCGAGCTCGTCGAACGGCAGATCGAACGGCAGACGCACCGCATCGGCGAGCTGCGCGGCCACTTGCGCGCGCTCTCGCCGCAGTCGACCCTCGACCGCGGCTACGCGATCGTGCAGGGGCCCGACGGGCACGTCCTCCGCGGCCCCCAGGGTGCGCCGGCGGGCGCGAGCCTCACGCTGACCCTCGCAGAGGGACGCCTCGCCGCCCGATCGGAGGGCGAGTCCGCTCCGGTCGGAGACTCAGGCGACGCCGAATAGAATGAGGGCCATGCCCTCCACCACCGAACTCGACGTCGCCGAGCTGAGCTACGAGCAGGCCCGCGACGAGCTCGTCCGCGTCGTCGGCGAACTCGAGCA
The DNA here is from genome assembly GCF_042885275.1 of Agromyces sp. NPDC058064. Lineage (NCBI taxonomy): Bacteria > Bacillati > Actinomycetota > Actinomycetes > Micrococcales > Microbacteriaceae > Agromyces > Agromyces sp. NPDC058064. The sequence goes on along the minus strand of NZ_JBHVSE010000002.1, from coordinate 593,079 downwards.
GGGTTCGGCCACGCTCGAGCAGTCGCTCGCCCTGTGGGAGCGCGGCGAGGCCCTCGCGGCGCGCTGCGAGGAGTGGCTCATCGGCGCGAAGGCACGTCTCGACGCGGCACGCGCGAGCGGCGCGGCCTCCGCCGCCGGGCGCGACGGCGGCGAGGTCTGATGGCCGAGCGCGCACCCCGGGTCGTCGCCGAGCTCGGCCGCCCCGAGACGCCCGAAGAGACCGCGGCCCGCAAGGCCGAGAACTCCCTCAAGCACCGTCAGCGCCAGACGACGAAGAACCTCCTGCTCGCGCTCGGCGCGAGCCTCGCGCTCGTCGTCGTCATCGTCCTCCTGGTGCCCCGCAGCGACACCCCCCTCGAGCGCGACGTCGACGTCGCAGCCATCGCCGAGCAGGCGCAGATCGCGAGCGACGACCCGCTGGCGGTGCCCGAGCTGCCCGAGGGCTGGCGAGCCAACGCCGCCGAGCTCCGCACGAGCCAGACCGACGGGGTCACCGCCTGGTACGCGGGCTACCTGACCCCGAGCGACGAGTACCTCGGCGTCTACCAGGGCTTCGACGCGAACCCGACGTGGGTCTCCGAGCTGCTCTCGCGCACGCTCGCGACGGGCACGACGACGATCGACGGCGTCGAGTGGACGATCTACGACAACCGCAAGACCGGAGACGACGTCGGCAACGCGCGTTACGCGCTCACCACCGAGTCGGGCGGCAGCACCTTCGTGCTGCTCGGCACGGCCACCCCCGACGAGTTCACCGCACTCGCGACGGCCATCGCCCCGACGGTCGACGCTCAGGACTGACCCGCACCGACGACGAGGAGCCACGTGACCGAGCAGCCGAACGCACCCATCGCCGAACGGCCCGACACCCCGGCGGCCACGTGGCGCGAACTCCGGCGCGGCAACGAGCGCTTCGTGGCCGGCACCCCCGAGCACCCCCGTCAGGACATCGACCGGCGCACCTCGCTCGCGCACGCGCAGCGGCCGATGGTGGCCGTGTTCGGCTGCAGCGACTCGCGACTCGCCGCCGAGATCATCTTCGACGTCGGCCTCGGCGACGCGTTCGTCGTGCGCAACGCCGGCCAGGTCGTCTCGCCCTCGGCCATCGGATCGCTCGAGTACGCCGTCGGCATCCTGCACGTGCCGGTCGTCGTCGTGCTCGCCCACGACGAGTGCGGGGCCGTGCGCGCCGCCATCGACTCGCAGGCGAGCGACGCCGCACCGCTGCCCTCGTTCATCGCCGGCCTGGTCGAGAAGATCGTGCCCGCCGTGCGCAAGGTCGCCGGCAACGGCGCCGCAGCCGACGGCGCGATCGACCCGTCGCACGTCGACGCCGGCTACGTCGGTCGCGAGCATCTGCGCAACACCGTGACCGAGCTCGTCGAGAGCTCCGAGATGATCAGCGACGCGATCGCAGCGGGTACGCTGGCTATCGTCGGCGCGAACTATCGCCTGTTCGAGGGTCGCGTCGAGACCGACATCGTCCTCGGTCGCATCTGACGCCGCGCAGCGCGTCTCCCGCCGGCGCGGCCGGCATCGCAAACCGAAAGGGAACACACCGTGGTGGACAACGCCGCCGACTACCGGATCGAGCACGACACGATGGGCGAGGTGCGGGTTCCCGCCCGTGCCCTCTACCGCGCGCAGACGCAGCGCGCCGTCGAGAACTTCCCCATCTCGGGGTCGGGCCTCGAGCCGCAGCAGATCCAGGCGCTCGCGCGCATCAAGAAGGCCGCCGCGCAGGCGAACGCGCAGCTCGGCGTGCTCGACGCGGGCATCGCCAAGGCGATCGAGGCCGCAGCCGACGAGGTCATCTCGGGCGCGCACGGCTTCACCGAGCACTTCCCGGTCGACGTGTACCAGACCGGCTCGGGCACGAGCTCGAACATGAACATGAACGAGGTGCTCGCGACGCTCGCGACCACCAAGCTCGGCAGCCCGGTGCACCCGAACGACCACGTCAACGCCTCGCAGTCGTCGAACGACGTGTTCCCGACCTCGGTGCACATCGCCGTGACGGCCGCGCTCATCGACGACCTGATCCCCGCGCTCGACCACCTCGCCGTCGCCCTCGAGGCGAAGGCCGAGCTGTGGGCGGGCGTCGTCAAGGCCGGCCGCACCCACCTGATGGACGCGACGCCCGTCACCCTCGGCCAGGAGTTCGGCGGCTACGCGCGCCAGGTCCGCCTCGGCATCGAGCGCGTGCGCACGGCGCTCCCCCGCGTCGCCGAGGTCCCGCTCGGCGGCACGGCCGTCGGCACCGGCATCAACACCCCCGCCGGCTTCCCGCAGCTCGTCATCGAGCTGCTGCAGCGCGAGACCGAGCTGCCCGTCACCGAGGCGGCCGACCACTTCGAGGCGCAGGCGAACCGCGACGGCCTCGTCGACGCGTCGGGCGCGCTGCGCACGATCGCCGTGAGCCTCACGAAGATCGCCAACGACCTCCGCTGGATGGGCTCGGGCCCGAACACCGGCCTCGGCGAACTCCACATCCCCGACCTCCAGCCCGGCTCCTCGATCATGCCCGGCAAGGTCAACCCCGTCGTGCCCGAGGCCGTGCTCATGGTGTGCGCGCGGGTCATCGGCAACGACGCGACCATCGCGTGGGGCGGCGCCTCCGGCGCCTTCGAGCTCAACGTGCAGATCCCCGTCATGGGCACCGCGCTGCTCGAGTCGATCCGCCTGCTCGCGAACTCGGTGCGCGTGCTCGCCGACAAGACGATCGACGGACTCGAGGCCAACGTCGAGCGCGCCACGGCCCTCGCCGGCATGTCGCCCTCGATCGTGACCCCGCTGAACAAGCTCATCGGCTACGAGGCGGCGGCGAAGATCGCGAAGCACTCGGTCGCCAAGGGCATCACGGTGCGCGAGGCCGTGATCGACCTCGGCTACGTCGAGCGCGGCGACCTCACCGAGGAGCAGCTCGACAGCGCCCTCGACCTCCTGTCGATGACGCGTCCGCCGCAGGCGAAGTAGCGCAGCGAACCTCGGGATGCCCCGTGCCACGACTCGTGGCACGGGGCATCCGCCGTCTCAGCCCGTCGCCGACGCCCCCGCCTTCAGCGGACGCCGGGGCCGCCGTCGACGAACCGGAGGATCGACGGGGCCGCGTCGGCGAGCGTCGCGAAGTGGCGGTGCGCGCCTTCGACCGGACGGGGGCGGTTCACGCTCCAGACCGTCATGCCCGCGGCGAGGCCGGCGGTGACGCCCGACGCCGAGTCCTCGACGACGAGGCAGTCGATCGGGTGGGCGGCGAGCCGCTGCGCAGCCATGAGGAACGGATCGGGTGCGGGCTTGCCGCGCTCGCTCGCGGCGTTGTCGACGACGACCGACGGCACGGGCAGTCCGAGCCGTGCGAAGCGTCGCACGACCCTGCGCTCCGCGTTCGAGGTGACGACGGCCCAGCGCCCTCGCGGCAGCGCGGTGAGGAGCTCGCGGGCACCCGGGATGCCCCGGAGCTCGCCGTGCTCGGCCTCGGCGTCTTCGAGCGCGTCGAACTCGGCGATGCTCGCCGCGACCTCCGCCGCGGGGAGGAACTCGGCCGCCGTCTCGAGCGGCCGGGTGCGCAGGGCGACCTCGTAGACCCGATCGGGGTCGAGGCCTCGCCGCTCGGCCCAGCTCCCCCACAGCCTGCGCTGCCCGTCGAGCGCATCGAGCAAGGTGCCGTCGACGTCGAACAGCACCACCCGCCCGCTCATCGGGCGTCGGCGATCGCCTCGACCCACGGGCGCCGCCACTCGGGCGCCGGATCGCCGCCCCGGGTCGTCCAGTACTCGCGGCCCTCGACGACGAGCCCGTCGTGCACCGTCCAGAAGGAGGCGGCGCGGAAGACGCCGACGCCCTCGTGCGGCACCTCGACCTCGGAGACCACGCGATCGCCCTCGGCGACGATCGACAGGACGTGGATCGACCACCCCTCGGGATACTCGGCGTTGACGGCGACGAAGTTCTCGGGGCCGACGATGCGCTCGAGCGAGGCGTACCAGTCGACAACGAGCTCGTCGGCGAGCAGCGCCCGCACGCCGGGCCAGTCGCGGGCCTGCATCCTCGCCCAGAGGAGTTCGATCACGGTCGCGGGGTCGGCTTCTCGGGGCATCCCGACATCGTCGCAGGCACCCCCGACACCCGGACGGAGCACACCGGCCGGGTGGATCGGTCCGGTTCCCCCGTCGGACCGATCTCCCCGGCCGGCTGTCTCCTAGGTCAGCTCGGCCCCGTCGAGCACCTCGGCGACGAGCGCGGCGATCGCCGAGCGCTCGCTTCGGGTGAGCGTGATGTGGGCGAAGAGCGGATGCCCCTTCAGCGTCTCGATGACCGACGCGATGCCGTCGTGCCGGCCGACCCTGAGGTTGTCGCGCTGGGCCACGTCGTGCGTGAGCACCACCCGCGAGTTCTGGCCGATGCGGCTGAGCACGGTGAGCAGCACGTTGCGTTCCAGCGACTGCGCCTCGTCGACGATCACGAAGGCGTCGTGCAGCGAGCGCCCGCGGATGTGGGTGAGCGGCAGCACCTCGAGCAGCCCGCGATCGACCACCTCGTCGAGCACGTTGTCGGAGACGACGGAGCCGAGCGTGTCGAAGACCGCCTGGCCCCACGGGTTCATCTTCTCGCCCTGGTCGCCGGGCAGGTAGCCGAGCTCCTGCCCGCCGACCGCGTAGAGCGGCCGGAACACCATGATCTTCTTGTGCTGCTGGCGCTCGAGCACCATCTCGAGGCCGGCGCAGAGCGCGAGCGCCGACTTGCCGGTGCCCGCGCGGCCGCCGAGCGAGAGGATGCCGATCTCGGGGTCGAGCAGCAGGTCGATCGCGAGCCGCTGCTCGGCCGAACGGCCGTGCACGCCGAACACGTCGCGATCGCCCCGCACGAGCTTCACCTCGCGTTCGCCGACGACCCGGCCGAGCGCCGATCCACGGTCGGAGTGGATGACGAGGCCCGTGTTGACGGGCATGCCGTCGACCTCCTTCGTCGTCATCGCCTCGTGCTCGTAGAGCGAGGCCATGTCGTTCGACCCGAGGGTGAGCTCGGCCATGCCCGTCCAGCCCGAGTCGAGCGCGAGCTCGTGCCGGTACTCCTGCGCGTCGAGGCCGATCGACGCGGCCTTGACGCGCAGCGGCAGGTCCTTCGAGACGACGGTGACCGGGATGCCGTCCTGCTGCAGGTTGGCGGCGCACGCGAGGATGCGGGAGTCGTTGTCGCCGAGCTGGAGCCCGCTCGGCAGCACCTTGGGGCTCGAGTGGTTGAGCTCGACCCGCAGGGATCCGCCGTCGCCGACCGGGATCGGGAAGTCGAGCCGTTCGTGCGCGACGCGCAGCTCGTCGAGGATCCGCAGCGACTGCCGCGCGAAATAGCCGATCTCGGGGTCGTTGCGCTTCGCCTCGAGCTCCGTGATGACCACCACGGGCAGCACCACCGCGTGCTCGGCGAAGTTGAAGAGCGCGCGCGGATCGCTCAACAGCACCGAGGTGTCGAGGACGTACGTGCGCTCGGCCTGGGCGACGCCGTCGCGCACGCCCTCCGCGGCACGCGCACTGGCGCGCGCTCCGGAACGACCGACCGATTCAGGAGTAACCGATGACGCCACAACCGCTCCCGCCCCGGGCATTCCTGCCCGGTTCACGCGACGGCCGGCGATCCCTCCCGTAGTCGGTTTCGAGGCCGACTCGAACGGGCGATCTGCCCGTTGAGCCGAACCTACGTCCGACGCGCGCGAACTCTGGAAGCGACACGCGAAACTTCATCGCCCGTTCACATTCGCAGGCCGTCGGGACGGCCGAGACCGCAAGCCCGGGGCAGCGTCCGCGGCTAGTAGCTCGCCGCGGTGGAGTACGAGACGAAGGCGGCGCGGAGCATCTCGAAGGTCTCGTCGGAGGTCGCGGAGTGGATCGACAGCCGCACCTGCCCAAGTCGCGTCGTCGCGGTGACGCCGTGGTTGTGCAGCGACGCCGTGAGCAGGGTCACCTGCTCGGCCGGCGGCTCGAGCACGACGATGCCGGCCCGCTCCTGCTCGTCGCGCGACGAGACGACGGCGATCGCGTACTCGTCGGCGAGCTCGATCGCCCGGCTGACGCGCTCGGCCATCGCGGAGTTGATCGCGGGCACGCCCGTCTCGGCGATCTCCTCGAGGGCGGCCGCGAGCCGCGCCTGGGCGAGCGGGTCGGGGTTGGAGACGCGGTAGGCGCGGGCATCGGGCGCGGGCGGCGGCACGTGCCCCCATGGCTCGGGCTCCTCGGTCGCGCTGAAGCCCGAGAACACCGGGGTCAGGCGCTCGAGCGCCCGGTCGGAGAGTGCGAGCAGGCCCGTGCCCCAGCCGGCGCGGCACCACTTCTGGCCGCCGGTGACGACGACGTCGGCGGCCTGCCACGGGGCATCCACCACGCCGAAGCCCTGGATCGCGTCGACGATCAGGAGCCGGTCGCCGATGACCTGCCGGATGCCCTCGATGTCGCACAGGTAGCCGGTGCGCGAGTCGACGAGGCTCACCGCGACGGCGGCGACGTTCTGCTCGAGCTGCTCGCGGATCTGCCCCGGCGTGACCTTGCCGTGGTCGGTCTCGAGCCACACGGGCTGCACGGTGTGCAGCGCCTCCTGCGCGCGCACGGCGCCGATCGGCAGGCTCGGGAACTCGTCGGCCGAGAGCAGCACTCCCCCGGTGAGCCCGAACATCGCGTGCAGGATGCCGGTCGTGGTGTTCGGCTCGAAGGCGATCTGCTCGGGGGCGAAGCCGGTGACCGCGGCGGCGGCGGCGCGCACCCGCGCGTCCTGCTCGGAGAAGGCGTCCATGCTGCCGTGGCGGGCGCGCTGCAGCACCTGCGTGAACGCGAGCACCTCCTCGGCGGCCGCGGTCGACAGCGGCCCCACCCGGCCGTAGTCGAGGTATCCGGGCTCTTCCGTGAATCCGGCGTTGAAATCTTCGATGGTCACCTGATGTGCCCCCTTCTCCGTCGAACATCCTTGCAGAACGAGGGGATGCCTCGCAGCCCGGCCGGGCGACGGATCGCCGGTCACCCGCCGAATCGACGGTGCCGCTTGGAGTAGTCGCGGAGGGCGCGGAGGAAGTCGACCTTGCGGAGGTCGGGCCCGAGCGCCTCGACGAAGTAGAACTCGCTGTGCGCCGACTGCCACAGCATGAAGTCGCTGAGGCGCTGCTCGCCCGAGGTGCGGATCACGAGGTCGGGGTCGGGCTGGCCGCCCGTGTAGAGGTGCTCGCCGATGAGGTCGGGCGTGAGCCGCTCGGCCAGGTCTTCGAGGCTGCGCCCCTCGGCGTGGTGGGCCGCGACGATCGAGCGCATCGCGTCGGTGATCTCCTTGCGCCCGCCGTAGCCGACCGCGAGGTTGACGTGGAGGCCGTGCTTGTCGGCGGTGCGGTGCTCGGCCGCGTCGAGCGCCGCGACGAGCGGCTCGGGCAGCCCCGCGTCGGAGCCGACGTGCTGCACCCGCCAGTCGCGGTAGTGGCTGAGCTCCTCGGCGAGCTCGGCGATGATCTCGATGAGGTCGGCGAGCTCGTCGCGCGGGCGGTTGCCGAGGTTGTCGCTCGAGAGCAGGTAGAGGGTGACCGTCGAGATGCCGGCGTCGTCGCACCACTCGAGGAACTCGCGCATCTTGGCGGCGCCGGCGCGATGCCCGTGCGCGGCGGTCTCGAAGCCGAGCTGCTTCGCCCAGCGTCGGTTGCCGTCGATGATCATCGCGACATGGCGCGGGAGGGCCGCGGGGTCGAGTCCGCGTCGGAGCCGGTTCTGGTAGAGCCGGTAGAGGATCCCGCGACCGAGGGGCTGATCGCTCGTCTGCACGGCACTACGCTACCCCTTCACCGGTGCCCCGAACTCACAGCGGACCGTGATCGGCGAGGCCCTACGCTGTGTCCATGACCCCCGAGCGCCACCGCGAACCCGCCGACCTCGTCGAGGGGCTGACCCTTCCGGTCGCGCCCGACGACCCGGCCGACGACACGGTCGCCCGCGACGAGCACGGCCCCGACCTGCCGAACATCCCACTGCTCGACGACTCGCTCAGTCACGCCGACGAGGTGAAGCCGACGTGGCGCGGCTGGATCCACGCGGGCACGTTCCCCGTCACGATCGCGGCGGGCATCGTGCTCATCGCCCTCGCGCAGGGGGCGCCCGCGAAGTGGGCGTCGGCCGTGTTCATGCTCACCTCGATGCTGCTCTTCGGCAACTCGGCGCTCTACCACCGCTTCAACTGGAAGCCGAAGACCAAGGTCGTGCTGAAGCGCATCGACCACGCGAACATCTTCCTGCTCATCGCCGGCACGTACACGCCGCTGGCGATCCTCGCGCTGCCGCCCGAGAAGGGCTGGGTGCTGCTGTCGGTCGTCTGGGGCGGGGCGCTGCTCGGCATCGGGTTCCGCGTGTTCTGGATCACGGCGCCGCGCTGGCTCTACGTGCCCATCTACCTGCTGCTCGGCTGGGCGGCGATGATGTACATCGTCGATCTCGTGAACGCCAACGTGGCGATGATGGTGCTCGTCTGCGTCGGCGGCGTGCTCTACACGATCGGCGCGATCGTGTACGGCTTCAAGAAGCCGAACCCGTGGCCGGGCGTCTTCGGGTTCCACGAGATCTTCCACACCTGCACCGTGCTGGCGTTCATGTGCCACTGGACGGCGACGCTGCTGATCGCGATGGCGCCGGCGTACCACGCCGGCTGAGGGCTCAGCCCCGGTTCGGGGCGTCGTCGTCGCGGGGCTCGTCGTCCGCGGCGTCGACCGGCTGCGCGTCGGCGCCGCCGAACCCGGCCTCCTCGACGGCGGCCGCCTCGGCCGCGGCCTCGAGCTCGGCACGCACCTGCGCCCGGTAGTTCGTGCGGCGGATGCGGCGCACCATGTCGAGGATGAGCAGGAGCACCACGACCATGATGAGGAACGTCACGACGAAGCCCCAGACCCCGGGGGTGACGGTGTTCGGGTCGAACTCGTCCTGCTCGGCGGCGAGAGTGCTCGCCGGAAGGAGCGCAGAACGGACGGAGTCGACGAGCATCGGATTCCCTTCAGGGGGCGGCGTTAGGCTTGATGCAGCCTAGTCGATCCACCTCTGAAGGAGCCCGGGTGCCCACCCAGACCGACGCGCCCGCGAGCGCCGAGCTCGACGACCGATACGGACGCACCCGCCGCCACCGCTCTCGCGACCGGTTCCTCCTGATCGGCGGCGCGATCGCCTTCGCGGTGGTGCTCATCGCGTGGGTCGTCTGGGCCGGCCTCGACGGCCAGAAGCCGCAGCTCGAGGTCACCGACACGGGCCACCGCCTCATGAACGAGGCGCGCGCCGTCGAGGTGAGCTGGAACCTCTCGGTGCCGCCGGGCAACGAGACCGCGTGCATCGTGCAGGCCCTCAACGAGGACTTCACCGTCGTCGGATGGAAGGTCATCGAGGTTCCCGCCTCCGACCAGCACATCCGCAGCCTCACCGAGACCGTGAGAACCGCCCAGGAGGCGAACACGGGTTTGATTTACCGCTGCTGGCTCACCTAACATGGGGCATTCGCCCTGAACGTGGTTCGGGGCGACACGTCTATCCGGCGTGACTTCCCCTACACAGGAGTGTGCATCATGGCGCAGGACGCCACCGTCACCTGGCTCACCCAGGAGGCCTACGACCGCCTCGCGGCGGAACTCGAGCAGCTCTCGACCACCGGTCGCGAGGAGATCGCGAAGCGCATCGAAGCGGCGCGCGAGGAGGGCGACCTCAAGGAGAACGGCGGCTACCACGCCGCGAAGGACGAGCAGGGCAAGATCGAGGCCCGCATCCGCCAGCTCAAGGAGCTGCTGAAGACCGCCGAGGTCGGCGAGGCGCCCGCGTCGAAGGGCATCGTCGAGTCGGGCACCGTCATCACCGCCGTGATCGCCGGCGACGAGGAGACCTTCCTCATCGGCAGCCGCGAGATCGCCGGCGACTCCGAGCTCGACGTGTGGAGCGAGCAGTCGCCGCTCGGTGCCGCGATCCTCGGACTCGCCGTCGGCGCGAAGACCAGCTACACCGCGCCGAACGGCCGCGAGATCGCCGTCGAAATCACCGCCGTCGACACCTGGGGCGGCGAGTAGGCGCGCCCCGTCGACGAACGCGAAGAGCGGATGCCACGTGGCATCCGCTCTTTCGCATTCTGCGACCCCGTGACTCGAAGACGCGACCTCGTGATTCAGGAAGAGGTACGCCCGTCAGGACGATTCGCGCGGAATCGACCTGAGCAGGGCGCCTTCTCCTGAAACGATGCCGTCGCTCAGTCGTCGAGGACGACCGGCGAGTAGCCGGCGCGACGGAGCGCCTCGACCACCTCGGTGCGGTGCGCGGGGCCGCGGGTCTCGACCGAGATGTCGATCTCGACCTCGGAGATCTGCATGCCCCGGCCGTGCCGGGTGTGCATCACCTCGACGACGTTCGCGTGGGTGCCCGCGACGAGCTCGGCGACGCGCACGAGCTGGCCCGGGCGATCGGGCAGGCCGATCCGCACGGTGAGGTAGCGGCCCGAGGCGGCGAGGCCGTGCGCGATGACGCGCTGCACGAGCAGGGGGTCGATGTTGCCGCCCGAGAGCACGGCGACCGCCGGCCCGTCGTTGGGCACGGCGCCCGTCATGATCGCGGCGACCGCGACCGCACCGGCCGGCTCGACGACGAGCTTCGCCCGCTCGAGCAGCACGAGCAGCGCACGGGCGATGTCGTCCTCGCCGACGGTGACGATCTCGTCGATCGTGTCGCGGATGATCTCGAAGTTCAGCGCGCCGGGGCGGTAGACCGCGATGCCGTCGGCGATCGTCGGCACGACGGGCACCTGCTGCGGCGAACCCGCGGCCAGCGAGGCGACGTACGGGGCCGCGTTCGAGGCCTGCACGCCGATCACGCGGATGCTGCGTCCCTCGGCGGCGGCCCGCTGCTTCACGGCGCTCGCGATGCCGGCGGCGAGACCGCCGCCGCCGATCGGCACCACGATCGTCGTCGCGTCGGGCGCCTGCTCGAGGATCTCGAGGCCGAGCGTGCCCTGGCCCGCGACGACGTCGTGGTGGTCGAACGGCGGGATGATGACCGCGCCCGTCTCGTCGGCGAAGGCGGCGGCCGCGTCGAGCGTCTCGCCGATCGACGCGCCCGCGAGCACGACGTCGGCGCCGTAGGCGCGCGTCGCCTCGAGCTTCGGCAGGGCGACGCCGACGGGCATGAAGATCGTCGCGCGGATGCCGAGCTCGCGCGCAGCGTACGCGACGCCCTGCGCGTGATTGCCGGCGGAGGCGGCGACGACGCCGCGCGCCCGCTCCTCCTCGGAGAGGGAGGAGAGGCGGTTGTAGGCCCCCCGCAGCTTGTACGAGCCGGTGCGCTGCAGGTTCTCGCACTTGAGGCGCACCGGGGCGCCGAACAGCCGCTCCAGGTGTCGCGAGGACTCCATCGGCGTCTGGCGTGCGACGCGCGCGACGACCTCGCGAGCGGCTTCGAACTCGGCGAGGGTCGGCCCCGCGACGGTGGTGCTCAACTCGTTCATTCTCCTCGCTGGAAACCGGGTCGCTGCGGCACGGTGCGCCAGAGCGGCGAACGCACGTCGGCGGTGGACGGTGGCGCGTCGTCCTTCCACGCGCCGCCCGAGACGTAGAGGATCATCACGTTCACGACCGCGGCCACCGGCACGGCGAAGAGCGCACCGGGGATGCCGGCGAGCAGCGACCCCGTGGCCACCGCGAGCACGACGCCGAGCGGGTGCACCTTGACCGCGGTGCCCATGATGAGCGGCTGCAGCACGTGCCCCTCGACCTGCTGCACGAGCAGCACGATGGCGAGCATGATCACGGCGGGCCAGAAGCCGTTGTAGACGAGCGCGACGAACACCGCGAGCGCTCCGGTCGCCACGGCGCCGACGATCGGGATGAAGGAGCCGAGGAAGACGAGGATCGCGATCGGCACCGCCAGCGGCAGGCCGAGGAAGAACGCTCCGAGGCCGATGCCGACCGCGTCGATCGTCGCGACGAGGATCTGCACCTTGACGAAGTTCTGCAGCGTCGTCCAGCCGGCTCCGCCTGCGCCATCGACGGCGGCACGAGCGCGACGGGGGAAGATGCCGACGATCCAGTTCCAGATGCCGCGGCCGTCGATGAGCATGAACAGGGTCGCGAAGAGGGCGAGCAGCATGCCGGCGAGGAAGTGCCCGAGGCTCGAGCCGACCGAGAGCGCACCGCTCCAGATGATGCCCATGTCCTGCTGCACCGCCGTCACCGCGCGCTCGACGAGGTCGTTGAGCTGCGCCTCGGTGATGTGGAGCGGGCCCTCGAGCAGCCATTCGCGGAACTGGTCCCACGCGACGAGCGACTGGGCGGCGAGCTCGTCGGCGCCGCGGGCGATCTGCCAGATGCCGAGCGTGAGGAGCCCGCCGACGACGGCGAGGGCCGAGAGCATGGCCGCCGCGACGGCGGCCCACTTCGGCCAGCGGTGCCGCTGGAGGAACCCGGAGAACGGCACGAGCAGCGCGCTCAGGAGCACCGCGACGAGGATCGGGATGACGATCAGGCGGAGCTGGATGATGAGGAAGACGACGACCGCGAGCACGCCGCCGACGAGCAGGAGACGCCACGACCAGGCCCCCGCGAGCCGCATGCCGAACGGGATCGACTCGACGGGATCGCGCACGGGCTCGACCGCCTTGTGCGAGCCCTCGGCCGCTCGTCCGGCCAATCGTCGCGACCATCGGCCGCGCTGCCCCGCCCCACCCGTCGAGTCCGCCATTCGTCCAGTCTAGGCACCGCGTATGCACGGTTCGGCATGTCGTGCGCGACCGGACCGTGAACGTCGGGCGCCGTGTCGGTCGTCGGCGGTAGCGTCGGATGCACCATGGTCGACGTCGTCAGTCCCGCTCTCGCCCGCCGCATCGCCCTCGCTGCGCAGGGCTTCGCCCGCCCGCGGCCCGAGGCCGCCGGCACCCGCGCCCTGAACGGGGTGGTCGACCGGCTGGGGCTCCTCCAGATCGACTCGGTCAACGTGTTCGAGCGCAGCCACTACCTGCCGGCGTTCAGTCGCGTCGGCCACTACGACCGGGGGCTGCTCGACCGCATCACCTCGGGGCCGAGGGGCCGCATGGTCGAGTACTGGGCGCACCAGGCCGCCTACATCCCCCGCGAGCTCTGGCCGCTGTTCGAGTTCCGCCGCGACGAGTACCGGCGGTCGGGCAGCGACTGGGGCGGCTGGGTCGCCGAGCAGCGCGATCTCGCGGTGTGGCTGCGCGCCGAGCTCGCCGCGAACGGCCCGATGCGGGCGAGCGAGATCGAGCACGACGCGAACGAGCGGCGCGGCCCGTGGTGGGGCTGGTCCGACGTGAAGCGCACGCTCGAGATGATGTTCCGCACGGGCGACGTGATCTGCGTCGACCGGGTGCGCTTCGAGCGGGTCTACGCGCTGCCCGAGCAGGCGCTGCCGTCCGAGCTCCTCGGCTCGGCCCCGGCCGAGGCCGACGCCGTGCGCGAGCTCGTCGCCCGCGCCGCCGCCGCGCAGGGCATCGCGACCGAGGCCGATCTCGCCGACTACTGGCGCATGAAGCGGGCACCGGTGCGGCGGGCCGTCGCCGAGCTCGTCGACGCCGGCGAGCTGCTGCCGGTCGAGGTGCCCGGCTGGCAGACGGGCGCTCGCGCGACGCCGGCCTGGCTCCACCGCGACGCCCACCGCCCCCGTCGCATCGAGCAGGTCGCGCTGCTGTCGCCGTTCGACCCCGTCGTGTGGTTCCGGCCGCGCACCGAGCGTCTCTTCGACTTCCACTACCGCATCGAGATCTACACCCCCGAGCCCGACCGCAAGTTCGGCTACTACTCGCTGCCGGTGCTCGTCGACGACCGGGTCGTCGGCCGGGTCGACCTCAAGAGCGACCGCAAGGCGCGCACGCTGCGGGTGCAGTCGGCGTGGGTCGAGCCGGGTGCGCCCGCCGAGACCGCGGCCCGGCTCGTGCCGGTGCTCGAGCGCGCGGCGGCGTGGCAGGGGCTCGACGAGGTGGTCGTCGTCGGCCGGGGCGACCTCTCCCCCGCGCTCGCGAGCGAGCTCGCGGCGGCCTAGCGGGTTCGCGGCCCCCGGCAGGCGCGGGGCTGCCTAGAAGCTGCCGCCCATCTTCTCGAGACGCTCGATGCGGTCGGCGATCGGGGGGTGCGTCGCGAAGAGGCGGTCCATGACCCCGGGCTTCAGCGGGTCGGCGATCCAGAGGTGGGCCATCGACGAGTTCTGCCGCTGCATCGGGCGACCGTACGCCTCGAGCTTCGCGAGCGCGCGGGCGAGCGCGTCGGGGTGACGGGTCGTCATCGCGCCCGTGGCATCGGCGAGGTACTCGCGCTGACGCGAGACCGCGAGCTGCACGAGGCTCGCGACGAGGGGCGCGATGAGCATCGCGACGAGCCCGAAGATCATGACGACGGGGTTCGAGTTGTTGTTGCGACCGCCGAAGAAGGCCATGCGCACGAGCATGTCGGAGATGAACCCGACCGCGACCACGAGGCCGAACACGATCATCGACAGGCGGATGTCGTAGTTGCGGACGTGACCGAGCTCATGCGCCATGACGCCCTCGAGCTCGGCGTCGTCCATGATCTCGAGGAGGCCCGTCGTCGCGGCGACGACGGCGTGCTGCGGGTCGCGACCGGTCGCGAAGGCGTTCGGCGCCGGGTCGGAGACGATGTAGACGCGCGGCATCGGCGTGCCGGTGGCGATCGAGAGGTTCTCGACGGTGCGCCAGAGCCGCGGGTGCTCGGCCTTCGAGGTGATCTCGACCGCGCCCGACATCGAGAGCGCCTGCCGGTCGGCCGTGAAGTACTGGATGAGCGCGTACCCGGTGGCCACGACGAGCGTCACGACGACGATCGTCAGGTCTTGGTAGATGTAGGCGGCCAGCCAGCCGAGCCCGCCGATGACGGCGAGGAAGAACAGGATGATGAAGACGGTGTTGCGTTTGTTCTTCGCGATCGCGCGGTACAACGCCGGCCCTTAGAACTGCACGCGCGGCGGCTCGGCGATCGCCGCCGGCTCGGTGACCTCGAAGAAGTCGCGCTCGTGGAAGCCGAGGCCGCGCACGAACAGCGTGTTCGGGAACACCTTGATCTTCGTGTTGAGCTCGCGCACACCGCCGTTGTAGAAGCGGCGCGACGCCTGGATCTTGTCCTCGGTGTCGACGAGCTCCGACTGCAGCTGCAGGAAGTTCTGGCTCGCCTGGAGCTGGGGGTACGCCTCGGCCACGGCGAAGATCGACTTCAGCGCCTGCTGCATGTGGTTCTCGGCGGCGCCGGCCTCAGCGGGCCCCTGCGCCTGCAGGGTCTCGGCGCGCGCCTGCGTCACCGACTCGAAGACGCTCTTCTCGTGGGCGGCGTAGCCCTTGACCGCCTCGATGAGGTTCGGGATCAGGTCGGCCCGGCGCTTGAGCTGCACGGTGATGTCGCTCCACGCTTCGTCGACGCGCACGTTGAGCGTGACGAGCGAGTTGTAGGTGGCCCAGAGGTAGATGCCGATGATGAGCACGAGTGCGACGACGATGAGGACGGGAATGAGCCATTCCATGGCGCGGACTCCTAGTGCGTTCGGCTGTGATCTCGGGGCTCTGCAATCCTACCGAGCACGCTCGGAGGCGGCGTCCGTTCCCATGAGACTCGGAGGAACCCCGGTGGAGGCTCCGGGGTTAGGCTCAGACTGTGACGGAGCGTTCCAGCCCGCGGGGCCCCGGTCGCCCGCGCGGCGGGACGCCCGGCGACCTGCGGGCGCGGATCCTCGCCGCGGCGACGGCCGAGTTCGGCGAGCGCGGCTACGAGGCCGCCTCGATGCGGGCGATCGCGCGCCGCGCCGGCGTCGACCCCGCGCTCGTGCACCACTACTTCGACGACAAGCAGCGGCTCGTCGCGGAGGTCGTCGAGGTGCCGCTCCGGCCCGACCGCCTGGTGCGCACCGCGCTCGACGGCCCGCTCGACGGGCTCGGCGAGCGGCTCGTGCGCGCCGTCCTCACCGCCTGGGACTCGCCGGCCGTGCGACCGGCCGCCGTGGCCGCCCTGCGTTCGGCGATCGGCCAGGGCCCGGTCGCGCGCATGCTGCGCGAGTTCCTGCGCCGGGAGATCATGCACCGCATCGCCGAGCGGCTCGACGACGTCGGCGACCCTGCCGAGGCCGAGCTGCGCGCCGAGCTCGCGGCGTCGCAGCTGGTGGGCGTCATCATGGTGCGCTACGTGCTCGAGTTCGAGCCGATCGCCTCGCTCCCGGTCGAGGAGCTGGTCGCGCGCGTCGGCCCGGCGGTGCAGTGGCACCTCACCGGACGTCCGCCCGGGTCTTGACATCGGGTCTCCCGAGGCGAAGTATTCGGCACATGATGAATAGCTCGGATGCCCCGCAGCACGGGCCGTCCGCACCGGCGGCGATCATCGCGCAGGACCTCTCGGTGCACCGCGGCGGCACCGCCGTCCTCGACGGCCTCTCGCTCGCCGTCCCGAGCGGCATGATCGTGGGCCTGCTCGGCCCGAGCGGCAGCGGCAAGACGACCCTCATGCGGTCGATCGTCGGCGTGCAGGTCGTAAAGTCGGGCACGATCGAGGTGCTCGGCCGCCCCGCCGGCTCGCCCGAGCTCCGCCACCGCGTCGGCTACGTCACGCAGCAGGCGAGCGTCTACGACGACCTGACCGTCCGGCAGAACCTCGCGTACTTCCGGCGCGTCCTCGGCGCACCGGCCTCCGACGTGGCGCGGGTGATCGCGCGCACCGATCTCGGCACGGTCGAGCATCGGCTGGTGGGCACGCTCTCGGGCGGCCAGCGCAGCAGGGTCTCGCTCGCGGCCGCACTGCTCGGCTCCCCCGAGCTGCTCGTGCTCGACGAGCCGACGGTCGGTCTCGACCCGGTGCTGCGCGTCGAGCTCTGGGACATGTTCCGTGCGCTGGCCGCCGACGGCACGACCCTCCTCGTCTCGAGCCACGTGATGGACGAGGCCAAGCGCTGCGACCGGCTGCTGCTCATGCGCGACGGTGCGCTGCTCGCCGACGACACCGTGCAGGGGGTGCTCGAGGTGACCGGCACCGACGACATCGAGACGGCGTTCCTCCGGCTCATCGAGCGCGGCGAACCCGACCTGCGACCGCGCGACGCCGACGAGGAGGCATCCCGATGACCCTCACCCGCACCTTCGCGACCGCGGGCCGCGTGCTCGGCCAGATCAGGCACGACCACCGCACGATCGCACTGCTGCTCGTCGTGCCGAGCCTCCTGATCGGCCTCGTCGCGTGGATCTTCGTCGACACCGACGTGTTCACCGACATCGGTCCGGCGATGATCGCGCTCTTCCCGTTCATCGTGATGTTCCTCGTGACGAGCATCTCGACGCTGCGCGAGCGGCGCAGCGGCACGCTCGAGCGACTCCTCTCGATGCCGCTCGGCAAGGGCGACTTCATCCTCGGCTACGGGCTCGCGTTCGGCGTGCTCGCCGTCGCGCAGACGGCGATCGCCGTCTCGTTCGCCGTCTGGGTGTGCGGCCTCGAGATCGAGGGATCGATCTGGCTGCTCTTCGCCGTGGCGGTCGCCGACGCGCTGCTCGGCACCGCGCTGGGCCTCCTCGCGAGCGCGTTCGCCCGCACCGAGTTCCAGGTGGTGCAGTTCATGCCGCTGCTCGTGTTCCCGCAGATCCTGCTCGGCGGCATCTTCATCCCCCGCGAGCAGCTGCCGGCGGCGCTCGAGGCCATCAGCGAGTGGCTGCCGCTCAGCTTCGCCATCGACGCCCTGCAGGCCGTCGCCGCCGACAGCGAGTCGCCCGAGTGGATCGCGACGAAACTGCTCGTGATCGGCGCATGGATCGTCGGATCGATCGTGCTCGGCTCGATCACCCTGCGCCGGCGCACCCCCTGACGCAGCTTTCGCGCGTTCCTCTCGACAGGCGCACCCGGGCCGGGCCATGATCGTCGCACCGTTCACCCGACCGAAAGAGAGATCGATGCGCAAGCCACTTCTCGCAGCCCTCGCCGTCGCCGCCACCGTCTGCGGCCTCGTGCTGGGCGCCGCTCCGGCCCAGGCCTCGACGGGCGGCTCGCCCGACGGCGAGCTCCACCCCGACGTGGGCCTGATCGCGTTCTACGACAGCACGGGGCGCTACCGGTGCAGCGCGACGCTGGTCTCGCCGACCGTCGTCATCACCGCGGCGCACTGCACGCTCGGCACGCTGGGCAAGACGCTCGTCACCTTCGACACGTTCCTCGACGACGCCCCGCCGTCGTTCCTGCCGGTCGCCGCCGACCCGGCCGCGGGCTACACCGCCGCCGAGCTCGCCGCGGCGGGCTACGTCTCGGGCACCGCGTACACGCACCCCGAGTACTCCGACTTCACCGACACCCGCAACTGGAACGACGTCGGCGTCATCGTGCTCGACGAACCGCTCGCCTCGCACGGCGACGGCTACCCCGAGATCGCGGCGACCGGCACGCTCGACGAGATCCCGCAGCGCGCGCTCTCGAAGACGCTGTTCACCGCGGTCGGCTACGGCACCGAGGTGCGCCAGGAGGGCGACAACAAGAAGCCCGAACCCGAGAGCTATCCGATCCTGCGGCGCTACGTCGACATGCCCGGGCAGAAGCTCACCCCGCAGATCCTGCAGACCAACGGCAACGAGAAGGACCCGTGGGGCACGGGCGGCACGTGCTTCGGCGACTCGGGCGGCCCGGTCTTCCTCGACGGCGAGCTGGTGGCCGTGACGAGCTACGGCTACACCTCGAACTGCCGCTACCTCGGCGGCTACCAGCGCGTCGAGATCCCCGTCGTCGACGAGTGGCTGGCCGAGTTCGGCCTCTGACCGCATGAGGGCCGGCGAGCGGCGGATGCCACGGGCATCCGCCGCTCGTCTGCTCAGACGCGCGCGTGGACCCCGTCGAGCACGCGCTCGAGGTAGGGGTTCTGGAAGCGCCGCTCGGGGTCGAGCTCGTCGCGCACCGCGAGGAAGTCGTCGAAGCGCGGGTACGACTCGCGCAGCGTCTCGGCGGTCTGCGTGTGCATCTTGCCCCAGTGGGGGCGGCCGCCGTGGGCGCGCATGATCTCCTCGACCGCGGCGAAGTACTCGCGCTGGTCCTCGCGGTAGTAGCGGTGCACCGCGATGTAGCCCGACTCGCGTCCGTAGGCCGTGGAGAGCCAGTTCTCGTCGGCCGCGGCGGCGCGCACCTCGATCGGGAACGTGATCTTCCAGTCCTTGCGCTCGATGAGCGCGCGCACCTCGCGCACGGCCTCGGGCACGGCCGCGAGCGGGATCGCGTACTCCATCTCGCGGAAGCGCACGGTGCGGTTCGTGACGAAGACCGACGGCGAGAAGTCGGTGAAGTCGCGGTTCCCGGTGAGGCGCTCCACGAGCCACGAGAGCCGCGGGATCACGTCGGGCGCGGCCCGGAGCGAGTAGCACGCCGCCCGGTAGAGCCCGTTCGCGACGAGCTCGTCGTCGATCCAGCGCGAGACCCGGCCGAGCGGGGCGCGCGGCGCATCGCCCGGAAGCCGCGTGTTGGTCTTCGTCATCGCGGTGTCGGTGTGCGGGAACCAGTAGAACTCGAAGTGGTCGTGCTCGCGGACCCGGTCCATCCACTCGTCGAGCACGAGCGCGAACGGCGCCTGGCGCTCGACCGCGTGCAGCACGTAGCGCGGCACGAGCTGCAGGGTGAGCTCGACGAGCACGCCGAGCGCACCGAGCCCGAGGCGCACCGCGGGCAGGAGCTCGGGACGCTCGGTCTCGCTGACGGTGATGAGCTCGCCCGTGCCGGTCACGAGCTTCGCCGCGACGATCTGGGTGGCGAGGCCGCCGAAGCCGAGCCCGGTGCCGTGCGTGCCGGTCGAGGTCGCGCCCGAGATCGTCTGCCGGTCGATGTCGCCCATGTTGGGCAGCGCGAGCCCGTAGGGCGCGAGGAGCGCGGGCAGCTGGTGCAGGCGCGTGCCCGCCGCCAGGGTGACCCGGCCCGTCGCCACGTCGGCGTCGATGACGCCCGAGAGCTCGGTGAGGTCGAGCTGCACGCCCGGCGCCACGGCGATGCCCGTGAAGCTGTGGCCCGATCCGACGGGCTTGATGCGCAGGCCACTCGCCGCCGCCGACTGCACGGCGCGCTGCACGGCCTCGGGCGAGGAGGGGCGCTCGACCCGCAGCGGCCGCACCTGCTCGGTCCGGCCCCAGTTGCGCCATGTTGCTCCGGTCGCGGTCACAGGAACGCCATCCCTTCTCCCCGATACGTCGGGATCATCTCCACGGTCTCGTCTCCGTCGACGACGGCGAGCTCGTTCAGGTGCTCGGCGAGCTCGCCGGACTTGGTGTGGCGGAACCAGACCCGGTCACCTACGGCGAGCCGGCGCGCTGCGCGACCCGAGACGGGCGTCTGCACCTCGCCGGCCATCTCGCGCGGCTCCATGACGAGCCCCTCGGGCCAGACGATGCGCGGCAGCCGGTCGGGCGCCGGCGGACCCGACGCGACCCAGCCGCCGCCGAGGATCGTCGCGTGCGCGGCACTCGGGCGGCGGACGACGTCGAGCGCGAACGCCGCCGCGGGGGCGGGAGTGAAGTGCTCGTAGCCGTCGAAGAGGTGCCCGCCGAACAAGCCCGACCCGGCGGCGATCTCGGTGACCGACGGGTCGGCGGAGGTGCGCTCGAGCGATCCGGTGCCGCCGCCGTTCACGAACTCGAGGTCGGCGTGCTCGCGCACCGCCGCGACCGCGCGGGCGCGGCGCTCGAGGAGCTCGGGCATCGAGCGCGACTGCATCCAGCGGTTGACCGCCCCGTCGACGGGCCGGCCGGCCGGCCGGTTGACGACCCCCGCGATCTGCGCCTCGTACGACATCATGCCGACGAGCTCGAAGCCGGGCCGGCGGACGATGTACGCGGCGAGCGCCCCCGCGTCGGCGGGGGCGTGCACGGGCGAGCGCCGCACGCCGAGATGACCGAGCACCGGGGCGTCCCAGGACGCGTCGAGCTCGAGGCAGACCCGGATCGTCTCGCGGCGGCCGGGCGGCAGCACCGAGTCGACGACGTCGAGCTGCGCGGGCGAGTCGACCATGAGGGTCACGCGCGCGGCGAAGTCGGGGTCGGTGGCGAGGCGGGCGAGGCTCGCGCGTTCGGCCGTCGGGTAGCCGACGACGATGTCGTCGACCGTGTCGGCGAGCCAGAGCGCCTCGGCCAGGGTGTACGCGAGCACGCCCCGGTAGCCCGGCATCTCGAGCAGCGACTCGATGACGCTGCGCACCCGCACTGACTTCGACGCGACGCGGATCGGGGTGCCGTTGGCGCGGCGCAGCATGTCGAGCGCATTGTGCCGCAGCGCCCCGAGGTGGAGCGCGCCGACGGGCGCGTCGAGGTGGGCGGTCGCCCCCGTGAGGCGCGGCCAGTATTCGGCCGGTTCCAGCCAGCTCGAGGCGTCGGTCGTGGGGCTTCCGGTCATCCGGAGGTCGAGCATCGTCATCACCTCACGCTCCGCACCCGGGCGACCGCGAAGGCTCCCGCGGTCGAGAGCGCCGCGCCGAGCAGGAACACGAGCATGAACGAGCCGGAGACGACGACCGCGGCGGCGCCGATCATCGGCGCGACGGCCTGCGGCACGGCCGAGGCGATGTTCATGATGCCGAGGTCCTTGCCGCGGCTCGTCGCGTCGGGCAGCACCTGGGTGGCGAGCGCCTGGTCGACCGAGAGGAAGCAGCCGTAGCCGAGGCCGAGGAGGCCGGCGCCGATCATCGCGACGGTCAGGTCGGGGAACAGGCCGAGCAGCAGCGCCGCGACGGCCTGCAGCGCCGACGCCACGAAGACGAACTGCTTGCGCCGCCCGAGCCTGTCGGAGAGCTTGCCGCCGAGGAGCGAGGCGAGGATCACGAACACCATGTAGATGAGCGTGAGCACGATCAGATCGGCTTCGGCGTTCTCGTCGTTGAGCTGGAACATGAGGAAGTAGAGCAGGAGGCTCGTGCCGAGCGCGTTTCCCGTCGACACGAGCACGCGGCTGAGCAGGGTCCAGCCGAAGTCGGGGTGCTTCCTCGGGCTGATCCAGAATCCCGAGATGATGGTGCGGAGCGTCATCGGGGTGCGCAGCGCCGGCGCGAGCGGCTCGTCGTGCCGGGTGAGGAACGGCACCGCGAGCACGAGCAGGAGCACCGCGAGCAGGAGGTACCCGAGCGAGGCGTCGGTCACCAGCTCGGTCACGAGGATGAGCCCGACGATGATGCCGACCGCCTGCGGCGCCGACATCCAGCCCGAGACGAACCCGCGCTGGTTCACGGGGACCTGGTCGGAGATCGTCGCGGTGAGCGCGGCGGTCATGATGCAGAAGCCCACGGATGCCACGACCCACGCGGTGCCGATCGCCCACATCTCGGTCTGGAATCCGAGCGCCACGAGCGAGGCGGCGAAGACGAGCCCGCCGATCAGGATCCACGGCCGGCGACGGCCGAACCGGGAGCTCGTGCGGTCGGACAGCGCGCCGGTCAGCGGATACGCGATGATCGTCGCGATCGCGGCGATGCCCGAGATCGTGCCGAACGCGACGACGGAGTCGACCCAGTGCTCGGGCCGGAGCTCGGCGTCGATCTGCGCCGGCAGGAGCAGCTGGACGGGAGTGAGCTGCGCCATCCAGATGCCGAACCAGACGGTCGCGAAGGACGCGATCCATCCTGCGCCGATTCGGCGCGTGGGTTCGGCGAATGCCGCGGGGGTGGTGGGGACGCCGAGGGCGTCGGCACGCGTCATCGGGTGTCGGCCATTCTCGTGAGTGCGTCGGCGGCCGCGTGCGCGACCGCCCGGGCGGCGTCGTCGTCGCGGTCGACGAGCCAGGTGAGGGTGAGTCCGTCGGTGAAGGCGACGAGCACGCGCGCGACGCGCTCGACGGGGACGGTCCAGCGCGCGCCGGCGAGCTCGGCACCGAGCTCGAGCGACTGCGCCGCGAGCGCGATGTACTTCTCGTACTGGGCGGCCGCGAGCGGCTGCCGTTCGGGCGAGCGCAGCGCGTACTGGGTGAGCTCGAGCATCGCCTGCTCGTGCTCGGGATCGGCCTTCAGGTGCTCGAAGTAGCGGAGGATGCCCGCCTCGACGAGCTCGAACAGGCTGAGCCCCTCGACCTCCTCGGGCGTCACCGCCTGCTGCTCGCGGGCGACCACCGTCGAGATGAGCTCGTCGATGAGCTCGTCGCGCGACTCGAAGGCGTAATGGAAGCTCGCGAGGCTCATGCCCGCCTCGGCGACGATCGCACGGGTGGTCGCCTGGGCGAGCCCCTTGCGGGAGACGACGATGAGCGCAGCGGCGACGAGCGCAGCTCGTCGCTCGGGGGCGGGGATTCGGGCCACGTTGCTCCTCTCGACTGCGATGCCGACGAAGTGGGACGATCGTCCCAGTCGGATCAGTATGCACGAAAACGCTACGGCATGCATGTTCGGCAGCGACTACGCTCGCAACATGCGTCTCGGTGTTCTCGATGTCGGTTCCAATACGGTGCACCTCCTGGTGGTCGACGCGCACCGCGGCGCCCGCCCCATTCCGATGACCTCGCACAAGTCCGTGCTGCGCCTCATGCGCTACCTCGACCGAGACGGCGCCATCAGCGACGAGGGCATCGCCGCCATCATCGAGGCCGTCGGCTCCGCCGCGGCCGCCGCGCGCGAGGCCGACATCGACGAGTTCCTCCCGTTCGCGACCTCGGCGATCCGCGAGGCCGCGAACGGCGAGGAGGTGCTCGCCCGGGTCGCGCGCGAGACCGGCGTCGAGCTGCAGGTGCTGCCCGGCGAGGACGAGGCGAACCTCACCTTCCTGGCGGTACGCCGCTGGTACGGGTGGTCGGCCGACAACCTCCTGCTCTTCGACATCGGCGGCGGCTCGCTCGAGCTCACCCAGGGCGTCGACGAGATCCCCGACGTCGCGCGCTCGGTCCCGCTCGGCGCCGGACGGTCGACCGTCGAGTTCCTGCCCGACGACCCGCCCTCGGAGGCGCAGGTCGCCCGGCTCCGCGCGCACGCCCGCGAACTGCTCGCCGGCGAGGTCGGCGCGTTCCGCGAGCTGCCCTCCCCCGACCACGTCGTGGGCTCGTCCAAGACGATCCGCTCGCTCGCGCGGCTCGCCGGCCATGTCGCCGACGGCGTCGGCTCGAACGACCGCTACGTCCTCACGCGGCGCGGCCTCGACGACTGGACGCCGCGGCTCGCGAAGATCCCGGCCGACGCCCGCCCCGCGCTTCCGGGCATCACCGCCGATCGCACGTTCCAGATCGTGGCGGGCGCGGTAGTGCTCTCCGAGGCGATGCGCGCCTTCGATGTCAAGGAGCTCGAGGTCTCGCCGTGGGCCCTCCGCGAAGGGCTCATCCTCCGCCGGCTCGACCTCATGGACTGAGCGGCGCCGTCCCGCGGCATCCCGCACGCGCGGAGCGGCGGCCGCGCACCCCCATGCGCGACCGCCGCTGGTCCTGCGGCCGTCGGGTCAGCCGGCGATCGCCTTCGCCTTCAGCTGCTCGTACTCGGCGGCGTTGATCGCGCCCGAGTCGAGCAGGCGCTTCGCCGTCTCGATCTCGCTCGCCGACGATGCACCGCCGGAGCCGGCGACGCTGCGGATGTACTCGTCGCTCTGGGCCTGCATCTGCCGCGTCTCCTGCAGTCGGCGCTCGGCCATCGAGTTGCCGCGCGCGATCAGGTAGATGAACGCCGCGAGGAACGGCAGGAACACGAGGAAGATCACCCACAGCGCCTTCGCCCAGCCGTTCAGCGTGTGATCGCGGAAGATGTCGATGATGACGGTGATGAAGATCCAGATGCACGCGATCAGGATGTAGAACCAGAAGAGCCAGACGAGGAAGTCCCAGAAGCTGTTGTTCACTGTGGTGCCCCTTTCGAGCCTCGGCGTGACCGTCGCGCCGGAGTGCCTCGACACTAGACCCCGGCCGGGACCGCGCGCATCACCTTATTCGGGGTATATCGGTGAGCGGCTGCGGCCGGTACTGTCGGTGCCCGTGTGCTCCCGCTGGGACTCGAACCCAGACTGAAGCGGGTTTAAGCCGCCTGCCTCTGCCGATTGGGCTACGGGAGCGCGCCCGGAGACGCCGAACGCGGCGTCGCCCCGAAGGGCGACGCCGCGTCTCAGCTTAGCGAGGGGCCGTACGCTACTTGGCGGCGACGGGCTCCTTCTTGGCGGGCTTGGCCGCCTTCGGCGCGGCGTCGGCGGCCGGCGCGGGCGCCTCGGCTGCCGGCGGCTTCGGACGGGCCGCGAAGAGCTCGAACTGGGCGCGCGGGTTCTGCACCGCCTCGAGCGCGACGATGTCGCGGCCGAGCCAGAAGTTGTTCCACCAGCCCCAGAACACGCGGAACTTGCGCTCCCAGCTGGGCATCGCGAGGCCGTGGTAGCCGCGGTGCGCGAACCAGGCCAGCAGGCCCTTGATCGCGAGCTTGCCCGACTGGAACACGCCCGAGCCGATGCCGAGGCCGGCGACCGCACCGAGGTTCTTGTGGAAGTACTGCTTCGGCTCCTCGCCGCGGAGCACCGCGACGATGTTCTTCGCGAGCAGCTTGCCCTGACGCACCGCGTGCTGGGCGTTCGGCACGCAGTAGCCGCCGACGCCGCCGCCCGAGAGGTCGGGCACGGCCGAGATGTCGCCGGCCGCCCAGGCGTCGGCCACGATCTCGTCGTCGTCGCCGACGCGGAGGTCGGCGCGGGTCTTGATGCGGCCTCGCTCCTCGACGGGGAGGTCGCTCGTGCGCACGATCGCCGGGTTCGCCATGACGCCGGCGGTCCAGACGATGAGGTCGGACTCGAAGCTCTCGCCCGTCGACAGTTCGATCTTGCCGTCCTGCGCGCTCGTGAGCTGCGTGTCGAGGTGGATCTCGGCACCGCGCTGCGCGAGGTGCTTGATGACCCAGTGGCTCGTCTCGAGCGAGACCTCGGGCATGATGCGGCCCATCGCCTCGATGAGGTGGAAGTGGGTCTCGTCGAAGGTCAGCTGCGGGTAGTACTCGAGCAGCGAGCTCGCGAAGGAGCGCAGCTCGGCGAAGACCTCGATGCCGGCGAAGCCGCCGCCGACGACGGTGACGGTGAGCAGTCGCTCGCGCTCGGGGCCCGCGGGCAGCGTGGCCGCACGGTCGAAGTTCGAGACGAGGCGGTCGCGGATCGCGACGGCCTCTTCGATCGTCTTCAGGCCGATCGCGTTGTCGGCGATGCCGGGGATCGGGAAGGTGCGCGACACGGCGCCGCCGGTCACGACGACGACGTCGTACTCGAACTCCCACGGCTCGCCGAGCGCGGGGGTGATCGTCGCGGTCTTGGAGGCGTGGTCGATCTTCGTGACCTTCGCCGTGACGACGTTGGTCTTCTTCAGGTGGCGACGCTGCGAGGTGACCGCGTGGCGGGCCTCGATCGAACCCGCCGCGACCTCGGGCAGGAACGGCTGGTAGGTCATGTAGGGCAGCGGGTCGACGACCGTCACCTCGGCCTCGCCGGCGCGCAGCCACTTCTCGAGCTTCCACGCCGTGTAGAACCCCGCATAGCCACCGCCGACGATGAGAATCTTGGGCACGGTGAATGGACTCCTCAGTATCTGGTGATGCGGCCTGATGCGTGCGATCACTGCTCGCGAGTGCGGACAGTCCGCCTGGTATGCCGAGTGGCGCCGATGCCCAACAGCGCTGCTAGCGTACCAAATCCTGCGACGAGCGAGAGCGGCACCGTGATGTAGGCCAGTGTCCACGGTGTCGGGAGCAGCGTCGCCGTGCCCTCGTCGGCCGGCGGCGGCGGGTCGGCGATCGGCACGATCTCGGACTCGGGCGAGTCCGTCGGCTGCGCCGTCGACGAGGCGCGCCGGTGGAGCGTGATCCACTCCTCGAGGCTGCCGAGCGGATTCGCGTCGACCGACTCGACGTCGGCCTCGAGCGCGGGCACCGGGTCGATCAGCCCGTAGCCGTACAGGGGGCTCGGCACCTCGTGCCCGTTCGGGTCGGCGGTCTGGATGACCCGGTTGATGACGTTCGCGGCGTCGAGCTCGGGGTACTCGGCCCGCACGAGCGCCACGAGGCCCGAGACGAGCGGGGTGGCCCCGCTCGTGCCGTCCCAGATGACGACGCGGCCGTCGGGCCTGACGCCCACCAGGTCTTCGCTCGGGGCGGCGACGCCGAGCGTGATGCCCTGCGAGCTCGCGTCGAGGCTCGCGTTCTTCTCCTTGTCGACGCCCGCGACCGCGAGCACGCCCGGGATCGTCGCAGGTGCGCCGACCTCGGTCGTGCCGCTGCCGCGGTTGCCCGCCGCGGCCACGACGACGACATCGTGCTCGAAGGCGTACAGGAACGCGTCGTCCCAGCTCTCGGGCCAGTCGCGCGTGTTGCGGGTGAGCGACATGTTGATGACGTCGGCGCCGTTGTCGACGGCCCACTTCACGCCCTCGGCGATCTGCTCGTCGTTCGACTTCTCGGCGCCGGTGTCCTGGCCGAACGCGACCGACACCGTCAGCAGCTCCGCCTCGGGCGCGACGCCGATCACGCCGGCGCCCTCGCCCGTGCCGCGCCCGGCGAGGAGCGACGCGACCATCGTGCCGTGGCCGCTCTCGTCGGGGTCGCCGACGGGCGTCTGCCCGTCGGGCGTGCCGAGGCCCGAGACATCCGTGCCGCCGACGACGGCGCCGCGGAGCTCCGCGACGTTGCCGTTCACACCGGTGTCGATGATCGCGACGGTGACGCCCTCGCCCTTGGTGGTGTTCCAGGCCGTCGTGAAGCCGTAGTCGCCGAGCCAGTACTCGTAGTCGCGCACCGTGTCGGCGTGCGCCGGCGCGGCGCCCGCGAGCAGCACCACGGCGGCCGCGACGGCGGCGGTCGCGGACTTCGCGGCCGTCGTGAGCAGCCGGCTCGGGCGACGGGTCATTCGGTGTCGACTCCGTAGTCGGGGCAGCGGCAGACGTTCGGCGACCAGCTCGATCGCTCGAGGGCGAGGTCGCCGATGGGGTTCAGCCCGGGCCCGGCCGCGAGCGACTGCGCGGCGAGCGCGTGCAGGCACTTCACCCGCGTCGGCATGCCGCCGGCCGAGATGCCGTCGACCTCGGGCACGTCGCCGAAGAGGGCGCGATCGGCGAGGTACTCGCGGTGCGCCTGCTCGTACGCGGCACGGACCTCGTCGTCGCTCGCGAGCAGCTCGGTGCACTCGACCATGAGCTGCGCCGCCTCGAGGAACGACATCGCGGCCGTCGCCCCCGGGTGCGAGAGGTAGTAGAACGTCGGGAACGGGGTGCCGTCGGCGAGGCGGGGCGAGGTCGCGACGACCGTGGGCGCGCCGCAGACGCACCGCGCCGCGATGCCGACGACGTTGCGCGCCGGGCGGCCGAGCTGGGCCGACACGATCGCGAGGTCGCGCTCGGTCACGGTCTCGAACGGGGGCCGGGTCATCGTGCGCCCTCCGCATCGGGGGTCGCCGGGGCGTCGTTCGCCGGCGCCGCCGGGTCGCCCGCCTCGGGGGCCAGCCCCGCGGTCATCACGGAGTCGAGCAGGGTGCGCATCCAATCGCCCTTCGATTCGGTCACTTCGGCCGAGACCGCGGCGGCGTCCTGCGCCTTCGCGGCCTCGCTGCGGTCGTCGATGACGAGGTAGCTGACCTCGCCCGGCATCACGTAGTACAGACGTTCGC
This sequence comes from Agromyces sp. NPDC058064, assembly GCF_042885275.1. Classification (NCBI taxonomy): domain Bacteria; kingdom Bacillati; phylum Actinomycetota; class Actinomycetes; order Micrococcales; family Microbacteriaceae; genus Agromyces; species Agromyces sp. NPDC058064. The sequence continues at coordinate 564,525 of NZ_JBHVSE010000002.1, read as the reverse complement.
GCGCCTGCGTGACGATGAACGTCTCGTCGTTCCAGCGCTCGCGCTCGTCGCGCAGGCGCTGCACCTCGGACTCCTGCGCGGCGACCGCGGCGCGCAGCTCGGCGAGCTGCGCGCGCTGCTGCGCGAAGGCCGCGATCGTCGGCGCGAGCACCACGACCGCGAGCACGAGCACTCCCAGCATGATGAGCGAGAAACCTGAGAAACGGATGCCACTGAGCCACCCCGCGCGCACGGCCTCCGTCGAGCCGCCCACGGCGGGCGCCCCCGACCGCGGCGTCGCCGAACCGGCTCGCCCGCGCTTCGGGGCGCGAGTGGCGGCGGGCTTCGCGCCCGGCTGCTTCGGGTTCGACGCCGTGGTGCCCGACGACTTCGTGCTCGGCGACTTCGCGTTCGCGCTCGTGGACTTCGCCTTCGCGGGCTTCGCGCCCGCTGCGGAGCCCGCGGCACCGCGCTCGGCGGACGGGTTGGGCGCCGAGGCATCCCCGCGCCGGCCCTGCTGCGCACGGGAGCGCGGCGTGCGCGCCCCGGCGGGGTTCGCCGGCCTCCGGGGGTTGCGGGGTGAGTCGTCGTTCATCGCCCCTCCTCCGGCCGGCCCGGTGGACGACGACGGGGGCGGCCACCCGGCCGCCCCCGTCGCTGATCAGCTACGCTGTCACGCCGTGAAGCGCGGGAACGCCGTGCGACCGGCGTACACCGCGGCCTCACCGAGCTCTTCTTCGATCCTCAGAAGCTGATTGTACTTGGCGACGCGCTCCGAGCGGGCGGGCGCGCCCGTCTTGATCTGACCGCAGTTGGTCGCCACCGCGAGGTCGGCGATCGTCGTGTCCTCGGTCTCGCCCGAACGGTGCGAGAGCACTGCGGTGTAGCCCGAGCGCTGCGCGAGCGACACCGCGTCGAGGGTCTCGGTGAGCGTGCCGATCTGGTTGACCTTCACGAGGATCGAGTTGCCCGCGTGCTTGGCGATGCCGTCGGCGAGGCGCTTCGGGTTCGTGACGAACAGGTCGTCGCCGACGAGCTGCAGCTTGCCGCCCAGCTCGGCGGTGAGGGCGGCCCAGCCCTCCCAGTCGTCCTCGGCGAGCGGGTCTTCGATCGAGATCAGCGGGTACGCGGCGGCGAGCTCGGCGTAGTACGCGCTCATCTCGGCCGCGGTGCGGTCCTGGCCCTCGAAGCGGTAGACGCCGTTCTCGAAGAACTCGGTCGCGGCGACGTCGAGGCCGAGCGCGATGTCGGTGCCGAGCGTGAAGCCGGCCTTCTGCACGGCCTCGGAGATGAAGTCGAGGGCGTCGCGGTTCGAGGCGAAGTCGGGGGCGAAGCCGCCCTCGTCGCCGAGGCCCGTCGAGAGGCCCTTCGACTTCAGCAGGCTCTTCAGCGCGTGGTACGTCTCGACGCCCCAGCGGAGGCCCTCGGAGTACGTCGGCGCGCCGATCGGCAGCACCATGAACTCCTGGATGTCGACGCCGGTGTCGGCGTGCGCGCCGCCGTTGATGATGTTCATCATCGGCACGGGCAGCACGTGCGCGTTCGGGCCGCCGAGGTAGCGGAAGAGCGGCAGGTCGGCCGAGTCGGCGGCCGCCTTCGCGACGGCGAGCGAGACGCCGAGGATGGCGTTCGCGCCGAGCGCGCTCTTGTTGTCGGTGCCGTCGGCCTCGATGAGGGCGGCGTCGACGAGGCGCTGGTCGCTCGCGTCGAGGTCTTCGATGGCCGGGCCGAGCTCGTCGAGCACGGCGTCGACGGCCTTCTGCACGCCCTTGCCGAGGTAGCGGTCGGCGTCGCCGTCGCGCAGTTCGTAGGCCTCGAAGGCACCGGTGGAGGCGCCCGAGGGCACGGCGGCGCGAGCGAGGGTGCCGTCGTCGAGCAGCACCTCGACCTCGACCGTCGGGTTGCCGCGCGAATCGAGAATCTCGCGCGCGCCTACAGCTTCGATGAATGCCACAGTGGACTCCTCGTGTGATGGGGGTGACTGATGGAAGACTCCGTCGTGATCCGCTCCCGAGTCTAGAGGTCGAGGATGTCTCGCGCTTGCGCGTGACCTCCCGCGGTCGCGCGCTACGCGCCGAGGTCGCGGAACTCGAGGTCGGCGACGTCGGACGTCGCCGCGCCCACCGTCGCGAACGCGTCGAATCCGTCGGCGGTCACCCGGTCGAGCAGGGCGCGCATGTTCTTGGTGCGGCGTTCGAGGCGCACTCGGGTGCCGGATGCCACGAGCTCGGCCTTCAGCGCGAGCAGGCGCGCCTGCACGACATCCGCGTCGTAGACCAGGACGACCGCGCGCGGGCGCGCGTCGTCCGCGATCTCGAGCAGGTCGACGATGCGCTCGAAGCCGATCGAGAATCCGCAGGCCGGAACCTCCTGGCCGAGGAATCGACCGATCATGCCGTCGTAGCGCCCGCCGCCGCCGAGCGAGTAGCCGAACTCGGGGTGCGCGATCTCGAAGATCGTGCCCGTGTAGTAGCCCATGCCGCGCACGAGCGTCGGGTCGAACTCGATCGCGGCGTCGGGCAGGGCCGCGCGCAGCGCGAGGAGGTCGGCGTAGGCCGCCCCGTCGAGCCACGCGGGCGGCGGCACGACGCCGTCGGCGAGGTGCCAGTCGGCGCTCGTGAGCCCCTCGAGCGCGGACGCCACGTCGACGTCGGCCGCGACGGCGCCCGTCTCCGCGAGCTCGGCGGCGACGCCGGCCACGCCGATCTTGTCGAGCTTGTCGACGGTGATGAGCGCGCGCTCGCGCAACTCCTCGGGCACGCCCCACGACGCGAGGATGCCCTGCAGGACCCGGCGGTCGTTGATGCGGATCGTCGTGCCGGCGAGCCCGAGCGCGTCGAGCGTCGCGACGGTCGCGGTCAGCAGCTCGAGCTCGGCGAGCGGCCCCGCCTCGCCGATGATGTCGATGTCGCACTGCACGAACTGGCGGTAGCGGCCCTTCTGGGGGCGCTCGGCGCGCCAGACGGGCGCGATCTGGATGGCGCGGAACACGGGCGGCAGCGCCGCGCGGTGCGTCGCGTAGAAGCGCGCGAGCGGCACCGTGAGGTCGTAGCGCAGCCCCAGGTCGGCGAGGGCGAGGGCATCGCCGGATGCCGCGGCGCGCGCGAGGTCGTCGGCGGTGAGGCCGCGCTTCATGACGGCGAAGGCGAGCTTCTCGTTGTCGCCGCCGAGCCCGGCGTGCAGCCGGCTCGAGTCCTCCATCACGGGCGTCTCGATCTCGTCGAAGCCGTGGGCCGCGTAGACCCCGCGGATCACGCCGAGGGCGTGCTCGCGGCGGGCCTTCTCGGCGGGGAGGAAGTCGCGCATGCCGCGCGGAGGAGTGACGGAAGCGGCCATGCGTGCCATTCTTCCAGTTGTGCGGGCCGACTCCGCGCGCGAGGAGGCACGATGGCGGGCATCACGGTCGAGGGCGTCGCCCGATCGTTCGGGGAGGTGCACGCGGTACGTGATGCGAGCTTCGAGGTCGCCCCCGGCAGCGTCGCAGGGCTCATCGGCCCGAACGGCGCGGGCAAGACGACGCTGCTCCTGATGCTCGCGACCCTGCTGGTGCCCGACGCCGGCACGATCCGCATCGCGGGCTTCGACCCCGTCACCGAGCCGCACCAGGTGCGCCGGCGCATGGGGTGGATGCCCGACGTGCTCGGCTCGTGGCCCACGCTCTCGGTGCGCGCAGCGCTCACGACGAGCGCCCGCATGTACGGGATGGGGGTCGCGGAGGCATCCGCCCGTGCGCAGCAGCTGATCGAGCTCGTCGACCTCGTCCCGCTCGCCGAGCAGGCGACGCGGGTGCTCTCGCGAGGTCAGAAGCAGCGGCTGAGCCTCGCCCGCGCGCTCGTGCACGACCCCGAGGTGCTGCTGCTCGACGAGCCGGCCTCGGGCCTCGACCCCGCGGCGCGGGCCGGGCTCCGCGAGCTCGTCCGCAGGCTCGCGGGCGAGGGCAAGACGATCCTCGTCTCGAGCCACGTGCTCGCCGAGCTCGAGGAGATGGCCGACTCCGCGGTCTACCTCGCCGCCGGGGCGACCGCCGCCCCCGAGGAGGTGGCGCGCGCCGGCCGGACCGCGCGGCACTGGCGGATCAGGTCGCTCGATGCGGACCGGCTCGTCGCCGCCCTCGGTGCGGCGGGATTCGGCGAGGCGGCGGTCGTCGACCGGTTCGGCGCCGTCGTCCCGCTCGCGAGCGAGCAGGACGCGGCGCAGCTGCTCGCCCACCTCATCGGCACGGGCGTGCCGGTCTCGTCGTTCGCCCCGGCCGTGGGCGACCTCGAACACGTCTTCCACGACCTCAACCGGACGGAGGACGACGCATGATCGGGTTCTTCCAGGGCCTGGGGCTCATCGTCGCCCTCGACCTCAAGCAGCGGGTGCGCGGCGTCGCGTGGTACGTGCTGCTCGGGGTCTTCGTGCTGCTCGTGACGATCGTCACGGTGCTCGTGGTCGTCGCGACGAACGCGTGGGACTCGGGCGGCGGCCCCGTCTTCTCGACCGTGGTGTTCTTCGTGCTGCTGCTCGGCACCCTCGTCTCCCCCGCGCTCTCGGGCAACGCGATCAACGGCGAACGCGAGGCCGGCACGCTCGCGACGACCCAGGTCACGCTCGTGACCACCGCGCAGCTCGTCATCGGCAAGTGGCTCGCGGCGTGGATCACCGCGCTCGCCTTCCTCGCCGCCTCGGTGCCGTTCCTCGTGTTCGGCGTCGTGCTCGGCCAGGTCTCGGCGTCGACGATCGCGGTGTCCCTGCTCGTGCTCGCGATCGAGGTCGGCGTGATCGCCGCGATCGGCGTGGGGCTCTCCGGAGTGATCACCCGGCCGCTGTTCTCGGTCGTGGTGACCTACCTCGTCGTCGCGGCGCTCTCGGTCGGCACGCTCATCGCCTTCGCACTCGGCGCCGCGGCGATGCAGTCCACCGTCCGCCACACGTACATCTCGGTCGACTACGCCCAGCTCGATGAGAACGGGCGCCTCCCCGAGGGCGCCGAGGTGCCGTGCCTGCCCCCCGTCGTCAGCGAGTACCCGGTTCCGCGGTGGGACTACGTGTGGGGCTTCCTGGCGGCGAACCCCTACGTCGTCGTCGCGGACGCCTCGCCCGGCGCCTTCGACGAGTCCGGCACGCCGCGCGATCTCTTCGGGTGGATCGCGGTGGGCGTGCGGCAGGCGCAGCACGCGCCCGACCTCGAGACGAGCTACGACGAGTGCGCCGACTGGGAGAGGTACGGCCCCTACGGGTACGGCGGCGAGGCCGACTACGAGACGCCGCAGGAGGCGTACGAGCGCTCGGTGCCCTCCTGGTTCGTGGGCCTCTCGATCCACGTGCTGCTCGGTGCGGGCGCGCTCGCGTGGGCGTGGCGCCGCACCGAGGTGCCGGCCCGGCGGCTCGCGAAGGGCAGCCGCATCGCCTGATCTGCTGATCTGGTGCTCTGCTGCTGCTTGTGCAGGAGAATGGGCTGCATCCCAGCCCGTCAGGGCAGGTCAGTGCAGATTTCCTGCAGAAGCAGGTGGCTGCTCGGCGCGGCGCACCTCGGCCTCGAACTCGCGCACGGCGGCGCGGAGTGCGCGCTCGGCGTCGAGTCCCTGCTCACGGGCGGCGGCCACGAGCCCGAACAGCTGCCGGCCGAGCTCCTCCTCCGTGGCGGGTGCGACGACGGAGCCCTCCGCAGGCGCGGGCCACGGGGCATCCTGCGCGGCGACGCCGGCCTTCTCGGCCTTGGCGAGCACCTTGCGGGCGAGCGCGAGCGCCGGCATGCCGCGCGGCACGCCGTCGAGCACGCTCGTGCGGTGCGGCTTCTCGTCGGCCTTCAGGTCCTCCCAGAAGGCGACCACGTCGTCGGCGGTCTCGGCCTCGCGGTCGCCGAAGACGTGGGGGTGCCGCGACACCATCTTGGCCGTCATGTGCCGGGCGACGTCGTCGATGTCGAAGCGCTCGTCGCCCGTGTGCGCGGCGATGTCGGCGTGGAACAGCACCTGGTAGAGCACGTCGCCGAGCTCCTCGAGCATCTCGGCGCGGTCGCCCGCCTCGATCGCGTCGATGAGCTCCCAGCACTCCTCGACGAGGTACTGCACGAGCGACTCGTGCGTCTGGTCGGCGTCCCAGGGGCACCCGCCGGGGGCGCGCAGCAGGGCGACGGTGGCGACGAGCTCGTCGAGTCCGGGGTGGGGTGCGCTCATACCGGCAGCCTAGGCGGCGGTCGCCGTGCGCGCGTGGATCCGGGGGCGCTCAGTGCACGAGCGCGAGCAGGAGGCCGACGCCGATGAAGAGCACGCCGAACGCCGTGTTCACGATGCGCTGGCCGCGCACCGAGCGGGTGAAGCGGCGCATCCCGTGCGCCGCGAGCGCGAAGAAGCCCCACATCACGATGACGTCGACGACGATGACGGTCGCGCCGACGACGAGGTACTGCGGCAGCAACGGCTGGTCGGGCCGGATGAACTGCGGCAGGAACGCGAGGAAGAAGACGATCGCCTTCGGGTTCAGGAGGTTCACCCAGAGGCCCCTGCGGAACATCGACCAGCGCGACTCGGCGACGACGGGGTGCACCGGCGGCGGGGCATCCGCGTCGCCCTCGTCGTCGGCCGCCTGCGGCTTCGCGAGCAGCTGGCGGATGCCGAGGTAGACGAGGTAGGCGGCGCCGGCGTAGCGGATCACCTCGAAGGCGACGGGAGAATTCGCGACGAGGACGCCGACGCCCGCGGCCACGATGAGGATGTGCACGACGAGCGCGGCCTGCTGCCCGAGGATGCCCCAGATCGATCGGCGGAAACCCTGGCTCAGCGAGTTGCCCATCGTGTTGATCGCGCCCGCACCCGGGGTGAAGCTGATCACGAAGCACGCGGCGAGGAGCGTCGCCCAGAGCGAGAGGGTCACCGGACCAGCGTAGGCGCGGCCGAAGGGCGCTCGTGTCGCCCGGTCGCTCACGCGCACCGCCCGATAGACTCGATCCCGGAGTGCCGGGAAGTCTGGTCGGCCGGCGGGAGCCCGTCGTCACCGCCCTTCCCGCGTCGCCTCACGGCCCCGGCCGGCACGCGCACGCGACGTCCGAACAGGAGTCCCATGAACTTCCTCCGCTCCGAGCGATGGGCCGCAGCGATCCTCCTCGCCGCCGCCGCGCTCGGCCTGCTGCTCGCGAACACCGCGCTCGGCCCCGCGCTGATCGAGTCGAAGAACGCGCATCTCGAGCTGTCGTGGATCGGGCTCGACCTCTCGGTCGGCCACTGGATCAGCGACGGGCTCCTCGCGATCTTCTTCTTCATCGTCGCCGTGGAGCTCAAGCGCGAACTCGTCATCGGCGAGCTCAACAGCCTCTCCAAGGCGCTGCTGCCCGCGATCGCCGCGGTCGGCGGCGTCGTCGTGCCCGCCCTGATCTACTTCGGGTTCACCGCGGGCACTCCGACGGTCGACGGCTGGCCCATCCCCACCGCGACCGACATCGCCTTCGCCCTGGGCGTGCTCGCCGTGTTCGGCACGTGGATCCCGACGCGCGTGCGCGTGTTCCTCCTCGCCCTCGCGGTGCTCGACGACCTCATCGCCATCCTCATCATCGCGTTCTTCTTCACGAGCGACGCCGACCTCGCCTCGATCGGCTTCGCCGGCATCGCGATCGCCCTGTTCGGCGCGGTCAGCCGGGTCATGAAGCCGCGCTCGGCGTGGATCCTCTCCCGCCGCCCGCAGTGGCCCATCGTGCTGCTGCTCGTCGTGCTCGGGGTGCTCGCGTGGTACTTCGTGTACCGGTCGGGCGTGCACGCCACGATCGCCGGCGTGGCGCTCGGCCTCGTCATGGCGCGCCGCCCCGGCGGCCGGGCCGTGCACGCGCTCGAGCCGTGGTCGAACGGCGTCATCCTTCCGCTGTTCGCGTTCTCGGCGGCGATGGTGGCCGTGCCGCAGGTGAGCCCCAGCGAGCTCGATCCCGCGTTCTGGGGCATCCTCGTCGGGCTGCCGGTCGGCAAGATCGTCGGCATCGTCATCGCCGGCGGCATCGGCGGCCTCGTCGCCCGGCGCCGATCGGGCACTCCCCTGACGCTCGGCGACCTGCTCGTCGTCGGCACGCTCGGCGGCATCGGGTTCACGGTGTCGCTGCTCATGAACGAGCTCGCGTTCGCCGGGATGCCCGCGGTCGCCGACGAGGGCACGCTCGCCGTCCTGCTCGGCTCGGGCGTCGCGATCGTCGCCTCGGGCGTCGCGGTCGGCGTGCGCTCGGCGCAGTACCGGAAGCGCGGGGCGCACGCCGGGCAGGGCGGGGCGTTCTCGCGATGACCGACGACGGAGGAGTTCGATGAGCGACGATGACCGCGGGCCCGACGAGGCGCGCGCCGCGGAGCCGGCGAGCCTGCACCTGAGTGCCGAGCTGCGACCGCGCCGGCTGCGCGGCGTCCGCAAGGCCGTGCACACGGTGCTGCTCGTCACCGGCGAGGCCCTGAGCCTCGGCGGGCCGTCGGTCGCCGACCTGGTGGTCGTGCGCACCGGAACCGGGGCTCCGGTCATCCGGACCGGGGCCGGATCGCTCATGGAGGCCGACGAGCTGCTCCGGCAGATCCGCGCCGACCTCGACCGGATGAGCGTCGAGGAGTTCCTCGCCGAGTGGGGGCACCTGAAGGCCTAGGCCGGCGCCCGCCCGCTCACACCGCGGGCGCCGCCGTCCCGTCGCTCGGCTCGAAGATGTTCGTCACGAGCCGCGACACCCACTCGATGAGCTCGGCGTCGGGCAGCATCTCGCCGCCCGGCATCGGGAACGGCACCAGGATCACGTCGTTCTGCGCGAAGTGCTTGGCCCCCTGGTACATGCGCTCGAGGCGCACGCGGCGCGAGTCGGGGATCTTCGCCGGCGCGATGCGCAGCTTCGACCCGGTCGCCAGCAGGTCGCTGAGGCCCGCGAGCTGGGCCTGGCGGCGCAGCCGCGAGATGGCGACGAGGTGCGAGACCTGCTCGGGCGGCGCGCCGTAGCGGTCGACGAGCTCGTCGAGCACCGCGTCGATCTGCCCCTCCTTCGCCGCCGGGCCGCTCGCGGCCGAGAGCTTCTGGTAGGCCTCGAGGCGCAGCCGCTCGCTGTCGACGTACTCCTCGGGGATGTGCGCGTCGACGGGCAGCTCGAGGCGCAGCTCGGTCTGCCCCTCGGCGACGTCGCCGCGGAACGCCGACACCGCCTCGCCGATCATGCGGAGGTACAGGTCGAAGCCGACGCCCGCGATGTGCCCGGCCTGCTCGGCGCCGAGCAGGTTGCCCGCCCCGCGGATCTCGAGGTCTTTGAGCGCGATCTGCATGCCGCCGCCGAGCTCGTTGTTCGCGGCGATCGTCGAGAGCCGGTCGTGCGCCGTCTCGGAGAGCGGCTTCGCCGGGTCGTAGAGGAAGTACGCGTACGCGCGCTCGCGGCCGCGCCCGACCCGGCCGCGCAGCTGGTGCAGCTGGCTGAGGCCGTACTTGTCGGCCTTGTCGATGATGATCGTGTTCGCGTTCGAGATGTCGAGGCCGGTCTCGATGATCGTCGTCGAGACGAGCACGTCGAACTTGCGCTCCCAGAAGTCGTTCACGATCTGCTCGAGCACATGCTCGTTGAGCTGCCCGTGTGCGACCGCGATGCGCGCCTCGGGCACGAGCTCGGCCAGCTGGGCGGCGACCCGGTTGATCGACGAGACGCGGTTGTGCACGAAGAAGACCTGCCCCTCGCGGAGCATCTCGCGGCGGATCGCCGCGCCCACCTGCTGCTCGGAGTACGGCCCCACGAAGGTGAGGATGGGGTGGCGGTCCTCGGGCGGGGTCGCGAGCGTCGACATCTCGCGGATGCCGGTGACGGCCATCTCGAGGGTGCGCGGGATCGGCGTCGCGCTCATCGCGAGGATGTCGACGTTGGTCTTCAGCTTCTTGAGCGCGTCCTTGTGCTCGACGCCGAAGCGCTGCTCCTCGTCGATGATCATGAGGCCGAGGTCTTTGAACTGCACCTTCTCGGTGAGGATGCGGTGGGTGCCGATGACCATGTCGACGGTGCCGTCGGCGAGGCCCGCGACCGTCTCGCGCACCTCCTTGTCGGTCTGGAACCGGCTGAGCGGCCGCACCCGAACGGGGAACCCGGCGAAGCGCTCGCTGAACGTCTCGAGGTGCTGCTTCGCGAGGAGCGTCGTCGGCACGAGCATCGCGGCCTGCTTGCCGTCCTGGATGGCCTTGAACGCGGCGCGCACCGCGACCTCGGTCTTGCCGAAGCCGACGTCGCCGGCGAGGAGCCGGTCCATCGGGATGGGCCGCTCCATGTCGGCCTTCACCTCGTCGATCGTCTGCAGCTGGTCGTGCGTCTCGGCGAACGGGAAGGCCTCTTCGAGCTCGTGCTGCCACGGGGTGTCGGGGCCGAAGGCGTGCCCCTTCGCCGCCATGCGCGCCGAGTAGAGCTTGACCAGCTCGACGGCGATGTCGCGCACGGCCTTGCGGGCCTTGCTCTTCGCCTGCGACCAGTCGCTGCCGCCCATCTTCGAGAGCGACGGCGCCTCGCCGCCGACGTACCGCGAGAGCAGGTCGAGCTGGTCGGTCGGCACGAACAGGCGGTCGCCGGCCTGGCCGCGCTTCGAGGGCGCGTACTCGAGCACGAGGTACTCGCGCACCGAGGTCGGCTGCTGCTGGATGCCGGCGGTGCGGCTCGGCCCCTTGGGGCGGGTGCCGGTCGCCACCTCGCGCTGCACCATCTCGACGAACCGGCCGATGCCGTGCGTCTGGTGCACGACGAAGTCGCCCGCCTTGAGCTGGAGCGGGTCGACGACGTTGCGGCGCCGCGAGGCGAGCTTCTTGCCCTGCCTCGCGTCGTAGCCGGCGGCACGGCCGTAGAACTCGGCCTCGGCGATGAGGCCCAGCTTCGCCTCGGGCACCTCGAAGCCGCGCGCGGCGTCGGCGTGCACGAGGTACGCGACGCCGGCCTCGAACTCGCTCGGCGTCTCGTCGACGATGCGGGCGGCGAGCCCGGCCTCGGCGAGCACGTCGCGGGCACGCTCGACGAGGCCCTGCCCGGCCGAGACGACGACGAGCGACCAGCCGTCGCGGAGGCGCCGGCCGACGTGCTCGACCGCGCCCTCGACGTTGCCCTGGAAGCTCGGCATCGCGTTCGCCGCGACGCGGCGGGTGGCCTGCGCGGCCTGGGCGGCCTGCTCGGCGGCGTCGCCCCCGGCGGCCGCGACCGCCTCGGCGGCGTCGCCGAGGTCGAAGCTCGAGAAGTTCCACCACACGCGGCGCGGGTCGGGCTCGCCCGGCGCGCTGTAGATCGCGGCGTCGCGCAGCGCCCGCACCGTGAGGAAGTCGCCCGCGGCGAGGTCGATCGGCGCCTCGGCGCCGTGGGTCGCGGCCATCCACGCGGCCGACAGGAACTCGCGGTTCGTCTCGCCGAGGCTGACCGCACGGCCGGCGACCCGCTCGGGCTCGAGCACCGCGATCGCCGCACCCTCGGGCAGGTAGTGCGTGATCGGCACGAGCCGCTCGAGGAGCGCCGGCGCGAGCGACTCCATGCCCTCGACCGGGATGCCCTCGGCGATCTTCTCGAGCATCGCCGAGAGGCTCGGGAACTCGTGCACCATCTCGGCGGCCCGCTGCCGCACGGGCGCGGTGAGCAGCAGCTCACGGCTCGGCGAGAGCACGACGCGTTCGACGGGTTCGGGGAGCGAGCGCTGGTCGGCGACCGAGAACGCGCGGAGCTCCTCGACCTCGTCGCCGAAGAACTCGACGCGCACCGGGTGGTCGGCGGTCGGCGGGAAGACGTCGAGGATGCCGCCGCGTACCGCGAACTCGCCGCGGCGGGCGACCATGTCGACGCGGGCATACGCGAGGTCGACGAGCTCGACGGCGAGCTTGGAGAGCTCGTGCCCGCGGCCGCCCTGGACGAGCTCGACGGGCGCGCGGTCGGCGAGGTTGTCGGCGAGCGGCTGCAGCGCGGCCCGCACCGAGGCGACCACCACGAGCGGATGCCTCGCCGCCGACGCCGACCACTCGTGCATGCGGCGCAGGGCATGGAGCCGGCGGCCGACGGTCTCGGCGCTCGGCGAGAGGCGCTCGTGCGGCAGCGTCTCCCATGCGGGGAACTCGAGGAGCTCGGCGTCGGCCGGGAGGTGGGGCGCGAGCGACGCCCGCGTGGCCTCGCCCTCGCGGCTCGTCGCGGTGATGACGAGGAGCACGGGCGGCAGCCCCGCCTCGACCCGGCGGGCGAGGAGCCCGGCGAGCAGCGGCGCGTCGAGCCCCGCTGGAGCCGAGAAGTCGGCGTTCCGCAGGGCCTCGGAGAGGGCGCCGTCGATCGTGGAGGCGCGCGAAAGCGCCGTGTTCAGACCCTGCAGACTCACTCGACGAGTCTACGCGCGCCCTCCGACACCGCAGCCGGGCCGGGTTCGCGGCCCCGACGGCGAGCCCGCGTCGGCGGCGACGGATACGATTGGCGCGGCTCGACGGAAGGACCCCGCATGATCATCGCCGCCGCAGACGGCTCGGCCCTCGGCAACCCCGGCCCGGCCGGGTGGGCCTGGTACGTCGACGACGACCGCTGGGCGGCCGGCGGGTGGAAGCACAGCACCAACAACGTCGGCGAGCTCACCGCCGTGCTCGAACTGTTCCGTGCCACCGCCCACCTCGACGACGAGCTGCTCGTGCAGTGCGACAGCCAGTACGTCATCAACTCGGTCACGAAGTGGATGCCCGGGTGGAAGCGCAAGGGGTGGCGCAAGGCCGACGGCAAGCCGGTGATGAACGTCGAGATCCTGAAGGAGATCGACGCCGAACTGGTCGGCCGCCGCGTTCGCTTCGAGTGGGTGAAGGGGCACGTCGGCCACCCGATGAACGAGGCCGCCGATCAGCGCGCCCGCGCCGCGGCCGAGGCCTTCCGCAGCGGCCTGCCCGTGCCCAGCGGTCCGGGCTGGGCCGATGGGGCGGTCGCCGAGGCCGACGAGCCCGGCGAACGAGTGATCGCCGAGACATCCGCGAGAGACGACGATGACGAGCTCGGCGGCGTCGGGCGCGACGCCGACGAGGTGCCCGCCACGCTCTTCGACCTCGACGAGGCGCCCGATGCGTGGCAGACCCTCACCGTCGAGCTCTCGACCGAGGAGCACGAGCGGCTGGTGCAGCGCGCCCGCGCCGCGGGCGTCTCGCCCGAGGAGTTCCTGCGCGGGCTGATCTGAGCGCGCCCGCGCCGCCGCCCGGTCAGGCGGGCGAGTGGAACCGCTGCTGCGCCGCGAGCAGGCCGTCCGAGGCGATCGCCTCGACCGCGTCGGCGGCGTCGCCGAGCAGGATGCCGAGGGTCTGGCGCTCGGCGCCCGAGAAGTCCTTGAGCACGAAGTCGGCCGGGTCCTGCCGGCCGGGCGGGCGGCCGACGCCGACGCGCACGCGCACGTAGTCGGGGCCGAGCGCCTTCGAGATGTCGCGCAGGCCGTTGTGCCCGCCGTGCCCGCCGCCCTGCTTGAGCTTGACGGTGTCGAACGGCAGGTCGAGCTCGTCGTGCACGACGATGAGCCGCTCGGGCTCGATGCCGTAGAACTTCACGAGCGCCGAGACCGGGCCGCCCGAGGTGTTCATGTACGAGTTCGGCTTCGCGATGACGAGCTTCGGGCCGCCGGGGCGGAGGAAGCCCTCGGCGACGCGCGAGGGCGTCTTGTGGCTCTTGAACGCCGCGCCGAGGCGGGAGGCGAGCTCGTCGGCGACCATCTGGCCGACGTTGTGGCGGTTGCCCGCGTACTGCGCCCCGGGGTTGCCGAGGCCGACGACGAGCCAGGTGTTCGCGGCCACGATGGGTTCCTTCCGGGGGCGCAGGCGGTCGAGGAGTCCGATGATCGTCTCCGTTCGCGAGGTTCGAGGTTCGAGGTTCGGGGCCGGGGCGGCTCGGGCGAGCCGGCCCGTGTGCCGGCCCGTGTGCCGGTCGGGCTGCCGGTGACAGCACGAGGGCCCGCGGCCCGCTCCGAGCGTACCCGGATGCGGCGCCGCAGGCCCCTGCGAAGCGGTGTGCCTACTCGGCCGACTCGGCCGGGGCCTCCTCGGCGGCTTCGCCCTCGGCGGCCTCGCCCTCGGCGGCCTCGGCGGGCTCCTCGCCCAGGTCGACCTTCTGCGGGGTGTGCACGTTCACGACGAGCGCGTCGCCGTCGGTGACGAGCGTGGCGCCCTTGGGCAGCTCGACGTCCTTCGCGTGGATCTGGGTGCCCTCTTCGAGGCCCTCGACCGAGACGACCACGTTCTCGGGGATGTGGGTCGCCTCGACCTCGAGCGACAGGGTGTGCGAGTCGAGGTCGGCGATGGTGCCGGCGACGGGCTCGCCCTCGAGGTGCACGGGGACCTCGACCTGGACCTTCTCGCCCTTCTTCACGACGATGAGGTCGAGGTGCTCGATGATCTGGTGCACCGGGTCCTTCTGGACGTCCTTGACGAGCGCGAGCTGGCTCTTGCCGCCGATCTGCAGGTCGAGCACGGCGTTCGCCTTGCGGATGAGCAGGCCGACCTGGTGGGCCGGGAGGGTGACGTGCTGCGGCTCGGTGCCGTGGCCGTAGACCACCGCGGGGATCTTGCCCGCGGCACGGATCTTGCGGGCCGCGCCCTTGCCGAAGCTCTCGCGGGCCTCTGCGATGACCTTGTTGTCGTCGTCCATGATGATTCTCCTTGCGGGCGCACGGCCCAGATCGTGTGTCTGTCGTTTCGACTCGAACGCGCGCAGTGGCCTGCGCAGAGCGTGAGGAAAAGCCGTGGAGCCTGCTCCTACCGCGTCGATCACGGATGCCTCGCCGACCGCTCTCACGGGCGGACGGGCGTCCCTCGCCGAAGTCCAATCGCCCAGTCTACCCGAACTCCTCCGCGGCGCCGTTCCGACCGGTTCGGGACGCTCAGGCGCCGAAGCGGCCGAGCGCCTCGCGCACGTCCTCGACGAGCTCGGCCGGGGCCCGGTCGACGTCGAGCACGATGCCGCGCTCGTCGTCGCCGAGCGGCTCGAGCGCCTCGAGCTGCGAGGCGAGCAGGCTCGCCGGCATGAACTCGTGCCGGCGGTCGCGCTGGCGCTCGGCGATGAGCCCGGCATCGCCGGCGAGGTGCACGAACACGATGCCGGGGGCGTGCGCCGCGAGCTGCTCGCGGTACCGGCGACGCAGCGCCGAGCAGGCGACCACGATCGCGACGCCCTCGGCGAGCTCGGCGGCGATGCGCGAGCAGATGCGGTCGAGCCAGGGCGCCCGGTCCTCGTCGTCGAGCGGCCGGCCCTCGGCCATCTTGCGCTTGTTCTCGGGCGGGTGCAGGTCGTCGCCGTCGACGAAGGGCACCCCGAACGCCGCGGCGAGCGCGGCGCCGACGGTCGACTTGCCCGAGCCCGAGACGCCCATCACGACGAGCGGCAGGCGCAGGACGTCGGACATGGCATGCTCCTCGGTTCGCTTGCGGGCCGACGCGGACGGAGACGGCGCGGCGGGCGGGTGTCGCGATTGCGAAACTACCGCATGCGCCTCGCCCGTCGACCGGCCGGCGCCCGCTCACCGCAACACCGTGCAACTGTGAGGCGCGCTCACAGTACGCTGGGATCGACCCCACCCTTTCTTCGAGGAGAGCTACGTGCCTGTCACCCCTTCAGCAAACATCGGCGTCGTCGGCCTCGCGGTCATGGGCTCGAACCTCGCCCGCAACCTGGCGAGCCGCGAGGGCAACACCGTCGCCGTGTTCAACCGCTCCCCCGAGCGCACGCGCACCCTCGTCGAGGAGCACCCCGAGGCGGGCTTCGTCGCGAGCGAGTCGTACGACGACTTCGTCGCCTCGCTCCAGAAGCCCCGCACCGCGATCATCATGGTTCAGGCGGGCCGCGGCACCGACGCCGTCATCTCCGAGCTCTCGAGCCGCTTCGAGCCGGGCGACATCATCGTCGACGGCGGCAACGCGAACTTCCACGACACGATCCGCCGCGAGGCCGAGATCTCCCCCACCGGCATCCACTTCGTCGGCACCGGCATCTCGGGCGGCGAGGAGGGCGCGCTGAACGGCCCCTCGATCATGCCCGGCGGCTCGGCCGAGTCGTACGAGACCCTCGGCCCGATCCTCGCCTCGATCGCGGCGGTCGCCGAGGGCGAGCCCTGCGTCACCCACGTCGGCACCGACGGCGCCGGCCACTTCGTCAAGATGGTGCACAACGGCATCGAGTACGCCGACATGCAGCTCATCGCCGAGGCCTACGACCTCATCCGCCAGGGCACCGGCAAGAGCCCCGCCGAGATCGCCGAGATCTTCGCCGAGTGGAACACCGGCGAGCTCGAGAGCTACCTCATCGAGATCACCGCCGAGGTGCTCCGCCAGGTGGATGCCTCGACCGGGCTCCCGCTCGTCGACGTCATCCTCGACGAGGCCGGCGCCAAGGGCACCGGCGCGTGGACGGTGCAGAACGCGCTCGACCTCGGCGTCCCGGTCTCGGGCATCGCCGAGGCCGTGTTCGCCCGCAGCCTCTCGTCGAAGCGCGCCCAGCGCGAGGCATCCGCGACGCTGCCCGGCCCCGACGGCGAGTTCGCCGTCGCCGACGCCGACGCCTTCATCGAGGACGTCCGCCAGGCGCTCTACGCCTCGAAGATCATCGCGTACTCGCAGGGCTTCGACGAGATCATCGCGGGCGCCGAGCAGTTCGGCTGGGACGTCAAGAAGGGCGACATCGCGAAGATCTGGCGAGCCGGATGCATCATCCGCGCCCGCTTCCTCAACCGCATCGCCGACGCCTACGCCGAGGACCCCGAGCTCGTGGCGCTCGTCGTCGCGCCGTACTTCCGCGACGCCGTCACCGGTGCCCAGGCGGCCTGGCGTCGCGTCGTCGTCGCGGCGGCGCAGTCGGGCATCCCGACCCCGGCGTTCAGCTCCTCGCTCGCGTACTACGACGGCCTGCGCGCACCGCGCCTGCCCGCCGCCCTCGTGCAGGGCCAGCGCGACTTCTTCGGCGCGCACACCTACAAGCGGGTCGACAAGGAGGGCGTGTTCCACACCCTCTGGTCGGGCGACCGCACCGAGATCGAGACGACGCCCTCGTCGCACTGATCCCCCGCACCGGCTGCGACCGGTGACCCACGCGCGCCGGGCCCGGTGCGGCCGAGCGCCGCACCGGGCCCGCGCCCGTTAGGCTCGATGGCGGAGGTGCGCATGGCCGAGCCGAAGTGGCGTCACGAGGGCGAGGAGCCCGACTACCGTTTCACCCTCGCCAACGAGCGCACCTTCCTCGCGTGGATCCGGACGGCGCTCGCACTGCTCGCCGGCGGCGTGCTGCTGCACCAGTTCGCCGTCGAGCTCGACCCGCGCCTGGTCGTCACGGTGCTCTCGGTCGGCCTGGGCGTCGTCGCTGCGGTGCTGAGCGTGCTCTCGTACACGCGCTGGCGGGCGAACGAGATCGCCATCCGGCACGGCCGCCCGCTGCCGTACAGCTGGGTGCTGCCCCTGCTCGCCGCGGTCTGCCTCATCACGAGCGCCGTGCTCGCCGTGCTGCTGCTCGTGGCCTGAGCCATGACCGCCCACAGCATCCCCGCCACCGGTGATCCGGGCCTGCAGCCCGAACGCACCGCGCTCTCGTGGAGCCGCACCGCCTTCGCCCTCGCGGTGAACGCCCTGCTCTCGCTCCGTTCGGGGCTCGTGGCGGGCGAGCCGTGGCTCGTGGCCGTCGGCGCCCTGCTGTTCGCCGCGTCCGGCGCGGCGGTGGCCCTCGCGACGGTCCGCCGACGCCAGCTCTCGGGCGAGCGCCTCGTGATCACGCCGCCCCGCGGCGCGCTGGCCGGGGTCGCCGTCGCGACGCTGCTCGCGAGCGCGGGCGGCATCGCCTCGATCTTCGTCGAGGGGGCGATCGCATGACCGACGAGCGCCCCGAGCACGACGAGCGGCACGACGACGACCGCCCGGTCTACGGCGAGCGTCGCCGACGCGTGCTCCGCATCACCGTGCTCGTCGCGCTGGCCGCGCTCGTCCTGCCGCTCGTGCTCTCGGTCGCCGGCCAGGCGCAGTCGGCGGCGGCGCGCGCCTGCGCGGTGTACGTCGAGCGCTACGACGCCGACGCGGTCGGCTCGCACGTGGCGTTCGACCTCTTCGCCGACGGCGGCCCCGGATGGATGTGCTCCGCGGTGTCGGCCGGCGGCGTCGCGACGGAGCTCGCGAACCTCGGTCTCCTGCCGAGTGCACCGCGCCCGGTCGATCCCGACGAGGTCCCGGCCTAGCCGGGAGGGCGGCGGCCCCCTCAGCTCCGCAGCGGGCTCCCCGCGTCGGGTGCGCCGTCGACCGCCCGGTCGACCGGCCCCTCGCCGAGGTCGTGCTCCCGCTCGTCGACGATCGCGGCCCGCGGCTGCTCGGGGTCGCCCGGGTTGCGGAGGAACACGATCACCCAGCTGAACACGAGCACGGCGACGACCAGCTCGACGGCGGTGAGGTTGTAGTACCCCGAGATGAAGAAGACGGCCATCACGACGATCACGCCGAGATAGACGTAGCCGAGCAGCAGGAACACCCGCGGCGTCGTGGGGATGAACCGGTGGAGCGACAGCACGAGCACGGTGAAGACGATCGCCATGCCGGTGGCGGAGATGTTGTGCGCGGTCAGGAACTCGTCGACCGGGAAGACGCCGACGCATGCGAGCAGCACGCCGATCACGGCCAGGAACACCGCGACCGTCCTCCGGCCCCTGGCCGCCTCGGGCGTCGGCGACGGCACGCTCGACACGGCGTAGTGGGCGATGGTCGTCACGAGGACGCCGGCGATGATGAGCGTCAGGTTGAACGCGAGCGCCGAGATGTCGTCGGTCATGCCGAGCGAGCTCAGGTTCTTCATCCACCAGTGCGGGTCGGAGGCGCTCAGCATGCTCGCGAGCGCGCCGACCACGAGGAACACCGCGAGCACGAGCGAGAGCACCATCGGGCTGAGGTGCACCGAGGAGAGGAACACGGCGTACGCCGTGATCGCGGTCGCCACCGCCGTCAGCGCCGCGGCCGGCACCGCGAAGACGACCGCGTCGACGAAGCTCAGGCTGAGCACGGTCGCGAGCCCGATCCAGCCGAGCAGGGCGATGACCGCGTGCGCGATCGCGAGCGCGGCGATGTCGAACCAGCGCAGGCGCCCGTAGCGGGCGGTGTCCGTCGCGAGCCTCGACTCAGCGGCGCTGCGCGTCGCGACGACCCGACGCCCGACCACGAAGACGACGAGCGCGACGACGGCCGAGGTGATGCCGATCATCTGCCCGAGCGAGCCCTCGCCCGAGATCGGCAGGTCCTGCCCTCGGTAGATCAGCCACGACAGCGGCGCGGTGACCACGAACACCAGGGCACCGATGAGCAGCGCCGCCGATTCGAGCGACTGCGCGTTCGCGGCGGGATGGCGAAGCAGCTTCGTGATCGACGTCGACATGGCACTCCCCGTGTCCGCGTCGTGGTCGGTGCGATCCAGGCGTCCGTGCCCCGACATCCATCGGGCCGATCGGCCCTTGAGCCGCAACCTAGCACCACGCGGGCCGCTCGGCCAACACCCGCGATCGGGGCGTCGCCGACCGGCTTCGACGACGCCGGGACTGGACGGCGAGGCAACCGCAAAGTATCTTGATGTCGAGATACTTCGGAGGTCCGGCATGCTGCATCACGTCCAACTCGCCGCTCCGCCCGACCGTGAGGATGCGCTGCGCGCGTTCTACGTCGGCGTGCTCGGACTGGCGGAGCTCGAGAAGCCGCCCGCGCTCGCGGCGCGAGGCGGCTGCTGGTTCCGCGGCCACGGAATCGAGCTCCACCTCGGGGTCGAACAGGAGTTCCGTCCGGCCACGAAGGCGCACCCGGGAATCCAGGTGGCGGACCTCGACGCGTGGGCGGACCGACTGCGCGAGGCCGGCTATCCCGCGCAGTTCGACGACAACTTCCCCGGGATGCGGCGCTTCTACAGCGAGGACTGCCACGGCAATCGGCTCGAGTTCCTCGAGCCGATCGGCTGAGGCGCGCGCGTCGGTCAGTTCCCGCCGGGAGGCTCGGGCTCGTCGGGGCGCGAGGGCTCGTCGGGGAACACCCGCTTGTACTTGCGCCCGTCGGGGAGCTCCACGGTCTCGGCGCGCAGGAGCCCCCGGTTCACCCGCTGGTAGATCGCCTGCGCCGTGACCCCGAACAGCGCCGCGGCCTCGGCGACCGAGAGCCCGGGCAGCTCGGTCGGGACGCTCGAGGGCCGCTCGCGCTTGCGCTTGCGGCTCGCCTCCTGGCGCGCCGCGATCGTCTCGTCGTCGCCGGCCCAGCGGTACTTGGCCGCCGAGGCGCTGAGGCCCGCGGCCTCGGCGATCTCGTCCCAGCCGATGCCCGCGGCGACGGCGTCGCGCACGGCGGCGAGCACCGCCGGGTCGGCCTCGAGGGCGACGACGAGCGCACGGATGGCGCCGAGCCGCTCGAGCGGCGAGGCATCCGTCTCGTCGTCGGACACGACCGTGTCGGAGCCGAAGCCGCCCGCGAGCGCGTCCAGCGCGACGAGCTCGGCGAGCGCCCTCGCGCTCTCGTCGGAGAGGAACGACACGACGCCGCCTCGCTCAGCCGTTCAGCAGGCCGTTGCGCACCTCGCGGCGCAGCACCTTGCCGATGAGCGATCGGGGCAGGTCGTCGGCCGGCAGGATGCGCTTGGGCACCTTGTACGGCGTCAGCCCGTCGCGCACGAAGTCGCGGATCGACTTCTCGTCGAACTGCGCCCCCTCGGCGAGCACGACCACCGCGACGACCTCTTCGCCCGAGTGCTCGTCGGGGAGGCCGACGACCGCGGCGTCCTCCACGTCGGGGTGGGAGCGGAGCGCCTCCTCCACCTCGCTCGGTGCGACGTTGAAGCCGCCCGTGATGATGAGCTCCTTGATGCGGTCGACGATGCGCACGAAGCCCTCGTCGTCGATCGAGACGATGTCGCCCGTGCGGAACCACGGTGCTCCGCCCTCGGGGTCGGCCACGAAGACCGCCTCGGTCTCCTCGGGCTTCTGCCAGTAGCCCGAGAACACCTGCGGTCCGCGCACGACGAGCTCGCCCTCGGTGCCCGGCGCGACGTCGTTCGACGGCTGCTCGGGGTCGACGACACGGCACTCGGTCGACGGCAGCGGCAGCCCGACGGTGCCGGCCTTGCGGTTCGGTGCGACGGGGTTCGCCATGAGCACGGGCGAGCACTCGCTGAGCCCGTAACCCTCGACGAGGTAGCCGCCCGTCGCGGCCTCCCACGGCTCGACGACCTCGGCCGACAGCGGCATCGCCCCCGAGATGGCGATCTGGATGCCCTGGAGCGAGACGCCCTCGGCGGCGGCGGCCTTCGTCAGCCGGTCGTAGATGGGCGGCACCGCAGGCAGGAAGGTCGCGGGGTGCTTCTTCACGACCTTCAGCACGAGCTCGGGGTCGAACTTCGGGAAGAGCACGAGGCGCGCGCCCATGCTCATCGCGAAGGTGAGGCAGAGCGTCAGCCCGTAGGCGTGGAACATGGGCAGCACCGCGTACACGACCGCGGTGCCCCGCGGCACGTCGGGCACCCAGGCCCGCGACTGCGCCGCGTTGACGAGCAGGTTCGCGTGGGTCAGCGTCGCGCCCTTCGGGCTGCCGGTGGTGCCGCTCGTGTACTGGATGAGCGCCACGTCGCCGACCGTCGGCGCGATGATGTGCGGGTCGATCGCCGCCGAGGAGGTGAGCTCCTCCCAGCGCACGGTGCCGCGCACCTTCGTCGTGAGCGCCGCGCGCGACTCGCGCGCCTTCGAGATCGGCAGGCGGAGGAGCGCCCGGGTGAGGAACGGCATCGCCCGCGTCACGTCGACCGAGACGAGGTGCGCGACCTGCACGTCGGAGGGGAACGCCTGGATGGTCTCCACGACCTTGTCCCAGGCGATCACGACGCGAGCGCCGTGGTCCTCGAACTGGTGCCGAAGCTCGCGCGGCGTGTAGAGCGGGTTGTGCTCGACGACGATCGCGCCGAGCCGCAGCACCGCGTAGAACGCGACGATGTGCTGCGGGCAGTTCGGGAGCACGAGCGCGACGGGGTCGCCCTTCTGCACGCCGAGCAGCCGCAGCCCCTCGGCGACCCGCTCGATCTCGTCGCCGAGCTCGCGATAGCTCATCGTGCGCTCGAAGAACTCGAGCGCGACGTTCTCGGGGTACTGCTCGACCGAGCTGCGGATGAGGTCGTAGAGCGAGCCCTCGGGCTCGTCGATGTCGTCGGGGACACCGGCCGCGTAGCTCGCGAGCCAGGGTCGGGGCGTCGTGATCGCCATCGCGCCGCCTAGGCCTCGCCGTTGAACATGCTCGTGACCGAGCCGTCCTCGAAGACCTCGCGGATCGCCCTGCCGAGCAGCGGCGCGATCGGCAGGATCGTGAGGCCGTCCCAGCGCTTCTCGTCGGGCAGCGGCACCGTGTCGGTCACGACGACCTGGTCGATCGCCGGGTCCTGGAGGCGCTCGGTCGCGGGGTCGCTGAAGATCGGGTGCGTGGCGGCCACGATGACCTTCTCGGCGCCGTTCGCCTTCAGGGCCTGCGCGGCCTTCACGATCGTGCCGCCGGTGTCGATCATGTCGTCGACGAGGAGGCACACGCGTCCGTCGACGTTGCCGACGATCTCGTGCACGGTGACCTGGTTCGCCACCTTCGGGTCGCGGCGCTTGTGGATGATCGCGAGCGGGGCGCCGAGGTCGTCGGCCCACATGTCGGCGACGCGCACGCGGCCCATGTCGGGCGAGACCACGGTGAGCTTCGCACGGTCGTCGGCCGAGAGGCCCTCTTCGAAGTGGCGCAGCAGCACCGGCTTCGCGAACAGGTGGTCGACCGGGCCGTCGAAGAAGCCCTGGATCTGCGCGGCGTGCAGGTCGACGCTCATGATGCGGTCGGCGCCGGCCGTCTTCAGGAGATCGGCGACGAGACGGGCCGAGATCGGCTCGCGGCCGCGGCCCTTCTTGTCTTGACGCGAGTACGGGAAGTACGGGGCGACGACGGTGACCCGCTTCGCCGAGGCGCGCTTCAGCGCGTCGAGCATGATGAGCAGCTCCATGAGCCACTCGTTGACGGGCGGACCGAACGACTGCACGACGAACACGTCGCAGCCACGCACCGACACCTCGAACCGGGTGTAGATCTCACCGCTCGCGAAGGTGCGGTGCTCGGTCGGCGCGAGCTCGGTGCCGAGCACGGCGGCGACCTGCGCTGCGAGGGCGGGATCGCTGCGACCCGAGACGACGACGAGACGCTTCTTCGTCTTCGCCTGCAGGCCCGGTGCGATGTTGTTCTCTCGGTCGAGGTCAACGACCTTCTTCTTGCGGCCCATTGTTCGCCTTCTGCTCACTCGCCTCGTTCGGCGGAACGCGCCTCGGCGGCGACACGGGCCGCCTCCGTCCCGGGCCGGTTCGCCTCGACCCACCCCTCGATGTTGCGCTGGGGGGCGACGCTCAGGGCCAGTGCCCCGGCGGGGACGTCCTTGCGGACGATCGCGCCGGCGCCGGTCTTCGCTCCGGCACCTAGCCTAACCGGCGCCACGAGCACCGTGTGCGAGCTCGTGTGCACCTCGTCGCCGATCTCGGTGCGGTGCTTGTTGATGTCGTCGTAGTTCGCCGTGATCGTGCCCGCACCGAGGTTGACGCCGCGGCCGATCGTCGTGTCGCCGACGTACGAGAGGTGCGGCACCTTGCTGCCCGTGCCGATCTGCGAGTTCTTCGTCTCGACGAAGGCGCCGATCTTGCCGTCGGCGCCGAGCACGGTGCCGGGCCGGAGGAACGAGAACGGGCCGACCGTCGCGCCCGCGCCGATGACGGCGAGCGTGCCGTCGGTGCGCCGCACCTCGGCGTTCTCGCCGACCTCGCAGTCGACGAGGGTGGTGTCGGGGCCGACGACCGCGCCGGTCGCGATGACGGTCGCCCCCTTCAGCTGGGTGCCGGGGCGGATCGTCACATCGGGCTCGATCTTCACGGCGAGGTCGATCCAGGTCGTCGTGGGGTCTTCGATCGTGACGCCCGCGAGCTGCCAGCCGCGCACGATGAGGGCGTTGAGCCGGGCCGCCGCCTCGGAGAGCTGGGCGCGGTCGTTGACCCCGGCCACCAGCCAGGGCTCGGACACCGGCACGGCCTCGACCTCGGAGCCCGCCGCGCGGAGGAGGCCGATCACGTCGGTCAGGTACTTCTCGCCCTGGGCGTTCTCGGTCGTGAGGTTCGCGAGCTGGTCGCGGAGCGCGGCGGCGCCGAAGGCGTAGATGCCGGCGTTGATCTCGGCGATGGCCCGCTCCTCGGCGGTGGCGTCCTTCTGCTCGACGATGCGGTCGAAGGCGCCCGCCTCGCTGCGCACGATGCGGCCGTAGCCGCTCGGGTCGTCGTAGACGGCCGAGAGCACGGAAGCCGCCGAGCCGGTGCCGCGGTGGCGGCCGAGGAACTCGGTGAGCGTGTCGGCGTCGAGGAGCGGCACGTCGCCGTTGAGGACGAGGACGTCGCCGTCGAAGCCCTCGGGGAGCGCGGCGATCGCGAGCTCGACCGCGCGACCGGTGCCGTCGATCTCGTCCTGGTCGACGAGCACGGTGCCGGGGAAGTCGGCCTCGATCGCCGAGGCGACGCGCTCGCGCTCGTGCCGCACCACGGCGAGCACGTGCGCGGCGTCGAGCGCGCGCGCCGTCGCGAGCACGTGGCCGACGATCGGCGCCCCCGCGAGCGGGTGGAGCATCTTCGGCAGCGAGGACTTCATGCGGGTGCCCTGGCCTGCGGCGAGGACGATGATCGCGAGATTCTGGTCGGTCATGCGGCTTCCTGTGATTGCGGCGGGAGGGCCATGGATGTCGGAGCTCCGCCACCAGGATTCGAACCTGGGCCTCACAGCTCCAAAGGCTGTCGTGCTGCCGTTACACCATGGCGGAACGCGCGCTGCGGCTTCCCGGCGCACGCGCCCTCAAGTCTGCCATGCCGCAAACCGCGCGCGATAATGGCGGGATGAGCGATGCCGACGAGGTCGACCGGATCGTCGACGACTGGGAGCGCGAGCGCCCCGACCTCGACTTCTCCCCGTTGCAGGTGCTGTCGCGCGTCGCCCGGCTCGCGAAGCACCTCGACCGCGCGCGGCGGCAGGCGTTCGCCCGATCCGAGCTCGAGGCGAGCGAGTTCGACGTGCTCTCGGCGCTGCGTCGCGCCGGCACGCCGTACCGCCTCTCCCCCAAGGCCCTGCTGCAGCAGACCCTCGTGTCGAGCGGCACCATGACCAATCGCATCGACCGGCTCGTCGAGCGCGGGCTCGTCACGCGCCAGACCGACCCGAACGACGGCCGCGGCATCCTCGTCGAGATGAGCCCGGCGGGCCTCACGCGCGTGGACGCGGCGATCACCCGGCTCGTCGACGCCGAGGCCGAGCTGCTCGCGCGACTGCCCGCGGCCGAGCAGAAGCGGCTCGCGGGACTCCTGCGCAAGCTGAGCCTGGGCTTCGACACGCTCGGGTCGTAGCCGCCGGCCGTCGGGCCACTGCCGCAGGCCGGCGGCGGCGAGCGAGACCCGCCCCGCTGCATCCGTTGTTGATAATGATTTTCATTAACGATAGCGTGACCGCCATGATCACACGCAGCGGTCCCACCCCGTTCCGAATCGCGGCCGTCGCCGCGCCGCTCCTCGCCGTCGTCGCCCTCGCCGGGTGCGCGTCGACCGGCGCCGCGACCTCCGGCGCCGCCGTCGCCGAGTCGAGCCCTCCGGAGGTCGAGCTCGCCGCGCCGCGCATCGTGGTCGCGTACGACGGCGGCCTCGCCGTGCTCGAGGGCGACACCCTCGAGACGGCCGCCGAGCTCCCACTCGACGGCTTCCTCCGGGTGAACCCCGCGGGCGACGGCCGGCACGTCGTCGTCTCGACCGACGACGGCTTCCGCGTCGTCGACACCGGGGTCACGACCGAGCAGCACGGCGACCACGCCCACTACTACGGCCAGGAGCCCCGGCTCACCGAGGTGGTGTTCGCGGCGGAGCACCCCGGCCACGTCACGACGCACCACGGCACCGCCGCGCTCTTCGCCGACGGCACCGGCGAGGTGCAGCTCGTCGAGGCCGACGAGCTCGGCAGCGACGAGCCCGACGTCGACCGCTACGCGAGCGCGGAGGCGCACCACGGCGTGGCCGTCGCCCTCGACGACGGCGCGATGCTGACCACGCTCGGCGACGACGAGTCCCGCGCGGGCGCGATCGTGCTCGACCGCGACCGCGCCGAGATCGCGCGCAGCGAGGACTGCCCCGGCGTGCACGGCGAGACGGTCGCCGCGGGCGACGTGGTCGTGCTCGGCTGCGAGGACGGCGCGCTCGTCTACGACGGCGCGTTCACGAAGGTCGCGGCGCCCGACCCCTACGGGCGCATCGGCAACCAGGCCGGCTCCCCCGAGTCGCCGATCGTGCTCGGCGACTACAAGGTCGATCCCGACGCCGAGCTCGAGCGGCCCACGCGGGTGAGCCTCGTCGACACCGAGCAGGCGACGATCCGCCTCGTCGAGCTCGGCACGAGCTACACCTTCCGCTCGCTGGCGCGGGGCCCGCACGGCGAGGCGCTCGTGCTCGGCACGGACGGCGCCATCCACGTCATCGACCCCGTGAGCGGCGTGGTGACGACGCGCATCCCCGTGATCGCGGAGTGGAGCGAGCCGCTCGACTGGCAGCAGCCGCGCCCCGCGCTCGAGGTGCGCGGGCACGTGGCGTACGTCACGGACCCGTCCGACTCGAGCGTGCGGGCGCTCGACCTCGAGTCGGGCGAGGTCACGGCCTCCGTCGTGCTCGACCACGTGCCGAGCGAGCTCGCCACCGTCGGCGAGTAGCGGCACGGATGCCTCGGGGCGGGCGCGCGACGCGCACCCGCCCCGACCGGCGTCACCGCCGCAGCACCTTGCGGGCCAGCCAGTTGCCGAAGAACTGCAGGCACTGCACGAAGACCACGATGACGAGCAGCGCCGCCCACGTGATCGCGGGCTCGAACTGCCGGTAGCCGTAGACGAGCGCGAAGTTGCCGAGGCCGCCGCCGCCGATGAAGCCGGCCATCGCCGTCATGTCGACGATCGCGACGACGATGAAGGTGTAGCCGAGGATGAGCGGGCCGAGCGCCTCGGGGATGACGACGGTGCGGAGGATGCGGACGGGTCCCGCGCCCATCGCGCGGGCGGCCTCGATCGTTCCGGGCGAGACCGTGATGAGGTTCTGCTCGACGATGCGCGAGATCGCGAAGGAGGCGGCGATCGACAGCGAGAAGATCATCGCGTCGTTGCCGATGCCGACCCCGATCACGTACCTCGCGAACGGCTGGACGGCGGCGAGGAAGATGATGAACGGGATCGGGCGGAAGAAGTTGATGACGACGTTCAGCAGGTTGAACACCACGCGGTTCGGCAGGAGGCTGCCGGGGCGGGTGCTGTAGAGCACGACGCCGAGCACGAGGCCGATCGCACCGCCGACGAGCAGCGTGAGGGCGACCATGTAGAAGGTCTCGTACGCGGCGACCCAGAACTCCGAGCCCAGTTCGAACAGGCGATCCATCAGGCGGCCTCCGTCACTTCCACGCGCGCGGCGATCGAGGCGAGCGCGGCGTCGGTCGCGGCGTCCTCACCCCTGATCGCGAGCGTCAGGTGGCCGAACGCACGGCCCTGGATGTCGTTGATGCCGCCGTAGACGAGCTCGAAGTCGAGGCCGGCCTGCGCGAGCTCGAGGAAGACCTGCGCCTGCGAGGCGTCGCCGTCGCGGAACGAGATCGTGACGATGCGCCCCTCGTGGCGCTCGCGCAGCACGGCGAGCTCGGCGGGCGAGGGCACGCCCTTCACGACCGTTGCGACGAAGCGCTGCGACGACGGGTTCTGCGGGGTCGAGAAGACGTCGAAGACGTCGCCGTCCTCGATCACCCGGCCGCCGTCCATGACGGCGACCTTCGTCGCGATCGACTGGATGACGTCCATCTCGTGGGTGATCACGACGATCGTGACGCCGAACTCGCGGTTGACGCGCTTGAGGAGTTCGAGCACCTCCTGCGTCGTCTCGGGGTCGAGCGCGCTCGTCGCCTCGTCGGCGAGGAGGAGCCGCGGCGAGGTCGCGAGCGCCCTCGCGATGCCGACGCGCTGCTTCTGACCGCCCGAGAGCTGCTCGGGGTACGACTTCGCCTTGTCCGAGAGGCCGACGAACTCGAGCAGCTCGGCGACGCGCGGGGCGATCTCGGCCTTCGACCAGCCCGCGACCTTCAGGGGGTAGGCGATGTTGCCCGCCACCGTCTTGGAGGTGAAGAGGTTGAACTGCTGGAAGATCATGCCGATGCCGAGCCGGATCCTGCGGAGCTCGCGCTCGGGCAGCCCGGTGAGCTCACGGCCGTCGAACTCGATCGACCCCGAGCTCGCGGGCTCGAGTGCGTTGACGAGCCGCACGAGGGTCGACTTGCCGGCGCCCGAGTAGCCGATGATGCCGTAGACGTCGCCCGGCTCGATGTCGAGCGTGACGCCGTCGACCGCGACGACCTCGGGGCCGCCCTTCTCGGGCGACGGGTACGTCTTCGTGACGTTCTTCAGCGCGACGAGCGCCATGATGCCTCTCCTCCGGACTCGTGGCCCTGTGGAAACGCGCATCGGGCGGTGGGACCGGGTGGGTCGCCACCGCCCGCGCGGCGGAATGGGTGGAACGGGCGATCAGCCCTTGGCGGCCTTGGTGTCGGCCTCGACCTTGGCGAGCGACTCGGCGAGGTCGGCGACGGGCGTCACGACCGGCACGCCCGTGCCGCCCGAGGCCTCGATGAGGCCGGCCTGCACCTCGGGGTCGGTCTGGAAGATCTCGACGAGCTTCTTGTAGGTCGCGTTGTCCTTGTCTTCGGCGCGGGTCGCGAAGATGTTGACGTACGGCAGCGCGTTCGGGTCGGTCGGGTCGTCCTGCGCGATGGCGTCCTCGAAGGTGAGGCCGGCGTCGGCGACGAAGTCGTTGTTGATGACCGCGGCGGCCACGTCGGGCAGCGAGGTCGGCGTGAGCGAGGCCTCGAGTGCGGTGACCTTGACGCGCGAGGCGCTCTCGTCGACGTCGGCGAGGTCGGAGAAGATCGTGCCGCCGCTCTTCAGCTCGATGAGGCCGGCCGACTGCAGCACGAGCAGCGCGCGCGCCTGGTTCGACGGGTCGTTCGGCACCGCGACGGTCTCGCCGTCCTCGATGTCGTCGGCCGACTCGTACTTGGTCGAGTAGAGGCCGAGCGGGTAGATCGCGGTCGAGCCGATCGCGGTGAGGTCCTCACCGGCCGACACGTTGTAGTCGGCGAGGTAGACGATGTGCTGGAACTGGTTGAGGTCGAGCTCGCCCTCGGTGGTCGCGGGGTTCGGCTGCGCGTAGTCGCCGAAGTCGACGATCTCGATGGTGATGCCCTCGTCGGCCGCCGCCTCCTCGAACGCGGCCCACTGCGGGTCGCCCTTGCCGACGACGCCGATCTTCACGACCTCGCTCGCCGAGTCGCCCTCGCCGCCGGCGGCCGGCGTGGCGCAGGCCGCGAGCCCGAGCAGGAGGGGCGCTGCCGCGAGTGCGGCGATGAGCTTCGTGGTGCGGTGTGACATGGGTTCCCTTTCGCTTCGGGCGCCGCGGTCAGGGTGCGGATGGGCGTGGAGCAGGCATGGCTCCGCCACCGTTGATTTCGGTGGGGGCTTCGATGCCGCGATCGCGGGCGCATCTCTACGCTAGGCGAAGGTTCTTCGCCCTGTTGACCACGTGGTCACAATCGGTCACAGCTTCTGCGACGTCACCCTTCGAGATTCTCAGATACTTCGAGCCAGCGGGTCTCGAGATCGGCGACGGATGCCTCGAGCGCACGCAGCTCGTCGCCGAGCGCGCCGAGCCCCACGTAGTCGGACTGGTCGTGGCGCGCGAGCTTCTCGTGGTGCACGGCGATCTCGGCCTGCAGCTTCTCGAGCCTGCGGTCGATCGAGGCGAGCTCCTTCTCGGCGTTGCGGCGCTCGGCCCCCGAGAGCGCGGGCGCTGCGGCCGCGCCCGCGGCGGACCCCGCCGCAGCGGTCGAGGCCGGCGCCGACGGGCCCTGCCACGAGCCGCCCGTGCTCGCCGCAGCGGCCTGCCTCGCGGCATCCGCCCCCGCACGGAGCTCGAGGTACTGCTCGATGCCGCGGGGCAGGTCGCGCAGGTGGCCGTCGATGATCGCGAGCTGGCGGTCGGTGACCCGCTCGATGAGGTAGCGGTCGTGCGAGACGACGAGGAGCGTGCCGGGCCACGAGTCGAGGAGGTCCTCGATCGCGGCGAGCATGTCGGTGTCGAGGTCGTTCGTCGGTTCGTCGAGGATGAGCACGTTCGGCTCCTGCAGCAGGATCAGCAGGAGCTGGAGCCGGCGCTTCTGGCCGCCGGAGAGGTTCTTCACCGGGGTCGAGAGCTGCGCGCTCGTGAATCCGAGCCGCTCGAGCAGCTGCCCGGGCGTGAGCTCGACCGCCTTCGACCCCGCGCCGACGGTGTAGCTCGCCCGCTGCTCGGCGACGACGGCCGACACGCGCTCGTTCGCCCATTCGGCGAGTTCGGCGAGCTCCTGGCTGAGGGTCGCGATGCGCACCGTCTTGCCGCGCTTCACCCGGCCCGAGGTGGGCTCGACGGCGCCGGTGACGAGTCCCAGCAGGGTCGACTTGCCCGCGCCGTTCACCCCGAGGATGCCGGTGCGCTCCCCCGGCGCGATGCGCCACTCGAGCTCGTGCAGCACGGTCTTCGACCCCGCCGCCGGGTCGGCCGACGGGTACTCGACGGTGACGTCGAGGAGGTCGACGACGTCCTTGCCGAGCCGCGACACCGCGAGCTGCGAGAGCTCGACGGCGTTGCGCACGGGAGGCTCGTCCTCGATGAGCTGGTTCGCCGCCTCGATGCGGAACTTCGGCTTCGAGGTGCGCGCGGGCGCGCCGCGCCGCAGCCACGCGAGCTCCTTGCGCATGAGGTTCTGGCGCTTCGCCTCGCTCGCCGCGGCCATGCGGTCGCGCTCGACGCGCTGCAGCACGTACGCCGCGTAGCCGCCCTCGAAGGGCTCGACGATGCCGTCGTGCACCTCCCACGTCGCGGTGCACACCTCGTCGAGGAACCACCGGTCGTGGGTCACGACGACGAGCGCGCCCTGGCCCTGCGCCCAGCGCCCCTTCAGGTGCCCGGCGAGCCACGCGATGCCCTCGACGTCGAGGTGGTTCGTGGGTTCGTCGAGGAAGAGCACGTCCCAGTCGCCGATGAGGAGCGCCGCGAGCCCGACCCGCCGGCGCTGCCCGCCCGAGAGGCTGCCGACCTGCGCCTGCCACGGGACGTCCGCGAGCAGCCCGCCGATGACGTCGCGCACCTTCGCGTCGCCCGCCCACACGTGCTCGTCGATGCCGCCGACGACGGCCTCGGCGACCGTCACGCCGGGGTCGACGACGTCGGCCTGGTCGAGCATGCCGATGCGGATGCCGCGGCGCTGGGTGACCCGCCCGCCGTCGGGTTCGAGGCGGCCGGCGAGGAGCTTCATGAGCGTCGACTTGCCGTCGCCGTTGCGGCCGACGACGCCGACGCGATCGCCCTCGTCGATGCCGAGGGTCACCTCGTCGAAGACGGTGCGCGTCGGGAACTCGAGATGCAGGCGCTCAGCGCCGAGGAGATGTGCCATGTCCCGTCGAGCCTAGTCGCCGCCGCGGCCGGCCCTTCATCCGGGCGACGGCCGACCAGAACAGCATCCGTGCGACCGCGAGCGGCCGGTACCGCACGCCGTCTACGTAGGGCCGCTCGCCGCGGAGCACGGCGTCGGCGCCGCCGTCGACGAAGAGGATCTGCCCGGTCGTGAACGCGCTCGACGGCGTGAGCAGCCACGCGATCTGCTCGGCGACGGGTTCGACGGGGCCCGGCATCCCGAGAGGCTGCGGCAGCGCCGTGGCGAGCACCTTCGCCTGCGCCTCGCTCGCGAGCACGGTCGACATCGCCGTCTCGGTCGCGACGATGCCCGGCGCGACCGCGTTCAGCAGGATGCCCCGTCCGGCCCATTCGTCGTCGCCCGCGTGCCGTCGCACCCAGCGATTGAGCGCGATCTTCGTCGAACGGTAGATCACGCCGCCCCGCCCGGCCGCGACGAGTCGTTCGGCGACCGCGATCGCACCCGGCTCGTCGCCGCGGAGCAGCGTCTCGACGAGCGCCTCGTCGCCCGGCGAGAGCGACGATGCCGACGACACCGCGACGACGCGCGGTGCGGCCGATGCCGCCAGCAGCGGCCGGAGCCCCTCGAGCACGGCGATCGTGCCGAAGTAGTTGACCCGCACCGGGAGCGTCGACGGGGCGCCGACGCCGGCGACGAGCGCCAGCCCGTCGACCCCGTCGGGAGCGAGCGCCCGCACCGCGTCGACGAGCCGGGCGCGCCCGTCGGGCCGAGCGAGGTCGGCGTGCACGTCGACGTCGTCGCCGAGCCCGCATCGGACGACCCGCGCGCCGCGTTCGGCGAGCAGTTGGGCCACTCGTGCGCCGATGCCGCTGTCGGCGCCGGTGACGACGTAGACCCGGTCGGAATGAGTTGTCGATCGCATCGAGCCAGTATTGCATTAATGCAGTTGTGCATCGATGCATACTTGCAGTGTCCCTCTACACTCGAAGGATGACCACTCGAGGTACGGCCGACGACACCGCACGGCAGTCCGCGGCGCACGAGACGGCCTCGCGCGAGCCCGGGCGGCGGGAGCGCAAGCGACGGACGACCCGTGACGCGATCGTCGCCGCCGCGACCCGGCTCTTCGTCGACCACGGGTTCGCGCAGACCACGATCGCCGAGATCGCCGCCCGTGCCGACGTCGCCCCCCGCACCTTCTTCCTGCACTTCGCGTCGAAGGAGGACGTGCTGTTCCACCACCTCGAGCACGCCTTCGACCTCGCCGCCGACGCCGTCCGGGCCCTTCCCGACGACGCCGACGCGTGGGCGGCCGTGCAGCAGGCCGTGGGCGTGCTCGTCGAGACGCTCGGCACCCCGGGCACCGATGCGCTCGCCCCGATCAGGGCGGAGCTCGCCCGGCGGGCCGGCGGGATCCCCCCGTCGCTCGCGGTACGCCTGCACACGACGCAGGCCCGCATCCTCGGCGCGGTCCGCGAGCGCTACGGCGTCCGCGCGATCGACGCGGCGCACCTCGGCGCCTGCCTCGGCGCGGTCAGCGCGAGCGCCGTCGACGCGCTCACGGGCGGCGCGACGACGTCCGGCGGCACCGACGCCCGCGCCGACGCCCGCGCCGCGATGCGGGACGCGCTCGCACGCGCCGGGGAGGGGTTCCGCCGCAGCTGAGCGGTGATCGCCGGCGACGCGAGCGACGGTCGTGCCGCCGCAGCCCGCTGAGGCTCAGCCGCGCAGCACGCGCGCGCCGTGCACCGCGCCGTGCACGTGCAGGGCGTTGAGGCGGGCCGCCGACAACGCCACCTGCAGCTCGATCGCCGAGTCGGCGTCGTCGACGAGGAACGCGACCGTCGGGCCCGAGCCGGAGACGAGACCCGCGAGCGCCCCGTTCGCCTCACCGAGCTCGAGGATGCCGCCGAGGCCGGGCGCGAGCCCGAGCGCCGCCGCCTGGAGGTCGTTGTGCAGCGCGCCGGCGAGCATCCGCGCGTCGCCCGCCCGCAGCGCCTGCAGCACCTCGGCGTCGACCACGGGCGCGTCGGTGCCCGGATCGACCTCGGGGTGCTCCTCACGGCGACGGTCGAGCTCGCGGTACACCCCGGGCGTCGACAGCCCGAACTCGGCCACCGCCAGCACCCAGTGGAACGACCCGGTCGCGAGCGCGGGGCTCAGCCGATCGCCCCGGCCGGTGCCGATCGCGGTGCCGCCGCTCAGCGCGAACGGCACGTCGGCGCCGAGCTTCGCGGCGAGCGCGTGCAGCTCCTCCTTCGAGAGGCCCGTGCCCCAGAGCGTGTCGCACGCCACGAGGGTCGCCGCGGCATCCGCCGAGCCGCCGCCCATGCCGCCCGCGATGGGCACGTGCTTCTCGATCTCGAGGCGCACGCCGCCCGGGACCCCGGCGGTGCGCGCCAGCAGCTTCGCCGCCTTGATGGCGAGGTTCGAGCCGTCGGTCGGCAGGCCCGACACGTCGACGCTGCCGCCGAACGCCACGCTGAACTCGTCGTCGGGCCAGGCGCGCACGTCTTCGTAGAGCGACACGGCCTGGTATGCGGTCGCGACGTCGTGGTAGCCGTCGGGCTGCACCGCGCCGACGCGCATGAAGAGGTTGATCTTGCCGGGCGCCCGAACGTGCACTGCCTCGTCGGCCCAGGCGATCGTCATGCCACCACGCTACCCGACGCCTCGGTCGCCCCTGCGATTCACCCGAGCTCGGCGAGCCACTCGCGCATGCGTGCCTTCACCTCGGCGAGGCGTTCGCCGTCGGGCATGCGCCCCCAGGTCAGCCCGACCGACGCGCGCCCGCCGGGCCGGTCGCTCGAGGAGGCGAGCACGAACTCGCCGCCGTCGAGCGGGAACCTGGCGGTCGGATGCTTCGCGGTGAGGTTGAGCGCGAGGGGCGCCGTGCCGAGCGCCGCCTCGACGACCGCGGCGAGCGAGCGCAGCGCCGCCGTCTTCTCGAGGTCGACGGATCGGGTCACGCTCGCCTCGAAGCTGCCGTCCTGCCGCTGCCCCGGCCGGCGGATGCCCCGCGCCTGCTCGTACGCGACGGTCACGTTCTGCGCCCACCAGGGGTCGACGCCGTGCTCGGCGACGAGCCACGTCGCGACCGCCTTGTGCGTCCAGCCGCCGGCCGCCGCCCCGGCCTCGTCGAGGCGGGCGAACCACGCCTCGCGCGGTTGCCCCGTCGCCGCCGCGACGGCGTCGTCGCCTACCCCGTCGGCGTTCGATCCCACGGTCTCACTCGCCATGGGGCCACGCTACCGGCGCGGGGGCGAACGCATCCCGGGTGCGCGCGGCGGGTCGAAGGAGGATTCCCCCGGCACGCCGGCGGATCGCCGCATCCGCGCCGGATCGTCCTGCGACTCGCCACCCCGCGCGGGGTTCGGGGTCCGGGGGCGGGGTGCGGGGGGCGGGGTGCCGGGTGCGGGATACGGGTGCGGGCTACGCCTGCGCGGCCCTGGCGATGCGCAGGAAGTCGTCGACCACGAGCTGCTCGCCGCGCGCCTGCGGGTCGACGCCCGCCGCCTCGAGCACCGCCGCGGCCGAGGCCGAGCTGCCGCCGAGCACTCCCGAGAGCGACTGGCGCAGCATCTTGCGGCGCTGCTGGAACGCGGCGTCGACGAGCGCGAAGGTCGCGATGCGCTCGGCCTCCGACCCGGGCGCCTCCGACCGTTCGAAGCCGACGAGCACCGAGTCGACGTTCGGCACCGGCCAGAACACCATGCGCGACACCTGGCCCGCCGTGCGCCAGCGCCCGTACCAGGCGGCCTTCACGCTCGGCGCGCCGTACACCTTCGAACCCGGCTCGGCCGCGAGGCGGTAGCCGACCTCGGCCTGCACCATGACGATGCCCGACCGTAGCGAGTCGAAGTGCTCGAGCAGGTGCAGCAGCACCGGCACCGAGATGTTGTACGGCAGGTTGGCGACGAGCCGCACCGGCGCGCCGGGCAGCTCCGTCACCCGCATCGCGTCCTCCGTGACGACGGTCAGCGACGTGCCCGGCTGCATGATGCCGGCGGTGTGCGGCAGCTGGGCGGCGAGCCGCTTGTCGATCTCGACGGCGATGACGTCGGCGCCGGCCTCGAGCAGGCCGAGCGTCAGCGAGCCGAGCCCCGGGCCGATCTCGAGCACGGTCTCGCCGCGCTCGACGCCCGCGGTCTGCACGATGCGCCGCACCGTATTGCCGTCGTGCACGAAGTTCTGGCCGAGTTTCTTCGTCGGGGTCACCCCGAGCAGCTCGGCGAGGTCGCGGATCTCGGCGGGACCCAGCAGCCGCGGCTGCGCGGCGGGGCCGTCGCTCTCGGCCTCGTGGCGGTGCGCGGTCACGCCCCGTCGCCCCTCGTCGTCGCCCCCTGCACGGGGTCATCCTCCCACGAGCCGTACACGGCGAGCGTGTTCGACGCGAGCCCGGCGCAGAACTCGTCGAGCGGCGCCCCCAGGGTCTCGGCCATGAACCGCACCGTGTGCGGCACGAGGTACGGCGCGTTCGGGCGTCCGCGCAGCGGCACCGGCGTGAGGTAGGGCGCGTCGGTCTCGACGAGGATGCGCTCGCGCGGCAGCACCCGCAGGGCCTCGCGCAGGTTCTCGGCGTTCTTGAACGTCACGTTGCCTGCGAACGAGCAGTACCAGCCCTCGTCGGCCGCGATGCGGGCGAGCTCCGCGCCGCCCGAGAAGCAGTGGAAGACGGTGCGCTCGGGAGCGCCGACCCGGCGCAGCGTCGCGACGACCTCGTCGTGCGCGTCGCGGTCGTGGATCTGCATGGCGATGCCGTGCCGCTTCGCGATGTCGATGTGCGCCTCGAAGGCGCGGAACTGCGCCGGCCGCCCGTCGTCGCCCGTGCGGAAGAAGTCGAGCCCCGTCTCGCCGACGGCCCGCACCCGCGGCTGCGCGGCGAGCTCGTCGATCACGGCGATCGCCGCGTCGAGCGAGCCGGATGCCTCGAGCTCGGGCGCCTCGTTGGGATGCAGCGCGACCGCCGCGAGCAGCCGCGGCTCGCGCGCGGCGACCTCGGCCGACCACCGGCTGGTGGCGACGTCGGTGCCGACCTGCACGGCGCCCGCGACGCCGACCGCGGCCGCCCGCTCGAGGTGCTCGTGCACGTCGAGCAGCGTGTCGGGACGCCCGGGCGGCGCCTCGTCGGAGGGCTCGAGGTGCGTGTGGTTGTCGTAGACCGGGATCGGCAGCGGTTCGGGCAGCGCCGGGTAGCCCTGCCCGGTGCTCGTCGACGACGCCACCTGCTACTCCGCGACCTCGACGCGGGGGAAGAGCGCCTCGAGCGGCGCGACGCGCTCGCCGAGCTCGGCCTCGTTCGCGCGATCGATGCGGGCGTCCTGCACGGAGCCGGGGGCGCCGAGCGCCGTCCAGAGCTTCGCCGCGGCGACGGGCGTCACGGGCGACAGCAGCACGGCGAGGGTGCCGAGGCCGCGGTAGGCGGTCGCGAGCACCGTCTCGAGCCGCTCGCGGTTGGCCGGGTCCTTCGCGAGGGCCCACGGCTCCTCGGCCGTGAGGTAGCCGTTGAGCGCGTCGACCAGCTCCCACGCGGCGGCGATCGCCTCGTGGATCGCGATGCGGTCGACGGCCTGCCACGAGGCCTCGGTCGCGCGACGCTCGACCGACGCGATCTCGATGTCGGCGGGCTGGAGCGCGCCCGCGGTCGGCACGACGCCGTCGCAGTAGCGGGTGATCATCGCGATGACGCGCGAGGCGAGGTTGCCGAAGCCGTTCGCGAGCTCGGCCTGGTAGCGGGCCGCCAGGTCCTCCCAGGAGAACGAGCCGTCCTGGCCGAACGCGATCGCGCGCATGAAGTAGTAGCGGAACGCGTCGGAGCCGAACGTCGAGGTGATCTGCTCGGGCGCGATGCCGGTGAGCTTCGACTTCGACATCTTCTCGCCGCCGACGAGCAGCCAGCCGTGGCCGAACACGCCCTTCGGCACCTCGAGGCCCGCCGCCATCAGCATGGCGGGCCAGATCACGGCGTGGAAGCGGAGGATGTCCTTGCCGACGATGTGCTGCGCGGGCCAGCGGCGCGCGAACTCCTCGTCGTCCTGGCCGTAGCCGACGGCGGTGATGTAGTTGAGCAGCGCGTCGAACCAGACGTAGACGACGTGGGTCTCGTCCCACGGGACCTTGACGCCCCAGTCGAACGTCGAGCGCGAGATCGAGAGGTCGGTGAGGCCCGAGCGCACCCAGCCGAGCACCTCGTTGCGCGCCGACTCGGGCTGCACGAAGTCGGGGCGCTCCTCGTAGAGCGCGAGCAGGCGCTCGGCGAACGCCGAGGTGCGGAAGAAGTAGTTCTTCTCGTGCAGCAGCTCGACGGGCTTCGAGTGGATCGCGCAGACGAGCTGGCCCTCGTACTCGCCGGCGCCCGGCACGAGGTCGGACTCCTGCTTGTACTCCTCGCAGCCGACGCAGTAGTAGCCCTCGTACTCGCCCGTGTAGATGTGGCCGTCGTCGTAGAGCTTCTGCAGGAACTTCTGCACGTTGGCCTCGTGACGCGCGTCGGTCGTGCGGATGAAGTCGTCGTTGGCGATGCCGACGGTCTCGAGCAGCGGGATCCAGGCGTCGGCGACGAGCTTGTCGGCCCATTCCTGCGGGGTGACGCCGTTCGCCGTCGCGGTGCGGAGGATCTTCTGGCCGTGCTCGTCCGTGCCCGTGAGCATCCACGTGTCGTCACCGGCCTGCCGGTGCCAGCGTGCGAGCACGTCGGCGGCGACCTCGGTGTAGGCGTGCCCGATGTGGGGCACGTCGTTGACGTAGAAAATGGGCGTGGTGATGTAGAACGAGGAGGCTTCGGCCATGCGCTCAATCTTATGGGCGTCTCGAGCACCATTACTGCGGAGGCTTCGGGCTCAGCCACGAGGCCGCTCCCTCCTATGGGATGCCCCGCCTCCCCGCTACCCGCGCTGCGCCTCCTCCTCGGCATGGCGCTCGCGGCGCCGCCGGCGCACGCTGCCGTCGCCGATCGCGGGCGGCACGGCCTCGGACACCTCGAGGTGCTCGTGCGGGGTCGGCACGCCGAGCGTCACGTCCTGCTCCTTGATCGCGGGCTCGCGCACCCGCTGCCCCGGGTACTCGACCACGCGGAAGCCGAGCACGATCTTGCCCGGGGCGTCGCGCCGGTCGAGCGACCGGTACGCCTCGGCGACCTCGCCGAGCGGGAAGACGTCGGCGATGGGCAGGCGAACGCGTCGCGCCGAGACGAGCGCGGCCACCCGGCCGAGCGCGACGACGTCGCCCGTCCCGAGGGCGACGGCGTCGCTGGCCTCGACGGCCGCCTGGTCGAGCACGGTGAGGATGCGCGAGCGGGGCACGCCGAGCGCGAGCGCGGCGGCGGTCTCGCCGCCCAGGAAGTCGAGGAACGCGGTCACGGGCCGCGCGTGGTCGGTCGCCTCGACGATCGCGGTCACGCGCTCGGCGAGGCCCGGACCGTACGCCGTCGGGATCACGCCGAACTGGCGCAGGAAGTCGAACCGCTCCTCGGCGGTCGTGCCGATGACCGTCGCGCCGCGGATCCTCGCGAACTGGGCGGCGAGGCATCCGACGCCGCCGGCGGCGGCCGTGACGACGATCGTGTCGCTCGGCCCCAGTGCGAGCCCCTCGACCGCGTTCCACGCCGTGGTGCCGGCGAAGTGCAGCGAGCCGGCGACCTCCCAGGAGAGCCCGGGGGGCTTGGGCAGCAGCTGCCGCTCGGGCACGACCACATGGCTCGCCTGCGCACCGCGCGCGACGAACCCCATCACCTCGTCGCCGCGAGCGAAGCGGGCGACGCCCGGTCCGGTCGCGATCACGACGCCGGCGAGGTCGCTGCCCTGGCCGGCGGGCAGTTCGACGGGCCATCGATCGGGGTGCTCCCCGCGCCTCGCGGCGCTGTCGGCGGGGTTGAGGCCGGCGGCGAAGACCTCGACGAGGACCTCGCCCGGCCCGGGCTCGGGCACCGGCACCTCGTCGACCCGCAGCACCTCCGGGCCGCCGTACTCGGCGAATCGGACGGCGTGCGCGCCGCCCCCGTGCGTTCCGTGCGTGGCATCCATCTCGCACCTCCCATGTCGGGCGATGCACCCATTCTCCCCCGTTCGGGGGGTGACCGACAGGGGTTGCGCCGACCGTCCCGTCTGACGCAGGATGCTCCGCCCGCGGCCGCGCGGTCGTCGGGGCTACTCGACGGGCCGCTGGCGGTGCGCGAGCGCGGCCTCGTAGAGGTCGCGCTTGCCGAGGCCGGTCTCGGCGGCGACGAGCGCGGCCGCGTCCTTCAGGCGGGTTCCCGAGGCGGCGAGCCCGAGCACGCGCTCGAGCGCGCCCTCGGGGTCGACCGACGTCTCGCCCGCACCGCCCACGACGATCACGATCTCGCCGCGCACGCCGCCGGCGGCCCACTCGGCGAGCTCGCCGAGGCCGCCGCGACGCACCTCCTCGTGGAGCTTCGTGAGCTCGCGGCACACGGCGGCCGGCCGCTCCGCGCCGAACGCCTCGGCGAGCGCCTCGAGGCTCGAGGCGAGCCGCGAGGGGCCCTCGAAGAATACGAGCGTCCGCCGGTCGCCGGCGAGCTCGGTGAGCCGGCGGGAGCGCTCGCCCGCCTTGCGCGGCAGGAACCCCTCGAACGCGAAGCGGTCGGTCGGCAGGCCCGACACGGCGAGCGCGGTGACCACCGCCGAGGGCCCGGGGATCACCGTGACGAGGACGCCCGCGGCCGCCGCGGCGGCGACGAGGGGGAAGCCGGGGTCGGACACCGTCGGCATGCCGGCATCGCTCAGCACGAGCAGGTCGTGCTCGCGAGCGAGCTCGACGAGTTCATCGGCCTTCTGCCGCTCGTTGTGCTCGTGCAGCGCGATGAGGCGAGGGCGGTTCGCGATGCCGAGCGCGGCGATGAGCCGCTGCGTCACCCGGGTGTCCTCCGAGGCGATCACCGTCGCGGCCTCGAGCGCCTCCCTGAGTCTCGTCGAGGCGTCCCCGAGATTGCCGATGGGCGTCGCCGCGAGGATGATCATGCCCTCAAGTCTGTCCTAGTGTTGGGCGCATGAGTGTCGACGCGTCGGTGGAGCCCACGGGTTCCCGGCTCGACGACTGGTGGTCGCGGCAGATGTCGACGCCGGCCCGCCGCCGGCTCTGGTACTGGGGCGGCCCGATCCTCGTCACCCTCGTCGCGGCCGTGCTGCGCTTCTGGAACCTCGGGCATCCGCAGCAGATCGTCTTCGACGAGACGTACTACGTGAAGGACGCGTGGACCCTCCTCCACAACGGCTACGAGTCGCGGTGGCCCGAGGGCGCCGACACCGACTTCGCGGCAGGCGACACGAACCTCTACCTCGACGACCCCTCGTACGTCGTGCACCCGCCGCTCGGCAAGTGGATGATCGGCCTCGGGATGGCGGCCTTCGGCGCGGGCGACGCGTTCTGGTGGCGGGCGACGACGGCGCTCGCCGGCACGATCGCCGTGTTCCTGATCACGCTCATCGGCCGGCGGCTGTTCGCCTCGACCGCCCTCGCGGTCACCGCGGGCCTCCTCTTCGCGGTCGACGGCAACGCGATCGTGATGTCGCGCGTGGCGCTGCTCGACAACTGGGTCATGCTGTTCGCCCTGCTCGGCTTCTGGTTCGTGCTGCTCGACCGCGCCCATGCGGAACGCGCGCTCGACGCCCGGCTCGCCGAGGCCTGGGCGTCGGGCCGCGATCCGCACTACGGGCCGGCGCTCTGGGCCCGCCCCTGGGTGGTCGCGGCGGGCGCGGCCTTCGGCGCGGCGGCCGCCGTGAAGTGGTCGGGGCTGTGGTTCCTCGCGGCGTTCGGCATCTACCTCGTCGTGGTCGACGTCGTCGCGAGACGGCGAGCGCGGGTGCCCTTCTGGCTCACCGGCGGGCTGCTGAAGCAGGGGCCGGTGACGTTCGTGCTCCTGGTGCCCGTGGCCGCGGTCGTCTACCTCGCCTCGTGGACCGGCTGGC
Organism: Agromyces sp. NPDC058064; assembly: GCF_042885275.1. Taxonomy (NCBI): domain Bacteria; kingdom Bacillati; phylum Actinomycetota; class Actinomycetes; order Micrococcales; family Microbacteriaceae; genus Agromyces; species Agromyces sp. NPDC058064. The sequence continues at coordinate 523,138 of NZ_JBHVSE010000002.1, read as the reverse complement.
TCACGACCGACGGCGGCTACTACCGCCACTGGGCCGAGGAGGCCGGCAACGCGGCGACCGGCCTGTTCGCGTGGGTCCCGAGCTCGCTGCAGAGCCTCTGGCACTACCACGTCTCGGCGTACGACTACCACGTGGGCGTGCACAGCGAGCACCCGTGGCAGTCGAACCCGCTGACGTGGCTCCTCATGATCCGGCCCACGAACATGTACTACTCGGACGACGCCTCGGACGGGCTCGTCTCCTCGATCATCGGCGTGGGCAACCCGATCATCTGGTGGGCCGCCGCCGCGGCATCCCTCTATCTCGTCTACCGGCTCGCCCGGTATCGCGAGTGGCAGGCGGGCCTGATCCTCGTGGGGCTCGCCGCCGGCTACCTCCCGTGGCTCGGCTACCTCGGCCGCACGGTGTTCCAGTTCTACTCGATCGCGTTCGAGCCGTACCTCGTGCTCGCCCTCGTGTTCGTGCTCGGCATGATCGCGGGCCGGCCCGCGGACGAGCGCTGGAAGCGCACGCGGGGGCTCGCGGTCGTCGCGGTGTTCCTCGGTGTCGTCCTGCTCGTCTCGGCGCTCTACTACCCGCTCTGGACGGGCGTGCCGATGACCCCGACGCTGCGCCAGCTGCACTTCTGGCTGCCGAGCTGGGGGTGAACCCGGCCGCATCGGTTCAGCGCGCTTCGGCGCCGGCGCGCTGCGCGGCGAGCCTCAGCTCGAGCTGGTCGAGCACAAGCTCGAGGCCGTAGCCGAACTCGTCGCCGAACTCGTAGTCGTGCCCGAGGACCATCTGCTCGAGCATCTCGGCGAGGTGGGGGTACTCGTCGGCGGGCAGTTCGAGCCCCTCGGCGAAGGCGTCGGCGCCCTCGTCGGGGGTGAAGGGCAGGGTGAGCTCGGTGAGCACGAACCCGTAGATGTAGGCGTCGAGCACCGAGTAGGCGTGCGCGGCGAGCGCGAGGTCGAAGCCGCCGTTCCGCAGCACCCCGAGGACGCGATCGTGGTGGCGCATGACGGCCTGGCCGGGGTTCGTCCTCGATTCGAGGAGGCCGAGCGCCCAGGGGTGCGCCGTCAGCACGGCGCGCATCGCATCGGCCCGGTCGACCATCGCCGCCCGCCACGGGCTGTCGGTCTCGAGCAGGGGGATCTCCTCGAAGGCCGCGTCGGCGAGCAGGTCGAGCAGCTCCTCCTTGCCCGCGACGTGATGGTAGAGCGACATCGCCTCGGCGCCGAGCGCCTTGCCGACGCTGCGCATGCTGACCGCTGCGAGCCCGCCCTCGTCGGCGACCTGCATCGCGGCGGCGATGATGCGCTCGCGGCTGAGCGGGGTGCGCCTGGCCATTCCGCCTCCGTCCTCGATGCGATCCTTGCGTCCTTACGACTGTAAGGCTATCGTGGGCGACAACGGAACTTACAGGTGTAAGGGAGCATGATGCGCGCAGCAGTCGTCGATCGGTACGGCCCCCCTGAGGTGGCCCGCGTCGAGGAGACGCCCGACCCGGTCGCAGGTCGCGGCGAGGCACTCGTCCGAGTGATGGCCTCGACCGTCAACTCGGGCGACGCGCGCATCCGGGGCGCCCGCTTCCCCCGCGGCTTCGGCTTCCCCGGCCGGCTCGCCCTCGGCGTGCGCGGGCCGCGGGCCCGCGTGCTCGGGGTGGTGTTCGCCGGCGTCGTCGAGGCGATCGGCCCGGATGCCTCGCGCAGCTCCGGCCCGGGGAGCGACTCCCGCGACGGGGCATCCGGGTTCGCCGTCGGCGACCGCGTCTGCGGCATGACCGGCGCGCGGATGGGCGCCCATGCCGAGCTCGTCGCGGTGCCGACGACGCGGCTCGCCCGGATCCCCGACGGGGTGTCGTTCGACGACGCCGCGGCGGTGCTCTTCGGCGGCGCGACGGCGCTGCACTACCTGCGCGACAAGGCGGCGGTGCAGCCGGGCGAGCACGTGCTCGTCGTCGGCGCCTCGGGCGCGGTCGGCACGAACGCGGTGCAGCTCGCGAAGCACTTCGGCGCACGCGTCACGGCGATGACGAGTGCGCGCAACGCCGAGCTCGTCACGGCGCTCGGTGCCGAGCACGTCGTCGACTACGCGGCGACCCCGCTCGACGCGCTCGACGAGCGCTTCGAGGTCGTGTTCGACACGGTCGGCGCCCTGAGCCCGGCGACCGGGCGCCCGCTGCTCGCCGACGGCGGCCGGCTGCTGCTCGCCGTCGCCACGCTCGGCCAGATGATCACCGCCAGGGGCCCGGTGAAGACGGGCACCTCCCCCGAGCGCCCCGAGGACTTCGCGACCCTGCTCGACCTCGTCGCCGACGGCACCCTCAGGGTCGTGGTCGACGACACGCTGCCGCTCGACGGGATCGCCGAGGCGCACGCCCGGGTCGACACCGGTCGCAAGGTCGGCAACCTCGTGCTCCACCCTCAGCGCGGCACGACGGGAGCCTGAGGCGTGGACCCGACCCGGATCATCCTCGCCGGCGGCTGGGTGTCGCTCATGCTCGTCTACCTGCTCGGCGACGTGCTGCGCCTGTTCTCAGGGGACGCCGTCATCGGCAGGATCGGCGACAAGGCGGCCTCGAGCTGGATGTGGCTCGTCGCCGCCCTCGTCATGCTCGTGCCGATCGTGATGATCACGGTCTCGCTCATGGTGCCCGCGACGCCGCTCAAGTGGATCACCGTGATCGTGTCGGCCGCGCTCGTCGTCTTCAACCTCTCGGGCCTGCCCTACAAGGGGCTCTACGACAACGTGCTCATCGTCCTCGGGTTCGGCTTCAACGTGCTCGTGATCTGGCAGGCGCTCGCCTGGCACCCCGAAGCGGAGCAGTGATCCGGCGGGCGCGCGACGCCGCGGGCGCAGGGCCACCGGATCGTCTCGGGTTCACGCCGCGGCCGAGATCGCCATGACGAGGTTGCCGCCCTTGTGGCCGCCGTCGACGATGCGATGCGCCTCGACGACGTCGTCGAGCGCGAGCACCCGGTCGATGACCGGCCTGATCGCACCCGCGGCAGCCAGCTCGCCGACGAGCGCGAGGTCGGCCGCCTTCTCGGCGAGCGGGTGGAGCCCGGTGAACAGGTTCGCCGCCCGCTGCCCCGAGTCGGTCGACCTCGCCCGTCGGGTGCGCAGGAGCACCGGCAGCGACGGGACCGTCGAGAGGTAGATGCCGTCGGCGGTGAGCACGGGGCGGCATTCGCGGAACGAGCGCGTGCCGACGGCGTCGAACACCACGTCGTAGCGCTCCCCCGTCGTCGCGACGTCCTCGCGCGTGTAGTCGACGACCCGGTCGGCCCCGAGCGAGCGCACGAGGTCGAGGTGCGCCGGCCCGCAGACGCCGACGACCTCGGCACCGAGGTGCTTCGCGAACTGCACCGCCGCGGAGCCGACGGCGCCCGAGGCCCCGTTCACGAGCACGCGGTCGCCCTGACGCACGCGGCCGCCGTCGCGCAGGAACGGGATCGCCGTCAGGAAGCCGTCGACGATCGCGACGGCATCGACCGGATCCCACCCGGCCGGAACGTGCGCGACGAGCCCGCCCTCGGCGATGCGCACGAACTCGGCATGCGCTCCGGGCTCGGGCGCGAGGGCGCCGTGCACGCGGTCGCCCGGCGCGAACCGCCGGACGGAGGACCCGACGCGCTCGACCACGCCCGCGAACTCGAAGCCGAGGACCGCGTGGCGCGGGCGCATCAGCCCGAAGTAGAGCCGCGCAAAGGCCGGGCGGCCGCTGCGCGCCGCCGCGTCGGTCGGCCCGATCGTCGTCGCCTCGACCCGCACGAGCAGCTCGTCGTCGCGGATCTCGGGGTCGCGCACCTCGCGGAGGGCCACGACCTCGGGCCCGCCGTACCGCTCGACGACCGCCGCCCTCATCGCTCCGCCTCCTCGGGGTAGCCGAACACCTCGTCGAGGGGCACGCCGAAGACCCGGGCGATCTGGAAGGCCATCTCGAGCGAGGGCGAGTAGCGGCCCTGCTCGATGGCGATGACCGTCTGCCGGGTCACGCCGAGCCGGCGCGCGAGCTCGGCCTGGGTCATCTCGCCCTGCCGGAATCGGAGCGCACGCACCTCGTTCGTGACCCGCGTCGGCTTCACCACGCGGGCACCCCCCGCCGGTACGCGACGAGCCTGGTGACGCTCGACACGATCGCCGACAGCACGAAGCACAGGTAGACGACGTTCGCGATCCAGAACCAGTCGACCTCGAGCATGGCGAGCACGAGGGCGCCGAGCGCACCGGCGACCACGAACCAGTTGCCCACCCGGTCGCCGAGCCGGTCGATGTCGCGGTCGCGCACGTCGCCCCTGGTGCTGTCGCTCGGTACGAAGATCTCGACGACGATGCGCAGCACGATCGCGACGACGATCGCCCCGCCGATCGTCCAGAGCATGGCCGGCACGTAGTCGACCTCGCCGACGGTCGCACCGCCGGCGAACTGCGGCACGACCAGGGACAGGTACACGGCGTAGCCGACGACGGCGATCACCAGGTACTGCCAGGTGCCCTTCTCCTCGTACGACATGCCGGACCCCTTCGCTCGATGTCAAGAATGCTTGACATCCAGTGTCAATCACAGCAGACATGATGTCAAGCATTCTTTACACGATGGGCGCCTAGTGGCCGGCACCGCCGTCGACGAACTTCAGGCCGACGACGCAGCCGACGAGGCCCATGAGCAGGGCGATCTTCACCCACGAGACATCCGAGTCGCCCGTGATCATCGACCAGATGACCGTGAGCGCCGCGCCGATGCCGACCCAGACCGCGTACGCGGTGCCGATCGAGATGTCGCGCATCGCCCAGGCGAGCCCGCCCATCGAGAGCACGATCGCGACGCCGAAGATCACCGACGGCCAGAGCTTCGTGAAGCCCTCGGACTTGCCGAGCGCGGTGGCCCAGACGGCCTCGAGCACACCGGACGCGATGAGGATGACCCACGCCATGACTGTTCACTCCTTGAGCCAGTCGTCATGTCCGGGTACTGGGTGCCCTCGTCCGGTGGCCGCATCTCGCGACCTGCGAACAGGCTAGCAAGCGGGGCTGATCAAGCCCTGTGCACGAGCGCGAAGTGCTCGACGACCGGGAACGGCTCGTAGAAGCCGTGCAGCAGCGCCCGCCACCGCTCGTACTCGGGCGAGCCGCGGAACCCGTGCTCGTGCGCCTCGACGCTCTCCCAGTGCACGAGCAGCAGGTACTCGTTCGGCGTCTCGATCGAGCGCGAGAGCGTCAGGTCGATGAAGCCCGGCATCGAGGAGATGATCTGCTTCGCCTCCGCGAACACCGACTCGAACTCGGCCTCGCGGCCGGGGACGACGGGCAGGAGCGCATGTTCGAGGATCATCGGGCCACCGTAGCGGGCGACGGCCGGGACTCGCCGGCCGGCACGGCCTCCACGGCGGCTCGGGCCGCCGCGACCCGTGCCTGCTGCTCGGCCGCGGGGCGGCCCTCGAGCGGCGCCGCGAACGCGAGATGGTCGCGCAGCGCCGACTGGATCGCGGGCAGCGCCCGGGCCACGCGATCCTCGACCTCGCCGTGCACCTCGATCCACGGCACCCCGGTCGCGGCGAGCACCTCGCGGAACCGACCGTGCATGTCGTGCCGCAGGTGCTCGCCGTCGCGCATCCCGTCCTGCACGAACGGGATCTCGTCGCCCGTCAGCACGTACAGCGCAGGCCGGTGCGCGGCCGCACGGGCAACGAGCCGCGCCGCCTCGTGGCCGACGTACCGCTCGTGCCAGACGGTCGTGGCGAGCACGTCCGTGTCGCACACGAGCACCGGCACCGGCACGCGCCGCAGCGCCGTCTGCTCGAGGGCGAGCTGGCGATCGACGACGAGGTCGAACTCGTCGCTGCGCCACGGGGCGGCGAGCCCGCCCTCGCGCGTCTCGGAGTACTCGCGCCCGTACTCGGGCACCCAGTCGGTGCCGAGCGCCTCGGCGAGCGCCGCCGCGAGCGTCGTCGTGCCCGTCGACTCGGCTCCGACGACGACGACGCGGGCGGCGAGGTGCGCGCGGGCGGCCGGAGCCAACTCGTGCCAGTGGCCCCACGGGTCGGCGCGCACCGCCGTTCCCGACACGGGGTTCAGCACCCGGCCGGGGTCGACCTGCACCCACTCGGCGCCGAGGCGGCCGGCGAGCTCCGCACCGTACGGGTCGCTCGTGAAGACGGCGTCGACGGGGCCGGCCGCGAGCGAGGCGATGAGCGCCGTGTGCGCCTCCCACGAGGCATCCGACTCGAAGTCGACCGGGGTGTCGTCGACGGCGGACACCACCCTCGCCGTCGGGTGCTCCTCGCGCACCCATGCGGCACGCGCGGCGAGCGGGATCGTCTCGACGCTCGACCCCAGCACCTCCACGGTGACGCGGTCGCAGGCTCGCAGCGCGCTCGTGATGAGGTTCGAGTGCCCCGCGTGCAGCGGATAGAACTTGCCGATCACGAGGCCGTGCGCGAAGCGGACCTCGCGCTCAGACATGCGCGGGCTCCGGCTGCGCTGGCGCCGCGGCCCCGGCCTCCCGCTCGACGCGGCGCCATGCACGCCAGCTCGCCGCGCAGATGCCGATGAAGAGGAGGTAGAGGACGGCGGTGATCCAGAGCCCCGCGGCGACGGCGAGTGCCGCGAAGGCGACGTCGACCGCGATCCACACGAACCAGTTCTCGATGCGCTTGCGATTCAGCAGGTACTGCGCGACGAGGCTCGCCGACGTCGTCGCGGCGTCGGCGAGCGCGAACTGCGAATCGGTGAACGTGGAGAGCACCCACCAGATCGCAGCGGTGCCGGCGACGGCCGCCGCGGCGAGCCACGGCCATTGCCGGGCGGGCGTGCGCGAGATGTAGCCGTGGTCGCGTTCGACGCCGCGCACCCAGTGCACCCAGCCGTGGACGCCGAAGGCGAGGAACACGAGCTGCAGCGCGGCGGCGGCGTAGAGGCCCGTCGACGCGAAGAGCCCGATGAACACGAGGTTGTTCGCGATGCCGATCGGGTACGACCAGACGTTGCGGAGCCCTGCGAGCACGACGCAGAGCGCACCCGTCGCGAACCCGAGCACCTCGGTCCAGTGGGCGGAGAGCCATTCGATCACCAGAAGAGCCTAGAGAACGCGTGGACGGCGCGCGCACCCCGTCGGCGAAGCATCCGCGATGCGTGCGCCCGCGTGCGTGCGTTGCCCTGCGTTACGGGCCTCACCGATCCGGGCCCGCCGCACGCGTACCGTTGCCCGCATGGCAGACCGCGAATACGGCTTCAAGACCCGCGCCATCCACGCGGGCAACATCCCCGACCAGGTGACGGGCGCCCGCGCGCTGCCGATCTACCAGACGAGCGCGTTCGTCTTCGACGACACCGCCGACGCGGCCGCCCGCTTCGCGCTGCAGAAGTACGGCAACATCTACTCGCGCCTCGCGAACCCGACGGTCGCGAGCTTCGAGGAGCGCGTCGCGAGCCTCGAGGGCGGCCTCGGCGCAGTCGCGACCGCGTCCGGCCTCTCGGCGCAGTACATCACCTTCGCCTCGCTCGCGGGCGCCGGCGACCACATCGTCGCCTCCGCGAACCTCTACGGCGGTTCGATCACCCAGCTGGATGTCACGCTCCGCCGCTTCGGCGTCGAGACGACCTTCGTGGCGAGCTCCGACGCGGCCGACTACGCGGCCGCCATCCAGGAGAACACGAAGGCCCTCTTCGTCGAGACCATCGCGAACCCGTCGGGCGAGATCGCCGACCTCGAGGCGCTCGCCGACGTCGCCCACGCGCACGGCATCCCCTTCATCGTCGACTCGACGCTCGCGACCCCCTACCTCAACCGCCCGATCGAGTGGGGCGCCGACCTCGTCACGCACTCGGCGACGAAGTTCCTCGGCGGCCACGGCACGACCCTCGGCGGACTCGTCGTCGAGTCGGGCCGGTTCCACTGGCACTCCGAGAAGTTCCCCCTCTTCGGGCAGCCGGTGCCGAGCTACGGCGGGCTCGAGTGGTCGGGCAACTTCGGCGAGTACGCGTTCCTCACGCGGCTGCGCGCCGAGCAGCTGCGCGACATCGGCCCGACGCTCGCGCCGCACTCGGCGTTCCTGCTCGCCCAGGGCGTCGAGACCCTGCCGTACCGCATCCAGGCGCACGTCGACAACGCCCGCACGGTGGCGACCTGGCTCGCCGAGGACCCGCGCATCGAGCGCGTGCTGTGGGCGGGCCTTCCCGACCACCCGCACCACGAGCGGGCGCGGAAGTACCTGCCGAAGGGACCGGGCTCGGTCTTCAGCTTCGAGGTGAAGGGCGGCCGCGCCGTCGGCCAGGCCCTCATCGAGAACGTGAACCTCGCCTCGCACCTCGCGAACATCGGCGACGCGAAGACCCTCATCATCCATCCCGCCTCGACGACGCACGCGCAGCTCACCGAGCAGCAGCTCGTCGACGCGGGCGTCGCGCCCGGCGTGGTGCGGCTCTCGGTCGGCATCGAGGACGCCGACGACATCATCTACGATCTCGACCAGGCGCTCACCGCCGCGACCGGAGGCACGCGATGACCGACACGCAGACGACGGATGCCCCCGCGGTGCCCGCTGGCGACTCCCTCGAGACGGTCCGCTTCGCGAACGGCCTCTCCTGCGAGCTCCCGGCCTCCTCGCCCCTCGCGAAGCTGCTGCACTCGCAGCGCACGTGGGTCGGCCCCGATGCGAAGGCCCGCCTGCGCATCCTGAACGCGGCGAAGTCGGTCGCGATCGTGGGCGCCTCGCCGAAGCCGCAGCGCTCGAGCTACTTCGTCGGCACCTACCTCCAGCAGTCGAGCGACTACCGCCTGTACTTCGTGAACCCCATGGAGACCGAGATCCTCGGGCAGCCCGCGTACGCGAGCCTGAAGGACCTGCCCGAGGTGCCCGACATCGTCGTGGTCTTCCGCCGCGGCAGCGACATCCCGAGCGTCATCGACGACGTCGTCGCCGTCGGCGCGAAGACGATCTGGGTGCAGCTCGGCATCTGGAACCAGGAGGCCGCGTACTCCGGCGAGGAGCAGGGGCTCACCGTCGTCATGGACCGTTGCATCAAGGTCGAGCACGCGCGCTTCCACGGCGGCCTTCACCTGCTCGGCTTCGACACCGGGCAGATCACGGCGCGCAAGACCCTGCGCTGAGCTCGGCACGGGTCGCGCGCCGTCCCGCCGTCGTCCGCACGAGGTGCGGGGCGGCGCCCCGGCCGGTGGGCGCACCCTCATCGCGCCGGAGCACGGCGGTGCCGGGCACAGCTACGCTGGGCCGATGGCCCGCGAGCTCGACTTCTCGACCGACCCCGAACGCCTCGACCGCGAAGTCGTGCATCGCTGGCTCTCGGAGCACGCGTACTGGGCGCTCGGGCGCTCGCGTGCGACGCAGGACGCGGCGATCGACGGGTCGATGAACTTCGGGGTGTACGACCGCGTGACGGGCGCGCAGCTCGCCTACGCGCGCGTCGTGACCGACCGGGTGACCTTCGGCTGGCTCTGCGACGTGATCGTCGACCCGGCCGCCCGCGGCGAACGGCTCGGTGTCTCGCTCGTCGAGTACGTGCTCGGCGAGCTCGACGCGCTCCACCTCAAGCGCGTGGTGCTCATCACGGGCGATGCGCACGGGCTCTACGAGAAGTTCGACTTCGCCGCGCTCGAGCGCACCGACGACTGGCTGGCGCGGGTCGGACCGGACCCGAACGTCTGAGCGCCCGTCAGGCGACGAGCCGGGCGTCGCGACCGTAGGCGAGCATCTGGAACCCCGAGCCGTCGGGCCGCACGAATCGGTACTCGCGCTCGTGGAGGCGGGTGAAGCCGAGGCGGTCGTAGAGCCGCTGCGCGCCGAGCATGTCGGGGCCGGTGTTGAGGACCACCCGGTCGATCCCCCGGAGCCGGGCGAGCGTCAGCACGTGGCGCACGAGCGTCTCGCCGACGCCGCGGCGCCGGGCGGCCGGTGCGACGCCGAGGAAGCGGAAGTCGAGCTCGCCCTCCTGCGCGACCGGCGACATCGTGGCGCCGGAGCGCGGCGTCGTCGCGGTCCCGAGCAGCTCCCCCGTCGCGGCGTCGGCGGCGACCCACACCCAGTGCGCGCGAGCCCGCTCGGCGACCGCGACGATGTCGGCCCGGTAGCGGGGGTTGAGGTCGAAGTCCGCCGCGTAGGCGGACTCGACGAGCGCGGCCACCGCATCGGCCTCGTCGGCGCGCATCAGCCGGACGACGACGTCCTCCCGTTGCTGCAGCGGGTAGCGGTAGGCGAGCGAGTCGACGTCGGCGCCGACGGCGGCATCGCGTTCGCCGTCGCGCACGAAGCCGAGCCGTTCGTACAGCGCCTGGGCACGGAGGTTGCGGGTGCCCGTGTCGAGCACGAGCGCCGCCGCGCCCCAGCCGAGCGCCTCCTCCAGGCTCGCCCTCGTGAGTGCGGCACCGAGACCCGAACCCTGCGCGCCGGGGTCGACCGAGATGAGTCGGACCTCGGCCTCGCCGGGCCGTGCGACCCTCGAATAGCGGCTGCCCGCGCGCAGCACGCTCGCCGTGCCGACGACCTCGCCCTCGGCGTCGACGGCCACGAGCACGGCCCCGTCGGCGGCGCGCCCGGCGGTGTCGGCCTCGAAGGCGGCCCGCGCTGCGCCCTTCGGCAGGTGGCCGTACGGGCCCGCAGCGAACGAGCGGACGATGAGGGCCGCCTCGGACTCGGACTCGCCTGCGCGAATCGGTCGGATCGTGATGCCGTCGAGCGAGGGGCGTGCGGAGTCGTTCGTCATCGTCAGCCAGCTTATTCGCGCGCGAGGCGCCGATGCCGCGGATGCTGCCGACGACGTGCGCGGAAACGGCCCGCGACGCACGAATCTGCGATCCGCCGAGGCATCCGTGCGCGCGAAGCGGCGTAGCCTTGAGGGGTGACAGCGTTCGTCTCTGCCCTCGATCTGTTCTCGATCGGGATCGGCCCCTCGAGTTCGCACACCGTCGGCCCTATGCGGGCGGCTCGAATGTTCGTCGAGGCGCTCGACGAACAGGGCGCCCTCGGTGCGGTGACCCGCGTCTCATGCTCGCTCTACGGCTCGCTCGGCGCGACCGGGCTCGGCCACGGCACCCCCGACGCGGTCGTCGCGGGGCTCGCCGGCCTCGAACCCCACGACTGCGACCCCGACGACGTGCGCGGCGCCTGGGCGCGGCTCGACGAGTCGGGCCCCGACGGCGCCGAGGTGCTGCTCTTCGGCCGTCACCCGATCAGGCTGCGGCAGAGCGACATCTCGCTCGAGCCCCGCACGCGCCTGCCCGGCCACCCGAACGCGATGACGCTGCAGGCCTTCGGCGACGGGCCGCTCCCGATCGCCGAGGAGACCTACTACTCGGTGGGCGGCGGCTTCATCCGCCGCGAGGGCGACGCCCCGAGCGAGGCCGAGGCGCTGCGCCACCCGCTCCCCTACTCGACCGCGGCCGAGCTCCTCGCCCTCTGCGAGGAGCACGGCGTCTCGTTCTGCGACATCGCGCGCCACAACGAGGTCGCGGTGCACGGCGAGGCCGGCATCGACGAGGGCCTCGACGCGATCTGGGCGGCGATGGCCGAGTGCGTCGCGCACGGCATGGGCACCGAGGGCACCCTGCCCGGCGGGCTCAAGGTCAAGCGCCGCGCCCCCGAGGTGCGTCGCCGGCTCGAGGCCTACGACCGCGACGAGATCGAGGCCCTGCACCACCGCGACACCTCCACGGAGTGGCTGCACGCCTTCGCCCTCGCCGTGAACGAGGAGAACGCCTCGGGCGGTCGCGTCGTCACCGCGCCCACGAACGGCGCGGCCGGCATCATCCCGGCGGTCGGCCACTACTACCTGCGCTTCGTCCCCGGTGCGGATGCCGCGGGCATCCGCCGCTTCCTGCTCACGGCCTCGGCCATCGCGAGCCTCGTGAAGAAGAACGCCTCGATCTCGGGCGCCGAGGGCGGGTGCCAGGCCGAGGTCGGCTCCGCGTGCGCGATGGCCGCGGGCGCGCTGTGCGCGGTGCTCGGCGGCACCCCGGGGCAGATCGAGAACGCCGCCGAGATCGCGATGGAGCACCACCTGGGGCTCACCTGCGACCCGGTCGCCGGCCTCGTGCAGGTGCCGTGCATCGAGCGCAACGCGATCGCCGCGTCGACGGCGGTCTCTGCCGCGCGCCTCGCGCTGCACGGCGACGGCACGCACCTCGTCTCGCTCGACACGGTGATCGAGACGATGCGCCAGACGGGCATCGACATGATGACGAAGTACAAGGAGACGAGCGAGGGCGGTCTCGCGGTCAACGTCATCGAGTGCTGACGGGCCCGTGTCCCCCAGACGGGGACTCTCCCGGCGACGCGGCGCTTCTGTCAAAGTTCTCCCATGGAAAGCGACCCGACGCTCGACCCGTCCTTCTTCTACGGCGCCGGCCTCCTCGGCCTCGTCATCGGCCTCGTGATCTACCTCGCCGTCCTCGCACTCATGCTGTGGATCGGGTACGTGATCATCAAGGCCGCCGTGCGCAACGGCCTGCGCGAGCACACGATGTGGCTGGAGAGTCGCAGGGGCCCCCTGCGCTGACCCCTCCCACCGCCCCGACCGCACCCCGCGCCGCCGTCGGCGTGACGTGGCGCGGCGCCCCGTGACGGCTCGTGTCGCCGCCCGTCGACGCCGTCGCACCCCGCGGCTACCGTGACGGCATGACGACGCCCGTACCCCGCAACCCCCTCGAACCGCCCGACGACCTCGTCTCGCCCGAGTGGCTCGCCGAACACCTGCACGACGAGCGACTCGTCGTGGTCGACGCGACCGTGCTCGGGGTCGAGACGCCCGCCGGGTTCCGCTGGGTGAGCGGGCTCGACGACCACCTCATCGAGGGCCACGTGCCGGGGGCGGTCTTCGCCGACCTCATCGACGAGTTCTCCGAGCCGGGCCCGCGCACCTTCACCCGCCCGAGCCCCGAGCGGCTCGCCCGAGCGCTGCGGTCGCTCGGCATCGACGACCGCACCGCGGTCGTCGTCTACGACACCTCGATCGGGCACTGGGCGGCGCGGTTCTGGTGGTTGCTGCGCTCGGCCGGCTTCGCGAACGTCGCCGTGCTCGACGGCGGCCTCGCCGCCTGGCGTGCCGAGGGCCGGGAGCTCGAGACCGGGTTCCGCGCCCCGCGGAGGGCGGATGAGCCGACCCTCGTCACGCGCGCCGGCTACTGGGCCGACGGCGACGAGGTGCGTCGGATCGTCGCCGGCGAGGCGAATGGCGTGCTCGTCTGCGCCCTGCCGCCCGCCGACTTCCGCGGCGAGTCCGGGCGTCGCGCCCGTGCCGGCCACATCCCCGGGAGCGTGAACGTCCCGGTGGGCTCCGTCCTGGCACCCGAGACCCGGAGGTCGCTCACCGGCGACGAGCTCGCCGCGCGCCTGGCCCCGGCGACCGGCGCGGGTGCGGCCCCGATCATCGTCTACTGCGGCGCCGGCATCGCGGCCGCGGGCACGGCGTTCGCGCTGCGGCGCGCGGGTCACCCGGCCGCGGTCTACGACGGTTCGCTCGAGGAGTGGCTCGCCGACCCCGAGGCGCCGCTCGTCACCCTCGCCTGAGCGCGAAGTCCCGGTCGCGACGGGCGAGGGCGCCGAGTGCTCCGGTCGGTGCCGGGGCGTTCAGCAGGCGCAGCTGATGCCCCCGGCTCCGGCGACGGGTGCTCCGCCGAGTCCGGCGCCGCCGAGGTTCGTGAGCGGGTCGGCTGCGCGCTGCTCGAACCCCCCTGCCGTCTCGTACGCGAAGCCCTCGCGCACCCAGTACTCGAAGCCGCCGATCATCTCCTTCACGGGGTGGCCGAGCCGGGCGAACTCGAGCGCCGCGCGCGTGGCCCCGTTGCATCCGGGCCCCCAGCAGTAGACGACCACCGCGGTGCCCGGTCCGACGAGTGCGGTGCCCTCCTCCGCGATCCGGCGTCGCGGCAGGTGCACGGCCCCGGGCACATGGCCCTGGGCCCACGCCTCGTCGCTGCGCGTGTCGATGAGCACGAACCCGGAGCCGCCCTCGTCGAGCGCGGCGGCGACGTCGGAGACGTCCGCCTCGACCGCGAGACGACCGGCGAAGTGCGCGATCGCCGCCTCGGGCGAGGCGACCGTGTCGAAGAGGCTGGTGACGGAGGCGGTGAGTTCGGTCATGCGCCCAGACTGCCAGCCGGACCGACGCCGAGCGCAGGAAAATCGCGCCATTCCGCCGCGAGATCCGGCCAGTGATCCGAGCGGGTCGGACGGGCACTCGGTCGGGCCCGCTCGGATCGACCGATCAGGCGGACGCGACGGGCGCGAAGAACGCGGTCACGGCGGCGCCGAGCGCGGCGAGGTCGTCGACGTGGGCGAGCTCGCGGGCCGAGTGCATCGAGAGCAGGGGCACCCCGACGTCGACCGTGCGGATGCCGAGCCGGGTCGCGGCGAGCGGACCGATCGTGGAACCGCACGGGATCGCGTTGTTCGACACGAAGGGCTGGGTTCGCACGCCGGCCTGTCGGCAGACGCCCGACCACAGCGCCGAGCCGACGGCGTCGCTCGCGTAGCGCTGGTTCGCGTTGAGCTTCAGCAGGGGGCCGCCGCCGAGGACCGGGCGGTTGGCGGGGTCGTGCCGCTCGGGGTAGTTGGGGTGCACGGCATGGCCGGCGTCGGAGGAGAGGATCCAGGACGCGGCGAACGCACGACGACGCTCGTCGTCGCCGGCGCCGAGGCCCGCGGCGATCCGCACCAGCACGTCCTCGAGCATGGGGCCGCTCGCCCCCGAGCGCGACTCCGAGCCCAGCTCCTCGTGGTCGAACGCGGCGAGCACGCTGACGTGCGCGGCGTCGGCGGGAGCGGCGAGGAGCGCCACGAGCCCGGCGAAGACCGAGCTCAGGTTGTCCATGCGGCCGGAGGCGAACAGCTCGCCCGAGCGGCCGAACCGCGCGGGCGCCTGCGTGTCGGCGACGAGCACGTCGTGCCCGACGATCGTCGCGCCGGGGACACCGGCGAACCGGGCCAGCTCGGCGACGAGGTCGGCCTCGTCGTCGCCGACCACGCCCCAGACCGGTTGGGTGTGGCGCTGCTTGTCGAGGGTGAGTCCCTTGTTGACCTCGCGGTCGAGGTGGATCGCGAGCTGCGGGATGCGCAGCATCGGCCCGGTGCGCACGAGGTGCAGCTCGCCGTCGTCGGTCGCGATGCGGCCGGCGAGCTCGAGCTCGCGGTCGAGCCACGAGTTGAGGAGCGGCCCGCCGTAGACCTCGACGCCCGCCTGCAGCACGCCGTCGCCGCCGGTGGACGGGTTCGGCTTGAGCTTGAACGACGGCGAGTCGGTGTGCGCGCCGAGGATGCGGAACGGCGTGACCGGGCCGGCCCCCTCGGGCTGCACCCACGCGATCACCGCACCGTCGCGCACGACCACCCGACGCCCGGGCGTCGCGGGCCAGGCCGCGGTCTCGTCGAGGCGGTCGAAGCCGGCGGCCTCGAGCCGCCGCGCGACCTCGGCGGCCGCGTGGTACGACGAGGGCGAGGCCTGCACGAATGCGGCGAAGTCCTCGATGTAGGCGTCGGTCGTGATCACGGGAGTGGCGTCAGGCATGCCTCCATCCAACACCGCCGACCCCCGCGACGACGAACCCGGGGCCGCGGGACCACCGGCGCACGACTCGGGTCCTGGCCCGTCGGGCTCACGCGAAGCGCACGACCGCCTGCAGCCTCGAGCGGACCTCCATCACCTCGGTGCCGCCGAGGTGCGCCGAGCCCGGCAGCCCCTCGCGCACGGCGCTCGCGAGACGCGAACTGCGCACGAGCGCGACGATCGCCCCGCGGTTCGTGCCGCCGAACTCGATCGGCTCGGCGGCGTACTGGTCGGGCACGACGACGACGAGCGCCGTCGGCCTGACCTTGGCGGCCTTGCCGATGGCCTTCGCGCGCGCCGCGAGCGCCCGGATCGGCCGTTCGCCGGCGAGCGCCTCGCCGACGAGCTCGCCGCGCTTCAGCGCGACGGGCCCGCCCCAGTCCTCCGACTGGATCGCGAAGAGGCCCGTCGGGCCGAGCACGAGGTGGTCGAGCTTCGGCGGGAGGCCGTGCCCAGCGGCGTCGGTCGCGAGGTCGTGCCAGATCGTGTACGCGATGCCGAGCGTCGACAGCGAACGCGCGGTCGACTCCTCGGCGAGCGCATCGGCGAGCACGTGCCGGATGTCCCGGGGCGCGCTGCGGACGAGTGCCGGGTCGTACGGATCGGCCAGCGGCACGCCGCGCCCGACCCACTCGCGGATGAGCCCGAGGTACCGCTCGCGGGAGAGGCCGCCGGGGTGGCCGTGCGATCGGGCGAGCGGCCGCGAGTCCCGCCGCGGCCGGGGCGCCGCGGGTGCCCACGTCGCCCGCGTCGGTGCGGCGACGCCGCCCGAGCCGCGGTCGAACGCCGCCCGCGCCGAGGGCGTCCCGACGAGCGCCCATGCGCGCTGCACCGCGTGGAAGCGGGCCGGGTCGCCGCCGGTGTCGGGGTGGGCCACGCGCAGCGCGCGCCGGTAGGCCGCGCGGAGCTCCGTGGCATCCGCGTCGGCTGCGACGCCGAGCACCTCGTACGGTGAGTCGGAGAGCGGGGAGTCGGGCATGGGCTCGCTTTCGATCTGCGACCACGACAATACCCCGGCGCGCTGCGCCCCGGGTCTAGACTGCGGAGCATTCCGGCCCGCCGGGCCGCACAAGCGCCGGGAGGCCGCGATGCTCGTGGAGGTCAACTACTGGGCGGTGGTCGTCGCGACGCTCTCGAC
This sequence comes from Agromyces sp. NPDC058064, assembly GCF_042885275.1. Taxonomy (NCBI): domain Bacteria; kingdom Bacillati; phylum Actinomycetota; class Actinomycetes; order Micrococcales; family Microbacteriaceae; genus Agromyces; species Agromyces sp. NPDC058064. Next base: position 506,460 of record NZ_JBHVSE010000002.1, on the reverse strand, counting down.
GATGCTCGTCGGATCGATCTGGTACACCCCGAAGGTCTTCGGCAACTATTGGATGCGGGTCGCCAAGGTCGACGACTCGGGCGACCGCGGAGCCGTCGGCCCGATCCTCACCACGCTCATCGTGAGCTTCATCTCGGCCTGGGTGCTCGCGATCGCCGCGCAGATCGCCTGGACGACGCTCGGCGGCAGCTACCTCGGCGTCACGATGATGACGGGGCTGATGCTCTGGGCCGGGTTCACGGCCGCCCGCTTCATCACGCACGACGCCTTCGAGGGCCGCCCCGCGGGCCTCACCATCCTCAACATCGCGCACGAGCTCGTGACCGTCATCGTGATGGCGCTCATCATCGGCGTCTGGCCGCCGGCCGGAACCGTCTAGCCGGGTACCGACGAGGGCCGACGCGCGAGCGGCGGCCCTCGTGCGGGGTCAGGCGACCGGCACCGTCGCGGCCGACGTCCTGGCGATGGTGGGGTACCCGCTCAGCGCGCCGGTCACCTTCACGGTGAGCGTCTTGCCCTTCTGCGTCGTCGTCGGGGTGAAGGTCGACGCCGTCGCCCCGGTGATCGCGGTGCCCGAGGCGTACCACTGGTAGGTGAACGTCGTTCCGGTCGTCCACGTGCCGGGCTTCGCCGTGAGCATCGAGCCGACCTTGACGGTGCCCGAGATCGTCGGCGTTGCGGTCGTCGCGACCTTCGCCGTCGCCGCCGAGGTCTTCGACACGGTGGCGTAGCCCGACAGCGTGCCCTTCACCGCGACGGTGATCGCCTTGCCGGCCTGCGCGCTCGTGAGCGTGAAGGTCGACGCCGTCGCACCCGTGATCGCAGTGCCCGACGCGTACCACTGGTAGGTGAACGCGGTGCCCGTCGTCCACGTGCCGGTCTTCGCCGTCAGGGTCGACCCGACCGCCGCCGTGCCCGAGATCGTCGGCGTCGCGGTCGTCGCGACCTTCGCCGTCGCCGCCGAGGTCTTCGACACGGTGGCGTAGCCCGACAGCGTGCCCTTCACCGCGACGGTGATCGCCTTGCC
>NZ_JBHVSE010000002.1:181714-505333 GCF_042885275.1 Agromyces sp. NPDC058064 | reverse complement strand
GGCCTGCGCGCTCGTGAGCGTGAAGGTCGACGCCGTCGCACCCGTGATCGCAGTGCCCGACGCGTACCACTGGTAGGTGAACGCGGTGCCCGTCGTCCACGTGCCGGTCTTCGCCGTCAGGATCGACCCGACCGCCGCCGTGCCCGAGATCGTCGGCGTCGCGGTCGTCGCGACCTTCGCCGTCGCCGCCGACGACTTGACCGCGCGGGTGTTGCCGCCGACCTTGCCCGTGATGAGCACGGTGACGGTCTTGCCCGCCTGCGCTCCCGTGAGCGTGAAGGTCGGCGCCGTCGCACCCGTGATCGCCGCACCCGACGCGTACCACTGGTACGTGAAGGCGGTGCCCGTCGTCCACGTGCCGGTCTTCGCCGTCAGGATCGACCCGACCGCCGCCGTGCCCGAGATCGTCGGCGTGGCCGCCGCGTACCCGTCGGCCTGCACGAGGATGCCGGCGCTCCGGGCGGTGCTCGGGTGGTAGCCGGGCAGGGTGGCCGTGACCAGCACGGAGACGAGGCGGCCCTGCTGGGCCGACGTCAGGGCGAGGGTCTTGCCGGTCGCGCCGGCGATGTCGCCCGACGAGGTGGACCACTGGTACGCGAACTGCGTGCCCGTCGGCCACGATCCGGACGAGGCGGTCAGCGTCGCGCCGACGACCCCGGTCCCGGTGACGAGCGCCGTGCCCGGCGCGAGCGTGCCCTTGTCCACCGTGCCGATGACGGCGGTGTCCCACGTCGGCACGTAGCCGGCCTTGCGACCCTCGACCCGGACGCTGAGCTGCTTGCCGAGCACGTCGGCCGTCGGCGTGAACCTCGCCGCCGTCGCGCCCGCGATCGCCGCCTCGTTCGCGTACCACTGGTACGCGACGGTGTCGGGCTGGATCTGCCAGCTCGCGGTGACCTGCACCGGCGTCCCGACGACGCGCGGGTAGCTCACGGCCAGGTCGGGCATCCACAGGGCCGCCGAGACGTCGGCGTCGAAGCCCGTGAGCGCGGTGCTCGCAGCGAGCTCGATCGGCGTCGACGTGTCGACCGTGCGCTGGAGCTTCCAGTACTGGTCGGGGTAGGTCCCGGTGTTGAACTGCAGCGCATAGCTGCCGGCGGCGAGGCCCTCGAGGGCGTACGGGCCGTCGGCGTCGACGTGCACGTACGCAGCCGACGACCATGCGCCCGTCGCATCCTGTTGCAGCGCGATGACGTTCGCTCCGCCGGCCGGAACACCCGTGAGCGTCCCCGAGATCGTCGACTCGTCGACGAGCGTCTCGGCGCCGGCGGGTTGCGCCGAGAACCCGATGGCGGAGAGCACGAGCGCGATCACCGCGCCGATGACGATCGCGGCGCGCGGACGCGCCGACACCTGAGCATTCACGCGATGCCTCCCAGCATGCAGGCCGCGACCGGCCCGGCACGGTCGCGAGGAGAGCGGTCAGCTCGGGCCGGGTCGGCTCATTCTCACACAAGCGGAGGACGTTCTCCGCTCGATCGGGAGGATCAGGCGACCTCGTCGACGACCGGCACGAGCAGCCCGCCCACAACGAGTTCGCGCAGCTGCGGTGCGAGCTCGGCCCACAGCTCGGCGGGATCGACCTCGAGGAGGTGCGCGATCGCATCCGAGATCACGCCGGCGGGCAGCTCGCCGTCGGCCGCCCCCACGAACGCGGCGAGCGCGGTGCCCGCATCGACCGCCCGGCCGAAGCCGCCGCCCTGGCGCAGCAGGATGACGGTGGGCTGCTCGGCACCGGGCCAGTGGTGACGCTCCTCGGTGACGTCGGCGGCGACGGTGAGCATGAGCGCCCGCAGGGCCCCCTCGTCGAGGTGGGCCAGCAGGTCGTGGGCGGCGAGCGACCGCGCCAGATGGCCGCCGAGACCGGCCGGATTCGACCCGATCGCCCCGTGCCGGCGCTCGACGCGCGCGAGCGGCGTCGACCCGGACGTCGGGGTCGCCGACGAGGCGCCCCCGTCGTCCGACCGGCGCAGCAGCACGTAGCCGAACCCGACGTGATCGACGCCACGGGCCTCGAAATCGTCGAGCCAGGCGTCGTACAGACGATCGAACTCGGGCGTGCCCTGCCGGGTGCCGCCGTCGCGGATCCACGTCTCGGCGTACTCGGCGACGGCCTGGACCTCGCGCTCGACGAACCAGTGATCGAGGCCGTCCGCCCATGCGGCGGCGCGTTCGAGCCCGTCGGCGTCGCCTCGGTACTCCCAGTTCGCGAGCAGCTGTGCGACGCCGCCCGGTTCGAGGTGCTCGGCCGCACCTCGCACCACGGCCTCGACGAGCGCGTCGCCGACCATTCCCCCGTCGCGGTAGTCGTACTCGGGCACGCCCTCGGTGCGCGGCGTGATCACGAACGGCGGGTTCGACACGATGCGATCGAAGCGCTCCCCCGCGACGGGGTCGAAGAGGCTGCCGAGGCGCAGCTCGACGCCCTCGATGCCGTTCAGCCGGAGATTCAGCCCGGCGAGCACGAGGGCGCGCTCGGAGATGTCGGTCGCGACGACCTCGTCGGCGAACCGCGACGCGTGCATCGCCTGGATCCCGCAGCCGGTGCCGAGGTCGAGGACCCGTCGGGCGGGCGTCGGCAGCATGAGGCCCGAGAGCGTCGTCGAGGCGCCGCCGACGCCGAGCACGTGGTGCTCGCCGAGGGCGTGCCCGAGGGCGAGCTCGCCGAGGTCCGAGAGGATCCACCATTCGACCGCACCGCGTTCGTCGACGAAGGCGTAGGGGCGCAGGTCGAGGGCCGCGGAGACGCGACCGCCCGACTCGCGCACGAGGCCGAGCTCGGCGGCGCCGTCGACGCCGAGCGTCGAGAGCGCCTCCGCGACCTCGGCGACGGGCACCGGGAGCCCGAGCACGAACAGCTCGGCGAGCGCGGCGAGCGGTGCGGATGCCCCGTGCTCGCCCCTGCGGGCGTCGAGCACCCGCCGGGCCGGCACGCGCTCGCCGCGGTGCAGGGCCTCGGCCGCCTCCGCGCCCCAGAGCCGCTCGAGGGCGTCGACGGTGTACCCGGCACGCCGGAGGTCGTCGGCGAGGCGGGCCAGGAGTTCGGTGCTGCGTGCGGGATCCACCCGACCATTCAAGCGCAGCCCGCCGGTGGGCGCGGCGGTCAGCGGGCGGCGGGCGCCGCCTGGAGGAGCTCGAGGAGCAGCGGGAAGGGTCCGAAGCCGTCGTCGATCGTGAGATGCCCGCCGCCCTCGACGACGATCCGCTCGAGCCCGAACCGGGCCGCGAGTCCGTCGGCCTCCACCGGCGAGTACTCGTCGTCGTCGCCTGCCACCACCACGGGCGGCTCGAGGCTCGCCGCGGCGAGCGCGGCGCGCAGCCCGGGTCCGACCTCGGCCGCGGCGACGGCCGGGTCGCCCTCGCCAGCGGCGGACGCGGCCGGCCTCGTGGCAGCGAACGACGCGATCTCGGGAATCGTGGCCAGCACCGCGTCCGACGGCGGTGCGACCAGCACCACGCGCCGCGCGGTGGGCACGTCCTGTCCGGCGGCGGCGCGCGCCGTCGCGTGCGCGACCCAGAGCAGGCAGCCGAGGCTGTGCGCGACGACCGTGAGCTGCTCGGGGTCGGTGCCGCGCAGCTCCGCCTCGAGCGCCGCGAGCCAGTCGGCCCTGAGCGGCGCATCGGGTTCGGGCAGCTGCGGATACCGCACCTCGTGGCCGAGCCCGCGCAGCTCGGCGGCGAGCCAGCGCTGCCAATGCCCCTCGGGCCGGCGATTCTGCCAGCCGTGCAGGATGAGCACCTCGGCCATGGCATCCCTCCGTCCGCCGCGGGCGCGATTCGCCCACGACGCCCATTCAAACCCGCGACGACACCTGCGCGCACGGAGCGCGTCATACACGCGTCATCTGCGCGACATCCCGGATTGCGCCCCGTAACCCGAGCGTCACACGGTGCGCGTAGCGTAGGCGTACGATCGTGGCAGCGAGGGGAGGGCGCACAATGGCAGAGTCACCGGCACCGGCACTCGAACGCCTGCGCCAGGACGCACGCGACGAGCTCGCCGCGCTCATCGAACTGCGCTGCCGGCTCGGCGAAGACCCGTGGGAGTTCCTGCCCGAGCTCCCCTCGGTCGACGAGCAGGTCGTCGCGACCCTCCGCGAGGACCGCCTGCGGTCGGAGGAGTGGGGTCCTGCCCGCTCGCGGGCCTACCACCCCGCCGCACGACAGGGCGAGGCCGCCCGCTTCGAGTTCGACCTCCTGCGCGGCATCGCGCTGGAGCATCCCGAACTGAGCACCGCCGTGTGGTCGGTGCTCGACCGCGTGCCCGCCGGCTGGTGAGCGCCCCGGCGTGGCGTCGCGTCGCTCAGGCCGGGTCGGCGAGCGATTCTGCGCGGCGCCGTTGCACGCGCATCCACGTGAAGAAGCCGAGCAGCGTGAACGCGCCGTAGAACACGTACATCAGCGCCGAGGCGTAGTACCCCGCCGAGACGAGCAGGGGCACGCCGACGATGTCCACGGCCACCCAGATGAGCCAGAACTCCGTCCAGCCCTTCGCCATGCCCCAGGTCGCGAGGAGCGAGCCCATGAAGATCCAGGCGTCGGCCCACACCGGTTCGAACGAGCCGAGCGCGCGGAAGATCGGGGTCAGCACCAGGGTGCCGCCGACGAGGAGCGCGACGAGCAGCAACCGCTCGCGCCCGCTCGCCCATCGCGGGTCGACCGCCGATGCGCCCACCGCCGCATTGCGGTGCCTGGACCACTGCACCCAGCCGTAGATCGAGACGCAGATGAACATCACCTGACGCGCCGCCTGGCCCAGCAGGTTGACCGGGTTGGGGGTGTCGAAGACCGCGCCGAGGAAGACGGTGAAGAGCAGCGCGTTGCCGATGATGCCGACCGGCCACGCCCACACCTTGCGCCGCAGCCCGCCGAGCGCGCTCGCGAGACCGAACAGGTTGCCGACGATCTCGCGCCAGAGGATCACCTGGTCGCCGATGACGAGCTGGGCGTCGAAGAGCCACTCGATCGGGTTCACGGTGCGGCCGACGTGCCGTTCGCCTCGGCCTCCGCCGCCGCGCGGGCGGCCCGCCGACGGGCCCGGAACCCCTCGATCGCGCGCCAGCCGAGGAGGAGGACCGCGAGCGTCACCGTCGCGACGACGATGAACGCCGGGTCGGTTCCCTGACCCGAGGCTGCGCGGAGGGCCATGCCGCCCGCGACGGTCACGACCCACACCACGACGCCGGTGGGCCAGAGCGCGAGCGGCCGGCGCCAGGCGAGCGAGACGAGCCAGCCGACGGCGAGCGCCGCGAGGAACGGCCACCCCGTCTGCCAGATGCCGGCGAGGTCGACGCCCTCCGCGTGGCTGCGGCGCCCGATGACGACGAAGAGCAGGACGAGCACGGCGTCGACGAGGAACGCGGCGACGGCGCCCGAGGCGGTCGGACGGGCCGAGGCGGACGAGCCCGCCGGCTGCGGGGCGCTCTGGCGATTCACCCCTCAATCGTAGAGCCCGGCGGGGCCGGCGCGATCGCCTGCCCCACCGGGCTCGTCCGAGTGCGACTCGGAGTCAGAGCACCTTCGAGAGGAAGGCGCGGGTGCGCTGGTGCTGCGGGTTCGAGAGCACCTCGCGCGGGTCGCCCGACTCGACGACCACGCCGCCGTCCATGAAGACGAGCGTGTCCGCGACCTCGCGCGCGAAGCCCATCTCGTGCGTCACGACGATCATCGTCATGCCGCTCTTCGCGAGCTCCTTCATGACCTCGAGCACCTCGCCGACGAGCTCGGGGTCGAGCGCCGACGTGGGCTCGTCGAAGAGCATCAGCTTGGGCTCCATCGCGAGCGCCCTGGCGATCGCGACGCGCTGCTGCTGGCCGCCCGACAGCTGCGACGGGTAGTAGTCGCTGCGCTCGGCGAGGCCGACGCGGGCGAGCAGTTCGAGCGCGCGCGCCTTCAGCTGCGCCTTCGACAGCTGCTTCTTCAGCAGCGTCGGCGCGAGCATCACGTTCTCGACCGCCGTCATGTGCGGGAAGAGGTTGAAGCGCTGGAACACCATGCCGATGTCGCGACGCTGCTTCGCGGCGTCCTTCGGGTGCAGCTCGTAGATCTTGTCGCCGTGCTGGCGATAGCCCACGAGCTGACCGTCGACCGACAGGCGACCCGCGCTCACGGTCTCGAGGTGGTTGATGCAGCGCAGGAACGTCGACTTGCCCGAGCCCGACGGCCCGACGAGGCACAGCACCTCCCCGCGCTTCACCTCGAGCGAGATCGACCGCAGCACGGTGTTCGAGCCGTACGCCTTCGACACCGCCTCCGCCTTCACCATGGGGGTCTCCGCGGCGTTCATGCGCCACCTCCTGGACGGTTCGAGGGCGGGATGACGCCCGGCAGCTCGCCGGGTTCGACGGCGGCGACCGCGCTGGTCTCGACCGTCGGCTTCTGCGGGGCGGGGCGCTGGTCGACGCCCTTCGCGTAGTGCTTCTCGAGGTAGTACTGGCCGACCATGAGCACCGAGGTGATGGCGAGGTACCAGATCGAGGCGACGATGAGCATCGGCACGGGCTGGTAGGTCTTGGCCGCGATGTCCTGCGTGCGGGTGAACAGCTCGAGCGTGAACGGCACCGCGATGACGAGCGAGGTCGTCTTCAGCATCGAGATGACCTCGTTGCCCGTCGGCGGGATGATCACGCGCATCGCCTGCGGCAGGATGACGCGGCTCATCGTGTGCCACCAGCCGAGGCCGAGCGCGGTGGCCGCCTCCTCCTGGCCGCGGTCGACGGCGAGCAGGCCGGCGCGCACGATCTCCGCCATGTAGGCGGCCTCGTTCAGCGCGAGGCCGATGATCGCGAGGGCGAAGTAGCTCAGCAGGTCGCTCGTGACGATCGAGATCCACGGCTCGTTGCCCGGGATGCCGACGTCGATCGACTTGTAGATGACGCCGACGAGACCCCAGAACACGAGCTGCACGTACACCGGGGTGCCGCGGAACAGCCAGAGGTAGACCCACGCCACCGACTTGACGACGGGGTTCGGCGAGAGTCGCATGACGGCGAGCACGATGCCCAGGACGATCGCGATGACCATCGAGTACACGGTGAGCTGGAGGGTGTACCCGGCGGCTTCGACGACGCGCGTGTCGAAGAGGTACTTGCCGACCTCGGGCCAGTTGTACACCGGCCGGTTGACGGCTGCGTCGACCACGAAGAGGACGACGAGCAGGACGAGCACGACGGCGAGGACGATGCGCCACGGGTGGCGCAGCTTGATGGCCTTGATCGCCTCGGGCGGCGTGTCGCTTCCGGTGCCGGCCGGCGAGGTCTCCGACCCCGCCGGCCGGGACTGCATGTCGGACATGACTGCGGTCGATTCCCGGATCAGTTGGTGGCGCCGTTGATGACCGCCTCGTCGACGGCCCCCGACTCGATGCCCGCGGCCGTCAGGATCTCGAGGTAGGTGCCGTCGTCGATGAGCGACTGGAGCGCGGCCTGCACGGCCTTCGTCATCTCGCCGCCCTTCTGGGTGGCGAAGCCGTAGGGCGCGGCGTCGAACATCTCGCCGACGGCCTCGAGCTGGCCGTCGAGCTTCGCGACCGCGTCGCCGGTGACGGGCAGGTCGGCCGAGAAGGCGTCGGCCTTGCCGTTGACGACGGCGTTGGTCACCTCGGGCTGGCCCTCGAACGGCAGGATCTCGATGGCGGGCTTGCCCGCGTCGACGCACTCCTGGCTGCGGGCGGGCAGCTCGTCGGTGTGCTGGATGGTGCCCGACTGCACGGCGACGGTCTTGCCGCACGCGTCGTCGGGGGTGATGTCGCTGCCTGCGGGAGCGGCCCACAGGCTGCCCGCGTTCAGGAAGTCGACGAAGTCGACCGACGCCTGGCGCTCGACCGTGTCGGTGAACGACGAGGAGCCCATGTCGAGCGCGCCCTCCTGGATGCGGGGGATGATGCTGTCGAAGCTCAGGATCTCCCACTCGGGCTCGAGGCCGAGCTTCGCGGAGACCGCCTCGGCGAGCGTCACGCCCCAGCCGGTGGGGTTGCCCGCGTCGTCCTTGTACTCGTTCGGCGGGTACTCGGCGTCGGTGCCGATGCGCAGCACGCCCGAGTCCTTGACCTCGGCGGGCAGCAGGGCGACCGCGGCGTCGTCGGCCGTGATGGAGGTCGCAGGGGCGTCGCCTCCGGTGGAGCCGCCCTCGCTCTCGGAGTTGTTGACGCAACCCGTGAAGAGCAGGGCCGCAGCGGATGCGACGGCGACCGGCAGGAGAAGTCGGCGGATGTTCATTTTGGTACCTCTGTCGTCACGCGATCATTTGGGACAGGACGGCTGAGCGCAATCGCAGGGCTCCGTCGCCGTACGGAGAGAGCCTAGACCAACGCGAGGGGCACGCATGCATCTCTGCGGATCACGATTCGGCGGCGATTGGAAACGCGCGTTCTGCGCTGGTGAGACGCAAGATTCCGTACTTTCAGCGCGTGCCGCCGCACCATCGCACGCCTCAGCGCGGCGCGGCGGACGATCGATAGGCTTGGCGCACCGTGGGAAGCTACTCCGAACTGCTGAAGACCTCGGGCGTCGCACGCATCATCGCCGCCCAGCTGACGGCGCGCTTCCCGTTCGGGATGCTGTCGCTCGCCTTCCTCCTGCACGTCGAGCAGCAGACCGGCTCGTACGGCGCGGCCGGCCTCGTGCTCGCGGCGACGTCGATCGGGCAGGCCATCGCCGGCCCGTTCACGAGCCGGCTGATGGGGCGCTTCGGCATGCGCCCCGTGCTCATCATCACGCTCGTCGTGTGCGTGACGGGCGTGGTGGCGATCGGGGTGCTGCCGCTGACCGTGCCCCTCTACATGGCGGTCGGATTCATCGCGGGGCTCGCGACGCCGCCGGTGCAGCCCGCGGTGCGCACCATCTACCCCAAGATGGTGAACTCGCGCCAGCTCACGCCCCTGTTCTCGCTCGACGCGTCCGCGCAGGAGATCATCTGGGTGGTCGGCCCCGTCGTGACGACCTTCGTCTCCACGCAGATCGGCACGGTCTGGGGCATCCTGCTGGCCGCATTCATGATGGTCGTCGGGGGCGCCTGGTTCATCTCCTCGCCCGAGCTCGGCCGCGTGCGGATCCCGCGCTCGAAGCGCAAGCTCGGCGTCGTGCTGACCCGCCCGCCGGTGCTCCTCGCGACGGTCGTCGGATTCCTCCTCATCGGCGCCTGCGCCGCGATCGAGGCCGGGGTGGTCGCGGTGTTCGGGCACGACGGCGCCGAGGCCGGCATCGTGCTCGCGATCTTCTCGATCGGCTCGCTCGCGGGCGGGCTCTTCCTGGGCCACGTGCCGATCGGCCCGTGGTCGACGGCCCGCCGCATGTTCATCGTGTTCGCGGGCACGGCGCTCGCGGCGTTCGTCATGGACTTCTGGTGGCTCTCGATCACCCTGTTCATCGCCGGCATCGGCATCGCCCCGGCGCTCGCCGTGCTCTTCGCCATCGTCTCGGCGAGCGTGAAGTTCTCCGACACCGCCGAGGCGTACGGCTGGGTCGGCACGGGCCAGCTCATCGGCGCGGCGCTCGGCTCGGCGCTCGCCGGCTTCCTCATCGACGGCTACGGCGCCCAGGGCGCGTTCTGGGCCGCGACCGGCCTCGCCTTCCTCGGCTTCCTCGTGCCGGCCCTCGCCCGGCGATGGCATCCCGACCTCCGCGGCCGCGACGCGAGCCCCATCCCCGACACCGAACCGGTGCCGCTGCAACCGAGTTAGAGACGGGCAGATGACACGAAACCTCGACCCCGCACCGCTGCTGCCGCTCTCCGACGGCGCGGTGATCCCGCAGCTCGGCTACGGCCTCTACAAGGTGCCGGCCGCCGACGCCGCGCGGCTCAGCCTCGAGGCGATCGAGGCCGGGTACCGGCACCTCGACACCGCCGCCTTCTACGGCAACGAGCGCGAGGTCGGCGAGGCGGTGCGCGCGTCGCCGGTGCCCCGCGACGAGCTCTTCGTCACGAGCAAGGTGTGGAAGGACGACAACGGCTACGACGAGGCGCTGCACGCGTTCGACGCGTCGATGTCGCGGCTGGGGCTCGAGCAGCTGGACCTCATCCTCATCCACTGGCCGGTGCCGTCGACCGACCGCTACGTCGACACGTGGCGCGCGTTCGTACGGCTGCAGGAGGAGGGGCGCGTACGCTCCATCGGCGTCGCGAACTTCCACGCCCACCACCTCGAGCGCATCATCGGCGAGACGGGCGTCGCCCCCGTCGTCAACCAGGTGGAGCTGCACCCGTGGCTGCCGCAGGCCGGGCTGCGCGCGTTCGACCTCGCCCACGGCATCCTGACCGAGGCCTGGTCGCCGCTCGCACGCGGGCGGGTGCTCGACGACCCGGTGCTCGGCGAGCTCGCCGCGCGGCACGGCCGCACGCCCGCGCAGATCGTGCTGCGCTGGCACGTGCAGCTCGGCAACGTCGTCATCCCGAAGGCGTCCTCGCCCGAGCGGATCCGCGAGAACCTCGACGTCTTCGACTTCGAGCTGCGCCTCGGCGACCTCGCCGAGATCGCCGCCCTCGAGAGCGGCGAGCGCACCGGGCGCGACCCCGACGACGACTGAACGCAGCCACTCGGTCACGGCACGGTCACGGCACGGTCACGGCACGGTCACGGCCTGATCACGGCCGAAATCCGATCGTGACCCGACTCCCAGCGGGCATCCAGACATCGCCTCCGGCGCCGGTCGTAGCCTGACCGCATGAGACGACTCGCTCCCGTGGCCGCGGCATCCGCGCTCACCGTTCTGCTCTTCGCCGGGTGCTCGATGGGTTCGGGCAGCGAGAGTTCGGGCGTCCCCGAACCCGCGATGCCGATGCCCGCGGAGGGCGGCGGAGCCGAGCAGCCTGCCGAGGAGGCGAACCCCGACGGCGACGGCGCGACGGCGACCCAGAGCGTCGTCACGACCGGACGGATGTCGATCACCGTCGAGGATCCCCTCGCCGCCGCGGAGGACGCCGCCGACCTGACCGCCGATGCCGGCGGGCGCGTCGAGAGCCGCAGCGAGCAGCCGGGCTCGGGTTCGCTCTCGCCGCGGGCCGAGCTCGTGCTCCGGGTGCCGGCCGACGAGCTCGACGCGGTCGTCGATGAGCTCCGCGAGTACGGCGACGTCAACGGGGTCACGATGAACGAGTCGGATGTCACCGCGGAGCGGAAGGACCTCGACGCACGGATCGAGGCGCTCGGCGCCTCCGTCGACCGTCTCGAGCAGCTCCTCGCCGAGGCGGTGTCGATCAGCGACCTCATCGCGATCGAGTCGGAGCTGACCACCCGCCAGGCCGAGCTCGACAGCCTCACTCAGCAGCGCGACTGGCTCGCCGACCAGGTCGACTACTCGACGCTGACGGTCGAGCTGATCACCGTCGAGACGGCGCCCGACACCGCGCCCGACGACTTCTGGAGCGGGCTCGCGGCCGGCTGGACGGCGCTCGTCGGGTTCGCCTCGGCCCTCGGCGTCGCCGTCGGCGTGCTCCTGCCGTGGATCGCGGTGCTGCTCGTGCTCGCGGCGATCGTCGTGCTCGTGGTCGTGCTCGCGACCCGCGGTCGCCGCCGGGCCGGAGGCGCGGTCGCTTCGACGCCTGCAGCGCCACCGGCGCCCGCCGCGCCGGCCGCGCCGGCGACGCCGACCGCCCCGGCGCCCGCCGCTCCGGCGCCCTCCCCCGAGGACGATCGCCGGGCGTAGTCTGGCGACGTGAGCGCGACGACCGAGAACCCGACGCCCGGATCCACGACGACGTCCCCGACGCCCGAGACGCTGCTCGGCGACGAGCTCCTCGAACGGTTCAGGACGAGGGCCGCCGAGTCCGACCGCGACAACGCCTTCTTCGACGACGACCTCGCCGAGCTGCGCGCGGCCGGCTACCTGACGGCGCTGGTGCCGGCCGAGTTCGGCGGACTCGGCTGGTCGACGCTCGACGTCGTGCGGTCCCAGCAGCGGCTCGCGGGCGCCGCCCCCGCGACGGCGCTCGCGGTGAACATGCACCTCGTGTGGACGGGCGTGGCGAAGGTGCTCCGCGACCGCGGCGACGACACGCTCGAGTTCGTGCTGCGCGAGGCGGGTGCGGGCGAGATCTTCGGCTTCGGCATCAGCGAGGCCGGCAACGACCTCATGCTGTTCGGCTCGCGCTCGACGGCCGACCCCCAGCCCGACGGCGGCTACCGCTATTCGGGGCGCAAGATCTTCACCTCGCTCTCGCCGGCGTGGACGCGGCTCGGCACGATGGGGCTCGACCGCACCTCCCCCGACGCCCCGAAGCTCGTCTACGGCTTCATCGACCGCGAGGATCCCGACGTCAGGGTCCTCGACGACTGGGACACGATGGGCATGCGCGCCAGCCAGAGCCGGACGACGGTGCTGGACGGCGCGTACGCCCCGGCCGACCGCATCGTCCGCCGCCTCGACCCCGGTCCGAACGCCGACCCGCTCGTCTTCGGCATCTTCGCGAACTTCGAGCTGCTGCTCGCCTCGGTCTACACCGGCATCGGCGCCCGCGCCCTCGAGCTCGCCGTCGCCGCGGCGCACCGGCGCACCTCGATGAAGCACGACGGCCGGCCGCTCGCGCACGACCCCGACATCCGCTGGCGCATCGCCGACGCGGCGCTCGCGTACGACGCGGTGCCGCCCCAACTCGAGTCCGTCGCGCGCGACCTCGACGGGCTCGTCGACCACGGCGCCGCCTGGTTCCCGAAGCTCGTCGGGGTGAAGGTGCGGGCGACCGAGACCGCGAAGCACGTCGTCGACCAGGCGGTCAGGGTGGCGGGCGGGTCCAGCTACTTCTCCGGATCCGAGCTCGGCCGGCTCTACCGCGACGTGCTCGCGGGCGTCTTCCACCCGTCCGACGACGAGTCCGCGCACGCGACGGTGGCCAACGCGTGGCTCGGGCCCCTGCCCGAGTGAGCGCGCACGGCGCCGGGCGCTCGGGGCACCGTCGCCCGGCTGGCTAGACTGGGGCAGGCGGCGAACGTCGCCAGCGCACACTGGAGGTCGTTGTGAACGTCGTCGCCACCATCATCGCCCTGGGACTCTTCGTCTTCGGCATGTGGGTCATGAGCATCGCTCCCGAGGTGGCGGGCTTCCAGGCCGCGACCTTCTTCTCCGGCATCCTCGCCGTCTCGCTCGCCCTCGCGATCCCGTTCCACGTCCTCGGCCGCGCCGACGACTGAGCGCGCCGCGAATGACGCTTCCGGCGCACGACACCCGCGTCACCTATCCCGCAGGCGCCCTCGTCGAGCGCGCGACGGTGCTCCACGTCGAGCCAGCCGGTGACGGGCTGCTCGCCGTCGTCACCGACGTCACGGGCTTCCACCCGGTCGACGCCGCCTGGCCCGACCAGCCCGCCGACGAGGGCACCATCACCGTCCTCTCCGACGGCGCGGCCCTGCCCGTGCGCGACGCGGTCGTCGCCGCGAGCGACGGCGAGACGCTGCACCTCGGCGCCGACGTCCCGGTGCGCAAGGGCACCGAGGGCTGGGCGTTCCTCGTCGCGCACCTCGTCGACGCGGGCTCGGCGATCGCCGAGGGCGACGACGTCGAGATCGCGGCGGAGGCCACGATGCGCCGAGCCCTCTCCGCCGGGCACACGGCCTGCCACGCGGCATCCCTCGCACTGAACCTCGCGCTCGAGGGCCGCTGGTCCAAGCCGGCGCGCACCGACGCGCTCGGTCGCCCCGACTTCGACGGCATCGCGATCGCCTCGAGCACGATCGAGCCGCACGGCTCGCTCGACCGGTACCGGCTGAACAAGTCGTTGCGCCGCGCCGGATTCGACGTCGCCGGCCTCGCCGACGAGCTCGACGCCCTCGGCGAGGCCGTCACGGCCACGGTCGGCGAGTGGGTCGCGGCGGGCTCCCCCGTGCGCATCGACCGCGACGGCGAGGGGCTCACCGACCGCAGGCGCTGGGTCGCCGAGCTGCCCGGCGGCACGGCGACGATCGCCTGCGGCGGCACCCACGTGGGCTCGCTGGCCGAGCTCGGCGCCGTCTCGGTCGCCCTCGAGCTCGTCGACGACGCAGGCACGCCGGTGCTCGAGATGCGCACGCGCACCGGCGCCTGACGCGCAGCCGCACCGGGCATCCAGCGCACCGGCGCCGCGCGGCCGAAGCACCGCCGAACGGGGTTACGATTACCGACGTGGGTATTCGCATCGAGAAGGTCGATCTGCCTGGGATCGGCGTGCGTCACGACCTCGTGACCGAAGCCGGGCGCCGCATCAGCGTGGTCTCGCATCGCGACGGCGAGCGCGACCTCGGCGTCTTCGACATCGACGACCCCGACGCGTGCCGCGACTCCGTCGCACTGAACGACGACGAGGCCGCGGCGCTCGCCGACGTGCTCGGCGCCTCCGTGATGCTGAGCCGGCTGACGAGCCTCTCCGACGAGACGGCGGGCCTCTACACCGAGCAGATCGCGCTGCCCACCGACTCCCCCTACCTCAACGCCACGCTGGGCGACACGAAGGCCCGCACCCGCACGCACGCGTCGATCGTGGCGATCGTGCGCGACGGCGGCGTGATCCCCTCTCCGACGCCCTCCGAGTCCCTGCGCGCGGGCGACGTCATCGTCGTCGTCGGCACCCGCGAGGGGCTCGACGGCGTCTCGCGTCTGCTCGCCAACGGACCCGACTGACGCCGGGCCCGGTATGCATGAGACGACGCTCCTCCTCATCGAAGTCGGCGCGCTGCTTCTCGGCATGAGCCTGCTGGGGCGCCTCGCGCTCCTGATCGGCCTGTCGCCGATCCCCTTCTACCTCCTGCTCGGCCTCGCGTTCGGCGACGGCGGGTTCATCCCGTTCGACGCGAGCATCGAGTTCCTGCAGACGGGCTCCGAGATCGGCGTCATCCTGCTGCTCGCACTCCTCGGGCTCGAGTACACGGCGAGCGAGCTCTTCGACAGCCTGAAGTCGGCGCGCAAGCCGGGCATCGTCGACGGGCTGCTGAACGCGCTGCCCGGAGCCGCACTCGCGCTCCTCCTCGGCTGGGGACCGGTCGCCGCGGTGGCGCTCGCGGGCGTCACCTGGGTCTCGTCGTCGGGCGTGATCGCGAAGCTCCTCCGCGACCTCGGGCGCCTCTCGAACCGCGAGACCCCGGCCATCCTCGGCGTGCTCGTCATCGAAGACCTGGCGATGGCGTTCTACCTGCCGGTGCTCTCGGCGATCGTCGTCGGCGTGAGCCTCTGGCAGGGCGCCATCGCGGTCGCGATCGCCGTCGCGGTCGTCACGGTGATCCTCTACATCGCGCTCCGGCACGGGCACCTCGTGTCCCGGCTCTTCCCGGCCGACCACGCCGAGCCGCTGCTGCTCGGCGTGCTCGGGCTCACGATGCTCGTCGCCGGCCTCGCGCAGGAGGTCTCGGTGTCGGCCGCGGTCGGTGCGTTCCTCGTCGGCATCGCCCTCTCGGGCCGGGTGGCGGCGAACGCCAGCCAGGTGCTGACCCCGCTGCGCGACCTGTTCGCGGCGACGTTCTTCGTCTTCTTCGGACTCACGACCGACTCGTCAGCGCTCCTGTCGATGCTGCTGCCCGCCCTCCTGCTCGCGGCGATCACGATCGTGACGAAGCTGATGACGGGCGCCTACGCCGCGAGGCGCGCGGGGGTCGGCACGCTCGGCCAGTGGCGCGCGGGCTTCTCGCTGGCCCCCCGCGGCGAGTTCTCGATCGTCATCGCCGGGCTCGCGGTGAGCGCCGGCGTCGAACCGGCGATCGCCCCGCTCGCGACGGCCTACGTGCTCATCACGATCATCGCGGGCACCTTCCTGGCCCGGCTGCCGGATGCCCCGTGGTTCCGCGCCGCCGTGCGCGCCCGACAGCAGCGCGCACGGCTGTCGGCCTGACGGCCGACGACCCGGCTACTCCCCCGGCTCGGCGTTCGCCACGGCGTCGGCGCGGTCGGCCCGAGCGAGCGCGGCGGCCGCGTCGGGCTCGGCATCGGCGGCGTCGGCCTCGGCGAGCAGTTCGCGCACGCGCGGCACGACCTCGCTGCCATAGCGCTCGATGCTGCCCATCATCGCCTCGTGGGGCAGCGTGCCGTTCGAGTACTTGAGGTCGAAGCGTTCCGCGCCGATGGTGCGCATGGCGGCGGCGATCTTGCGGGCGACGGTCTCGGGCGAGCCCGCGTAGAGCGCGCCGTGCTCCGAGGCCTCGGCCTCGAAGTGCTCGCGGGTCACGGCGCCCCAGCCGCGCTCGCGCCCGATGCGGTCGATGATCACCTGGTAGTGGGGCCACAGCGTGTCGAGCGCCGCCTCGTCGGTGTCGGCGATGAAGCCGGGCGAGTGGATGGCCACCGGCTGCACCGGCTTGCCGAACTGCGCGAGCGCCTTGCGGTACAGCTCGGCGAGCGGTGCGAACCGGGCCGGGCTGCCGCCGATGATCGCGAGCACGAGGGGCAGGCCGTAGTGGGCGGCGCGCACGACCGACTCGGGGCTGCCGCCGACGCCGACCCAGGTCTTCAGGTGCCCGTGCTCGACGGGCGGGTAGACCAGCTGGTTCTCGAGCGGCGGGCGCAGCGCGCCGCTCCACGTCACCGGCTCCTGCTCGAGCAGGGCGGCGAAGAGGCCGAGCTTCTCCTCGAAGAGCTCCTGGTACTGGCTCAGCTCGAAGCCGAAGAGCGGAAAGGACTCGATGAACGAACCGCGACCGAGGATGACCTCCGCACGCCCTCCGGAGAGGCCGTCGAGGGTCGCGAAGCGCTGGAAGACCCGCACGGGGTCGTCGGAGCTCAGCACCGTCACGGCGGAGCCGAGGTGGATGCGTTCGGTGCGCCCGGCGATCGCGCCGAGCACGACCTCGGGTGCGGACACGGCGAACTCGTGCCGGTGGTGCTCGCCGATGCCGAAGAAGTCGAGGCCGAGGCGGTCGGCGAGCACCGCCTCGTCGACGACGTTGCGCAGCACCTGGGCGTGCGACAGCGTCGAGCCGTCGGGGGCCGCCGTGACATCCCCGAAGGTGTCGAGTCCGAATTCGTAGCGCTCGGTCATGCCGGCCCTTCTCTCCGCGTCTGCATGCGTATGCATGCTTCTTGGCGAAACCCGTGACGCCACGAGACTATTCCCCGCTCGCCCCGCCGACCAGCACCCGGGCGGGAATGCGCACCGCACGGCCGACGTTGACTTCCATGTCGACGCATCCATCTCGTGATCGCGCGTCGGGAATGGGAGCATGGAACGGTGACGGAACGTCCGGTGATCGGCATCTTCGGAGCGGGCAAGGTGGGCACCGCGCTCGCCAGGCTGCTCGTCGACGCCGGCTACCGCGTACTGATGTCGGGCTCGCCCCGGCAGACCGCGCTCGAGCTCCTCGTCGGCGTCGTCGCCCCCGGTGCCGAGGTGGTCGCGCCCGAGGTGCTCGTCGCCGAAGCGCGCATCATCATCGTGGCCGTGCCCTTCGGCAAGGCGGGCACCGTGCCGTGGCCCGCGTTCGACGGCCGCATCGTCGTCGACGCCATGAACTACTGGCCCCCGGTCGACGGCAACATCGCCGAGGTCGACGCCGACCCACGCACGACGAGCGAGCAGAACGCCGCCCGGAATCCGAGCGCCCGCGTGGTGAAGTCGCTGAACCATCTCGGCTACCACGAGATGGAGGACGACAGCCTCCCTGCCGGAGACCCGCTGCGCCGCGCGCTCGCGGTCGTCGGCGACGACGACGAGGCGCGCGCCGAGGTCGCCGCGCTCATCGACGCGATCGGCTTCGACCCCGTCGACGGCGGCGCGCTCGCGCACGGCGTCGCCCTCGAGCCCGGCCACCCGGCCTTCGGCCGCGAGCTGTCCGCCGCCGAGCTCGCCGCGCTCCTCACGCCCGTCGCCCACCTCGCCGCCTGACCGACCCCCTACGCTGGTCCCGACGGCTGCCGCGAAGGGGGCTCAGGGTGGATGCTGCGGGGTTGATCGAGCGGCTCGAGGAGCTGGCGAGCGACGACGAGCGGGTGAAGTACCGGCGGTACTTCCCCGACGACCCGTCCGCGCCGTTCATCGGCGTGCGCATGGGCGCCGTCTTCGACCTCGCGAAGTCGGCGATCGACCTCCCGGCCGATCAGCTCGAGACCCTGCTCGAGCAGCCGACGCACGAGGTGCGCGCCCTCGCCTGCAGCATCATGGGCAAGTCTGCTGCGCACCGCGCGAGCGACGAGGCCCGGCGCACCGAGCTCTACGAGCTCTATCTCCGTCGCCACGACCGGATCGACCAGTGGGACCTCGTCGACCTCGCCGCTCGCGACGTCATCGGCGTCCACCTCCTCGAACGCGACCGCGCGCCGCTCGACCGCCTCGCGGCATCCGGCTTCTGGCCCGAACGCCGCACCGCGCTCGTCGCGACATTCGCCTTCCTGAAGCGCGGGCAGGCCGACGACGCCTTCGCCCTCGCCGATCGCCTCGCGCTCGACGAGGCGCCGTTCGTCCAGAAGGCCGTCGGCTGGGTGCTGCGCACCGCCGGCGATCTCGACGGGGCGCGCCTCGTCGAGATCGTCGAGCGCCGCGCGGCGACGATGCCCCGCGTCGCGCTCCGGGCCGCGATCGAGCACCTGCCGAAGGAGGAGCGGACGCGCGTGCTCGCGCTCCGCTGAGCGCAGCGCGTGACGCGCTCAGCCGAGCGCGGTCAGTCGGCGGTGCCGGATGCCTCGTCGCCGCCGATCGGGTGCCGTTCCCGCCGGCGCGCCCCGAGGTCGGCGATGCCGATCGCGAAGGCGATCGCGACGAACACCGCGACCGCAAGCATCCCGACTGCGTACGCGTCGTGGTAGACGACGAGGTCGGGCTCGCCCTCGGACTCGCGGAAGATGGTCGAGTAGAAGAGGGAGAGCGTCACCGCCGTGCCGATCGCGGTGCCGATGCGCTGCCCGAGCTGGCCGACCGAGCCCGCGAGCCCGCCCTGCTTCACCGGGATGTCCATGAGCGTGAGCGTCTGGTTCGGCGAGACGACGAGTCCGCCGCCCGCGCCGCCGATCACCATCGCGCCGGCCATCGCCCACGGCGTGACCTCGGGCGGCGTCACGATCGCGAGGAGCACGAGCAGGCCGATGCCGACGAGCAGCAGCACGAGCCCCCAGACCACGAGCGGCCGGCCGATGCGGTTGACGAGGTTGCCGCCGACCCAGGAGCCCACTGCGCTCATGAGCGCGAAGCCGATGCCGACCATGCCCGCGAAGACCGCCGCGAGGCCGAGACCGTGCTGCAGGTAGAGCGTCGTCAGGAGGAACATCGACGGCATGGCCGCGAAGTAGACGGCCGCGAGCGAGGTGCCGTTGCGGAAGGAGCTCACGGCGAAGAGGTTGAGCGGCACGAGCGGATGCCGGCCGGAGGCGGCGTAGTGGCGCTCCCACGCGATGAACGCCGTCGCGGCGAACACGAAGACGACGAGCACCCACCATCGCGCCGGATCGTCGTCGGGCGAGCCGGTCGTGAAGAGGAACGGCCACATCAGCGAGAGCACCGTGATCGCGAACAGGGTGAGGCCGACGGGGTCGAGCGAGAGCGGCTTGTCGGAGGGGTGCCGCGTCTGCGGCAGCAGCCAGATCGCCAGCGCGATGGCGGCGAGCGCGAGCGGGACGTTGATCCAGAAGATGCCGCGCCAGCCGTCTTCAGGGCCGCCGATCGCGATCATGAGCCCGCCGAGCGTCGGCCCGAACGCGGTCGCGAGTCCGATCGTCGCGCCGAAGAGCCCGAAGGCCTTGCCGCGCTCCTTGCCGTGGAAGAGCTCCTGGATGATGCCGAGCACCTGCGGCATCTGGATGCCGGCCGCGACGCCCTGAAGCAGCCGGGCGATGAGCAGGACGGTCGCGTTCGGCGCGAGGGCCGCGACGAGGCTCGTGAGCGTGAACAGGCTCAGGCCGATGACGAACAGCGTCTTGCGCGAGCGCTGGTCGCCGATGCGCCCGGCCGGCACGAGCGTGAGGCCGAACGTCAGCACGTACCCGGCGACGATGAGCTGCAGCTCGGTCGACCCCGCGTCGAATGCGTCCTCGATGGCCGGCAGGCCGACGTTCACCTTCGAGAGGTCGAGGATCGTGAGTGCCGCGACGGCGACGCACACCCAGAACGCGCGCCAGCGGTGCTGCTCGGAGAGCGGGATGGAGCGGGTGACGGGAGGCACAGACATCCGTTCCAGCCTATGCCCGGGCGACGGCTCAGTCGCGCAGCGGTCCGCCGCGCTCCTGCCGGCGAGCGATCATCGGCAGGAGGATCATCGCGATCACGACGACGGTCTGCACGCTGAGGCAGATGCGCATCGCGGCGGCCGGCCCGTCGAGATTCGCGAGGATCACCGCGAACTGGACGACGGGAGTGACGGCGGCCGCCACGACGATCCAGACGAGCGCACGGGAGCTCAGCCTCCCGCGACGCGACGGGGCGAGCGAATCGGCGCGACCGGCGCTCGCCCCGAGCACGATCGCGCCGGCGACGAGCACCGCCGTCGCGCTCCAGGCGCCCGGCACCGGCGGCAGCGCGGTGAACAGGCTCGCCGCCGCCACGAGCGGCGCGACGATCACGAGCCCGACGCCGACGAAGGCCCCGACGTCGACCCGCACCGGCTCGCCGCGCTCGATCCGGGCGTCGGCCGAGCGGCCGCCCCGCGCGCGCCAGTCTTGTGTGCGCGCGATCTCGGAGAACGCCACGAGGGCGAGCACCATCATCCACTGCACGCCGTAGAACCAGCCGACGTACTCCGAGGCGGCGCTCGGATCGGCGACCGCCACGCCGAACACGAGGACCGGTGAGAGGGCTCCGAGGGCTGCGACCCAGCGCAGCGCCACCGGGCTCAGCCGCCCGATGCGCCGGGGTGCGTTCGGCAGGCCGCGCCCTCCGCTGACCGCGAGCACGAGCACCCCGGCGAGCAGCAGTGCCGTCGAGGCCGCGTCGCCGACGACACGGTCGAGGCCGACGAGCACGGCGACGACGACCGAGACGGGAGCGAGCGCGACGAGCGCGACCCCGACGACCGCACCCGGATCGGCCGGCCGGTCCTCGACGATGCGGGTCGGCAGGGCCGTCGGGCGCGCGCGCCCGCGCGGGCGCGACGCCGTCGCGGCGGACTCTCCGACGGGCGCCGCGGCGGCGGCATCGGCGGCCTGCGCCGTGAGCACGCCGCGACGCACGAGCACGTCGAGCGCGGTGCGTCGGTCTTCGGCGACGGCGGCCGACGTGTCCGTCGCCGACGCGCGACCCCCGCGCCCGGCCCGACCGGCGGCCGGCGCGGCGTCGCGCTGGATCGCGTCGAGCTCGACCAGCACGTCGTACGGGTCGCGCCCGCCGGGCGTCTGCTTCGCCCACCGCTGCAGGTCGATCACGGCGTCCGCCCGACCGGTGCCCACGCGAACGTGCTCACGATCGCGTCGCTCAGGACGAGGCACGACTCGAGCAGCGCCTCGTCGACGGGCTCGGTGCCGTCGCGCAGCACGGCGGTCGAGATGAGCACGGCCTCACGGCGAGACGTGCCGGGGATCGGGACGAGGTAGTTCACCTGTTCGTTGACCGCGCCCTCGAGCCCCTCGAGCCTGTCGATCGTGCGGCGCCAGCGCACGATCGTGCGATCGTCGCCGAGGAAGTCGGCCTCGTGGTTCCGGAACAGGTCGGTGACGCGGCCGTCGAGCGACGCACCGCTCGGCTCCGTGAAGCGCGTCGCCGTGATCGACATGGGCACGAGCGCGGTGCCCTCGGCGCCGGTCGGCAGGTAGATCGCGATGCCCGAGCGCTCGCGCAGCTCGCGGAACGCGGACTTGACGGTCATGGTGAGCTCGAACTCGAGGTCGGGACGCGCGTACGCCCGCATCTTCGCCCGCATCTGGTCGAGGAGCTCGCGCTCGGACTCCGTCGACGGGTCGTGCCGCACCCAGCCCGGCGGGAAGAGCATGCGGAAGTCCGGGACGGCCGGCGTGACGGGGCTCATGCGCGCTCCAGGACGATCGAGTCGACGAGTGCCCACAGCTCGGGTGCCATCAGCCCGATCGATTCGGCGTCGCCGCTGCGCGCGATGATCGCCACGCGGGCCCCCGGCGGGGCGAAGACGTAGCCGAGCTCGGCGACCGTCGGGCCGCCCTCCTCGTCGCCGACGATGCGCGAGTAGCCCACGCCGGGGCCGAGGCCGGCGGCGCGCACCTCGAGCGGGCGCACCGCGACGAAGCTCGGAAGCGCCGCGATCTCGTCGGCGGGGCTCAGCAGGTCGTCTTCGGCGCGCTCGGAGATGAACAGCTGAGCGACCCCGGCCGCCGGCAGACCGTACGGGCAGTACCACAGCGCCGCCGAACGACCCGGGTCGAGGCCGTAGACCTGCGCCGCGAGCAGCTCGGGCAACTGGGAGGTGAGGGGCGAGTCGATCCACGCCGCCGAGATGTTCGAGGAGGCCGCGGTGGCGCGCGCCCACTCATCGAGCTCTTGGCCCTCGGGTGTCGGGAACGCCGCCGGCACCGGCAGCCACCACTTGCTTTCGTAGTCGAGCGAGTAGGTCAGCACCGTTCCAGCATAGGGATGCCCCGCGCCCGTCACCGGGCGGACCGGGCCAGCTCGCCCGACCAGCGATCGACATCGGCGGCGTCGCCGGCGTCGCCGATCATGCCGTCGATGTCGTTGTAGGCGCCGTAACCCGGCTTGGGAACGCTGTCGATGACGTTGAGCGCGATGTCGAGCGCGCCGTTGCCGTGCTGCGCGCCGTCGAGCACCGTGCCCGCGAGCGCCCCGTTGACGCGGTTGGTGACCGCGGGCCCCGCGCCGGCGAAGACGTCGGTGAGGACGTTCGAGATCGGCGCTGCCGAGCCGCCGGTGATGCGCGACCAGCCGGCGAGGCCCCGGTACGAGATGCCGTCGACCGCGTTGCGCACCGTGGCGATCTGGTCGAGGATGCCACGGCTCTGCGTCAGGTTGCCCGCCGAGTTGGTGACCGGCCCGCGCAGGAAGCCCTGGAGCCCGCGCAGTGCGCGCAACTCGCGGAACGCCGAGATGCCCACGAGGTCGCTGCCGAATCCCTTCGCGAAGGTGCCGAGACGCGACGCGAAGGTGCCCGCGCCCTTGAAGAGGGTGCCGAGCTTGGCCAATCGGCCGAACGGGAACACGCCGATCGCGGCGATCAGGATGTCCTGCCAGCCGCCGCGCCCGGCCGCGACCTTCCAGACGGTCAGGGCGAGCGCGGCGATGCCGACGAGCGCCGCCGCGAGCAGGATGAAGGGACCGCCGATCACGATCGCGGCGATCGCGAGGGCGACGCCCACGAAGGTGAGCACGGTGAGGATCACCTCGATCGCCGGGAGCGCGTTGTCCCAGAAGCTGTCGGAGACGCCGCGCTCGTTCGCGTCCTCCAGGCCGGTGAGGGCGTCGTCGTACGCCTTGTCCCACGTCTCGTACGGCAGGTCGTACTTCGCGGCCTCGAGCTCCCACAGCTCGTACGCCGCATCGCGGTCGCCCCGCAGGTCGTCGAGCCCCTGCTCGCGCAGGGCGGCCTCGGCGGCGGTCTCGTCGGTCGGCGGGATCCGGCGGCCCGCGTCGCCGTAGGCACCGCTCGCGGACTGGTACTTCGCCCAGAGCTCGACGCAGTTCTCGACGATCGTGTCGATCGTCGGCTGGACTTCCACGAGCACCTCGCCGTACTCGCGGATGACCTTGCCGCTCGGCTCGTAGCGCTCGCCCGCCTTCGCGAGGTCGGCGTGCACCTCGCCCGCCGTCTCCTTCAGGCTGTCGATCGAGTAGCCCTTGCCCTTCGCCCCGTCGACGATGGACCTCAGCAGTGCGGCCGACTCGCGCATCTGCACGCCGAGCGACTGCATGTCGCCGCCGCGCGTGGCGATCGCCGCGCCGTCGCCGGAGATCTTGCGGATCTCGCGACCCTTGGGCGAACCGTCCATGGTCAGGCCTCCTTGGGGTGGTTGTCGGTCTCGTGGTCGAGCGACAGCGACGCCGCAGCCTCGCTGTCCCAGTCCTTCCAGCCCTGGCCGACGTCCTCGACGTGCTTCTGGAGCTCGGCGATGTCCTGCTTGAGGGTCTCGCGCTTGTCGTTCCACGCGCCCTCGAACTTGTCGACCTGCGCGCGCAACCCGCCGCGCCCGAGCGGGCGGCCGATGTCGGACTCGAGAGAGTTCGACCGCGACCCGGCGCGATCGAACTCGACGATGATCTGCTTCAACGAACCGTTGAGCTCGTTGAGCACCTCGTACGGGATCTCGACGTCGGCACTCATACCACTCCTTCTCGCAGGTCCACAGGCCCAACCCTCGGGCTCGCTTCAGACTAGAGGCGTCGGCGCACCGTCGGAATGGGGAGAACTCACCATGTCGCGAACGGCGCCGACGACGGGCCGGAGATGCACGAAGGGCTCCCGCAGTGCGGGAGCCCTTCGACTCGGTGGACCCAGGGGGATTCGAACCCCCGACCTTCTCATTGCGAACGAGACGCGCTACCAACTGCGCCATGGGCCCGAGCGAGAACGAGCCTATCACCCTTCAGGGGGTGGCTCTGACCACCTGCGGGTCAGCCCGCCGCCCGCCGGCGGCGCAGCACCGCGTCGAGGTCGTCGAAGCCCGGTCGCGAGTCGTCGACGATGCCCATGCGCGCGTACGGGTTCGCCGCGGGCGCGGGCTCGGCGGGCCGGCGCGTCTCCGCGGCCGGCGCGGATGCCGCGGGGCTGATCGACGGCACGGGCGGCGCGAGCCGCTCGGCGCGGCGGGCGAGGGCGGCCTCGGACTCGGCGCGCTTGAGCTCCGCGGCGGCCTCGATCGACGCCATCGCCGTCGCGGCGATGGTGCCGCGCGAGAGGTGCAGCGGACGCGGAAGCGGCTGCGGCGTCCACCCGGCGGGTTCGACGGGCGTGTCGGGCAGCTCGATCGGCTCGAACTCGACGGCGGTGCGCTCGGGGGCGGCGACGCTCGTCGTCGGTCGCTGCGGGCGCACCCGCGCCAGCGCCAGGAGGCCGCCGACGGCGGCGAGGAGCACGAGCCCCGCGACGCCGGCGATGAGCAGCGGCGCGCCGAAGGCTGCGGCCACGAGGCCGCCGATGACGGTGAGGAGCGCCGCGAACGCGGTGAGCGAGCAGAGGGCGCGCCTGCGGCGCAGCGCGAGGCGTGCGGAGCGCCCCGCGACCCCGGTCGGGGTCGTCGGCAGCGCGATCGGCTCGGTGACGGGAGCGCGTGCGGCCAGCGCGGCCTCGGCGCGTGCGCGCGCGGCATCCGCGATCTCCTCGGCCTCGCGCCGCTCGGCGATCGCGATCTGCTCGGCCGCCTGGGCGGCGAGTCGGGCGGCCTCCTCGTGCTCGTGCAGGATGCGCTGCTGGGTGGCGACCTCGCGGGCCGTCGCCTCGACGACGACCGGCTCGGGCGTCTCGGCGGTCTCGGCCAGGATGCGGAGCGTCTGCTGGAGGCGGACCGCGTTGCGCTCGGTCGCGAGGTACTGCCGGCGGCGCAGCCAGTTCGGCAGCAGGTACGCGATCCACAGGGCGGCGGCCACCGCCACCAGGACCCCCCCGCCGATCACATCCATGGCGACAACATTAAGTCACCCGGCGCCCCTGCTCCGACTGGACTCGGGCGTGTTCAGCGATCTGTCAGGGGAAGTGGTCGTTCGCTCGCCGCCAGGTCGCCCGCGGACACGCGCGCCGCATCGCCCGGCACCCGCCCTTCGCGCCACCTGCGGAGCACCCCGCGGGGCACCTCCTCGCTGACGAGGGCGAAGGAGAAGTGGTCGCACCAGTGCCCGTCGATGTGGATGAACCGGCGACGGAGCCCTTCGTAGCGGAAGCCGAGCTTCTCGACGACGCGCAGCGACGGGCCGTTCTCGGGCCGGATGCAGATCTCCATGCGGTGCAGTCGCAGGACGCCGAAGCAGTAGTCCGTCGCGAGCGCGACCGCCGTGGGGGTGATGCCGCGGCCCGCGACCTCCTCGGAGACCCAGTACCCGATCGTCGCCGACGACAGCGAGCCGTAGCTGATCGAGGAGACGTTCAGCTGGCCGACGAGCTGCCCGTCGACCTCGATCACGAACGGCAGCCCGTGCCCGCTTCGCGCGTGCGCGAGGAGATTGCGGATCGACGCGCGTGCGTCGATGAACGAGCCGCC
The DNA here is from genome assembly GCF_042885275.1 of Agromyces sp. NPDC058064. Classification (NCBI taxonomy): domain Bacteria; kingdom Bacillati; phylum Actinomycetota; class Actinomycetes; order Micrococcales; family Microbacteriaceae; genus Agromyces; species Agromyces sp. NPDC058064. The sequence continues at coordinate 479,354 of NZ_JBHVSE010000002.1, read as the reverse complement.
GCCCGGGTAGGTCGCCTCCCACTGGCGGAGCCAGCCGCGGTTGGCGAGGAGCACCCGTTCGAGCGCCTTCGCATCGCGGACGCGGATGGGCCGGAGCGTGACCTCGCCGTCACGGAGCGTGGGCAGGGCGACCGCGGCCATCTTCAGTCGGCTTCGAGGCGTGCGGTGTAGTCGACGAGCCAGCTCTTCAGCTCCGCGCCGAGGTCGTCGCGATCGACCGCGAGCTGGATCACGGCCTTGATGTAGTCCAGCTTGTCGCCCGTGTCGTACCGGCGACCACGGAACACGACCCCGTACACCCCGCCCGTGCCCTCCACGTCCTCCGCCATCGTCATCAACGCGTCGGTCAACTGGATCTCACCGCCCTTGCCCGGCGCCGTGTCCTCCAGCACGTCGAACACCTGCGGCTTCAGCACGTACCGGCCGATCACCGCATAGTTCGACGGCGCGACCTCCTTCGCCGGCTTCTCCACCAGACCCGTGATCCGCACCACGTCGGGATCGTCCGTCGCCTCCACCTGCGCCGCCCCGTACAAGTGGATCTGATCCGGATCCACCTCCAGCAACGCCACGATCGACGCATCCCGCCGGACCTGCTCGTCCAGCATCCGCGTCAGCAACTCGTCCCGCGCGTCGATGATGTCATCACCCAGCAGCACCGCGAACGGCTCATCCCCCACATGCATGTGCGCCCGATGCACCGCATGCCCGAGCCCCAACGGGTCGCCCTGACGCACGTAATGCATGTCGGCCAGCTCGGTCGACTCGTTCACCTTCTCGAGCTTGGCCGTATCGCCCTTGCGCTCCAGGGTCGCCTCCAACTCGGCCACCCGGTCGAAGTGATTCTCCAACGCGTTCTTGTTCCGACCCGTGATCATCAACACATCCGTCAGGCCGGCATTCACCGCCTCCTCGACCACGTACTGGATCGCCGGCTTGTCGACCACCGGCAGCATCTCCTTCGGCATCGCCTTCGTCGCCGGCAGGAACCGCGTCCCCAACCCCGCCGCAGGAATGACCGCCTTCGTGATCCGTTGAGTCATGGGCTCCAGCGTAGCCGTTCGGGCCCCGCCGACCGGCCCCGGGGCGGCCCGCTCACCGGGGCCTCGGCCTAGGATGTGTGCCATGCCCGAGGATCCGGACGTCCAGAAGCGCATCCTGCGCGCCGAGCTCCGCGAACGCCGCCAGAACATGCCGGCGCACGAGCGCGAGCTCGCGACCGAGGGCTTCACCGCCCGGCTCGAGGAGCTCATCGGGTCGACGGAGGCGGAGTCGATCTCGTGCTACCTGTCGATGCCGTCCGAGCCCGACACGCGGCCCTTCGTGAACTGGGCCGAGGCCCGGGGCATCCGCGTGCTCTTCCCGATCACCCGGGAGGACGGCCTGCTCGACTGGACCGTCGGCGAGGAGGCGAGCGAGACGGTCGGGCTCCACGGCACGCCCGAGGCCGTCGGCGAGCTCCTCGGCCCGATGGCGATCAACGACGTCGACCTCATCGTCATCCCCGCCGCGGCGATCGACGCGAGCGGCATGCGGCTCGGCTGGGGCCGGGGCTATTTCGACAAGACCCTCGGTTCGATGGGAAAATGTCCTCCGGTGTACGCCGTGGTCTTCGACAGCGAGTTCGTCGAGCACGTGCCGCGCGAGGTGCACGACCAGCCGGTGAACGGCGTCGTGACCCCCACCCGCATCATCGCCTTCTGACCGGATCGGCCGGTCTCCACGACCGGAGAGTTCCATGCCCACCTATTCCTACCGCTGCACCGAGTGCGACAACGCCTTCGACATCCACCAGGCGTTCACCGACGACACCCTGACGGTGTGCGAGGTCTGCGGCGGCAAGCTGCGCAAGCTCTTCAACACGATCGGCGTCACGTTCAACGGCTCGGGCTTCTACCGCACCGACTCGCGTGCGGGCGGCGGGTCGTCGACGGGCGGCTCGGCCGGCTCGGCCGGCTCGGGCTCCGGCTCCGGCTCGGGCTCCGGCTCGGGCTCCGGCTCGTCCAAGTCGGCCTCCTCCACGAGTGGCGGAAGCGCCGGGAGCAGCTCCACCGCCTCCTCCTGACGTTCGGCTAGCGTGGTGCCCGTCTCACAAGCGACCCGAGGGAGAAGAAGCGTGATCAAGGGCTTCAAGGAATTCATCATGCGCGGCAACGTCATCGACCTCGCCGTCGCCGTCGTCATCGGCGCGGCGTTCACCGCGGTGGTGAACTCGATCGTCGCGAACCTCATCAACCCGCTGATCGGGCTCCTGTTCAAGGCCGAGAGCCTCGACGAGGCGCTCGTCGTCACCATCGGCGACGCCGACTTCCGGTTCGGCGCGATCATCGGCGCGATCATCTCGTTCCTCGCCGTCGCGGCCGTGGTCTACTTCGTCTTCGTCATGCCGATGAACCACTTCAAGGAGCGCGCCGAGGCCAAGCGCAAGGCCGGGCAGCCCGACCCCGAGGAGCCCGAGACCGAGCTCACGGTGCTGGCGCAGATCCGGGACCTGCTCGCCGAGCAGGGGCCGGCGGCCGGCGGCGCCCCGGCGGGGCGTCACACCGAGCCGTAGCGATCCGCTCCGACAGGATGAGCCGGTCGGCCGTCGCCCGGAGGGCGGTGCCGACCGGCTCATCCTGTTCCGGCGTCCGGTCGTGCGCTCGAGCGTTCAGTCGCGCTGCCAGTGCGGCGGACGATCGCGGGTCAGCCGTTCGTCGTCGGGCGACGGCGGGCGCGGCGGGCCGCCGGGTGCGGTGCCGGGATCGGCGCGCGGCGCCTCGCGCTCGACGGGGGCCTCGGGCGAGGGATCGGATCCGGGTGCGGGCGTGAGCCGCGCCCGTCGCGCCCGACCCGGCGCGCGTTCGACGCGCTGACGGGGCGGCTTCGGCGTCGTCGGCTCGGGTTCGTCGCTCACGGTGCGCGCGGCGGCTCGTCGCCCTCGGCCGCGGGGTCGGGCTTCCCGAGGAGCGCGGCGACGCGCGCCGCGACGGCATCGGGGTTGCCGAAGAGTTCGAAGCTGTGCACCCGCAGGTAGTGCCAGCCGAGGCGGCGCAGCACGTCGGGGCGGAGCCGCAGCGACTCGCGCAGGCTCTGGCCCGCGAAGGCGTCGTCGGTCTCGACGACCACGGCCTTGCCCGCGTGCGCCGCCGCGAGCGCGAGCCGCCCGCGGTGGCCGACGCTCACGCGGATGCCGCGCCGCTCGAGCCGCGCGCCGAGGTCGCGCAGCATCGGCCCCGGCGGGTTCGCCTCGCCGCGATCGGCCGCGCGCTCCTCGGTCTGCGTGAGCACGTTGGCGAGGGCCAGCACGCCGTGGCTCTGGCGCGACTCGTCGATGTCCTCGGGCCGGAACGCCGAGACGAGGTCCATCGACCGCCGTGCGCGGGTCATGCCGACGGCGAGCAGCCGGTCGCCGCCGGGCTCGCCGAGCGAGCCGAAGTTCGAGAGCAGTCGCCCGTGCGGCGTGCGGCCGTAGCCGATGGAGAAGATCACGCGGTCGCGGCTCTGCGCGACGGCCTGCTCGAGGGTGAGCACGGTGAAGGGCTCGGCGCGGTCCTTCAGGATGAAGGCGCTGAGGTCGGTGCGCTTGGCGAACGCGGCGAGCACGGCCTGGTGCACGCGCGCGGCGTGGCGGGTGCTCGCCGTGATCACCATGAGCGACTCGCGGGGCCGCTTCACGGCGTGCTCCATGACGAGCTCGACGACCTTGGCGACCTCGGAGTCGATCGACTCGACCGTGCCGGTCACGGCGTCGGGCAGCCCGTTGCCCGAGACGTAGTGGAGGCCGAGGCTGCCGTGCCCGAGGAAGCTGCCGGCCCACGGCATCGACACGATCCGCCCCGCGTAGAAGCGGCGGTTGACGAGCTCGGCGAGGTCTTCGCCGCCCGCACGGTAGCTGCGGGTGAGGGTGAGCGTCGGCAGCAGCTCGCCGAGGCGCGCGAGCGCCGAGTCGGCGTGCAGGGCGTCGACGCCGTGGTCGGCCTCGGCCGGCTGGTCGCCGTCGTCGATGCCCGTCTCGAAGAGGGTCGGCGTCTGGGTCACCGGGTCGCCGAAGGCGACGACCTGCCTGGCCCGGCGGATGGCGCCGAGGTTCTCGGCGATCGTCGTGGCGCCGGCGTCGACGAGGAGCACCGTGTCGAACGGGATCCGGTCGTCGATCGCGGCGACCTCGTAGGGCGAGGCGAGCCACACGGGCGCGAGCACGCGGAAGAGGTCGGGGACCTCGGTCTGCAGGGCGCTCACGCGGACCCGGTCGCCGCGGAGCATCCGCTTGAGGGTCCCGGCCTGCTCGGGGTGGTCGACGAGCGCGACCTTCCAGTTCTCGGCGAGCCGCCACGCCAGCAGCGGACCCGCGGCCGAGGCGTGCGCCTCGTCGACGAGCCGGAAGTCGCCCTCGAGGCGGTCCAGCACCGTCGTGTTCGCGCCGAGCAGCGCCTTCTCGCTCGCGAGCACCTGCTCGAGCACCGACTGCCACCAGGCGAGCTCGAGCTCGCCCGCGACCGCGGGCTCGGGCACGTGGCGCCGCGCAAGGTCGAGGAGCAGCGGGTCGAGGCCGAGGTCGCGCAGGCGCCCGAGGATCGCGGTGCGCTCCTGCAGGTTCGCGAGCACCTCGGAGTCGGCGGCGAGCCCGGCGAGGGTCGCGACGAGCTCGCGGATCGGGCGGGCGGCGAGCTGGCGCGGGGTGCCGACGATGTCGAGCGGCACGTCGAGGGTGGCGAGGTCGGTCGCGACGTGCTGGAACGCGACGTGCACGTCGTCGAGCCCGACCGGCACGCCGGGGATCGCACCGGCATCCGAATAGCGCTGCCACAGGGTGCGCTGCTGCTGGATGCCGCGAAGCGCCGCGTTGAGGTCGGTGACGTGCACCCCGGGGCGCACGTACTCGAGGGCGTGCCTGCGCAGCCGGCGCCGGTTGGCGCCCGACATGCCCGGCGACTCGCGCCGGGGCGCCGTCGCGGTGATCAGCTCGCCGAGCGGCCGGTCGTAGACCGACGGCTGGAACCGGTCGAGCGTCTCGCGCACGTCGAGGAGGAGCCGCAGGAAGACGCCGAGCTCGGCGATCGACTCGAACTCGCGGAGCCGGGTCTGGGCGATGAGCGCGCGACCCCGCTCGAGGAGCCGCGGCACCTCGAGCGAGCTCAGGCGCTTGGCGAGCTCGTGGGCGTTCGTCGCCTCGGCCGAGCTCGAGAACGCCGCGCCGTACCAGGGCGAGTCGCCGGGTCCGTACCGGAACTCGCCGAGCTCGGCGGCGCGGGCGAGCTCGCGGGCGACGTCGCCGCGCCCGCTCGAGAGGGCGACGAGTGCGGCGTGGTCGAGCCTCGCGGTCGTCGAGGGCGGCATCGGCAGGAGCGCGAGCCGGGCGAGCTCGCCGAGGGCGTCGAGCACCGAGACCTCGAGCTCGGGGTCGCGCCGAGTGAGCGCGGTGCGGTAGTCGAGCAGCACCTTGCGCAGCCGCACGAGCGCGTCGTCGACGTCGGCCACGCGGGGCCGCTCGGCCTTCTCGTTGCGGGAGATCGACTGGATGAGCTCGCGGCGGAGGCCGGCCGTGGTGACGGCGGCGCCGCCGAGGCCGATCTGGCCGAGCCGGTGGGCGATGCCGTCGAGGCTCGCGCGTCGCGAGCCGACGACGAGCACCCGCTTGTCCTTCGCGACGAGGGCGCCGATGGCGTTGACCACCGTCTGCGTCCCGCCGGTGCCGGGCAGGGTCTTCACCACGACCGAGGAGCCCGCCTCGATCTCGGCGATCACCTGCTCCTGCTCGGGATCGGCGTCGAGGAGCAGCGTGTCGGTCGAGGGCGGCCGCTCGTCCTGCGAGACGGGGCGGACCGGCTCGTCGCGGGCGGCGGCGACCGACGCCTTGGCCGCCGGGTTGCCCGCGAGGGCGTCGATCACGGGGTGCTCGAGCCGCGAGGCATCCGCCGCCATCTCGGGGCCGACCTCGGCGAAGGAGGAGACGACGAGTCGCGGAGCGACCTGGAACCACGGGAGGTGACTGGTGAGGCCGCGCAGGCGGTCGATGACCGGCTGCGGCTTGAACGCCCCGTTCGTGATCGCGAGCGCGACGAACGCCTCGGCGTCGAGGGTGATCTGGAACTGCTCGCGGAGCTCACGGGCGAGCGCGGGGTTCAGGAACGGCTGGCCCTTGAGCTTGAGCTCGAAGTCGCGGCCGTAGCGGCGGATGGCGAGCGGACGCAGGAGCACGGGCGCGAGGAACTCCTCGCCCCCGTTGCGCCACGAGGCCAGGCCGATCGCGAGGTGGACCGACTCGATGCCGCGGACGCTCCGCAGCTCGATGCCCTTCTGGGTGATCTCCGCGGCGGCGAGCCTGGCGTTGCGGAGCGCGAGCTCGTCGCGGATGAGGCTCGAGAGCAGCGTCGACTTGCCGGTGATGAACTGCGGCAGCCCGCCGGGATGCGTGGTCGAGAGCTCGATGCGGGTGCGCGGCGTGTCGACGAACCGCACGAGCGGCGAGCGACCGCCGACCGAGGCGAGCTCGGCGCTCCAGCGGCGCCAGCTCGGCTCGGCGACGTTGCCGGCGATGAGTTCGGGGTCGCCCAGGCTGACGCCGTCGGGGCTCGTGATGTCCTGTTGCATGTCGTCCGGGGTGAGGTCGTCGGCTGCGGCATCGGCCTCCTCGCCGAGGATCTCGTCCTCGGCGTCGTCGTTCCGATCGAGCCGCTGCACACCGACACCCTAAGGCGAAACACGCGAATTCCTCGGAGCATCGCCGCATCGAGCGCTCATTCGATACCCCCAGGGTATTGTGCTAGCGTCGTCGAATGCTCCCGAACAGCCCCGCCCCCCGTTCGCCGCGCGTCACCGTCGTCATCGGCGGGGTCGCCGGAGGCATGTCCGCGGCCACGCGCCTGCGCCGCCTCGACGAAGCGCGCGAGATCATCGTCGTCGAGCGCAGCTCCGCGGTCTCCTTCGCGAACTGCGGTCTTCCGTATCACGTGTCCGGCGTCATCGCCGAGCGCGACGCCCTCTCGCTGCAGACGCCCGAGCGCCTCGCCGAGCGGTTCCGGCTCGACGTGCGCGTGCGCCACGAGGCGATCGCGATCGACCGCGCCGAACGCACCGTCGCCGTGCGGGACCTCGCGAGCGGCCGGGTCGAGTCGCTGCACTACGACGAGCTCGTGCTCGCGCCGGGCGCGGCGCCGCGTCGCCCCGCCGACGTCGCGGCCGGCGCGCCGCTGCACACGCTGCGCACGCTCGACGACCTCGACCGCATCATGGACCGCCTCGACGACGCCCCCGCGGGGAACGCCGTCGTGATCGGCGGCGGGTACATCGGCATCGAGATGGCCGACAACCTCGCCCGGCGCGGGCTCACGACCACGCTCGTCCAGCGCGGCGGGCAGCTGCTCGGCGCGCTCGACGAGGAGATGGCGGCCCCCGTCGCCGACCACCTCGCCGCGCACGGCGTCGCCCTGCGGCTCGGCCGCACCGTGCAGCACGTCGCCGCAGACCACGTGCGACTCGACGACGGCACCCGCCTCGCCGCCGACCTCGTCGTCGCGGCGATGGGCGTCGTCCCCGAGACCGGCCTCGCCGCCGAGGCCGGCCTCGCCGTCGGACCGAGCGGCGGCATCGTCGTCGACGGGTCGCATCGCACGAGCGACCCCGCGATCTTCGCCGTCGGCGACGCCGTCGAGCAGCGCGACGCCGTCGACGGCGGACCGCGGCTCGTGCCGCTCGCAGGCCTCGCCAACCGTCACGGACGGGCGGCGGCCGACGCGATCGCCGGGCGCCCGGTCGCCGCACGTCCCGCGCTCGGCACCGCGATCATCGACGTCGCCGGCCTCGCGGTCGCGAACGTCGGCTGGACCGAGCGCACCGCCCGCGCACGCGGACGGGCCGTGCGCGTCGTGCACTCCCACCCGCTGTCGCACGCCGGCTACTACCCGGGCGCGTCGCCGATGTCGCTGAAGCTCGTCGTCGACGCCGCGAGCGACCTGATCCTCGGGGCCCAGGCCGTCGGCACCGACGGCGTCGACAAGCGCATCGACGTGCTCGCCACGGCGATGGGCGCCGGCATGACCGCCTCCTCGCTCGCCGAGCTCGAGCTCGCCTACGCCCCGCAGTTCGGCCAGGCGAAGGACCCGGTCAACCAGCTGGGCTACATCGCCGAGAACCTCGCGGCGGGCACGGACCGGGTGATCCAGTGGCACGAGCTCGACGCGGAGCTCGCGGCGGGCGCGGCGCTCCTCGACGTCCGCGCGGAGGCCCAGCTCGCCGAGGGGGCCATCCCCGGGGCCCGGTGGGTGCCCGTCGAGCGGCTGCGCGAGGCCCACGCCGAGTACGCCGGGCGCCGCATCGTCGTGCACTGCCGGGTCGGCCAGGGCGCCCACACCGCGGCGCGCCTGCTCGCCGCGCTCGGGCACGACGTCGTCAACCTCGACGGCGGATTCCTGACCTGGCGCGACGGCATGCGTGCCCGCGAGCTCGCCTCCGCGGGGCCCGACCGCCTCGAGGCGGCCGCCTGAGGCCGCCGCATCCCACCACTCCGAGCCCGACACGACCACCTCCGAACGACCGGAAGAAAGAAGCGAGGCATCCGATGCAGTCACTCTCCCCCACCGAGGTGCACGCGACCGACGACGCGTACATCATCGACGTCCGCGAAGCCGAGGAGCTCGCCCAGGCGCGCATCGACGGCGCCCACCACATCCCGCTCGGCGAGCTCGTCGCCCGGCTCGACGAGGTGCCGCGCGACCGCACCGTCTTCGTCATGTGCCACGTCGGCGGCCGCAGCGCGCAGGCCGTGGCCTACCTCGAGCAGCAGGGCGTCGACGCGGTGAACGTCGACGGCGGCATCCTGCAGTGGTACCGCGCCGGGCTCCCGGTCGAGATGGGCGGCGCAGGATGAGCGCGCCCGTCGAGGACCTCGCGATCGACGCGATCGGCGACGAGGGCGCCGACGCCGACCGCCTGGCCGAGCAGCGTCGCATCGCCAACCGGCTGAAGCGGGCCCGCGGCCAGCTCGGCGCCGTCATCGAGGCGGTCGAGTCGGGCGCCGACTGCCGCACCGTGGTCACCCGGCTCGCTGCGGTCTCGAGCGCCCTCGACCGCGCCGGCTTCGCGATCATCTCCTCGGCGCTGCGCGAGTGCCTCGCCGACGAGCAGTCGTCGACGGGCGCCGAGCCCGGTGCGGCCCCGGCGTCCGGCGCCGCGGCGAAGCCCGACGTCGAGGAGCTCGAACGGCTCTTCCTCAGCCTCGCCTGAGCCGAGCCGAGCCGGCCCGGTGCGGTCGCGCGGGTCTCGACGCGGCCGGGTCACGGCGCGAGCGCTGCGCAGAATGACGGATGCCCCGCCCACGAGTCGTGGGCGGGGCATCCGGTCGTGCGGAGCAGCGGGAGCACGCCCCGCACGACGGTTCCGCACCCCTCGCGACCGCCTGTGCAGTGGCGGTCGATCGGCTGCGAGGGGTGACGTCTCGGCGGGGCGCGACGTGCGCGCCCCGCGTCGGGATCAGCGGGCCGTGTACTCGAGGCCGTGCGCCGCGGCGACGGGCTCGTAGGTCAGCTTGCCGGCCGTGGCGTTGAGGCCCTTCGCGAGCGCGGCATCGCCGTCGAGCGCGGCCTCCCAGCCGAGGTCGGCGATCTTCAGCGCGTAGGGGAGGGTCGCGTTGATGAGCGCGGGGGCGGAGGTCGCGGGAACCGCGCCGGGCATGTTCGCGACGCAGTAGTAGATCGCGTCGTGCACCTTGAAGGTCGGCTCGGCGTGCGTCGTCGGGCGCGAGCCCTCGAAGCAGCCGCCCTGGTCGATGGCGATGTCGACGAGCACGGCGCCCGGCTTCATCGAGGCGACCATCTCGTCGGTGACGACCTTGGGAGCGGCGGCGCCGGGGATGAGGACGGCGCCGACGACGAGGTCCGCGGTCTTCAGCGCGCGGGCGATCTCGTACGAGGAGGACGCCATCGTCTTGATGCGGCCGTGGTAGCGGCCGTCGATCTCGCGCAGCTTCGGCAGCGAGATGTCGAAGACGGTCACGTCGGCGCCGAGGCCGAGCGCGGTCGCCGCCGCCTGCTCGCCGGCGACGCCGCCGCCGATGACGACGACGTTGGCGGGTGCCGTGCCGGGGACGCCCGCGAGCAGCACGCCGCGGCCGCCCTTCGAGGCGTGGAGCTCAGCGGCGCCGACCTGCGGGGCGAGACGCCCGGCGACCTCGCTCATGGGGGTGAGCAGCGGCAGCGAGCGGTCGGCGAGCTGCACGGTCTCGTACGCGATCGCGGTGACGCCCGAGTCGAGGATGGCCTGCGTGAGCGGCAGGTCGGCCGCGAGGTGGAGGTAGGTGAAGAGCGTCAGGTCGTCGCGGAGGTACCCGTACTCGCTCGCGACGGGCTCCTTGACCTTCAGCACGAGCTCGGCGGACCACGCCTCGGCGGCGGTGGCGACGATGCCGGCGCCCGCCTCGACGTACTCGGCGTCGGTGTAGCCGGCGCCGAGACCGGCGCCCGCCTCGATGACGACCGAGTGACCGCGCTGCGTGAGCGCGTGCACGCCGGCGGGGTTCATCGCGACGCGGAATTCGTTGTTCTTGATCTCAGCGGGCACGCCGATACGCATGATTGCTCCGAATAGCTCCCGGTCGACCGCGCGGGTCGACCGAATGGAATGTGGGTGGATGCGAACATCATCGCCGCTTGTTCGTCGTTCTGAAAGAACAACCGTGGAAGATTCGGTAGAATCATCCAATCTGATTCATTCATGCGAAAGCGAGGGTTCCGATGGCGGATGCACCGCAGATCAGCGCTCCGGGCGTCGAGCCCGCGCCCGTGGTGCTCGACGCGATCGACCGGCAGATCATCGCCCTCCTGCACGAGAACGCGCGCATCCCCAACGTCGATCTCGCGCGCGCCGTCGGCGTCTCGCCGTCGACCTGCCTCGCCCGGGTCCGCTCCCTCCGCGAGCGCGGCGTCATCGTGCGCTACACCGCCGAGATCTCACCGGCCGCGCTCGGCTACCACCTGCAGGCGCTCGTGAGCGTGCGCATCCGCCCCGGCGCCCGTCACCTGATGGAGCAGATCTCCGACGAGCTCCGCACCCAGCCCGAGGTCGCGCAGCTCTTCTTCCTCGGCGGCTCCGAGGACTTCCTCATCCACGTCCGCGTGCGCGACAGCGACCACGTCCGCCAGTTCGTGCTCAAGAACCTCTCCGCGAACCCCGCCGTCGCGCTCACCGAGACGAACCTCGTGTTCGAGCACCACACGGCGATGCCGGCGGGGCTCCGCACCGTGCTCTGACGAAGGGCTCCTCAGCCGCGCAGCGGCAGGATCTCGGCGAGGTCGAGCCCGTCGGGTGCCTCGAGCTGCGCGTAGGTGCAGCTCTCCGGCGTCCGATCGGGGCGGAACCGCCGGAACTGCGCCGTGTGGCGGAACCGGTCGCCCTCCATGTGGTCGTACGCGACCTCGACGACGAGCTCGGGGCGGAGGGGCACGAACGAGAGGTTCTTGCCGGCGTTCCATCGACTCACGGCCCCGGGCATGCGGCCGCCCTGCTGCGCCGACTCCTCGGCCCAGCCGCCCCACGGGTGCTCGGCGAGGTCCGCGGCGACGAGCGGCTCGAGCTCGGCGACGAGGCTCGCCCGCCTGGCCATCGGGAACGCGGCCACGACGCCGACGTGCTGCAGCCTGCCGTCGTCGGCGTAGAGGCCGAGCAGCAGGGAGCCCACGACGTCGCCCGACTTGTGCCACCGGTACCCGGCGACGACGCAGTCGGCCGTGCGCTCGTGCTTGATCTTGAACATCGCGCGCTTGTCGGGCAGGTAGGCCCCGTCGAGCGGCTTCGCGACGACGCCGTCGAGGCCCGCTCCCTCGAACCGGGTGAACCAGTCGCGCGCGACGGCCGGGTCGCTCGTCGCGGGGGTCGTGAAGATCGGGTCGGATGCCCCGGCGAGCGCGTCGACGAGACGCGCGCGCCGCTCGGCGAACGGTCGCGGCATGAGGTCGTCGGAGCCCTCGGCGAGCAGGTCGAAGCCGACGAACGAGGCCGGCGTGCGCTCGGCGAGCATCCGCACGCGGCTCTCGGCCGGGTGGATCCGCTGCTGCAGCGCCTCGAAGTCGAGCCGCCCGTCGGTCGCGATGACGATCTCGCCGTCGACGACGCACCGCGACGGCAGGTTCTCGCGGAGGGCGTCGACGAGCTCGGGGAAGTAGCGGGTCATGGGCCGCTCGTTGCGGCTGCCGAGCTCGATCTCGTCGCCGTCCTTGAACACGATCGTGCGGAACCCGTCCCACTTGGGCTCGACGTGGCCGGTGTCGGGGATCTCCTTCACCGACTTGGCGAGCATGGGCGGGACTGGCGGCATCACCGGGAGGTCCATCCGACCATCCTGCACCTCCGTGCGCCGCGGCGGTAGCACCGGGGCGCGGGCCGGTCAATCCCTCGCGCCGGTGCGCCCGCCGCGCGTAACGTCGAATTCGCCGGAGCCGGACCATGCAGCCGGCGGCGCGAGGAGCACCCATGAGCGACGAACGATCCGACGATCCCGGCGAGCAGGACGAGCAGGACGCGGCGCTCCGGGCAGCGGAGCAGCACCAGCGGGCCGAGGAGGACGCCGACGCCGACGAGCGCGTCGTCGTCCGCGATCCCGAGACCGGCCGCACCTCCGAGGAGGAGGCGCAATGAGCTCGACCATCGATCGCCCCCCGCCCGCGCAGCACGGCGGGACCGCGCTGCCGCCGATCGGCCTCTGGTGGCCCATGCTCGAGGGGCCGCTCCGCCGCGAGATCCTCGAGAACCTCGATGCTCCGCTCCGCACGGTCGTGGTGCGGCGCATCCTCGAGCTCTGCGAGGCCGACGCGGGGGTGCCGCGCACGCCCGTGCGCCTCGACGAGAACGAGCGCGCCTACATCGCGGGCTGGATGCACGCCGTCGACTGGAGCTGAGCACGGGGGCCGCGCACGCGGATGGCAGGCCCCCGGTCCCTGACGACGACGGAGGCGCGCAGGGGCGCCTGCGGATGCGACGATAGAGGGATGCCCTCCGACTCATTCCCGCCCGTCGAGGAACTCGCCATCGCCCGCCTCGTGGGCCCGCTGAGTCTCAGTCGCGGACGCACCGTCGAACGCTCCGGCGCCGTCGAGGAGCTCGTCTGGGAGCCGGCTGGCTTCCGGCTCGGGGCCGTCGTGCGGGGCAGCTCGGCCGAGTCGTACCGGGTGAACGTCCGGCTCGACCTGGGCATCCCCGGCCGGACCACCATCCTGTCCGGCACCTGCAGCTGCCCGGTGGGGCGCAACTGCAAGCACGTCGCAGCCGTCCTGCTCGCGTCGGCGGAGCGTCACCGGCAGCAGGCCGCCGCACCGGCCGACGAGATCGAGGACGCCGCCGGTCGCGGCTGGCGCGCGGAGCTCGAGGCGCTGACCGGCACCATCGGGCGCGACGGCGGCGACACCGCACCGCGCCAGCCGCTGGCGCTGCAGTTCGAGCTCCGCGAGCGCATCGCGCGACGCGGGGGCGGCCCGCGGCAGACGGCGCGCGACGAGCCGGCGATGACCGAGGCCTCGGTCGACCGTCTCGCGGTGCGCCCGGTGACGCGCGGCGCCCGTGGCGGCTGGATCAAGGCGAACCTGACCTGGCAGAACGTCGGATTCCAGGGCGGCGCAGGCGGCTTCGACCCCCGTCAGGCGCGCTGGTTCGGGGAGTTCTCCATGCTGAAGGGCGCACGCCACTCGGCGTTCGCCGAGTACGGCTCGGCCTGGATCTCGCTCGACGAGTACGAGAGCGCCACGCTGTGGGCGCTCCTCGAGCAGGCCCCCGCGCTCGGCATCGCCCTCGTCGGGTCGACCGCGCAGACCGAGATCGTGATCGGCGACGCCGCGGAGATCAGCCTCGAGGCGCGCGCGAGCGAGGTCGACGCCGACGCCCAGCCCGACGCCCAGCCGGTCGCCGACCCCGAGACCGCCTCTCCCCCGGCCCCTGCGGGCCTCGAACTCGTGCCGACCGTCGCGATCGACGAGGAGCGGCACCCGAGCGCACGAGCGCGCCTCATCGGCGACCACGGGGTCTACGCCTTCGACTTCGCCGCGGGCCGCATCGGCCTCGCCCCGCTCGCGGCCCCGCTGACCCCGGCGGCGCGGGCCGTCGTGCGCCGCACCGAGCCGATCGTCGTGCCCGCGGCCGAGATCGGCGACTTCGCCCGCGAGGAGTACCCGCGGCTCGCGCGCGCCGTGCGCATCACGAACGACGACCCCGCGGTCGAGCTGCCGGCCCTCCCGCCCGCGACCCTCGTCGCCACGGTGACCCACGAGCTTGGCCACCTGCTGCGTCTCGGCTGGGAGTGGGAGACGGACGGCGGGCGCCGCCTCCCGTTCGACGCCGCCGACGCCGAGTTCCACGACCCCGTCCGCGAGCGGCGCCCGGCCGAGCTCGCCGTCGAGCAGATCGCCGGCGAGCCGACGGCCGGTGCCCTCCTCCGCTCGCCCCGGTCGCCCGGCGCTCGCGACCGGCGCGAGCGGGGCGCCGAGGCATCCGCGAGCCTCAGGCCCGTCGTCGTGCTGCGCGGCGTCGACGCCGCCGAGTTCTCGACCCGGGTGCAGCCGCGCCTCGAGGAGCTCGAACGGGTGCGGGTCGACGTCGTCGGCGAGGCGCCCGAGTACCGCGAGCTCACCGAGGCCCCGAAGCTCACGGTCACGACCGTCGAGAGCGAGCGCACCGACTGGTTCGACCTCGGCGTGGTCGTCACCGTCGAGGGCAAGAAGGTGCCGTTCGGCCCGCTGTTCAGCGCGCTGTCGCACGGGCGGAAGAAGCTCCTCCTCATCGACGGCAGCTACCTCTCGCTCGACCAGCCGGTGTTCGCGCCGCTCCGCGAGCTCCTCGAGGAGGCGGGCACGCTCGACGAGTGGGAGGGCGGCGAACTGCCGATCCACCGCACGCAGACGAGCCTCTGGGCCGAGTTCGAGGACCTCGCCGACGAGTCGGAGGCCGCCGTCTCCTGGCGGGAGACCGTCGCGGGACTCAACGCCCCCGACGGCATCGAGCCGATCCCGCAGCCCGAGGGCTTCGCGGTCGAGCTGCGGCCCTACCAGCTGGAGGGCTTCCGCTGGCTCGCGTTCCTCCACCGGCACGGCCTCGGCGGCATCCTCGCCGACGACATGGGGCTCGGCAAGACGGCCCAGACGCTCGCGCTGATCACCCACGCGAAGGGCCGGCCGGATGCCTCGGCCCCGCCGTTCCTCGTCGTCGCACCGACCTCGGTGGTGTCGAACTGGGAGCGCGAGGCGGCGCGGTTCGCACCCGGCCTCCGCGTCGCGACCGTGACGACGACGCAGGCGGCGAGCCGCCGACGCCTCGAGGACGCGATCGCCGGGGCCGACCTCGTCGTCACGAGCTACGCGATCCTGCGCCTCGACGCCGAGGCCTTCGCCGAGCTCGACTGGGCGGGGCTCGTGCTCGACGAGGCCCAGTTCGTGAAGAACGGCAACTCGAAGGCGAACCAGGCCGCCCGCGACATCCGCGCGCCGTTCCGGCTCGCCGTGACCGGCACCCCCGTCGAGAACAACCTCATGGAGCTGTGGGCGCTGCTCCGCATCGTCGCGCCCGGCCTCTTCCCGTCGGGCCGCGCCTTCGCCGAACGCTACCGCCGACCCATCGAGATCGACCACAACGGCGACCGCCTCGCGGCGCTCCGACGTCGCATCCGCCCGCTGGTGCTCCGTCGCACGAAGGAGCTCGTGGCTCCCGAGCTGCCCGAGAAGCAGGAGCAGGTGCTCCAGGTCGCGCTCGACCCTGCGCACCGCCGCATCTACGACACCTTCCTGCAGCGCGAACGCCAGAAGCTCCTCGGGCTCATCGACGACCTCGACCGCAACCGCTTCACGGTGTTCCGCTCGCTCACGCTCCTCCGGATGCTGAGCCTGCACGCGGCGCTCATCGACTCGGAGCAGTACGCGGACGTGCCCTCGGCCAAGCTCGACGCGCTGTTCGACCAGCTCGACGAGGTGATCGCCGAAGGGCACCGCGCGCTCGTGTTCAGCCAGTTCACCTCGTTCCTCGAGCTGGCGGCCGCGCGGCTCGACGCGGCCGGGGTGCCGTACGCCTACCTCGACGGGGCGACCCGGCGCCGCAGCGAGGTCATCGACCGCTTCCGCACCGGTGACGCACCCGTGTTCCTGATCAGCCTCAAGGCGGGCGGGTTCGGCCTCAACCTCACCGAGGCCGACTACGTCTTCCTCCTCGACCCGTGGTGGAACCCCGCGAGCGAGGCGCAGGCCGTCGACCGCGCGCACCGCATCGGCCAGTCGAAGACCGTCATGGTCTACCGCATGGTCGCGGAGGGCACGATCGAGGAGAAGGTGATGGCGCTCAAGGCCAGGAAGGCGGCGCTCGTGTCGTCGCTCATGGACGACGACGAGCTGTTCAGCGAATCGCTCACGGCAGACGACCTGCGCGGACTGATCGGCGGGTAGCCGCGCCGGCGCGCGAACGCCCCGGAGACGATCGGGACCGCCGGGCCGGCGAGGGGGAATCGCCGGCCCGGCCATCACCGGACCACGCGGGTAGGTCGCGAACCCGACGATGGCGCACGCCCGATGGCACACGCGTCGCAAGGCGAGGAAGGGGTTGTTGCCCCCCGGATCCCTTCCCCGTCGCTCTCCGCTGCAACGGTAGGAAGGAGGCGATGTACCCGAAACATCGTCGCCGCCGTCGCTGCGAAGTCCTTCGAGACTAGCACCGCGGATCCCCCCGTTCGGGGGGAGACACGCGCCGAACGTCCCGAATCGGTCGGAACCGGACGACGCGAGGCGTGCACCTCGACGGTGCCCCTGGAGGGACTCGAACCCCCAACCTGCTCCTTAGGACGGAGTCGCTCTTCCATTGAGCTACAGAGGCCGGTCGTACGAGTCTATCGGCTCTCGGGTAGCGTGATCGGCGGCGCACGGTGCGCATGGACGCGCGGCCCGGCCGCGAGGACGGAGTCGGCATGATCGAGACGGGCACGACGAGATTCTGGGTCGGTGCGTCGACGCTCGGCGCGCTGGGCTCGCCCGCCCGCGGCATCCGCTCGCTCGATCTCGACGCCGACGGCCTCGCGAGGCTCGGCGAGCCGATCGACGTCGGGCCGAACCCCATGTTCCTCGCGGTCTCGGCGGCGGCCGGCGTGCTCGGCGTCGTGCACGAGCTCGCCGACGGCCGCATCTCGAGCTGGACCTTCGAGGGCGACGGGCTCGCCCCGTTCAGCCGCGTCGGCGTCACGAGCGGCGACCCGTGCCACCTGGCGTTCACCGAGTCGGGCGAGATCGCCTTCGCCGCGAACTACTCGGGGCATCGGGTCACCGTGCACCCGCTCGCGCCCGACGCCTCGGCCGACGTCGTGCTCGAGGCCGAGTTCTCGGGCTCCGGCCCGAACGTCGAGCGGCAGGCAGGGTCTCACCCGCACCAGGCGGTGCTCGACCACGATCGCGATCGGCTGCTCGTTCCCGACCTCGGCGCCGACCGCGTGCGCGTCATCGGCCTCGGCCGCCTGCCCGAGTCGCTCGAGACCGACGACGGCGCCGACATCGTGATCCACCCGGGTGCCGGCCCGCGCCACCTCGTCGTCTCGGGCGACCTCGCGGTCACGGCGAACGAGCTCGACCGGACGGCGAGCCTGATCGACCTCGTCGAGGGCCGCGAACTCGCCTGGTTCCCGATCGGACCCGACACCGAGCCGCGCGGACTCGGCTGCTCGGCCATCCGGCTCACCCGCGGCGGCATCGTGCTCATCGGCGACCGCGATGCCGACGCGCTGCGCGGCCTGCGCCTCGACGTCGAGGCGCGCACGCTCGAGCTCGTCGGCACCGTGCCGACGGGCGGGCGGCACCCGCGCGACCTCGAGCTGAGCCACGACGAGCGCTTCGCCCTCGTCGCCGACCAGGCCTCCGACTCGATCGCGATCATCGCGCTCGACGAGACGGGCGTGCCGCTGGAGGTCGTCGACACGGTCGAGACGCCTGCGCCGGCGTGTCTCGCCCGGGTGCCCTAGGGATCGCGGAACCCCGCGGCTCGCCGGAGCCAGGCGTCCACCGGATCCCGGCGTCCGTCGGATCCCGGAGGCTCTCCGGAGCCGCTCGGGCGCCGGCGCTCGACGCGTCGGATCAGGCCGGCGGGTACAGGTACAGCGCGTCGCCCGCGGGGATCGTGCGCTGGTGGTACGAGTGGTCGGAGTTCTGGTTGTACTCTTCGATGTTCACGGAGCCGTCGCTGTTGATCGACTGCACGTAGGCCACGTGGTTGTACGGGAACCACGCCACCGCACCGACGACCGGGGTGCTCGAGGTCGGCCAGCCGTGGTTCACCCACTCGTCGGCCCACGCGTAGGCACTGCCCGACGCGAGGTTCGACCAGTCCCACTTCCACGGGGCGCTGGTCACGCCGGCGTCGCGGTTGAGCCGCCAGGCGACGAAGTCGACGCACTCGCGGTAGTAGTAGCGGAGCGGCGAGAGCCCGCCGCCGTAGTCGTCGGGCAGCTGGTCCCACCAGGGGTAGTCGTCGCCCTCGGCGCGGACGGTGTAGAGGGCGTAGCTGCCGCCGCCGCGAGAGGCGAGCTCGGAGGCCCACTGCGCCCGCTCGGCCTCTTCGGCCGCGAGTCGCGCCTCTTCGATCGAGGCCTTGGTCGTCACCGCGTACCCGTCGGAGACGATCGGCGCGCCGCTCGCGAGCGCGCCCACCGAGACGTCCTGCGCCTCGGCGACGCTCAGGCTGAAGTCGCCGGATGCCCCGAACTCGCTGCCGCCCGGGATGATGGCGTAGGCCGGGAGGGCGACGGTGCCGACGATCGCGGGGACGACGAGGACGGTCGAAAGCACTCGCATCGGGCCGTTGCGTCGCGGTGCGCGCGAGGTCGAAGCTACCGGCTCTGGGCGTCGACGACGACCATGCTCAGGATCTCGGGGGGCGGTCCGCACCCGACCTACCCTAGGGCACGCCCGCCTCGTTTGTCACGACGACGCTCCCGGGCACCGGCGCGGTCGGCGCGGGTCGGCGTCGACGAGCGGCGGAACGGGCCCGGAGCGGCACTCAGGCGGCGGTCGCGAGGTACTCACTCCACTGCGGCAGCGGCCGCTCGACGCCGCGGACGGCCCAGCTGCGGCCGTTCGGCATCTTCGGCGTGAAGCGCAGCTCCCAGCCCATCTCGGCCGGCGTCCGGTCGCTCTTCGTGTTGTTGCACCTGAGGCAGCACGCGACGAGGTTCTCCCACGTGTCGCGCCCGCCGCGGGAGCGCGGCAGCACGTGGTCGATCGTGGCGGCGGATCGCCCGCAGTACGCGCAGCGGTGGTCGTCGCGGCGCAGCACGCCCCGACGGCTCACCGGCACCTGGTGCGATCGGGGCGCTCGCACGTACCGGGTCAGGAGGATGACGCTGGGCCTGTCCCAGCTGCCGCTCGCCGCGCACACCGGATTGCCCTCCTCGCGGAGGATGACGGTCGCCTTCTGGTTCATCACGAGCAGGAGCGCCCGTTTGAAGGAGACGACGGCGAGCGGTTCATATCCGGCGTTGAGCACGAGTGTGCGCATGGGGGGCCTTCCGATCGGGGCTGGATGGCTTCCAGCCGCGTGCAGGATCCGACGGCCCGACGGCGCCCCGGGCGGGGGCCGAACTGCGGGAGGAGGCGGCGCCGGAAGCACCCGGAGAACGAAAAACGGGCACCGTCGTGAAGACAGTGCCCGTCGGCGCGTTCGCGCGGATGGTACTCGGCTGACTGCTGCGCCGTTGGTGGAATTGCGCGCGCGCACCCGTGGAATGGATGCTGTGCGCCTTCACCATCGGCTTCACCTGCCCGGTATCTCGGATCGTCAGGGTTTCAGGCTAGAGCACGAACGGCGCCCCGGGAACTCCCGGCGCGCCGTTCGTCGCGTGCAGGACACGCGGTGTTCACGTTCAGATGCCGATGCGCACGATCGAGTAGTCGCTCGTCCAGATGGGCTGGACGCGCACCGACGCCCCCTCGTAGGGAGCGTGCAGGATCATGCCGTCGCCGGCGTAGAAGCCGTCGTGGCCGTCCATGATGACGAGGTCGCCCGGCTGCGCGTCGGCCTCGGAGATGACGGTGCCCATGGCGCCCTGCCCGGCGGAGGAGTGGGGCATGCTGACGCCGAACTGCGCGTAGACGTACATGACGAAGCCCGAGCAGTCGAAGCCGGCCGGCGTCGCGCCGCCGTAGACGTAGGGCGTGCCGATGTACTGGGTGGCGACGCTGTACACGCTCGCGAGATCGAAGCTCGGGTACGGCGGGTTCGCGAGGAAGTCGCCGACCGACGGGCCGTCGTAGGACGCCGCGTACGAGGTCATCGCGTTCTCCGCGGCGATGCGGGCCGCCTCGGCGGCTGCGGCGGCTTCGGCCGCAGCACGGATCTCCTCGCCGGAGACGGCCGCGTAGCCGTCGTCGGCCACGGGCGCCGCGATCACGTCGTCGGTGACCTCGACGGTCTGCGCCTGCGCCTTCGACAGCCGGGTCGCGTCGGTCTCGCCGAACTGGGGACCGACGCTGCCCGGGGCGATGGCGTACGCCGGGATCGCGAGCGTGCCGACGATGCCGGCTGCAGCGGTCATCACGAGGATGTTGGCCAGTCCGCCTCGGCGGAGGCGCCTCGTCGACGGCAGCGGCGTCGCGGCGACGGCCTTCGCGAGATCCTGGGATTGGGGGGTGGTGGGGGAACCGGGGGCCTTCGAGGCGATGATCGCCTTCGTCGCGGCCCCGCGAGCGCGGGTCCTGGTGGGACGGCGCCGGGAGAGTCGAGCCAAGATGTAACCTCCGTCGCCCCACGCCATCTGCATGTCGTCTCACCTGATGCGCGCAGGGCGCCTCACGGGTACCGGGTCGAGCGGTGAGCGCTGGGAGCGTCTCGACCCCGGGCCCTCCGGCTGGCTTCGTGCCGGTGGACTCGTACGAGGGTACGCGAGGAGGGCCCGAATGTCACATTTCGATCACGGCGCGGCGGAGATCGGCGGAATCGCGCGGCGGCGACGGCCGATTCAGACGCTGATGAACAGGTGCCCCGCGACTTCGGTCGGCAGCTCGATGCCGCCTTCGGCCCCGTCGACCTCGACGAGCACGTAACCGCCCGCACGGCTGAAGCTCGCGAGCGCGCCGGGCATCACGCCGGCCTGCTTGAGCTGGCCGAGGAGCTCGGGGTCGAACTGCACGGGCTCGCCGAGCCGGCGCACGGTGCCGCGCACGGGCTCCTCGCGGTCGGCGACCGCGTCGACGACGTTCACCACGCCGGCCATGAAGGGGTCGGCGGGCGGCAGCCCGAGCTCTTCGAGGCCCGGGATGGGGTTGCCGTACGGCGACTCCTTCGGGCCGCCCAGGATCTCGATGAGTCGGCGCTCGACCTGCTCGCTCATGACGTGCTCCCAGCGGCAGGCCTCGTCGTGGACGTACTCCCACTCGAGGCCGATGACGTCGGCGAGCAGGCGCTCGGCGAGGCGGTGCTTGCGCATGACGTGCACGGCCTTGCTGCGGCCCTCGGGCGTGAGTTCGAGGTG
Source organism: Agromyces sp. NPDC058064 (assembly GCF_042885275.1). Lineage (NCBI taxonomy): Bacteria > Bacillati > Actinomycetota > Actinomycetes > Micrococcales > Microbacteriaceae > Agromyces > Agromyces sp. NPDC058064. The sequence goes on along the minus strand of NZ_JBHVSE010000002.1, from coordinate 457,906 downwards.
GCGGTCGCCCGAGACGACGACGAGGCCGTCGCGCTCCATGCGGGCGACGGTCTGCGAGACGGTCGGGCCGGAGTGACCGAGACGCTCGGAGATGCGCGCGCGCAGCGGCACGATGTTCTCCTCTTCGAGGTCGAGGATCGTGCGCAGGTACATCTCGGTCGTATCGATCAGATCGGTCACGCGGTATCCTCCCGTTTCGTCGCAGCCCGTCATCAAGCCTAGCGGCCACCACCGTCTCGCTAGACTCGTCGCATGCCGAGCCTCGTGATCCCCGCTGACCTGCTGCCCGCCGACGGACGCTTCGGATGCGGGCCCTCGAAGGTCCGCCCCGAGCAGCTCGCCCACCTGGCGGAGGTCGGCCCGGCCCTCCTCGGCACCTCGCACCGCCAGGCGCCCGTGAAGAACCTCGTCGGCCGGGTCCGCACCGGGCTGGCCGAGCTGTTCTCGCTCCCCGACGGCTACGAGGTCGTGCTCGGCAACGGCGGCTCGACCGCCTTCTGGGACTCGGCCGCCGTCTCGCTCATCGAGCGACGCGCGCAGCTCGCCTCGTTCGGCGAGTTCGGTGCGAAGTTCGCCAAGGCGGCCGGCGCCCCCTGGCTCGAGTCCCCCGAGGTGCGCACGGCAGCACCCGGCACGAGCGCGCGCGTCGAGGCCGCAGCCGGCTTCGACGTCTACGCCTGGCCGCAGAACGAGACCTCGACCGGCGTGCAGGCGCCCGTCGAGCGCGTCGCGGGCGACCCCGGCGCACTCACCGTGATCGATGCGACGAGCGCCGCGGGCGGCGCCGCCGTCGACGCCGGCGAGTTCGACGTCTACTACTTCGCACCGCAGAAGAACTTCGCGGCCGACGGCGGCCTGTGGTTCGCCCTCATGTCGCCCGCCGCGATCGAGCGCGTCGAGCGCGTCGCCGCATCGGACCGGTACATCCCCGAGTTCCTCTCGCTGAAGAACGCCGTCGACAACTCGCGCCTCGACCAGACGCTCAACACGCCGGCGCTCGCGACCCTGCTCCTCATGGAGAACCAGATCGACTGGATCAACGCCTCGGGCGGCCTCGCGTGGGCCGATGCGCGCACCCGCGAGTCCTCCGGGCTGCTGTACGACTGGGCCGAGGCCTCGAGCGTCGCGACCCCGTTCGTCGCCGATCCCGCCGACCGCTCGCAGGTCGTCGTGACGATCGACTTCGACGAGTCGGTCGACGCCTCGGCGATCTCGAAGGTGCTGCGCGAGAACGGCGTCGTCGACACCGAGCCGTACCGCAAGCTCGGCCGCAACCAGCTGCGCATCGCGACCTTCACGGCCATCGAGCCCGACGACGTCCGCAAGCTCATCGCCTCGATCGACCACGTCCTCGAGCGGATCGGCTGACCGGGTGCGCCTCTGGCTCAGCGAGGAGGAGCGCCGCCCCGATCCGGCGCCCGCGCGGGCCGACGCGCGCAAGGCGCTCGTCGCCGGCACGATCGGATGGCTCGTGGTGGCCGCCGTCTGCCTGCTGTTCCGCGCACCGCTCGAGGCCGCGGGCCTCGGCTGGTTCCTCGTGGCCGCGATCGTCGGGGTGGCACTCGGGATCGTCGGGATCGTCGTGGTGCAGGTGATCCGTCGTCGCGCCAGTCGGCCGCGCGACGACGGATCCGGCCTCTCGGCCTGAGCCCGGGTCACGCCGTGGGCGTCGCCTCGTCGTCGTCCTCGTCGTCGTCCGAGTCGTCCTCGTCGTCGTCCGAGTCGTCCTCGTCGTCCTCGTCGTCCGAGTCGTCTTCGTCGTCGTCCTCGTCGACGTCCGAGTCGTCGTCGTCCTCGTCGTCGTCGTCCGAGTCGTCTTCGTCGTCCGAGTCGTCGTCGTCGTCCGAGTCGTCCTCGACCTGCGTCTCATCCACGTCGAGCGCGTCGATGTCGATCCCGTCGAAGACGTCGTCGTGCGAGATCCCGTCGTCGTCCGACTCGTCCTCGTCGGACTCGTCCTCGTCGGAGTCCTCCTCGCCGGAGTCGTCGTGCTCGTCCTCGAACTCGTCGCCCTCGGCCGAGGCGGCGGCGAGCTCGGCGGCCGCCTGCTGGGCCGCGCGGTACTCGGCGAGCCGCTCCGACCACGGCACCCACTCGGGCGCGAGCAGGGCCTGCTCGCCGGGCATCAGCTCGGTCTCGAGCACGGTCGGCTCCGCGTCGTCGACGCGCGCGATCGTCACGCTCCACCGCCAGCCGGGGTAGCCCGCGAGGTCCGAGGCGAAGAGCAGGCTGAGCACGTGCTCGCCCTCGACCGTGTGACCGATGACCGAGCCGACCGTCTCGGGCGCCGTCACCTCGAGCAGCGCTCGCCGGGCGAGGTCGACCGACGCGAGCAGCACCTCGTCGGCGACGGGAGGCGCCGTCTCGACGACCGCGTCCGTCTCGACGACCGCGTCCGCCGTGTCGTCGGCCCCGTCCTGCTCGAGCGAGGGTTCGACCGTTCCCGCCGCTCGGGCGGCGTCGGCCCCGGTCGCCGACTCGGCGGCGACCGGGTGCTGGATGTCGGGCGTCTCAGGCATCCAGATCGTCAGCCACCTTCCGCAGCACCGCGGCGACGGTGCGCGCCTTCGACTTCTCGGGGTAGCGGCCACGACGCAGGTCTGCGCCGATGCCGTCGAGCACCTTCACGACGTCCTCGACGATGATCGCCATGTCGTCGGCCGGCTTGCGATGGATCTTGGTGAGGCTCACCGGCGTGTCGATGACGCGCACCGAGAGCGCCTGCGCGCCGCGCTTGCCCTCGGCGACGCCGAACTCGAGCCTGCTGCCCGCACGCACGGTCGCGCCGGCGGGGAGGGCTGATGCATGGAGGAAGACCTCCTGGCCGTCATCGCCGCTGATGAAGCCGAAACCCTTGTCCTCGTCGTAGAACTTGACCTTGCCGGTGGGCATCGTGGAAACCTCGCTTATACGTCTCACGGCGCGCCGAAATCAACGCGCCGTTCTGCCTCCAGTCTAGAGTCACGTCCCCCGTAGCGAGGCCTCCGTGCCCTATTCTTGACGGGTGAGCGATTCCGGCCCTATCTCCGAGCATCGCGCTGAGCGCATCCTCGCGGTGATGTTCGCGTCGATCGTCGGGCTCTCGATCGTCTGCTTCTTCGCCGTCATGATCGGCACCTTCTCGGGAGTCTCCCGTCAGGAGATGGGCTCGGGCATCTGGCCCGTCGTCACGATCCTCCCGCTGTTCGGCCTGCCGATCGCGTTCGTGCTCCTCATCGTGCTGCTCATCATCAACAGCGTGCGCCGATCCCGCGAGTCCCGAGCCGGATCGAGCTAGCGGAGACGATGCTCGAACTCGCCGCACGACTCCGCGAGCTGACGCGAGACGATCTCGCCGCAGCACTGCGGACGCGCGAGTTCGAGACCACCGGCGTGCACGACCTCTTCGACCTCGCCGAGGCGCTCCTCGCGCCCGACTCGCTCGACCAGGCGATCGGCCGCCTCGACCGCCGGCACCTCGCGGTGCTCGCCGTCGCGGCCGCGCTCGCCGACGGCACCGGCGGCAGCACGGTCGAGGCGGTGCGGGGCGAGCTCACGGGGCTGGGCGCGACGAGCACCCGGGTCGATGCGACCGGGGAGCTGATCGACGACCTCTCCCGCTCCCTCCTCGTGGTCGCCGGCGACTCGCGGGTCCACGTGCCCGGCGCCGTCGCCGCCCGGCTGGTACCGCGGCTCGGCGTCGACCTGCCGACCGCCGGCGACCTCGCCGCCCCGGCTCCCCCGGTGCTCGTGCCGAGCGACTCCGTCGACCGGAGCCTGCTCGAGCGGCGTTCGTCGGAGGGCGCGTACGCGACCGTGACGGCGACGGCCGAGCTGCTCGCCGCGCTGGGGGCGCAGCCGGCCCGCGAGCTCGCGAAGGGCGGCCTCGCACTGCCCGACTCGAAGCGGCTCGCCGAGGCGAGCGGCACCGAGCTCGACGCGCTCCCCCGCCTCTTCCACCGCGCCGACGAGGCCGGGCTGGTCGTGCGCGACGGCGCCTTCTGGCTCGAGTCCGACCTGGGTGCGGCGTGGTCGCTCGAGTCCGCGCGCGGCCGGTGGCTGCGGCTCGCCGAGTGCTGGCGCGACCGCATCCCCGAGACGCTCCGTCGCCTCGTCGCCCGTCGCAACGATCCGTTGACGGCGACCGCGCTGCGCGACGACGTACGGTGGCTGTACCCGGCGGGCGGCGCCTGGCTCGACGACGGCCTCGAGCGGCTCTTCGGCGAGGCCGAGGCCCTCGGCCTCGCGGTGTCGGGCGAGCCGGTCGAGGCGGGGCGGCTCGTGCTCGGCGGCGAGCTCGAGCGCGCGGCCGACCTCGTCGCCGCCCACTTCCCGGCCCAGGTCGACCGCGTCTACCTCCAGCACGATCTCTCGATCGTCGCGCCCGGCCCGCTCGAGCCCGCACTCGACGGGCGGCTCCGCGGCGTCGCCGACGTCGAGGGCCGCGACCTCGCCTCGACCTACCGCGTGAGCGCGGCATCCGTGAATCGCGGCCTCGCCGCGGGCGAGACCGCCGACTCCATCCTCGAGTTCCTCGGCGGGATCTCGCTCACCGGCATCCCGCAGCCGCTCGCCTATCTCGTCGCCGAGGCCGCCGAGCGCTTCGGCGCCGTGCGCGTGTCGAGCGCGGCCGAGTCCGATGCGCCGGCGCGGGCGTCGATCCGCTCCGACGACGAGCAGCTCATCCGCACGCTCGCGGTCGACCAGTCGCTCTCCTCGCTCGCCCTGCGCCAGACCGGCACGCACCGGCTGCTCTCGCGGTTCGCACCCGACGTCGTCTTCTGGGCGCTCTCCGACGCCAAGTACCCGGTCGCCGCCGAGGACGCGGCAGGCGAGATCGTCCGCCTGCAACGGCACCGTCTCGCGCCCGCCCCGGTCGCGGCACCGGCGACCGACCCGATCGCGGCGATGCTCGAGCGCATGGCGGAGGAGCAGACCGGCGACGACGCCGAGCGGGCCTGGCTCGCCCGTCAGCTCGAAGCCGCCGCCCGCTCGAAGGAGACGCTGACGGTGACCGTGCGGATGCCGGGCGGCGACACCGCCGACTACCTGCTCGCGCCGGCGAGCGTCGCGAACGGCCGGCTCCGCGCGCGAGACCGCAAGGCCGACATCGAGCGCACCCTGCCGCTGTCGGCGATCGCGGCGGTCGCCCCAGCGCCCGCCGACGTCTGAGCGGAGCCCGTCGAGGGCCGGCGGCCCGTCGCCCGGCCCCGGCTCCGGCTCCGGCCCCGCGCCTGCCCCGGCCTCGGCCCCGGCCCCGGCTCCGGCCCCGGCCCCGCGCCTGCCCCGGCCTCGGCCCCGGCCCCGGCCCCGGCCCACCGTCTCGTCGACGAGGCCCCTGGGGCGGCGCCGCTCCCCCGATGTCCCTCCCGCCGACGCGCCCGGGGCGCCCCGCCCGGCGGCCCTCCCACCGAGCGGGCGTAGACTCGACGGTTATGTCAGACGGCCCCCTCATCGTGCAGAGCGACCGCACCGTGCTGCTCGAGGTCGCGCACCCGCTCGCCGAAGACGCCAGGCACGACCTCGCGGTGTTCGCCGAGCTCGAGCGCGCCCCCGAACACGTGCACACGTACCGGATCACCCGGCTCGGCCTCTGGAACGCCCGCGCGGCGGGCCACGACGCCGAGGACATGCTCGGCACACTCGAGCGCTACGCGAAGTTCCCGGTGCCGCAGACGGTCGCCGTCGACATGCGCGAGACGGTCGGCCGCTACGGCCGGCTCGTGATCGACCGCACCGACGGAGGCGAGCTCCGGCTGCACGGCGACGACGTGGCCGTGCTCACCGAGGTCGTGGGCGCCCGCAAGATCGCTCCGCTCATCGGCGAGCGCGTGGGGGACACGAGCTTCCTCGTCGAGCCGTGGGCCAGGGGGCAGCTCAAGCAGGAGCTCGTGAAGCTCGGCTGGCCCGCCGAGGACCTCGCGGGCTACACGCCCGGCACGCCGCACGAGATCGAGCTCGACGAATCGGGCTGGCACCTGCGCGACTACCAGCAGAAGGCGGTCGACAACTTCTTCGAGGGCGGATCGGGCGTCGTCGTGCTGCCCTGCGGCGCGGGCAAGACCCTCGTCGGCGCGGGCGCGATGGCGACCGCGAAGACGACGACCCTCATCCTCGTCACCAACACCGTGAGCGCCAGGCAGTGGCGCGACGAGCTGCTGAAGCGCACGAGCCTCACCCCCGACGAGATCGGCGAGTACTCGGGGCAGGTGAAGGAGGTCAAGCCCGTCACGATCGCGACGTACCAGATCCTCACCGCGAAGCGGAAGGGCGAGTACGCCCACCTCGCCCTGCTCGACGCCCTCGACTGGGGCCTCGTGGTCTACGACGAGGTGCACCTGCTGCCCGCGCCCGTGTTCAAGCTCACCGCCGAGCTGCAGGCGCGCCGGCGCCTCGGCCTCACCGCGACCCTCGTGCGCGAGGACGGCCGCGAGGGCGACGTGTTCTCGCTCATCGGCCCCAAGCGATTCGACGCCCCGTGGAAGGAGATCGAGGCGCAGGGCTTCATCTCCCCCGCCGCCTGCTTCGAGGTGCGCATCGACCTGCCGCAGTCCGAGCGGCTCGCGTACGCGGCATCCGCCGACGACGAGCGCTACCGGCTCGCGGCGACGGCGCCGGCGAAGCTCGGCGTCGTGAAGGAGCTGGTCGCCCGCCACGCGGGTGAGCGCATCCTCGTGATCGGCCAGTACCTCGACCAGATCGACGAGCTCGCGGAGGAGCTCGGCGCCCCGCAGCTCACCGGCTCGACGCCGGTCGACGAACGGGAGCGGCTCTTCCAGGAGTTCCGCGACGGCACGACACCGGTGCTGGTGGTGTCGAAGGTCGCGAACTTCTCGGTCGACCTGCCCGAGGCGACCGTGGCGATCCAGGTCTCGGGCTCGTTCGGCTCGCGGCAGGAGGAGGCGCAGCGACTCGGCCGGCTGCTGCGGCCCAAGGAGTCGGGGCTCAGCGCCAACTTCTACACGCTCGTCTCGCGCGACACCGTCGACCAGGACTTCGCGCAGAACCGGCAGCGGTTCCTCGCCGAGCAGGGCTACTCGTACACGATTCTCGACGCGCACACCCTCGACCCGGCGGCCTGAGCCGGCCTCGGGCGCGCGGCCCGCTCAGCGCTCGCGCGCGTAGCGGAGGAGCAGCAGGTCGCCGGCCTGGATCGCGTGCACGAGCCGCATGCGACGCGCGTGCTCGTGCCCGCCCGCGGTGATCCGGCCGGCGTCGCCCGAGACGAGCAGCGGGCTGAGGCTGAGGCACAGCTCGTCGACGGCGTCGGCCTCGACGAGCGAGGCGAACAGGTGGGGGCCGCCCTCGCAGAGGACCTGCGGGAGGCCCGCCGCCGCGAGCGCGTCGCGCATCGCGAGCACGTCGACGGCGGTCGCGCCGCAGACGAGGACGTCGGCGACCTCGGCGAGCGCGGCACGGTGCCCCGGGTCGGATGCCGCGTGGGTGACGACGATCGGGCGCAGGACCGCGTCGGCGAAGAACGGGTGCCCGGGGTCGAGGTCGAGCGCGGAGGAGACGACGGCGACGCGGGGCTGGTCGGCCAGCCCGTGCTCGCGCCGCCACGCGACGCCGGCCTCGCCGAGGCCCAGGCCGCCGTAGCCCTCGGCGCGAACCGTGCCGGCTCCGACCAGCACGACGTCGGCGAGGGTGCGCAGCACCTCCATCGCGAGCCGGTCGGCGTCGTCGCCGAGCCCGCCGCTGCGGCCGCCGAGCGTGACCGCGCCGTCGGCGCTCATCACGAAGTTCATGCGGACGCGCGGGGTCGCCCGGTCGGGCAGTGCGTAGGCGGCGAGCAGGCGTGCGCGGTCGACCTCGCCGGCCGGTTCGCCGGCGTCGGGGGATGCCCCGCCCCCGGCCGTGGTCACGGCTCCTCGTTCGGGCCGTCGACCATGTTGTGCTTGAGGTACGCGGGCTCGCGCCATCCCATGATCGCCTCGACCATGCGCGCGGCGTCGACCGATTCTGCGACGTTGTGCATGCGCAGGATGCGCGCACCCTGCGCCGCGCAGAAGACGGCCGCCGCGATCGAGCCCGCGAGTCGTTCGCCGCGGGCACGGTCGAGGCTCTCGCCGATGAAGTCCTTATTCGAGACGGCGGCGACGAGGGGGAAGCCGAGCCTCGTGAACTCGGCGAACCGCCGGGTCAGCTCGAGCGTCTGCATGGTGTTCTTGTTGAGGTCGTGGCCGGGGTCGAGCACGATGCGCGACTCGGGCACGCCGCGCGAGACCGCGAGCGCGGTGCGCTGCTCGAGGAACGCCGAGATGTCGCCGACGACGTCGTCGTACTGCGGCTTCGGGTACCACTGCCGGGGCTCCGCCCGGCTGTGCGTGATGACGAGCGTCGCCTCGGAGTCGGCGACGACCTCGGCGAGCGCGGGGTCGTGCACGCCGGTCGTGTCGTTGATGACGTGCGCTCCGGCGGCGATCGCGGCGGCGGCGACGTCGGCGTGGAAGGTGTCGACCGAGAGGGCGGCGCCCGACCCGGCGAGCGCGGCGACGACGGGCACGACCCGGTCGATCTCCTCGGCGACCGGGATCGCGGGCCCCGGGCCGAACTTCGCGCCCCCGATGTCGATCCACGCCGCGCCGTCGTCGATCGCGCGGCGCGCGGCGTCGACGGCCGCGTCGAGCCCGAAGGTCGCGCCCCGGTCGTAGAAGGAGTCGGGCGTGCGGTTCACGACCGCCATGATCGCGATCGAGGTGCGGAAGTCGACCTCCCGCCCCGCGATGCGGCGCACCGGCTCGGCGAGGTTCGGGTCGGCCCACGCGACGGGCGGCGCTGCGGTCACGCGGATGCCTCGGCGACGAGCGCGTCGAGGGGCACCGCCGGGTCGGCGAGACGTGCGGGGTCGAGCCTCGCGCCCGAGCGGATGAGCGACTGCACCGCGTCGTTCACGTCCCACACGTTGACGTTCATGCCGGCGACGACGCGCCCCTCGCGCTGCCAGAAGGCGATGAACTCGCGACCCTCGCGGTCTCCGCGGAACACGGGATCGACCCCGTCGGCCAGGGTGCCGTAGCCCGAGTACTCCATGCCGAGATCGTACTGGTCGGTGTAGAAGTACGGGATCTCGGCGTACTCGAGCGTCTCCCCCGCGAGTGCGCGGCCGGCGGCCCGCCCCGCGTTCTCGGCGTTGGCCCAGTGCTCGGTGCGCAGGTGGGTCTCGAGGACGGGGTGGTAGACGCTCGCGACGTCGCCGACGGCGTAGACGTCGTCGGCGCTGGTGCGGAACGAGGCATCCACGACGATGCCGTTGCGCACCTCGAGCCCGGCCGCGTCGGCGAGGCCCGTCTCGGGGACGGCGCCGATGCCGACGAGCACGAGGGCGGCCGGCACGGTCTCGCCCGTGTCGAGCTCGACGCCCGTCGCGCGGCCCTCCGCGCCGCGGATGCCCGCGACCCCGGTCGACATGCGGAGATCGACGCCGTGCGCCCGATGCAGCTCGGCGAACACGCCCCCGACGGCCGTGCCCACGGCCGCGGCGAGCGGTACCGCCTCGGGTGCCACGACGGTGACCTCGTCGCCGTACCCGCGCGCGGCGGCGGCGGCCTCGAGCCCGATCCAGCCCGCGCCGATGGCGACCATGCGCCGCCCGCCGGCCGAGAGCGCGTCGCGGAGGGCGACGGAGTCGGCGAAGGAGCGCAGCACGTGCACCCCCTCGAGCTCGCCCCCGGGCGCGCGCCAGTGCCGCGCGCTCGCCCCGGTCGCGAGGAGCAGGCGCGCGTAGTCGAGCGTGCGGCCGTCGGCGAGACCGAGCCGGTGCGCCGCCGGGTCGAGCTCGGTCGCGCGCACCCCGCGCAGCACCTCGACGTGCTCGTCGGCGTACCACTCGACCGGGTGCACGTCGACGACGTCGCGCTCGGCGGCCCCCGTCAGGAACTCCTTCGAGAGGGGCGGCCTGATGTACGGCATCGCGTCCTCGCCGGCGACGATCGTGACGGGGCCGACGTGCCCCGCCTGCCTCGCGCCCTCCGCGGCCCGGGCTCCGGCGAGCCCGCCGCCGACGATCACCAGTCGTTCCTCGTTCATCTCACTGCTCCGTCCTGCCGATGCCGCAGCGGTCCAGGAACTCGCGGCGGACGCGGTCGTCGTCGCGCACGACGCCCGCGAGCGAGCTCGTGATGGTGCGGGTGCCGGGCACCTGCACGCCGCGCAGCGACATGCAGAGGTGCTCGGCCTCGATCACCACGCCCGCGCCCTCGGGATCGAGCACCTCGACGAGGCGGTCGGCGATCTGCACGGTCAGCCGCTCCTGCACCTGCAGGTCGCGGGCGTACTGCTCGACGACGCGGGCGAGCTTCGAGAGCCCGATGATGCGGCCGCCGGGCACGTAGCCGACGTGGGCGACGCCGCGGAAGGGCAGCAGGTGGTGCTCGCAGAGCGAGTCGAACGGGATGTCGCGGACGACGACGAGCTCGCCGTAGCCTTCGCCCGGGAAGGTCGTCGGCGTGAACGGGCGGGGCGTCAGCATCTCGATGTAGGCGTCGGCGACGCGCCGCGGGGTCTCGGCGAGATGCTCGCTCTCGACGTCGCGGCCGAGCGCGACGAGCAGCGCCCGCACCGCGTCGGCGGCCGCCTCGCGGTCGACGGCGTGCTCCGCCTCGGCGGCGGTCACGGCGTGGAGTCTCGGCACCTCGGCCGCGGCTGCGTATTCGCTCGACGTCATGCTTCCCTCCGGGCTGGCCCTCTGCTGCCGAGGCTAGGCCCGCGAAATTCTTTTGTCAATGTTCGCTGCATTTAGAGATATGATCCGATCATGGGCACCGCAGCGAACGGCGACCCCGACGCGATCCTCGCGGTCGGCGCCCTCGCCGACCCGGCACGACGCCGGGTCTACCGGGTGGTCGCCCGCAGCCGCGAGGCCGTCGGGCGCGACCACGTCGCCGAGGCGCTCGACCTGCCGCGCAGCACGGCGGCCTTCCACCTCGATCGCCTGGTCGACGCCGGACTGCTCACGACCGAATCCCGCCGGCTCACCGGCCGCACCGGCCCCGGCGCGGGGCGGCCGGCGAAGCTCTACCGCCGCGCCGACGGCGAGGTCGCCCTGAGCCTGCCGTCGCGGCTCTACGAGCTCGGCGGGCGGGTCATGGCCGAGGCCATCGGGCGCGCCGTCGACGACGGCGTGCCGGTGCGCGACGCGCTGCACGAGGCCGCTGAACGGGCCGGGCGGGGCCTCGCCGGGGCATCCGCCGACCTCGGCACCGCGCTCGCCGACGCGGGCTTCGAACCGCACGACGACGGCGACGCGGGGGTGACGCTCGGCACCTGCCCGTTCCACCGGCTCGCCCTCGAGAACGCGGCCGTCGTCTGCGATCTGAACCACGCGCTCGTCTGCGGCATGGCCCGCTCGACCGGCACCGACCCCGCCCGGGTGCTCCTCGATCCCGGCGCCGGGGGGTGCTGCATCCGGGTCGTCCCCACCCCGCGGTGACCCGCCATCCACACGACTCACAGCCAAGATTCAGCGAACGTCAAGAGAATCGAGACATGAGCGACGGACCTCGCATTCTCATCGTCGACGACGAGCCCAACATCCGCGACCTCCTCACCACCAGCCTGCGCTTCGCCGGCTTCGCGGTGCGCGCCGTCGGCAACGGCGCGCAGACCATCTCGGCCGTGCTCGAGGAGGAGCCCGACCTCATCATCCTCGACGTGATGCTGCCCGACATGAACGGCTTCGGCGTCACCAAGCGCCTGCGTTCGGCGGGCTACACGGCGCCGATCCTCTTCCTCACCGCGAAGGACGACACGGAGGACAAGATCACCGGCCTCACGGTCGGCGGCGACGACTACGTCACCAAGCCGTTCTCGCTCGACGAGATCGTCGCACGCATCAAGGCGATCCTGCGCCGCACCATGCACGCCGAGGAGGACGCGGTCATCCGCACCGGCGAGCTCACGATGGATCAGGACACCCACGAGGTGCTCGTCGGCGACGTGCCCGTCGAGCTCTCCCCGACCGAGTTCAAGCTCCTGCGCTACCTCATGCTGAACCCGAACCGCGTGCTGTCGAAGGCGCAGATCCTCGACCACGTGTGGGAGTACGACTTCAACGGCGACGCCGGCATCGTCGAGAGCTACATCTCGTACCTGCGTCGCAAGCTCGACCAGCACTCGGCCGAACCCCTCATCCAGACCAAGCGAGGGTTCGGGTACATGCTCAAGTCCTCCTCCAAGCCCTGACTCAGGTTCCGCCGCCTAGACTCGGCCCGCCATGAATCAGACGTTGTTCGAGCGGTGGAACCGCATCTCGCTCCGCACCAAGATCACCGGGGTGACGGTGCTGATGCTGACGCTCGGGCTGCTCGTCTCCGGCATCGGCACGGCCGCGATGCTGCGCTCGTACGTCGAGGACCAGCTGGAGTCGAAGCTCGAGGCGATCGCCTCGGGCAGCATGGAGCGGTACTTCGACATCGACAGCGACAAGCCGCGGGCCCAGACGAACCTCAACCAGCTCGACTTCACCCCCGAGGACGACGTCTTCGTCGCGATCTACACCTCGAGCGGCGAGTACAAGCGCAGCAACTGGGAGGACAAGCCCGCCGCGGAGTGGCCCGACATCCCGAAGACGCTCACGCAGGCGCAGGTGACCGCCCGCAACAGCGGGCACTACGCCGCCTTCCCGCTCGACGACGCCGACGGCGAACCCACCTTCCGCGCCGTCTCGGCGTTGATGACCGCCGACTCGCACGGCACCCTGGTGCCGATCGTGATCGCGATCTCCTCGAAGGAGACCGAGCGCCTGCTCGCCGTCTACCTCACGATCTTCCTCGGCTTCGGCCTCGGCGTGGTGCTCGTGGGCGCCCTCCTCACACGCATGCTCGTGACGAGCACCTTCGGGCCGCTCCGCGAGGTCGAGCGCACGGCCGCCGCGATCGCCGACGGCGACTTCAGCCAGCGCCTCGGCGGCGCGACCCCGAACACCGAGGTGGGCCGGCTCAACCGCTCGCTCAACACGATGCTCAACCGGATCGACCGCGCCTTCCGCGACCGCGCGCGCACGATCGACCAGATGCGCCGATTCGTCGGCGACGCCTCGCACGAGCTGCGCACCCCGCTCGTCTCGGTGCGCGGGTACGCCGAGCTCTACCGCATGGGCGCCCTCCAGTCGCCCGACGAGGTCGCGCAGGCGATGGACCGGATCGAGAAGGAGGCCATCCGCATGGGCGGCCTCGTCGAGGACCTCCTCGCCCTGGCCCGGCTCGACGAGGCCAAGCCGCTCGAGCTCGGCGAGGTCGACCTCGTGCCGCTCGCCCGCGACGCGGCGCTCGACACGATGGCGGCCCACCCCGACCGCACGGTCACGGTGATCGCGCCCGAGGAGCTCGGCGACCCCGATGCCGCGGCCGACGCTCCCGAGCTCGAGGTCGAGCTCGACCCCGCCGCCCGCGCGGCGACCGGCCCCATCTCGTTCGCCGGGGCGACGCTGGCCCGCCTGCGCGGCCGGCAGCCCCGAAGCGAGCCCTCCCCCGCCGCACTCGCCCGCAAGGAGGCGCAGGCCGCACGCCGTGCGGCGACGGCGGCGGCGCAGGCGGCACGGCGCGCGAGCCGGCAGAACGCGGCGCAGTCCGCGCGCGCCGACGCCGCGGCGAAGGCCGCGGAGCGCACCGCGGCCGACGCGGCCGCGCAGGCCGCGGCCGTCCACGCCGCCGAGACGTCGCCGAAGCCGGTGCGCCGCGCCGTGGTGCTCGCCGAGGAGAACAAGATCCGCCAGGTCATCACGAACCTGATGGGCAACGCGATCCGCTTCACGAACGACGGCAGCCCGCTCGAGATCCGGGTGTCGGTCGACGACGTCGCCGAGCGCGCGGTGGTCGAGGTCGTCGACCACGGCGAGGGCATCCCGCCGCAGATCCGCGAGAAGATCTTCCAGCGCTTCTGGCGGGCCGACACGTCGCGCACGCGCGAGACGGGCGGCTCTGGGCTCGGGCTCGCGATCGTCTCCTCGATCGTGGCGGCCCACAACGGCGCGGTCGACGTGGTCGAGACGCCCGGCGGCGGGGCCACGTTCCGGGTCATGCTGCCGCTCGCGGGGTCGTCGGCGGCGCCGCAGCCCATCGCCGAGAGCTGAGACTGGCCGCGCCCCTCCCGTCGCTCTCCTCCTCCCCAAGCACCGCGGGCGGAGCGGTCGCACGCCCGACCTCGGCCTCCCGTCTCGGGGCGGCCGCCGCCGAATAGCGTGTGGGCACACCGAACGAAGGGACGCCCATGACCAGCTACCACGTCGACGCCGAACAGGTCGCCGCAGCCACCCAGACCGCGCAGGGCACGATCAGCCGCATCCAGGCCGACGTGCAGGCGCTCCTGTCGCAGCTCACGGGCCTGCAGTCGTCCTGGTCAGGCCAGGCCTCGAGCGCCTTCCAGGGCGCGGTCTCCGACTGGCGCGCGACGCAGCTCCAGGTCGAGCAGAGCCTCGTCGGCCTGAGCCGCGCGCTCGGCATCGCCGCGACGCAGTACGCCGACGCCGAGCAGGCGAACGCACGGCTGTTCCTGCGCTGAGTCGCCTGCGCCCCGGCACGACGAAGGGCGCCTCCCTGAGGAGGCGCCCTTCGCGCGATTCGTGTGTCGCGGACTGCTTAGAAGTCCATGCCACCCGTGGGGTCGCCGGCCGGGACCGGGTTCTTCTCGGGCTTGTCGGCGACGACGGCCTCGGTGGTGAGGAAGAGACCGGCGATCGATGCCGCGTTGAGCAGCGCCGAGCGGGTGACCTTCACCGGGTCGTTGATGCCGGCAGCGAGCATGTCGACGTACTCGCCGGTCGCGGCGTTGAGGCCCTGGCCGACCGGGAGGTTGCGCACGCGGTCGACCACGACGCCCGGCTCGAGGCCGGCGTTGAGGGCGATCTGCTTCAGCGGCGCGTCGATTGCGACGCGGACGATGTTCGCACCGGTCGCCTCGTCGCCCGAGACCTCGAGCTTCTCGAAGGCGGTCTTGCCGGCCTGGATGAGCGCGACGCCACCACCGGCGACGATGCCCTCCTCGACGGCGGCCTTCGCGTTGCGCACGGCGTCCTCGATGCGGTGCTTGCGCTCCTTGAGCTCGACCTCGGTGGCCGCGCCCGCCTTGATGACGGCGACGCCGCCGGCGAGCTTGGCGAGGCGCTCCTGGAGCTTCTCGCGGTCGTAGTCGGAGTCGGTGTTGTCGATCTCCTTGCGGATCTGCGCGACGCGGCCGGCGATGGCCTCCTCGTCACCGGCACCCTCGACGATGGTCGTCTCGTCCTTGGTGATGATGACCTTGCGGGCCTGGCCGAGCAGGTCGAGGGTGACGTTCTCGAGCTTGAGGCCGACCTCCTCGGAGATGACCTGGCCGCCGGTGAGGATCGCGATGTCCTGGAGCTGCGCCTTGCGACGGTCGCCGAAGCCGGGGGCCTTGACGGCGACCGACTTGAAGATGCCGCGGATCTTGTTGACGATCAGGGTCGCGAGCGCCTCGCCGTCGACGTCCTCGGCGATGATGAGCAGCTGCTTGCCGGTCTGGATCACCTTGTCGACGATGGGCAGCAGGTCCTTGATGTTCGAGACCTTGCTGTTGACGATCAGGATGTAGGGGTCCTCGAAGACCGCCTCCTGGCGCTCGGGGTCGGTGACGAAGTACGCCGACAGGTAGCCCTTGTCGAAGCGCATGCCCTCGGTCAGCTCGAGCTCGGTGCCGAAGGTGTTCGACTCCTCGACGGTGACGACGCCCTCCTTGCCGACCTTGTCGATCGCCTCGGCGATGAGCGCACCGATCTGCTCGTCGGCGGCCGAGATCGACGCCGTGGCGGCGATCTCTTCCTTCGTCTCGACGTCCTTCGCGTTCGCGAGGAGCTCGGCCTCGACGGCCTGCACGGCCTTCTCGATGCCGCGCTTGAGCGAGATGGGGTCGGCGCCTGCGGCGACGTTGCGGAGGCCCTCGCGGACGAGCGCCTGGGCGAGGACGACCGAGGTCGTGGTGCCGTCGCCGGCGACGTCGTCGGTCTTCTTGGCGACCTCCTTGACGAGCTCGGCGCCGATCTTCTCGTACGGGTCGTCGAGCTCGATCTCCTTGGCGATCGAGACGCCGTCGTTCGTGATCGTGGGGGCGCCCCACTTCTTCTCGAGCACGACGTTGCGACCGCGCGGGCCGAGGGTCACCTTGACGGCGTCGGCGAGCGTGTTCAGGCCACGCTCGAGGCCGCGGCGGGCCTCCTCATCGAAAGCAATGATCTTTGCCATGTGTGTTTCTCGCCCCTTCTCGGACGTCTTCAAAGATTCGTGATTAGCACTCAAATCACGTGAGTGCTAAGACGATTCTGGCACTCGACCGCCACGAGTGCAAGCGAGCCCGGCGCCCTCGGCGACGCCCAGCGCGAACAGCGCGGCCGTCGTCAGGGGGTGAACGAGGCGGTGCCGCCCGCGGGCACGAGCTCGATCCAGGTGTTGCCCGGCGCCAGCCGCAGCGGCGAGCCGTCGTCGGCCGCGAGGGTGATGGGCGAGCCCGCCGCGTCCTTCGTCCACGTGCCGTGCGCGGTGCGTCCGGCGACCGACACCCAGGCCTCGCCCGAGCCGATGAGCACGGTCTTCGGCACCTCGCCGTAGCGCCAGTCGATGCCGACCTCGAGCGTCACGACGTTCGTCGCCCGCACCCGCGCTCCGCCCTCCTCGACGTCCGCGACCCCCTCCTGCGAGCGCAGCCACGACGAGGAGCCCGCGTCCCAGTCCCACGTCGGTGCGCGCGCCTCCGAGAAGACCAGCGCGATGCGGGAGGTCGGCGCGGCGGCGAGCTCGGGGGCGGCGAGCGGATCGGCGGTGCCGTAGTCGAACTGCACGGGCGGCGGCGCGAGCGCAGAGTTGCGCGCCATGGTCTCGGCGGCGTCGAGGATCACGTCGTGCGGACCGGGACGCTCGTCGGCGCGCGAGTACAGGCCCGTCTCGTCGAGATCGAAGACGACGTTGACGAGCGGCGTCGCCATCATCATCGCGACGAACTGGTCCTGCCCGCCCGAGTAGGCGATCACGCCGCCGAGCGGCGAGGCGATGTCGGGGTCCATCGGCCGGATGGATCGCACCGGCCCGATCGTCGGCGGGAGGTCGGAGTGCCAGACCGCGAGGTAGCGGGTGAGCCCGCCCTCCACGAGCTCCTCGTAGACGAGGTCCGTGCGGTTCAGCGCGATCTGCGGCCGCGCGTCGTCGTGATTGTCGATCTTGGCGGCGAGCGAAGGATGCCTCGGCGCCGCCGGGTCGGTCGGCGTGCCCCGCAGCGGGGAGAACGCCACGGCGATCGGCTGCGAACTGCCGACCGGGCGCGGCTCGGCGGTCGGCTCGGGCGTCGGGACCGGCTCGGGAGGGCCCTGCTGGCAGCCGACGAGGAGCAGCGCCGCCACCGCGACGACGACGAGGGGCGTCCCCCGCCGTCGCAAGGCCCCTCGGCCCCCCGTGACCATAGCCACATGCTAGTGACGCTCGGGAATCGACCGACCGCGAACTGCGCCGACACGCCGAACGCGCCGTCGGAGGGACGACGGCGCGTTCGGAATACGCGTGCGCTCAGGCGGGACGAACGGCTTCGGCCTGCGGCCCCTTCGATCCCGTGCCGACCTCGAACACGACCTGCTGGCCCTCTTCGAGCACCTTGTACCCGGCCATGTCGATGGCGGAGTAGTGGACGAAGACGTCCTGCCCGTCGCCGTCCACGGTGATGAACCCGTATCCCTTTTCAGCGTTGAACCACTTGACGGTTCCGTTCGCCATGCGTTGCTCCCATGTTGCGGTGTGTGGATCAGCACGTGCCTGTCGCCTGTACCGGGTCGCCCTCGACGCGGGCGAACGAGGCACCTGAGGTACCGGACGTGCACGCGGGCCCGGGCGACCAACTCCAGATAGTCACATCGCGCCGCTCGGACGCAAGGGGGTGCACGTCACGAATGGTCGCAGAATGGCAACGATTCGGCCGGCTCAGCCGGCCGTGGCCTCCGCGTAGTCGGAACCGAGCACGAGCACGAGCGGGGTGCCCGTCGCCGCGAAGGTCTCCGAGAGGCGCACGTCGGCCTCGGGCAGCAGCGTCGCGACGCCGCGCGCGGCGCCCTCGAGGTCGGGCGTGGCGAAGTAGACGACCGTCTCGGTGAGGTCGTTCTCGCTCGCGTTGGCCGTCGCATCCACGGGGACCCCGCCCGCCTTGAGCGTCTCCGCGGCCTTCGCCGCGAGCCCGGCTGTGCCGGTCCCGTTGAGCACCGTCACCTTCACCTCGGGCGAGATCGTGGGCTCCGCGGTCGCCGTGGGCGTCGGCGTCGCGGCCGGATCCGGTCCGCTCGCGGCGTTCAGCCGGTCGTTGAAGACCATGACCCCCGCGATGCCGACGCCGGCGAGCACGACGGTCGCGAGCGCGGCCCAGCCGAACCGGATCCATCGCGCACCGCGCCGGGCGGGCGCACGGTGGGCGCCGACGCGGTCGATGCCGTGCGGGATCGTGTCGAATCGATCGCGAGGGAACTTCTGCGCCATGGGATCCAGATCGGGTCGGGGCCGGGCTCAGTCGAGCGGTCGGCCGAGGGGAATCGAACGGCTGGAGCGCGCCGCCCGGCGCGCCGATCGCATCCGCTGCAGTCGCTTGACGAGCATCGGATCGTGGCGGAGCGCCGCCGGCGAATCGATGAGCTCGCCGAGAATCCGATAGTAGCGGGCGGCGGAGATGCCGAACTCGTCGCGGATCGCCTCGGCCTTGCGGGCCGGCTGCTGCCAGGCACGGGCCTCGAAGGCGAGCACGCGACGCTGACGGTCGTCGAGGCCGACCGAGTCGGGCCGGTCCGGCAGAGGCTCTGCGCTCATCCGTTCCTCCCGTCGGGCGGTCGACGCACCGCCTTGCAGCACATCCTAGGGAACGCCCGCCGAGAGTGCGCCGAGTGGTCCCGGCGTGTACCGTCGGCCGGAACAGACGGCCGCCGTGCGGCGTTGCATCCGTTGCGGCCGTGCGAATGCCCGCGGCCGAGCTGCGACGATTGAACCCGTCGACCCCCGAGAGGAGCACCCCATGTCCTACCCCGTGAACAAGAGCGATGCCGAGTGGCGAGCCGAGCTGGGCGACGAGCAGTACTCGGTGCTCCGCGAGGCCGCGACCGAGCGCCCCTGGACGGGCGAGCTGCTCGACGAGGAGCGCGCCGGCGTCTACAACTGCGCGGCGTGCAAGGCCGAGCTGTTCAAGAGCGGCACGAAGTTCGACTCGGGCTGCGGATGGCCGAGCTTCTACGAGTCGGTGCGGCCCGAGGCGGTCGAGCTCATCGAGGACCGCACCCTCGGCATGGTGCGCACCGAGGTCCGCTGCGCGAACTGCGGTTCGCACCTCGGCCACGTCTTCCCCGACGGCTTCGGCACGCCCACGGGCGACCGGTACTGCATGAACTCGCTCGCCCTCGGCTTCACGCCCGAGTCCTGAAGTGGGTTCGGTTCGCGAGGCGGCGCTCGCCCGGCGTTCGGCGCCCAAGGTGACGGATGACTCGCCGGACGACGCCGAGCTGCTCGAGCTCCTCGGCGTCGCCGAGCGGGTCGCCGACCACGCGGCGCTCCGCCCCTGGCGCACGATCGCCCTTCGGGGCGCCGCCCGCGAGCGGCTCGGCGCGGCCCTCGCGGCCGCGTCGGGCTTCGACGGCGCCGCGGCCGAGAAGCTCGCGGCGAAGCCGCTGCGCGCGCCGCTGGTGCTCGCGCTCGTGCTCTCGCCGCGGTTCCACCCGAAGGCGCCCGAGTGGGAGCAGCTGGTCGCCGCGGCGGGCGTCGGGCACCTGCTGAGCCTGCTCCTCGACGAGGCGGGCTGGGGCGTCATGTGGCGCACCGGCCCGTTCACCCGGCATCCGCTCGTCGCCGAGATGCACGGGCTCGCACCGGGCGAGCAGCTGCTCGGCTGGCTCTACGTCGGCGGCCGGCCCGAGGGCGGGCGCCCCGGCCGCTCGTCGGACCGGCCGGCGCCGCGGTTCAGCTCGATCGGGTGACCGCGGCGTCGCCGCCGTCGGCGTCGGGCTCGGCCGCGCGGTGCCGGTGGCGCGACCACCGGATGGACGCGACGGCGACCGCGACGACCGCGAGCACGGTGCCGCCGATCGTCGCGCCGTCGACCGGGCGGCCGGTCGGCAGCAGCAGGTCGAGCGCGAGCGCGCCCGCGAGCTGGCCGGCGACGCCGCACAGGGCGAGCAGCAGCACGCCGATGACGCGGACGACGAGCGCCTGCCCGGCGATGAAGATGCAGCCGATCGCGCCGCCGAGGTAGAGCCATGGCTCCGTCGGCAGGCGCTCGGGCCATCCGGCGATGGCGGCGTGACCCAGCATGACGACCACGAGTGCGACGGTGCCGACGAGGAAGTTGCCGAACGCGGCCGTGAGCGCGCTGCCGGCCTCGGCCTTCACCCGCCCGTTGACGGCCTGCTGCCAGCCGACGCCGAGGCCCGCGACGAACGGGAACAGCATCACGAGGAGCGGCACGTCGTGCGCGAGCTGCGCCGACACCGCCCAGCCGATCGCGACGAGCGCAAGCAGTGCGCCGAGCACCCGCATCGGGGTCAGCGGGCGCCGGCCGCCCGGGCCGAGGCCGATGAGGTCGAAGACGATGCCGCCGATGGTCTGGCCCGCGACGATCGCGACCGTGAACATGGCGACGCCGAGCACGCCCGCCGAGAGGCCCTGGGTGACGACGAACCAGGCGCCGGCGAGCCCGCCGAGCACCATCCACCACGCGAGGCGCCCGGCGCGGAGGCCGGCGAGGACCCGCCCGACGCCTTCGCGGCCGGGCCGCCACACCGCGAGCGCCACCGCGAGGATGACGAGGCCCGTGCCGAAGGAGATCGCCGCCGCCGTGTACGGGTCGTCGAGCTCGGCGGCGAGCTGGCCGTTGATGCGCGACTGGAGCGCCGTGCCCGCCCCGAACACGATCGCGAGGACGACGGCGATCCAGAGCGGCATCCGGGTGCGCTCGACGTGGGGATGGGCGTGCGCGTGGCGGTGGAGGTGGCTCGGCGATTCGACGTTCGACGATGCGTCGGAGATGTCTTCGGTCAAGAACCGGCTGCGGGACTCGAACCCGTCACCACCGCTTGTCGGATGCGCGTTCCCTGATGTTCCCAATACCGCCCTCGATCTGGCATTTCCAAGCTGTTTGCCGCCACGCGCGTTCCGCGAATCCCTTCGGATTCCCGCGCAGAGCGGAGAGTGAGCGGTGACTACCGCCCCATCAGGGTATCGAGGATCGCGTGTGCATCCGGCCCTCACCGCCCCCGCTACCTCGGCGCCGCGCCGTACTGCTCACGGAGGTACGTGCAACCCCCTCGTGATGCCGACTTCAGGCGCGCAGGATAGGTGGATGGAAGTTCACAGCACTACTCGTAGTGAGCATGCGGAGGAGGTCGCCGATCCGGTCTACCGGGTGAACTACTGGGTGCAGCCCACCGGCTTGGGTTGGAATCTGGACGCCTGGTATCTGACGGGGTGCCGTTCCGTCGAGGAGGTTCTGGATTGGGCGGAAGACAACGCACACGCCCGACCGTATGAAGTGTTCGTGGAGAGCGCGGACAACGGTGGCGATGAGCCCAGGACCGCACCGCTCGTTCGTCTTCACGGACAGAGCCCGAACTCTGGCTGAGCAGCGTCGCGACTCACGCAGCGTCGCGACCCGCGCAGACGTTGAGTACCCGCCAGCCGGCGGGGAGTTGCGCGTGACCTGCTATGAGGGCAGCGGTTTCGTCGTCGGCCTCGACGTCGATGACGATCGCGACCCCGGTCATGAGGTTCGTTGCGATGACCGCGATCTTCATTCTTTGACGTTACTCACGTCGAGGCAGACGAGGCAGGGGCTTGCCGGGGTGGGCGAGAGCATGGTGCGGGCGGGCGATCCCGAACGATCACCCGCCCGCGGTCCGAAGGTGGCCTCAGAGGCCGAGCAGTCGGTTCAGCAGGTTGCCGAGTCCGCCGCTACCGCCGCGATCCAGCAGGCCGGCGACAGCGCAAAGCAGGTTGCCGAGCAAGTTGCCCGGGCCTTCTTGAGCGGTGATGTCGAGCTGGACGTCGCTGAGGTCGACCACGAGTCCGAGGATGTCGAGGTGCAGCGGTCCGAGGTCGAGGTTCAGGATGTCGCAGGCCTGTGCGGCCGCGGCGCCGAGTACCTCCGTGCTCGTGAGCTGATTGGTGACGGTCGCCAGAACGGTACCGGCGGCGTCAGTGAGCGTTCCATTGATGAGACCTTCAACTGTCAGAGTGCCACGCTGCGAGGTGAAGTCGGTCGGCGTGAACGTACCGGTGAACGTGCCGAGAACGTTGCCAGCAGCGTCGGTCACATCCTGTGTGATCGCCGCGGGCTGCACGGTGGCGAGCTGTCGTGCGTTCGCGGTGGGCGGAGGTGCCGCTTGGGCGGGTCCAATGGTGCCAACCGCCATGGCAAGGGCCAAGGACATTCCGCCCAGCCCTGCAAGGAGCTTCTTCATCATGATGCGCATTCCTTTCGGTTCGGCGTCGCTCGGGTGCGGCGCTCCGAGTGGGAGGTGGCGCTCGTGGCGCCGCGTCCCGGCGTGTCATGGATCTCTCGGGTCCGCACAGGTTAGGTCGACGCAGCGGTCGCCGGAACAGGCTTGACGCTTCCCGCGGTCGCTGATCTCGAAGGCATCTCTCCGGTTTCGCTTCAGGGCTCGCGACGAGGCCGTTCTCCCGCCCGGCACACGTCGGTTCGAGTCGGCCTCGAGTTCCGAACCGATCCGCCCACCCTGTGCGGCGAAAGGTATGTGGGCCTGCAGCAGCGCTCACACGAGCTCCGGAGCCTCGCGCCGTAACCGAGAAGCCCGCCGCGGAACTCAGCCCGGTATCGAGGTTCACTGTCGAAGCGCACGAGACGGATGCGCCCGTATTCCTGCTGGAGCGAGTCGATCACCCGCCAGACGCCGGCCGATCCCTCGATCGCGGCCATGATCGGATGCCACCTCGGTTCTTCACCCGGCGGCACGTCAGGCTCCGCTTTCCAGGCTGCGAGTGCAGCCTGGAACATCTCCCAGACCATCTTTGCGGCGAGGCGCAGCCGTCGGCCGGGAAATGGCCGAGGAAATCCCGATCGGCCTCGACAGGCGCCCAGGTGTCGGCGCGGAGCAGCGGCTGCGGCAGGGTGTCTGCTCTGATCTCGCGGATGATCGCGATGCGGCGTTCGCCGTCGAACTGTACCCATTCGCCTCGGGCGATCAACTGAGGTTCGGGGACCGTTGCGCAACGGGCCGGTGCTCCACTCGAGGGAACGAAGAGGGTGTGCGCCGCTGTCTGATTCGAGAAGCCCACCACTGACCCCGGTTGTCAAGGGGATGCGGAACGGATGGTGATGCGGTTTGCTTGGTTTGTCGGGTAGCGGGGGCATCCCGGCGGCAGGCTGGTACGCGACCTGACCGTAGCGGTTACGGCTGCGGTGCCTCCCAGGGCGGGTTCGGCGGCCAGTCTGTCCATACTGCTCTTTCTGAGGCTGCGGGCTGACCCGTCGCCGGCTGCCGTCCCAACCTTCGCGGCGACCGGCTTACCCGGGCGGGCCAGCTCGCTTCTCTGTACTCGCCTTGACGCCGCGGCGGCTGTGGTGTGAGATTGCCGCGTCGAGTGACCCATCCTGTGAGCTCGGCAGACAGGCTGGCCTCGGGTAGTCATCGATCGGATCGATGGCCACTGTTTCCTGGCAGGGCGGGCCAGCCTGTCCTTGTCAAGGGCTCGACGCCGTGGCTGCGCACACGAGACGGTGGAACCCCACCGGGCGATTGTCCCGGCGAAGGAGTTGAAACCCGATGAAGGTGAACGAAGAGCTCGAGCGAGAACAGCAGGAGTACATCACCGACGACCAGGCATCGCTATTGGTCATCGCATTCGCGTGCGCGGTCCTGATCATCGTCGGCCTGCCGTCGTTGCTCCTCTAGCCCTACGCACGTGAACTGTCAACGCCTGGCGACGCCGGCGTCTGACGTGTGAGATAGAGATGTGTCACAGGGACGACACCCTGGATGGAAGTGAGACACCCATCCGGGATCTTGGGGAAAGGGTCTGGGCGCGCGGTACATGAACGCAGCGCCTGGACCCGTCCCGAGGAAGGCCGGCGATCGTCGGCACACGTTCCGGGCTGTGTTCGTTGAGGATGCCGGCGCGCTCTAGCGTTGCTTCTCACTCGGGCGGTAACCGGGGATCGGACCACTGTAGGCGTGGTCCTTGCCCTTCGGGCAGTCACACGAGACGGCGATCCGCGCGCCGGTCTCCTGGTCCTTGAACCATTCAGCGTGGATCGTCCGAGGTGCAGGCATACCCGCACGCTACCCGGAATCGGTTGCGTACCCCAGACGAGCGAGCAACGCACTTGGCCCACTGCTCTCCTCGGCCGTACCAGCGCGTTCGGCGGCGGCAAAGTGAACTCGTCGCAGCCGGGGTGGTCTCAGGTTCCCGGCTGCGGGCTGGCCCGGTTCGACCGCGACCCCATAGGCGGCGAACTTCCCGCCATCGGGCGGGTCAGCCCGCTCCCAGCTACGGGGATGGCTTGGCGATTTCCTGCACGTCGGCGCCGACGGCGACGGGCTGATCGGGCGACGTCGCAATCGGCGAGGTGTCGAGCTCCTCGGGGGTGAGCTGCACCCCGCCCGTCGAGTTGGCTGAACGCATCAGGTCGTTGATCCATTTCGTGTTCAGCTCGGGACGTTCGGGCTCGTCGAACACGAACCGGAGCGGAATCGCGGGGTGCAGCCAGATCGTCGAGCGACCGCGCGGCTGATCATCGGGATGCTGCCACGAGAGCGTGAAGCTCTCCCCGCGACGCAGCTTCGTGATGAGCGCGACCTTGAGATGCGAGAGCGTCCGGTCCTCGATGCCGATCGGCGTCTGGGAATCGCCGTAATAGAGCGTGCCCATAGCTCAGACCATACGCCCGGAACGCTCCTCGTGCGGGAGCGGCAGGACAATCGGAGCACCCCGAGGGGGCGCAACTGTGCTTGAAACCCCCACCTCGGGCGCACCGGAAGTGCCTGAGAAGTCAAGGGGGTGCGGAACGTGCGCCTGTGCGGAGAGGATTGTCTTGTCGGGCGGCGGGGGCGGCACCGACTGCAGGCTGGCCGAAGGCCCCGGTCCACAGCTCCACGGCTTGGATCTCCCAGAGGGGCTAACGGCCAGCCTGCTCAGGGACTGGGCCCGGGTTTTCGTGGATCGAACGATGCCCGGGCCCGTCGGACTCTGCGTCTCCCTCCGGCCTTGTCTGCTGCTGTGCCCTCCACTCGACTGCACCCACAATCATGAATCCCACAAGCGCAGTCACGCCGGACATCGCGAACCAGCTGGCGATGTCGAGCTGGCTTGCCGACTGGCCTGGTGTGACCAACGATTCCATGGTCTGCGACAGCGCAAAGAAGATGAAAGCTAGAACTAGGCCGGTAGAGCGGAAGATGCCGAGCGCGAGGCCCCATGGGTTCTGTTTGTCGTCGTCCATGCGGGCGAGCATAAGGGCCCGCTCTGGTCATGACGAGACCCCAGAAGCGCCGATATCACTCGCCTCTGAGTCGAGCCGGCTACGGGACTCGAACCCGTAACCACCGCTTTACAAGAGCGGTGCGCTACCAATTGCGCCAAGCCGGCAGTGAGGGATGCCTCGCTGGGTCATCCTACCCGCGCTGCACCGACGACGAGGGCCCGGCGCGAACGCCGGGCCCTCGTCGGGATCGTTCCGCTACGACGCGGGCGACGGGGTCGGGGTCGGCGACGGGGTGGAGGTCGACTCCGAGAACGCCTCGCCGGTGGCCTGCAGCACGAACGACTGGAACTCGGCCGGGTCGGTGAGCGAGCCCACGTACTGCTTGCCGTTCACGAGCACGGTCGGGGTGCCCTTGATCGACTCGAGGTCGGAGTTCGGCACGGGCTGGGTGAGCGCGCGCTCGGTGGCGTTGTTGACCCAGCCGTGGAACTCCTTGGAGTCGATGCAGCTCTCGATCGTGCCGACCGAGGAGGCGCCGGACTCCTTCACGAAGCCCTTGAGCTCGTCGTTCGTGAGGCCGGTCGTGCCCTCCTCGGGCTGGTTCGCGAAGAGCAGCGCGTTGAAGTCGAAGAAGGCCTCGGGCGAGGTGTCGGCCACGCACGCCGCGGCGTTCGCCGCACGCAGCGAGTACTGCGTGCCCGCCGACTTGTTCGTGAGGATCGCGAGGGGGTGCGTCTCGAGCGTCGCCGCGCCCTGCTCGACCATCGTGCGGATCGCCTCGCCGTTCGTCGTCTCGAACTGGCCGCAGAAGGGGCACAGGTAGTCGACGTAGACGACGATGTTCGCGACCGTGCCGCTGTCGTCCTGCTCGGTCGGGATCGGGTCGGCGTCGGCGGGCAGCGACTTCGTCTCGACGGGCGTCATGACGCCGTCGACCCCGGTGAGGAGGATGCCGTTGCTCGCCATGTTGGCCGGGCCGGGGCCCGCGGGCTTCATGTTCTGCACGACGACGCCGATGACCAGCCCGATCACGAGCACGACGGCGACGGTCACGCCGCCGATGAGCAGGAACTTGTTG
This sequence comes from Agromyces sp. NPDC058064, assembly GCF_042885275.1. Taxonomy (NCBI): domain Bacteria; kingdom Bacillati; phylum Actinomycetota; class Actinomycetes; order Micrococcales; family Microbacteriaceae; genus Agromyces; species Agromyces sp. NPDC058064. The sequence goes on along the minus strand of NZ_JBHVSE010000002.1, from coordinate 431,451 downwards.
CGGCGCTCCCGCTTCTTCTGCGCTTCGCGCAGCTCCCTGGCCTTCTCGCGCGCGGCTTCGCGCTGCTCGTTACGGGTGGGGCGTGGCTGGTTCGATCCGCCGTTGCTCATCGATGGTCACTCCGGTCGCTGTGTGGGCGCGCGCGAGTGCAGGCGCACGCAATGACGATAGTAGGGAGGATGGCTGTGAATCACCCAAACGGGCACTGAACGCGCTCTCCGCGCGCGCCGGGTCGCAGCTGCGAGGATGCCTCGGGGCGGGCGCCGGGGCATCCGCCCCCGTGGTCGGGCGCGCCCGTCGCGCGTGCGATACTGAGGAGGCGTCGATGTCGACGCGCTTCCATTCACTACGGATCGTCCGGCACGTACCTGCCGGTGAAGGAGAGAAAGAACCATGGCGTCAGTCACGTTCGACAAGGCCACCCGCCTGTACCCGGGCGGCACCCGCCCCGCGGTCGACCAGCTCGACCTCGAGATCGCCGACGGCGAGTTCCTCGTGCTCGTCGGCCCGTCGGGTTGCGGCAAGTCCACGTCGCTCCGCATGCTCGCGGGCCTCGAAGAGGTCAACGACGGCAACATCTTCATCGGCGACCGCAACGTCACCGACGTGCCCCCGAAGGACCGCGACATCGCGATGGTCTTCCAGAACTACGCGCTGTACCCGCACATGACGGTCGCCGAGAACATGGGCTTCGCGCTCAAGATCGCCGGTGTCGGCAAGGAGGAGCGCGCCGCGCGCGTCCTCGAGGCCGCCAAGCTCCTCGACCTCGAGCCCTACCTGTCGCGCAAGCCGAAGGCGCTCTCGGGCGGTCAGCGCCAGCGCGTCGCCATGGGCCGTGCCATCGTGCGCCAGCCCCAGGTCTTCCTCATGGACGAGCCGCTCTCGAACCTCGACGCGAAGCTCCGCGTGCAGACCCGCACCCAGATCGCGTCGCTCCAGCGCCGCCTCGGCGTCACGACCGTCTACGTCACGCACGACCAGACCGAGGCGCTCACCATGGGCGACCGCATCGCCGTGCTGAAGGACGGCCTGCTCCAGCAGGTCGGCACCCCGCGCGACCTCTACGAGAAGCCGCAGAACGTCTTCGTCGCCGGTTTCATCGGCTCGCCCGCGATGAACCTGTTCCACGCCGACCTCGTCGAGTCGGGCGTCAAGTTCGGCTCGGCCGTCGTGCCGGTCGACCGCGACGTCCTCGCCGAGGCCACGGGCACGGTCGCCACCATCGGCGTCCGCCCCGAGGACATCGTCGTGTCGTCGACCCCGGGCGAGGGCCTCGAGGTCGACGTCGACCTCGTCGAGGAGCTCGGCGCCGACGGCTACCTCTACGGCCACTCGGTCGTCGAGGGCAAGCGCACCGACATCGTCGCCCGCGTCGACGGCCGCGCGCACCCGAACGCCGGCGACAAGGTGTACCTCACCGCGACGCCGAACCACGTGCACCTCTTCGACGCCGAGTCGGGCGACCGCCTCGGCAACAAGGCCGTCGTCAGCTGACCTCGCGCCTCATGACGATCGATGCCGGTCGGGCGGTTCGCCCGGCCGGCATCGTCGTCTCCCGGGGCCGGACCCGCGGCATCCCGTTCGTTTCAGGAGATGAGCCGCCCGTCAGGACGATCCCCGCGATTCCGTCCTGAGGTGCGGGCGAATTCCTGAAACGGCGACTCACTGGAAGGATCGACCCATGAGCGGTTCCCTCTCGATCACCTCCGCCATGGCGGACCCGGCCCTCCTCGACCTTCCGTGGAACCTCCCGCTCGAGTCGTGGCCGAGCGACGCGATCGCCGCCCTCCCGAAGGGCATCTCCCGCCACCTCGTGCGCTTCGCCCACCTCGGCGGCCACGTCGTGGCGATCAAGGAGACGACCGCCGAGATGGCGAAGGGCGAGTACGAGATGCTGCGCACCCTGCAGCGCCTCGAGATCCCGTGCGTCGAGCCCGTCGCGGTCATCACGAACCGCAGCGACGACGAGGGCGAGGAGCTGAAGCCGGTGCTCGTCACCCGGCACCTGCGCTTCTCGCTGCCGTATCGCGCCCTCTTCTCCCAGACGCTGCGCCCCGACACGGCGACCCGCCTGGTCGACGCGCTCGCGGTGCTGCTCGTCCGCCTCCACATCGTCGGCTTCTTCTGGGGCGACGTGTCGCTCTCGAACACGCTCTTCCGCCGCGACGCGGGCGCGTTCGCCGCGTACCTCGTCGACGCCGAGACGGGCAAGCTCTACGAGGGCGGCCTCTCGAACGGGCAGCGCGAGAACGACCTCGAGATCGCCCGGGTGAACATCGCGGGCGAGCTCCTCGACCTCGAGGCCGGCGGCAAGGTGGCCGACGAGCTCGACCCCGTGCGCATCTCGAACGGCATCGTCGAGGCGTACCGCAGCCTCTGGACCGAGCTCACGGGATCCGAGTCGTTCTCCTCCGCCGAGCGCTGGCGCATCAACGAGCGCGTCAACCGGCTCAACGAACTCGGCTTCGACATCGAGGAGCTCGCCATCAAGACGGATGCCTCGGGCACGACCGTGCGGATCCAGCCCAAGGTCGTCGACGCGGGGCACCACCAGCGCCGGCTGCTGCGGCTCACCGGCCTCGACGCCGGCGAGAACCAGGCCCGGCGCCTCCTCAACGACCTCGACTCGTACCGGGCCGCCTACGGCAAGGGCGACCTCGACGAGGAGATGGTGGCGCACGAGTGGCTCATGCGCGTGTTCGAACCCGTTGTGCGTGCCATCCCACGCGAGCTGCGGGGCAAGCTCGAGCCGGCCGAGGTGTTCCACCAGCTGCTCGAGCACCGCTGGTTCATGGCGCAGCAGGCCGGGCACGACATCCCGCTCGCCGAGGCGGTGACCTCGTACATCAACACCGTGCTGCGCCACCGGCGCGACGAGGCGACCATGATCGACCCGCCGACGGGGTCGCTCACCGCCGCGATCGAGGTCGTTCCGACCGAGACGGCGGCGATGCGCGCGATCGACCCCGACGACGAGGACGACTGGCGCCTCAAGGTCTGAGCGCGGTCGCGAGGCATCCGCCCGGATGCCTCGCGCTGACGCGGCCCGCCGCGGCTACTCCCCTGCGGCGCGGAGCTTCGAGATCTCGTAGAGCGTGACCGAGGCGGCGATGCCCGCGTTGAGCGACTCGGTCGTCGCGCTGATCGGGATCGACACGATGGCGTCGCAGGTCTCGGCGACGAGCCGCGAGAGGCCCTTGCCCTCGCTGCCCACGACGATCACGATCGGGCGGTCGGCCCAGCTCAGGCCCGGCAGCGACACGTCGCCCTCGCCGTCGAGGCCGAGCACGAACACGCCCCGCTCCTTCAGGCCCTTGAGCGTCTGGGTGAGGTTCGCGGCCATCGCGACCGGCACGCGCGCGGCGGCGCCGGCCGAGGTCTTCCACGCGGCCGAGTTCACGCCGACGGAACGACGCTGGGGCACGATGACGCCCTGCCCGCCGAACGCGCCCGTCGAACGCAGGATCGCGCCGAGGTTGCGGGGGTCGGTGATGCCGTCGAGGGCGACGAGGAGCGGCGTCTCGTCGCGGGCGACGACCTCGTCGAGGAGCTCCATCGGGTGCGCATACTCGTAGGGCGGCACCTTGAGCGCCAGTCCCTGGTGCACCCCGCCCTCGCCGGCGAGGCGGTCGAGCTCGGGCTTCATGACCTCGAGGATGGGGATGCCGCGGTTGGTGGCGATCTTCACCGCCTCCTTGACGCGGTCGTCCATCTCGATGCGGGCCGCGATGTACAGCGTCGTCGCGGGGATGCGCGTGCGCAGCGCCTCGACGACCGAGTTGCGGCCCGTCACGATCTCGGACTCGTCGCCCGACTTCGAGCGTCGTGCCGCCCCCGAGGCGCCGCGGGGCGCGCTCGAGCCACGGCCGCCGCCGGCCACCTTGCCGCCGGGCCGGCCCTTGCCACCGGCCGCGGCGTAGCGCTCCTGCGCCGCCTTGCGCTTGCCTGCGGGGTGCCAGGCGCGGTCCTCAGCCTTGGGGGTCGGCCCCTTGCCCTCGAGGGCCTGGCGGCCCTGGCCGCCCGAGCCGACCTGCTTGTTCTTCGCCTTCCGCACGGCTCCGGCGCGCGACTTGCCGCTGCTGCCCTTCATGATCCCAAACTCCAATGCGTGCCGGTCTGACTGTCTTCGATGGTGATTCCCGCGGCCGTGAGCTCGGCGCGGATGCGGTCGGCAGCGGCGTAGTCCTTCGACTCGCGCGCGGCCTGCCGGTCGTCGATGAGGCGACGGACGAGCACGTCGAGCGCCGCGGCGGCGGGACCCTGCTCGGCCGCCGACCAGTGGGGGTCGCGGGGGTCGATGCCGAGCACCTGCACCATCGCGACGACCTGCCCGTGCGCGGTCGCCGCCTCGTGCAGCTCTTCGGCGTCGAGGGCCTGGTTGCCCGCGCGCACGGTGTCGTGCAGCACCGCGAGCGCCTGCGGCACGCCGAGGTCGTCGTCCATCGCGGCCTCGAACGCCTCGGGCACGACGGGGGCGCCGACGCCCGCGAAGCGGGTGCCCGCGAGTCGCCGCTCGACGCGCTCGAGGAAGACGCGGATGCGATCGACGGCCGCCTCGGCCTCGAGCAGCGAGGCCGGCGCGTAGTCGAGGGTCGAGCGGTAGTGCGCCTGGCCGAGCAGGTATCGCACCGCGAGCGGGCTCGCGAGGGCGAAGAGCTCGGCGGCGAAGACCGAGTTGCCGAGCGACTTCGACATCTTCTGGCCGCCGATGTTCACGAGGCCGTTGTGCACCCAGTAGCGCGCGAAGCCGTCGCCGGCCGCGGTCGACTGGGCCAGCTCGTTCTCGTGGTGCGGGAAGCGGAGGTCGAGCCCGCCGCCGTGCAGGTCGAACTCGGCGCCGAGGTAGCGGGCGGCCATGGCCGAGCACTCGATGTGCCAGCCGGGCCGGCCGTCGCCCCACGGCGAGCGCCAGGTCGCCGACTCGGGCTCGCTCGGCTTGCGCCCCTTCCACAGGGCGAAGTCGCGGGGGTCGCGCTTGCCGCGGGGGTCGGCGTCGGCCGCGGCCTCCATCTTGTCGCGCGACTGGCGGGTGAGCTCGCCGTAGGCGGGCCAGCTCGCGGTGTCGAAGTAGACATCGCCGGAGTCGTCGGGCGCCGGGTAGGCGTGGCCGCGCTCGATGAGGCGCGCGATGAGCTCCTGCATCTGCTGCACGCTGGCCGTCGCGCGGGGCTCGTAGCTCGGCGCGAGGATGCCGAGCGAGTTGTACGCGGCGGTGAACTCGAGCTCCACCCGGTAGGCGAGCGCCCACCACGTGTCACTCGCGCCCTCGTCGACGGCGACCTGCAGGATCTTGTCGTCGATGTCGGTGACGTTGCGCACGAAGACGACGTCGTTGCCGCGGTAGGCGAACCAGCGCCGCATGATGTCGTAGACGAGCGCGCTTCGGAGGTGCCCGATGTGCGGGCTCGACTGCACCGTCGGCCCGCAGACGTACATGCCGACGCGCCCCTCCCGGAGGGGCACGAAGTCGCGCAGCGCCTGGGCCTTCGAGTCGTAGAGTCGCACGGTCACCTGCAAAGCTTACCGGCGCGGCCCCTCGGTGCCCGCGTCGCGGCGCCCCGCGCCGCAACGGCGGGAGTCGCCCCCGCGCCTCAGGCCGGGACGATGAACGCGGTGGCGACGGCCGCGACGCCCTCCCCGCGACCGGTGAAGCCGAGCGCGTCGCTCGTCGTCGCGGCGACGCTGACCGGGGCGCCGAGGACGCGCGAGAGCAGTGCCTCCGCCTCGCCCCGTCGAGGGGCGAGCTTCGGCCGGTTGCCGACGATCTGCACGGTGACGTTGCCGATGACGTAGCCGGATGCCTCGACGAGACGCCGCGTCTCGGCCAGGAACACCTCGCCGTGGGCTCCGGCGAACCGCGCGTCGGCGGTGCCGAAGATCGAGCCCACGTCGCCGAGCCCGGCCGCGGCGAGCAGCGCGTCGCACACGGCGTGCGCTGCCGCATCGCCGTCGGAGTGCCCGGAGAGCCCGCGCTCGCCGGGCCAGTGGAGGCCCGCGAGCCACAGGGGCGAGTCGTCGTCGGCGAAGGCGTGCACGTCGGTGCCCGTGCCGATCCTGGGCAGTGCCGGGCGCGCCGCCTCGGCGGCCCTGCCGTCGGCCGGGCCGGCGCCCGCCGCGGCGTCGCGCCGCTCGGCGACGAGCTGCTCGGCGCGGCGGAGGTCGGCGGGAACGGTGATCTTGAACGCGCGGACGTCGCCCGGCACCGTCTCGACGACGAGTCCCGCGGCGGCCACGAGCGCCGCGTCGTCGGTGAACTCGCCTCGCGCGGTGGCGTAGGCGTGGTCGAGCGATGCGCGCGGGAAGCCCTGCGGGGTCTGCACGGCGCGCAGGCTCGAGCGGTCGACGGTCTCGATCACGCGCCCGTCGTCGGCGACGCGCTTCACGGTGTCGACGACGTCGAGCGCGGGGACGATGCCGTGCCGCCGCGCCTGCACGGCGGCCGCGACCTCGTCGAAGAGCAGGGCGGGCGTGAGCGCACGCGCGGCGTCGTGCACGAGCACCGTCTGGACGGATGCCGGGAGCACCGCGAGGCCCGCGGCGACGGACTCCTGCCGGGTCGCTCCCCCGGCGACGACGTCGAGGGAGGCGCCTGCCGACGCCGCCTCCGCGGCGAACCGCTCGCGTGCGGTCTCGACGCGGTCGCCCGGCACGACGAGCACGAGGTGCGGCGCCTGACGCATCGCGAGCACGCCCGAGACCGCCTCGGCGAGCACCGTGCCGCCGCCGAGCGGCACGAAGGCCTTCGGCTCGGCGTGACCGAGACGGGTGCCGCTTCCCGCGGCGACGACGATGACGGCGATCGCAGAACTCACGCTTCGAGCGTAGTCCCGGGCGTCGCGACCGAGGCGTCGCCGCACGATCGCGACGCCGGAGACGGCGAACGGCGGGTGCGCACGCACCCGCCGTTCGTCGAAGGATCGAGCGGACCCGCTAGGAGGCGAGCACCTCGTCGAGCACGGTCGAGGCCGCCTCTTCGTCGGTCTTCTCGGCCAGGGCGAGCTCGGAGATCAGGATCTGACGTGCCTTCGCGAGCATGCGCTTCTCGCCGGCCGAGAGGCCGCGGTCCTGGTCGCGGCGCCAGAGGTCGCGCACGACCTCCGAGACCTTGATGACATCACCCGAGGCGAGCTTCTCGAGGTTCGCCTTGTATCGGCGCGACCAGTTGGTCGGCTCCTCGGTGAAGGGGGCGCGCAGCACCTCGAAGACCTTGTCGAGGCCCTCTTTGCCGATGACGTCGCGGACGCCGACGAGGTCGACGTTCTCGGCGGGCACCTCGATGACGAGGTCTCCCTGCGTGACGTTCAGCTTGAGGTAGAGCTTCTCTTCACCCTTGATGATGCGTTTCTTGACCTCGGTGATCGTTGCGGCACCGTGGTGGGGGTAAACGACGGTTTCGCCAACCTCAAAAAGCATGAATGATAGTCCTTTCGGCAACTTTCAGGATATCACATTCCCGATCATGCTAAGGTTCGCCTCCCCTTCTCGCGGGCCGCTCCGCGTAGGATATGCTCGGATTCGATCGCACGTGCCGCCTGGTTCGTGCGCGCAGTTTCGCACTTGGAGGTTCTGTGAAGGCGCGTCTCGCCGCATCCGCTGCTCTGGCCCTCGGCGTCGCACTCGGTGCGAGCGGGTGCTCGATGCTCACCTACCAGGCGACGACCGAGCACTACGACGCGAGCGACGGCGTCTCCGCGAACGTCGGCGACCTCGACCTCCGCAACATCCTGGTCGTGAGCGACGACGGCGTCGACGGCACGCTCGTCCTGACGATCGTGAACACGGGCGAAGACGACGTCGACCTCGACGTGCAGGTCGACGGCGGCGACACCGTGAGCATCCCGGTCGACGCCGGCGCGACCGTCGCCTTCGGCACCGACGCGGTCGAGGGCATCGACGAGGTCGAGCCGATCGTCCTCGAGGGCATCGACACCGAGCCCGGATCGCTCCTGCCGATCTACTTCCACGTCGGCTCCTCCGAGGGCGTCGAGAAGCAGGTCCCCGTGCTCGACGGGCGCCTGCCCGAGTACGAGTCGCTCGTTCCCTGAGCGCGAACCCCTGAACACGACGAAGAGCGGATGCCACGCGGCATCCGCTCTTCGCTTGTCTTCGCCCCGCGGGCGCCGGCCTCAGGCCTCGAAGCGGTAGCCGAGGCCGCGCACCGTGACGAGCTGGACCGGCTCGGACGGCGCGACCTCGATCTTCGAGCGGATGCGCTTGATGTGCACGTCGAGCGTCTTGGTGTCGCCGAAGTAGTCGGAGCCCCACACCCGGTCGATCAGCTGACCGCGGGTGAGCACGCGTCCCGGGTTGCGCATGAGCAGCTCGAGCAGCTCGAATTCCTTCAGCGGCATGGGCACGGGGGCGCCGTCGACCTCGACCGTGTGCCGGTCGACGTCCATCTTGACGCGCCCGCCCTCGAGCACGGCCTCGTCGAAGTCCTCGATCTCGGTGCGACGGCGCAGCACCGCCCGGATTCGGGCGAGCAGCTCGCGCGTCTTGTACGGCTTCGTGACGTAGTCGTCGGCCCCGAGCTCGAGCCCCACGACGATGTCGATCTCGGAGTCCTTCGCCGTGAGCATGATGATCGGCACCGTCGAGCGCGTGCGGATCTCACGGCAGACCTCCGTGCCCGGGAGCCCCGGCAGCATGAGGTCGAGCAGCACCAGGTCGGCGCCGTCGCCATCGAACGCGGCGATCGCCGACGGGCCGTCGGCGGCGACCTCGATCTCGTAGCCCTCGCGTTCGAGCAGGAAGCTCAGCGGGTCGGAGAGGGCGATCTCGTCTTCGACGAGCAGGATGCGGGTCACGTACGGTCTCCTTGCTGGGATGCTGCGAGCTTCGCAGCGGGTCGTGCGCCGGGCCGGGCCGCAGCGGCCCCGTCGGCGTCGTCGGCAGCCAAGTCCGCGACGATGGGCGTCTCGGCGAGCGGGAGCTTGATCATGAAGGTCGAGCCGCGGCCCGGCTGCGACCAGACGCGTACGTCGCCGCCGTGGTTCTGCACCGTGTGCTTCACGATGCTGAGCCCGAGCCCCGAGCCGCCGGTGTTGCGCGAGCGGGCCTGGTCGACCCGGTAGAAGCGCTCGAAGACGCGATCGAGGTCGTCGCTCTCGATGCCGATGCCCTGGTCGGTGACCGCGATCTCGACCTCGTCGCCCTCGACCCTCACGCCGACGCCGACCCGGCCGCCCTCGTTCGAGTACGCGATGGCGTTCGCCACGAGGTTGTGCACCGCGACGACCATGAGCGCACGGTCGCCGTAGACCTGCGCCCCCGTGCCCGCCTTGACGGCGATGTCGACGCGCTTGCCGCCGGCGACCACCCGGTTCTGGTCGACGGCCGCTGCGACGATCTCGTCGACGTCGACGAGCACGTCGGGCCGCAGCGCGTCGCGCGCCTGCAGCCGCGACAGCTCGATGACCTCGCTCGTGATGTGCGCCAGCCGGCTCGCCTCGACCGAGAGCCGGCCGGCGAAGCGGCGCACCTGGTCGGGCTCGTCGGCCGCCTGGTCGAGGGCCTCGGCGAGGAGGCTGACGCTCGCGATCGGCGTCTTCAGCTCGTGGCTGATGTTCGCGACGAAGTCGCGCCGCACCTCGTCGAGGCGGTGCGACTCGGTGCGGTCCTCCGCGAGGAGGAGCACGAAGCGGGTGCCCAGCCGCGCGACGCGCACCCGCAGGCGCAGCGGCGAGTCGCCGTGCGGCGAGCGGGCGACCGTCAGCTCGTCGGCGACGGGGTCGCCCGTGCGCCGCACCGAGGCGACGAGCTCGAGCAGCTCGGGGTGCACGAGCGCCTGCTGGCGCACGAGCCCCATCGAGAGCGCGCCGGGCGAGGCGCGCAGCACGTTGTTCGACGGATCGAGCACGACGCCCGCGGACTCGAGCACCTCGAGCACCTGGTCGACCCCGTCGGGGATCGTCGGCGCGACGACCCGCGCCGCGCTCGAGCCGCGCCGCTCCGCGACGTGCAGCACGACCATGAATGCGGCGCCGAGGAAGACGCCGAAGGCGAGCGCGGTGAGCACTGCCCAGGTGGAGTCCATGGCACCAGACTAACGACGCGGCAACCGCCCGAACGCCGTCTTCCCGCTGTGCGGCGCTACGTTAGGGAGTGTTCAGCGTCCCGGCACCTGTTGTTCACCTCCAGCCGGGAGGATGGCCCGGAGCCGGGTCGTCCCGGAGGGTTCGTGCTGTGCGCGGACGATGAGAGCCAAAGGAAATTCGAGCATGCGTGAGGTGTTCCAGCAGGAGCTGGCCGAGGTGCAGGAGCGACTCGTCGAGATCGCCGACCTCGTCGCCGTTTCGATCGACAAGGCGACCCGGGCGTTCAACGATTCCGACGTGAGCCTCGCCGAGGAGGTGATCGCCGACGACGACAAGATCGACCAGGCCGCCGTCGAGCTCGACGAGCTCGCGATCACGATCCTCGCCAAGCAGCAGCCCGTCGCCCGCGACCTCCGCATCGTGGTCAGCGCGCTGCGCATCAGCGCCTCGCTCGAGCGCATGGGCGACATGTCGACCCACATCTCGCAGCTGGCCCGCTACCGCTTCCCCGACAAGGTCGTGCCGAAGTCGCTGCGCCCGACCTTCTCGGAGATGGGCCGGCTCGACGTCGAGATCGCCCGCAAGCTCGTCGAGCTCCTCCGCACCGAGGACGTGCACCTCGCCGAGGAGATCCGCAACGAGGACGACAAGGTCGACGCCCTGCACCTCTCGGTGTTCGACAAGGTGCTCGGCGAGAAGTGGAAGGGCGAGGCGGTCGACACCGTCGACGCGACCCTCGCGAGCCGCTACCACGAGCGCTTCGCCGACCACGCGGTCTCGATCGCGAAGAAGGTGCAGTACCTGGCGACCGGCGACTGGGACCCCGAGAAGTCCGCGCTCTGAGCGCCTCACCGTCGCGAGCCGCGACGGGTACGACGAAGGGCGGATGCCGACCGGCATCCGCCCTTCTTCGTGCGTGCGCTGCGTCGTGCGTGCGCTACTTCTTGCCCTGCGCCGCCACCGCCGCCGCGCCGGCCGCCGCCGCCTCGGGGTCGAGGTACTCGCCCGGCTTGACGGGGCGGAACTCGTCGTCGAGCTCGTACACGAGCGGGATGCCGGTCGGGATGTTGAGCTCGGCGATGTCGTCGTCGCCGATGCCGTCGAGGTGCTTCACGAGCGCCCGGAGCGAGTTGCCGTGCGCGGTCACGAGGACCGTCTTGCCCGCGGCGAGGTCGGGGACGATGTCGGACTGCCAGTACGGCAGCATGCGGGCGATGACGTCCTTCAGGCACTCGGTGCGGGGCAGCTCGTCATCGGCGAGACCGGCGTAGCGCGGGTCGCCGACCTGCGACCACTCGGCGTCGTCGGCGAGCACGGGCGGGGGCACGTCGAACGAGCGGCGCCACAGCTGGAACTGCTCGGGGCCGTACTTCTCGAGCGTCTCGGCCTTGTCGAGCCCCTGCAGCGCGCCGTAGTGACGCTCGTTGAGGCGCCAGCTGCGACGCACGTCGATCCACGCGCGGTCGGCGACCTCGAGGGCGATGTTCGCCGTCTGGATCGCACGGGTCAGCACCGAGGTGTGCAGCACGTCGGGCAGGAGCCCCGACTCGGCGAGCAGCTCGCCCGCGCGGGCGGCCTCGGTACGGCCGAGCTCGGAGAGCCGGACGTCGACCCAGCCGGTGAACAGGTTCTTCTGGTTCCATTCGCTGTTGCCGTGACGGAGCAGCACGAGGGTGTGAGGCATGCCACCAGCCTAGCGGCGAGGCATCCTCGGCCCCGCCCGCGTGAAGCCCGATGACCCCCGGCCTGCCGCGAACGCGACCGCCGGGCTGCCAGACTTGGGACATGCCCCCGGACGCCTCGCCCCACCCCCGGCGCCTCCGGCCCGGACAGCGCGTGGGCAACGTCACCCGCGGCACCACGAACACGAACCGGCTGCGTCGCGTCGACCGGTGGATCGCCGCGCACCCCGCGCTGCTGCACGCGCACGACCCGTTCGTGGTCGACCTCGGCTACGGCGCGAGCGGGGTGACGACGCTCGAGCTCGCCTCGCGGCTCTCCCAGGTGCGCCCCGACGTCGAGGTACTCGGCCTCGAGATCGAGCCCGAGCGCGTGCGCGTCGCGCGCGAGCAGCTGGCCGCGGTGCGGGCCGGTGAGACCCACTTCGGCGCAGCGCTCGGGGTCGACTTCGCGATCGGCGGCTTCGAGGTGCCGGTCGGCGCCGGTCGCCGCCCGGCGGTGATCCGGGCGTTCAACGTGCTGCGCCAGTACGACGAGGCCGAGGTCGGCGACGCGTGGGCCCTCATGCGCTCCCGGCTCGCACCCGGAGGGCTGCTCGTCGAGGGCACCTGCGACGAACTCGGCCGGGTGTCGAGCTGGGTCGGGCTCGGGGCATCCGGGCCTCGGACCTTCACCGTGAGCCTGCGCCGCTCGGGCCTCGAGCTGCCCTCGATCGTCGCCGAGCGCCTGCCGAAGGCGCTCATCCACCGCAACGTGCCCGGCGAACGGATCCACCGGCTGCTCGCCGACCTCGACCTGGCCTGGCGCACGCACGCGGCGATGGCCGTCTACGGGCCGTCGCAGCGGTGGATCGCGACGGTCGCGACGCTGCGTCACGAGGGCTGGCCGATCATCGGGGGCCCTCGGCGCGCGCGCCTCGGGGAGCTCACGCTGCCCTGGTCGGCCGTCGCTCCGCTTCCCTGATCGCCCGGCGCTCGGCCCGGCCGACGCGCTCGGCCCGCCCTTGGCCGCAGCACCGAATTCTGCGCAGGCGGAGACATTACTCAACAGTCCTGATCATTAAGAAGTCGATGTTGTCACATCTTTTGCTTGACCAACGGCAAAAGTCTCCCCTAGGTTCGGGACCGGACGCGCACACGGTCGTGATCTCAGACGTGTCCAGCATTGGAAACCAATGGAGGTCTCATGCTGTTGAAGTTGCCCCCCGCCATCTCCCGGCTGCTCGCCGGTGCGGTGGCATCGATCCTCGCGGCCGGCGCCATCGTCGCGACCGCGACACCAGCGCAGGCGCATGACGGCGCCCATGTGCTGATCTTCACCAAGACCACGCAGTATCGGCACACCGACGCGATCGACAAGGGCACGCCCCTGATCACGGCGGCCCTCGAAGCCGAGGACATGGTGGTCACCCACACCGAGGACTCCACGGTCTTCAACGACCAGGCGCTCGCCGAGTACGACGCCGTCATCATGTTCCAGACCTCGGGCGACCCGTGGAACGCCGACCAGAAGGCCGCGCTCGAGCGCTACCAGCAGGCGGGCGGCGGCATCGTCGCGATCCACAACGCCACCGACATGCGCGGCAACTACGCCTGGTGGGACGAGCTCGTCGGCTCGCTCATGCCGGGCCACGCCGCCACGGGCACCGACCCGGGCCAGCCCGGCACGGTGCGCATCGAGGACCACACGCACCCCTCGACCGAGCACTTCGAGGCCGACCGCTGGAACCGCTCCGACGAGTGGTACAACTTCTCGAACAACGTCCGCGGCACCGCGCACGTGCTCGCCTCGATGGACGAGTCGACCTACACCCCGGGCAGCAACGCCATGGGCTACGACCACCCGATCTCGTGGTGCAAGCCGTACGACGGCGGGCGCGCCTGGGTGACGGCGATGGGCCACTTCGGCTCCCACTTCGAGGAGCCCGACCTCATGGAGCACATCGTCGGCGGCGTGAAGTACGCCGCGGGCGTCGAGGCCGGCGACTGCGGCGGCACCGTCTGGAGCAACTTCGAGAAGGTCGCCCTCGACGAGAACACCTCCGCGCCCTTCGCGATGGACATCGCCGAGGACGGCCGCGTGTTCTACACCGAGCTCGTGCGCGGCCAGGTGCGGGTCTGGGATCCGGCGACGAACGCCGTCACGACCGCCCTGGAGCTCGACGTGTACTCGGGCGGCGAGGACGGCCTGCTCGGCATCGCCCTCGACCCCGACTTCACCGAGAACGGGCAGGTCTACCTGTACCGCTCCCCCGACGCACCCGACAACTCCGACCCGTCGAGCTTCTTCAGCCGCGTCTCCCGCTTCACCATGGAGAACGGCGTCATCGACCCGGCGACCGAGGAGCTCATCATCGAGGTGCCCGCGCGGCGCCTGCCCGACGAGCCCGGCCACACCGGCGGCGGACTCGACTTCGACGCGCAGGGCAACCTGTACCTCGGCGTCGGCGACGACGTGAACCCGCACTCCGAGCCCTCCGGCGGCTACGCCCCGCTCTCGACGCGGCCCGGCACGTTCCACGACGCCCGCGAGACGTCGGCGAACACGAACGACCTCCGCGGCAAGCTGCTGCGCATCACGCCGAAGGCCGACGGCCCCGGCTACACGATCCCCGAGGGGAACCTGTTCCCCGAGGCCGACGACGCGGATGACAAGACGCTGCCCGAGATCTACGCCATGGGCTTCCGGAACCCCTTCCGCTTCTCGGTCGACCAGTCGACCGGTGCGATCAGCCTCGCCGACTACTCCCCCGACAACGGCACGGACGCCCCGACGACGCGCGGCCCCGCCGGCATCGCGGAGTGGAACTACATCACGAGCCCCGGCAACTACGGCTGGCCGCTCTGCATGGGCCAGAACGAGCCGTTCCGCGACGTCGACTACACGACGAGCCCCGTCACGGTCGGCGACTTCTTCGACTGCGACGCGCCGATCAACGACTCGCCCCGCAACACCGGCCTGACCGAGCTCCCCGCAGCCCGCGGCGCCGACCTGGCCTACGGCTACAAGCGCTCCTCGGTGCCCGGCATCATCCCCCAGGGCGGCGGCCTCGCGCCGATGGGCGGCCCGGTGTACGACTACGACCCCGAGCTCGTGAGCGACACGAAGTTCCCGGCGTCGTACGACGGCAAGCCCTTCTTCTACGAGTGGGCGCGCAACAAGATGTACTCCATCCAGCTCGCGGACGGCGACGCGGCCCCCGGCGACCAGATCGAGAAGGTGAACGCGTTCCTCCCGCAGGAGCAGTTCCTCGCCCCGATCGACTCGCGCTTCGGCCCCGACGGCTCGCTCTACGTGCTCGACTGGGGCGGCGGCTTCGGGCGTGACAACCCGAACTCGGGCCTGCACCGGATCGACTACATCCAGGGCTCCCGCTCGCCGATCGCGAAGATCTCGATCGACCGCGACTCGGGCCAGGCTCCGCTCGCGGTGGCCTTCGACGGCTCGGGTTCGTCCGACCCCGAGAACGCCGCGCTCCAGTACGCGTGGGACTTCGACGGCGACGGCACGACGGACGCGACGACCCCGCAGGCGACCCACAGCTACGCGGCCGACGGCGTCTACGACGCCCGCCTGACGGTCACCGACCCCGACGGCAAGACCGGCACGACCACCGCGCCGATCACCGTCGGCAACACCCGCCCGAGCGTCGGCATCTCGCTGCCGCCGGACGGCGCGTTCTTCGACTTCGGCGACGACCTCAACTGGGCCTCCCAGGTGAGCGACCCCGAGGACGGCACGGTCGACGGCTCGGAGGTCATCATCCAGCCGGCGCTCGGCCACGACGACCACGCGCACCCGCTCACGCCGCTCAGCGGGCTCACCGGCACCACGCCGACGAGCCTCGGCGGCCACGCCCCCGACGAGGACATCTTCTTCGCGATCGACGCCAGGTACACCGACCACGGCGGCGAGGGCGGCGCGAACCCCCTCACGGGCTCGGCGACGACGCTCGTGTTCCCGAAGGTGAAGCAGGCCGAGTTCTTCGACACCTCCTCGCCCGGCGTCTCGGTCGTCGCGAGCCGCGACGTCGGCGGCGCCGAGGGCGACCGCATGGTCGTCGCACGCGACGGCGACTGGGTGAACTACGACCCGGTGAGCTTCCACCGCATCGACCGTCTCGCGCTGCGGGTCTCCGCGGTCGCCGAGGGCTCGAGCATCGAGCTGCGCAAGGGCGCCGCCGACGGCGAGCTGCTCGCGACCGCAGCGGTCCCGGCCACCGGTTCGACCCGGTTCGCGGATGTCACGCTGGACGTGAGCGCGTTCTCGGGCGACTCGATGAACCTCGTGCTCGTGTTCCGCGGCGGGGAGGTGAAGCTGAACTTCCTCGAGGCGATCGGCCGGGGCTCGTCCCCGACCGCGGCTCCCGAGGTCGCGATCACCTCGCCCGAGCAGGGCGTGCAGCTCGAATCCGGGCAGGACGTCACGGTCGAAGCGGCGGCGAACGACGAGCTGAACGCCGACGGCTCGGTCGAGTCGGTCGAGTTCTTCGTCGACGGCGAGTCGATCGGCACCGACACCGACGCGCCGTACACGGCCGAGTGGGCGTCGCCCGAGGAGGGGCTCTACGAGCTCACCGCGGTCGCGACGAACGCGGCGGGCAAGTCGAAGACCTCGCGCATCGTGCTCTCGCAGGTCGGCGAGCTGTTCGGCGACCTCGTGCCCTTCACGAACGCCGACGGGCTCTTCGAGCGCATCGGCTCGGGCAAGTTCCGCATCACCGGTGCGGGCGACAACACCTGGCAGGGCACCGACGAGTACTCGACGCTGTACGCTCCGGCGGGCGGCGACGAGGACTGGGAGGCCGTCGTCAAGGTCGACGCCCAGCAGAACACGAACGGGTCGGCCAAGGCAGGCATCATCGTGCGCAACGACCTCACGCAGCCCGGCAGCTCGCCCGGCTACGCGATGGTCGGCATCCGTCCGAGCAACGGCGTCGAGTTCCTCGCGGACCCCGACGGCAACGGCCAGCTCAACACCTCGGTCGCCGGCGGCACCACGAGCTACCCCACCTGGGTGAAGCTCAAGCGCTCGGGTACCGAGTACACGGCCTACTTCTCGAAGAACGGCACGAGCTGGACGCAGGTGGGCGGTGCGGTGACCCTCGCGGACGCCGCCGGCACGCAGGACGTCGGCATGTTCATGGTCGCGCACTCGGGCACGGCGGGCGCCGTCGACTTCTCGGAGTTCGCGATCGACACGGACCCGAAGGGCCCCGAGCCCGAGAAGCCGCTCGAGCCGCTCATGTGCACCGGCGCACCGTTCTCCGACGAGTTCGACGCCCCGGCGCTCGCACCGTCGTGGACGGTCCGCTCCGGCGCGGTGCCGGTCACGCAGTCGGGTGGTGCGGTGACGCTCCCGGTGACGGCGGGCGACATCAACGAGGCGTCGACCGGTCCGGTCAGCTTCATCGGCAAGCCCACCCCCGCCGGGGCGTGGGAGGCGACGACGAAGATCGACCTGGCGCACACCTCGCACTGGCAGTGGGCGGGCCTCGTGCTCCACGGCAGCGACGACGAGTACAACAAGCTCGCCTTCGTGCGCAACCAGAGCGGCGGGCGCTTCATCGAGTTCCAGAGCGAGACGGCGGGCTCCCGCACGACCGCCGCGGCACCGGCGCTTCCCGCCGACTTCCCGAGCACGATCCACCTGAAGCTCACGAGCGACGGGAGCGTGCTGAAGGGCGCCTACTCGGCCGACGGCACGAACTGGACGGCACTGGCCGGCCAGCTCTCGCAGAAGCCGAACTCGCGCCTCGGCGTGATGGCGGCGGGCGACCTGGGCAGCACCCCGACGGTCGCGAAGGTCGACTGGCTGCGCGTCAGCCCCGACTCCGGCGCGAGCGCGGCGGTGGCGCCGAGCGATGCGTTCGACGGCACGTCGCTCGACGGCTGCCGCTGGGCGCAGAGCGTGCGCTACGACTCGAACCACCTCGAGGTCGCCGACGGCCACCTGAAGATCGAGACGCAGCCGGGCGACATCAACGGCAGCAACCCGATCTCGCCGCGGAACTTCATCCTCACGAAGGCGCCCGAGGGCGACTGGGTGGCGTCGACGAAGTTCAAGGCCCCCCTGAAGCACCGCTGGCAGCTCGCCGGCCTGCTGATGTGGGCCGACGACGACAACTACGTCAAGGCCGACGTCGTCGCCTACAACAACCCGGGCAGCGCGCTCGACCTCAGGGCCGAGCTCGCAGGCGAGAAGGATGCGACGGGGATCGGCAACCGCAACCTCGACATCGCGAACTCGTCCGAGAGCGGGTACTGGTACCTGCGCGTGACGAAGTCGGGGTCGAGCTACACGGCCGAGGTGAGCGACGGCGGCGTCAACTGGACGTCGATCGGCGCGGCGATCGCCTTCGACCGCCCGCTGCGGGGCATCGGCCTCATGGCCATCGGCCCGCAGCAGGAGGAACCGGTCGTCGTCGAGTTCGACTCGTTCGACCTCGAGGTGCCGCAGGTCGACGTCACGGCGCCGACGACCGAGCTCGCCTGGAGCCCGGCCGAGCCCGACGGCGCCGAGGGCTGGTACACGACCGCTCCGAGCTTCTCGCTCGAGGCGGGCGACGGCGACGGCACCGGCGTGGCGTCGACCGAGTACGCCATCGGCGACGGCGCGTGGGCCGCGTACACCGAGCCGGTCGAGGTGACCGACGAGGGCGAGACCACGGTGCGCTACCGCTCGACCGACGAGGCGGGCAACGTCGAGGAGGAGCGCTCGGCGAGCGTCCGGCTCGACACCGTCGCGCCGGTCACGACCGCCACGGTCGAGGAGATCGTCCGCGGCGCGGTGTTCACCCTCGCCGGGGTCGACGACACCTCGGGCGTCGCCGGCACCGAGGTCCGGGTCGACGGCGGCGACTGGGTCGCCTACGCCGAGCCGGTCACGGTGACGGGCGCGGGCGCGCACACGGTCGAGTACCGCTCGACCGACGTCGCGGGCAACGCCGAGGAGGCCCAGACCGCCGAGATCACGATCGACGAGCCGCTGCCCGTCGAGCTCGGAGTCACGGCGAGCGCGGCGCCCCAGTGCGTCGCCGGCTCGGCTCACCTCGCGGTGTACGCCGCGAACACCGGCAACGTGGCCTCCGAGGTCGTCATCACGACCCCGTGGGGCGCGCACGAGATCGCCGATGTGGCCTCGGGCTCGGCCGTGTACCACCTGTTCGACACGGGTACGGCCAAGCTCAAGAAGGGCAGCATCACGGTCGCGGTCCGCCACCACGACGGCGAGCGCGAGCACGTGAAGGAGATCAAGGTCAACTTCGCGAAGCTGAACTGCAAGTAGCGGTCGGCAGACGATGCCCCGGGGCCCTCGGCTCCGGGGCTTCGTCGCGCTCGGGGCAGGTACGGCGGGGATGCTCCGCGGCCTGCGCCGGCCGCGCCGAGGCCCCGCACGCGGGCGCGACGGACCGGGAGCGGACGGCGGCGACGGGCTGGCCCGTCCTCGGCCGCCCGGGCTCGCGCGGCCGGGCTAGGGCTTGCGAACGCCGAGACGCGGCAGGCGCGGCACCTCGACGGCGGCGCCGGCCCCCGCCGGCACGATCTCGACCTGCGCTGCGGCGATGTCGATGCCGTGGCTCAGCACGATCAGCGGCAGCTCGGCCGGTACGGCGCGCTTCACCACGGCGAGCGCGATCGGCCCGAGCTCGTGGTGCATCGCGCTCGACGTCACGCGCCCCACGACCCTGCGCTCGGGCGCCTCGCCGTCGGCGGGTTCGGGGCGCACCTTCTCGCCGACGACCTCGTCGCCGGGAGCGGGAAGCACGGTGTCGCTGCCGTCGAGGTGCAGCAGCACGAGCCGGCGCGGCGGCCGTCCGAGGTTCAGCACCTTCGCGACCGTCTCCTGGCCCTTGTAGCAGCCCTTGCCGAGGTCGACGGCGCTGCGCAGCCAGTCGAGCTCGTGCGGGATCGTCTTCTCGTCGACCTCGCTCGCGAGGCGCGGGCGCCAGGCGGCGATGCGCAGTGCGTCGAGCGCGAGCGCTCCGGCGACGGCGACGCGGCCGGCGGAGACCGCCCCGGCGGCGTCGGCGAGGGCCGGTCGCGGCACGATGCGCTCGACGAGACGCCAGGCGGATGCCGGGTGGCCGGCCGCGTCGGCGTACTGGTGTCCGCCGGGCCGGGGCCCGGTCGCCCACGGGTCGACCCAGTCGAGCGCGACCCCGGCGGGCGCGTACGCGGCGACGGCCGCGTCGAGCGCCGCCGTCGACATCGCCGCGAGGACGGCCGACTCGGCCGTGCGGTCGGCGACCTCGACCCGCAGCATGAACCGCATGCGGTCGAGCCAGGCCGCGAGCGGCGCGGCCTCGTCGCCCTCGACGACGAGCCAGACGGTCTCGCCGTCGTCGACCGCGTGCACGGCGTGCTCGATGTGCCCGGCCGCGTCGAGGAGCAGCGCCTCGATGCCCTCACCGGGCGCGAGGCGGTCGAACGACTGGCTCGCCATGGAGTGCAGCCAGCTCAGCCGGTCGGGCCCGGTCACGGTGACGACGCCGCGGTCGGAGAGGTCGACGATCGCCTCGCCGCGCTCGAGCAGGCGCTGCTCGACCATCGGGTTGCCGTAGTGGCCGGCCACCGACGGCGACGACTCCGACGGCACCGCGCCGTCGAGCACCAGGAACGGCGATCCGGTCATCAGTCGACCTTGCCGAGGCGCGCCGAGGCGTGGGTGCGGAGGTCCTGTCCGAGGGCGGCGATGTCCCAGGCCCAGAGCAGGTGGCCTTCGACGAGCCCGTAGAGCCGGGTGGCCGCCGAGTACGGCTTCGCGCCGGCCGCGCGCATGACGGCGTCGGTCGCGAGGTCGATGCGCGGCCCCTTCACCTGGCCGAGGTAGAGCTCGCTCACCCCGCCGGGGTGCACGATCGACACCTCGAGGTCGAAGCCGCCGTCGTCGTTGCGCAGCGCCTCGACCGCCTCGGCGTCGGGGAATCGCGGTTCGCCGACCGCGGGCAGCAGCGCGGGACCCGGGTCGCCGTCGCCCTGCTCGCGGGCGAGGCGCCAGTAGCCGGTCTCGGTCGCGAGCGGAGTGGGGTCGCCGCCCTCCTCGGCGGGGAACAGCCAGGTGTACGACGTGTAGTTCAGGTGGGGCAGCCCGTCGTGGCTGAAGCTCAGCCGCTGCCCGAACTCGCGCGTGACCGATTCGTCGCCGACCGCGTAGTCGATCACCCCCGAGCCCTCCCAGACGCCGAGGAGCCAGGAGAGCGGGACGAGCTCGGCCGGGAGGTCGACGGGCAGCTCGATCATCGCCACGTCTTCACCAGCGCCTAGCGCTGACCCTTGAAGAGCTTGTAGACCACGACCCCGCTGACCCACGCGATCGCGAGGCTCGCGAGGCCGAGCAGGCCGATGAAGAGGAGTTCGAGGGCGAGCAGCTCAGACATACTGCGAGTCTATCCGCTGCCCGCGCGGCTCGGGCCCCGCGTCAGGCCGCCGCGAACGGGGCGAGCAGCAGCGCGGCGAGCGCGACCACGACGACGGCGCCGCCGATCGACGCCGAGACGCGCCCGACGAAGCCCTCGGGGCGCCTGGTGGCCAGCTGCACGACGAGGGTGCCGATCACGGCGGCGGCGAGCACGACGCCGAGCGCCCCGTAGAGGCCGAGCCACGAGTCATCCCCGAACCAGTCGCTCTGCCCCGCGAGCGCGAGGCCGCCGACGATCGCGCACCCCGCGATCGCGACCGCCCAGATGAGCATCACGCTCGCCCACCCGAAGCGCGTCCCGGACTGCTCGACCATGTCTCCCCGTTCGTGTCGCGGGACGGCGGCGGCCGTCCCGTAGTATTGACCGCACCTTACTACTGGAGGGTGTGGCGTGGCGCAGCTGCTGATCTTGACGCCGACGGCCAACGACGACGTTCTCCCGGCGCTCGCACTGCTGACCCATCGGGTCAGGGTGATCCCGGCGTCGCCCGAGCAACTGGTCCGGGCGCCCGACGCCGACCTCGTGCTGCTCGACGCGCGCACCAACCTGGCCGGCGCCAAGGCGCTCGCCCAGATCCTGAAGACCACGGGGCTCTCGGCGCCGCTCGTGCTCGTCGTCACCGAGGGCGGCCTCGCCGCGGTCACCCCCGACTGGGGCGTCGACGACGTCGTGCTCGAGGCCGCCGGTCCGGCCGAGATCGACGCCCGCGTCAGGCTCGCGATCGGGCGGGCGCAGACCTCGCAGCCGAGCGAGCGCATCCAGACCTCGGGGGTCGTCATCGACGAGGCGAGCTACTCGGCGAAGGTGCACGGCAAGCCGCTCGACCTCACGTACAAGGAGTTCGAGCTGCTGCGCTTCCTCGCGGCGCACCCGTCACGGGTGTTCACCCGCGAGCAGCTGCTCAGCGAGGTGTGGGGCTACGACTACTTCGGCGGCACCCGCACGGTCGACGTGCACGTGCGGCGGCTGCGCGCGAAGCTCGGCGACCTCGAGTCGCTCATCGGCACCGTGCGCAACGTCGGCTACCGCTTCAACGTCCACGAGGACGACGAGGGCGCTGGTGCGGCCCCCGTCACCGCCCGTTGACGGACGCACTCCACGTCACCGCCCGTTAACCCGGCTCTCATCGGCGCGTTTCGGGGCGCGTGCCATGATGTGTGGATGTGCCCCGACAGCATCCTCGAGGACGACCGCACCTCCGACCGGACTGCGAGCGACTTCGACGACGACTTCGAACCCTTCGACACCGAGGGCGCCCCCGAGCTGCCGTCCGAGCGCTACCTCGACCGCGAGCTCAGCTGGCTCGCATTCAACCAGCGGGTGCTCGAGCTCGCCGAGGACGAGACCCTCCCGGTGCTCGAGCGCGCCAACTTCCTCGCGATCTTCGCGTCGAACCTCGACGAGTTCTTCATGGTCAGGGTCGCGGGCCTCAAGCGCCGCATCGTCACGGGGCTCGCGGTGCCCACCAACATCGGCCGCGCCCCGGCCGACGTGCTGAGCGACATCTCGAAGAAGGCGCACGAGCTGCAGGAGCGCCACGCCGCCGCGTACCAGACCCTCGTGAAGCCGGCCCTCGCCGAGGCCGGCATCCGCATCGCCTCGTGGGCCGAGCTCGGCGACGACGAGCGCGAGCACCTGCACGACGTGTTCTCCAAGCAGATCTTCCCGGTGCTCATGCCGCTCGCGGTCGACCCGGCGCACCCGTTCCCCTACATCTCGGGGCTCTCGCTGAACCTGTCGGTGCGCGTGCGCAACAGCCGCACCGGCCGGCAGGAGTTCGCCCGCGTGAAGGTGCCGCAGATGCTGCCGCGCTTCGTGCGGGTCGACCCCGACGAGTCGATCGAGGACGCCAGGTACCTCACCCTCGAGGAGCTCATCGCCAATCACCTCGGCGACCTCTTCCCCGGCATGGAGATCGTCGAGCACCACGTGTTCCGCGTCACCCGCAACGAGGACGTCGAGATCGAGGAGGACGAGACCGAGAACCTCATCAAGGCCCTCGAGAAAGAGCTGCTGCGGCGTCGCTTCGGCCCGCCGATCCGCCTCGAGGTCACCGACGACATGGACGAGGTGACGCTCGGCCTCCTCGTCCGCGAGCTGGATGTCACCGAGCAGGAGGTGTACCGCCTGCCGGCGCCGCTCGACCTCGGCGGACTCTTCGACCTGTCGCGACTCGACCGGCCCGAGCTGCACTACCCGATCCATGTGCCGACGACGGCCGTGCAGTTGCAGCCGACCGAGTCGAACCTCCGCGCCGACGTGTTCAAGGCGGTCTCCCGCCAGGACGTGCTGCTGCACCACCCCTACGAGTCGTTCGCGACGAGCGTGCAGGCGTTCCTCGAGCAGGCGGCGGCCGACCCCGACGTGCTGGCCATCAAGCAGACCCTCTACCGCACCTCGGGCGACAGCCCGATCGTCGAGGCGCTCATCGACGCCGCCGAGTCGGGCAAGCAGGTGCTCGCCCTCGTCGAGATCAAGGCCCGCTTCGACGAGCAGGCGAACATCACCTGGGCGCGCAAGCTCGAGAAGGCCGGCGTGCACGTCGTGTACGGCCTGGTGGGGCTGAAGACCCACTGCAAGCTCGCGCTCGTGATCCGCCAGGAGAAGGGCGTGCTGCGGCACTACAGCCACATCGGCACGGGCAACTACAACCCGAAGACGAGCCGCATCTACGAGGACCTCGGCCTGCTCACGGCCGACGACCAGGTCGGCAAGGACCTGACCCGGCTGTTCAACGAGCTCTCGGGCTACGCGATCGAGAAGAAGTTCAAGCGGCTCCTCGTCGCTCCCCTCCACCTCCGCAAGGGGCTCCTGAAGCTCATCGCGACCGAGATCCGCAACGCGGAGGCCGGGCGACCCAGCGGCATCCGCATCAAGGTCAACTCGATGGTCGACGAGGCCATCATCGACGCCCTCTACCGCGCCTCGAACGCCGGCGTCCCGGTCGAGGTGTGGGTGCGCGGCATCTGCAGCCTGCGACCCGGCCTGCCCGGGCTCAGCGAGAACATCCGGGTGCGCTCGATCCTCGGCCGCTACCTCGAGCACTCGCGGCTGTTCTGCTTCGAGAACGACGGCGACCCGCAGATCTACATCGGCTCGGCCGACATGATGCACCGCAACCTCGACCGCCGGGTCGAGGCCCTCGTGCGCCTCGCCGACCCGCAGCACCTCGCCGAGGTGCAGGGGCTCTTCGACCGCGCGATGGACGAGTCGACGAGCTCGTGGCACCTCGACGGCGAGGGCGTCTGGACCCGCCACTCGACCGACGAGTCGGGGCAGCCGCTCGCCGACCTCCAGAACGTGCTCATGGCCGAGGTCGCCCGCCGCACCAGATCCGCCCAGCGCCCGCGATCGGGGCAGCGCCGGTGACGACGGCCGTCTACGCGGCGGGCGCCGTCTGCTGGCGCCACATCGACGGCAAGCTGCACGTGCTCGTGATCCACCGCACGGTCTACGGCGACGTCACCATCCCGAAGGGCAAGGTCGACCCCGGCGAGTCGCTGCCGCAGACGGCGGTGCGCGAGATCGCCGAGGAGACCGGGCTCGAGGTCGCCCTCGGCGTGCCGCTCGGCGTCTCGCGCTACCCGCTGCCGAGCGGTCGCGAGAAGATCGTGCACTACTGGGCCGCGGAGGTGAGCGACAAGGCGGTGCAGCGCTCGACGTTCAAGCCCAACGCCGAGGTCGCGGCGCTCGAGTGGGTGACGCCGAAGCGCGCCCGCGGGTATCTCAGCTACCAGCCCGACGTCGAGATCCTCGACAACTTCATGGCGCTCGTCGAACAGGGCGTGACCCGCACCTTCAGCCTCACCGTGCTCCGTCACGGCAAGGCGGTCGGCCGCAAGGGCTTCGAGGGGCCGGATGCCTCGCGCCCGCTGTCCGAACGCGGCGTCGAGCAGGCGGCGGCGCTCGTCGACACGCTCACCGCGTGGGCGCCGAGGCGCATCGTGTCGAGCCCCGCGGTGCGCTGCGTCACGACGGTCACGCCGCTCGCCGCCGCCACCGGGATGGAGGTCCGGCGCGACGCCGGCATCAGCGAGGACGCCTGGCACGAGGGCGAGGCGGAGGTGCGCCGGGTCGTCGGCAAGCGCGTGCGCGCTGGGCGGTCGGCCGTGATCTGCAGCCACGGCCCCGTGCTGCCCGACATCTTCAGGGAGCTCGCGCTCGCGACCGGGACGCCGATCGGCTCCTACGTCGGCGACGCAGCCGAGCTCGAGCCGGGTGCGTTCAGCGTCGTGCATCTCTCCGCGACCAACCAGGGCTCGGGCATCATCTCGATCGAGACGCACGCTCCGCGCGCCTGAAAGCGCGCTCTTCCGGCGGTTTCTGCGCGCCAAGATCCGTTCACCTCCCGTTTACCGAGGTGGCGGATGCTCGTAAGGCGCGCTCGTTAGCGTCGCAGGCGGGCCGGCACCGGCCCACAACTCCTGCAAACGATCCCCGGAAGGGAAATCACGTGAACCTCAAGCGTTTCGGCGTGCCCGCAGTCATCGCCGTCACCGCGGCGCTCGCGCTCAGCTCCTGCGCCTCGAACGAGGGCGGCGCCGCCGCTCCCGAGGAGTCGACCTCGACCCTCGCCGGCAACCTCGTCGGCGCAGGCGCCTCGTCGCAGGACGCGGCACAGCAGTCCTGGATCGCCGGCTTCCAGACCGCGAACCCCGACGTGACGATCGACTACGACCCCTCGGGTTCGGGCGCCGGCCGCGAGACCTTCCTCTCGGGCGCGAGCGACTTCGCCGGTTCCGACCGTGCGTTCAAGGACGACGAGCTCGCCGCGGGCGGCTTCCAGAAGTGCGCCCCCGACTCGACGATCGTCGAGCTCCCCCTCTACATCTCGCCGATCGCGGTCATCTTCAACGTCGAGGGCGTCGACTCGCTCGACCTCGACGCTGCGACCGTCGCGGGCATCTTCGCCGGCACGATCACCAAGTGGAACGACCCGGCGATCGCCGCGACGAACGAGGGCGTCGAGCTGCCCGACCTCGCGATCACCCCCGTCCACCGCTCCGACGACTCGGGCACGACCGAGAACTTCACCGAGTACCTCGGTGCGGCCGCGGCCGACGTCTGGACCTGGGAGGCCGACGGCGTGTGGCCGTTCGAGGGCGGCGAGGCCGCTCAGGGCACCTCGGGCCTCGTCGACGCCGTGACCAACGGCAACGGCACCATCGGCTACGCCGACGCCTCGCGCGCCGGTGACCTCGGCACCGTGTCGATCAAGGTCGGCGACGAGTTCGTGCCCTACTCGCCCGAGGCCGCTGCCGCGATCGTCGACCACTCGCCGTTCGCCGAGGGCCGTGCCGAGGGCGACCTCGCGATCGAGATCGACCGCACCTCGGAGGAGGCCGGCGTCTACCCGATCGTCCTCGTCAGCTACCTCATCGCCTGCGGCGAGTACGCCGAGTCCGACAACGTCGAGCTCGTGAAGGCGTACCTCTCCTACCTCGCCAGCCCCGAGGGCCAGGAGACGGCCGCGACCGACGCCGGCTCCGCCCCGATCTCGGACACGCTCCGCGAGAAGGTCACCGCCGCGATCGACTCGATCAAGTAATGACCTCGTGCCCGACCCCCGAGTTCCGCGAGGAACGACGGGGTCGGGCACGGCCGCGTCCTCCGGTTCGTCCGGGCGGCGCACCCCAGAACCGCAACCCGACCCCCGAGGATCGCACCTGATGACCTCCGCACCAGCCCCGATCAAGGCGAAGCTCCGCGTCGGCGACCTCGTCTTCTCCCGTTCGGCGGTCTTCGCCGGCTCGATGATCCTGGTGACGCTCGCCGCCGTCGCCGTCTTCCTCATCGTCCAGAGCATCCCCGCGCTCTCCGCCACGAAGGACGACGCCTCGATCCTCGAGACGAACTTCTGGGAGTACGTGGGCCCCCTCGTCTTCGGCACCGTCTGGGCCGCGGCGCTCGCGCTCCTCTTCGCGCTGCCCATCTCGATCGGCATCGCGCTCTTCATCTCGCACTACGCGCCCCGCCGGCTCGCCTCCGTGCTCGGCTACGTCGTCGACCTCCTGGCCGCCGTGCCCTCGGTCGTCTTCGGCCTCTGGGGCATCGGTGTCCTCGCGCCGGCCGTCGTGCCGGCCTACACCTGGCTCAACGAGAACCTCGGCTGGATCCCGATCTTCGGCGGCACCGTCTCGGCCACCGGCCGCACGATCCTCACCGCCGCGCTCGTCCTCGCCGTCATGGTGCTGCCGATCATGACCGCCATCTGCCGCGAGGTGTTCCTGCAGACCCCCGTCCTCCACGAGGAGGCGGCGCTCGCCCTCGGCGCGACCCGCTGGGAGATGATCCGCGTCGCGGTGCTGCCCTTCGGGCGCTCGGGCATCATCTCGGCCTCGGTGCTCGGCCTCGGTCGCGCGCTCGGCGAGACGATGGCCGTCGCGATGGTGCTCTCGGCCGCGCACGTCGTGACCTTCGACCTGCTCACCTCGGTCAACCCGACCACCATCGCCGCGAACATCGCGCTGAGCTTCCCCGAGGCCTACGCCCTCAACGTGAACGTGCTCATCGCGACCGGCCTCATCCTCTTCGTCGTGACCTTCGCGGTCAACGCCTTCGCGCGCTGGATCATCAGTCGCCGCAAGGAATTCTCGGGAGCGAACTGATGACCCTGCAGACCATGACCCCCGCGCCCGAGACGGGCACCCCGATCGCGAACTCGCTCACTGCGGGCCGCCTCCCCTCCTCCGCCCCCTGGGTGATCCTCGGCACCGCGGTCGCGGTGGCCGCGGCGGTCTTCGGCGTCGTCGCGATCGGCTCGGGCTCGGGCTTCGACTGGGGCGGCGCCCTGCTCGTGGGCGCCCTGCTGTACATCCCCGCGATCTGGCTCTTCTCGCGCCTCGTCGAGGGCGCCCGTCGCGCGACCGACCGCCTCGTGACGGCGCTCGTGACCGGCGCGTTCCTCCTCGCGATGATCCCGCTCGTCTCGCTCACGATCACGGTCGTGACCTTCGGCCTCGCGCGATTCGACGCCGACTTCTTCTCGATGTCGATGCGCAACGTCACCGGCGAGGGCGGCGGCGCCCTGCACGCGATCGTCGGCACCCTGCTCATGACCGGCACCGCGGCCCTGATCTCGATCCCGATCGGGCTGATGACCTCGATCTACCTCGTCGAGTACGGCCGCGGCAAGCTCGCACGCGGCGTGACCTTCCTCGTCGACGTCATGACCGGCATCCCGTCGATCGTCGCCGGCCTGTTCGCGTACTCGCTCTTCGCGATCTTCTGGGGCCCGGGCACCCGCACCGGCATCGCCGGCGCCGTGGCGCTGTCGCTGCTCATGATCCCCGTCGTGGTCCGCTCGAGCGAGGAGATGCTGCGCCTCGTGCCGAACGAGCTCCGCGAGGCGGCCTACGCGCTCGGCGTGCCGAAGTGGCTGACGATCGTGAAGGTCGTGCTGCCCACCTCGATCGCGGGCATCACGACCGGCATCATGCTCTCGATCGCCCGCGTCATCGGCGAGACCGCCCCGCTGCTCATCGCCGCCGGCTTCACCGCGAGCATGAACTACAACCTCTTCGAGGGCCGCATGCAGTCGCTGCCGGTGTTCGTCTACACGCAGTACGCGAACCAGGGCAACCCGGCCGAGGCCTTCCTCGACCGCGCCTGGGCCGCCGCCCTCACCCTCATCCTCATCGTCATGGCGCTGAACCTCATCGCGAGGCTCGTCGCCCGTCTGTTCGCGCCGAAGCTCGGCCGCTGAGCCCGACCGAAAGCAAGAAGGAAACCCGTGTCCAAGCGCATCGAAGTCCGCGACCTCAACGTCTACTACAGCAAGTTCCTCGCTGTGGAGGGCGTGACCCTCGAGATCGAACCCCGCAGCGTCACCGCCTTCATCGGCCCCTCGGGCTGCGGCAAGTCGACGTTCCTCCGCACCCTGAACCGCATGCACGAGGTCATCCCCGGTGCGCGCGTCGAGGGCGAGGTGCTCATCGACGGCAACAACCTCTACGACCCGGCGGTCGACCCGGTGCTCGTGCGCCGGCAGGTCGGCATGGTCTTCCAGCGGCCGAACCCGTTCCCGACGATGTCGATCAAGGAGAACGTCCTCGCGGGCGTGAAGCTCAACAACAAGCGCATCTCGAAGTCCGACGCCGACGAGCTCGTCGAGCGTTCGCTGCGCGGTGCGAACCTCTGGAACGAGGTGAAGGACCGCCTCGACCGCCCCGGGTCGGGTCTCTCGGGCGGCCAGCAGCAGCGCCTCTGCATCGCCCGCGCGATCGCGGTCTCCCCCGAGGTCATCCTCATGGACGAGCCGTGCTCGGCGCTCGACCCCATCTCGACCCTCGCGATCGAGGACCTCATCGAGGAGCTCAAGCAGGAGTACACGATCGTGATCGTGACCCACAACATGCAGCAGGCCTCGCGGGTGAGCGACAGGACCGCCTTCTTCAACATCGCGGGCACCGGCAAGCCCGGCAAGCTCATCGAGTACGCCGACACCACGACGATCTTCTCGAACCCCTCCGTGCAGGCGACCGAGGACTACGTCTCGGGTCGCTTCGGGTGATCGACGCCCCGGCGCGCGGGGGCGCGCCGGCCACGGCATGACGGATGCCCCGGAGCGAGGTTCGCTCCGGGGCATCCGTGTTCTCGGGTGCCGCCGTCTCGACGCGGCTCGTCGCGCCTACCCGGTCAGCAGGCCTTCACGAGCTCCCACGGGCCCCACTGCTCGGCGCCCGGGGTGTTGTTCTGCGTCCACCACTTGGCCTTGTACTCGCTGCCCGAGTAGCTCACGGTCGCCCCGCCCGAGTAGGCGGTCGCCGCGCTCCATGCCGCGGCGGTGCAGCCGGTCGGGTCTGTGGGGTCCGTCGGGTCGGTCGGGTCGGTGGGATCCGTCGGGTCCGTCGTGCACGGGCCGACGAGGCCCCAGACGTCGTCGGTGCCCGGGGTGTTGCCCTGCGTCCACCACTTCGCGGTGTACTCCTTGCCGGCGTACGACACCTTCTGGCCGCCGGTGTAGACCGCGGTCGCGCTCCACGCCGCTGCGGTGCAGCCCGTGGGGTCGGTCGGGTCGGTGGGGTCCGTCGGGTCGGTCGGGTCAGTGGGATCCGTCGGGTCCGTCGGACCGGTGGGGTCGGTCGCCGGCCCGGTGGCCGAGGCGCGCAGCTTGTCGGCGAGGGTGCCGACCAGCTGCCCGTTGCGGTCGCCGTCGAGCTCCCACCACATGCCGCCGCCGAGGCCGAGCTCGGCGATGTACTGGCCCTTGCGGGTCGTCGACTGCGCGTTGTCGTAGCTCCACCACTGGTTGCCGTCGTACCGCCACGCCGCGCCGATGGCAGGGTCGTAGTGGTCGGTGCCGAGGGTCTTCAGCTTGTCGTAGTCCTCGTTGCCCTTCTCCCAGGTGCCGGGTGCGGCGGCCGTCGCGGGGCCCCACGCGTTCGCCGAGGTCGCGCCCTGCCATCCCCGGCCGTAGGCGGCGAGGCCGATGCCGAGCTGCTTCGGGTCGATGCCCGTCCTCAGGTACTCCTTCACCGCCTTGTCGACGCTGAACTTCTTCGACGCCGGCCGGGTGTCGGCGGGGTCGTCGAAGAGGTTCGCCTGGTGCCCGGTGAGGCTCGGGTCCCACGCGCCGTGGAGGTCGTAGCCCTGCACGTTGCCGTAGTCGAGGTACCGGAAGTTCTCGGGGTTGTTCCAGCCGCCGGAGGCGATGTCGGCGGGGTTCGCCGGGAGGAACGCGGAGAGCTGGTACGGGTGGCCGTTTTCAGCGCTCAGGGCGTCCATCTGCGTGCGGAACTCCTTGAGCAGCAGGGTGAAGTTCGCCTTGTCGTTCACCTCGTCGACGTGGTTGCCGACCTCGCCGTTCTGCGAGCCGGGCCACTCCCAGTCGATGTCGATGCCGTCGAAGACGCCGGCCGCCGCGCCCGTGCCGCCGCGCCCGTCGATGACGGGCAGGTTGCCGCGCAGGTAGAGGTCGACGCAGCTCTTCACGAGCTTCTTGCGCGAGGCGTCCGTCGCGGCCGCCTTCGAGAAGTTCTTCGACCAGGTCCAGCCGCCGAGCGAGATCATGACCTTGAGGTTCGGGTTCTTCGCCTTCAGCTGCTTCATCTGGTTGAACGAGCCGGCGAGCGGCTGGTCCCAGGTGTCGGCGGTGCCTGCGACCGAGTTCGCCGCGGTGTAGCCCATGCCGAAGTCGGCCCAGGCGTCGCCGGCGCCGTCGGAGCCGTTCGGCCCCGTGCCCTGCGCCTTGTTCGCGATGAAGCACGTGAGGTCCTGGTAGTGGATGTTGCCGAACGCGTAGTTGATGTGGGTGAGGTCGGCCGCGGTGCCGGAGGTCTGCAGCTGCTTGGCCTTGAAGTCGCGGCCGTAGACGCCCCACTGGGCGAAGTAGCCGACGTTGCGGTAGCCGTTGACGGCGCTCGGCGACTGCTCGGCCGCGACGGCCGGTGCGGTGCCGATCGCGGCGAGGCCGGCGACCATCGCGCCGGTCGCCAGGGCGGCGATCGCCCGGCGCAGTCCGCGCCCCGGAGTTCTCTGATTCTTCATGACGTCCTTCGGTGAAGGGGAACTGAACGGGCGCGTGCGCCCTTGGACACGCTCACGCTACGAACGGATGCCGCGGTCGGGCGTCCGCACGATCCACATGATCCGGCGGGCGCGTGCGGGGCGTACGTAGGATCACGTACGCCCCGCACGTGGAAGGGCGGGGGCTCCGTCGCCGGAACCCCCGCCCGTGGCATCCGCGTCGCAGCGTCGCGGGCGCCTCGACGGCGCGACGGCGCGACCGGGTCAGCAGGCGACCGGCTGGCCCCAGACGTCGTTCGTGCCGGGGGTGTTGCCCTGCGTCCACCACTTCGCGGTGTACTCGGCGCCGTTGTACGAGACCTGCTGGCCGCCGGTGTAGACCGCCGTGGCGTTCCAGGCCGGGGCGTCGCACGTGCCGGTGCCGCCGCCCGTGCCGCCGCCGGTGCCCGTCGAGGGCTCGACGACCGTGACGCCCCGCGGCAGGTCGGAGAGCGTCGCGAAGGTCTCGGTGCCGATCTTCACCCGCAGGTTCGAGATCTCCGCCATGGGCAGGCGCCACGAGAGCTTCGTGAAGACGCTGCCGCCGGCGGGGATGCCGCCCGAGGGCACCGTGATCGTGTAGGTGTGGAAGTCGCCCTTGAGGCCTCCCACGTTCGATCCGGTGTGGTCGCTCGACACCTTCGTGATGCCCCAGCCGTTCTGCTCGCCGAGGGCGCCGGTATCGCTCGTCGCGGTGTCGAAGGTGATCGTCGACCCCGCGGGGATCGCGGTCTTCGACCGGTTGGCGAAGGTCACCTTCGGGTTGATCGGGTAGTTGCTGTCGCCGAGCGCGAAGTCGCCGAACGACACCCGCAGGTCGATCGCCTTCGTCGGCATCGCGACGTTCGCCTTCGCCGCGTCGTACGGCTGGGATGCCGCGAGGCGGTCGTGCAGGATCGACACGAGCGTCGAGCCCATCTCGTACTGCCCCTTCTGCGCGTCGTACTCGTAGTCGCCCGCGAGCTCCCAGATCATCGCACCGCCGATGCCGTTGTCGGCGATGTAGTCGGCCTTCGCGCTGATCGCCTGGTCGGAGTCGCCCGAGAGGAACGTCCTGGTGGTGGAGTTCCACCACCACTCGGTCTTCGTCGTCTGGTCGAAGTGATGCGTGTACGTGCCGTTGATCGACGTCGGTGCGCCGTACGAGGCCGTGTAGTCGCCCACGACGCCCTTCTGCAGGTTCAGCACGTGCCAGATCGGGTTCGCCCCCGCCCCGACCTCGGCCCCGGTCTTGTCGAGGTCGTGCCAGAGGTTGTTGATGCCGACCGCGCCGTTGCCGCACTTCGAGGTGCCGCCGATGGTCGGTCCGGTGCCCGGGGGGCACTTGGTCTGGTCGGCGAGCGGCGCCTTGCCGTAGAGCCCGTCGGTGCCGCCCTGCACGCCGTCCCAGCCGCGCGTGTAGAACGGGAGGCCGACGTTGATGCGACCGGGAGGCATCGCCCCGCGGAAGTAGTGGTAGGCCCAGTCGGTGTTCAGGTAGCCGATGTTGCTGTAGGCGCCGTAGACGCCGCCGGCTGCGAGCTCGGGGTCCTTGCCGTCGTCGAACAGCGGGCCGTTGCCGCCGACGTAGTCGTTCCACGAGCCGTGGAGGTCGTAGCTCATGATGTTGACGTAGTCGAGGTACGGGGTCACCTGGTAGACCTCGGCGCCGCGCAGCAGCCAGCCCGAGGCGGGGGCTGCGACGGTGAGCAGGTAGTGCGTGCCGTCGGCCGCGCCCGCGCGGTCGAGCTTCTCGCGGAGGGTCTTCATGAGCGACTCGTACCCCGCCCAGAGCTTCGCACGACGCGGCTCCGAGAAGGCGAAGTCGTCGGGGCTGCCGGCCTTCCCGTTCGAGTTGGCGTACTCGTAGTCGATGTCGACGCCGTCGAAGCCGTAGGTGCGGATGAACTGCACCGCCGAGTCGGCGAAGGCGTCGATCTCGGCCTGCGAGTCGGTCAGGGTGTAGAAGCCGCCGTCGGCGACGCGGTCGCCCGCGGCGTCGAAGTGGCCGCCGGTCTCGGCCCAGCCGCCGACCGAGACGAGCGCCTTCACGCCGGGGTTCTGCTCCTTGTACTTCGTGAGCAGGTTGAAGTGACCCTGGTAGGGCAGGGTCGGGTCCATCTCGGCGCCGGCGACGCCCGGCCACGTCATCTTCGTGGAGGCGTTGCCCGCGACGTCCTGGTTCACCGAGACCTTGCCCTGGCCGTCGATGTGCGCGAAGGCGTAGTTGATGTGGCTGATCTTCTGCCACGGGATGTCGCTCGCGAGGTAGCGCGGCTGGCCGTTGAGGCCCGTGCGCCAGTTCGTGAAGTAGCCGATCACCCGGTGCTCGAGCCCGTTCGGCAGCTTCTCGCGGCCCTGCTCGTCGTAGATCGTGCAGTAGGGCACATCGACGCCCGGGGTCTGGTAGAGGCCGTCGGGGCGGCACTTCTCGTCGGGGTTCGACGTCCACGGGGTGCCCGGTTCGGGAGTCGGCGAGGGAGTCGGCGTCGGGGTCGGGGTCGGGGTCGGGGTCGGGGTCGGGGTCGGGGTCGGCGTCGGGGTCGGGGTCGGCTCGGGGGTGCCGGTGCCACAGGCGGCGCCCGCCGCCCACGGGCCCCACTCGCCCGTGCCCGGCTCGTTGTTCTGGGTCCACCACTTCGCGGTGTAGTTCACGCCGCCGTGCGAGGCGGTCGCGCCGCCCGTGTAGACGGCGGTCGAGCTCCACGCCGGGGCGCATGCCTCGGCGGCGCTCGCGACCGCCGCGGGGAGGAGGGCTGCGAGGAGCAGTCCGATCCCTGCGGCG
This sequence comes from Agromyces sp. NPDC058064, assembly GCF_042885275.1. NCBI lineage: Bacteria > Bacillati > Actinomycetota > Actinomycetes > Micrococcales > Microbacteriaceae > Agromyces > Agromyces sp. NPDC058064. The sequence continues at coordinate 397,043 of NZ_JBHVSE010000002.1, read as the reverse complement.
GCGACGGCGGCCTTCGAGCCGCGCCCGAACTTCAGTGTTCGCATCTCGTTCCTGTCTGCCTGTGGTCAGCCCGCAGTCCACGGGCAGCCCGACGCTATCGACGACGCACGGGCGGCCGAATCCGCACAACCCCGCATACGCAGGACTACGTAGGGCACCGAACGGAGCGGCCGCCGACCGGCAGTGGCGCCGCGCCTGCAGCGGCCGCCGCACCAGCACGACGGGCGGGCTACCTCGCGCGCGAGGACGACAGCCCGCGCATGCGGTAGGCGAGCACCGCCAGCTCGACGCGCGAGTGCACGTCGAGCTTCGTGAAGACCCGGCCGAGATGCACCTCGACGGTGCGCACGGACACGAAGAGCCTGGCCGCGGCGTCGCGATTGGACGCCCCGTCGACGACCAGCATGGCGACCTCGAGCTCGCGTTCGGTGAGCACCTCGGCCCACACGCCGCGGCAGACGACGAGCGGATCGTCGAGATCGGCGGGACCGGCCGGCTCGGCGTGCTCGGCGCGCTCGGCGCGCGGCCCGCCGGTCGCGGCGGACGCGCCGGACCCCGGTGCCGCGGCCGGCGACGCGGGATCCGCCCCCGCCCCCGCTCGCACCGCCCCGTCACCCTGCGGCACCGGACCCGGCGCCGCCGTGCCCTCGGCGACGGACCCCGGCCCCGCCCCGAGCACCGGTCCTTCGGCGGCGGAGACGGCCGGTGCTGCCTGCGGCACCGCGAGCAGGCCGCGTTCGCCGTCGACGACGGAGAGCCACGCCCGCGCGCCCGACTCGTCGAAGAGGTGCTCGGCGGCCAGCAGGTGCCGCTGCGCACGATCGGCGGCGCCCGCCTCGCCGCAGGCCCTCGCGAGCATGAGCTCGGTGCGCGCGCGCTCGTAGTGCGAGCCGATCTCGCGGCTGGCGTCGACCGCGACGCGGTAGTCGGCCTCGAAGCGGTGCCGGTCGGTGCTGCGCATGCGCCGCCGCAGCTCGCTCGCGAGGCGCGCGTCGGGCGGTCGCCGCACTCCCGCGGCCTCGAAGCCGGGCGAGAGCTCGGGCGTCTCCCGTGCGGCGATCGCGTCGAGCCCCGGCACGTGCAGGCCGCAGCCCCCGGCCTGCTCGCGTTCGCCCGCGAGTGCGACGAGCGTGGTGGCCTCGGCACGGGCGCCGCGCAACTGCGCGGCGATCGCGCGGTCGACGAGCTCCTCGGCCCGGATCGAGACGGTCGACGGCGGCTGCGCCGCCTCCACCGCACGTGCGAACGCGCCGATGTCGCCCGTGGTGATCACGTCGATCCGTCGTGCGAGCGTCGCGCCGAGGCCGCCGAACGGCAGCGCGATCGGCAGGTCGGTCGCCGCGCGAGCGAGCAGTTGGCCCGCACGGGCGACCTCGCCCGACCACAGCACGAGCAGCGCGGCCGCGACGGCGCGCGCGGCCCGCATGATCGGTGCGCGCTCGTCGCGTGCGGCCCGCGGATCGCTCGAGGTGTCGCGCAGCGCGCCCAGCCAGCGAGCCGCGCGTTCGGGGTTGCCGCCGAGTCCCTGCTCGATGGCGCGCGCGATCGCGACGGCGCCGGCCGTCGCGCCGTCGGTCGCACCGGGCGAGGGCGCCGTTCCGTCGGCGGCGCTGCCGACGCCGAACATCGCGCACCACGCGGCGGCCGCGCGGAGCGGCCCGTCGTCGAGCCCGTGCCGCGCGGTCGCCCGGGCCGCCTCGGCGAGGCGTCGCGCCGCGGCGGCCGGAGCGCCGCGCTCGGCCAGCAGGCCGGCCGCCGTCGCTGAGGCACGGGCGAGGTCGGCCCAGCGCCCGGCGAGGGCGGCAGCCGCATCGGCCCCGCCCGAACCGTCGGCGGCGTCCTCGGTCGCCGCCGCGATCCGGTCGTCGAGCTCGCCGAGCGGCACGTCGCCCTCGAGTGCGGCGCGCGCGATGAGGTAGTCGGCGAGGACCGAGGCGCGCTCGTCCTCGTCTCCGTGCTCGAGCACCCCGCCGAGCCAGCACCTGGCGTCGTCGACGTGGCCGCCGTGCAGCGCGGCACGGCCGGCGATGCGCCAGGCGTCGATCTCGGCTCGGCCCGAGGCGTGGCTCGCCGCCTCGCGGGCGACGGCGTGCGCCCACTCGGGCTCGCCTGCGGCATCGGCGGCGTCGGCGATCGCGAGGAGCGGGGCGACGAACTCCTCGGAGCCCTCGAGCGTCGAGAGCGATCGGTGCCACGTGGCCCGCCCGTCGGAGCCGAGCTCGGCGTACGCCTGCGCGAGCCCGGCGTGGGCCGCGGTGCGCTCGGCGAGGCTGGCGACGGCGTGCGCCCACACGCGCATGCGCGGGTCGGCGAACGCGAAGTGGCCGGCGACGAGCAGGAGGTGGCGGCTCGCCTCTCCCTCGACGAGTGCCGACATCGGCCGGCCGGATGCCGCGAGCAGGACGTCGACCCGATCGTCGACGCAGACCGCGGCGGTGACGAGCAGCATGCGCTCCCACTCCGCCAGCCGCAGCACGTCGGCGGCGACGGCGGCCTCGATCGCCGGCACGAGCGGCAGCGGGTCGGGCAGCACGGCGTGCCCGAGGCGCTGCGCGGCGCGGAGGCGGCCGGCCACCTCGATGATGGCGTCGGCGTCGCCGCTGAGCGCGAGGCCGAGCCGCGCGGCCACGTGCGGGGCGACCACGAGGCGATGCCTGGCGAGCAGTTCGACGACCGCTCGGGTGTCTTCGAAGATCTCGGTCGACGAGCGATGACGCGGGGCTTGGCGGGGCCGTTCCGGTGTGGACGCCATTGCCCCTCCGCTCACTACATCGGTCGCGTTGGGTTATGTTAGCAACATTTACAAAGTCGGCGCGAGTGCCCGCCGGGTCGGGCGCAACTCCCCCTTCGGGGGCGGGCCCGACTCAGTCGCGCGGGCTCAGCAGGTACTCGTTGAAGCGCCGGGTCGTCGCCTCGTCGAGGGTGACGGATGCCCCGTCGACCGCCGTGACGCCCGCGGCGAGCCGCACGCTCGAGACGAGCCAGATCGCGTCGGCGAGCGCGAGCTCGGCCACCGGGATCTCGCGGTACTCGGTGCGCTCCCCCGACTGCTCGAGGTGGTCGAAGAGGCTCTGCTGGGTGGTGCCGTGCAGGATCGCGCCGCTCGGCGCCGGAGTGGCGTAGACGCCGTCGCGCCGGAGGATGACGCTCGAGGTCGGCCCCTCCATGACGAACCCGTCGGACGAGACGAAGATCGTGTCGTCCGCTCCGCGGCGCTTCGCCTCGCGGAGCGCCGCCATGTTGGGCGCGTAGCTCAGCGTCTTGGCGCCGAGGAGGAGCCACGGGGCCTTGGCCGCGGCGTCGTGCGCGAGGCCGCGATCGAGCGTCACGACCCGGATGCCCTGCTCGCGCGGCACGGTGAAGTCGGCCGCGGGCGCCGCGTGCAGCCACGCGGTCGGCGCGGGCCCGTGCTCGACGCCGCGGCTCAGCACGAGCTTCAGCGCGAACTCGCCGGTCGGCGGCAGGGCGGCGGTCGCTCGACGGATCGCGGCGTGCCACTGCTCGAGATTGGGCTCGGGCAGTTCGCAGATCGCCGCCGAGTTGCGCAACCGTACGAGGTGGGCCTGCGCCTCCTGCGCGTGGCCGTCGACGACCGCGAGCGTCTCGAAGATGCCGTCGCCGCGCTGCGTCGACAGCTCGCCGACGCGCAGCGCCGGCTCCGAGGCATCCACCTCGTGGAAGGTCGCGTCGACGCCCTCGGCGGACGCGTCGGCGGGCAGCGGTTCGATGAGGAGGGTCACGGTCGGGGCCATGCACCAATGGTATTCAGGATGCCGCCCGCCGATGCGCTACCGTACCGGCATGCAGACGCTCGGCACCGGCGAGATGAGCCGCGCCTCCGGGCTGTCGGCGAAGGCGCTGCGCCTCTACGACGCGAGCGGCCTGCTCGTGCCCGCCGACGTCGACGGCCGCACCGGCTACCGCCGCTACGCGCCGGCGCAGCTCGAACGTGCCCGCTCGATCGCTGCCCTCCGCCGCGCCGACCTCCCCCTCGCCGTCATCGGCGAGCTGCTCGACGCTCCCGCCGGCGAGGCACGGGCGCGGCTGCGCGCGTGGTGGGCCTCGGAGCGCGAGGGCTTCGCCAGGCGCAGCCAGACGATCGACCTGCTCGCGGCGACGGACTCGGGGTCGCAGGAGGCCGCCGGCCCGCCGCAGCCCGAACTGCTCGCGCGCGTGCGCGTCGAGTCGGTGCCCGACCGCGTCGTCGCGAGCATCGCCCGCACGGTCGAGCAGTCCGAGCTCGTCCCGACCTTCCTCGCCGACGTCGTCGAGATCCGCCGGCATCTCGCCGAGCAGGGTGCCGAGGCCGACCCCGCGCACTGGGTCCTCTTCCACGAGCCCGTCGGCGAGGGCCTGCCCGGCCGCATCGAGACCGCGGTGCCGTTCACCGGGCGCGCGACGCCGACCCGCGACATCCTGCTGCGCGTCGAACCCGGTGGCGACCACGCGGTCGTCGACCTCGCCGCGCGCGAGATCGCGTACCCCGGGCTGCTGCGCTTCTACGATGCGGTGCGCGCCGCCTCCGGACTCGCGCCGGGCGACCCCGGACGACCGCCCCGGGAGTGGTATCCGGGAGCGTGGCCCGACGACCCCGAGGCGATCGCCCTGCGCATCGCCCGCCCGATCCCGACGCCCGCGGCCTCCGCGGCGGCACCGCTTGACTCCGCCCCCGGGGCAGACTCCACGATGTCGGCATGACCGACTCCGCCGCCACCCGCTCCGCCGGTGACTTCGCCCGCCACTCCCCCTACACCGACCCCGGGTCGCACCGAGCGCTCGTCGCCGCGATCGCGCCCGAGCCGCGTGCCATCCACCGCGCCGTGACGGCCACGATCACCCACTACCGCGCCGGAGAGGCACCGCCGACGCCGGTGCAGCTCGCCGACGTCGACCGCCGGTGGATCTCGTCGATCCTCGACGCCGCCGCCGAGCGGGCGGACGGCCCCCTCGACACCGACCGTGCGCCGTCCCAGCGCGTCGGCGGCTGCTGTCGCGACCACTCCCTGCTCGCCGTCGCGATCCTGCGCGAGCACGGGGTTCCCGCTCGCACCCGGCTCGGCTTCGCGTCCTACTTCGAACCCGGCTTCCGCCACGACCACGTCGTCGTCGAGCTGCGCCGGGAGGGACGCTGGGTGCGGTTCGACCCCGAGCTCGGCGACGACGACGGCTTCGACTTCGACTTCGACGTGCACGAGATGCCCTCGGGCGAGGGCTCACCCTTCGAGACGGCCGCCGAAGCGTGGCTCGCCCACCGCGAGGGTCGCACCGACCTCGCCGACTACGGCGTCGCGCCCGGCCACGACATCGGCGGTCCCTGGATCGTGCACGGCTACGTGCTCGGCGACCTCGCCCACCGCATGCGCACCGAGCTGCTGCTCTGGGACGGGTGGGGCATCATGGACGCGCCCCGGCGCCCGCTCACGGCCGAGGCGATCGAGCTCGCCGACCGGATCGCGCGGCTCACGGTCGCGGCCGACTCGGGCGACGACGCGGCCGAGGAGTCGCTCGCCGCGATCTGGCGCGACGACGCCCGCGTCCGCGTCGGGCGGACGATCACGACCGCCTCGCCCTCGGGGCGATTCGGCACGACCGACCTCGTGGAGCGCACGACGCGCTGGTCGTAGTCGGCGCTCGCGTTCGCTGAGGGGATGCGAAAGGCCGGCCGCAGAAACGCCTCTCGGCGCGAGGCCGCTCGGAGCGGCGAATTTTGGAGCCCGGGGTTACTGCGGCCGGCCTCAGACAGTCTAAACGACGTCGAGTGCCGGTTCATTCCCGGCGGCGTCAGCGGAGGCCATCGCAGTCGGCACCGGAACGAGCCTCGCCGTCGGACGCGGCTCAGTCGAGGGCGTCACGCCGCCAGAGGCGGGCGCAGGCGCCGAGCTCGTCGGCGAGCTCGGTGAGGCGCAGCGCTCGTCGGGTGAGCGCGCCCGAGCGCTCGGGGTGCACGGCATCCGTGGCATCCGCGTCGTCGGCGAGACTCGTGAACCCGGCCGAGGTCACCCTCGCGAACGCCGCGGCGCGCTCGAGCGCGACGGCGAAGTCGCCCGTGAAGACCCCGTGCAGCACCCGGTCGGCCAGCTCGCGCACCTCGTCGGGACCGGTGGGCGCGGCCGCCCCCGCCACGACCTGGTCGATCGTGTGCGAGACCTCTGCACCGCGTCGGTAGGCGAGGCTCAGCGCCTCGGCGTCCTGCCCGATGAGCGTGCGCAGGAGGTAGATGCGCCAGAGCGCGCCCGGCAGGCTCTTCGCCGACGAGCCCGACCAGAGCTCGGCGATCGCGTCGATGCCGTGCAGGTCGGTGTAGGCGATCAGCCGCGCGACGATCTCGGGGTCGGGGTTCGCCCGGACGCGGGCGAGGAGCGCCGCCGCGGTGTCGTGCGCCGCCCGGTTCAGCCGTGCCGGATCGTCGCCGCCGACGAAGCCGTCGAAGAGTGCGGGAGGGAACCGGGTGGGGCGGTGGAAGTCGGCGGCCATTCGGAACAGGATACCCGCGCTCCCTGCGACTGTCCCCCGGAACGGGTGATCCCCCGCACTGGGGCCGCCCGCACTGGGGGCGTCGGCACCACGGCAACGGGAATAGCCTGCGAACCATGCGTACTCGAAGCATCCTCACCGCCTCTGCGGCGGCCGTGCTCGTCGCGACCGCCGCCATCGCCGCGCCCGCGGCCGCCGCACCGGCACCCGGCACCCCCGAGACCCGTGCGAGCGGGTTGCCCGGCCCGCTCGGGCTCGCCGTCGCGAACGACGGCAGCGCCGTGGTCTCGGGCAACTTCGCCGGCCTCCTCTCGGGCATCGACAAGAAGGGCACCGCGTCGACGCTCGCCGTGGCACCCGGCGAGGAGATCTCGGCCCCCGCGATCTCGGGCTCGACGATCTACTACATGCGCGGCGGCCACGACCACGTCGAGGCGGGCCTCTACGCGCTGACGAACGGCACCTCGACGTTCGTCGCCGACCTCGCCGGCTACGAGGCGAGCGAGAACCCCGATGCGGTCAACACCTACGGCTTCTCGGACCTGTCGCCCGAGTGCGAGGCGCAGTTCACCGGGTTCCCGGAGTTCCCGCCGATCGGCGAGCCGCACTACACCGGCATCGTCGACACCCACGCGTACGGCTCGACCGTCGTCGGCGACACCGTCTACATCGCCGACGCGGGCGCCAACGCGATCCTCGCGGTCGAGGACGGCGAGGTGTCGACCGTCGCCGTGCTGCCCCCGTCGGCGCCGATCACGGTGCCGCCCGGGTTCGGCGCGCAGTACGGCTGGCCCGCCTGCGTCGCCGGCCACCCCTATCGCACCGAGCCGGTGCCGACCGACGTCGAGCTCGGCCCCGACGGCTGGCTGTACGTCACGAGCCTGCCCGGCGGCGAGGAGAGCCCGGCGTTCGGACCGCGCGGCACCGTCGTGAAGGTGAACCCCGCGACCGGCGACATCGTGCCGGTGGCGAGCGGCTTCAACGGAGCCACCAACCTCGCCGTCGCCCCGAACGGCACGATCTACGTCGCCGAGCTGTTCGGAGGCCCGGAGGGCCTGGGACAGGTCGCGATCGTCGCCCCCGGGGCCGACGAGGCGACCGGCGTGATCGACGCCATGATGCCCGCGGCGGTCTCGGTGCGCGCCGAACAGCTCTACGTGACGACCGAGGCACTCTCGGAGGAGGGCGGCAAGCTGACCGTTGTGCCGCTCAAGGGCACCGCGCACAGCCGTCGAGGCTGAAGCTGCGACCCGGCCCGAGGTGGCGAGCGGCCGGACACCGGTGAAAGCCGGTGGCCGGCCGTTTCGCCGCGCCGGGAGCGGCTCATCCGCCGTCGGCGGCCCGCCGCATGAACGCCGTGCGCCAGTTCTCACCGGAGCGCTCGTAGGTGATCTTCGCGTGGCAGTTGCGGCAGCGCACGTCGCATTTCGCGATCTCGCTCATGACCTTGCGGACCGAGTAGCCGTTCTGCGCGAGACGCATCACCTCGGCGGACTTGTCGCACCCCGCGCGATGGTCGAAGTCGAGCACCCTGAGGTCGGACTCGCCGCAGTCGAGGCACGGGTGCGCGCTGAGGTACGCGCCGACGGCGTCGAGGGCGAGCCGCCGCTGCTGCGCCTTCCTCGCCATGATCACGCGCACATGTGCCTCGCGATTCTTGGCGTAGTACTCGCGGGCCTTCTGACGATTGCACTCTCTGCAGAGCTTGGTCAGACCGTCTCGAGCCGACTTGAGCCGGTTGAACTCGTCGAGTGGCCTAGACTGCTTGCAGCGGTAGCAGCGCTTCTGCGTCACGTTCACGCCCCCGTAGCTCAGAGGCAGAGCAGCTGACTTTTAATCAGCGGGTCGGGATGTCGGAATTCCCCGGGGGCACCACCAGGGTCGGGCTCCACAGCACGGGCGTTTGTCATCGACGACCTCCTTCGTTCGAAGATATCTTCGACCACCGACATCCTGTCCCGAGCGGACGGCCGCCCTCAGCGCGCCACGAGCCCCTGCTCGTACGCCCAGATGACGACGTGCACGCGATCGGGCAGCCCGAGCTTCGCGAGGATCGCCTTGACGTGCGTCTTCACGGTGTTGCCGGTGAGGTGGAGGCGTTCGGCGATCTCGTCGTTCGAGGCACCGACGACCAGCTCGGCGAGCACGTCGCGTTCGCGCGCCGTGAGCGGCGCGAGCAGTGCCTCGGCGTCGGGGGCGGCCGGCGCCTTCGCCACGAAGTCGACGAGGCTGGCCGTCGCACGCGGCGCGAGGGTCGCGTCGCCGGCGTTGACGGCCCGGATCGCCGCCGCCAGCTCCTCGGCGGAGGCGTCCTTGGTCAGAAACCCGCTGGCACCGGCTCGAATGGCGGCGAACACGAGCTCGTCGAGATCGAAGGTCGTCAGCACGAGCACACGAGTGCCGGGATGCTCCGCCCGCACCCGCCGCGTCGCCTCGATGCCGTCGAGCCGGGGCATCCGCACGTCCATCACGACCACGTCGGCGCGGTGCGCGCGCAGCAGTTCGAGCAGCTCGACGCCGTCGGAGGCCTGCACGACGAGCTCGAGGTCGGGCGGGTCCTCGAGCATGATCTCGAGCGCCGAGCGCATGAGCTCCTGATCGTCGGCGAGCGCGACGCGGATCCGCGGGTCACCGGTCACCTGGCACCTCCGTCGCGGGGCCGTTGCCGACGGGAAGCCGCGCGACGACGCGCCAGCCCGCGGCATCCTCCCTGGGGCCGGCCTCGAAGGCGCCGCCGAGCTGCTCGACGCGATCGCGCATGCCGCGCAGGCCGCGGCCGGGGCCGGGGTCCCGCGGCACCCTGCCGGCATCGTGCCCGACGTCGCGCCCGTCGTCGTCGACGGTGACGGTGAGCGCAGCTGGGCCCCAGTCGAGCGTCACCCGCGAGTACGTCGGCGGCGGCGCATGCCGGATCGTGTTGGTGAGCGACTCCTGGACGACGCGGTACGCGGCCAGGCCGACCCCGGGCCGCACCTCCGCCGGGACGCCGACGACGACCGACTCGGCGGTGCGCCCCGGCGCCTGCGCGCGCTCGACGAGCTGCGGCAGCGCCTCGAGGCCGGGGCTCGGTTCGCGGACCGCCCGGTCGTCGCCGCGCGACGACTCGGCGAGGGCCCCGAGCAGCCCGCGCATGTCGGCCATCGCCGCACGGCCGGTCGTGACGACGTGCTCGACCGCCCCGCGCGCCCGCTCGTCGTCGCGCCCCACGAGGAGCCGCGACGCCTCCGCCTGCGCGACCATCACCGCGAGCGAGTGCGCGATGACGTCGTGCAGCTCGCGGGCGATCCGGCGCCGCTCCTCGGCGACCGCGCGCAGCTCGCCCTGCAGGCGCAGCTCGGCGGCCTGCGCGAGCGCGAGCTCCTGCGCGGCTCGCTTGCGCAGCGTCTCACGGCGGTAGCGTCCGAGCGCCCAGGCCACGCCCACCCCGGCGGCGAGCGATCCGGCGAGCGCGAGGAGCGCTCCCGGGGTGGCGACCATGCCGATGTCGCTCGAGCGGTCCGAGAGGACCATGAGGCCCGTGATGATCCCGGCGCCGGCGAGCCCGAGGGCGAGCCCGGCGATGCCGGCGATGCGGTCGTCGCTCGCCGCGGCCGCGTAGACGAACACGAGGTAGACGAGCGAACTGGCCTGCAGCACGGCGAGCCCGGGCATGCCGGGCAGGCTCAGGGCCGCGAGCCCCAGCATGAGCGCGGATGCCACGGCGATCGTCGCCCGAGGCCACCGCCGCCGCAGCGCGACGAACAGGTGCAGCAGCGCGAACAGCGCGATCGCGACGCCCGCCCAGACCACGGCTCCGGCGGGTCCGGCCTCCCGCAGCACCTCGGCGACGGTGATCGGCAGCAGCGCCGCCGCACCCACCGCGGCCCACACCCAGTCGGCGAGGCCCGGTGCTCGGCGCACGGTCGCGGCATCCATCACCGGCCCCACGCTACCGGCGGGTCGCCGGTGCGCATCTCACCCGATCGGGTGAGGCGGGCGACCCGCCCGAGGCGGGACGCTGTCGACGACCCGGCCGAACGTCGGCGGGGACGCAGGGACCGGGCCTCCACGGGCTCCCCCGACGCCGATGCAGAGGAGTGCACGATGACCTCCACCCGACCAGCCGCGACCGGATCGGTCGCCGCCCCGCCGGATGCCGCAGTCCGGCTGCTCCGCCCGTTCGCGGTGCTCGCGCTCGTCGCCTCCGCCGCGATCACGGCGATCGGTCTCGCCTGGTGGCTCGTGCCCGCCGCGAACCCGTACACCGCGCCGGGCTCGCTGAGCCTCGCGAACGCACTGCTCGAGCCGGCGCGGTTCGCCGCCGTCGTCGTCGCGACGGGTGCCGTGGGCCTCCTCCTCGCCGGCGCGGCCCTGTCGAGGGAAGCGCTCGGCAGACGCGCCCGCCTCGTCGCCGGTGCCGCGGCCGTGCTCGCCGCGACCACCGTCGTCGTCCTCGGCGACGCCGGCACCATCACCTTCGCGGGGTACCTGTTCGGCTTCGCCGCCGTCGTCGCGGGGGTGCTCACCACGGCGGTGCTCCTCGTGCGGGCGCCGCGGCTCGGCGTCCCGCTCCTCGTGCTCCTCCTCGCCGTCGTCGGGGTCGCGGTGTGGTGGGCGGGGCTGACATGGGAGGGCGTCGCGAGCTTCCTCGCGAGGTTCGGTGCGGGGCTCGTCGACAACGCGCTGCCCATCGCCGTCTCGGCCGTCTCGGTCGCCGCGGTGCTCGCGTGGACGGCCGTCGCGGTCGTCGCGGGACGGACCACGCGCGAGATGCGCGCCGTCGAGTCGTGGCTCGTCCGGCACCGTCGCGCGCTCACCGTGCTCGCCGCACTCGGGCCGCTGCCGTACGCGGTCGTGCGTGCGAGCTGGCTCACCCCGTGGCCGCTCTTCGCGCCCGCGGAGGGCGAGCTGTCACCGCCCGTGCTCGCCACCGGGCTCATGCTGGGCGCGGGCGCGGCCGCGGCGTGCGTGCTCACGCTCGGCCTCATCCTGCCCTGGGGCCGCGTGTTCCCGCGGTGGATGCCCGGGCTCGGCGGCCGGCCGGTGCCGGCGCGGCTCGCCGTTGTTCCGGGTCTCGCCGCCGCGACGATCATCACGATCTCGGCCGTGCCGGTGTTCATGCTGTCGCTCGGCGCGGACTCGATCGTCGACGTCATCGTCTTCGACCTCGTGCTGCCGCTCTGGTTCTGGGGCCCGATGCTCGCCCTCGCGGTGTGGGCCTACGCGGCCGAGCGGCGCGGCGAGAGCGGAACGGGCGACGCGGCTGCGCTCGGCTGACCCGTCGCCGGTCGCGCACCACCGCACCGGCGAGGCCATGGGCACCGCCCGGCGGTCGTTCGAGTCACTCGGTGCGGTCGACGGGTTCGGCGACGGTGGCGCGCGTGCGCACCGAGCCGATCCCGTCGTGCGCGGCGGCCCCCGTCGTGCGGCCCTGCGAGGCGGCGATCACCCGCCTGCCGGAGGACGCCAGACGGAAGCGGACCTCGCCGCTCGCATCCGTGGAGAGCTCGAACGTTCCCGCCATGGCGGCCCCTCCCATTGGTTCCCCTGCACGCAACCTCGCGTGCAGCTCCAACGCTAGCCATGAGTTCCCCTCGACACCAGAGCCTGCGGCCCCCACTTCGGGGACACGCGGGGCCCGGGACATCCGCCCGGCGACCCCCGCCCGCGACGGGCGCGCGGCTCGAGGCGACGGCCCGTTCAGCCCGCGATCGCGCGGAGCCCGGCCATCAGCGCGACGCGCTCGGCCGAGGTGCGCCCGAGGGGCGTGACGGCGAGCGTCGTCACGCCCGACTCGGCGAACGCGGCGACCCGCTCGGCGACGTGCCCCGCCGGCCCGATGAGCGAGACCGCGCGCACGAGCTCGTCGGGCACCGCGGCGATCGCCTCGGCCTTGCGCCCGTCGAGGTAGAGGTCCTGGATGCGGGCGGCCTCCGCCGCGAAGCCGTAGCTCGCGATGAGGTCGTTGTAGAAGTTCTTGCCCCGTGCCCCCATTCCGCCGATGTAGAGCCCGAGCTGGGGCCTCACCGCGTCGATGGCGGCGGCGATGAGCTCGGGCTGCTCGGTGATCGCGAGCGCCGGGCTCGCGAAGACGTCGAGGGGAGCGCGCTCGGGAGCGCGCTTCGCGGTGCCGGCGGCGAGCGCGTCGCCCCAGACCTCCGCGGCCCGCTCGGGGTGGTAGAACATCGGCAGCCAGCCGTCGGCGATCTCGGCGGTCTGCGCCACCGACTTCTGCCCGAGCGAGGCGACGGTGATCGGGATGCGCTCGCGCACCGGGTGGTTGATGAGCTTCAGCGGCTTGCCGAGTCCGGTGCCCTCGCCCGCCGGCAGCGGGATCGTGTAGTTGCGCCCCTGGTGGACGACGGGCTCGCGCAGCCACGTCATGCGGCAGACCTCGACGATCTCGCGCACGCGGCCGAGCGGGGCGTCGTACTTCACGCCGTGGAACCCCTCGATCACCTGCGGCCCCGAGGCGCCGATGCCGAGCTCGAAGCGGCCGCCCGAGACGTAGTCGAGGCCGGCTGCGGTCATCGCCGTGAGCGTGGGCGTGCGCGTGTAGAGCTGCAGGATGCCGCTCATGAGCGTCATCCGCTCGGTGCGCGCCGCGAGGAACCCGAGCTGGCTGACCGCGTCGAACGAGTACGCCTCGGGCACGACGACGAGGTCGACACCGGCGGCCTCGAGCTCGGCGACCTCGTCGGCCGCCTCGCGGAAGCCGCCCGCGTAGTTCAGGAACATGCCGACGCGCATCCGTGACTCCTCTTCGTCGGGGCTGCCCGGCGGGTGCGCGCGGGCACCTCAGACCCTACGCGACGGGCTCGGGACGGCCGCGCCGCTTGTGCGGGTTCCACCACCGCGCGGCGACGCACCCGCGCTGTCGAGTGGGCAGCGCACAACCCCGGGCCGCGCGGTCGACGATCGCCCCGTCCATCGCCGACGCAGACGGCGCCGGGGGCTCGCAGCAGTCTCAGAGGTGGATGTCTCAGGCTGGACCCGACCCCGATCCCCGTCTGGAGGTGCGATGCTCTGGAGCCTGCTGCTCGACCTGCTCCTCGTGCTCGTCTTCATCGGCGCGGTCGTCCACGGCGCGCGCGCCGGGCTCCTGCGCACCGCCGCCGGGCTCGTCGGCCTCGTCGCCGGCGGCGTCGCCGCCTACTTCGTCATGCCCTGGGTCGCCGGGCTGGTTCCCGCCCCCGAGTGGCGGGCGCCGGTCGCGCTCGTCACCGCGCTGATCCTGCTGTCGCTCGGCGCCTGGCTCGGCGCGATCGTCGGCCGGGCGCTGCGCAGCGGCGCGCGGGCGGTGAAGCTCGGCGTGCTCGACCGGGTGCTCGGGGCGATCGGCAACCTCCTCGTCACCGCCTTCGTCGTCGCGCTCGTCGCCTCGGGGGTCTCGGCGCTCGGCGTGCCCGTGCTCTCGCCCGCGGTCGCCGGCTCGAACGTGCTGCGCGCACTCGACCAGGTGACCCCTGCCCCCGCCAAGTCGGTGATGGCCGAGCTCCGCACCGCCGCGCTCGGCGAGGCGCTGCCCTGGCTCGTCCAGGTGCTCGACACCCCCCTGCCGACCGAACCTCCGCCGAGCGGCACGATCGACAGCCCGGCCCTCGCCGCGGCCTCGCGTTCGGTCGTGCGCATCACCGGCACGGCCTTCGAATGCGGTGCGAACCTCTCGGGCAGCGGGTTCGTCGTCGCCGACGACCGGATCGTCACGAACGCCCACGTCGTCGCGGGGGTCGACGAGCCGATCGTCGAGGCGCCCGGGCTGCCGGCCGTCGCGGGCCGCGTCGTCGCGTTCGACGCCGAGCACGACCTCGCGGTGATCGCGGTCGACGGGCTCGCCGCGGCGCCGCTCCCGCTCGACGAGCCCGCGCTCGGCGACGAGGTCGCGGTCGCCGGCTACCCCTTCGGCGGGCCGCTCGAGCTCCGGCCGGGCCGAGTGGCCGCGAGCGGCCCGCTCACCCTGCAGGAGGGCGGACGCACCTCGACCCGCGAAGTGCTCACGCTCTCGGCCGACGTCGACCACGGCAACTCGGGCGGCCCCGTGCTGTCGGCCGACGGCGAGGTCGCGGGGGTCGTCTTCGCGCGATCGGAGTCGGTCGCGACGGTCGGCTTCGCCATCCCGATCTCGACGCTCGCACCGCTCGCAGAGACGGCGCCGACGCTCACGGAGGCGGTCGACTCGGGGGCGTGCGCGGCCTGAGCCGGGTCAGTCGGCGCTGAAGCCCTCGAAGCGGATGCCCCAGCTGAGCTGCCACTCCTCGCCCGGACCGAGCCAGCGCAGGCCGCGGCCCGAGTTGAACGCCTCGGCCGGCGCGGTCATCGGCTCGATCGCGATCGCGATCTCGCCGTCCTCGCCGGGGAAGGCGCGCGAGGTGTACACCTGCACGTAGCCGAACTCGTCGTCCGCCCACACCGAGACGCTGCGTCCGTCGGGTGCGGTGAGCGAGTGCAGCACCTGCCCGTCGTCGCTCGCGAGCTCGCCGAACGCGTCGTCGAGCTGCAGCTCGCCGACGCGGCGCCCCTCGCGGAAGTCCCACTCGGTGCCGTCGACCGGCACCTCGCCGGTCGGCAGGAGCCGCTCGTCGACCTCGATGTGGCTCGCGGCGTCGAGGCGCAGGGTCAGCTCGGAGGTCGGCACGCCGCCGATCTTGAGGTAGGGGTGGGTGCCGATCGCCACCGGCGCCGCCTCGCCGCCGAGGTTCTCGACGAAGTGCGTGACCCTGAGCCCGTCGGCGACGAGCTCGTAGTGCACGGCGGTGCCGAGCAGGTACGGGTAGCCCGACTGCGGGTAGATGCGGGCGGCGAGCGTGACCGAGTCGCGGTCGCGCGCGATGGGCTGGTACTCGGTGTGGCGGAGCAGCCCGTGGATGGCGTTGCCGCGCGCGGGCTCGGTGATCGCGAGCTGGTGTTCGACGCCGTCGTGGCTCCACCGACCGTCGCGGATGCGGTTCGGCCACGGCACGAGCACGATGCCGGCGGCCATCGGCGGCGACTGGTCCTCGCCGTAGGGCGGCACGAGGTCGATGCCGTTGATGCTGAGCGTGCGAAGCCCCGCGGCGACCGCGGTGACGGTGGCCCTGATCTGGCCGCTCGACGTCGTCGTCTCGAGCACGAACTGCTCGCCCGTGGGTTGGGTCATGCCTCAACTCTATGGGCTGCGTCGGGGCCGTGAGCGGTGACCACCGCGAGTCCGGCCTCCTCGAGCTCGGCCACGACCGCGGAGGGTGCCGCGGCATCCGTGACGAGGGCGTCGAACGCGTCGACCGGGCCGACGCGACCGAGGTGCACCTCGCCGAGCTTCGAGCCGTCGGCCACGACGACGGCGCGTGCCGCGCGCTGCAGCATGAGCGACTTCACCCCGGCCTCGGGGAGGTTGGCGTTGGTGACGCCGTGCACGGGGTCGACGCCGTTGCAGCCGATCACGGCGAGGTCGACGTGCACGCTCTGCAGCAGCGAACCGGCGAGCGGGTCGACGAGGGAGTGCTGGCGCGGGCGCAGCGTGCCGCCGGTCACGACGACCTGGAATCGAGGGATCTCGGCCTCGAGCTCGAGCGCGATCGAGAGGCCGTTGGTGAACACGACGAGGTCGTCGAGATCGGTGCGCCGGCGCAGGGCCCGCGCGACCTGCAGCGTGGTGGTGCCGACGTCGAGGATGAGGCTCTGGCCGCTGCGCACGAGGCCCGCGACGTGCTCGCCGATGCGCCGCTTCGGTTCGACGGATGCCTCGAGCGCCTCCTCGAAGCTCGGTTCGCGCTCGGGGCGCGCATCGCCGAGGGCGGCGCCGACGGGCACGGCCCCGCCGTGGACGCGGCGGATGCCGCCCTGGCGTTCGAGCGCGTCGAGGTCGGCGCGGGCGGTGACGGTCGTCACGCCGAAGGCGCGGCTGAGCTCCGCGACGCGCACGAACCCCCGCTCGGCGACGAGCGCGAGGGCGAGCTCGCGCCGGCGGGGCGCGTCGAGCTGCGGGTCGTCGTCCATGGTTCGATCATCCGGGCACGAGGCCCACTTTGCAATACGAAAGGCGTTTGTTTGCAGAACGAAAGTCGCGTATCGTGTGCCGCGTGACCCTGACGAGCGACCCCGGCGGCGAGGCATCCGCGACCGTGATCGACCCGCGCATCGCCGTGCGCCCGACGACCCTCGCCGACGGCCGCGAGCTCATCTACTTCGACGACGCCGGCACGCGACTGCCCGCCGAGCGCGCGATCGACGCGCGCGAGCTCGCGCCACGGCCCCCGACGGCCGAGATGCGGCAGGATCCGCTGACCGGCGAGTGGGTCTCGATCGCGGCCGCCCGCCAGCACCGCGTCGTGCTGCCGCCCGCCGAGCTCGACCCGCTCTCGCCGCAGTCGCCCGGCAACCCGTCGGAGATCCCGAGCCGCTACGACGTCGCCGTCTTCGAGAACCGCTCTCCCTCGTTCGGTCCCGAGCTCGGTGCGGCCGGGGACGCCGACCCGAAGGGTGCACTCGGCGAGCTGCGCCGGGTCGGGCTCGAACGCCGCCGTCCGTCGGTCGGCCGCTGCGAGGTCGTCTGCTTCAGCCCCGAGCACGAGGGCTCCTTCGGCACCCAGACCGTGACGCGCGCGCGCACCGTGATCGAGGCCTGGGCGCAACGCACCGCGGCCCTCTCGGCACTGCCGGGGGTGCAGCAGGTGTTCCCGTTCGAGAACCGCGGGCGCGAGATCGGCGTGACCCTCGGCCACCCCCACGGGCAGATCTACTCGTACCCGTACGTGACCCCGCGCACCGAGCGGCTGCTCGCGTCGATCGACTCCTACGGCCCCTCCCTCTTCGCCGACCTGCTCGAGCGCGAGCGCGGCGGGCCCCGGCTCGTGCTCGAGGGCGAGCACTGGAGCGCCTTCGTGCCGTTCGCCGCGCGCTGGCCGATCGAGGTGCACCTGCTCCCCCACCGGCACGTGCCCGATCTCGCGGGGACGAGCCTCGCCGAGCGCGACGAGCTCGCCGTGCTCTACCGGCGGCTGCTGCGCGGCGTCGACGCGCTGTACGACACCCCGACGCCGTACATCGCGGCCTGGCACCAGGCCCCCGTGCACACGCGGCGCGACGAGGTGCGGCTCATGCTGCAGCTCACGAGCCCGCGGCGCGGGCACGACAAGCTGAAGTACCTCGCCGGCTCGGAGGCCGCGATGGGAGCATGGATCGGGGACGTTCCCCCCGAGACGCAGGCGGAGGCGCTGCGCGCCGCGATCGGGAGGGCATCGGAATGAGCGAGACGACGGGATCGATCGACCCGGTGGCGCAGGCGCAGCACGGCTTCGCCGAGTGGTTCGGCCGGCGCCCGATCGGCGTGTGGTCGTCGCCCGGGCGGGTGAATCTCATCGGCGAGCACACCGACTACAACGACGGGTTCGTGTTCCCCTTCGCGATCGAGCAGCGCACCGCGGTCGCGCTCGGCGAGCGCGACGACCGGATGCTCCGCGTCGCGACGAGCTTCGCGCCCGAGGCGGTCGAGATCGACCTCGATCAGCTGACGCCCGAGGCGGTCGACGGATGGGCGGCGTACCCGCTCGGCGTGGCGTGGGCGCTCGGCGAGTTCGGCGCCGACCTCTCGGCCGTGCGCGGGGTCGATCTCTACGTCGCGTCCGACGTGCCGGTCGGCGCCGGGCTGTCGTCGTCGGCGGCGATCGAGAGCGCCGTCGCCCTGGCGCTCGACGAGCACTGGGAGATCGGCCTCGACCGCCCCACGCTCGCGAAGGTCGGTCGCCTGGCCGAGAACCGGGTGGTCGGCGCCCCGACGGGCATCATGGACCAGTCGGCGTCGCTGCTCGGCGAGGCCGACTCCGGGGTGTTCCTCGACTGCCGGAGCCTCGACGCCGAGGTGATCCCGCTCGGATTCGCCGCGGCGGGGCTGAGCCTCCTCGTCATCGACACCCGCGTGTCGCACGCGCACGCCACGGGCGGCTACGCCGCGCGCCGCGCCTCGTGCGAGGCGGGTGCCGAGGCGCTCGGCGTCGAGTCGCTGCGCGAGCTCCACGAGGGCGACCTCGCACGTGCCGCCGAGCTGCTCGACGAGGAGACGTTCCGCCGGGTGCGGCACGTCGTGACCGAGAACCAGCGCGTGCTCGACACGGTGCGCACGCTGCACGAGCAGGGGCCGGGGGCGATCGGCCCCCTCCTGGATGCCTCGCACGTCTCCATGCGCGACGACTTCGAGATCTCCGTGCCCGAGCTCGACCTCGCGGTCGCCACGGCCCAGGCGAACGGGGCGATCGGCGCCCGCATGACCGGAGGCGGGTTCGGCGGTTCGGCGATCGCGCTCATGATCGACGCACTGGTGCCGATCGTGTCGCGCGAGGTCGCTGCCGCGTTCGCCGAGCACGGCTACCGCGAGCCCTCGATCTTCACCGTCCGCGCCTCGCAGGGAACCCGCCGCGACGTCTGAGCTTGATCGGTCGCGGTCAGGCGTCGCAGGCGCAGGCGCACTCCGCGGCGCATTCCCCGTCATGCCAGCACGCCTCGATGCACACGCAGTCGTCCAGACGGATCGAGTCACGAAGGCCTCGTCGTCGGGCCTGCTCCAACCGCTCCGCCTGTGAACGCGCGTGATGGGAGCGGAGCTCGTGCGCCGTCGGGTGGTCATGCTCGGCTCCGATACCGAGCTCCGACCTCCGTTCGTCGCGCCGACGCCGGTGGTGGAACCAGACCCCCGGCTCCGGACGGTCGTAACGAGGCTCGGCCAACCGAAGCCACGGAGGATCGTGCGGCGGCCGCGCATCGAGATGCGCAGGCGAGCGCCGACCGCCGTGATCGCGCAGTTCGTCGAACGGGACGGGGGCGACAGGCTCGTTCGCGGCGTCGACGACGGCGAGGCGCATGCCTGCGACCGCGAGCACGCGCTCGAGCTCGCCGACTCGGGGGTCGCTCCTTCCGGTTTCGAGCCGGGCGATCGTCGATTGCCCGATGCCCAGGGCCGCTGCGAGTTCGCGCTGGCTGAGGTCCGCAGCGCGACGTACACGCAGTACCAGGCCCGCCACGTCGAGGCACCCACGCGCGAGCCGCTGTCCATGCTTCGCGACCTCGTTCGTCATGGCGGCCTCCTCCGGTCTCCACCCCCGCGCCGACCTCGGCGACGGAGCTCCATCGTGGGCCGCACCACCGACATCGTGGTTCGAATCACGCGCCCGCATCGCGGCCTTCGGCCGCCCGGGCGACCAACGTCCGCGCTACTCCGACACTGACCCGCCCGGCGACTCAGCCTCGCGCTCACGCCCGCACCCGATGACTCGGACGCTGAGTCGTTCGGCGACTCAGTGTCAGAACGCCCACGGGAGCGGGAGCCAGGGGCGACCCACCGGACGACTCAGTGTCAGAGCACCGGGGCCGCGGGCCACGGCGCCCAACGACTCGACATCAGGTCATGCGAGCGGGCGAACGCCGGGCGAGAGAGCACGTGCAGCGGGTCCTCGAGATCTACGCGGCGGGCTCGACCGGGCGGGGAGTTCCGCCCGTGATCCGCACGAGTTCGTCGAAGGTCGTCGGGAAGACGGTCTTGGCGTGGCCCGCCGCCGCCCAGACGACGGGGTAACCCGCGAGGTCGGTGTCGACGATCGTGCGCACCGGGGCCGGGTGGCCGAGTGGGGCGACCCCGCCGATGACCTGCCCGGTCGCGTGCTTCACGAGCTCCTTCGAGGCTCGGCCGATCGTTCCGCCGAGCTCGGCGCCGAGCCACTCGGTGTCGACGCGATGCGCACCCGAGGTGAGGACGAGGAGGGGCTCACCGTCGAGGGTGAAGACGAGCGAGTTCGCGATCTGGCCGACCTCGACCCCGAGCGCGGCGGCCGCGAGGGGCGCGGTCGTCACCGCGTCGTCGAACCAGACGATCTCGGGCTCCAGGCCGTGCGCGGAGAGCGACGCGGCGACGCGTTCGACCGCCGGGTGCGAGGGCATGGACGAGGGCGTCGACGAGCTCATCCTCCGATCCTAGGGGCGCCACCGACGCGATACCCGTGTGGCGTAGAGTGCGCCCGTGACCACACCGGAACTCGCCAGGCGCCTCGGCACCCGCGATGCCGTCGTGATCGGACTCGCCGCGATGATCGGCGCGGGGGTGTTCACCGTGTTCGCACCGGCCGCGGCGGCCGCGGGCTCCGGCCTCCTCCTCGGGCTCGCGATCGCGGCCTTCGTGGCGTTCGCCAACGCGAGCTCGACCGCCCAGCTCGCGGCGCGGTATCCCGAGTCGGGCGGCGCGTACCGATACGGCCGCGAACGTCTCGGGGCGTGGCCCGGGTTCCTCGCCGGATGGGGCTTCGTCATCGGCAAGACGGCGAGCTGCGCGGCGATGGCCATGACCTTCGCCGCCTACCTCGTGCCGACCGAGTGGCAGCGGCCGCTCGCCGCCGCCGCCGTCGTCGTGCTGGCCGGGGTCAACCTGCGCGGCATCACCCGGACGGCACGCGTCGCGGCGATCATCGTGGGCTTCGTCGTGCTCGTGCTGCTCCTCGTCGTCTCCGCCGGCGCGGGCGAGGTCCTGCAGCGCGGCATCCCGCTCGAGGGCCTCCTCGACTCGGGCTGGCCCGGGATCCTCCAGTCGGCGGGCCTGATCTTCTTCGCCTTCGCCGGCTACGCCCGCATCGCCACGCTCGGCGAGGAGGTACGCGACCCCGCGCGCACCATCCCGCGCGCGATCTCGATCGCCTTCCTCGTCGCGCTCCTCCTCTACGCGCTCGTCGCGCTCGTGCTGCTCGCCACGCTCGGCGCACCGGCCCTCGCGGCATCGACCGCCCCGCTCGTCGACCTCGTCGAGGCCGCTGGGTGGCCGGCGGCGGCACCCCTCGTGCGGGTCGCCGCGGCCGCGGCGGCGCTCGGCGCGCTGCTCGCCCTCATCGCGGGCATCGGTCGCACCGCCCTCGCGATGGCCCGCGACGGCGAGCTGCCGCACCGGCTCGCCGCCGTTCACCCGCGCACCCGGGTGCCGCACGTCGCCGAGATCGTCGTCGCCGTCGTCATCGTCGCACTCGTGCTCACCGTCGAGCTCCGCGAGGCCATCGGATTCTCCTCGTTCGGCGTGCTCGGCTACTACCTCGTCGCGAACCTCGCGGCGCTCACGCAGCCGGCCGTCGAGCGCAGGGTTCCCCGAGCGCTGTCGGCGGTCGGGGCGGTCGGATGCCTCGTGCTCGTCGTCACCCTGCCGCCGACCTCGATCGTCGCCGGCGTCGCCGTCTTCATCGTCGGCGTCTGCTGGCGACTCATCACCGCGGCGCGCCGCCGTCGATAGGCTCGGAGCATGGCCGCAGACCCCTCCGCCCGCATCATCGCCCTCGCCGGCATCCCGGCGCCCGTGATCTCCGACTCGGCGTTCGTCGCCCCCGGCGCGGTGATCGTCGGCGACGTCCGCCTCGAGGAGGGCTCGAGCGTCTGGTACAACGCGGTGCTGCGCGCCGAGGCCGAGCCGATCGTGCTCGGCGCCGGCTCCAACCTGCAGGACACCGTCGTGTGCCACGTCGACGCCGGCTACCCGCTCACCGTGGGACGGGGCGTCTCGGTCGGGCACGGCGCCGTGCTGCACGGCTGCACCGTCGAGGACGACTGCCTCATCGGCATGGGCGCGACCGTGCTGAACGGCGCCGTCATCGGCGAGGGCTCGCTCGTCGCGGCGGGCGCCGTCGTGCTCGAGGGCACGGTCGTGCCCGCAGGCTCACTGGTCGCGGGCGTCCCCGGGAAGGTGCGCCGCGAGCTCACCGACGCGGAGCGCGACGGCATCCGGCGCAACGCCGCCGCCTACCTCGCGCACGTCGACGAGCACACCGCCGCGAGCGACTAGGCGTCGCGCGGCGCGCGCCCGCCGCACGACCCAGCGCGCCGGGAGCGCGAACGCCAGCGAGACCGAACCCGCCAGCGATCGGTCGTAGTGCCCGAGCATGCGCTTGCGTTCGAAGGCGCGGCGCAGCGCACCCCCGGTCAGGTTGTAGCGACGGCTCCGGAACGGCAGGGCCCCGGCCTGCCGGAGCAGGAGGAGCTCCTCGAGCCGCTCGGCCCAGTCGTCGGCCGCCTCGCCGTGGAAGTAGTTGTCGTCGAGCCAGGCCCGATCCGGGCGCTGCGGCGCCCATCCGGTGATCGCCTCAGCCCCGGCGAAGAGGCCGCTGCCCGCGAACACCGTGTTGATGAGCTTCGGCTCGACGCCGAACTCGTCGACCACGATCGCAGGAACCCCCGCGGCGACCGCCTCGAGCACCGCGGTCGAGCTGACCGTCACGAGCATCGCCGCGTCGTCGAGGCACCGCGCCATCGGACCGTCGAGCACGACCAGGTTCGGCGGCGGCGCACCGCCGACGGCCGCTCGAACCTCGGGGTCGGCGAGGAGCTCGGCGTAGTCGTACGCCTCTGCGTGCGTCTGCGCCTCGCCGCGGCGAGCGCGCACCTTCACGACCACCCGGCGACCGGGCCGCTTCCGTGCGGCCTCGGCGAGCCAGCCCAGCACCCGGATCCGGTCCTCCCGCTGCGCGGGGACCTTCGCCTGCGCCGCGAACACGAGGTCGCCGCCGTGCCGCCCCTCGGCCGCCGCAGGCGCCGGGCCCGTGGCATCCACGTCGGCAGCCTCGAGCGCAGCCTCGCGCCCCGACAGGAACGGCAGCGTCGCGAGGCAGAACTCGACCGGAACGTCGAGCGCGAGCGCGTTCGCCCGGAACTCGCGCACCTCGCGCCGGCTGTGCAGCACGAGCAGGTCGGCCTGCTCGCGGTAGACGATCGCCTTCGGCTCGGCCGGAATGGTGAGCCCCGGGAAGCCGCTCACGATCACCGGGCGGTCGGGCAGCGCCCCGACGATCGGCGCGACGACCCGCACGAGCGGACCGCGGAGGGCGAGCAGGACCGCGTCGGGCCTGCGGCTCGCGAGCCGGGCGGCGAGCCCGTCGAGGCTCAGCCGTCGCACCGAGCGCGCCGAGAACCCGGTGCCGTCGAGCGCGGCGGCGAACTGGCGATCGCTCGGCAGGACGGGTGTGGTCAGGACGACGAGTTCGGACCCCCACCCGTCGGGCAGGCGCGAGGCGAACGCCGCGCCCCACTTCACGTACGAGTCCGAGTCGGCGACGACGACGAGCCGCCGGCGCGGCGCCGTCACAGCGCGGGCACCCGGCGGAGCTTCGCCCGCGGCGCCTCCTCGCCGGGGAACACGCGCTTCACGCCGTCGCCCATGGCCTCGCCGATGACGCGGATGTCGCGCACGAGGTGCTCGAAGCCGGTCGGTTCGAGCGACGCCGCCTGGTCGGAGCCCCACATCGCACGGTCGAGCGTGATGTGCCGTTCGACGGCGACCGCGCCGAGCGCGACGGCAGCGAGCGAGATCTGGAGGCCGCGCTCGTGCCCCGAGTAGCCGACGGGCACGCCCGGGTAGCGCCGCTGCAGCGTGTCGATCGTGCGGAGGTTCGCCTCCTCGGGCGGCATGGGGTAGCTGGAGGTCGCGTGCAGCAGCACGAGCCGCTGGGTGCCGAGCACCTCGACGGCCCGGTCGATCTCGTCGAGCGTCGACATGCCCGTCGAGCAGATGACCGGCTTGCCGGTCGCCGCGATGGCCTCGAGCAGCGCGAGGTCGGTGACCGACGCCGAGGCGACCTTGTACGCGACCACGTCGAGCCGCTCGAGGAACTCGACCGACGGCACGTCCCACGGGGAGGCGAACCAGTCGAGCCCAGCGCGGATCGCGTAGGACGCGATCTCGAGGTACTCGGCCTCGCCGAACTCGACCCGGTACCGGTAGTCGAGGTAGCTCATCGTGCCCCACGGCGTCTCGCGCGGGACATCCCGCATGTGCTCGGGCGTCGCGATCTCGGGCGTGCGCTTCTGGAACTTGACGGCCTGCGCGCCCGCCTCGGCGGCGACGTCGATGAGCCGCTTGGCGATCTCGACGTCGCCGTTGTGGTTGAGGCCGATCTCCCCGATCACGTAGACGGGGAGACCCGGCCCGATCACGGATCGGCCGATGCGGATGGCGGTCATGCGAGTGCTCCCTCGTGTTCGGTTCGTGGTGACGGAGTCGGGGCGGGCGCGCCGGGGCGCGCCGCCAGGACGAGCTCGGCGAGCTCGCGCACGGCGCCCGCGCCCCCGCGGGCCTCGAGCACGACGCGCGCGGCGTCGCGCACCTCCGGTACGGCGTCGGCGACGGCGACCGGCCAGCCGACGAGGGCGAGCGCGGGCAGGTCGCCGACGTCGTTGCCGAGGTAGGCGATGCGTTCGAGCGGGATGCCCCGCGCCGCCGCCCACTCGGCGAGCACCGGCCCCTTGTCGCGAACCCCCTGGAGGACCTCCACCCGCAGCTTCGCCGCCCGCGCGGCGACGACGGGATTCTCCTCGGCCGACAGCACGAGCACCGGAACCCCCGCTGCGCGGAGGCGCGCCACGCCCTGCCCGTCGCTGCGGCTGACGCGCACGAGCTCGCGCCCGTCGGTGTCGACCCAGGCGGTGTCGTCGGTGTGCACGCCGTCGAAGTCGGTGACCACCGCATCGACGTCGACGACGGCCGCGGGGCGGTCGATGAGCTCGACGAGGGCCCGCGCGACGACGAGGTCGGCGGCCGTGTCGATGTCGACGCCGTGCAGGGCGGGCACGAGCTGCGGGGCGATGCGCCCGAAGAAGCGGTGCCGCGCCGCCCGGAAACCCGCGGTCCGCATCGCGGTGAACGCCCCGGTCTCGCGGAACTCGGGCTCGCGATCCTGCCTGCGGCGGCGCACCCCGGCGTCGTGGTTCGCGCCGAACACCGCGCCGTCGCCTGCGGCCCGCCAGAGGAACGCGTGGCTCTCGACGGCGGCGAACACGCTGTCGGCCTCGTGGCTCGCGACCCGCGTGACCGCGGCGTCGAGGTCGGAGGGGTCGATGAAGGGCGAGGTCGCCTGGATGAAGAGCGTCACCGGCGGCACGGCTCCGCCGTCGAAGTGCTCGTCGAGCGCGTGGAGCAGCGCCGACTCCGAGGAGGCGGCGTCGCCGGCGAGCTCGGCCGGCCGGTCGACGACCTCGGCGCCCGCCGCACGGGCGACCCGCGCGATCTCCTCGTCGTCGGTCGAGACGAGCACCGTGCCCACCGTGCGCGCTGCGCGCGCCGCGGCGACCGCGCGTCCGACGAGGGAGACCCCGCCGAGGCGCATCAGGTTCTTGCCCGGCAGCCCCTTCGATCCGCCGCGCGCCGGGATGATCGCGACGGCGACGTCATGCAGTTCCGAGTGCGGCAGGGCCATGCGGGCAGGCTACGGAGCCCGGGTGGCGCGCCGGTGGCGCCCGCGTTGCGGTCGGGTGAACGGGTGGTGCGCGGGTTACGCCTCCAGGCGCAGCTCCGCGGCCTTCACGACGTTCGCGAGCAGCATCGCGCGGGTCATCGGGCCCACCCCGCCGGGGTTCGGCGAGAGGTGGCCCGCGACGGCGGCGACGCCGGGGTCGACGTCGCCCGTGAGCCGGCCCTTGCCGGTCTCCTCGTCCTGCACGCGGGTGATGCCGACGTCGAGCACCGCGGCGCCGGGCTTCACCCACTCGGGCTTCACGAGGTGCGGCACGCCGACGGCCGCGACGACGATGTCGGCGCGGCGCACCTCGGCGGCGAGGTCCTGGGTGCGCGAGTGCGTCAGGGTGACGGTGGCGTCGAGGCCCTTGCGGGTGAAGAGCAGGCCGAGCGGGCGGCCGACCGTGAGGCCGCGACCGATCACGGTGACGTGGCGCCCGCGGATCGGCACGTCGTAGCGCTGCAGCATCTCGACGATGCCCGCGGGCGTGCACGGCAGCGGCGAGTGGAGCTCGCCCTCGATGCCGAGCACGAGCCGGCCGAGGTTCGTCGGGTGCAGGCCGTCGGCGTCCTTGTCGGGGTCGATGAGCTCGAGCATCGCGTTCTCGTCGTGCCCGGCGGGCAGCGGCAGCTGCACGATGTACCCGGTCACCTCGGCCGCCGAGTTGAGGTCGCGGATCGCCACGCGCACGTCGGCCTCGGTCGCCGTGACGGGCAGGTCGACGCGGATCGACTCGATGCCGACCTCGGCGCAGTCGCGGTGCTTGCCCGCGACGTAGGAGCGCGAGGCCGGGTCGTCGCCGACGAGCAGCGTGCCGAGGCCGGGCGTCACGCCCTTCGCCTTCAGCTGGGCGATGCGGGCGGCGAGCTCGTGCTTCACGGCGGACGCCGTGGCGACCCCGTCGAGCGTGATGGCGGTCATGGGTGCTCCCTGGAGTGGCGGGCGGCGGTCGGATGCGACGGAGTGGGGCCGGGCGGGGCAGGTCGCCCCGCCCGGCGGCGGCCTACTGCTGCAAGCCGGGGTAGAGCGGGAACGCCGCCGTGAGCGCCTCGACGCGACCGCGGAGCGCCGCGACATCCGCCCCGCCCTGGAGCGTGAGCGCGATGATGTCGGCGACCTCGGTGAACTCGGCGTCGCCGAAGCCGCGGGTCGCGAGCGCCGGCGTGCCGATGCGCAGGCCCGAAGTGACCATCGGCGGGCGCGGGTCGAACGGCACCGCGTTGCGGTTCACGGTGATGAGGGCCTCGTGCAGGAGGTCTTCGGCCTGCTGGCCGTCGATCTTCGAGTTGCGGAGGTCGGCGAGCACGAGGTGCACGTCGGTGCCCCCCGTGAGCACGTCGACGCCAGCGGCGCGCGAGTCGTGGGCGGTGAGGCGGTCGGCGAGGATCTGGGCGCCGCGGATGGTGCGCTCCTGGCGGTCCTTGAACTCGGCCGAGGCGGCGACCTTGAACGCGGTCGCCTTCGCGGCGATCACGTGCATGAGCGGGCCGCCCTGCTGGCCGGGGAAGACGTTCGAGTTGAGCTTCTTCGCGAGCTCGGTGTCGCGCGAGACGATGAAGCCCGAGCGCGGGCCGCCGATGGTCTTGTGCACGGTCGACGAGACGACGTCGGCGAAGGGCACGGGCGAGGGGTGCAGGCCCGCGGCGACGAGGCCGGCGAAGTGCGCCATGTCGACCCAGAGCTTCGCGCCGACCTCGTCGGCGATCGCGCGGAACGCGGCGAAGTCGAGGTGGCGGGGGTAGGCCGACCATCCGGCGATGATGACCTGCGGGCGGTGCTCGAGGGCCTTGTCGCGCACGACGTCCATGTCGACGAGGAAGGTCTCGGGGTCGACGCCGTACGACACGGCGTTGTAGAGCTTGCCCGAGAAGTTCAGCTTCATGCCGTGGGTCAGGTGGCCGCCGTGGGCCAGCTCGAGGCCGAGGATGGTGTCGCCGGGGGTGGCGATCGCCGAGAGCACGGCCGCGTTCGCGGTCGCACCCGAGTGCGGCTGGACGTTCGCGTACTCGGCGCCGAAGAGCGACTTCGCCCGCTCGATCGCGAGCGACTCGGCGACGTCGACGAACTCGCAGCCGCCGTAGTAGCGGCGCCCCGGGTAGCCCTCGGCGTACTTGTTGGTGAGCACCGAGCCCTGCGACTGGAGCACGGAGACCGGAACGAAGTTCTCGCTCGCGATCATCTCGAGGTAGTCGCGCTGACGACCGAGTTCGAGTTCGAGAACTTCGGCGATCTCGGGGTCGACCTCGGAGAGGGGCGCGTTGAAGATGGATTCGGCCAAGACTGGCTCCTTATGACATACGGACCTATGTGGGGTTGCTGCCTCCGCGACTCGCGCGGAAGCAGTCGTACCGGCCCAGGCGTGCGGTCGGTCCGTAGCAGTCGCTCCCCGATGGGAATCCATCTCAACGCCAGTCGCGACGATCGCAAGCATAGCAATGGATGCCCCGCGCCGCCGCCGTCCGCGACGCACGGCGACACGGGCGCCTCGGGGTCGGTTCCACGAGGTTCGGCGGGGTTGTGCGGCGGTTCGGAAGGCCACGGGGGCTGTCACGCGGGCGGGCGACGTGGCAGGATGTGGTGCGCCCCATTCGTCAAGTTTCCTGCTTTTCGGTCTCGAGGTCGCATGCATCGCCGCAGCACATTCCCCCGCTTCCCATTCGTCGCCGCCGCGCTCGTCGGAGCGCTGCTCGCCCTCACGGCGTGCACCGGCGAACCCGACCGCAACGGAGTCGTCGTGACCGGCATCGTCCCCGCCCCGGCTGAGTTCGAGCTCGCCGACGGCGGCCCCTTCACCCTCACCGACGCCGCGCGCCTCGTCGCCGTCGGCGAGGGCGCCCGAGCCGTCGCCGAGACCTTCGCGGCCCCCGCCAGGGCGGCCACGGGCTTCCCGCTCCCGGTGGTCGACGGCGACGCCGGGGCATCCGACGACTCGACCGGCCGCGACGTCGAACTGGTGATCGACGCGACGGCTGGCCTCGGCGAGGAGGGCTACACGCTCGTGAGCGGGGCCGACGGGGTGCGCATCACGGCGAGCGCGCCGGCCGGCCTCTACTGGGGCACGCAGTCGCTGCGCCAGCTCCTGCCCGCCGAGATCGAGCACACGGATGCCACGCGCTCCCCCGACGGCGGCTGGCCGGTGCCTGCGGTCTCGATCGCCGACGAGCCGCGCTTCGCCTATCGCGCCTCGCTCGTCGACGTCGCCCGCAACTTCATCGCGGTCGACGACGTGCTCGACCACCTCGACCGCATGGCCCTGCTCAAGCTCAACGTGCTGCACCTCCACCTCACCGACGACCAGGGCTGGCGGCTGCAGATCGACGCCTGGCCCGAGCTCACCGGCATCGGCGCCTCGACGTCGGTCGGCGGCGGGGGCGGTGGCTTCTACACGAAGGACGACTACCGGCGCATCGTCGACCACGCGGCCGAGCGCTTCATCACGGTGGTGCCCGAGATCGACCTGCCCGGGCACACGAACGCCGCGCTCAGCGCCTACCCCGAGCTCAACTGCGACGGGGTCGCCCGCGAGCCCTACGAGGGCGTCGACGTCGGCTTCTCGTCGCTCTGCGCCGATCCGGCCCGGGCCGAGGCCACCGACCGCTTCCTCACCGACGTGCTGACCGAGGTCGCCGAGCTCACGCCCGGCCCCTGGATCCACGTCGGCGGCGACGAGCCGCTCGCCACCGAGCACGACGACTTCCTCGACCTCGTCGGGCGCATCACGACGGCGGCCGCGGCGACCGGCAAGACCGTCATCGCGTACCACGAGATGGGCGCGTCGAGCGAGCTGCCGCCCGGCACGATCGGGCACTACTGGGATCTCACCGCCGCGCACGAGATGGCGCCGAACCGCCGCGACGAGCCCGTGCGCCCCTACCCCGAGTCGGCCGGGCAGGCGCGCTCCTTCCTCGAGCAGGGCGGCCGGCTCGTGCTGGCGCCGGCCGACACGACCTACCTCGACATGATGTACCCCGACCGTCCGGCCGGTCCCCTCGGCACCGAGCTCGGCACGCGGTGGGCCTCGACGATCACGCTCGAGGAGGCCTACGCGTGGCGCCCCGAGGAGACGGTCGAGGGGCTCGAGGAGTCCGACATCCTCGGCGTCGCCGCCTCCATCTGGACGGAGACGATCGAGACGGTGCCCGACTTCGAGTTCATGGTGTTCCCGCGCATCGCCGCGATCGCCGAGGTCGGCTGGTCGCCCGCCGACGCGCGCGACGAGGACGGCTTCCGCACGCGGCTCGTGTCGCTCGGCGCGCACCTCGACGCGCTCGGCGTCGCCTACCGCAAGGTCGGCGGGGTCGACTGGCAGGGCTGAACGCCCCGCACCTCGGACGGCGACGGCGGATGCCTCGGGGCCGGCCCCGAGGCATCCGCCGTGTGCAGTGCGCCGCGCGGGTCAGCCGCGACCGGGCCCCGGCGAGGCCGCGATCTCGCTGACGTGCCCGACCGCGTCGGTGGCCCGCGCCTCGAGGGTGTGCCGACCGGGAGCCTCGACGACGACGTCCTCGCCGTCCCAGGCGGTCCACGCACCGCCGTCGAGGCGGACCTCCACGCCGGCGACGCCCGAGCCGTCGTCGCGCGCGTCGACCGTGAACCGCACCGGGTTGCTCGGCGTGCTCACTGCGGGCCGACGGCTCGCGCCGACCTCGACCGAGGGCGCCGCGGTGTCGACGCGGACGACGCCGTAGCCGGAGACGCGCCGGTCGCCGACGGTCGCGCGGTACTCCAGCCGCTGCTCGCCCTGCCCGTCGATCGCGACGGCCCCGGCCGCCGGCGACCAGTCGCCGCCGTCGAGCCGGTACTCGATCGCCGAGGCCTCGCCGGCCGTGCCGCCCGCGGCGAACTCCGCCGTCGGCACCGTCGCGTACCAGCCGCCGTCCGCGTCGGGCGCTTCCGGGGCGAGCTCGGCCGAGATCCATGCCTCGGGTCCGCCCGTCGACGGGACCGTCAGCTCGAAGAGGCTGAGGTACGGGCTCAGGTTCTTCGCGGTCACGGTCACCCGCACGTGGCGGGCCTCGACGGGCTCGAAGGTCACGGTGTCGACTCGAGCTCCCACGGCCTGCCCGGACTTCGTGGCGGCCGTGCGCCAGCTCGCACCGTCGTCGGAGACCTCGACGACGTAGTCCTTCGCCGATGCCCCCTCCCACGCCAGCACGACCTCGCCGAACGTCTGCTTCGCCCCGAGGTCGACGGCGATCCACGGCTGCGCGACGTAGTTCGCCGACCAGCGGGTCTTGTCGTCGCCGTCGATCGCGAGGCTCGGCGGGAACGCCGCGGCCTCGACGCCCGACGCGGTCGCCGTGGCGCCGCTCGTGAGCGGTTCGGGCGCGAACACCGACATGCGCCAGGCGCTGACGGCGCCGGCGGCCCCGTCGGACCGGATGTCGCGGACGGCGACGTACTTCGCCTGGAGCGAGCCGAGCTCGACCGACGCGGTCGCGCCGTCGACGTCGTCGGCGACCCGCTGCCAGAACACGCCGTCGTCCGAGACGTCGACGTCGTAGCTCGCCGGAGCCGCGCCGGCCCATTCGACCTCGATCCGACCGACGGGCGCGGACTCGGCGAGTTCGATGCGGACGTCGGCCGTGTCCTCGGACGTCGCCCATCGCGTGAGGGCGAGTCCGTCGGTCAGCGACGCGGCCGTCATGCCGTCGTCGCTCGACGACGCGGTGACGGTCGCGCCCAGGCTCAGCTCGCCCGGCCGGGCGACTCCGGTCTGGTCGATCGTCGTGAGACCCGGCCCCGAGCCGATCCGGCGCTGCACGTCGACGAAGTCGCCGTACGAACGAGCGGGCGTCTGCGAGTCCCAGGTCTTCTGGGCGATCACGGGGAACGAGTCGCGGACGAGCCCGTGCACGTCGAGCTCGGTGTAGTCCTCGTGGACGAGGTCGTTCCAGACCGCGAACATCGCCCCCTCGGGCGCCCCCTCGGGCACGACGGCCGTCGAGCCGAGCCGGTTGGGAAGCCAGGTCGCGTAGAGGCCGGCGTTGTTCAAGCCGTTGCCGTGGTAGTAGTTCGCGAACGGCACGACGTAGAGGTCGCCGTCGTTCGTGTTGATGTACCGGTAGCCGTCGGCCTCCGCCTTGGCCATGCCGTACCACCCGTTGTTCCAGGAGTTGATGACGACGTCGCGGTCGTAGCCGTCGGCCGAGCCGTGCATCACGCTCATGCTGCCCCAGGCGCGCGGCTGCTTGCCGAGTCCGCGGATGTGCTCGGCCATGGTGTTGAAGAACTCGCGGTACTGGTCCGCGCCCGAGCGCGGGTACTCGTCGGCGCCGAAGTGCACGTCGGGACCTTCGAACCACGGCACGAACTCGTCGAAGACGGCCTTGATCGTCTCGGTGGACTCGGGGTTCGAGAGATCGAGGTGGTCCGAGTCGCCGCCGTTGAAGCCGAGCTGCGGCTTCCAGCGGATGAACGACCGGGAGTGCGCGGGAGCGTCGATCTCGGGCACGATCGTCACGGCGTGCGCGGCCGCGGTGTCCTCGAAGCTCTGCCAGTCGGCGCGATCGTAGGCGCCGTCCTCGGACGCGAGCCCGGCGAACGCGGGGTTGTCGCTCTTCAGCCGGAAGCCGTCGTACGCGTCCTTCCAGCCGCCAGCCGGCCGCGCGATCTCGTTGTCGTTGAGGTGCAGCTGGAACTGGTTCAGCTTGTACCAGCTCATCATCGTGATGTAGTCGCGGACGAACTCGGGGGTGAAGAACCGGCGCCCGACGTCGAGCGCGAAGCCGCGCACGCTGTGGTTCGGCCAGTCGATCGACTCCCCCGCGGGCACTGAGCGACGCAGCGGCGACTGCACGAGCGCCTGCAGCACCGTGCGCGTGCCCCAGAACGCGCCCTGCGAGGCGGGCGCGGCGATCTCGACGCCCTCCTGGTCGATCGTGAGGCGGTAGCCCTCGGCGTCGAACAGGGCGCCGCCGTCGGCGGACTCGAGGTCGGCGTCGAGGTCGAGCCGGAGGTCTCCGCTTCGGGCCTCCCCGCCGACCGCGACGTCCGCGACGATCCCCGTCACGGACGACAGGTCGTCGGCGAACTGGTGCGCGACGGCCTCGAGCTCCGGGTCGGCGACGATTCGGGCGCCCGGGGCGAGTTCGAACGCGCCCTCTCCGCCGGTCCAGGTCTGCAGGGCCGGGATGATCTCCGGAGCCGCGTTCGTCGCCGCCTGCGCCGGAACCGGCGAGAGGGCGAGCAGCGCACCCGCCGTCGCGATCGTCGTCGCCACCGCGGTGTTTCGCCGCAATCGTGCCCGGATCGTGCCGGGTGGAATCCTGTCGTCCAACGGAGACCTCCTTGTCTCGAAACCCCACTTCAGTGAGTGAGTAAACTAAGTTCCCCCGACCATAGGAGACGCTCGGCACGACCGTCAAGCACCGCATCGCGCCGAGCCGCAGGCGGTCGGCCGTCGCACGACGTGCACGGACGACGAAGGCGGATGCCCCGGGGTCGAGCCCGAGGCATCCGCCTGTCGTGTCGCGTATCGAGCGCTACTTGACGCTGCCCGCCGTGAGGCCGCCGACGAGGCGCTTCTCGATGAGCATGAAGAGCACGACCACCGGGATGATCGCGACGATCGAGACGCCGAACACGTAGTGCCAGCTCGTCTCGTACTGTCCGACGAACTTCGTGAGGGCGACCGACATCGGCTGGTTGCCCGCCGTCGAGAGGATGACGAGCGAAGCCGCGAACTCGTTCCAGCACGCGACGAAGGTGAACACGATCGCCGTCACGATGCCCGGCCACACGAGCGGCAGGTTGATCTTGAAGAGCACCGTGAGCCGGCCGGCGCCGTCGATCTGCGCGGCCTCGTCGACCTCCTTCGGGATGCCCGCGAAGAACGAGTGCATGATCCAGACGGCGAACGACAGGTTGAATGCCGCGTTGATGAAGATCATCGCCGCCCAGGTGTCGATCATGCCGAGCGTCGTGAACTGGCGGAAGAGGCCCGAGGTGAGCACCGCGGGCTGCAGCATCTGCGTGACGATCACGAGGAACAGGAACACCATGCGGAACGGGAAGCGGAACCGCGCCGTGTAGTACGCCGCGGGCAGCGCGACGGCGAGCACGAGCAGCGTCGCGAACACCGAGATCACGATCGTCGAGACCATGTTCTGCGGCAGCGGCGTCTCGGGCGTCGACCACATGTTGATGTAGTTCTCCCAGTGCCACTCCGTGGGGAAGTAGGTGGGATCGACCGAGCGGATCTGCGCCTTCGTCTTCACCGAGCCGAAGAACATGATGAGGTACGGCACGATGAACACCGCGAGCACGACGAGCCCGGCGAGCATGCGCAGCAGTACGCTGCCGAGCGGCACCTGGTCTTCCGTGTAGCGGCGCTTGCGAGGGGCGGCCGTGCCGCGGGATGCCCCCCGGCCGGCGTCGGCGGCGAGCATGGCGCGAGTTTCGGTGACGCTCATCAGATCTCCCGCGTGGGCTTGACGACCTTCACGTACACCGCGACGATCACGATGACGATGAGGAAGGCGACGACCGAGAGCGCGCTCGCGACGTCGACCTTGTGCTGGTTCTGGATGTACTTGAAGATCATCGTCATGATCGTGTCGGCGTCGTAGCCGGGTATCGACCCGGTCATGACCCTCAGGATCGGCAGCGAGTTGAACACGTTGATGATGTTGATCAGCACGGCGACGCTCAGCGCGCCGCGGAGCTGCGGCAGCACGACCGTGAAGTAGGTGCGGATGGGGCCGGCACCGTCCATGCGGGCCGCCTCGAGCGTGTCGGTCGGCACCGTGGCGAGGCCCGCGAGGATCGTGTACGTCGTGAACGGCAGGGAGACGAAGATCGCGACGATGATCGCCCACATGAAGGCGGTCGTCGGGTTCTTCGTCCAGCCGTAGCCCTCGGGGGTGTCGACGAGGCCGATGTCGACGAGGAACTTGTTGATGATGCCGAAGTACGGCTCGAGGCCGTAGTAGACGACCATCGTCGTCATGACGACCGAGGCCGCCCACGGGATGATCACGACGAGGCGCACGAGCCGGCGGCCAGGGAACGCCTTGTTCAGGATCTGGGCGAGGCCGAGCGAGATCAGCACGGTGAACGCCACCACGACGACCACCCACACGATTGTGCGGAAGAAGATCGGCCAGAAGTACGGGAAGTTGAACACCTCGACGTAGTTGTCGAAGCCGACCGAGCCCTTGTCGAGGCCCGAGAGCGAGATGTCTCGAGTGGAGTTGTAGAACATGACGCCGGCCGGGAACAGCACGACGCCGAAGATGAGCAGGAGCGCGGGCGCGATCCAGGGCAGGGCGACGAGGAGGTCGCGCCCGCCGGGCCGGCCGCGGGCGGCGCCGCCCGCGGCCGATCCCCCGGAACGGGGGCGACCAGTGGTCGCCCCCGCCGGGTTCGGTGATGCTTCGGTCGTGGAACTCATGGTGCGGGGATCACCGAACCCTTCCGTCTTTCATCGAGCGAGCGTCAGCTCGCGTCGACCTGCGCCTGGATCTCGGTCAGCACGTCCTGAGCGGGCTTCGTCTGGATCTGGCCGAACAGCGACTTGAACGCGCCGTCCGTGGCCTGCCACTTCGGGTTGGTGCTCGGGTAGAACTGGGCGTTCGGCAGCACCTCGAGGAACGGCGCGAGCGCCTCCTCGCCCTGCAGCGCCTCGGCGCCCGACTTCGTGACGGGGAGGAAGCCCTCGGTCTGCACCCACGGCACGTACACGTCGGCCGAGTAGTAGTAGTCGAAGAACTTCGTGATCGCGTCCTGCTTCGCGCCGTCGTCGTTGTTGAAGGCCATGAGCTGGTCCATGACGCCGAGGGTGAAGGGCGAGCCGTCCTGCGTGGGGATCGGCACGATCGAGTAGTCGAGCTCGGGGTTGTTCTCCTCGATCTGGCCGACGGTCGGCGGAAGGCCGACCTGCATGCCGATCTTGCCCTGGATGAAGATGTCCATGAGCGGCGAACGGTCGGTCGATCCGGGGTCGGCCTGCGTCGCGCCCGCGTCGATCATCTTCTTGATCTGCTCGGCACCGGGAAGGTTGGCGGGGTCGTCGACCGTGATCGCGTCCGCGTCGCCGAAGGTGCCGCCGCCGCCCCAGAGCCACACGGCCGCCTCGGCCTGCGCCTCTTCCGATCCGAGCGGCATGCCGTAGCCGGCCACGCCGCCGCCGAGCGCCGAGACCTTCGTCGCGGCGTCGAGCAGCTCGTCCCAGTTGGTCGGCGCGGTCGCGCCGGCCTGCTCGAGCAGCGTGTTGTTCACGAACAGCGCGCGCGCCGACGCGATCAGCGGCAGGGCGTAGGCGGTGCCGTCGACCTCGGCGTTCGCGATGAACGAGTCCTGGAAGTCGCTGAAGGTGTCGGGCGAGACCACGTCCTCGGCCGGGTACAGCAGGCCATCGGCTGCGAAGCCGCCGAACGCACCGCCGTTGTAGATGTCGGGGGCCTCACCGCCCTGGATCTTCGTCGTCACGACCTTCTCGAGGTTGTCCCACGACTGGACCTCGAGCTTGACGTCGATGTCCTCGTTCTCGGCTTCGAAGCCGTCGATGACGTCGTTCCAGAGCTTCTCGGTGTTGTCGGAGTAGCTGGGCACGAGCAGGTCGAGCGTGGTCTTGCCGCCGGCGTCGCCGCCGCTGTCACCGCCGCCGAATCCGCACGAGGCGAGCGTCAGCGAGGCGGTGGCGGCGAGCGCGACCGCGGCGCCGAGGCGCAGAGACTTCTTCATTGGATGCTTCCTCACTGTGTTGGGTGGCGCATCGACGAGAGCAGGTCTCAACGCGCCGATGCGTATCGCCCATCCTGCACCGATCTCGAAGATCCGTGCAATTTGATGAACGTTTGACCGAGCAAACGATCAGGTACGTTCACTCGACGCTGGGAAATCTATTCCGCTCCCCACTCGGCCGTCAAGGCTGGAGAGCCATTTGTTACCGGATTTTGTTCGGATCCCTCACTAAACCCCTCGAATGCGGGACAGTGCAGTAAACGATCTTTTCCATGATCGTTGGACACGTATTGCAGTCATCTGCAATCATTGAGGCGTCATCGTCGTCACTCGACGGCCGCACCACCCCGACTGGAGCCCACGTGAGCCTGCCTTCCGCTTCCGCCCCCGCCGCCCACATGGCCGCCGAGCTCGCCTCGCAGCCCGAGACCTGGGCGCGCGCGGCCGAGCTCCGCGACGAGCAGTCGCGACTCCCGCGCCGCGGCGAGCGCGTCGCCGTCGTCGGCTGCGGCACCTCGTGGTTCATGGCCCAGTCGTACGCCTGGCTCCGCGAGTCCGGCGGCCACGGCGAGACCGACGCGTTCGCGGCGTCCGAGGCCTTCCCGCTGCGCGGCTACGACGCCGTCGTGGCGCTCACCCGCTCGGGCACGACGACCGAGGTGCTCCAGCTCGTCGGCGACGTCCGCGGGCAGGTCCGCACCATCGGCGTCATCGGCGACGCGGAGTCGCCCCTCGTCGAGCTCGTCGACGACGCGATCACCCTCCCCTTCGCCGACGAGCAGTCGGTCGTGCAGACCCGGTTCGCGACGACGGCGCTCGCCCTCTTCCGCGCCTCGCTCGGCGAGGACCTCGCGCCGGTGATCGCCGACGCCGAGCTGGCGCTCGCCGAAGAGCTCGACCCGGCGCTCGTCGACGCCGAGCAGTACACCTTCCTCGGCCGCGGCTTCTCGGTGGGCCTCGCCCACGAGGCGGCGCTGAAGATGCGCGAGGCCTCGCAGTCCTGGACCGAGTCGTACCCGTCCATGGAGTACCGTCACGGCCCGATCTCGATCGCCGCGCCCGGCCGGGTGACCTGGCAGTTCGGCCCCGCCCCCGAGGGCCTCGCGGGCGACGTCGCCGCGACCGGTGCGCGCTTCGAGACGAGCGCGCTCGACCCGATGGCCGACCTCGTCCGCGCCCAGCGCGTCTCGCTCGCCCGCGCCCTCGCGCGCGGCCTCGACCCCGACCAGCCGCGCAACCTGACGCGCTCGGTGATCCTCGAAGGCTGACCCGATGAACGACCTCGCGCCACCGCTCGGCCCCGGCGCCGCCGTCCTCGCCTTCGACGTCGGCGGCACCGACACGAAGTCGGCGATGGTGGATGCCGCGGGGCGGGTGCTCGGGCTCCGGCGCACCCCGACCGCGCTCGATCCCGTCGACTCCGCGCGCGCGGTCGCCGCCTCCTTCGCCGGCCTCGCGCAGACGCTGCGCGACGAGCACCCCGGGGTCGAGGTCGTCGCGGCCGGCGTGAGCGTGCCCGGGCTCGTCGACGAGGTGCGCGGGCTCGGCCTGTTCGCCTCGAACCTGGGCTGGCGCGACGCCCCCATCCGCGACCTCGCCGAGCACGCGCTCGGACTGCCGGTCGCGTTCGGCCACGACGTCCGCGCCGCGGGCGACGCCGAGCACCGGCTGGGGGCCGCACGCGGCTACGACGACGCCGTGGTGCTCGCGATCGGCACCGGCATCGCGAGCTCCATGCTCATCGGCGGCCAGCCGTACTCGGCCGGCGGCTACGCGGGCGAGTTCGGGCATTCGCTGGCCGACCCCCGCGGCGAACGCTGCCCCTGCGGCGCGATCGGCTGCCTCGAGACGGTCGCCTCGGCCGGCGCCATCGCCCGGCGGTACCGTGCGGCGAGCGGTCGCGACGTCTCGGGGGCCCGAGCCGTGCTCGAGGCCGCACGCGCGGGCGACCCGCTCGCCGACGACATCTGGACCTCCGCCATCGAGGCGCTGGCCGAGGGCATCGCCCGGCTCGTCGCGACCCTGGCACCCGAGGCGATCGTCATCGGCGGCGGCCTCTCGCAGGCCGGGCCCGCGCTCTTCGAGCCGCTCGGCGCGCGGGTCGACGCCCTCCTCAGCTTCCACCGCCGTCCGGTGCTCCTGCGCGCCGA
This sequence comes from Agromyces sp. NPDC058064, assembly GCF_042885275.1. Lineage (NCBI taxonomy): Bacteria > Bacillati > Actinomycetota > Actinomycetes > Micrococcales > Microbacteriaceae > Agromyces > Agromyces sp. NPDC058064. Next base: position 358,534 of record NZ_JBHVSE010000002.1, on the reverse strand, counting down.
GCTCGGCGACGACGCCGGCCTGCTCGGCACCGCCCTCGCCGCGCGCGACCTCGCCGCGGCCAAGGCCGCGAGCGCGGCCGGAACGGCGGCGCCGTGATCCTCACCGTCACCCCGAACCCCGCAGAGGACCTCACCTGGCACCTCGCCGAGCTGCGCCCGGGCGAGACCCTCCGAGTGCCGACGGGCGTCTCGCGCGCCGGCGGCAAGGGCCTGAACGTCGCACGGGTGCTCGCCGCCGAGGGGCACGACGTGCTGGCGCTCACGACCGCGGGCGGCGCAGCCGGCACGCGACTGGCCGACGACCTCGAACGCAGCGGCATCCCCCACCGGCTCGTTCCCGTACGCGGCGAGACGCGACGCAGTCTCGCACTCGTCGACGAGTCGAGCGGCGAGACCACGATCCTCAACGAGCACGGCGCGCCCCTCGCCGATGCCGAGGCCGACGCCCTCCTCGCCGAGGCGGCCCGCCTCGGGCGACGCGCCGACGTCGTCGTCATCAGCGGCAGCCTGCCGCCCGGCTTCGGCCCCGACGAGCTCGCCGGGCTCGTCGCCGAGCTCGTCGCCGCGGGCGCACCGGTGATCGTCGACACGAGCGGACCGGGGCTGCTCGCCTCCGCCCGCGCGGGTGCGACGGTGCTGAAGCCGAACCGCGACGAGCTCGCCGAGGTGACCGGCCACGACGATCCGGTCGCCGGAGGCCGAGCGCTGCTCGACGCGGGCGCCCGGCTCGTGCTCGTCTCGCTCGGCACCGAGGGGCTGCTCGTGCTCTCGCACGCCGACCGCTCCGACGGCGTGCGCGCCCGGCTGCCCCGGCCGCTGCACGGCAACGCGACCGGTGCGGGCGATGCGGCCGTCGCGGCGATCGCCGCCGCCGTGGCCACCACCCCGTCGCTCGTGAGCGACCCGGGCCGCGAGGGCGTCGCCGCACGGGCCGCGCTCGCGCGGCGCGCGACGGCGTGGTCGGCCTCGGCCGTGCTGATGCCCGTCGCGGGCGCGCTCTCGCCCGACCACGTGCGGCTCGAGGCCGAGGTCGTCGTCACGGGCGACCACGAGGCATCCGCCGCCGACCAGGCGAACACCGAGCGGGCGCAGCAGGCGCCCGCGACCGACCCGAGGACCACCGCATGACGCTCATCCCCACCCGCACCGTCCTCGAGGCCGCCGCGTCGGCCGGCACCGCGATCGGCGCGTTCAACGTGCTGCACCTCGAGACGGCCGAGGCCCTCGTCGGCGCCGCGGAGGACACCGGCCTGCCGGTCATCCTGCAGCTCTCCGAGAACTGCGTGAACTACCACGGGGCCTTCGAGCCGATCGCTCGCGCGACGCTCGCCGTCGCCGAGGCCTCGAGCGCCCGCGTCGCCGTGCACCTCGACCACGCGGAGGACGTGGAGCTCGCGCTCCGCGCGATCGACGGGGGCTTCGGCTCGGTCATGTACGACGGCGCGAAGCTCGACTTCGCCGACAACGTCGCGACCACCCGGCGCGTCGTGGCGCACGCGGCCGAGGCGGGCGTGCTCGTCGAGGCCGAGCTCGGCGAGATCGGCGGCAAGGACGGTGCGCACGCGCCCGGCGTCCGCACCGACCCGGCCGAGGCGGCGCAGTTCGTCGCCGAGACCGGGGTCGACGCCCTCGCGGTCGCGGTCGGCTCGTCGCACGCGATGACCGAGCGGGTCGCGGCGCTCGACCTCGAGCTCATCGCGCGGCTGCACGCCGCCGTGCCGGTGCCGCTCGTGCTGCACGGCTCGTCCGGGGTGCCCGACGAGACCATCGTCGCGGGCATCGCAGCGGGCCTCACGAAGATCAACGTGTCGACGCACCTGAATGCGGCCTTCACCGGCGCGATCCGCGACTACCTCGCGGAGCACCCCACGGCCGTAGACTCTCGCAAGTACCTCGCGGCGGGCCGCGACGCGGTGCGCATCGAAGCGGGCCGCATGCTGAGGCTGTTCGCCTCGCCGGCGACGGCGGGCACCACCGGAAGGGACGGGATCGGATGAATCGCGCGGAGCGCCTGAGCGCCGTCCTCGACCTGCTCGCCGACGGCGGCCAGGTCGAGGTCGAGCAGATCGTCGACCAGCTCGGGGTGTCGCCGGCGACGGCCCGGCGCGACCTCGACGCGCTCGCGAGCCAGCAGCTGCTCACCCGCACCCGCGGAGGCGCCGTCGCCCACTCGGTCGCGTACGACCTGCCGATCCGCTACAAGAACCAGCAGAACCCCGAGTCGAAGGCCGCGATCGCCCGTGCGGCGAGCGCGATGGTGCCTCGGGGCGCCGTCATCGGGCTCTGCGGCGGCACGACGGCCACGGCGATCGTGGAGGCGCTCATGTCGCGCGCCGACATCATGGAGCCGGCGAACGACCCGAGCCTCACAGTCGTGACGAACGCGATCAACATCGCCATGCAGCTCGCGATCCGGCCCCAGATCAAGACGGTCGTGACCGGCGGCGTCGTGCATGCGCGCTCGTACGAGCTCGTCGGCGCGTACACCGACGCGGTGCTCGGCAGCGTGACGCTCGACTACGCCTTCATCGGCGTGAACGGCATCGACCCGGCGATCGGCCCGACCTCGCACGACGAGCGCGAGGCGGCGGTGAACGCGCTCATGGCCTCGCGCGCCACCCATCCGGTGCTCGTCGCCGACTCGTCGAAGCTCGACAAGCGGGCGTTCGCCGCGATCGGCTCACGGCGCCTCTTCTCGACCCTGATCACCGACTCGGGCGTGACCGAGGCGCAGCTGGCGCGGCTGGCCGACCACGGCTACGACGTTATCGTTGCTTAGGTGAGCACCCCAGTCCTCCCGACCGCACCCGCCTCCGCCCCGAACGGGTCCACGATCATCCATTCGGCGCGGATCGTGAGCGGGTTCGACACGGTGCCCGACGCCTGGGTGCGCTTCGAGGGCGGCAGCGTCGCCGAGCGCGGGCTGGGCGACGCCTGGCGCGAGCACCTCACCCCCGACACGAGCGTGACGGATGCCTCGGGGCGATTCCTCGTCCCGGGGTTCATCGACATCCACTGCCACGGCGCCGGAGGCGCGTCCGCCGACGAGGGCGAGGCGGCGATCGAGCGCGTGCTCGCCGTGCACAACGCCCACGGCACGACCCGCACGGTGCTCTCGCTCGTCACGGCACCCGTCGACCGGCTCGCCGAGCAGGTCGCGATGATCGCAGGCCTCTCGCGTCGCGACCCGCGCGTGCTCGGCTCCCACCTCGAAGGTCCGTTCCTCGACGACGCCTACCGCGGTGCCCACGACCCGTCGCTGCTGCGCACCGCCGACGCCGACTCCGTCGATCGGCTCCTCGCCGCGGCCGACGGCACGCTGCGCCAGATCACGATCGCGCCCGAGCATCCCGGGGCGACGGAGGCCATCGGCCGCTTCGTCGATGCGGGCGTCGCGGTCGCGGTCGGGCACACCGGGGCCGACTTCGACACCGCCCTCGCCGCGTTCGGTGCGGGCGCGACGATCCTGACGCACGCCTTCAACGGCATGCGGGGCATCCACCACCGTGCGCCGGGCCCCGTCGTCGCGGCCATGCACGCCGACCACGTCACCCTCGAGATCATCAACGACGGGGTGCACGTCCACGCCGACGTCGTGAAGCTCGCCTTCGCCGGTGCACCGGGGCGCGTCGCGCTCATCACCGACGCCATGGCGGCGACCGGATCCGCCGACGGCGAGTACCTCCTCGGCACGCTGGAGGTCGTCGTCGACCAGGGCGTCGCCCGCCTCCGCGAGGGCGGCTCGATCGCGGGATCGACGCTCCTGCAGGACGAGGCGCTGCGTCGCGCCGTCGTCGACAGCGGCATCCCGCTCGACCAGGCGATCGCCGCGCTCACGGTCGTGCCGGCGGCCGCGATCGGTCGCGCGCACGATCTCGGCCGGCTCGACCGCGGCTACGCCGCCGACGCGGTGCTGCTCGGCGACGAGCTCGACGTGCAGGCGGTCTGGGCGGCGGGCGGCCGACTGGCCTGAGCCGCGCCCGGCGCGAGCACTGGGAGAAGGGCCGGCCCCGAGACGTGTTCCCCATCGTCTCGGAGCCCGGCCGTTCGAATCGAGCCGCCCTTTCCCCCGGGCGCCTCGTCCCGCCGGCGGGTACCCGGCTTCCGTCTCGGAGTTCGGGTCTCCGGGACGGCGGAGGCGAGGGCGCAGTGCACGCCCTCACAGGAGAAGACGTCACCGGGGCGGATCTATGACGCGATTCCCGGAAAAATCTGGTGGAATGATCCGGAACCCCCGATCCGCGTCATGATCCCCGCCTCGACGCGTCTCTCAGGTGGACCGACCCGAACCCCGAAGGAGCCGCGCGTGCCCACCGTGCGCACCGATCACACCGCCGATGCCGCGCTCATCGAGCGGACCCGCCGCGGCGACCCTTCCGCCTACGCCGAGCTCTGGCAGCGACATGCGGCCTCCGGCCGCACCGTGGCCCGCTCGTTCAGCTCGCTCGACCCCGACGACCTCGTCGCCGAGTCGTTCACGCGCATCTACGACGCGATCCTCGCCGGCAAGGGGCCGACGGCCGCGTTCCGCCCCTACCTCTTCACCACGATCCGCAACACCGCGGCGAGCTGGGGCCGGGCCCGCCAGGAGACCAACCTCGAGACCCTCGAGTCGTTCGAGGATCCCGAGACGAACGAGGCGGCGACGCTCGACGCCCTCGACCGGTCGACCACGGCCCAGGCGTTCCGCTCGCTGCCGACCCGTTGGCAGGAGGTGCTCTGGTACAGCGAGGTCGAGGGCATGAGCCCGCAGCAGGTCGCACCGCTCGTGGGCATGAGCGCGAACAGCACGGCCGCGCTCGCCTACCGCGCACGCGAGGGCCTCCGCCAGGCGTGGATCCGCGCGCACCTCAAGAACTCGACCGAGCCCGAGTGCCGGTGGACGATCGATCGCCTGGGCAGCTACACGCGCGGCAAGCTTCGCCCCCGCGACACCGCGAAGCTCGAGTCGCACCTCGACGACTGCGCGCGCTGCACGATCGTCGCCGCCGAGGCCAGGGAGGTGGGCTCGAAGCTCGCACTCGTGCTGCTGCCGCTCGCCGCCGGGGTCGGCGGCGCGACCGCGTACTCCGCCTGGCTGTCGCAGGGCGTGCCCGTCGCCGAGTACGCGATGGGCGCGGGCGGCATCGCCGCCGGCGCGGCGGGCGTCTCCGGGAGCGCAGGAGCGTCCGGAGCCGGCGGAGCCGGAGCCGGGGCGGGTGCCTCGGGCGCCGGCGCAGGCGGTGCGGGCGGCGGTGCCGCGGGCACCGGGCTCGTGGGGGCCGTCAGCGGTACCGGCGTCGCCATCGGCGCCGGCGCGCTCGTGCTCACCGCCGCCGTCGTCGCGGTCGCCGTCGTCGCCCCGAGCCTCGCCCCCACGAACGAGCCGATCGCCGCCCCCACGAGCGAGGTGGTCGACGGGGAGCCCGAGGCCGAACCGGCCGATGCGGCCGACCCCGCCCCGCTCGCCGAGCAGCCGGCCCCGCCCGTCGCCGTGATCGACGACGTCGTCGCCGAAGAGCCGTCGACCCCGGTCGACCCCGGCGCGCCCGTGGCGGAGCCGCCCCAGGCCACGCCGACGCCGACGCCCACCCCGACGGCCGAGCCGACCCCGACCCCCACACCGACGCCGACCCCCACACCGACGCCGACGCCGACCCCGACCCCGACCCCGACGCCGACGCCGACGCCGGGCGACACCGAGGCGCTCGCCCCCGTGATCTCGTCGATCGACACCGCCGGCGGACTCGTCGACCCGATCGTCTCGGGCACCGCCGAGCCCGGAGCCGACGTCGAGCTCGTGCTCGACGGGGCGACCACGGCGCTCGTCGCCGACTCGGACGGCCGGTGGTCGCACGAGTACGACGGGCTCGCCGCGGGCGGGCACGCGGTCGCGGCCCGGCAGATCGACGTCGCCGGCAACGTCTCGGCCTTCTCCGACGAGGCTGCGTTCTCGCTCGAGACACCGGGGCTCGAGGTCTCTGGCCGGGGCCAGCGCTACGACCTCGCCTTCACGGGCCGGCCCGGCGCGAGCCTCCTGCTCACCGTGCCGTGGGCGAGCCGGATCGTCGAGCTCGACCGCGCCGGGACCTCCGACTGGTACGTGCAGGGCATCCGCAACAGCGACCGTCTCGGCATCCGGTACACGAGCGACGGCCGGGTCGGACCGCTCCGCGAGGGCACCGTGCGCGAGTGGGTGAACGGGCTCGTCGGCTGAGGCATCCTCGCACCGGTAATCTGGGCGGATGACCACCGATGCCGCCCCCGATCACCTGTACCACTGGGTCGTGACCCTGAGCTGCACCGACGGACCCGGCATCGTGCACGCGATCTCGGGCGCCATCGTCGCCTCCGGGGGCAACATCACCGAGAGCCAGCAGTTCGCGAGCCTCGACACCGGCCGCTTCTTCATGCGCCTGCAGGTCGAGTCGCGGGCGACGCGCGCCGAGTTCGAGGCGGCGCTCGCGCCGGTCACCGAGCGCTGGAGCATGCAGTGGCACCTCGACGAGGTCGGGCGGCCGCTGCGCACCCTCGTGCTCGCCTCGACCGCCGGCCATTGCGTGAACGACCTGCTCTTCCGGCAGCGCGCGGGCCAGCTGCCCGTCGAGATCCCGCTGGTGCTCTCGAACCACGGCACCCTCCGCGACCTCGTCGACTTCTACGGCGTGCCCTTCGAGGCCGCCGCCGTGACCGACCCCGCGTCGAAGGCCGAGTTCGAGCGGCGCCTCCTCGCCGCGGTCGACGAGCACGACATCGAGCTCGTCGTGCTCGCCCGCTACATGCAGATCCTCTCCCCCGAGCTGTGCGACGCCCTCGCCGGGAGGTGCATCAACATCCACCACTCGTTCCTGCCGGGCTTCAAGGGCGCGAATCCGTACCGCCAGGCGCACGCCCGCGGCGTGAAGCTCATCGGCGCGACCGCGCACTTCGTGACGAGCGACCTCGACGAGGGCCCGATCATCGAGCAGAACGTCGTGCGCGTCGACCACTCGCGCAGCCCGGCCGAGCTCGTCGCGATCGGTCAGGACGAGGAGAGCCGCACGCTGAGCCAGGCGGTGAAGTGGTTCGCCGAGCGCCGCGTGCTGCTCGACGGAGCCCGCACCATCATCTTCCGCTGAGCCGCCCGCCGAGGCCCGGGTACGCTAGAGGGTTGTGAGCACCGCACCCGAGACCCCGCAGCAGGCCCAGCCCAAGATCGGCCCCAACGACATCCTCCGATTCTTCCTCGAGCTGTTCGCCTTCGTGTCGCTCGGCATCTGGGGCTTCATGGCGTTCCCGCTGCCGTGGCCGGGCGTGCTGATCGGGCTCGGGGCGCCGGCGCTCGCGATCATCGCGTGGGCGTTGTTCATGTCGCCCAAGGCCGTCTTCCGCATCGACCCCTTCGGCAAGGCGCTCGTCGAGATCGCGATCTTCTCGGCCGCGGCGATCGGGTGGTGGATGCTGGGCCAGCCCGTCGTGGCCATCGTCTTCGCCGTCGTCGCCGCGGTCAGCGGCATCATCAACGGGCGCAAGGAACTCGCGGGCTGACCTCGCCGGGCGCGCGTCAGGCGGCCTCGACGCGCGCCGCGGCTTCGGCATCGGCCACCGCATCGGCCTCGGCGTCGCTCTCCGCGCCGCCCGCGGTGCGGAAGTGGCCGAGCACCGAGAGCACGAGCCCGCCGACGGCCCAGCCTGCGAGCACGAGCCAGGGGAACGTCGTGTCCGCGGCGGGGAAGTAGGAGAGTTCGCGCACGAGCGTGGCGGCAGCCCCCGGCGGGAACCACTGGCCGACGTCGCCCCACGGCTCGGGAAGGAACTCCTTCGGCATCGCGGCCGCGGAGATGGGGTTCGCGAAGAGCAGCATGACCACCGGGCCGACCGCGATGCCCGCTCGCCCGATGAGGGCGACGAACCCGGTGATCGGCGCCGCGATCGCGGCGAGTGCGAGCGCGATCGCCGCGGAGTTCACCCAGTAGTCGCCCTGCAGCGCGCCGAACCACCCCTGCAGGATCCCGGTGAGCGCGAGCCCGCCGGCCACGGAGTAGACGACGACGGCGAGCACCCGGCGCATCGCGCCGATGACGGCGAGCGAGATCGCGATCCCGCCGAGCATCCCGCCGAGCACGAGCGGGAACAGCGCGGCCGCGAGCCCCGTGCCGCGGGGATCGGTCTCGGCGAGCGGCACCACGTCGGTGACGACGACGTCGATGTGCGGCGGGGCTGCCGGCGCACCCGCAGCGGCCGCCGCTGCGGCCGCCTGGGCGTTGACGCCCTCCTCGAGCCCGCTCGCGATGCCGGTCAGCAGCTGCGCGACGACGAGGCTCGAGGCGGACGAGCTGAGCACCTCGGGCTCGGCGCCGAGCACGACGGCTCCGTACACCTCACGGGATTCGATCGCGTCGACCGCGGCCGTGCGGTCGTCGACCTCGACGAAGGCGATCGCGCCGGGTTGCTGCGCGTCGACCGCCTCCTCCGCGGCGGCGACGGCCTCGGCGGGCCCGGTGATCGCGATCGGCAGGTCCTTCGCCTCGGCCGTCACCGAGGGCCAGGCGAACGCGAGCACGATGACGGCGACGACCGCCGCGAGTGCGAGGCCCACGCCGACGACGCGCGCGAGCGGGGTGTGGGACTGCGTGGCATCCGAGTGCGCCATGGTCTCCTCCGGAGTCGAATAAAAACGAACATTCGTTCTTTATAAGAATGCGCCGGACTCCTATGCTTGTCAAGAACGATCATTCGGTTTTCCGAGCGGAAGGCGGCCGATGCCCAAGGTGAGCGACGAGTACCGCGCGGCGAGGCGCGACGAGATCCTCGACGCCGCGCTGCGCGCCTTCACCTCGAAGGGTCTCGACGGCGCCTCGATGGCCGACATCATCGCCGAGTCCGGGCTCTCCGCCGGCGCGATCTACGGCCACTTCCCGAGCAAGGTCGAGCTCCTCGCGGCCGTCGCCCAGCGCACGCTCGGCCAGCGCCGCCTCGAGGTCGACGCGCGCCAGGCGGAGGGCGAGGCGCCGCTCACGCCCGGCGAGGTGCTCGCCACCGTGCTGCGCGGCATGCGCGCGCACTTCGACACCCGGCTGCTGGTGCAGCTCTGGGCCGCGGCGGCCACCGACACCGAGCTCGGCGACACGATCCGGGGCCCGGTCCGCTCGATCCGCGAGACCTTCGGCGACGCGATCCGGCCGTGGTTCGCCGCCAACTACCCGGCCGACGAGGCCGAGGTGCGGCTCGCTCGCACCCTGCCCATCATGATGGCGCTCGGCCAGGGCTTCATGATCCAGCGCCAGCTCTTCGACGACTTCGACGAGGACGGCTACCTCGCCGAGCTCCCGGCGACGCTCCCCCACTGAACGACGGATGCCCCGGGCGGCATCCCGCCCGGGGCATCCTCGTCGTTCGCAGCGCCGTCGCTAGATGCCCTGCCAGGCCGGCTTGTTCGCCCAGGCGTGCCGGTAGTACTCGAGATTCGCGAGCCGCGACGCGGCCGCCGCGTCGACGATCACGGTCGCGTGGGGGTGCAGCTGGATCGCCGAACCCGGCTGGCTCGCCGAGACGCAGCCCTCGACCGCCGCGGCCACGGCCTCGGCCTTCGCCTCGCCGAATGCGAGCAGCACGAGGTGACGGGCCCGGAGGATCGTGCCGATGCCCTGGGTGATGCAGTGCATGGGCACCTCCTCGGGCGAGTCGAAGAAGCGCGCGTTGTCGACGCGAGTGGGCTCGGTGAGCGTCTTGACTCGCGTGAGCGAGGCCAGCGACGAGCCGGGCTCGTTGAAGCCGATGTGGCCGGTGCGCCCGATGCCGAGGATCTGCAGGTCGACCCCGCCCGCCGCCGTGATGGCGGCCTCGTAGTCGGCGCCCGCGTGCTCGATGGTCGACGGATCGCCGTTCGGCACCCGGACGAGCTCGGGGGTGAGTCCGAGCGGCTCGACGACCTCGCGGGTGATGACCGCCCGGTAGCTCTCGGGATGCCCGGCCGGCAGGCCCACGTACTCGTCGAGCGCGAAGCCGCGCACGCCGCGCACGTCGATCGACTCCGCGGCGATCCGCCCCGCGAGGGCCCGGTAGCTCGCGAGCGGGGTCGACCCGGTCGCGAGGCCGAGCACGGCGTCGGGCTTCTGCCTGATCAGCGCGACGATCGACCCGGCGACGAGCTCGCCCGCGGCCTGCTCGTTCTCGACGACTACGACTTCTGCCATTGCGCAACTCCTACCAGGGCAGCACCCACGGCGGCTGCCGGAAATCCGAGGGGAATGACCCGGACCCGCTCCGCGAGCCCGAGAGAGGCGAGGAACGCCGAGTCGGCGGCCCACCCGTTCAGGATACGGCGAGTTCCGTCGACGAGCGGTGCGCCGAGGGCGGCGAGCCCGCCGCCGATCACGACCTCGTCGACGTCGGTGGTGAGCACGAGCAGCCGGACCGCCGCCGCCACCCCCGAGAGGAATCGCTCGCGGACCGCGATCGCCTCGGCGTCGCCGGCCGCTGCCCGGTCGAAGAGCTCCCGGGCGGGCAGCTCGGCCTCGGACGGCCACATGCGCGCGATCGCCGAGCCGGAGGCCACGGTCTCGAGGCAGCCGCGCTGGCCGCAGCCGCACGGCTCCCCCGCCGGGTCGATCGGGATGTGCCCGATCTCGCCCGCGACGCCGTGACCGCCCCTGAGGAGGCGGCCGCCCTGCACGATCCCGGCGGCGAGGCCGGTGCCGAGGTTCAGGTAGGCCATCGACCGCCCGGCCGAGGGCGCGGATGCCTCGACGGCGCCCTTCGCCGCGCCGAGCAGGTGGTGCGCGCCGAGCGCCGCCGCCTTCACATCGTTCTCGATGCGCACCTCGACGCCGAGCCGGTCGGCCAGCCGCGGGCCCAGGTCGAGCCCCTCGAGGCCGAGGTTCACGGCGTGCGCCACCCGGCCCGTCGCCGTGTCGACCGCGCCGGGGATCCCGATGCCGATCGACGAGAACGCGCTCGCGCCGACGCCCGACACCTCGGCCATCCGCTCGACCGTGCGCAGCGCCGTCTCGACGACCGCCTCCGCGCCGAATCCGGTCGGCATGCGCACCTGGTCGCTCAGCTCGCCGCTGTCGGCGAGCGCGACGGCCGCGGTCTTCGTGCCGCCGATGTCGATGCCGAGTCTCACCGCGCTGCCACAGGCGCGAGCACGCCGTCGACGAACGCGAGCACCGCGTCGCCGAGGAGGCGCGAGGCGCCGTAGGTCGCGACGTCGGCGTAGCCGCGGTCGTGCGACGGCCAGCCCATGTCGATCGTCACCACGTCGTCGCGCACGGCGCGCAGCGCGTCGATCGTGCGGCGGGCGAAGGCGTGGCGGTGGAGGTCCTTGCCGATGACGAGCACCGGCCCCGGGAGGCCCGCTGGGTCGTCGAGCGCCTGGCCGTGGGCGACCGCGACGAGTTCGGCGCGGCTGAGCCACGACGGCCGCTCGGCGACCGCCTCGGCGGCGAACGGGCCCCACGGCGACACGCCGATGGCGATGTTCGCCACCGTGTCGACGCGCACGACCGTGCCGATGCCGGATGCCCCGTGCAGGCGCGCGGGCACGGCGGACGCGACCTCGAAGGAGGCGACCACGCGTGCGATCTCCTCGTCGTCGTGGGCCGGTTCGATCACGCTCGGGGCGGCCGGGCCGGCCGGCACGGCCGGTGCCGTCGCCGCGAGCGCGCGCACCCGGGCCGCCGCGTCGCGGACGCGGTCGGCCGGAAGGCGGCCCGCCTCGATCGCGTCGGCGACCGCCGCGACGATCTCGCCGAGCTGCTCGTCGGAGTTGTTCGCCCCGATGCAAAGGAGGTCGCACCCGGCGGCGAGGGCGCGCACTGCGGCTTCGGGTATGCCGTGCGCGCCGCTCGCCCCCTTCATGTCGAGGGCGTCGGTCACGATGACGCCCTCGAAACCCAGCTCCCCGCGGAGCAGGCTGTGCAGGATGTGCGGGGAGAGGGTGGCCGGAGCCTCAGCGTCGAGCTGAGGGATCAGGATGTGGGACGTCATGATCGTGCGGGTGCCCGCCTCGATCGCCGCGCGGAACGGCACGAGCTCGCGCTCGCGCAGCGTCTCGAGCGGGACGTCGACGACCGGCAGGGCGAGGTGCGAGTCGGTCGCCGTGTCGCCGTGCCCCGGGAAGTGCTTCGCGCTCGCGGCGATGCCCGTCTGCTGCAGGCCCTCGACCCAGGCGGCCGAGTGCCGGGCGACGAGCACCGGGTCGTCGCCGAAGCTGCGCACGCCGATGACGGGGTTGTCGGGGTTGGCGTTGACGTCGACGTCGGGGCCGAACGTCACGGTGCAGCCGGTCGCCGCGAGAGCGCGCCCCACCTCCGCCGCGACGCGGCGGGTGAGCTCGAGCTCGTCGATGCGGCCGAGCACGGCGTTGCCGGGGAACGGGGCGCCGCGGTCGTAGAACAACCGGGTGACGTCGCCGCCCTCCTCGTCGATCGCGATGACGGCCTCGGGGTTCGCCGCGCGGAGGCTCTCGTTGAGGGCCCGCAGCTGCTCGGGCTCGACGACGTTCTCGCCGAAGAGGCACACGCCGCCGAGGCCGTCGCGCAGCCGGGCGAGCACCCACTCGGGGGCGACCGGGCCGTCGAAGCCCGGCAGCAGGGTCGTCAGGATGTCCCGGTGCAGCTGGGCGGCCGCACCGGTGGGGTTCTCGGTGCTCATCCCTTGACGGCTCCGCTCACGAGGCCGCCGGTCATCCGACCCTGCACGAAGAGGAAGAAGATCACGACGGGCAGGGCGATGAGGGTCGAGCCCGCCATCACGGCGCCCCAGTTCGTCGCCTCGGTCGCCGACTGGAAGGAGTTCAGCCACGGCGGGAGGGTGAGGTTGTAGCCCTTCATGAGGAGCAGGGCCATCGTGAACTCGTTCCAGCTCTGGATGAAGGCGAAGATGCCGGTGGAGACGAGCCCGGGGGCGAGCAGCGGGAAGGTGACCTTCCAGAACGCCTGCGCCTTCGTGCAGCCGTCGATCATCGCCGCCTCCTCGAGGTCGGCGGGCACGCCCGCCACGAAGCCGCGGAGGGTCCAGATGGTGAACGGCACGACCGAGGCGAGGTGCACGATGAACAGGCCGACGAGGGTGTTCATGAGGCGCCAGTCGTCGATCATGTTGTAGATCGTGAACATCATGGCCTCGCCGGGCACCATCTGCACGACGAGCACGCTCACGATGAACACGTAGCGGCCGCGGAAGGCGAAGCGGGCGATCGCGATCGAGGCGAGGAAGGCGAAGACCGCGCAGACCACGACGACGGCGATCGCGACGCCGATGCTCGAGGCGAGCGCGTGCGGGAAGTCGGTCTGGCCGGGGGCGGCCTCGCGCGTCCACGCGGTGACGTAGTTCTTGAAGGTGAACTCGAGCGGGAAGAAGCTCGGAGTGCGGCTGATGATCTGGTTCGACGGGGTGAACGACATGTTCACCATCCAGTAGACCGGGAACACCGAGCACAGGAAGACCAGGACGGCGACCACGTTGATCACGATCTTGGGGGCGCCGAAGCGGTGGGTGCGGCGGGACTTCTGGGTGTGCGGCGTCACCGACGCGGGGGTCTCGGCGAGCTGGACGGCGGGAGAGATCTGCGTGGTCACGCTTCCTCCTCCTTCAGGCTGGAGCGGACGTTGTAGTAGGAGATGCCCATGAGCAGGATGACCATGAACACGCCGATCGCGGCGGTCACGCCGAACTCTCCGAGGCCCTGGCGGAAGAGGTAGGTGCCGAGCACGTTCGTCTCGGAGACGATGCCGCCCTGCTGCTGCAGCGCGTAGACCTGCGTGAAGATGCGGAGGTTCCAGATGGTCTCGAGCACGATCACGGCGGTGATCACGTTGCGGAGGTAGGGCAGGACGATGAACCGGAAGCGCTGCACCGAATGCGCGCCGTCGAGCTGCGAGGCCTCGAGCACCTCGTCGGGCACCTGGCCGAGGCCGGCGTAGAAGGTGAAGACCGCGAACGGGATGCCCTGCCAGACGATGATGATCGTGAGCACCATCATGAAGGACCACGGGTCGGCGAGCCAGCCGTGCCCGCGCCAGTCCTGCGTGCCGGTGATGGTGTTGAGGACGTAGTTGACGAGACCGTAGTCGGTGTCGAAGATCCAGCCCCAGACGACGGTCGCGGACAGCGGGGGCATGGCCCAGGCGAAGAGCAGGCCGATCGAGACGAGCAGGCGCATGCCCTTGGAGAGCCGCAGCATGAGCAGGGCGATGAGCATGCCGCCGACGACGATGAGCACGGTCAGCACGACCATGAGCCCGAGGCTTCGCACGAGCACCGCCGGGAAGTCGGACTTCGTGAACACCTCGATGTAGTTGTCGAAGCCGATGAAGTTCGGCGAGGTGCCCAGCATCTTGTTCTTGATCTCGAGATCGGTGAACGAGGTGATGAACATGACGATGGTCGGGTAGACGACCATCACCGCGAGCAGGACGATGCTGGGGGCGAGCAGCAGCCAGGGGGCCCACGGCAGCCGCTTCTTCTTGCGGGAGCCGGCGGACGAGTTCAGGGGTCGACGGGGTGGTTTGGTCTTCGGCGTGCGCGGCGTTGCGTCAGGCTCGGCGAGGGTTGCGCTCATGGCTCTTCCTCCGGGTGTCCGCGGGGGGACGCGGGTATGACTGATGGTACGTCTCGCGGCACCGGCGCCGGTCGAGTTCGTTGCAGGGGAACGGGGGCGGAGCTGTGTGGGACTCCGCCCCCGCGGGGCTCAACAGGCTAGCTGTTGAGGATCTCCTCGATCTGCGCGTCGAGGTCGGCCGCGATGGCCGCCACGTCGCCACCCTGGGCGATCTTCACGAGCGCCTCCTGGATGATCTGCGCAGCCTCGACCTCGGCCCACTTCGGGGTGGTCGGGGTCACCTTCGAGTTCTCGAGCGCGACGGCCTGGGCCTTCGCGATCTCGGTGTCGGGCAGGTTCGCCGCCGAGGCGGTGAGGCCCGGGGTGAGGCCACCGGCGGCCAGGAGGTCCTGGTAGCCGGCGCTCGCCATGATGTCGAGCGCGGCGCGAGCCTGCTCGGGGTTCGCGCTCTTGGTCGCGACGGCGATGTTCGAGCCGCCCGCGAAGATCGGAGCGGTCTCGCCGGCCTCGAGGCCCGGCAGCGCGAACGCCTTCAGGTCCGAGCCGTAGGTGTCGGCGCAGCCGGGCGCCTCGGCGTCGGCCGGAGCGGTGATCGACCACTGCACCCACGCGGGAGCGGAGAGGAAGACGTCCTCACCGGCGCAGAACGGCACCTGCGGGTCGGTCTCGTCGCCGTCCTTCGGGGCGTTCGAGGCGTTGAGGTAGACGTCCTGGAGCTGGGTCAGGCCCTCGACGCCGCCCTCGCTCGAGAAGCCGGCCTTCCACTCCTCGCCGTCCTTCTCGGCGATGAACCCGCCGTGCGACCAGACGTAGGGAAGGGCGTTGTACCAGTCGCGACCCGGAGCCCAGATGCCCGAGACCGTGTCGGTGCGGCGCTCCTTGCCCGTGGCGACGTACTCGTCGAGCGTCGTCGGCACGGGGGTGTCGCCGAGGATCTGCTGGCTGTAGAACACGATGCGGCCACCGGCGTAGTACGGCGCGGCGTAGAGCTCCTCGTCGTAGGTCGCCGACTCGACGAGACCCGGGAGGTAGTCGTCGGTCGCGAAGTCGTCGAGCGGGAGGAACAGGCCCTGGTCGGCGAAGCTCGCCGTCTGGGTGTTGCCGACCTCGACCACGTCGGGCGAGTCGTTCGACTGGAGCGCAGCTGCGTAGGTGTCGCTCACGTCGGCCCAGGTCTTCTCCTCGACCGTGAGGGTCCAACCGTCGTTCTCCGACTCGAAGGTCTCCTTGAGGTAGGCGCGCGCGTCCTCAGGGGTGTCGCTGCCGACGACCCAGACCGTGATGTCGCCACCGTCGGCCGACTCGTTCCCACCACCGGTGCTGCAACCGGCGAGGGTCAGGGCAGCAGCGGCGCCGAGCGCCACAATGCCGAGTTTCCTCATTTGTCGTTTCCTTTCATGGGGTGGGGAAACAGCGGGGGTTCGCTGTCACCCTTGGTGCCTGGAGTCCCTCACGAGACTCCGAGTTGTCCGGAGAGGACCATGACGGCCGCGCCGCGGAGGACGATGTCCTCCGCCTGCTCGGACATCCGGAGCCTCAGATCACGGTTCAGTTCCGCCATCGTCCGCTTCCGGAGCGTGTCGACGGTCGCCTCGTGGAAGGCGCCGTCGAGCAGTTCGGCGGGGCCGCTGAGCACGACCTCCGTCAGATTGAGGGCGCCGACGACCGGCGCGAGCACGATGCCGAGCCGGCGGCCGGCCTCGCGCAGGATCTCGTCGCGCGCGTCGTCGGCGTCGTCGACGGCACCGATGGCCTCGAGCTGCGCCGTGAGGCGGGGCTCGGCGACCCAGGCCTCGAGGCATCCGTCCTTGCCGCACGCGCAGCGCGGGCCGCCGTCGGTGCCGACGACGACGTGGCCGATCTCGCCCGCGGCGAACCCGCCGCCGATGACGGGGCGGCCGCCGACGATGAGGCCGGCGCCGACGCCGTGCCCGACCTTGACGAGCAGGAGGTCGTCGAGCAGGGTCTCGCCGTGCTCGGCGAGGATGGCGACGTTCGCGTCGTTCGCCACGTGCACGGGGAGCTCGGTGCGCGCGGCGAGCCGCTCCTGCAGCGGCAGGTCGACCCAGCCGAGGTTCGGGGCCGAACGCACGACGCCGTGCGGGTCGACGACACCGGGCGAGCCGACGCCGATGCCGAGCACGGGGATGGTGGCGAGTGCGAGCAGCCGGTCGACGAGCTGCTCGACGAGCTGCGCCGCCGCCTCGCCGGTCGCGCCGCCCAGCGCGAGCTCTGCCCGCTCGGCGATCGTGCCGTCGAGCGCGGTCACGGCGCCCCGGAAGACCTCGTGCTCGGAGAGGTCGAGGCCGATGATCTGGAACGCGTCGCGGGCGACGTCGATGAGGGTGGCTGGCTTGCCGGGCCGCGCGTCCTCGCGCTGGCCGAGTTCGACGACGAGCCCCTCGGCGATGAGCTCGGCCACGAGGTCGGAGACGGTGACGCGCGTGAGCCCCGTCTCGCGGGCGATGTCGGCGCGGCTCTGGGCGCCGGAGCTGTACAGGGTCTGCAGCACGAGCGCGCGGTTGTGGCTTCTCGCGTGCTCGGGCAGCACCTTGCCGGTGGGTCGGAGCGCACGCGAGCGGGTGAAGATCGGGGCGCCGGCGAAGGGCACCGTGAGCAGGTCGGAATGCGCCACCGAGGTGGGGGGCGTCGGCTCCGTGGTGACCGGGCCTCGCTGCGCATCCGTTGCAGTCACGTTTGTTAGTAAACCTTACGAACAAACCATGCGCAAGTGTTCGACACGACTTCGTGCCCGCGTTACCGATTCGTGACCTATGCGACGGTGAGGCGCGATTCGGATGCCTCGGCCGCGACCTCGCGCTTGGCGTCGAGCCGCCCGCCGACGGCGCGCAGCGCCGCGAGGATCGCGATGAGGTCGACGACCTCCTGGAGGAGCGCCCCGATCGTGGCCGGGATCACGCCGAACGCCGCGACGACCATGAGGCCCACGCTCACCACGATCCCGATCCAGATGCTCTGCAGCGCGATGCGCACGGTGTCGCGGCCGATCTCGACGGCCTTCGCCGTGCGCGAGACGTCGTCGACGAGGATCACCGCCGAGGCGGATTCGCTCGCGGCCGTCGCCCCCTTCGCCCCCATCGCGATGCCCACGTCGGCGGCGGCGAGCACGGGGGCGTCGTTGACGCCGTCGCCGACCATGATCACGGGCCGCGCGGCGACCGCCGCGACCTCGCGCACCTTGTCGCCGGGAAGGCAGTCGGCCCGCACCCGCGTGATGCCGAGCTCCGCGGCGATGTGGTCGGCCGTCGCCTTCGCATCGCCGGTGAGCATCATCGTGTCGTGCACGCCGAGCTCGTCGAGCCGGGCGAGCGTCGCCCTCGCGTTCGACCTGAGGCGGTCGCTCGCGAGCAGCGCGCCGGCGTACCGGCCGTCGACGGCGACGTAGACGGCGAGCTCGCCGGGCGCGATCTCGGTCCGGCGAGCCTCCGGCGCGCGCTCGGCGACGAAGGCGAACTTGCCGACGACGACCTCCCGGTCGCCGAGCCTCGCGGTCACGCCGTTCGTGGCGGCCTCGCGCGCCCACTCGGCCTCGGTGAGGGCCAGGCCCCGCTGCTTCGCCGCCTCGATCATCGACGCCGCGAGCACGTGCGAGGAGTACTGCTCGGCCGAGGCGACGAGGCCGAGCAGCTCATCGCCCGACAGGCCGGCCTCGGGCCTGACGGCCACGAGCTTCGGCTCGCCGTGGGTGAGGGTGCCGGTCTTGTCGAACACCGCGGTCTTCGCCCGGGCGAGCAGCTCCAGCACTCCCCCGCCCTTGACGATGACCCCGTTGCGCGCGGCGCGGCTCATGCCGCCGATGAAGGCGACGGGCGCGGCGATGAGCAGCGGGCAGGGCGTCGCGAGCACGAGCACCTCGGCGAAGCGCACCGGGTCGCCCGAGGCCCACCATGCGACGCCGGCGAGGCCGAGCGAGAACACCGTGAAGGGCACGGCGTAGCGGTCGGCGAGCCGCACGACGGGCGCCTTCGACTCTGCGGCCTGCGCGACGAGCGAGACGATCTGCTGGTACTGGCTGTCGCCGGCCGTCGCCGTGGCGACGATCTCGATCGCCGCCTGGCCGTTCACCGAGCCGCTCAGCACGGCGTCGCCGCGCTTCTTCTCGACCGGCACGCTCTCGCCCGTGAGGGACGACTCGTCGAAGGCGGCCTCGGCCGAGTGCAGCTCGCCGTCGACGGGCACGATCTCGCTCGGCCGCACGAGCAGCCGGTCGCCGGGCCGCACCCGGTCGACGTGCACGTCGACCAGGTCGTCGCCGTCGATGCGGTGCGCGAGCTGCGGCGAGCGCGTGAGCAGCGCGTCGAGCTCGCGCTTCGCCCGGCGGTTCGCGTAGTCCTCGAGCGCGGCGCCGCCCGTGAGCATCAGCACGACGAGGAGCGCCGCGACGTACTCGCCGACGAGCACGGTCGCGACGATCGCGGTGATCGCCAGGATGTCGAGGCCCCAGTGCCCGCGGAGGAGGTCGCGGACCATCCCGACGGCCTCCCACGCGGCGACGACGAGCGCGTACCCGCTGAAGATCCACGGCACCGCGGCTCCCGCCCCGGCGAGGGCGAGCACGATGCCGAGCACCCCGATCGCGAGCGTCAGCGTGACGACCCAGTAGCGGCGGGCGAGGTGCAGGATGCGAGCCATGCCTCCCATCCTGCCCCCGGCGGTGCGCGATCGCCGGGAGGACGACGAAGGGCGGGTGCCGGAGCACCCGCCCTTCGGGATCGGTCGCCGCGTGCGCGGCACCCGACTACGCGCCGAGGCGCGCCTTGAGGTTCGCGTCGATCGAGTTCAGGAACTCCTCGGTCGTCTGGTAGCCCTGCTCGGGGCCGACGAGCAGCGCGAGGTCCTTCGTCATTGCGCCCGACTCGACCGTCTTGATGACGACGTCCTCGAGGGTCGCGGCGAAGTCGATGAGCTCCTGGTTGCCGTCGAGCTTGCCGCGGTGCGCGAGACCGCGCGTCCAGGCGTAGATCGAGGCGATCGGGTTCGTCGAGGTGGGCTTGCCCTGCTGGTGCTGGCGGTAGTGGCGCGTGACCGTGCCGTGGGCCGCCTCGGCCTCGACGACCTTGCCGTCGGGCGTCGCGAGCACCGAGGTCATGAGGCCGAGCGAGCCGAAGCCCTGTGCGACGGTGTCGGACTGCACGTCGCCGTCGTAGTTCTTGCAGGCCCAGACGTAGCCGCCCTCCCACTTGAGGCTGGCCGCGACCATGTCGTCGATGAGGCGGTGCTCGTAGGTGAGGCCGGCCTCGTCGAACTTCGCCTTGAACTCGGTGTCGAAGACCTCCTGGAACAGGTCCTTGAAGCGACCGTCGTAGGCCTTCAGGATCGTGTTCTTCGTCGAGAGGTAGACCGGGTAGTTGCGCGAGAGGCCGTAGTTGAGCGAGGCGCGCGCGAAGTCCTTGATGGACTCGTCGAGGTTGTACATGCCCATCGCGACGCCCGAGCCCGGCGACTGGAAGACCTCGAACTGCTGGGGCTCCGAGCCGTCCTTCGGGGTGAAGGTCATCGTGAGGGTGCCCTCGCCCTCGAAGCGGAAGTCGGTGGCGCGGTACTGGTCGCCGAAGGCGTGGCGGCCGACGATGATCGGCTTGTTCCAGCCGGGCACGAGGCGGGGGATGTTCGAGATGATGATCGGCTCGCGGAAGATGACGCCGCCGAGGATGTTGCGGATGGTGCCGTTGGGCGAGCGCCACATCTTCTTGAGGCCGAACTCCTCGACGCGCGCCTCGTCGGGGGTGATCGTCGCGCACTTGACGCCGACGCCGTGCTTCTGGATGGCGTGCGCCGCGTCGACCGTGATCTGGTCGTCGGTCTCGTCGCGCTTCTGGATCGAGAGGTCGTAGTACTCGAGGTTCACGTCGAGATACGGGTGGATGAGCTGGTCCTTGATGGCCTGCCAGATGATGCGGGTCATCTCGTCGCCGTCGAGCTCGACGACCGTGCCTTCAACCTTGATCTTGGACAAGTTGAGTTCTCCTTGGATCTCTCGGGGAATTTGAGGAAGTCTCGTGGGCGGACACGCCGTCTGCCAGCTTACCGCGTCGGCAGAATATCTCGACATCGAGACAATGGACCGCGGAATGGAGCGGGCGGGCGGCCCCGACGCGGCCGGCTCGGGGTCGACTCAGGGACATCCCGGCTACCGACCTCGGGGATCACGGGTTAGCCTTGGCGCTATGGCTGAGCTGAGACTGGAAGACCTGTCCGCGTCGAACATCGTGGCCGCGAACACATTGTCGCTGAAGCCCGGCCAGGAGCAGTTCATCGCGCCGGTCACCTACTCGGCGGAGGCCTCGGTCGTGAATCCCGAGACCGCCTGGCAGCGCGTCGCCCTGCAGGGCGACCGCGTCGTCGGCTTCATCCACGGCAACTTCGACCCCGAGAACCCGCACGAGGAGTTCCGCGCCTGCATCTGGCGCATCAACGTCGACGCCGACGTGCAGGGCAAGGGCGTCGGCCGCTTCCTCGCGACCGCGCTCGCCGAGGAGGCCAAGCGACGCGGCTTCGACCGCATCACCGTGCTGTGGGAGCCCGGCGACGAGGGCCCCGAGGCGTTCTTCCACCGCGTGGGCTTCGCCGACATCGGCGAGACCGCCTACGGCGACGTGATCGGCGCGCTCGAGCTCTGACCCGGTGGCCCGCGCACTCCCCGAGCATCCGCCTGGGTTCGTCGATGCGGTGCTCGCCGTCGTCGACGACATCCCGCCGGGCTGCGTCGCCACCTACGGCGACGTCGCGGCGATGCTCGGGTCGCGCGGCGCGCGCGCCGTCGGCCAGGTGATGGCGAGGTACGGCGCGGATGTCCCGTGGTGGCGCGTCATCCGCGCAGGCGGACGACCGCCGGCGGGCCACGCCGAGCGGGCCCGAACGCACTACGAGCTCGAGGGCACCCCGCTCCGCCCCTCGTCCGACGACGACGGCTACCGCATCGACCTGTCCGCGGCGCGCTGGCGGCCCTGACCGCGTCGGCCGGCTCCCGCCGCCGGACGCGGCGCCCGGCTCACCCCGCCGAGGCCGTCGGGATCCGCACGGTGATGGTGGTGCCCGCCCCGGCGGGGCTCTCCACCGTCAGCTGGCCGCCGACGGCGTCGACGCGGTCGGCGATGCCGAGCATGCCGCTGCCGTCGGGCGAGGCGCCGCCGACGCCGTTGTCGCGCACGACGAGCTCGAGCACGCCGTCGACGAGATGGGCTCGCACCCAGCCGCGCGTCGCCTGCGCGTGCTTCGCGACGTTCGCGAGCGCCTCGGCCACGACGAAGTAGGCGGTCGACTCGATGACCTCGGGCAGCCGCCCCTCGGCCTGCACGTCGATCTCGAAGGGCACCGGGCAGCGACCGGCGAGCTCGGGCACGGCGAGCGCGAGCCCGCCGGAGGAGAGCAGCGACGGGTGGATGCCGTGGGCGAGCTCGCGCAGCTCCTTCAGCGCGTCGTTCAGCATCGCGATGTTGCCGTCGAGCTCGACGCCGAGCGGCTCGACCCCCCGGTCGCGCGCCTGGTTCGCGGCGAGCCGCAGCCGCATGCCGAGCGAGACGAGGTGCTGCTGCGCCCCGTCGTGGAGGTCGCGCTCGATGCGGCGACGCGCCTCGTCGCCGGCCTCGACGATGCGCGCACGGGACTGGCGCACCTGCTCGAGGGTGCGCTCGATCTCGGAGCGCAGGCGCCCGTTGTCGACCGAGAGCCGGAGCGCGCTCGACACCCCGTCGAGCAGGCGCATGTTGTCGGTGAGCACCCGGTCGTGGCGGATGAGCGCGATCGGCATGCCCGTCGGCGAGGCGACCGGGAGCAGGCTGTGGTCGCCGTTCCGGTCGGCGGGGTCGTGCTCGATGGGGTCGCCCGCGGCATCCGCGTACCGCCCCCGCTCCTCGTCCCACCAGTAGACCCGCACGGAGGCGTCGCGGAGGGTCCGCGCGAGCGACTCGGCCCAGAGTCCGCGATCGGCGCCCTCGCGCGTGATGCGCATGAGGTCGGCGACGCGGGCGCGCATGTTGCGCGTGTGCGAGATGCCGGCCACGAAGCTCACGGGGATCGAGGCGATCGCGACGAGCGACACGGTCGCGAGCACCTGCGGGGCGGTCGCGTTGGCCGCGTAGGTCACGGCCTGCGCGGCGAGCGTCGTCGCCCAGGCGAGCAGCGCCAGCGGCATGAGGAAGGCGACCGTCCGCGCGGGCACGCTGCCGCGGATCCAGCGGACGAGGAAGCGACCGGCGATGACGAGCGCGAGCAGCACGCCGATGAGGCGGTAGCCGATGTCGATGACGCCGGCCACGACGGGCGCGTCCATGATGCGGTACGGGTTCGGCGCGCAGTCGCAGAGCGCGGCGGGCGGCTCGGCGAGGAGCACGGTGCCGAGCAGGTAGGTGACCGAGGCGACGAGCGCGATGGCGCCGATCACGCGGGCGAAGCGGTCGCCGAAGTCGCCGCGCGGGTAGAGCAGCACGAGGATGCCGGTGAGCAGGCCCCACCAGAGGTGCACGCCGTACAGCAGCGGCCAGAGCCAGCCCAGGTCCTCGATGACGCGGAGGAAGGTGAGCGGGATCCACACGACCGGGAAGAGCACCATGAGGCGCGCCGGCACCCGCGAGGGCCCGATCGACCACGCGACGCCCGCGCACGCGGCGAACACGAGCGGGACGATCGCGTGCAGCGTGACGTAGCTCACCTCGGGGCGCTCCGCCTCCGTGGACGCGATGAACCCCGTGATCTCCATCGTGAGGCTCAGTGCGACGACCGACGCGATCGCGATCGTGCGTTTGATGATCCGGCCGCGTCGGCCGGGGGCCATCACCTCGCGCCGAGGAGCGTCAGCACCGCGAGCACCCGCCGGTGGTGTTCGGGCGACTCCTCGAGGTCGAGCTTCTGCAGGATCGAGCGCACGTGCGTCTCGACGGTCTTCAGGCCGAGGAAGAGGGTCTGGGCGATGCCGCCGTTCGAGTACCCCTGGGCCATCAGCTCGAGCACCGATCGCTCGCGCTCGGTGAGTCGCGAGAGCGGGTCGTCGGCGCGGGTGCGCTGCACGAGCTGCTCGACGACCTCGGGGTCGACGACCGAACCGCCCGAGGCGACCGTCTCGACGGCCCGCACGAGGGTCTGCGGCTCGGAGACCCGCTCCTTCAGGAGGTAGCCGGTGCCGCTGCCGGCGCCCATCACGCGCAGGGCGTACTCGGGCGTCGCGTACATCGAGAGCAGCAGGACCCCGATCGTCGACCCGCTCGCGCGCAGCGACTCGAGTGCGAGGATGCCCTCGTCGCGGTAGCTCGGCGGCATGCGGATGTCGAGCACGGCCGCGTCGACCCCGCCGGCGCGCACGACCTCGACGAGCTCCTCGCCCGTGCCGACCGAGGCGACGACCTCGAGGCCCCCGCCCTCGAGCACCTTCGCGATGCCCTCGCGGAGGAGCAGTGCATCGTCGGCGATGGCGACGCGAAGCGGTCGGGACGTCTCGTCCATGGGCACCTCCACACCGTCGACCCGGGGCGCCGAACCGATTGGATCCGAGCCGTGAAACGGGCACGGGCGACCGAACCGGTCGCCCCCGCCTTTCGTGACTGTACCGCGTTCGACCGCTGCGCCGCTCCCCCGCTTCAGGGGGTACCCGGATCCCCTCGGCCTCGCGACGTGGCAGGCTGCCCGTGCGACGTGCGTGCCGCCGACGGCTCAGGGTGAACACCCAGCCCGAATCGTGGACGGTCCTGATCCGGCCGGCCCCTCGCTCGGCCAGCATCGGTCCCATGTTCGGCGCAACCCTCACCCCCATCGCCTCCGCCCAGGAGCGCACCGCCCGTTCCCGGCCGCGCGGCCCCCGCCCGCTGCCGGCCCCCGAGCTCCCGCCGCATCGCGAGCTGGTGCGCCGCGGACTCGCCGGTCACGCCTCCCGCATCAGGCTCGCCGAGCTCGTCGCGGCGCACGGCAGCCCCCTGCTGGTGCTCGACACCGATCGCGTCACGACCCAGCTGCTCGCACTGCGGCGGGAGCTGCCTGGCGTGCACCTCCACTTCGCGCTCGCCGCGCTCCCGCACCCGGCCGCGATCCGGGCGGCGCACGCCTTCGGCGCCGGCTTCGACGTCGCCTCGCGCGGCGAGGTCACGCTGCTCGAGCGCGAGGGCGTCCCCCTGCGGCACGTCGTGCACACCAACCCCGTCAGGCGCGTCGACGACCTCACGAGCGCCTACCTCCGAGGCATCCGCACCTTCGTCGTCGACGCCGCCTCGGAGGTCGCCAAGTTCGCGGGGCTCCCCCGCGACGTCGCCGTGCTCGTGCGGCTCGCGTTCCCCGGCTCCGAGGCCGGGGCGTCCGCCGGGTCCGGCATCTCCGTCGAGGACGCGCCCGCGCTCGTCGCCCACTGCCGACGGGTCGGGCTCCGGGTCGCGGGGTTCGCCTTCCACCTGGGCGACCGTCAGGTCGACCCCGCCGTGTGGGAGCGCGCGATCCGCGGCTCGCTCGCGCTGGTCCGCTCGCTCGAGCGCCGGCACGGCACCCGGTTCGAGATGCTCGACTTCGGCGGCGGGCTGCCCTCCGCCGCCGACCGGGCCGCCCTCGGCGCCGTCACCGCACGCATCCGTGCGGCGATCGCGGCGGCGCCCGCGCACCTGCGGCTCGTCATCGCGCCGGGGCGGTTCATCGCCGAGCCGGCCATGACCCTCGTCGCGCGCGTCGTCGATCGCGCCGACCGCGCCGACGGACGATGGCTCGCCCTCGACGGCGGCCCGCACGGCCTCGGCGGGGCGCTGCGCCACGACGCCGACGGCCCGCTCGTCTTCGCCGCCGAGGAGCTCGGCGGCCAGCAGGTCGTCGACGGCGCGGCCGAGCGCGCCACCCGCCGGCTGCTCACGCGCGACCGGGTGCCGACGACCCTCGCGGGCCCGGTGGACGACCGTCGCGAGGTCATCGCCCCGCGTCGCCCGCTGCCGCCGATGGAGGTCGGGGACCTCGTCGTGATCCCCTCGGTCGGCGCCTACGCGCTCCGGCCCGCGATCGGCTTCGACGGCAGCGCGGCGGCGCCCGTGGTGGTCGTCCCGCGGTGAGGCGGTCGGCGCACGACGACGGATGCCTCGCGCCCCGGGTGGGGCGCGAGGCATCCGTCATGCCGTGAGCTCGCGGAGCACCGCGCGAGCGCTCAGACCAGCGAGTCCCGCCAGGCCGCGTGCAGCGCGGCGAAGCGGCCGGTGCCGCCGATGAGCTCGGCGGGCGCGCCGTCCTCGACGATGCGCCCGTGCTCCATCACGAGCACGCGGTCGGCGATCGAGACGGTCGAGAGCCGGTGCGCGATGATGACGGCCGTGCGGTCGGCGAGGAGCTTCGTCAGCCCCTCCTGCACGAGCCGCTCGCTCGGGATGTCGAGCGAGCTCGTCGCCTCGTCGAGGATGAGCACCGCGGGGTTCGCGAGGAACGCGCGGGCGAACGAGATCAGCTGGCGCTGGCCGGCGCTCACCCGGCCGCCGCGCTTGTTCACGTCGGTGTCGTAGCCGTTCGGCAGCCCCTCGATGAACTCGTGGGCGCCGACCGCCTGCGCCGCGCGCACGATCTCGTCGAACGTCGCGTCGGGCTTGCCGAGCGCGATGTTGTCGGCGACCGAGCCCGAGAAGAGGTACGCCTCCTGCGTGACCATGACGATCGCGCGGCGGAGGTCCTTCGGGTGGAGGTCGCTGAGCGAGACCCCGTCGAGCGAGACGACGCCGTCGCTCGGGTCGTAGAAGCGCGCGATGAGCTTCGCGAGCGTCGACTTGCCCGCACCCGTCGACCCGACGAGGGCGATCGTCTGGCCGGCCGGCACGTCGAGGTCGAAGCGGGGCAGGATGACCCGGCCCTGCGTGTACGCGAACTCGACGCCGTCGAAGCGCACGCGGCCCTCCGCGTTCCAGAGGTCGACCGGCTTCGCGGGGTCGGGCACGCTCGGCTCCTCCTCGAGCACGCCCGAGATCTTCTCGAGCGCGGACGAGGCCGACTGGTACCCGTTGTAGAACATGGCCAGGTCCTCCATCGGGTCGAAGAACCGCTTCGTGTAGAGCACCGCCGCGAGGAGCACCCCGACCCCGAGCGAGCCGTCGATGACGCGGAACCCGCCGAGCACGATCGCCACCGCGACCGCCGTGTTGCCGATGAGCGCGAGGCCCGGGTTGAACACGACGAAGAGGCCGAGCACCTTGGCGTTGACGTCGCGGTAGTCCTCGACGAGGCCGCCGAACTCCTGCTCGTTGCGGCGCTCCTTGCGGAACGCCTGCACCGCGCGGATGCCCGTCATCGTCTCGACGAACTGCACGATGAGCTTCGCCGACGCGACCCGCGAGCGCCGGAACAGCGTCTGCGACCGAACCTGGAACCACCGGGTGAGCACGCCGAGCGGGATGAGTGCGACGAGCAGCACGAACCCCGACGGCGCGTCGATGATGAACAGCATGATCGCGGTGAACACCATGTACATGAGCCCGCGGACGAGCAGCGTGAGCCCCTCGTCCATGAGCTCGCGGATCGCGTCGAGGTCGCTCGTCTGCCGCGAGATGATGCGGCCCGAGGTGTACGACTCGTGGAACTCGAGCGAGAGCTTCTGCGTGTGCAGGAACACCCGCGTGCGGAGGTCGATCAGCACGGCCTGCGAGACGCGCGCCGACAGCCGGATGTAGACCGCGATGAGGAACGCGCCCACCACGCCGGTGACGAGGTACGCGACGCCGGCGAAGGCGGCGGGCCACCAGTTCTGCTCGACGAGCGCCGGGATGCCCTGATCGATGCCGTAGGCGATGATCGCGGGGCCCGCGACCTGCGCCGCCGACGAGACGACGACCGCGGCCGCGGTCAGCCAGAGCTTGCCCGTGAGGGGCTTGAGCAGCGATCCCAGCAGACGCCGCGACCGCAGGCGGATGTGACGCGACTCGGCCTTCGAGTACTCGTCGCGCTCTTCACCCTGTACTCCGGTGACGCTCATGATGCCGCCTCCTCTCGCATCGGTACGGATGCTTCGTCCGCATCGCCCACGCCGTGACGACGCTCGTCCTCCTCGAGGCTCGAGATGACGAAGCGGTAGTGCTCGCTCTCGCGGAGCAGTTCGGAATGGGTGCCGACGGCCGTGACCCGGCCGTCTTCGAGGAGCGCCACCCGGTCGGCCATCATGACCGTCGACGGGCGGTGCGCCACGATCAGCGCGGTCGTGTCGGCGAGCACCGAGCGCAGTTCGGCCTCGACCTTCGCCTCGGTCGCGACGTCGAGCGCCGAGAGCGGGTCGTCGAGCACCAGCACGGCGGGCTTCGCCGCGACCGCACGGGCGAGCGCGAGCCGCTGCCGCTGCCCGCCCGAGAGGCTCATGCCCTCTTCTCCGACCTTCGTGTCGACGCCCTCGGGGAGGTCGTAGGCGAAGCCGGCCTGCGCGATGCGCAGCGCCTCGTCGAGCACCCGCTCGGCCTCGGCCGTCACGCCGGGCTCGTCGACCGCGAGCTCGGGCCGGCCGAGCAGCACGTTCTCGCGGACGGAGGCGCTGAAGAGCGTCGCATCCTCGAACGCCATCGCGATGTGGCTGCGCAGCTCTTCGCGGGTGAACGCGCGCACGTCGACGCCGTCGAGCTCGACCGAGCCGCCGGTGACGTCGTAGAGCCGAGTGGTGAGCGCGGTCATCGTCGTCTTGCCCGAGCCGGTGAGGCCGACGAGCGCCATCGTCTCCCCCGGCTCGACGACGAGGTCGACGCCGTCGAGCAGGTCGCCGAAGCGCTCGGGCGAGTCCTGGTAGCGGAAGTGCACGCCCGTGAAGGCGAGCTCGCCGCGCGGCCGCTCGTCGTGCTTCGGCTCGGCGGGGTCGACGATCGTGTTCTCGCTGTCGAGGATGTCGAAGAAGCGGTCGGTCGCCGTACGGGCGTCGAGCGCGAACGCGAGCATGAACCCGATCGACTCGATCGGCCACGCGAGCACCGTCGCGGTGGCGAAGAACGCGACGAGCTCACCGACCGTGAGCTGGCCGTTGGCCGCGAGCCAGATGCCGAGCACGAGGCAGATCGCGAGCGCGACCGTCGGCACGACGATGATCCACACCCAGATGTTCGCGTCGAGTCGGGCCTTCTCGATCTCGGTCGAGCGCAGCGACTCGGCCCGCGCCCGGAAGCTCGTCAAGGCGTGCTTGCCGCGCCCGAACGCCTTGAGCACGCGGATGCCGTGCACCGACTCCTCGACCGCGGTCGCGAGGTCGCCCTGCTGGTCCTGGCTGAGGCGCGACTGCTCGGAGTATCGGCCCTCGAACTTCCATCCGGCCCACCAGAGCGGCGTCGTGCACACGAGGAAGATGAGGCCCAGCATCCAGTTCATCGACATGAGGATGCCGACGCCGACCACGATGATCACGAGGTTCGCACCGGTCAGCACGAGGCCGAAGCTCAACCAACGCCGGATGAGGCCGAGGTCGCTCACCGCGCGCGAGAGCAGCTGGCCGCTCGGCCAGCGGTCGTGGAAGCTCACGGGCAGGTCCTGCAGCTTCGCGTAGAGGGCGTTGCGCATGCGCGCCTCGACCTTGGTGCCCGGCCCGACGACGAGCCAGCGGCGCAGCGCGTAGAGCAGCGACTCGGCGGCGCCGAGGCCGAAGACGAGGAGCGCCAGCGGGATGACGGCGTCGGCCTCGCCGTCGGCGAGCGGGCCGTCGACGATCTGCTGGAGGACCTGCGGGATCGTCAGCGCGATGAGCTGCGCGACGAGCGCGGCGGCCATGCTCGCGCCGAACGCCGGCATCGCGGGCCCCGCGTATTCGCGAAGGCGCCAGAGCGCGCGGAGCGCCCCGAGCTGCTCGTGCGCGGGTGGTTCGGTCGCAGCGGGCTGCTGCGGCTGGACGGTGTCGGACAAAGCCGGGTTCCTCTCGGAGGAGTGGCCGATGGGGTCGCGGCGCGACCGGGCACGGCGTGGAGTGAACGGAGATCATGGACGCGGGACACGCGTCGGGCGCGGCACGGCCGCGCAACGTGCAGGCTGAGCGCCTGCGGGGCTGTCGGGGGCGCTACCCCGCGGACGGCACGACCGGGGACGGACGGCGGGCAGCGCCATCGACCGCGACCTGGCGGGCGTTGATGTCTGTCTGCATGGTGTCCTCCTGCGTCATCGTCTTCGATACCCTCGAGGCCGCCCGCGTAGGGATGCGGCGGCCAGCCCTTCAGAATATGGGGATCTCGCGCTGGTATGCAAGACCGGCTTCGGGAGTAGAGTGTCCGAATTCGTCGCCACGCGGGACCGCGTGCCGCCGCCGCATCGAGGCGACCGCAT
Source organism: Agromyces sp. NPDC058064 (assembly GCF_042885275.1). Taxonomy (NCBI): domain Bacteria; kingdom Bacillati; phylum Actinomycetota; class Actinomycetes; order Micrococcales; family Microbacteriaceae; genus Agromyces; species Agromyces sp. NPDC058064. The sequence goes on along the minus strand of NZ_JBHVSE010000002.1, from coordinate 328,773 downwards.
GCCAGGCCCTGCACCGCCCGCGTGTCGTCCCGATCGATGAGGAGAGCCCGCGTGGGAACTGCACGGACGGCGTTCGCCCGCGCGAACGCCCGTCTCGGGGTGCTCGGCGGCATCGCGGCCGTGGTGCTGCTGCTCTCCGGCTTCGGCACGGCGGCGCTCGACACCCTCGCCGGGGCCGCGACGAGCGGGCTCCGCACGGGCCTCGAGTCCGCGACCGGCGTCGCCGGCGCGGCGCGCTGGCAGATCCGGCTCGCGAGCGACGCGGCCGCCCAGTCCGAGGCGGCCGCCGCGGTGCTCGACCGCATGATCGTGCCGCACGGCGCGAGCTGGCAGCGGAGCGCGCAGGCGCTGCCGTCGCCGGCGAGCGCCGGCGACGAGGACTTCGAGGCCGTGCTCACCGCCGACCCCGCCCTCGCGGACCGTGCGGAACTCCTCGCGGGCGAGTGGCCCGGCGCCGGCACGTCGACCGAGGACGCGAGCGCGCAGGGTGCGGTGCCGACCGCGGTCAACGCGGCCGCCGCGACGGCGCTCGGCCTCGAGCCGGGCTCGCTCGTGACGGTCGACGACGGCCCGGCGCTGCTCGTCGTCGGCGTCTGGGAGCCCCGCGACCCGACTGACCCGTTGTGGTTCGGCGAGGCGGTCGTGGCGACCGGCGTCGCCGACGGGGGCGCCGGCCCGTTCCTCGTGGACGAGGCCGCCGTCGTCGCGGCGCCCTCCGCCGCGATCGTGCGCTGGACCGCGATCGTCGACCCCGCGACGACGTCGCCCGACGAGGCGGCCGCCCTGCGTGCGGCGCTGCCCGACGTCGAGCCGGCCCTCCGCAACCAGGACGACCTCGGCACGAGCGGGCTGGCCGCGTCCGGCGGCCTCCACGGCACGCTGAGCCGCCTGCTCGCGGGGCTCGGCGCCGTGCGCGCGCTCGCCCCGGTGCCGGTGCTGCTGCTCGCCATCGCCGGCATCGCGGCGCTCTCCCGCCTCGCCGCGCTCCTCGGGGCTGCGCGCCGCGGCGAGACCCTCCTGCTCCGCGCGCGCGGGGCCTCGGCGACGCGCCTCGCCCGCGACACGGCGGTGGAGGTGCTCGCGGTGGGCGTGCCGGCCGCGGCGATCGGCGCCGCCGCTGCGGCGATCGTCCTCTCGACGCTGCGCCCGGGCGAGGCCCGCGACGCCGCCATCGGCTGGCTCGTCGCGGCGGCGAGCGTCGTGATCGCGGTGCTGCTCGTCTCCGGCCGCGCGTTCGGCGACGCGCGTCGACCGGTCCAGCGCGGTTCGGGCGACGAACAGGGCCGGATGCCGCGGACCGCCGTCGCGGGCGGCGTCGTGCTGATCGCGGTCGCCGCCGCGATCTCCCTCTGGCAGTTCCGCCTCTACGGCTCGCCCCTCGTGGCCGGCGCCTCGGGCGCGGTCGAGGTCGATCCGCTCGCGGTGCTCGCACCCGTGCTCGTGCTGCTCGCGCTGTCGCTCCTCGCACTCGGCCTCTCCCGCCCGATCGGGGCGCTCTTCGAGCGGCTGGCCGCCGCCCGGCCCGCGCTGATCCCGGCCCTGCCGATGCGGCAGCTCGCGCGACGCGGCTCCCTCTTCGCCTCCGCCTCCCTCGTCACGATGCTCGCCGTCGCCGGCCTCACCCTCGCGGCGGTGTTCGCGGGCGCCTGGCAATCCGTCGACCGTCAGGCCTCGGCGCTCGCGACCGGCGGCGACGTCCGCGTCTCGTTCCCCGGGCGCGACGTCGTCCGCGGCGTCGACCCGCTCGCATCGGGCGAGCTCTTCGCCGAGGTCCCCGGCGTCGTCGCCGACGGCCCGGTGTTCCGCGGCGAGGTGCGACTCGGCTCCGACGCCGCGACCCTGGTCGCCGCGCCCGCGAGCGGGTTCGAGGCGATCGCCCCGGGCACCGGCCTCGCACGAGCCGCCGGCGAACTCGCCCCGTCCGCCGAGGCGGCGGCGGTGCCGCTGCCCGACGAGGCCGCCACGCTCGAGATCGAGGTCGGCGTCCGCGCTCCCGGCGGCACGCCGGGGCGGGTCGGCGTCTGGGTGTGGCTCCTCACCGACGACGGCGCCGCGACGCGCCTGCCCGCGGGCTCGGTCGGCATCGCCGAGAGCGGCGGCCTCGCCCGACTCGAGCTCCCCGACGCCCCCGGCCTCCGCCTCCTCGGCCTCACGGCAGGCCTGGTCGACTCGCCCGGCGCCCGCGGCGTGCAGGCCTCGTTCGGCGGCATCGGCGTCGACGGCGAGACCCCGTCGCGCGAGCTCGCCGGCGCGTTCGAGACGGTCGAGCTCTCCGCGAGCGACCCCGAGGTGCGGGCGCCCCTCGCCGGCGGCGGCGAACCGCTGCAGATCGTGCTCGGCTCCGAGCTCGCGAACCGGATATCGGCTGAGGCCGGCGACGAGGTGGACTTCCGGATCGTGACGGGCGGCGCCGAGATCGACGCCGTCGTCGTCGGGGTCGTCCCCGCCGTGCCCACCGCCGGCGGCGACGCGATCCTCGCCGATCTCGGCGCGCTCGAGCGCGCCGCCTTCGACACCGGGGCCGGTGTTCCTCAGTTCGGCGAGCGCTGGCTCGCGTCGAGCGACCCGTCGGCCACCTCGGAGTCGATCGATCGCGGGCAGCGCACCGCCGCGACCTCGACGACGCGGGCCGACGCCTCCTCGGCCGAGCTCATCACCCCGGCGATCGCGACCTTCTGGCTCGGTGCGGCCGGCGCCCTGCTGTTCGCCCTGATCGCGCTCACGGCGCTCGCGAGCGCGCTCGCCGGCAGCCGATTCGGCGAGATCGTGGTGCTGCGCGTGCTCGGCGTCGCCCCGGGCGTGCAGGCGCGCGCACGTTTCGCCGAGCTCGCCGCGACCGTGCTCGCGGCGATCGCGATGGGCGCCGTCATCGGGGTGGCGACGGCGTGGCTGACGGCACGCGAGCTCGCCCGCGCGACCATCGCCGAGGCCCCGGCCTCGCTCGTGGCGGACTTCGGGTTCGAGCTCTGGCCCTGGCTCGCCGTGCTCGCGGCGTTCATGCTGGTCGCAGCGCTCATCGCGGCGTCGGCGGCGCGCGCGGTCCGACGGACGGCGGGCCGTCCCGGGCTCCGGGAGGAGGAACGATGACCGCGCGGCACCACTCGACGCTGACCTCCGTCGGCCTCTTCCGCCGGCAGTTCTTCGCGGCGCCGTTCGCCTCCGTCATGCTCGCCCTGCTCGTCGCGGCGGGCGCGCTCCTCGCGACCGCGCTCCCCCGGGCCGTCGCGGCGATGCACACCGCGGCGCTCGCCGAGCACCTCGCCGAGTTCCCGGCCCGCGAGCTCGACCTCCTGTCGGCGAACCGTTCCGCCCTCCCCGAGCTCGGGCCGTCGACGGGCGCCACGACGCTCGCCGACGACGTCGACGCCGTGTGGGGCGGGCAGGAGGAGCGCCTCCTCGCGATCCGCGACCAGATGCCCGCCGAGCTCGCCCGCGTGACCGACGACCCCCTGCAGGCGGTCATCGCCGGTCCGAACTCCGCGAAGCCCGACGGCGCGGGCCCCGGCTCGACCGACTACGTGCTCTACGCGGGCTTCGACCCTCGGCTCGACGAGCACATCGAGCTGACGGCGGGCGCCTGGCCGACTGCGCTCGACGCGCCCGAGCCGACCGAACCGACCGAGAGCGACCCGGGCGTACCTGCCGCGTACGAGGAGCCGGCCGGGCCGGCCCCGAGCGCCGAGCCGCTCGAGTTCGTGGCCTCCGAGGCGTTCGCGCGCGAGATGCACTGGGAGATCGGCCAGGAGCGCGGCATCCCGCTCGGCGCCGACTCGCAGCGCGTCGTCCTCGTCGGGACCTTCGCGGCGAAGGACCCCGGCGACGGGTTCTGGACCCACCTGCCCGTCCCGCTCGAACCCTCGGTCGCGTTCACCGCCGACGGCACCCTGCGCATCACCGGGCTCGGCTTCGCGCACCCGAACTCGTGGGCGGCGCTCGAGCGCTCGCAGCTGCCGACCACCCTCGAGATGTGGTTCCCGGTCGCCGACGAGCGCATCCGGGCCGATCGCTCGGCCGAGCTCCGCAGCGACCTCGACGAGTTCACGAGCGTGGGGTATCCGGTCGGATCAGGCGAGTGGGAGTACTACTTCTCGACGATCGGGGTCGTCGGCTTCTCGAGCGGACTCGGCGACGCCCTCGCGACGGCCGCGACGGCGGCCGGAGCGAGCGATACGGTGCTCGCGACCGTCGCCTCGGGCCCCATCGGCGTGATGGTGGCGGTGCTCGTGCTCGGCGCGCGGGTCGTGTTCGAACGGCGCAGGCAGGGGCTCGAGCTGGCCGCGGCCCGCGGTGCGTCGACCGGCCAGCTCCGTGGCATCCTCGCCGTGGAGGGCGCCGTCATCGGCGTGCCCGCCGCCGCGATCGGCGCCGTGCTCGGCACCCTCGCCGTGCCCGCCGACGGCGGCTCGGCCGGGCTCGTGATCGCCGCGCTCTTCGCCCTGACCCCGGCCGCGCTCCTCGTGAGCTCCGCACCCGCCCTGAGCCCGCTCCGCCGCGCCCGCGCCGACTTCGCCGCCCGCGGCGGCGGGCGTCTCAGGTGGATCCTCGAGGCCCTCGTCGCGATCGTCGCCGTCGCGGCGGTGGTGCTCCTCCTCCGGCGCGGCCTCGCGACCTCGGCGGCCGACGTCGGCGTCGATCCGCTGCTCGCGGCGGTGCCGCTGCTCCTCGCCGTGCTCACGTGCCTCATCGTGCTGCGGCTCTACCCGATCCCGCTCGCCGCGATCGTGCGCGCGGCCTCGCGCGGCCGGGGACTCGTGGCGTTCCTCGGCTCGGCCCGGGCGCTCCGCGACCCCTCCGCGGGCGTCGTGCCCGTGCTCACCGTGGTCGTGGGCGTCTCGATCGCGATGTTCTCCGCCGTGCTGCTCGGCACCGTGCAGGCGGGCGTCGACGACGCCGCCGATGCGCGGGTCGGCGCCGACGCCGCCGTGGCGGGCATCCCCTTCACGCTCGAGCAGCAGGAGGCGTTCGCCGACGTGCCCGGGGTCGAGGCGATCGCCCCGGTGTACGCGACGGACTCGATCCAGGTCGGCATCGACGGGCGCCTGCGCACGACGACGCTGATCGTCGTCGACGCCGACGAGATGCGCGCCGTGCAGGCCGGGCGCTCGGGCGCGACCCCGCTGCCCGACGAGCTGTCGGAGACGGGCGCCGACGCCGTCCCCGTCGTCATCTCGAAGGTCATCGCCGACTCCATCGAGGGCGCGGAGGACGTCGAGCTCGACCGGGATGCGTTCGAGGTCGTCGGCGTCGTCGACGGGCGCACCGCGTACTGGCCGCGTACCAGCTGGGTGCTCATGGACCGCGACAACGCCGACGGCTTCGTCGGGACCTTCGTGCCCGATCGCGTGCTCGTCCGGTTCGAGCCCGGCGCCGATGCCGCTGCCGTGACCGCCGAGCTCGGCGAGATCGCGGGCGAGGGCGCCACCGTCACGACGCCGACCATGCTCCGCGACGAACTCGCCGGGGCCTCGGTGACGCAGGGCCTCGTGGTCTCGCTCGTCGGCGCCATCGTGCTGTCGAGCCTGCTCACGGCCCTCGCGATCGTGCTCACGCTCGTGGTCGGGCGGCCCGCCCGGGAACGGCTGCTTCCGCTGCTCACGACGCTCGGCCTGCGTCGTCGAGGTGAGCGCGCGCTCGTCGCGTGGGAGGTCGGCCCGGTCGTGGTCGTGGCCCTCGTCGCGGGCGCGCTGCTCGGCGTCGTGCTGCCGTTCGTGGTACTGCAGGGTATCGACCTGCGCGCCTTCACCGGGGCGGATCAGCAGCCAGGGGTCGTGTTCGACCCGTGGCTGATCGGCGCGGTGCTCGTCGGCTCGGTGGTCGTCACCGGTCTCGCGGTGCTGCTGGCGTCGCGCGTCGGCGGCGAGGCGAGCGCGGCGCGGGCCATGCGCAAGGAAGAGGAGGGCTGACCATGCCGATCGACCAGGAACCGCACATCCTGTGCACCGACCTCGTGCGCATCTTCACCGCCGACGGCGTCGAGGTGCAGGCCCTGCAGGGGCTGAACCTGCGGGTCGAGCCGGGCGAGATGGTCGCCGTCGTCGGGGCCTCGGGCTCGGGCAAGTCGACCCTGCTGACGATCCTCTCGGGGCTCGACACCGCCACGGCGGGTGTCGCCAGGGTCGCGGGCCACGACCTGCTCACGATGGGCTCGCGCGAGCGCGTCGCCTATCGTCGCCGCACCGTCGGCTTCGTGTGGCAGCAGACCTCCCGCAACCTCCTCCCCTACCTCACGGCGGCCGAGAACATCGCGCTCGCGATGAACGTCGCCCGCACGCGCCGCGGGGCCGAACGCGCGCGCCGCGTCGACGAGCTGCTCGAGCTGCTCGAGGTCGGCGCCGAACGCGACCGCCGGCCCGGCGAGCTCTCGGGCGGTCAGCAGCAGCGGGTCGCGATCGCCGTGGCGCTCGCGAACGACCCCCTGGTGCTGCTCGCCGACGAGCCGACCGGCGAGCTCGACGAGGCCATGTCCGCGGCCGTGCTCGAGGCGATGCGGAGCGTCAACGAGGGGCTCGGCGTCACCACGCTCATCGTCACGCACGACCCGACCGTGTCCGGTCACGTCCGCCGCACCGTGCAGATCCGCGACGGCCGCACCTCGACCGAGGTGCTGCGCTCGACGCGCGTCGACGAGCACGGCGAGGAGCAGCACGTCGCCGAGGAGTTCGCGGTGCTCGACCGCGTCGGGCGGCTCCAGCTGCCGCAGGACTTCATGCACAGCCTCGAGCTGCGCGATCGCGTGCGACTCGCGCTCGAGAGCGATCACGTCGGCGTCTGGCCCGGTCATGAGCGACGGCCGGATGCCTCCGCGCCCGCGCCGACAGCGACGCCCGGCGAGGAACCCGCGGCTCCCGCGGCCGGGGCGCGCGGGCGACGGGCGCGGCACGCCGCCGAGCCCACGCCCGCCGCCGAGCCCGCGCCCGAGACCGGGTCCGCGGCATCCGATCGAACCGAGGAGGAGCGATGAGCGCACTGCGCGCAGAATCCGTCAGCCGGGTCTTCGAGGGCCGGGGCGGCGCCGTGCACGCGGTCGACGGCGTGTCGCTCGAGGTGCACCCCGGCGAGCTCGTCGTGGTCACGGGCCGCTCGGGCGCCGGCAAGACGACCCTGCTGAACCTGCTCGGCGGGCTCGACCGGCCGACCTCGGGCACGGTGCGGCTCGGCGACGACGACCTGTCGAAGCTCGGCGAGGAGGCGCTCGCCGCCGTGCGGCGCGACCGGGTCGGCTACGTGTTCCAGTCGTTCGGGCTCATCCCCGTGCTGTCGGCGGCCGAGAACGTCGAGGTGCCGCTCCGGCTCCAGCGCACGCCGCCCGCCGAACGCTCGGCGCGCGTCGCCGGGGCGCTCGAGCTCGTCGGGCTCGGCGGCCACGCCGCCCAGCGGCCGTACGAGTTGTCCGGCGGCCAGCAGCAGCGCGTCGGCATCGCCCGTGCGCTCGCGGCGCGTCCGCAGCTGCTCCTCGCCGACGAGCCCACCGGCCAGCTCGACAGCGGCACGGCGAGCACCGTCATGGACCTCATCGGCGATCTCGTGCACGCGCAGGGCGTCGCCGCCGTCGTCACGACGCACGATGCGGCGCTCGTCAGCCGAGCAGATCGCGTGATCGAGCTGCACGACGGACGCGCGATCGGCTGACCTTCCTGCTGCTCGTGCAGGAGAATTGACGCCATCCTCGCTGTGGGCCAGGGATCGGGCCCCTTCTCCTGCACGAGCAGCACAGCGCCGGCCCCACGCCGCGCAGCGCCGCGCAGCCCAGGGCGTGCCTCAGCGCACCCGGACCGACAGGCAGGTCACGCAGCCCTCGAGCTTCTCGAACTCGCTGATGTCGACGGTCACGACCCGGTAGCCGAGCCCGGCGAGCATCGCCGCGGTCTGCGGCGCCGACGCCGACATGAGCAGCGAGGTCGCCGACAGCGCGACGACCGCGACGCCCTCGGGCTCGGGCACGGGCAGGAACCGCGGGAACAGCTCGGTCACGTCGAGGAGCGCCGGGTCGCCGATCACGGTGCCGTCGGGCAGGGCGGTCGCGGCGCTCTTGAGGTGGAGGGCCTTCGACATCGGCACGCCGACGACGGTGTAGCCGTGCGGTGCGAGGAGCCCGCGGAGCTGGCGGATGCCCTCGGCGTTCGTGCGCGAGGAGGCGCCGACGTAGACGACGTCGCCGACCTTCAGCACGTCGCCGCCGTCGAGGGTGCCCGGGGCCTCGATGCGCGCGACGCTCACGCGCGAGATCGAGCGAACCGCCCGCTCGACGGCCTCGACCTCGGGGCGGCGCGACTCAGCGCCCGGCAGGGTGATCACGGCGAGGTCGTCGAACATCACGACCGTGTCCTCGACGAACACCGAGTCGGCCAGCTCGGGCGCGGCGTCGACCTCGACGGTCTCCCATCCCTCGGCGACGAGGGCGGCGCAGTAGTTGTCCCACTGCTCGTCCGCGAGCGACTGGTCGACGGGACGGCGCTCGACGTGGGTCAGTTCGGCCTCGTCGAGGTTCGAGGCGGGGATGCGCACCAGGGCGATCCGCCGCGGCTCGCGCACCGGCGCGTAGCTCAGCACGCCGTGGACGACGCGGGGCGCGAGCAGCACCTGGCCGAGGACGACGGCGATCACGAAGATCAGGTTGAGGCTCACGAGCGAGCCGATGACGAAGAGGAACGCCTGCGGCCCGAACGGCGAACGGGCGGTCAGGGCGACCATGATCGTCGTCGCGATGAGGGCCGCGAGACAGGCCGAGGTGATGCCCGTGATCAGGGCGAGGAACCACGCGCGCGTGGCGCCGAGCGCGTTCGCGATCGAGAGCAGCGCCCAGGCGAAGAACGCCGCGAGCGCGAAGTGGCCGAACACCTGCGCGAAGACGGTCGGCGACTGGCCGTTGCCGATGAAGAAGGCGAGCACCGCGACGCTCATCGCGATGATCGCGACGACCGCGGCGGAGACGAGGGCCGCCGCCGTCCGGCGCCCGCGCGTCGCGGCGGGCGTGAAGCGGGCCGCGGGGCGGGCTGCGGGCAGGGGGGAAGCCGGCGGGACGGGGGAGGTCATGGCACGAGCCTAGCGGCGCGGGCGGGCGCCGCCTCGCGGTCGACGGCTCCGTCGGCGGGCGGAACGCGTGCGGCGCGGATGTCCGGTGGGCACGCCGCGGCGTGCCCACCGGAGCCGATCAGCGACCGGCGTCGAGGCGGGCGCGGGCGAGGCGCTCGGCGGCGTCGAGCGTCGTCGATCCGGTCGACACGGCGTCCTGCAGCACCGCGGCGACGACGTCGCCGATGCCGGCGATGCGTGCGTCGAGGGCGGCCTGGTCGGCGCCGGGCTGTCCGGCGACGTCGAGGTAGATCACGCCGCCGGCGTTGACGACGAAGTCGGGCGCCCAGACGATGCCGCGGTCGCGCAGCAGCCCGGCCACGTCGCGCGAGGCGAGCTGGTTGTTCGCGGCGCCGACGACGGCGGCGACGCGCAGCTCGCCGACGACCTCGGGCGTGAGCACGCCGCCGAGTCCGCAGGGCACGAAGACGTCGGCCTCGACGCGGTGCGCCTCGGCGGGGTCGACCCATGCGGCGCCGAGCTCGTCGGCGAGCGCACGCTTCGACTCCGCGACATCCGTCACGGTCAGGCGCGCGCCCGCGGCCGCGAGGCTGCGCGCGAGGCGGCCGCCCACCTGGCCGAGACCCGAGATGACGAAGTGGCGGCCGGCGGCGTCCTTCGAGCCGAACACGTGGCCGAGCGTGGCGAGGATCGAGGCGTGCACGCCGGCCGCGGTCGCGTCGGCGGGCTCGCCGACGCCGCCCTGCTCGGGCGGCAGGCCGCAGACGTGCTCGGTGCGCTCGTGCACGACGGCCATGAGCTCGGCGCTCGTGCCGACGTCTTCGGCGGTCATGTAGGCACCGCCGAGCGACTCGACGGCGTCGCCGAGGTCGAGCATCGCGTCGCGGCGCTGCGCCTCGTCGAGCACGACGCCCGACGGAACGACGACGACCGACTTGCCGCCGCCGCGCATGAGGCCGGCGGCCGCGTTCTTCATGGTCATCGCCTGCGAGAGTCGCAGGGCGTCGGCGAGGCCATCGGTCCAGTGCCCGTAGTTCCAGACGCGGGCACCGCCGAGCGCCTGGCCGAGCCGAGTGGAGTGCACGGCGACGATGACGGTGAGGCCGGAGCGGGGACCGCGGGTGATGAGCACCCGTTCGTGGTCGGGGGCGTCGCTCGGCAGGGTGGCGCTGACCTCGGCGACGCGCGCCGGGGCGTGGGTGATCGACATCGATCGTTCTCCTCGAATCATCCGCTTCGTGGGCGGAACCTGGCCCGCGCGTGGTGTGCGCAGGGTCGATTCAAGGGTACCGCCGGGCGGATGCCGCGGGGCGCATGCCCGCTGCGTCCGCCCGTGCTCGCGTCGGCGGACCTTCGGCCATGACTTCGGCGATCACCACGGATGCGGTCACGGCGCCTCGAAGGCATCCGATTCCGCGGCGATCGCCGAAATCGTGGCGTGCGCCGATCAGTGGAAGAAGTGGCGCTCTCCCGTGAAGTACATGGTGACGCCGGCCGCCTTCGCAGCCTCGATCACCTCGTCGTCGCGCACCGAACCGCCGGGCTGCACGACCGCCGTCACACCGCCGTCGAGGAGGATCTGCAGACCGTCGGCGAACGGGAAGAACGCGTCGGATGCCGCGACCGAACCGGCGGCGCGGTCGCCGGCCCGCTCGACCGCGAGCTTGCACGAGTCGACGCGGTTGACCTGCCCCATGCCGACGCCGACCGAGGCGCCGCCCGCAGCGAGCAGGATGCCGTTCGACTTCACCGCACGGCACGCGCGCCAGGCGAACTCGAGATCGGCGAGGGTTGCCTCGTCGGCCGCTTCGCCCGCGGCGAGCGTCCACTCGGAGGCGGGCGCGAAGTGCTGGTCGGCCTGCTGCAGCAGCACGCCGCCCGAGACCTGCTTGAGCTCGACCGCGGTCGGCGCGAAGCCCTCGGGCAGGGTGAGCAGGCGGATGTTCTTCTTCTGCGTGAGCAGCTCGACCGCCTCGGCCTCGAACGCGGGCGCGACGAGCACCTCGGTGAAGATGCCGGCGACCGTCTCGGCCATGGCGAGCGTAACGGTGCGGTTCGCCGCGATCACGCCGCCGTACGCCGAGACGGGGTCGCACTCGTGGGCGCGCCGGTGCGCATCGGCGATGGCGTCCGCCGCGCCGGGCGCGGCGACGGCGATGCCGCAGGGGTTCGCGTGCTTGATGATCGCGACGGCGGGCTCGTCGAAGTCGTAGGCGGCCCGCACCGCGGCATCCGCGTCGACGTAGTTGTTGTAGCTCATCTCCTTGCCGTGCAGCTGCACGGCCTGCGCGATGCCCGGGCGACCGCCCTGCGAGGCGTAGATCGCGGCCTTCTGGTGCGAGTTCTCGCCGTAACGCAGATCGGCGTCCTTCACCCAGGTTCCGCCCACCCACGCCGGGAACGGCGAGACGTCCGCGGGCTGGTCGGGGGCGACGACGCTGCCGATCCAGCTCGCGACCGCGACGTCGTACGAGGCGGTGTGCCGGAACGCCTCGCGCGCGAGCTCGCGCCGCTGCGCGAGGGTCGTGCCGCCCGCGGCGAGCGCGGCCACGACCTCGTCGTAGCGCTCGGGCGAGACCACGACCGCGACGTTCGCGTGGTTCTTCGCGGAGGCGCGCACCATCGCGGGCCCGCCGATGTCGATCTGCTCGACCACGGCGTCGGGCGCGGCGCCCGAGGCGGCCGTCTCGACGAAGGGGTAGAGGTTCACGACGACGAGCTCGTAGGGCGCGATGCCGAGGCCGGCGAGCTCCTGCTCGTGCGACTCGAGGCGCAGGTCGGCGAGGAGACCCGAGTGCACGGCGGGGTGCAGGGTGCGCACCCGGCCGTCGAGGTGCTCGGGGTAGCCCGTGACCTCGGCGATCTGGGTGACCGGCAGGCCCGCGTCGGCGATCGCCTTCGAGGTGCCGCCGGTCGAGACGATCTCGATGCCGGCGCCGACGAGCGCGGTCGCGAGCTCGACGAGGCCGCGCTTGTCGCTCACGGCGATGAGCGCGCGACGCACGGGCACGAGGTCGCGCTCGCGGTAGAGGCTGGGGTCGATGGCGTGGCCGCTCATGATCGTGCGAGGTCCTTCAGGTCGAGGTGCGAATTGGCGATGTCGAGCACGGCCTGGATGAGCAGGCGCCGCTCGACGGGCTTGATGCGGTCGTGCAGGGTCGACTCGGTGTCGTCGGGCAGCACCGGGATGCGCTCCTGCGCGATGATCGGGCCGCCGTCGACGGAGTTGTCGACGACGATCAGGCTCGCGCCCGTCTGCGCGACGCCCGCGGCGAGCGCGTCGCGCACACCGTGCGCGCCCGGGAACTCGGGCAGGTACGCCGGGTGCGTGTTGATGAGCTGCGGCGAGAAGGCGTCGACGACCGCGGGCGGCACGAGCCGCATGAGCCCCGAGAGCACGATGAGGTCGGGCTCCCAGCGACGTACGGCCTCGATGAGGGCGGTGCCCCACGCGTCGCGGTCGGGGTAGGCGGTGTAGGGCACGGTGAAGGTCGGCACGCCGAACTCCTCGCCGAGCACGAGACCGGATGCCTCGCGGTCGGCGCCGATCGCGACGACCCGCGCCGGGAACTCGGCGTCTTCGGCGGCTTCGAGCAGGGCCCGGAGGTTCGAGCCTCCGCCGGAGATGAGGACGACGAGCTTCAGCACCCCTCGAGCCTACCGGCCGACGGAGGCGGCCACGACGGTGCCGGTCGCCGCCTAGCTGCCCGAGTACTCGGGAGCGCGCTCACGGAGGCGCACCCATGCCGCCACGCCGCCCGCGACGGCGCCGATGCCGACGGTCACGGCGGCGACGAGGCCGACGGACCACGGGTCGGGGCCCACGACGGCCAGCCGGCCGGGACCGGCCGCGCCGCCCGACCACCAGGCGAGGAGTCCCATCACGATGCCGGCGACGGCGCCCGCCCCCACGCCGACGGCCACGGGGTACCACCACGGCTCCGAACCGACGTCGCCCCGGGCATCGGTGCCCGCCAGGGTCGCGGCATCGCGCCCGAGCACGAACCACGCGCCCGCGAAGCCGAGCACCACGGGCACGAGGAGCCAGAGCGCCCCGAGCACGGGTGCGTCGGCCGGCAGGGCCCCGAGCAGCGGGATGCCGGGTATGGGCCCGAGCACGGTGCCGCCCGGCGCGACGGTCGTGCCCGCCCCGATCGCGAATCCGGGGCCGAGGAGCCACGCCGCGGCCCAGATCACGAAGTTCGGGATGAACGCGAGCTCGACCACGGTGAGCAGGATGCCGCCGTCGACGCCGGCGCCGAGCGACTGGCCGAGGCCCGCGATCGTCGCGTAGTCGACGGCGATGAGCGCGGCCACGAGCACCGCCGCGACGCCGAGCACGCCGAAGGCGGCCGCGCCGCCGATGCGCGCCGCCCGTCGCACGGCGTCGACCCCGGCCGGCGGGAGGTCGTCGAGGCGCTCGCGCACCCAGCCGCCGGCGAGGTCGCCGAGGTTCGCCTCGCGCAGCGTCTCGAGCACCGCGCCGATGACGACGCCGAGGGCCATGACGAAGGCGGGGAGCACGATCGCCTGCCAGAACGAGGCCCGCGCCGCGTCGGATCCGGCGGCGAGCCCGAGCACCGCGCCGATGAGCGCGTAGACCGCGATCGCCGAGACCGACCCGGTGATCGAGTGCCCGGCGGCGGCCGAGCGCCGGCCGATGCGGCGGCCGACGGCGACCGAGGCGAGGGCGAAGCCGAGCAGCGCGATCGTGATCGGGAACGGATCCCCCGCGCCCGGGAGCGCCATTCGGGCCGCGGTGACGGGGTCGAGCTGGAGCACGAGGTCGACGCCGTGGCCGAGCAGCCAGAGGTCGGCTGCGGCCCGGAAGAACGCGGCGGCATCGACCGCGAGGCCGAAGTGCACCGCCCAGACGATGAGCAGCGGCACGAGCACGACGCCGAGACCGATGAGCGCGGAGACGGCGGCTTCGAGGGCGGCCAGCAGGGCAATCGTCGTACGTCTCATGACCTCGCCGAGCCTAGCGGAACCCGGCGCCGAAGCCGCCCGCCACGGCGGCGGGCGGTCAGTTCGCGCGACCCGGCACGCGTTCGCCCGTCACGAGCGGCCCTCGGTCATGAGCGCTTCGTCCGACTCCTCGTCGGCACCACTCGCGGCGTCCGCGTCGCCGTCACCCGGCTCGACGGTCTCGACGGTCCCGTCCGCCTCGGGCGGCGGCCCCGCCGCATCCGCCACCTCGGGCTCGTCGACCGGTCGACGCAGGATCTCGAGGATGAGGAGGGCGAGGAGCGCGAGGAGCACGGTCGTCACGACGGAGCCCGTCGTCACCGGCCGGTTGAGCAGGATCACGCCGGCGGCGATGACCGCGATCGCCCCGGCGATCAGGCCGTGCGAACGATCGAGCGCGTGGCCGAACGCGCCGGTCGAGAGCCCGTGGCGGTCTCCGGCGCGACGGAGCGCCGCGAACCCGCTGCCGGCGAAGCCGCGGAGCGCCTGCGCAGGCGCCCAGGGCCCGGCGACCCACGCGATGAGCGCCGCGAAGAGGCCGAGCACGAGCAGGGCGACCGTCGTCGAACGCATCGCCTCGGTGAGCTGCGCGTAGATGACGGACGCGGCGTCGCTCGGGATGAGGCTCGGGCTGATGGTCGCGACGAAGATGACCCTGCCGATCTCGAATCCCGCCGCGAGCAGGGCCATCACGAAGGCGAAGCCGCCGGCCGTCCAGACGAAGGCCTTCGATCGACGCTTGGCGACGAGGACGCCCGCGACGAGGAAGGCGAGCGCGACCCACGGCAGCCAGGTGCCGATGCCGACCGCGACCGCGTACATCGTGGTGACCAGGGCGAGGGCGTCGCCCTGGGCGATGACGATGCTCTGCTCGACCACGGGGATCGCGTCGGCGAACCCGACGCCGCGGTCGGCGAGACGCTGCTTCACCGCCTCGATGATCGGGCCGATCTGCACCGACAGCGTGCCGTCGCCGCCGATCTCGAGCATCGCATCGGGGTCGCCCTGCATCGCCGCGACGAACTGCGTGTGGCTCGTCTGCAGCGCCGTGCGCCAGATGTCGGCGAACGCGTCGGAGGCGACGAGCCGGTTGACCACGTCGGCGACGAGCGACTGGAGCCCCTGGGTCGCGGGTGCCTCGAGGAGGCCGAGCGCCGCCTCTGCGCGGGGCGGCAGGTCGAGGGCTCGGATGCCGTCGAAGAGGTCCGCGGTCAGCTGCGGGATGTCGACCTCGCGTTCGATGGCCGCCGTCACCTGGTCGGCGACGAACTCCTGCACCTCGGGGTCCTCGGCGAGCGGGGCGAAGGTCTGCACGAACCGGTCGGTGTCGACGAGCTCGATCCGGGCCCACCCGGCGACGACCGCGACCGGGGCGAGCAGCAGCCCGATCACGACGAGCAGCACGGCGGCCACGGTGCGGCCGCGCCCGCGCCCGCGCGGCTTCTCGACGACGACGGCGGCCGGCGTGCCGGGCACCTCGGTCGTCTCGGCGGTGCGCAGGCGCGCATTCTCGGCCTCGAGCTCGGCGATCCGCGCTTCGAGGTCGGCATTCGTCATCTTCGGCATCGTGGCCCCCCTTGGCATGACGATAGCGGTTCGGGGGCCGCATGCGCATCAGTGGATGACGGCCTTCAGCACGATCATGACGAGGCCGAACGCCGCGGTGGTGAGCGCGCCGAGCAGCTGCATCGGCAGCGGCGCCCCGCGCCGCCGGTAGGCGACGAATCCCAGCACCGCGAGCACGACGACGCCGGCCCAGAGCGCCAGCCAGATGGTCAGCGCGTCGGGCACCACCCTGAGCGCCCCGAGCAGGAGGATCACCGAGGGCATCAGCGCCGAGGCGAGCAGCCCGAGCGAGTGGCGGAACGCCGTCTGGAACGCCTGCTTGAGCGGCATCACGTGGTCGATGGCGAGGCCGTGCCTGGCCACCGTGCCCGCGTAGACGTGCGCGGCCCAGAACACCACGACGGTGATCGCGACGATCCAGAAGACCTCCCACGAGCTCGATCCGTGGGTGCCGGCGACCACGATCATGCCCGAGACGAGCACGACGCCGTAGACCGACTCCTCGGTCACGAAGGCGGTCCTGACGAGATGGTCCCGCAGCTCGGCGGGGTTCCTGCGGGCCGACCGATCGCGCGGGGCATCCGATTCTTCGACGCTCATGTCGCCACTCTCTCACGACGAGGTCGCCGTGACCCCCGTTCTGGGTTATGAGAAATGCTCACATTCTCTGTCGGGGCGGTATCCATCGGAGTAGCGTGCGTGGTGAAAAACCTGAGACTCCCCCCGGGTCTGATGCATCCCGCCCCGCCTCACCCACGGCGGCGGGAGACGACCGTCACCCGCACGCCCTGCCACGCCCGCGCACTGCCGCCCCCAACACATCGCCCCGCCGGGGACCGTCCGGTCCGCCCGGTCCGGACGACGTTGCGCAATCCCTGGAGGCGACGATGCCCATGCGCACCCAACCCGAATACTGTCCCACCCCGACGGAACGCCGGCGCCACCGACGGCGCTCGCCGATCATCGCGACCGCCGCCGCTGTCGGACTCGTGCTCGCGGGCCTCGCAGTGGCCCCGGCCTATGCGAACCACCCCGAGGTGAGCCTGCCCGGGAGCGACTTCGAGATCGACACCAATGCCAACCTCGTCGTGAACGACCCAGCGCCGTCGATCGACTGGGCGGGCGTCGACGAAGTACGCAAGCCCGACAAGCCGACCGGCTCCGGCGACGACTCGTTCGGGCAGGGCTCGAAGGAGGACACCCTGGTTCCCTCCGTCGTCGACGGCAGCATCCCGCCGAACAAGAGCGACCTCAAGACGTTCGGCCTCTACCTCGAGACGAACGCCTCCGGGCACCAGTTCCTGAATCTCTACTGGCACCGTGTGCAGGATCCGACCGGCACGACGAACATGGACTTCGAGTTCAACAAGTCGAAGACCCTCAGTGCGAACGGCGTGACACCCGTTCGGTCGGCGGGCGACATGCTGATCCAGTACGACCTCTCGAACGGCGGCACGAATCCCGTGCTCTCGGTCTCGAGGTGGATCACCACGGGCTCCGGGTCACTGTGCCAGGCGAGCAACTCGACTCCATGCTGGGACAAGAAGGTCAACTTCAGCGTGCTCGGGCTCGCCACTGGCTCGATCAACACGACCGCGATCGCGGCGGGCGCGTCCGACGGACTCGGGGCCATCTCGGCCCGGACGTTCGGTGAGGCGACCGTCGACTACACCGCCCTCGCGAGCACGCTCGACGAGTGCGAGACGTTCGGCAGCGCGTACCTGAAGAGCCGGTCCTCCGACTCGTTCTCGGCCGCGATGAAGGACTTCATCGCTCCGATCGGCACCGGATTCCCGACCTGCGGCGGCGTCAAGATCAGCAAGGTCACCGACCCTGCCTCGACCGTGGACTTCACGTACACGGGAGACTTCTCGAGCGACCCGTCATCGGCCAGCTTCACGCTGAGCGACGGTGAATCGCAGGAGTTCGCCGACGTGCCGATCGGTGTGACCGGCCATGTCACGGAGTCCGACCTGCCCGACGGCTGGGATCTCGACTTCGTCGACTGCGACTTGAGTTCGGAGGGGGCGAACGTCTCGATCAACGGGGCTGAGATCACCTTCAACCTCGACACCGCGGAAGACACGGTCGATTGCACGTACCACAACAAGGCACGCGGATCGATCACGGTCGAGAAGATCACCGACAGCGGCATGGGAGCGTTCGAGTTCACCTCGACCACCCTCGATTCGCCGTTCACGCTGACTACGACCGCGGCCGGTGCGGGAGGCAAGGACTCTGAGGAGTTCGCGAACCTCGTTCCCGGGTCGTACGACGTGGCCGAGACCGTTCCGGCCAACTGGCACCTCGTCAGCGCGACCTGTTCGGGTGACGATGACGGCACCGATCCGGCGGCGATCGAGCTCGATCCCGGAGAGGACGTGGTCTGCACCTTCCACAACGAACGCAACACCGGTGCGATCCTGATCGAGAAGATGCGCAAGCACGCGGCCTCCGGCCTCGGCGAGCTGCACCCCGAGTCCGGGGTCACGTTCACCGTCACCGGCGGCGGGCTCGCCGATCCGATCGTCGTGGAGACGGGGCTCGATGGCACCGTCTGCGTTCCCGGCCTGCTCGTGAGCACCTTCGCGGGCACGTACACCGTCACTGAGACGGTGCCGGCCGGCGAGAAGGTCGACGGCAGCGTCTCGCAGCTCGCCGCGGTCGCGACGAGCGAAGACGACTGCTCCGATGTCGGAGCCGCCGCGTCGCTCGAGTTCGAGAACATCCCGCTGACCGACATCACCGTGAGCGTCGACTCGCTCGTGGAGGGAGGCACGTTCTCGAGCATCCAGTGCGTCGACTCGGATGACCCGCCCAACGAGCTCGGCTCGGTGGACGGCATCACCGGCTCGATCGACGACCCGAGCCTCACCGTCGAAGACCTCGAACCCGGCACCTACGTGTGCACGGTCGTCGTCGATCCCTGAGTGGAGGACTGAACTGAATTGATCCCGACGCGACGGGCGCCCCCCGATTCAGCCCGTCGTACGCAGAACCCCGCAGACCACTGGTCTGCGGGGTTCTGTCGTTCCGACCGGGATGCCCCGGCCGCGGTCTCGTGCTTACGCGCCGAGCGCCGCGTACACCTCGCGGAGGAGCTGCGCCGTCTCGGACGGCGTCTTGCCGACCTTGACGCCGGCGGCCTCGAGGGCCTCCTTCTTCGCCTGGGCGGTGCCGGCGGAGCCGGACACGATCGCGCCGGCGTGGCCCATCGTCTTGCCCTCGGGGGCGGTGAAGCCCGCGACGTAGCCGACGACCGGCTTCGTCACGTTCGCCTTGATGAAGTCGGCCGCGCGCTCCTCGGCGTCGCCGCCGATCTCGCCGATCATGACGATCGCCTTGGTCTCGGGGTCGGCCTCGAACGCGGCGAGCGCATCGATGTGCGTGGTGCCGATGATCGGGTCGCCGCCGATGCCGATGGCGGTCGAGAAGCCGAGGTCGCGCAGCTCGTACATCATCTGGTAGGTCAGCGTGCCCGACTTCGAGACGAGGCCGATCGGGCCCTTGCCGGTGATGTTCGCCGGGGTGATGCCGACGAGCGACTCACCGGGGCTGATGATGCCGGGGCAGTTCGGGCCGATGATGCGGGTCTTCGCGCCCTTCTCCTTGGCGTAGGCCCAGAACTCGGCGGAGTCCTGCACGGGCACGCCCTCGGTGATGATGACGAGGAGGGGGATCTCGGCGTCGATGGCCTCGACGACGGCGTCCTTCGTGAAGGCCGGGGGCACGAACGCGATCGAGACGTCGGCGCCGGTCTGCGCCATGGCCTCGGCCACGGACGCGAAGACGGGGAGCTCGACGGGGTTGCCCGAGGCATCCGTGTGCAGCACCGTGGTGCCGGCCTTGCGGGCGTTCACGCCGCCGACCACCTGGGTGCCGGCCGCGAGCATGCGCGCGGTGTGCTTCGAGCCCTCGCCGCCGGTGATGCCCTGGACGATGACCTTGGAGTCCTTGTTGAGGAAGATCGTCATTTCTGAATCCCTTACTTCGCGGCGTTCGCCAGCTCGGCGGCCTTGTCGGCGCCCTGGTCCATGTTCTCGGCGAGCGTCACCAGGGGGTGCGCGGCCTCTTCGAGGATGCGACGGCCCTCGACGACGTTGTTGCCGTCGAGGCGCACGACGAGGGGCTTGTTCGCGGCCGAGCCGAGCTCGGCGAGCGCGCCCACGATGCCCTTCGCGACCTGGTCGCACGCGGTGATGCCGCCGAAGACGTTGACGAACACGCTCTTGACCTGCGGGTCGCCGAGGATGATGCCGAGGCCGTTGGCCATGACCTCCGCCGAGGCGCCGCCGCCGATGTCGAGGAAGTTCGCGGGCTTCACGTCGCCGTGGTTCTCGCCCGCGTAGGCGACGACGTCGAGGGTCGACATGACCAGGCCCGCGCCGTTGCCGATGATGCCGACCTCGCCGTCGAGCTTGACGTAGTTGAGGTCGAGGGCCTTCGCGGCGGCCTCGAGCGGGTCGGCCGCGTCCTTGTCCTCGAGGAGGGCGTGGTTCTGGTGACGGAACTCGGCGTTCTCGTCGAGCGTGACCTTGCCATCGAGGGCGATGACGTTGCCGTCCTCGTCGAGGATGAGCGGGTTGACCTCGACGAGCGTCGCGTCCTCGCCCTTGTAGACCTCGTAGAGCTTCACGAAGACGTCGGCGACCTTGTCGACGAGCTCGGCCGGGAAGTTCGCGGCGACCGCGATCTCACGGGCCTTCGCCGCGTCGACGCCCGCGATGGGGTCGACCTCGATGCGCGCGAGCGCCTCGGGCTTCTCGACGGCGAGCTGCTCGATCTCCATGCCGCCCTCGACGCTCGTGAGCGAGAGGTACGAGCGGTTGGCGCGGTCGAGCAGCACCGAGAAGTAGAACTCCTGCGCGATGCGGGCGCCGCCGGCGACCATGACGCGCTTGACGACGTGGCCCTTGATGTCGAGGCCGAGGATCGCCTTCGCGGCCTCGTACGCCTCGTCGGGGGTCTTCGCGACCTTGACGCCGCCGGCCTTGCCGCGGCCGCCCGTCTTCACCTGGGCCTTGACCACGACGACGCCGCCGAGCTTCTCGGCCGCGGCACGTACCTCGTCGGGGGTGTCGGCGACGATGCCCGGGAGCACCGGGACCCCGTACTGCTCGAACAGGTCTCTGGCCTGGTACTCGTAAAGATCCACGCTCTACTTCCAATCGGTCCGCACGCGCGGTCGCGCACAGGGGCTGGTGGGTTTCGGCCCGGAGGGCGACGAAAAACATCTCGACGTCAAGATAAGTGGGCCACCCTCCATGCTACTCCCCGCGCAGCAGCGCCGAGAATCGGGCGGATGCCGCCGTGTCCGGCCGCCCGGACGCCCCCGCCCCGTGCCGCCGATGAGGCGAGCCTCGCCATGCTGGCGCGCCGCGGGCACGGCTGCGAGACTGCCGACATGACGGATGCCACGACCGAACCGGTGCACGGCGCAGACCCCCACGACGCCAGGGTGCACGAGAAGCTGAACTGGCTGCGCGCCGGGGTGCTCGGTGCGAACGACGGCATCATCTCGGTCGCCGCCCTCGTCGTCGGCGTCGCCGCCGCGACCACCGACCTCGGGGCGATCCTCGTGGCGGGCGTCGCCTCGGTCGTCGCCGGCGCCATCTCCATGGGACTCGGCGAGTACGTCTCGGTCTCGACGCAGCGCGACACCGAGCGCGCGCTCATCGCGAAGGAGACGCGCGAGCTCGCCGAGATGCCCGACCAGGAGCTCGCCGAGCTCGCCGGCATCTACCGTGCGAAGGGCCTGAGCGAGGAGACCGCCGAGCGGGTCGCGCGCGAGCTCACGGCGCACGACGCGCTCGCGGCGCACCTCGAGGCCGAGCTCCACATCTCCGAGGACGACGTCGTGAACCCGTGGCATGCGGCCGGCGCATCCGCCCTGTCGTTCCTCATCGGTGCCGTGCTGCCGATGCTCGCGATCCTGCTGCCGCCGCCCGAGTGGCGCATCGCGACGACCTTCGTCGCCGTCGTGCTGGCACTCGCGATCACCGGGTGGCTGTCGGCGTGGATCGGCGGCGCCCCCCGTGGCCGGGCGGTGCTTCGCGTCGTCGTCGGCGGGGCGCTCGCGCTCGTCGTCACCTGGGCGATCGGTGCGGCGCTCGGCGGGGTGGTCTAGCCCCGGTCAGCACGTCACTCGCTGCGCGGGCCGACGCTCGGGGTCGCCGTCGTCGGGGGCGGCATGGGCACGACCTCGACGAATCGCCGCGCGGCGAGCACCATGACGACGCCCACCGCCGCGCCGAGCACGGTCTCGAGCACGCGGTCGCCGATGAGCCCCGCGACCGGCGCCGGCGAGGCGAGATGGGCGACGGTGAGCGCGAGGGGGGTCACGAACACGAGCGCCGTGCCGTAGTGCTTCGTGACGAGCAGTTCGGCGCCGAACTGGCAGACGGCGACGACGGCGACGAGCACCCAGACCGACGGCTCGGGCCACAGCACGAGCGCGGTCACGATCACCCCGGCGATCGTGCCCAGCACCCGGTGCACCGCGCGCGAGACGGTGTGCGCGGCGCGCGCCGGCGGGATGACGGCGATCGCGCTGACCACCGCCCAGTACGGATGCCCGATGCCGAGGGCGAGCGCGGCAGCACCGGCGACGAGCGCCGCGAGCACGTTCTGCGCGACGTTCAGCCAGAGCCGAGGATCGGTGTGGCCGCGACGCCGGCTCGGCGTGCGTCGCGGCAACGGCTTGAATGCGCGGTCGGCACGGCGACCCGCGAGCCGGCGCAGCAGCCAGCCCGACATCGCGAGCAGCCAGGCGAACGCGGCCGCCGCCCAGGCGACGCCCCAGCGCTGCCAGCCGGTGCCGTCGTCGACGGGCTGCGCAGCGCAGACGAGCAGCCCGAACACGGCGAACAACGGCGTCGACGGCGTCACGCCGAGCAGGTTGAAGGCGACGATCACGGCGGTGATGACGAGCGCGAGCGCACCGGCCTCGACGACGACCGGCGCGTCGGCGATCGACAGCAGGATGCCGGCTCCGGTCGCCGCCAGCTGGGCCGCCGCGGCCGTGCTCACGGTGCGCAGCCGGGTGCGGTAGGGCTCGCTGCGCCCGAAGATGGCGACCATGCCGCCGAAGGCGGCGTACGAGGCCCAGTCGACCCGGCCGACGGCGACGAGGATCGCAAGCGGCACCGCCGCCGCGATCGCCGCCCGCAGGGCGACCTCGACGTCGAGCGCACGCAGCGAGCCCGCCCAGCGGACGAACCGGCCGGGGGACGCGCTCACAGCTTCTCGATGGGCGCGATCTTGATGAGGAGCTTCTTCTGCCCGGCTCGGTCGAACGCGACGTGCGCGATCCTCTTCGTGCCCTCGCCGGTGACCTGCGTGACCTTGCCCTCGCCGAAGTCGGTGTGGCGGATCCGGTCGCCGGCCTCGAGGGTGAGGTCGCCGTTGTCGCGCACCGTGCCGGTGACCTTGTTGGCCCACTCGGTCTTCGGCTTCTCGGCGCGGGTGACGCTGAAGCGCTCGAGGTCGCGGTCGCGCGTGCCCCAGGCGCCGCCGCCCCCGCCGCCCTGCCCGAAGCCGCGGCGGGCGTTGAGCGCACGCGGCTGCGAGCCGCCGCGGCTCGTGGCCATGCCGGGCGACTGCCGCCAGTCGATGAGCCCCTCGGGGATCTCTTGGAGGTACCGCGACGGCATCGCCACGGCGACCTCGCCGAACTGGGCGCGGCTCATCGCGAGCGAGAGGTAGAGGCGCTTGCGCGCTCGGGTGATGCCGACGTAGAACAGGCGCCGCTCTTCGGCAGGCCCGCCGGGCTCGGAGGCCGACATCTGGTGCGGCAGCAGCCCCTCCTCGATGCCGGTGAGGAAGACCGCGTGGTACTCGAGCCCCTTCGCCGTGTGCAGGGTCATCAGCGAGACGGTGCCCGACTCGTCGTCGATCTCGTCGGCGGCCGCGACGAGCGAGACCTGGGTGAGGAAGTCGACGAGCGTCGCCCCGGGGTTCTCGCGATCGAAGTCGCGCGTCTGCGCGACGAGCTCCTCGACGTTCTCGGCGCGGGTCTCGTCTTGGGGGTCGCGGCTGTTGCGCAGCGCGTCGAGCAG
Organism: Agromyces sp. NPDC058064; assembly: GCF_042885275.1. Lineage (NCBI taxonomy): Bacteria > Bacillati > Actinomycetota > Actinomycetes > Micrococcales > Microbacteriaceae > Agromyces > Agromyces sp. NPDC058064. The sequence goes on along the minus strand of NZ_JBHVSE010000002.1, from coordinate 305,149 downwards.
CCCGGAGCGCTCCATCAGGAAGACGAGCACCTCGGAGATCTTCGACGCGCCCTCGTTCGTGCCCGCGTCGATGCCGGCCTGCGAGGGCACCAGCATCGCGGCGGCCTCGTCGAGCACGTCGGCGAGCGCCGAGATCGCCGAGGTGACCTTCGGCCCGAGCCCGAGCCCGCCGGCCGAGCGCATCGCCTGCCGGAAGGTGAGCTCGTTCTGCTCGGCGAACTGCGCGATCGTCGTCTCGGTGGCCGGGCCGATGCCGCGCTTCGGCGTGTTCAGGATGCGGCGGAGCGCCAGCTCGTCGAGGGGGTTCGCGACGGCGATGAGGTAGGCCATCGCGTCCTTGATCTCGGCCCGCTCGTAGAACTTCGTGCCGCCGACGACCCGGTAGGGCAGGGCCGAGCGTACGAAGATCTCTTCGAGCGCTCGCGTCTGCGCGTTGGTGCGGTAGAACACGGCGATGTCGCGGTACGCGACGCCGGAGCGGTGCAGCGACTCGATCTCGTCGGCGATGAACTGCGCCTCGTCGTGCGCCGTGTACCCGGTGTAGCCGACGATCTGCTCGCCGTCTCCGTCGGCCGTCCAGAGTTTCTTGTCTTTGCGGTCGAAGTTGTTCGAGATGACCGCGTTGGCCGCCGAGAGGATGTTCTGCGTCGAGCGGTAGTTCTGCTCGAGGAGCACGACGCGCGCGCCGGGGAAGTCGCGCTCGAACTCGACGATGTTGCGGATGTCGGCGCCGCGGAACGCGTAGATCGACTGGTCGGAGTCGCCGACCACCGTCAGCGAGGCGCCGGGGATCGCCCCCGTCGCATCGGTCATGCCGCGCACGAGGATGCCGTGCTCGTCGAGCTCGCGGACGATCGGCGGCTCGACGGGGCGGGTCAGCTCGCGGATGAGCGAGTACTGCGCGTGGTTCGTGTCTTGGTACTCGTCGACGAGGATGTGCCGGAACCGACGCTGGTAGAGCGCCGCGACCTTCGGGAAGGCGCGGAACAGGTAGACCGTCTCGGCGATCAGGTCGTCGAAGTCGAGGGCGGATGCCTCGCGCAGGCGCCGCGTGTACTGCCGGAAGATCTCGAGGAACATGACCTCCTGCGGGTCGTTCATGTTCGCATTGCGCGCGTAGGTCTCGACGTCGGCGAGCTCGTTCTTGAGCTTCGAGATCTTCGCCTGCGCGCTCGCGGGCGTGAAGCCCATCGTGTCGGCGTCGAGGCCCTTGATGATGCGCTTCAGGATCGTGCGCTGGTCGGCCGAGTCGTAGATCGTGAACGTCGAGGAGAGGCCGAGCGACTCGGCCTCTCGGCGCAGGATGCGCACGCACGCGGAGTGGAACGTCGAGATCCACATGCCGGAGGCGCTGTCGCCGAGGAGCGCCTGCACGCGCTCGCGCATCTCGGCGGCGGCCTTGTTCGTGAAGGTGATCGCGAGGATCTGGCTCGGCCAGGCCTCGCGCGTCTCGATGAGGTGCGCGATGCGGTGCGTGAGCACCCGCGTCTTGCCCGAGCCCGCACCCGCGACGATGAGCAGTGCGGGGCCGCGGTACTCGACCGCCTCCTTCTGCTGCGGGTTGAGGCCGTCGGTGAGGGGCGAACCTGCCGCCGAGGGGTCGTCGGAGCGTGCCGGGGGCGCCTCGCGCCAGCCGGCCGGGTCGTCGGGGTCGAGGATCAGCGTCATGTCGCCTTCAAGTCTAGGCGCGGCCCCCGACACCCGCCCCTCGACGACCGCCGGAGCTCAGGCGCGTGCGGCCAGCCAGTCGCCGCGCGCCTCGACGCCGAGGTCGGGGTGGTCGACGAAGACGCCGTCCACCCCGGTCGCGAGCACCTCTCCGAACTCGGCGGCCCAGTCGCCGTAACCGGCCCGGGAGGTGCCGCGACGGCGCCCCGCCGTGAGGAACCGGTTCTCGGGCCGCAGGGTCCACGTGTAGACCTCGAGGCCGGCGGCGTGCGCCGTGGCGACGAGGGCGGCGCCGCGCAGCGGCGACCCCGTGGCATCCGGCGAGCGCTCGGGCGGGCCGACGAGCCGAGGGGTGCCGACGCTCACGCCGTCGAAGCGGCCGGCGAGGTCGCGCAGCCCGCGCTCGGTCACGAAGTCGTCGTAGCGCGGCGCGTGGCGCCCCTCCGCCAGCACGAGGTCCCATGGCGATCCCGAGTTCTCGATGAGGAACACCCGTCGACCCCGGATGCCGCGTTCCCCGAGCCGGTCGAGCAGCGTCGGCTCGAACGCCTCCATGACCAGGCGCTCGTCGCCCGTGCCCCAGCCGGCCGCGGCGAGCTCGGCGGCGAACAGCTCGTCGAGCGGCAGCCCGAGCGCGGCGAAGTGGGCGGCGTGCTTGAACTCGGCGACCATCCGCAGCATGCGCCGCTGCTCGTCGGCCGCCCGGTCGATGAGTGCGAACAGCTCGCGGAGGCGGATGATCGGATAGCGCCCGTCGAAGCTCGCGCTCGCGTGCCTGATCGCGCCCAGCCGTTCGCGGGAGCGCAGGGTCGAGAGCTCTGCCCACGTGAAGTCCTCGGTGAACCAGCCGGTGAGCGGCTTGCCGTCGATCTCTCGGGTCGTGCGACGGCCGGCGAACTCGGGTCGCGACGCGACATCCGTGGTGCCCGAGATCTCGTTCTCGTGGCGCAGCACGAGCACGCCGTCGCGCGTCGCGACGAGGTCGGGCTCGACCGCGTCGGCGCCGAGCGCGAACGCGAGCTCGTACGCCGAGCGGGTGTGCTCGGGACGGTAGCCCGGTGCGCCGCGATGGCCGATGACGAGCGGGCGCGGGGCCAGGTCGGGCTGCATGGGCCCAGCGTAGCCAGCGTCGCCGTCGCCGCCGCGGAATTCCGCGAGAACTCACGGCGTTGTCACGGGGTATTCAGGTAGGTTTGTTCACGGCACGGATCCCGCATCCGGTCGCCGATCCCCCGCATCCGACGACAGCCGAAAGCAGAGGAACCCATGGCTCTCGACAATCCCGCATTCTCGCGGAACTCCGCCTTCTCGCAGCAGGGAGCCGTGGCCGCAGCGCAAGACATCTCGGCCCAGCAACTGCAGGAGATGTACAACCAGCCCTCGACGCCGCCCGCGGGCGAGACAATGTCGGTCGAGTCGACGATCGGCAAGTCCGTCGCCGGCTTCGGACTGCTGCTCGTCGGCGCCGCGCTCGGCTGGCTGACGGTCGAGAGCCTGCCGTTCCTCTGGATCGGCGCCGGCATCGTCGGCTTCGTGCTCGCCCTCGTCAACACGTTCAAGCGCGAGCCGTCGCCTGCGCTGATCCTCGCCTACGCGGGCGTGCAGGGCGTCTTCGTCGGCGGCATCTCAGCCTGGTACGAGATGATGTACGGCGGCGGCATCGTCGCCCAGGCGGTCATCGCGACGCTCGTCGTCGTGGGCGTCACGCTCGCGCTCTTCGCCTCGGGCAAGATCCGCGCGTCGAAGAAGGCCACCAAGGTCTTCCTCATCGCGATGGTCGGCTACCTCGTCTTCTCGCTCGTCAACTTCGGCATCATGATCTTCGGCGGCGCCGACGGCAACCCGTGGGGTCTCCGCGGCGTCGACTTCTTCGGCACCGGCATCCCGTTCGGCCTCGTCCTCGGCGTCCTCGTCGTGATCATGGCGGCCTACTCGCTCGTGCTCGACTTCGACTTCATCCAGCAGGGCGTGCGCAACCGCGCCCCGAAGAAGTACGAGTGGACCGGCGTCTTCGGCATCATGGTCACCGTCATCTGGCTCTACCTCGAGATCCTGCGGATGCTCGCGATCGCGCGCGACTAGCGATCCTCGCACCCATTCGAACGGCCGCCCTCGGGCGGCCGTTCGTCATTTCCGGGCACCCCGACGGCCAGGCGCGTACCGGTCGTCGGAACGCCACACCGACACGCCGCCCGAAGAGGGTCACCAGCGGGCGTGTCGCCCGTCCCGTCCGACAACTGGTCCGGCGCGTACCTCAAGGTCGACCGTCGCCGACCCGCCTCAGTACCCGAACGCGGCCGCCGCGGCCCTGATCGCATCGGCGGACGCCGCGAGCTGCGCCCGCTCCCGGTCCGAGAGCGGGGTGCCGTGGATCGGCCGTGCACCCTCCCCGTCGACGACGCTCGGCAGCGACAGCGCTATGCCCTCGAGCTCGGGGATCTCGGGGCCGTGCACCGTGCTCACCGGCAGCACCGCATGCTGGTCGTGCAGCACGGCTTCGACGATGCGTGCGCCCGAGAGCCCGATCGCGTAGTTGGTCGCTCCCTTGCCCCGGATCACGGTGTACGCCGCATCGCGCACGTCACGCGCGATCCCGTCGAGCTCGTCGGCGGTGAAGCGCTCGCCGCCCGCCCAGTCGAGAATCGGCACCGGGCCGATCCGGGCCTCCGACCACAGCGGGAACTCGGTGTCGCCGTGCTCCCCCACGATGTTCGCGTGCACGCTCGAGGTCGAGACGCCGGCGCGCTCGGCGAGGAGCCAGCGCAGCCGCGAGGTGTCGAGCACGGTGCCCGAGCCGAAGACGCGCTCGGGCGGCAGCCCGGTGATGCGCTGGGCAGCGACGGTGAGCACGTCGACCGGGTTCGTCACGAGGATGATCACGGCGCCCGGCGCGCGCTCGAGAAGCGTGGGCAGCAGTTGCTCGAGGATCCCGACGTTCGTCGCCGCGAGGTCCATGCGGCTCTGCCCCGGCAGTTGCTTCGCGCCGGCCGTGACGACGATGACGTGCGAGCCCTCGACGACGGCTGGGTCGGCCCCGCCTGTGACGCGCGAGCGGGTGAACTGCGTGCCGTGGGCGAGGTCGAGCACCTCTGCCTCGACCTTCTCGGCCGCGATGTCGTAGAGCGCGACCTCGGCGGCGGAGTCCCTGATGAGCGCGGCGTAGGCGAGGCTCGACCCCACTGCCCCCGCGCCGACGACGGTCAGCTTGCTGTTCTCGACGACTCCCATGCGGCCAGTCTGGCAGTCGCGCCACGAGCAGGGAACGGGCGATGCCGGCGGGCGGCCCGGTACGCCGAAGGGCGCCGGCCACACGGCCGGCGCCCTTCGCGCACCTCAGGAGCGGGTCACTCCCACTCGATGGTCCCCGGCGGCTTCGACGTGACGTCGAGCACGACGCGGTTGACCTCCCGCACCTCGTTCGTGATGCGGTTCGAGATCTTCGCGAGCACGTCGTACGGCAGGCGGGTCCAGTCGGCGGTCATCGCGTCCTCGGAGGAGACGGGGCGCAGCACGATCGGGTGGCCGTAGGTGCGGCCGTCGCCCTGCACGCCCACCGACCGCACGTCGGCGAGCAGCACGACCGGGCACTGCCAGATCTCCTGGTCGAGGCCGGCGGCGCTGAGCTCTTCGCGGGCGATCGCGTCGGCGTCGCGCAGCAGTTCGAGCCGGTCGCGCGTGACCTCGCCGACGATGCGGATGCCGAGGCCGGGGCCGGGGAACGGCTGGCGGCCGACGATCGCCTCGGGGAGGCCGAGCTCGCGGCCGATGGCGCGCACCTCGTCCTTGAAGAGGGTCCGCAGCGGCTCGACGAGCTCGAACTGCAGGTCCTCCGGGAGTCCGCCGACGTTGTGGTGGCTCTTGATGTTCGCCGTGCCCGAACCGCCGCCCGACTCGACGACGTCGGGATACAGCGTGCCCTGTACGAGGAACTTGATCGGCTGCCCGTCGGCGGCGGCCTCCGCGATGAGGTCGCGCTCGGCGGCCTCGAACGCGCGGATGAACTCGCGGCCGATGATCTTGCGCTTCTCCTCGGGGTCGGTGACCCCGGCGAGCGCGTCGAGGAAGGTGTCCTCCGCGTCGATCGTGACGAGGCGGACGCCGGTCGCGGCGACGTAGTCGTTCTGCACCTGCTCGCGCTCGCCCTTGCGGAGGAGGCCGTGGTCGACGAAGACCGCGGTGAGCTGGTCGCCGACCGCCTGCTGCACGAGCGCCGTCGAGACGGCCGAGTCGACGCCGCCCGAGAGCGCGGAGATGACGCGGGCCGAGCCGACCTGCTCGCGGATGCGCGCGACCTGCTCGGCGATGACGTTGCCCGGGTTCCAGTCGGCGGGGATGCCGGCCGCGCGGTGCAGGAAGTTCTCGATGATGCCCTGGCCGAACCGCGAGTGCTTCACCTCGGGGTGCCACTGCACGCCGTAGAGCTTGCGCTCGTCGTTCGCGAAGGCGGCGACCGGGGTCGACTCGGTGGAGGCGAGCACCTCGAACCCCTCGGGCGCGCGCGAGACCGAGTCGCCGTGGCTCATCCACACCGTCTGCGCGGCGGGCTGCTCGACGAGCAGCGCGTTGCCCGAGGCATCCACGACGTTCGCGGCGGTCGCGCCGTACTCGCGCTGGCCGGTGTGCGCGACCTCGCCGCCGAAGTGCTGGGCCATCACCTGGAAGCCGTAGCAGATGCCGAGCGTCGGCACGCCGAGCTCGAGCACGGCCGGGTCGAGCGCGGGCGCGCCCTGCTCGTAGACCGACGACGGCCCGCCCGAGAGCACGATGCCGATCGGGTTCTTCGCGCGCACCTCGTCGGCGGTGATCGTGTGCGGCACGATCTCGGAATAGACGGATGCTTCGCGCACGCGTCGTGCGATCAGCTGCGCGTACTGCGCGCCGAAGTCGACGACGAGTACCGGCCGGTGCTCGGTCTGCTGCTCGGTCACTGCTGGGCCTCCACGGAGTCGGGGGTGGTTTCGGACGCCTCGGGGGCGGCGCTCGCTGCGGCCGCCTCCGCGGCCTCGCGGCGGTCGAGGTAGGCGGTCACCTCACGGGCGACGCGGACCTCGAGGAAGAACGAGAGGAAGGGGATGATGCCGCCGAGGGCGATCAGGATGAACCGGCCGAAGTGCCAGCGCATGAGGCTCCAGAGCCGGAAGTCGCTGAACAGGTACACGACGTAGAACCAGCCGTGGGCGATGAGGATGCCGGTGGAGAGGTTGACGCCGGAGCCGGTCGACTCGAGGCCCGCGGCCGTCTCGATGACGGGCTCGAAGCTCAGGAGGCCGTTCGGGCCGAAGGCGTAGAGCTCGAGGTGCCACACGTACTTCAGCAGCATCTCGGCGCAGAGCAGCAGCAGCATGACGCCGGTGATCACCGAAGCGACCTTGTAGAACTTCAGCGCCCCGCGAATGCGCGGCAGATCGGCGGATTTCGGCTCGAGGGGCATGGGTACAGTCTACGTGGCCGCGGCTGGGCGCAGACCCAGCAGGAACCGGCGCAGCGTCGCGACGGCGTCGTCGATGCCGCGGGCGGGGTCGGGCGAGGCGGCGTTCGCGATCGCGACCTCGTTGAGCGCCCCCGACAGCATCGTCGAGACGGTGTCGAGCGAGCGCGTCGCGATCACCCCGGCGGCGGCGAGCTCGGCCACGCCCTCGTCGAGCAGCCGCACGCTCGTCTCGAGGTCGCCCTCGCGCCAGTCGCCCCAGCCGAGCACGGCCGGCCCCTCGATGAGCAGGATGCGCCGCACCTCGGGGGCGAGGCTGGCATCGAGGAACGCGCGACACCCCGCGAGGAAGCCGTCGAGCACGTCGTCGTGCCCCGTCGACGCGCGCTCGACCGCTTGGGCGACCCCGCGCTGCGCGTGCTCGACCACGGCGAGGAACAGCCCCTGCTTGCTGCCGAAGTGGTGGTAGAGCGCACCGCGCGTGAGGCCGGCCTCGGACATCAGCTCCTCGAGCGCCACGCCGGCGTACCCGTGCTCGGCGAAACGCGCCGTCGCGAGTCGCACGATCTCGGCGCGCGTGCGTTCGCGCTGCTCGGCCTTCGACGCCATACCGACCCTCCCACTTGACATACACACTGTACGTCCGTCACGCTGGACGACGATACATACACACTGTATGTATCTGTGAAGGGAGAAGTCCATGCTCAGCGGTTGCTACCCCGTCCTCTGCATCGACGACGTCGCGGCGAGCGCCGCGTTCTACCGCGAGCACTTCGGCTTCGCGACCGCGTTCGAGTCGGACTGGTACGTGAGCCTCCGCCACCCCGACCGCGGCCACGAGCTCGCGCTGCTCGACGCCGGCCACGAGTCGATCCCCGCCGGGTACGGCGAGGTCGCCCGCGGCATGCTCGTGAACCTCGAGGTCGACGACGTCGACGCGGTCGCCGCACGGCTCGCCGCGGCGGGAGTGCCGATCGTGCAGCCGCTCCGCAGCGAGGCCTTCGGGCAGCGTCACGTGATCGTGCGCGACCCGGGCGGCGTGCTCGTCGACGTGATCACCGAGATCGAGCCGGCCCCCGAGTTCGCGGCCGCGTTCGGCGGCTGACCGGCGAGCAGCGGCGCGACAGCTCAGCCGGCGTCGACGGGGGTGCGACCCGCGGCGGCCGCGGCCTCGGCGGCCTCCTCGCGCTCGCGTTCGACGGCGTCGCGCACGAGCCGGTACCAGAGGTAGATCGCGAAGCCCGCGAACACGACCCACTCGACGGCGTAGAACACGTTCAGCCAGTTGAGCTCGGCTCCCTGCTCGGGGACCGGCGAGTAGATCACCTCGAGCCCGGCGGCGGGCTCCGAGGCGGTCACGTAGCCGAAGTAGACGGGCCGGTCGTCGTAGTCGTCCCAGACGTTCACGAGCTGGGCGACCGCGAGCGAGCGCATGAGGAACGGATCCTCGTCGTCGCCGGGGATCACCGGGGCCTCGCTCGGCAGGAACCGGCCGACGATGCTCACCTGCTCGTCGGGGTCGACCGAGGCGTCGAAGCGGTCGGCCGCGGCCCGTGCGGCCTGCTCGTCGGCGGCCCATCCGATCGCGACGGGGAGCCCGCCCGCCGGGGCATCCACGACCTCGAGGTGCGCGACGACCCAGTGGCCCGAGGCGCCGTCGTTGCGGCGATCGGCGATCAGCACCGTGTCACCCGGCACGAATGCCCCCGTGACCTCGACCATCTGCCCCGTCATCGCCTGTTCGGTCGGGGCGTCGGGCTCGGCGACGCCGTCGAACGGGCGCACCTCCTCGGTCGGGCGCTCGACGACGACGGCCTGCTCGACGGCACGCTCGAGCTGCCACTGGCCGAGCACCGCGAACGCCGCCGCGATGCCGAGTGCGAGGAGGAGTGCGAGCACCCAGCGGGGGCGCACCATCATGCGCACGGTGGCGCGTCGGGACTCGGCTGACACGGTGGTCAAGCCTACCCGGCCGCACCTGTGCCGACGCTGCGGGCGCCGGCAGCCGAAGCGCCTCAGCGCGACGTTCGGCGAGCCGCGAGCGGCGAGCGCCGAGCGCCCGCCCTCAGTCCACCTTCACGATGTCGGGCGCCTCGAGCCGCACCCGGTCGGCCGACTCGTCGTCGGGCTGCTCCTGCGAGGCGCGCTCGGCGGCGACGCGCTGGAGGTAGCGCTCGACCTCGAGCGTCTCGCGGGCCTCGTCCCAGCCGAGGACCTCGCCCATGAGCTTCGCCGCGACCGGCGCGGCCGAGACCCCGCGGTCCCACGCCTCGATCGAGATGCGGGTGCGCCGCGCGAGCACGTCGTCGAGGTGCAGCGCGCCCTCGTGCGAGGCGGCGTACACGACCTCGGCCGCGAGGTAGTCGTCGGCGCCCGGCAGCGGCTCGCCGAGGCGCGGGTCGCTGCGGATGAGGTCGAGCAGCTCGTCGGTCATGGTGCCGTAGCGGTTCAGGAGGTGCTCGATGCGCACCTTGTGCACGTCGAAGGCCCGGGCGATCTTGCCCCGCTTGTTCCACGCGGCCTGGTACCCCTCGGCGCCGAGCAGCGGGATGTCCTGCGTCGTCGACGGCGGAACGCGCCCGTCGAGGGCGTCGACGGCCGCGTCGATCGCGTCCTTCGCCATCACCCGGTACGTGGTCCACTTGCCGCCCGCGATGACGACGAGCCCCGGCACGGTGTGCGCGACGAGGTGCTCGCGCGAGAGCTTCGAGGTCTGGTCGCTCTCGCCCGCGAGCAGCGGGCGCAGCCCCGCGTACACGCCCTCGACGTCTTCGCGCGTGAGCGGGATGGAGAGCACCCGGTTGACGTGCTCGAGCAGGTAGTCGATGTCGGCCGCGGTCGCGGCCGGATGCGCCTTGTCGAGGTTCCAGTCGGTGTCGGTCGTGCCGATGAGCCAGTGCCGACCCCACGGGATCACGAACAGCACGCTCTTCTCGGTGCGGAAGATCATGCCCATCGCCGACTGGATGCGGTCGCGCGGCACCACGAGGTGGATGCCCTTCGACGCCCGCACCTTGAAGGTGCCGCGCTCCCCGACCATCCGCTGGGTGTCGTCGGTCCAGACGCCCGTGGCGTTCACGACCTGCTTCGCGCGCACCTCGAAGTGCTCGTCGGTCTCGAGGTCGTGCGCCGTCACGCCGACGACCCGCTCCCCCACCTTGATGAAGCCGTCGACCTTCACCCGGCTCGCGACGTGCGCGCCGTAGAAGCTCGCCGTCCGCGCGAGTGAGGCCACGTAGCGGGCGTCGTCGACCTGGGCGTCGTAGTACGTGAGCCCGCCGACGAGCGCGTTCGGGGAGAGCGAGGGGATCGCCTTCTGCACCTGTCGCTTCGAGAGATGGCGGTGGTGCGGCACCCCGGGCGGGCGGCCGCCCGTGTAGCTGAAGATGTCGTAGAGCAGCATGCCCGCGCCGACGTAGCAGCGCTCGATGACGCGCTTCTGCAGCGGGTACAGGAAGCGGACGGGCTTCACGAGGTGCGGCGCGATGCGCTGCAGGAGGAGCCCGCGCTCGATGAGCGCCTCGCGGACGAGACGGAAGTCGAGCTGCTCGAGATAGCGGATGCCGCCGTGCACGAGCTTCGACGAACGGCTCGACGTGCCCGAGGCCCAGTCGCGCGCCTCGAGCAGCCCCGTCGAGAGTCCGCGGGTGACGGCGTCGAGCGCGGCCCCCGTGCCGACGATGCCGCCGCCGACGACGAGGATGTCGAGCTCCTTCTCCTTCAGTCGGGCGATCGCCGCCGCCCGCTCTTCAGGGCCGAGCTTCTGCGACCGCGTCACCGACTTGTTGCTCGCCATCGTGCCACCCCATCCCCGCGGCCTCGTGGCTGGGCCGCGTGATCCGTTTCCACGCTACCCGAGACCTCGGTGATCGAGTAGGGGGTGGCTACGAACCCAGGTACGGCTCCACGATGACCTCGACGCGCTGGAACTCCTTCAGGTCGGAGTAGCCCGTCGTCGCCATCGAGCGGCGGAGTGCGCCGACGAGGTTGGCCGTGCCGTCGGCGGCCGGGGCGGGCCCGTAGAGCACCTCTTCGAGGGGCGCGACCTGGCCGACGTGCACGCGGCGGCCGCGCGGGAGCTTGGGGTGGTGCGCCTCGGCGCCCCAGTGGTAGCCGCCGCCCGGGGCATCCGTCGCGCGCGCGAGCGCCGCACCGAGCATGACCGCGTCGGCGCCGCAGGCGATCGCCTTCACGATGTCGCCGCCGGTGCCGACGCCGCCGTCGGCGATGACGTGCACGTACCGGCCGCCCGACTCGTCGAGGTAGTCGCGGCGGGCGCCCGCCACATCGGCGACCGCGGTCGCCATGGGCGCGTGGATGCCGAGGGTCGCACGGGTCGTCGAGGCGGCGCCGCCGCCGAAGCCGACGAGGACGCCGGCCGCACCGGTGCGCATGAGGTGGAGCGCGGCCGTGTAGGTCGCCGCACCGCCGACGATCACCGGCACGTCGAGCTCGTAGATGAACTTCTTGAGGTTCAGCGGCTCCTGGTTCTTCGAGACGTGCTCGGCCGACACCGTCGTGCCGCGGATCACGAAGAGGTCGACGCCCGCGGCGACGACGGTCTCGTAGAGCTCCTGGGTGCGCTGCGGAGAGAGGGCCGCGGCGACCGTGACGCCTTCTGCGCGGATCTCGGCGAGACGGGCCGTGACGAGCTCGGGCTTGATCGGCTCGGAGTAGAGCTGCTGCATGCGCTCGGTGGCACGCTCGGCCGGGAGGCTGCGGATCTCGGCGAGGACGGGCGCCGGGTCGTCGTACCTGGTCCAGAGGCCCTCGAGGTCGAGCACGCCGAGACCGCCGAGCTTGCCCATCATGATCGCCGTCTGCGGCGAGACGACCGAGTCCATCGGCGCGGCGATGAAGGGGATGTCGAACTGGTAGGCGTCGATCGCCCAGCCGACCGAGACGTCTTCGGGGTCGCGGGTGCGCCGGCTCGGCACGATCGCGATGTCGTCGAATGCGTATACGCGCCGGCCCCGCTTGGAGCGGCCGATCTCGATCTCTTGGCTCACCGTCCCAGCCTACCGGTCGTGCCGCGGGGCGCCCGAGCCCCCGATGGCGGGACTCAGCCCGGCGGACGAGGGGCGCGCACGAGTCGCGCGGCGACGGCGCGGGCGAGCGCGTCGGGTCGATCGCCGGGATCGGCCTCGATCGCCCCCGAGTTCCACAGGGTGGCGAAGCCGTGCACGATCGACCAGGCGGCGAGGCGGTCGGCGCGGTCGCCGCCGAGGGCGCCGACCGCGCCCGACGCGAGGATGGCGCCGGCCCGGTCGCGCGCCGCCTCGAGCGCGGGGTCGCCCCGGCGCAGGAGCTCGGTGCGGAACATCACCGCGAACCGGCCCGGCTCCGCGTTCGCGAAGCGCACGTATGCGACCCCGGTCTCGACGAAGTCGTCGCCGGCGGCGCCGAGTGCGTCGGCGAGACGTTCGAAGCCGTCGGCGGCGATCGCCGTGAGCAGGCCGGAGCGGTCGCCGAAGTGGTGGGCGGGCGCGGCGTGCGAGACGCCGGCGCGCCGGGCGAGCTCGCGGAGGCTCAGCGCGTCGATGCCGTGCTCGTCGATCGCCGCCGCCGCCTCGTCGATCAGCGTCTCGCGGAGCCGTCCGTGGTGGTACGCCATGCGCCAAGACTAGAACGACGATCTAGTCATTGACAAGTTCACTCGACCGGCCTATCTTGTCACTGACAAGATCAACCGACGGGAGCCTCCGATGAACCGCAGCACTCCGAGCAGCGCACTCCTGACCGACGGCGGCCGAGCCGACCGCACCGGCCGTCCCGCATCGACGTCGCGCAACCCGTGGGCGACGACGTTCCTCTCCCCCGTGCCGATCGCCTTCGCCGTCGGCATCACCGCGACCGCGCTCCTCGGCCTGCTCGGCGTCCCCGCCCTCGCCTCGTGGCCGGCATGGCTCACCGGCGGCCTCGTCCTGATGTTCCTCATGGGCGCGATGGGGCGGCTCGTTCCCGCCGTGCGTGCCGAGCTGATCGCCATGGTCCCGCCGCGGCTGCCGCACCCCGGGCTCATCGTCGCGGCGACCGGCGTGCTCGAGACCGCGGGGGCGATCGGCCTGCTGATCCCGGCGACGCACGACCTCGCCGCACTCTGCCTCACGCTGCTGCTCGTGGCGGTGTTCCCCGCGAACGTGCACGCCGCGCGCACGGACCACACCGCCTCACCGCTTCTGCCACGCACGATCGAGCAGATCCTGTTCGTCGGGGCCTGCCTCGCCGTCGCCTTCAGCTGAACCGGCGGCGATGCGAGGCACGATCACACCCGACCCTCTCCCGTCCGTGAAGCGTGCCCGAGCACCGCGCCCTCCGACTCCGACGGGTTCACCGCCTCGACCGGAGGTTCGCCCGTCTCCGGCTCGTCCGACGGCCGCCGACGGCGCAGGCGCACCGACTGGACGACCGCGATGACGGCCGCGACGAGCACGAGCAGGAACCCCGACACCGGCGCTGCGGCCACCCCGATCAGCGCGATGACCAGCAACGCGATGCTGACCGACCAGGGCATTCGCCCGGTGCGCTCGAGGGCGGTCATCGCCAGGCCCGTCGCCAATCCGAGGAATCCGGTCATCAGGAACCAGAGCGCCACCTCGAGGCCGCTCGTCATCGCCCCGTACCACCCATCGGCCAACGCCTCGCCCAGCACCGGCGAGGCGGCCAGCACTCCCATCACGGTGTGCAGGGCGAACACGATGATGATCGCCGGCCCGGCGATCGCCGTCCGCCTGTTGCTTCGCTGTCTCGTCATGCCGATCAGTCTCGGTGACGGCAACCCGCCCGCACCTCACCCGATCGGGTGACCCGGTCAGCGCGTGCGCTGCACCCGGCCCTCGTCCCACACCGGGGCATCCGTCTCGACGACGTCGCCCGACTCGGCGAACACGACGAAGCGATCGAAGCTGCGCGTGAACCAGCGGTCGTGCGTGACCGCGAGCACCGTGCCGTCGAAGCGCTCGAGCGCCTCCTCGAGCGCCTCGGCCGAGACCAGGTCGAGGTTGTCGGTCGGCTCGTCGAGCAGCAGCAGGGTCGCCCCCGAGAGCTCCAGCAGCAGGATCTGCATGCGCGCCTGCTGGCCGCCCGACAGCTGCTCGAAGTTCTGCAGCGCCGCGCCGGCGAGGCCGTAGCGGTCGAGCGCCGAGCTCGCGGCCTCGCGCGCCATCCCCTCGCGGTTCGCGTCGCCGCGGTGCAGGATGTCGAGGAGCGTGCGCCCGCGGAACTCGGGGTGCTCGTGGTTCTGCGCGAACCAGCCGGGCACGACCCGCGCGCCGAGCACCGCGCGGCCCTCGTGCGGCACGCGCGCGAGCGTCTCGCCGACGCTCGTCACGTGGCCGAGGGTGCGATCGGGCTCGGTGCCGCCGCCCGCGAGCAGCCGCAGGAAGTGCGACTTGCCCGAGCCGTTCGAGCCGAGCACCGCGACCCGGTCGCCGTACCAGACCTCGAGATCGAACGGGCGCATGAGCCCGGTCAGTTCGAGCCCCTCGCAGACGATCGACCGCTTGCCCGTGCGCGAGCCGCGCAACCGCATCGAGACCGCCTGCGCGGGCGGGCGTTCCTCGGGCGGGCCGGCCTCCTCGAACTTGCGCAGCCGGGTCACCGCGGCCTGGTACCGCGAGGCCATGCCGTCGTTATAGGTCGCCTTCACCTTGAGCGTGTTGACGAGCGCCTTCAGCGCCGCGTGCTGCTCGTCCCAGCGGCGTCGCAGCTCGTCGAGTCGCGCGAACCGCTCGTCGCGCGCCGCGTGGTACCCCTCGAAGCTGCCGCCGTGCACCCAGGCGGTGTTGCCCGCCGCGCCGAGTTCGATGGTGACGACGCGGTCGGCCGCGCGCGCGAGCAGCTCGCGGTCGTGCGACACCAGAAGCACCGTCTTCGGGGTCTGCCGCAGCTGCTCCTCGAGCCATCGCTTGCCCGGCACGTCGAGCGAGTTGTCGGGCTCGTCGAGCAGCAGCACCTGCTCGGGCCCGCGCAGCAGCGCCTCGAGCGCGAGCCGCTTCTGCTCGCCGCCCGAGAGCGTCGAGAGCTCGCGCCACCTCGCCCGCTCGAACGGGATGCCGAGCGCCGCGAGGGTGCAGTGGTCCCACACGACCTCCTGCTCGTAGCCGCCGGCCTCGGCGTACTCGGCGAGCGCGGTGGCGTAGCGCATCTGCGCCTCGGTGTCGTCGCGCTCGATGAGGGCGTTCTCGGATGCCTCGAGCTCGAGTGCGGCGGCCCTGATGCGAGCGGGGGCGACCGAGACGAGCAGGCCCGCGACCGTGGCATCCGCGCCGTCGATCGCCCTGCCGGTGCCGACGAACTGGTCCATGACCCCGAGGCCGCCGTCGACCTGCACGCTGCCCTCGTCGGGGCGCAGCTCGCCGCGGATGATGCGCAGCAGGGTCGACTTGCCCGCGCCGTTCGCGCCGATGAGCGCCGTCGTGGCGCCGTCGGTGACGCGGAAGGCGAGGCGGGCGAGCAGCGGCCGCCCGTCGGGGAGGGAGAAGGAGACGCCGTTGACGTCGATGAAGCCCATGTGTCGGATCCGATCGGTTCGCGACCGGAATCGGATGTCCCGCGGCCGCGCCGCCCGATGGGCAGCCGATCAGGATACAAGCATCGCGCCACCCCCTGCCACCCCGAGCCGTTCTGCGGCAAGCTGGAGGCATGCATCGCATCGCCGCAGAGCCGCTCGACGTCCTCCGCCACCGCACGAGCGCGAAGTGGCGCCTCTACGACGCCGACGTGCTGCCGCTGCCGGTCGCCGAGATGGACTACCCGCTCGCCGAGCCGATCGCCGCGGCCCTGCACGCCGCCGTCGACCGCTCCGACACCGGCTACGCGGCCGGCAGCCGCGGCGTGGCCGAGGCCTTCGTCCCCTTCGCCGCCGAGCGCTTCGGCTGGCAGGTCGACCCGGCTCGCGTCACCTGCACCGGCGACGTCGCGATGGGCCTCGTCGAGGTGCTCAGGCAGGTCACCGAGCCGGGCGACGGGGTGATCATCACCCCGCCGATCTACCCCCCGTTCTTCGACATCGTCACCGAGGCCTCGGCGAAGGTCGTCGAGGTGCCCATGGGCGGCGGCATCGACGAGGGCTGGTCGCTCGACCTCGACGGCATCGATGCGGCGTTCGCGGCGGGCGCGAAGGCGATGGTGCTCTGCAACCCGCACAACCCGATCGGGCACGTTCCGCCGCGCGAGACCCTCGCGGCCCTCGCCGAGATCGCGGCGAAGCACGGCACGACGATCGTCTCCGACGAGGTGCACGGACCGCTGTCGCAGCCGGGCATGATGTACACGCCCTTCCTCACGGTGTCCGACGCGGCGCGCGAGCACGGCGTCGCGGTCACCGCGGCGTCGAAGGCGTTCAACCTCGCCGGGCTGAAGGCCGCCATGGTGGTGACGGCCTCCGAGCGGGGCGACGCGGTGCGCGCGGCCTTCCCGTACGAGGTCGAGTGGCGCATGAGCCAGTTCGGGTCGATCGCCTCGATCGCGGCCTTCCGCGAGGGCGGCCACTGGCTCGACGGCGTGCTCGCGAGCCTCGACGACAACCGCAGGCTGCTCGCCGAGCTCATCGCCGACGAGCTTCCCGGGGTGCGCTACCGGGTGCCCGACGCCACCTACCTCGGCTGGGTCGACCTCACCGCGCTCGGCTGGGGCGACGACCCGGCCGCCTACGCGCTCGAGCACGCGCGGGTCGCACTCGGCATCGGGCCGCAGTTCGGCGCGACCGTCGGGCGCGGGCACGTGCGGGTGAACTTCGCGTGCACGCCCGAGGTGCTCGGCGAGGCGATCACGCGGCTCGCCGACGCGGCCTCGGCGCGCGGGTGAGCGAGGGAGGCGGTCGGCGATGACGAACGGCGGCGGCGCACGCATCGACCCCGGCGGCGGCATCCGCCTCGCCGTACCCGACGACGCCGCGACCGCGGCGCGCCTGCAGGTCGAGTTCGCCGAGGAGTTCGAGTCACCGAGCCCGAGCCACGGGGTGCTCGAACCACGCTTCCGGCGCCTCATCGCCGACCCCGCCGCGTTCGTGCTGTTCGCGGGCGATGGCGACCCCACCGGCTACGCCGTCGTCACCCTCCGGCCCACGGTCTACTGCGAGGGGCCCCTCGCCGTGCTCGACGAGCTCTACGTCGTTCCCGCCCTGCGCGGCTCGGGCATCGGCACGACCCTCCTCGAGCACGCCATCGCCGAGGTGCGCCGCCGCGGCGGCGGCGAGATGCACATCAACGTCGACGAGGTCGACGTCGACGCCCGCCGATTCTACGAACGGCACGGCTTCGTGAACATCGAGCCGGGCACCGACTACCGGATGCTCTGCTACATCCGGGAACTGGCGTAGCGAGCCCGCCCCACGCGCGTCAGGCCGGGTCGAGCTCGACGTTCGCCATGATCGCGGCGGCGGCGACCCCTGCGGCCGCGATGCCGCAGCCGGGCGGGGCCGGTGCGGCGGGCAGCCGGATGCCCCGCCGCTCGAGCTCGGCCCTGGCCGCTCGCTGCCCGCGCTCGAGCGAGGCGCGCTGATCGGGGTCGAGCGCGGCGTACGCCGACGCGGCCTCCTCGGCGGCACGCGCCCGCAGCGCGAGCAGCCCGCCGCGCACCCGGTCGGGGAAGCCCGCCACGAGCGCCTCGCTCTCACGGGCCCGCGGCAGCCGGCGACGGGCGATCGCGCACGAGATCGCGATCGCCAGCGTGACCGTCGTCGCCGCACCTCCCAGCCAGAGCCACCCGGCGGCCGACGCGTCGACCGTCGTCGTGAATCGGACGGTCGGCAGCATGGTCATGCCGCCGAGCACGGCGAGCACCCACCCCGTGAAGGCGACGCCCGCGCTCGGCGGGGCGGTGACGCGCACCGGAAGCACCGCGAACGCGAGGCCCGCGGCGGCGACCGCGAGGAGGACCATCGCCGCAGGCAGGACGGCCCCGGGGTCGAGATCCGCGCGGGAGAAGAAGAACGCGAACGCCCCCGCCTCCGCGAGCACGGCGACCAGCATCCCGGCGACGGTGCGCCCCCGCATCGGCGCGAGCGTGCGTGCGGCGTCCTGCGACACCTCGGATGAGGAGGTGCGGAGCTCGTCGAGCAGTCGCGGCTTCACCAGCCGGGCGTCGCGATCGACCGCATCGGCGATCTCCGCGAGCCGGGCGGCGTACGCCGGCGCCTCGCCGACGAGCACGCGCTCGACCGCGTCGGGATCGCGCTCGAGCACGTGCGCCTGCACGATGCGCGCGTACTCGAGCGCGTCCAACAGCGGCCGGCCGGCGCGTCAGCGCGTGTAGTTCGGCGCCTCGACGACGATCTGCACGTCGTGCGGGTGGGACTCCTTGAGCCCCGCGGGCGTGATCCGCACGAAGCGGCCCTTCGTCTTGAGCTCTTCGATGGTGCGCGCGCCGACGTAGAACATCGACTGGCGCAGGCCGCCGATGAGCTGGTACGCCACCGCCGAGAGCGGACCGCGGTAGGGCACCTGGCCCTCGATGCCCTCGGGGATGAGCTTGTCGTCGGTCGGCACGTCGGCCTGGAAGTAGCGGTCCTTCGAGTACGAGGTCTTCTTGCCACGGGTCTGCATCGCACCGAGCGAACCCATGCCGCGGTACGCCTTGAACTGCTTGCCGTTCTGGAAGACGAGCTCGCCGGGGCTCTCGGCCGTGCCCGCGAGGAGCGAACCGAGCATGACGGTGTCGGCGCCGGCGACGAGCGCCTTCGCGATGTCGCCCGAGTACTGCAGGCCGCCGTCGGCGATGAGGGGCACCCCGACGGGCTTCGTCGCCTTGGATGCCTCGTACACGGCCGTCACCTGGGGCACGCCGACACCGGCGACGACGCGGGTGGTGCAGATCGAGCCGGGCCCGACGCCGACCTTGACGGCGTCGGCGCCGGCCTCGACGAGCGCCTTCGCGCCCTCGTAGGTCGCGACGTTGCCGCCGATGACGTCGATGTGGGCGAAGCTCGGGTCGGCCTTCAGGCGGCGGATGATGTCGAGCACGCCCGCCGACTCGCCGTTCGCGGTGTCGACGACGATGACGTCGACGCCCGCGTCGCGCACGGCCTCCGCGCGCTCCCAGGCCTCGCCGAAGAAGCCGATCGCCGCGCCGACTCGGAGGCGCCCCTCGGAGTCCTTCGTGGCGTTCGGGTACTGCTCGGACTTGTCGAAGTCCTTGACCGTGATGAGGCCGGTCAGGTGGCCCTCGTCGTCGACGAGGGGCAGCTTCTCGACCTTGTGCTCGGCGAAGATCGCGAGCGCCTCGTCGGGGTTCATGCCCACGCGGCCCGTGATGAGCGGCATCTTGGTCATGACGTCGCTGACCTTGGTCGACGGCTTGTCGAAGTCGGAGACGAACCGCATGTCGCGGTTCGAGATGATGCCGACGAGCTTGCCCTCGTCGTCGACGACGGGGAGTCCGCTGACCCGGTAGGTCGCGCACAGCGCGTCGACGTCGGCCACCGAGGCATCCGGCGTGGTGGTGACGGGGTTCGAGACCATGCCCGACTCGCTGCGCTTCACGCGGTCGACCATCTCGGCCTGGTCGGCGATCGAGAGGTTGCGGTGCAGGATGCCGATGCCGCCCTGGCGCGCCATGGCGATCGCCATGCGCGACTCGGTGACGGTGTCCATCGCGGCCGACAGCAGCGGCGTCGCGACGGTGATGCGACGCGTGAGCCGCGAGCTCGTGTCGGCGTCGCTCGGGATCACGTCGGTGTGACCGGGCAGGAGGAGGACGTCGTCGTACGTGAGTCCCGTGAATCCGAACGGATCTGCCTGATCCATGACTTCCCTTCGTGTGGAGTGCCCGCGCAGAGCGCGTTGTCGGCGAGTTGGCGGTGCATCAATGTTAAGCGAGTTTGCACCGCGGGCATTCCCCGGATAACAATCGAGGGCTTGTTGTGCCCATGTCTGAAACACATGGGACATAATCGGCACGTACCGTCGACGACGTCGTCAACGGGAAAGGATCGGTCCCGGAGGTCCAACATGCCTCCGGTGACCCCTTGGAGGTGCAGTGGAACCCACGAGAACAATCCAGACACGCTCTCGCGGGAGGTGGCTTCTCCTCCTCGGAATACTTCTGTCCGCACTCACTCTGTCCGGCATCGCAGCGTCCCCTGCGATGGCGGAGGATGGGAGTACGGCCGCGGAGTCCGAGGAGTACGAATACCACTTCCGTGGAAACGTGCAGTACAACGGCGAGCCGCTCGAAGGAGTGGGCATATCGCTCGAAGGGAACGGCTTCGAAGCCGAGACCGAGACGGATGCCGACGGCCGCTGGGAGATCGGCGTGCCCGAGAAGGCCACCTACGAGGTGACCCTCGACGAAGACACGCTGCCGAAGGGCGTGGTCGTCGCCGAGGGCGGCGCGACCCGTGAGGCCGAGTTCGGCCTCACGAAGAACGCCTCGGTGAACTTCTTCCTCGGCGAAGGCACCCGCACCACGGTCAGCTTCTTCGACCAGTTCGCGCAACGCCTGTTCAACGGCATCAACTTCGGGTTGCTGCTGGCGCTGGCGGCGATCGGCCTCTCGCTGATCTTCGGCACGACCGGTCTCTCGAACTTCGCGCACGCCGAGCTCATCACCTTCGGTGCGCTCATGGTGCTCACGTTCGGGTCGAACCTCGGCTGGCCGTTGTGGGCGGCGATCGGCATCGCGCTGCTGTTGAGCGCGGCACTCGGCTGGGGGCTCGATGCCGCCATCTGGAAGCCGTTGCGGCGGAAGGGCGTCGGCGTCATCCAGCTCATGATCGTGAGCATCGGCCTCTCGCTCGCGCTGCGCTACACGTACCAGTTCTTCTACGGCGGATCGACGAGCCAGCTGCCCGGCGCGACGCTCCCGAGCGACATCCGCATCGGGCCCATCGCCCTCTCGTGGGTCGACCTCGTGAGCATGGGCGTCAGCATCGTCGTGCTCCTCGCGGTCGCGTTCTTCCTGCTGCGCACGCGCATCGGCAAGGCGACCCGCGCGGTCTCCGACAACGCCAGCCTCGCCTCCGCGAGCGGCATCGACGTCGACGGCGTCATCCGCATCGTCTGGGTGCTCGGCGCACTGCTCGCCGGTCTCTCCGGCATCCTCTGGGCGTACTTCCGTCCGGGCGTCAGCTGGGACATGGGCTTCCAGATCCTGCTGCTCGTCTTCGCCGCGGTCACCCTCGGCGGTCTCGGCACCGCGTTCGGCGCCCTCGTCGGCTCGCTCATCGTGGGCGTGTTCGTCGAGCTGTCGACCCTGTGGCTGCCGAGCGACATGAAGTACGTGGGCGCCTTGGTCATCCTGATCTTGGTGCTGTTGTTCCGGCCGCAGGGCATCCTCGGCCGTCGAGAGCGAATCGGATAAGGAGGGGACGACCATGATCGACTGGGGAGCAATCTTCGGAAACGCGGCCGTCGAGCTGATCAGCCCGACGACAGCCGCCTACGCGCTCGCCGCGCTGGGTCTGGCGATCCACTTCGGCTTCACCGGCCTGCTGAACTTCGGCCAGGCGGGATTCATGCTGCTCGGCGCCTACGGCTACGCCATCCCGGCACTGAAGCTCGGCTGGCCCTGGTGGGCCTGCCTGCTCAGCGCCCTGCTGGCCTCCGTGGTGTTCGCACTCATCCTCGGTATCCCGACGCTGCGATTGCGCGCCGACTATCTCGCGATCGTGACGATCGCCGCGGCGGAAGTGCTGCGGCTCGTCTTCACGACGAACGAGTTCCAGCCGGTGACCGGTTCGGCGAACGGACTCTCCGAGTTCCAGACCGGGCTGCTCGCGTTCAACCCGTTCCCGCCCGGGCGCTACGGCATCGGCCCGTGGGTGTTCGACAACCGCGTGTGGTTCTTCCTCGTGCTGGGCTGGGTCGTCGTGGCGCTCGCCGCGCTGCTCACCTGGCTGCTGATGCGCAGCCCGTGGGGCCGCGTCATCAAGGGCATCCGCGAAGACGAGGACGCCGTGCGCTCGCTCGGCAAGAACGTCTACTCGTACAAGATGCAGAGCCTCATCCTCGGCGGACTCTTCGGCACCCTCGCCGGCATCATCTTCGTGATGCCGCGCGCGGTCGTGCCGTCGTACTTCCAGCCGACGCTGACCTTCATGGTCTACGCCATCCTGCTCCTCGGCGGAGCCGCGACCATCCTCGGGCCGATCGTCGGCTCGATGGTGTTCTGGGTGCTGCTGTCGTTCTTCTCGGGCTTCATCTCCCGGGCGGTCGAGGCGGGCTGGTTCCCGTTCATGACGCAGGTGCAGGCCGGTCAGCTCCGCTTCATCCTCGTCGGCATCGCGATCATGCTGATCGTCATATTCATGCCACAGGGCCTCCTCGGAAACCGGAAGGAGCTGGCTTTTGTCAAGTGATGCCACTCCCACGTCCAAGCCGGTGAAGACCACCGGTCTCCACGTCGGCGACGCCGCTCCCGGCGTCAAGAAGCACGATCCGATCTTGATCGCCGACGGCGTGAAGCGCACCTTCGGCGGCCTCACCGCCGTCGACGTCGAGCACGTCGAGATCCCGCGGGGCGCCATCACGGCACTCATCGGGCCCAACGGCGCCGGCAAGACGACGTTCTTCAACCTGCTGACGGGCTTCGACAAGCCCGACACCGGCACCTGGTCGTTCGACGGGCGTGCGCTCGCGCACGTGCCGGCGTACCGGGTCGCCCGCATGGGCCTGATCCGCACGTTCCAGCTCACGAAGTCCCTCGGCCTGCTCTCGGTCATGGACAACATGAAGCTCGGCGCGAAGGACCAGGTCGGCGAGAACCTCTTCCGCTCCCTCATCCCCTCGCTCTGGCGCAAGCAGGACGCGGCGATCGAGGAGAAGGCGCTCGAGATCCTCACCAGGTTCAAGCTCGACGTCAAGAAGGACGACTACGCGGCGAGCCTCTCCGGCGGGCAGCGGAAGCTCCTCGAGATGGCGCGGGCGCTCATGAGCGACCCGACGCTCGTCATGCTCGACGAGCCGATGGCGGGTGTGAACCCGGCGCTCACGCAGTCGCTGCTCGATCACATCCTCAACCTGAAGGCCGAGGGCATGACCGTGCTCTTCGTCGAGCACGACATGCACATGGTCCGGCACATCGCCGACTGGGTGGTCGTGATGGCCGAGGGCCGGGTCGTCGCCGAAGGCGACCCGCACACGGTCATGGAGGATCCTGCGGTGATCGACGCCTACCTCGGCGCCCACCACGACACGGACCTCGGCTCGACCGACACCGGCCACGTCGAAGCGCTGAAGGAGCTCATCGATGACGAACAGTAGCCCCGCCCCGTCCGTCGCCGAGCCGCCCGCCGGCGAGCTCGTCGTCGAGGTGCGCGATGTCGTCGCCGGGTACCTGCCGGGGGTGAACATCCTCAACGGGTGCTCGCTCACGGCCGCCCAGGGCGAGCTCATCGGCATCATCGGCCCGAACGGCGCCGGCAAGTCGACCCTGCTGAAGTCGATCTTCGGACTCGTGAAGGTCCGCGAGGGCGGCATCTACCTGCACGGCGAGGAGATCACGAACCTCAAGGCGAACAAGCTCGTCGCCCAGGGCGTCGGCTTCGTGCCGCAGACGAACAACGTGTTCCCCTCGCTCACCATCCAGGAGAACCTCGAGATGGGCATCTTCCTGAAGCCGAAGGGCCTCAAGGAGCGTCTCGAGTTCGTCACCGAGATCTTCCCCGAGCTCGGCAAGCGACTCGGCCAGCGCGCCGGATCGCTGTCGGGCGGCGAGCGGCAGATGGTGGCGATGTCGCGCGCGCTCATGATGGGGCCGCACGTGCTGCTCCTCGACGAGCCGAGCGCCGGCCTCTCCCCCGTCCGCCAGGACGAGGCGTTCCTGCGCGTGAAGGAGATCAACCGGGCCGGGGTGACGACGATCATGGTCGAGCAGAACGCCCGCCGCTGCCTGCAGATCTGCGACCGCGGCTACGTGCTCGACCAGGGTCGCGACGCCTACACCGGCACCGGCCGCGAGCTGCTGAACGACCCGAAGGTCATCGGGCTGTACCTCGGCACCCTCGGCCAGGACGAGGAGTAACGACCGCACGAAGGGCGAAGGGGCGGATGCTGCGGCATCCGCCCCTTCGTCGTTCCGCAGCGAGGCGGATCACGCCGACCGGCGCTGGGCCCACCCCTGGCCGTCCGGGCCGCTCAGGCCGCTGACGCCGCTCCCGAGGCCGCTCAGGGCCGGCAGTGCCGCTTGAGCCGCCAGAGCCGCGAGAACTCTCTGCGAGTGCGGCTCAGGGCCATCTCGTGCAGGCCCCGCCGACCACGGCCCGCAGAAGGCCGCCGGGCGGCTGTTCAGACCGCAGCGCCCTCACCCGGCCGCCAGCAGCCCCTGCCGCCGTGCAGCACGTCGCAGCGCCGTACCGCGGCATACCGCGCCGTGCAGCGCCGCACCGCGCCGCGCAGCGCCGCGCAGCGCCGCGCGGAACGCAGGATGCCTCGCCTCGGTCACCGCGCGTCGCGCTCGCCCGCACGGCGCGTCTCGCGAATCATCCTGCGTTCTGCACGTGCCGGCCCGATCTGAAGCCGTCGCCGACGCTGGCGCTGGTTCTGGCACTGGCACCGGCACTGGCGCCGACGCTGGCACTGGCCCTGCCGCCCGGCGATTCTCGCCCTGGTCGCCCGCTGCAGCACGGGGCGGGCACGGGAAAGGGCCCCGGCCGAAGCCGGGGCCCTTCACCTTCGAACGTTGGATCAGCCGTCGCCGATGCGCTCGTAGGTGTTGTCGTCGAGGTACTGGAAGATACCGATCGTCGCCTCGGTGGGGTCGCCGTTCTCGTCGAACGTGATCGGGCCCGAAGGTCCGTCGTAGTCGATCTGCTGACCCTCGGCGAGGAGCGCAACGCCTTCCTCGTACGTCGTGACCTTCTCGCCGTCGCCGGTGCCGCCCGAGACCTGCTGGAGGTACTTGGCGATCTCGGCACCGTCGGTGCTGTTGGCCGCGTAGGCCGCGAGCGCGAGCAGCACCACGGCGTCGTACGACTCGGCCGCGTAGCTGTAGTCGGTCAGGTCGGGGTCGACGCCGAGCAGACGGTCGGTGAAGTCACCGAGCGTGCCCGTGTCGAGGCCCGGCAGCGTGCCCTTCGAGCCGGCCACGAGGCCCGGAGCGAAGTCGGCGCTGTAGTCGGACAGGTTGCCGTCGACGAAGTAGAGCTGGTCGCCGGGGTAGCCCGAGCCGACGAGGGCCGGCGTGATGATCTTGGCCTGGTCGAACGTGATCAGCGCGATCGCGTCGGGGTTGGCCGCCGTGACCTCGGCGATCTGCGCGTCGAAGCTCGAGTCGCCCTCGTTGAAGAGCGCCTCGGCGACGACCTCGCCGCCAGCCGCCTCGAAGGCGTCCTTGGTGAACTGCGCGAGACCGGTGCCGTATGAGTCGTTCAGCACGATGAGGCCGAGGGTGGCGTTGCCGTCCTCGGCGATCAGGTTGCCGAGCACCTCGCCCTGCAGCACATCGGACGGAGCCGTGCGCCAGTACAGGCCGTTGTCGTTGTAGTCGGTGAAGTCGGCCGACGTGTTCGCGGGCGAGAACTGGATGACGCCCGCGGCCACGATCTGGTCGATGACGGTCTTCGAGACGCCCGACGACGCGGCTCCGATGATGGCCGAGACGTCCTGCGAGAGGAGGTCGGTCACCGAGACGGTCGCGGTGTCGGTCGTGGTGTCGCCCGAGTCGCGGAAGACGACCTCGACCGCGAGGCCCGAGTCGGCCGCGTTGACGTCGTCGGCACCGAGCTGGACACCGGCCTCTTCGGGCGGGCCGAGGAATGCGAGCGCACCACTCTGCGGCAGGATCGTTCCGAGCTTGAGCGCGAGGTCGCGCTCGCCCTCGGCGATGGGCAGGGCGTCGCCGGCGTCCGTTGCCGGTTCTTCGGATTCGGCAGGGGCCGGGGAACCCGTGCTGCACGCAGTGAGGAGGAGGGCACTGACGCCGGCGATGGCGATGCCCGTCCAGGCTGCGCGAGCCGAGCGCGTGGCCGTGGCCTTCGCGAAAACGCTCATGTTGCTCCTTGGGACTGAAGGAAATTGGTACACAATGCAGCGCCGTGGTGACGCCGTTGTCTGACAGTATTCCGGGGTCCCTGCGGAAACAAGTAACCCCGGTCACAACCCTGTAACACCCGCACGAATCGTTACCTCATCGACATCCTGAGGCGGTTCTGCGCACGAAATCCGCGTCATCCGGCGTCATCATGCGCTGATTCCGCAGTCGCGGCGTGCACTCAGACGGGCTCTGCGACCACGCGCTTCGCCGCCCGCCGGGCGCCCCGGATGAGGTCGACCGTGAGCACGGCGAGGGCGGCCCAGACCAGCGCGAACCCGATCCACCGCTCGGGCGGCATCGGCTCGCCGAGCAGCACGACGCCGACGAGGAACTGGATGAACGGCGCGAAGTACTGGATGAATCCCATGTAGATGAGCGGCAGCCGGCGGGAGGCGGCCGCGAACAGGAGCAGCGGCACCGCGGTGACCGCGCCCGCCCCGAGCAGCAGCACGGTGTGCCAGGTGCCCTCGGTGCCCATCGTCAGCCCGGTGGTCGCGGCGACCCACCACAGCTGCACCGCGGCGAGGGGCGCGAGCCACAGTGTCTCGAGGGTCAGGCCGGAGACGGCGTCGACGCGGGGCCCGACGCGCTTCTTGATGAGGCCGTAGAAGCCGAACGAGAAGGCGAGCAGGAGCGCGATCCACGGGAACTGCCCGTGGCCGACCGCGAGCACGATCACGGCGACGATGCTGATTCCGACCGCGACCCACTGCGTCGTGTTGAGCCGCTCGCGCAGCACGAGCACGCCGAGGAAGACGGTGACGATCGGGTTGATGAAGTAGCCGAGCGAGGCCTCGACGACCTGCTCGGAGACCGCCGCGTACACGTAGGTCTGCCAGTTGACGAAGATCAGGGCGCCCGCGGCGGCCATCGTGAACAGCACCCGCCGGTCGCGGAGCAGCGCGAAGAACGCGCCCCAGCCGCGGGTGACCGTGATGAGCAGCGCGCAGAACACGAGCGAGAGCAGGATGCGCCAGGCGACGATCTCGAGCGAGCCGGTGGGCGCGAGCGCGATGAAGTAGATGGGGAGGAAGCCCCACAGCAGGTAGGAGGAGATCGCGTACGCGAGTCCCGGCCGGCTGATGCCCTGCTGCGTCGTCGCGTGGGGGAGCTCAGGGCGGGGATTCACCGATACAGACTACGCCCGCACGGGACGATGGCCAACGCGGCCGCGGGGGCGGATGCAGAACGGCCCGGATGCGATGCATCCGGGCCGTTCTGGAGGTTCGGGTCGCTCAGCGGACGACGACCGCGAGCACGTCGCGGGCCGAGAGCACGAGGAAGTCCTCGCCACCGAACTTGACCTCGGTGCCGCCGTACTTCGAGTAGATCACCTTGTCGCCGACGGCGACGTCGAGCGGGACGCGGTTGCCGTTGTCGTCGATGCGGCCGGGGCCCACGGCCACGACCTCGCCCTCCTGGGGCTTCTCCTTGGCGGTGTCGGGGATCACGAGGCCCGACGCGGTGGTCTGCTCGGCCTCGACCTGCTTGATGACGATGCGATCCTCGAGCGGCTTGATGGAAACCGACACGGTTGCCCCTATCTCTCTGATGAAGAAACTGTCTTGCGAAGACTGATTAGCAGCCTCTGAGTGAGAGTGCTAAGCCGAGTCTAGGCGCGTTTTGGCACTCGTGCAACGTGAGTGCCAGTCCGTTCACGCGCGGCGAACACGGGGCCCGGATGCCCCGTGCGATCGCCGCTCGGCGGCCGCTCGGCGCGGTGCTAGCGTGGCCGGGTGGAACGCACAGAGCTCGTCGAACTCCTCTCGCCCGAGGGGCTGCGCCTCCTCGACGGCCTGCCCGAATGGGACTCGAAGGCCGACATCGTGAAGACGGTCGCCGCGCTCCGCCGCCAGGGGCATCCCGCCTCGCTGGTCGCGACCGTCCTCAGCCAGGCGAAGCTCCGCGCGAAGGCCGCCGCGAAGTTCGGCCCGTTCGCCGCCCGGATGCTCTTCACCGAGGCCGGACTCGAGCAGGCGACCCGCCTGCAGGTCGCCGCGCTCCACGCCGGTCGGTTCTCGCGGGCCGGCGTCCAGCACGTCGCCGACCTCGGCTGCGGCATCGGCGGCGACGCGCTGGCCATGGCCGCGATCGACCTCGAGGTCACCGCCGCCGACGCCGACGAGGTCACCGCCGCCATCGCGGCCTACAACCTCACCCCGTTCCCGCACGCCCGGGTGCTGCACGAGCGCGCCGAGACGGTCGCGCTCGGCGGCATCGGGGGCGTCTGGCTCGATCCCGCCCGGCGCACCACCGCAGGCGGCACCACGACGCGCATCGCGGATGCCTCGGCGTACTCGCCGGGCCTCGACTTCGCGTTCGGCCTCGCCGACCGGCTTCCCGTGGGCGTGAAGCTCGGGCCGGGCACCGATCGCGACGTGATCCCGGCCGGCGCCGAGGCGCAGTGGGTGTCGGTCGACGGCGACGTGGTCGAGCTCGGCGTCTGGCTCGGCGCGCTCGCCCGCCCGGGCGTGGGTCGCTCGGCGCTCGTCATCCGGGGCGAGCTCGCGCACGAGCTCACCGCGGCGGTCGACTCCCCCGACGCGCCGGACGGTCCGCTCGGCGACTACCTCTACGAGCCCGACGGCGCGGTGATCCGCGCACGGCTCATCGGCGATCTCGCCCGGGCGAACGGCGCCTGGATGCTGAGTCCCGGCATCGCCTACCTCACCTCGGACACCGCGTTCGACTCGCCGTTCGCCCGAGGCTTCCGGGTGATCGAGCGGCTGCCCGCCGACGAGCGCGGCCTGCGTCAGGCCCTGCAGGCTCGCGGGGTCGGCACCCTGGAGATCAAGAAGCGGGGCGTCGACGTCGACCCCGCCGCACTGCGCACCCGCCTCAAGCTGAAGGGCGCCGAGCGGGCGACCGTCGTGCTGACGCGCGAGCAGGGCCGCCACGTGACGCTGCTCGTCGAGCGGATCTGAGCCGCCGGGTCGCGAGGCGGGAGCCCGCGCCGCCGCGACGCACGATCAGGCGGGCAGCGCGCCGAAGACGATCGCGTAGTAGCCGATCCAGAGCGCCGAGAACACGAGCCCTCCGAGGCCGGTTCCGATGCCGATGAACGCGAGCGTGCGTCCGTGCTCCTCGCGGCGGAGGCCGAGCACGCCGAAGACGATGGCCGCGATCGAGAGCGGCAGCATCCACCCGACGAAGAGCGACGCCGTCGCCCCGATGATGCCGGTGACCGCGGCGACCCAGCTGTAGGCACGTCGCTGCTCGAGTTGTTCGACGACCTCGCGCTGGTCGTACTCGGGCCGGTGCACGACGAGCAGCTGCCCCGTCGAGATGCGCCGGAGCTGCCCCGTGTCGACGGGCACGTCGAACTCGCGCACGACCGGGTCGGCAAGCAGGGTCGGCTCTGCCGGGCGGTACGGCGCCAGCGGATCGTCGAGCGCGGGGTCGCCGTCGACGGGCGGCCGGACCGCGGGCTCGCCCGAGCGCTCGCCCGTCGGCTCCGGCGACCCGGTCGACGTCACGTCGAAGGACCGGGCGCCGGGTTCGCCGGGCTCACCGTGCTCGGGCGAGGGCGAGGGCGCGGGCTCGACGCCGGACGATTCGACGACGTCGCGCGAACCGCGCTCGGGCTCGACGGGACGAGCAGAGGGAGCCCCGCCCTTCGGCGGGACTCCCTCTGCTTCAGCCATCTCGGGGCTCACGTTCGCTTCGTGTACTGAGATCGTCGCTCAGTACCCGACCGAGCTGCTCGCGGCCGCGAGGACCACGAACAGCACGATGAAGCCGATCCACAGGAGGCTGAACGCGATGCCGGCGAAGCCGGTGATGATGCCGGTGAGCCAGAACCCCTTGGCCTCGGGCTCCTTCTTCTTGCCCATGAATCCGAGCACGACGGCGGCGATCGAGAAGAGCGCGCCGAAGCCGTAGAAGAAGCTGCCGAAGATTCCGACGATGCCGCCGATCATCGAGATGATGCTCAGCGTCGGCGTCGGCTTGGCCTGCGGTGCGTAGGCCGGGTAGGCCGGTGCGCCGTACGCGGGCTGCGCGCCCGCGGGTGCGCCGTAGCCCGGTGCGGCGGGCGCACCGTAGGCGGGCGGCGGCGGAGGCGTCGCCGCGCCGTAGCCCGCGGCGGGCGCGCCCACGGCGGGCGCACCGTAGGCCGGCGGCGCCGGAGGCGCGGGCGGGGCCGGAGGCGCGGGCGGCGCGACGGGCGGCTCGGGGGCTCCGGGCGGCTCGGGCACCGAGGGCACCTCGGGGTTCGTCGCCTCGGCGGCGACGGGCTCGGGCGCCTCGGGCGCCTCGGGGGTCGCCGCGTCGGGAACGATGGGCTCGGGCGCGCCCGATCCCTCGGCGGGGGTGTTCGGATCACTCATGGGTGCTCCCCTGATCTGCTCGTGCGGTCGTCGGCGCGGCTCAGTACGTGCTGTAGCTCGCCTGGAAGCCGCCGGCCGCCGCGATCGCGATGATCACGATGATCCAGATGATGCCGACGACGAGGCCGATGTACCCGAGGATCAGGCCGGCGATCGCGAGGCCGCGGCCCTGCTCGCCGGTCTTCTTGATCTGGCTCAGGGCGATGTGGCCGGTGATCACCGCGACGAGCGAGATGAAGAACGCCGAGACGAGCGAGACGATCGCGAGCACGTTGGTCTTGGTCGACGCCGGGGCGCCGTAGGCGGGCGCGGCGTAGGCCGGAGCGGCGGGCGCGGCCGGCGGCGTGCCGTACGCGGGTGCGGCGGGAGCGGCCGGAGGCGTGGGCGGGACGGCGCCGGCGGGCTGCTCGGGAAGGTTCGGGTCGGTCACGGTGGTTCCCCTCGAATGCTGTGTGATCGCGCGCCTCGGGATGAGGGCTCGCGCCGGGCGCGCACGATCGACGCCGCTCTCCGGTGATTTCGTCCCCACACTATCGCGCGAGGGCGCGCCTGCACAGGATTCGGGCGTCACACGACCTGGATGTCGGTCACGGGCAGCGTCGAGTCGGCGCCGAAGCCGAGCTCGGACGGCGCATGACCCGCCATCACGAGCTGCGCGCCGAGCGCGGCGATCATCGCGCCGTTGTCGGTGCAGAGCGAGAGCGGCGGGATGCGCAGCGCGATGCCCGCGGCCTCGGCCCGTTCGGCGGCGACCTCGCGCAGGCGCGCGTTCGCGATGACCCCGCCGCCGAGGAGCAGCCGCGGCACGCCGAGCTCGGTGCACGCGTCGATCGCCTTCGCGACGAGCACGTCGACGACCGCCTCGCGGAAGCTCGCGGCGACGTCGGCGACCGGCACGGGCTCGCCCGCGGCCTCGCGCTGCTCGACCCAGCGGGCGACGGCGGTCTTCAGGCCCGAGAAGCTGAAGTCGTAGCGGTGCGCCACGAGGTCCTTCGGCCGGGTGAGCCCGCGCGGGAACCGGATGGCCTTCGGGTCGCCGCCGATCGCGGCGCGATCGATCTCGGGGCCTCCGGGGTAGGGAAGGCCGAGCACCCGCGCGACCTTGTCGAACGCCTCGCCCGCGGCGTCGTCGATGGTCTCGCCGAGCAGTTCGACGTCGGAGACGAGGTCGCGCACGAGCAGGAGCGAGGTGTGCCCGCCCGAGACGAGCAGCGCGACCGTCGGCGTCTCGAGCGGGTCGGCCGCGTCGAGGAGGTCGGCGCCCACGTGCCCGACGAGGTGGTTCACCGCGTAGATCGGCACCCCCTGCGAGAGGGCGAGCGCCTTCGCGGCCCCGACGCCGACCATGAGCGCCCCGGCGAGGCCGGGACCGCTCGTGACGGCGACCGCGTCGATCTCGTCGAGCGTGACGGATGCCTCGGCGAGCGCCGCACGGATCGTCGGCCCCATCGCCTCGAGGTGGGCGCGGGCCGCGACCTCGGGCACCACGCCGCCGTACCGGGCGTGCTCGTCCATCGAGGACGCGATGGTGTTCGCGAGCAGGGTGGTGCCGCGCACGATGCCCACGCCGGTCTCGTCGCAGGAGGTCTCGATGCCGAGGATGAGCGGATCGGTGGTGTTCATCGGGCCGCTCCTCGGATCGTCGTGCCGTCGGTGCCCTCGCCGGCCGGCCGGGTGACGGCGGGCGGCACGGCGAGCTGCATCATGACGGCATCGACGCCGTTCCGGTAGTAGCCGCGGCGCACGCCGATCTCGGCGAAGCCGAGCGACTCGTAGAGCGAACGGGCGATCGGGTTGTCGGCGCGCACCTCGAGGAAGAGCTGGGCGATGCCGCGGCGTCGCGACTCGGTGATGAGCGCGTGCATGAGCCCGCGGCCGAGGCCGATGCCGCGCGCGGCGGGGTCGACCGCGATCGTCTGGATGTCGCCCTGGTCTCCTCCGGAGGGCGCCAGCAGCCCCGCGTAGCCGAGCAGCGGCGGCCACGCGGCATCCGGCTCGTCGTGCGAACCCTCGGCGGCACCGTCTGCGCCGTCGGCGGCCTCGCCCGACCCGGACGGCGCGCGACGCGAGGCGAGCTCATCGTCGACCGCGACCAGGTAGTAGCCGTGCGGGCTCTCGAGCTCGCGGCGCATCGCGTCCTCGGGCCAGGCGTCGTCGGTGAACGTGGACCGCTCGAGCCGCATGATCGCGTCGAGGTCGCCGATCCTGGCGCGACGCATGAAGACGCTCACTGGAGCACCCGCTTGCCGGCCGAGGGCGTGACGTCGGGCGCACGGAGGTAGAGCGGCGCGTCGTCGGCGAGGGGAAGGCGGCCGGCGACGAAGGCGAGCTCGGCCACGAGGCCCACGGCCGCGGCCGAGACGACGACCGCCTCGAACCTGGCGCCCGTCGGTTCGGGCAGCGCGTCGCGCGGGGCCAGCAGCGGACCGGTCACGCGGATCGGCAGCCCCGCCGCGTCGAGCCCGGCGTACTCGGAGACCGCGAACTCCCGCCGTCGAGCGTCGGTGACCACCTGCAGCGGGCCGGTCTCGCCGGCCGTGTAGCGCGCCCAGGCGATCGCGTCGTGACTCGGCACCGGCACGAACGGCCGGGCGATGCCGAGGGCGAAGGCGTGCGCCGCCGCGATGCCCACCCGGAGTCCGGTGAAGGGCCCCGGCCCCATGCCGGCGGCGACGCCGGAGAGCCGGTCGGGGGCGATGCCGGATGCGTCGAGCGCATCGCGGATGAACCCGCCGATGACCTCGGCGTGGCGCATCGTGTCGTCGGTGCCGGTCTCGGCGAGGACGCGGAGCTCGCCGCTCGCCGCGTCGCGATCGACGATCGCGACACTCGTGCCCGTCGAGGTGTCGATCGCGAGGAGCATGAGGACAAGCCTACGCCGACACGGCGTACGGGGTGCCCGCCCACCGGGGGCCGAAGCCGCGCACGGTGACGGTGCGCGGCTCGTCGGCGTCGAGCTCGTCCTCGTCGTCGGGCGCGCCCGCTGCGCTCGCCTCGCTCGCGCCGGTCGGGCGCTCGATCACGATCTCGAGCCGCGAGTCGCTGAGCTCCTCGACGAGGCCGGCCCCCCACTCGACGACGACGACCGAGCGGGCGACGTCGAGATCGAGGTCGTCGACCAGTGCGGCCTCGCCGAGCCGGTAGGCGTCGACGTGGATGAGCGGGGGTCCGTCGCCGAGGTTCGGGTGGGTGCGCGCGATGACGAAGGTCGGGCTCTGCACGGGACCGCGCACGCCGAGCCCCGCGCCGATGCCGCGGGTGAGAGTGGTCTTGCCGGCGCCGAGCGGCCCGGTGAGCACGAGGAGATCGCCGGCGCGGAGGCCTGCGCCGAGCTCGCGTCCGAACTCGGACATCTCCTCGGCGGTGTCGAAGGTGGCCGACCGCGTCACGATCGCGCCTCGCCGTCGCCATCGCCTGCGCCCGCGCCGTCACCCGCTGCGTCGGCGTTCGGGCCGCCGACGTAGCGGCGCGGCACGCGCGGCCCGATGCGGGTGACGATCTCGTAGCCGATCGTGCCGGCCGCGGCGCCCCACTCGTCGGCCGTCGGCGCCCCGGTGGCCGGGTCGCCGAAGAGCACGACCTCGTCGCCGACCTCCACGTCGTCGTCGCCCACGTCGACGATGAACTGGTCCATGGCGATGCGGCCCGCGACCGGCCGGCGCCGGCCGGCGAGCAGCGCCTCGGCGCCGTTGCCCGACGCCTGGCGCGGCACGCCGTCGGCGTAGCCGAGCGGCACGAGGGCGAGCGTGCTCGGCCGTTCGGCGTGCCAGATGTGGCTGTACGAGGCGCCCGCGCCCGCCTCGACCCGCCGCACGGCCGCGACCCGCGCACGCAGGGTCATCACGGGCGTGAGCCCGAGCTCGGTCGAGGTCGTGCCGTCGCCGAAGGGCGTGAGCCCGTACATCCCGATGCCGATGCGGACGGCGTCGTAGCGCGAGCCCGGGTCGCGCAGCGCCTGCTCGGTCGACGCGATGTGCCGGATCCGCGGGGCGAGGCCGGCGGCTCGAGCGGTGACGAGGGCGCGCTCGAACGCCTCGATCTGGTCGGCGTCGACCTCGCGCGAGGTGTTCGCGAAGTGGCTGAACACGCCGACGACCTCGATCAGTCCGTCGCGCTCGAGCCGCGCCGCCAGGGCGACGGCGTCGGCCCACTCGGGCTCGGGGACGCCGTTGCGGCTGAGGCCGGTGTCGATCTTGAGGTGCACCTGCGCACGCGCCGGGGCGCCCGCGGCCGCGCCGGCGGCCGCTGCCGCGGCCCGCTCGAGCTGGAGCATGCTGGAGATCCCGAGCTCGATGCCCGCGCGCACCGCACGCGCGAAGTCCGCGTCGGGGCCGTGCAGCCAGGCCAGGACGGGGGCGTCGATGCCGGCGTCGCGCAGCTCGTGGGCCTCGACGAGGTCGGCGACGCCGAGCCGGGTCGCGCCTCCGGCGAGTGCGGCACGGGCGGCGGCCACGGCGCCGTGGCCGTAGGCGTCGGCCTTCACCACCGCGATCACCTCCGCCGGGGCCATGCGCGCGGCGAGCGTGCGCACGTTCGCCGTGAGGGCGTCGAGGTCGACGACGGCCTCGCGGAACGGCAGGCCCGAGACCGCCTGCGGGGTCATCGGCCGCCGGCCTTCTCGAGCACGACGAAGGCGCTCGCGATGCCCGCGTCGTGGCTCATGGAGAGGTGCACCCGGTCGATGCCGAGCTCCGCGACGTGGCGGGCGAGCGCCCCCGAGAGCGCGAAGTCGGGGTTGCCCTCGGCGTCCTGGACGATCCGCATGTCGTGCCAGCGGATCACCGCGTGGCCGCCGAGCGCCTTGATGAGCGCCTCCTTCGCGGCGAAGCGCGCGGCGAGCGAGCGCGCGGGGCGCTCGCGTTCGCTCTCGGCGAACAGGCGCTCGAGGAGCGCGGGGGTCCGGGTGATCGAGCGCTCGAAGCGCTCGATGTCCACGACGTCGATGCCGATGCCGGCGATCACTCGGCCCCCGCGCCTCTGGTCACTCGACCGTCACCGACTTCGCGAGGTTGCGCGGCTGGTCGACGTCGAGGCCCTTCGCCTGCGAGAGCTCCATCGCGAAGATCTGCAGCGGCACGACCGCGAGCAGCGGCTCGAAGAGCGGGGCCGCGAGCGGGATGCGCACGACCTCGTCGGCGAACGGCAGCACGGCGGCGTCGCCGGCCTCGGCGATCGCGATGACGCGGGCGCCGCGGGCGCGGATCTCCTGGATGTTCGAGACGACCTTCGGGTGCAGGCTCCGGTCGTGGCGCGGGCTCGGCACGACGACGAACACCGGCTGGCCCGGCTCGATGAGCGCGATCGGACCGTGCTTCAGCTCGCCGGCGGCGAAGCCCTCCGCGTGGATGTACGCGAGCTCCTTCAGCTTCAGCGCGCCCTCGAGCGCGATCGGGTACCCGACGTGGCGGCCGAGGAACAGCACCGAGCGGGTGTCCGCCATCCAGTGCGCGAGCTGCGCGACCTTGTCGGCCTCGCCGAGCACCTGCTCGATCTTCGCGGGCACCGCCGTGAGCTCGGCGAGCTGCGCCGCGAGCTCGTCGTCGCCGAGGGTGCCGCGCACCCGTGCGAGGTGCAGGCCGAACAGGTAGAGCGCCGTGATCTGCGCCACGAACGCCTTCGTCGAGGCGACCGCGACCTCGGGGCCGGCGTGGGTGTAGACCACCGCGTCGGACTCGCGCGGGATCGTGGCGCCCTGGGTGTTGCAGATCGAGATCGTGCGCGCGCCCTGCTCGCGGGCGTACTTGACCGCCATCAGCGTGTCCATCGTCTCGCCCGACTGGCTGATCGAGACCACGAGCGTGTCGGCGTCGAGCACCGGCTCGCGGTAGCGGAACTCGTGGCTGAGCTCGACCTCGACCGGGATGCGGGCCCACTGCTCGATGGCGTACTTCGCGACCATGCCCGCGTACGAGGCGGTGCCGCACGCGATCACGGTGATGCGACGGATGCCGCGGAGCTCGTCGTCTCCGAAGCCCTCGAGCTCGGGGATCACGACGGCGCCGTCGACGACGCGGCCGCGCAGGGTGTTCGCGACGGCGTCGGGCTGCTCCGACACCTCCTTGCGCATGAACGACGACCATCCGCCCTTCTCGGCGGCCGAGGCATCCCATGCGACCTCGAACGCGTCGAACTCGACGGGCTCGCCCGAGAAGTCGGTGACGACGACCTCGTCGGCGGTGATCGCGACGATCTGGTCCTGGCCGACCGCGACGG
This sequence comes from Agromyces sp. NPDC058064, assembly GCF_042885275.1. NCBI lineage: Bacteria > Bacillati > Actinomycetota > Actinomycetes > Micrococcales > Microbacteriaceae > Agromyces > Agromyces sp. NPDC058064. Next base: position 268,540 of record NZ_JBHVSE010000002.1, on the reverse strand, counting down.
CCTGCTTCGTGTACTCCACGAACGCGGCGACGTCGGAGCCGAGGAAGTTCTCGCCCTCGCCGAGCCCGATGACGAGCGGCGAGTTGCGACGGGCGCCGACGACGACCCCCGGCTCGGCCCGGTGCACGGCGAGCAGGGTGAACGCGCCCTCGAGGCGTGAGACGGTGTTGCGGAACGCCGTGCGGAGGTCGCCGGCGGCGCGGTACTCGCGGCCGAGGAGCACGGCGGCGACCTCGGTGTCGGTCTCGGACTCGAAGGTGTGCCCCTCGGCGAGGAGCTCCTCCTTCAACTCGGAGAAGTTCTCGATGATGCCGTTGTGGATGAGCGCGAGCCGGCCCTCGTCGCCGAGGTGCGGGTGCGCGTTGCGGTCGGTCGGGCCGCCGTGGGTCGCCCAGCGGGTGTGCCCGATGCCGGTGCCGCCCTGGTGCAGCGGGTTCCGCTCGAGCTCGTCCGCGAGGACCTTCAGCTTGCCGGCGCGCTTGGCGGTCTCGATGGCGCCGTCGTCATCGACGACCGCCACCCCCGCCGAGTCGTAGCCACGGTATTCGAGGCGGCGCAGGCCACCCATGAGGACGTCGAGGCTGTTGCGCTCTCCGACGTATCCGACGATTCCACACATGGGGGCGATTCTACTGGCGCGCGGCTGTGCGGCCGCCCCGAGCCCCCAGCCGGTGGCCCCGCCGGGTCGCCACTACACTGGCACGGTGCCGGATCAGCAGAGCCCGTCGTCGCACCCGACGCAGATCTCGCCGTTCATCGAACTCGATCGAGCCGATTGGGCGGCCCTCGCCCCGTCGATGCCGTCACCCCTCCGGGAGACCGAGATCGTGCAGCTGCGGGGCCTCGGCGAGCCGCTCGACCCGACCGAGGTGGCCGAGGTCTACCTGCCGCTCAGCCGCCTCCTGAACCTCTACGTCGGCGGCACGAAGTCGCTGCACAAGGTCGCGAGCGAGTTCCTGCGCGAGCGCTTCGAGTCGACCCCGTTCGTGATCGGCGTCGCGGGCTCGGTCGCCGTCGGCAAGTCGACGATCGCGAGGCTCCTGCGCGAGCTCCTCGCCCGTTGGGAGCACACGCCGCGCGTCGAGCTCGTCACGACCGACGGCTTCCTGTTCCCGAACGCCGAGCTCGAGCGCCGCGGGCTCATGGCCCGAAAGGGGTTCCCCGAGTCGTACGACCGCCGCGCGCTCCTGCGCTTCGTGAGCGAGGTGAAGGCGGGCGCCGCCGAGGTCAGGGCGCCGTTCTACTCGCACCTCGCGTACGACATCGTGCCCGACGCGCAGGTGACGGTCCGCCGGCCCGACGTCCTCATCGTCGAGGGCCTCAACGTGCTGCAGCCGCCCGGCCCCGGGCACCGCCTCGCCGTGAGCGACCTCTTCGACTTCACGATCTACGTCGACGCCCGCACGAGCGACATCGCGCGCTGGTACGAGGAGCGCTTCCTGAAGCTCCAGCGGGGCGCGTTCGCCAACCCGCGCTCGTACTTCCACCGCTACGCCTCGCTCACCGAGGAGGAGGCGCGCCACCGCTCGCGCGAGATCTGGCACTCGATCAATGAGCCCAACCTCCTGCAGAACATCCGGCCGACGCGCTCGCGCGCCTCGCTCGTCCTCCGCAAGAGCGCCGACCACACCGTGTCGAGCGTGCTGCTGCGCAAGCTCTGAGCGGCCCGCGGCCCGCCGCCCCGAGAACGCCGAACGCCGCGCCCCTGACGGGAACGCGGCGTTCGAGACGTCGGGAGACCCGACGAGCGGTTGCTACTGGGCGAGCTCGGCCTTCACGACCTCGGCCAGCGCGGCCGCGTGGCGGTCGGCTTCGGCCTGGTCGGATGCCTCGACCATGACCCGCACCATGGGCTCGGTGCCGGACGGCCGGAGGAGCACGCGACCGGACTCGCCGAGCTCGGCCTCGACCTCGGCGACGGCGGCGGCGATGGGCTCGTTGCCGCCGAGGCGGTGGTGATCGACGCCGCGCACGTTCACGAGGACCTGCGGATAGACCGTCATGGCCGACGCGAGCTCGGCGAGCGTCTTGCCGGTGCGCGCCATCTCGGCGACCAGGTGGAGGCCGGTCAGCACGCCGTCGCCGGTCGTCGCGTACTCGCTCATGATGACGTGGCCCGACTGCTCGCCGCCGAGCGCGTACCCGCCGGCGCCGAGGGCCTCGAGCACGTAGCGGTCGCCGACCTTGGTCTCGACGACGTTGATGCCGTGCTCGGCCATCGCGCGCTTCAGCCCGAGGTTCGACATGACCGTCACGACGAGCGTGTCGTCGGTGAGCTTGCCGCGCTCCTTCATCGAGAGCGCGAGGATCGCCATGATCATGTCGCCGTCGACGATGTTGCCGTCCGCGTCGACCGCGAGGCAGCGGTCGGCGTCGCCGTCGTGGGCGATGCCGACGTCGGCGCCGTGCTCGAGCACGGCGGCCTGCAGCTTGTCGAGGTGCGTCGAGCCGACGCCGTCGTTGATGTTGATGCCGTCGGGGTCGGCCCCGATGACGACGAGCTCGGCGCCCGCGTCCTTGAAGGTCTCGGGCGACACGCCCGCCGCGGCCCCGTGGGCGCAGTCGAGCACGACCTTGAGGCCGTCGAGGCGGTGCGGGAGCGTGCCGAGCAGGTGCACGACGTAGCGGTCCTCGGCGTCGGCGAAGCGCCGGATGCGCCCCACTCCGTCGCCGACCGGAGCGAGCTTCTGCTTGCCGAGGTACGACTCGATGCGGTCCTCGACCTCGTCGGGCAGCTTGGTGCCGCCGAAGGAGAAGAACTTGATGCCGTTGTCGGGCGCCGGGTTGTGCGACGCCGAGATCATGACGCCGAAGTCGGCCTTGATCGAGTCGATGAGGAAGGCGGTCGCGGGAGTCGGGATGACCCCGGCGTCGAGCACGTCGACGCCGGAGCTCGCGAGGCCCGCGGCGACCGCTGCGGTGAGGAACTCACCGGAGACACGGGGGTCGCGCGCGACGACGGCGACCGGCCGCCGACCGGCGGCGCGGTTCTCGTCGGCGTGACGCCCCTGCGTGAGGACGGCCGCAGCCGCCTGGGAGAGGCCCAGGGCCAGGTCAGCCGTGAGTTCACGGTTGGCCAGGCCCCGGACCCCGTCCGTTCCGAAAAGCCGAGGCATACGGATTCGCGGAGCGGATTAACGCTTCGAGAACTGCGGCGCCTTGCGGGCCTTCTTGAGACCGGCCTTCTTGCGCTCGATGACGCGGGCGTCGCGCGTGAGGAAGCCGGCCTTCTTCAGGGTCGGGCGGTTGTTCTCGCGGTCGATCTCGTTGAGCGCACGCGCGATCGCGAGGCGCAGCGCACCGGCCTGGCCCGAGGGGCCGCCGCCGGTGATCTTCGCGATCACGTCGTACGAGCCGGTGAGCTCGAGCACGGTGAACGGGTCGGTGATGAGCTGCTGGTGCAGCTTGTTCGGGAAGTACGCCGCGAACTCACGGCCGTTGACCGTGATGGTGCCGGCGCCGGGCACGACGCGCACGCGGGCGATGGCCTGCTTGCGACGGCCGACGGCTGCACCCGACACGTTGAGCACGGGGCGGGGGGTGGTGGGAGCGGCCTCGGGGGCGCTCTCGGTCGTGTAGCTCTCGGGAGCCGCTTCGATCTGGTCTGCGATCTTCGCCATTTTGGTGTGAATCCTTATTTCGAGAACGTCGAGGGTGCCGGAATTACTGGGCGACCTGGGTGAGGGTGTACGGCTTGGGCTGCTGAGCGGCGTGCGGGTGCTCGGGGCCTGCGTAGACCTTGAGCTTCTTCAGCTGCGCCCGACCGAGCGAGTTCTTCGGGAGCATGCCGCGGATCGCCTTCTCGACGGCGCGAACGGGGTTCTTCTCGAGGAGCTCGGCGTAGCCGACGGCCTTGAGGCCGCCCGGGTAGCCCGAGTGGCGGTACGCCTTCTTCTGCTCGAGCTTCTGGCCGGTGAGGGCCACCTTGTCGGCGTTGACGATGATGACGAAGTCACCGGTGTCGACGTGGTTGGCGAAGATCGCCTTGTGCTTGCCGCGCAGCAGGGCTGCGGAGTGGCTCGCGAGACGACCGAGGACGATGTCGGTCGCGTCGATGACGACCCAGTCGCGCTGGATCTCGTTCGACTTCGGGGTGTAGGTGCGCGTCACGGAAGTGCTGCTTTCTGATCGAGTGAGGGGTTCGTGAATCCCACTCCGGGGGAGTTCGAACGCGATGCGGGCGAACGCCTGGTGGAGGGCTCAACTTCGGGCGCCGCTGCAGTGAACGGCACCAAAGGGAGATTCTAGCAGCTTCGACCGGCGATTCAGAATCGCGGCTCCGTCACCGGGTCGGGGATGCCGCGCACGGCGAGCTGCCGCCGTGCCCGGGTCTGCAGGGCGCGGGCCTCGAGCTCGGCGTCGTCGGGATAGCCGACCTCGGTGAGCACGAGTCCCTTCGCGGGCATGACCTTGAACGCGCTCGTGCGCTCCGCCTCGGCGAGCAGCCGTTCGGGGCCGTCGTCGGCGAGCCGCCCCTCCCCCACCGCGACGCACGCGCCGACGAGGGCTCTGACCATCGAGTGGCAGAACGCGTCGGCCTGCAGCGTCGCGACGAGCACCCCGCCCTCGGCCCGGCGCCAGCCGTAGGCCTGCAGGGTGCGGATCGTCGTCGCCTCTTCGCGCGGCTTGCAGTACGCCGCGAAGTCGTGGAGCCCGAGCAGGCGGCCCGCCGCGCGATCCATCGCCTCGACGTCGAGCTCGCGCGGGTACCGGACGGTGCGGTTGCGCACCAGGGGGTCGTGCAGGGCGTTCGCGTCGGCGACCCGGTACTCGTACCGGCGCCAGACCGCCGAGAACCGCGCATCGAAGCCGGCGGGAGCCGACTCGGCGTGCGTGACGACCACGTCGGCGTCGGCCGTGCCGAGGATGCCCGTGACCCGGCGCAGCAGGACGGCGGCCGGATCGTCGAGGCCGCTCGCGGCCTCGCCCCGTCGTCGCCTGGTGACGTTCGCGTACGCCGCCGCGGGCACGTCGAGGTGCGCCACCTGGCCGAGCGCGTGCACTCCGGCGTCGGTGCGGCCCGCGACCGTCAGCCGAGGCGCCACGCGTTCGCGGCGGAAGAGCGTGGCGAGGGCGCCCTCGAGCGTGCCCTGCACGGTGCGCAACCCGGGCTGCGCGGCCCAGCCCTTGAAGTCGGTGCCGTCGTAGGCGATGCCCAACCGGATGCGCACGGTCTCGTCGGCTCGCCCGTTCGCGTCGACCGGTGTCGCGTCCGCGGCATCCGCCTCGCTCGTGTCCATACCGCCAGCCTAGGTGCGTGCCGTCGCGGCGAGCGCGTCGACCTCGTCGGCGCGCGGGCGCCGGGCGCGCGGACCGGGGCCTCCCACGATGAGGGCGACCACCGCGATCGTCACGAGCGCCCAGCCGAGCAGGCCGTGCACGAGCGGCACGTAGCCCATCGTCAGGAACACGCCCACGCCGGCGACGGCGCAGAGCGTCCAGACGATCACCATCGCGAGCGGGGTCCGGCGTTCGACCGGCGCCGGCCACCGCGACTCGAGTCGCGGCACGACGAGGCAGCAGGCGGCGACCACGAGCGCGATCGCCAGGATCCAGAGCGGCCGCGTCGCCCACCACGCCGGCGAGAGCACCGGCGGGAACGGCAGGCCGACGGCGAGGTGGCCCGCCGTCACGATCGCCATCGCGAAGGTGTGCCAGAGGTAGATGACCATGCCGTACACGCCGAACACGAACACGGCGCCGAGCACCGCCCGATGGGCGACGAACCGCCGGATGGCCGGCTGCAGCAGCGCGAAGAGGGCGACCTGGCCGAGCGCGAGGGCCATGATCGCGAGGCTCGGCGGGTTCAGGTTGTCGAGCATGTCGTGCGAGTAGCCGAAGACCGCGACGAGCATCGCGATGAATCCGTACGCGAACACGGCGAGTCCTGCGAGCACCGGCCACGAGCGCCGAGCGAACCAGCCGTCGCGCAGCCCGAACCCGAGCTGCTGCGCGAACAGCCAGACGAAGAGCCAGTTGAGCGCGCCGACGGGCAGGCCGAGGCCGCGCGCGAGCACGTCGACCAGCACCGCGCCCGCCGCGAGGCCGAGGTAGGCGGGCCAGGGGGCGTGCCGGTGCAGCCACGACATGGCGGGCACGAGCGCGGTGCAGATGAGGTAGACGGGGATGAACCAGAGCGGTTCGGCCAGGCGCACCGCGAAGCTCTGCACGAAGCCGACGTCGACACCCGCGAGCAGCATGCCCGCGAGGACGAGCCCGACCGCGGCCGTCACCGACACGACGGGTTGCGCGAGCCGGACGGCTCGCACCCGGAGGTAGTGCGCGCCCGTCTCGCCGTGCCCGCGGAGCCGCCGCCACTGCGTGATCGAGGCGAAGCCGCCGCAGATGAAGAACACGGGCATGATCATGAGCGGCCACGTCGCCCAGGCGAGCGGCTCGAAGCCGTCGAGGGCGTTGAACGCCCGCAGCGGATCGCCGCCGATGCCCATCTGGAGCGCGTGCAGCAGCACGACGACCGGGAGGCAGAGCGCCCGGGCGAAGTCGATCGAGAGGTCGCGATCCTCGGGGATCCGCACCGGTGCGCGCACGAAGCTCCTTCAGCTCGGAGGGCGGCGGCGCGTTCGGCAGCCCGGCCCTCGGCGAGCCGGCCCGCCGCCTCGCGACGACGATTGTGGCACAGATGCGAACGGGCCCCTGTGCGCAATGCACAGGGGCCCGTCGGCGATCTGGTCGAGACTACTTGGCCTCGGCCGCCTCGGTCTCCTCGGCGGGAGCCTCGGTCGACTCCTCCGACGCCTCGGCGCCGGCGGCCTCGTCGACCGCGGCCTCGGCCTCGGTCACGACCTCGTCGGCAGCCGTCTCGTCGGCGGCGGGCGCCTCGTCGGCGACCGGCGCGGCGGCCGGCTTCGCGGCGCGCTGCTTCTTCACGACCGGCTCGAGCACGAGCTCGATGACCGCCATGGGCGCGTTGTCGCCCTTGCGGTTGCCGATCTTCGTGATGCGGGTGTAGCCGCCCTCACGGTCGGCGACCTGCGGGGCGATGACCGCGAACAGCTCGTGGACGACGGCCTTGTCGCCGATCACGGCGAGGACGCGACGGCGAGCGTGCAGGTCGCCGCGCTTGGCGAACGTGATGAGGCGCTCGGCGAGCGGGCGGAGCCGCTTCGCCTTGGTCTCGGTGGTGGTGATGCTCTTGTGCGTGTAGAGCGCAGCCGCGAGGTTCGCGAGCAGGAGTCGCTCGTGCGCGGGTCCGCCTCCGAGGCGGGGGCCCTTGGTGGGCTTCGGCATGGTTCGTTATCTCCAGTGTGTGGGGTCGGTGCTACGTGCGCGAGCGACTAGTTCTCGTCGTCGAAGCCGGTGTAGAAGTGGGCGCCGTCGAAACCGGGCACCGAGTCCTTGAGGGACAGGTTCATCTCGGTGAGCTTGTCCTTCACCTCGTCGACCGACTTCTGACCGAAGTTGCGGATGTTCATGAGCTGCGACTCGCTCAGGGCGACGAGCTCCGACACCGTGTTGATGCCTTCGCGCTTCAGGCAGTTGTAGCTGCGCACCGAGAGGTCGAGGTCCTCGATGGGGATCGAGAGCTCGCTCGAGAGCACGGCGTCGACCGGCGCGGGGCCGATCTCGATGCCCTCTGCCGCGGTGTTCAGCTCGCGGGCGAGGCCGAACAGCTCGGTGAGCGTGCGGCCCGCCGAGGCGATGGCGTCGCGCGGCGAGATGGCCGGCTTCGACTCGACGTCGACGACGAGGCGGTCGAAGTCGGTGCGCTCGCCGGCACGGGTGGCCTCGACGCGGTAGGTGACCTTGAGCACCGGCGAGTAGATCGAGTCGACCGGGATCTGGCCGGCCTCGGAGTACTCGTTGCGGTTCTGCGAAGCCGAGACGTAGCCGCGGCCGCGCTCGATCGTGAGCTCGAGCTCGAACTTCGCCGAGTCGTTGAGCGTCGCGATGACCAGCTCGGGGTTGTGCACCTCGACGCCCGCCGGAGCGGAGATGTCGGCGGCGGTGACCTCACCGGCGCCCTGCTTGCGCAGGTAGGCGGTGATGGGCTCGTCGTGCTCGCTCGAGACGACCAGGTTCTTGATGTTCAGGATGATCTCGGTGACATCCTCCTTCACACCGGGAACCGTCGAGAACTCGTGGAGCACGCCGTCGATGCGGATGCTCGTCACGGCCGCGCCGGGGATCGAGGAGAGGAGGGTGCGGCGAAGCGAGTTGCCGAGGGTGTAACCGAAGCCCGGCTCGAGGGGCTCGATCACGAAACGCGAACGGAACTCCGAGATGTTCTCTTCGGTGAGCGTCGGGCGCTGTGCGATCAGCACTGTTGATTCCTTTCGGCAGGGTGTCCGCTATATGACACCTGCGAGGTCGAGGATCTTGAGTTGTGTGAGAACGGATGCCCGGTGGCCGGGCCCGCTCCGAGGAGCAGGGCCCGACCACCGGTCCGGAGAGCCTTAGACGCGGCGGCGCTTCGGGGGACGGCAGCCGTTGTGCGCCTGCGGCGTCACGTCGTTGATGCTGCCGACCTCGAGGCCGGCGGCCTGGAGCGAACGGATTGCGGTCTCACGGCCCGAGCCGGGGCCCTTGACGAAGACGTCGACCTTCTTCATGCCGTGCTCCTGCGCCTGGCGCGCAGCCGACTCGGCGGCGAGCTGCGCGGCGAACGGGGTGGACTTGCGCGAGCCCTTGAAGCCGACGCCGCCCGAGGAGGCCCAGCTGATCACGGCACCGGTGGTGTCGGTGATCGAGACGATCGTGTTGTTGAACGTCGACTTGATGTGGGCCTGGCCCACGGCGATGTTCTTCTTTTCCTTCTTGCGCGGCTTGCGAGTAGCCGCCTTGGGTGCTGCCATGTGTGAAATCTCCTAGATCTGGCGACGAGCGGTTACTTGCGGCCGGGCTTCTTCTTGCCGGCGACGGTGCGCTTCGGGCCCTTGCGGGTACGAGCGTTGGTCTTGGTGCGCTGACCGCGGACCGGAAGGCCGCGACGGTGGCGGAGGCCCTCGTACGAGCCGATCTCGACCTTGCGGCGGATGTCGGCGGCGACCTCACGGCGGAGGTCACCCTCGACCTTGAAGTTGGCCTCGATGTAGTCGCGAAGCGCGACCAGCTGGTCGTCGCTGAGGTCCTTCACGCGGATGTTCCCGTCGATGCCGGTCTCCGCGAGCGTCTGCAGCGCGCGAGTGCGGCCGACGCCGAAAATGTAAGTCAGTGCGATCTCCACGCGCTTCTCGCGCGGGATGTCGACTCCTGCCAGACGTGCCATGTGTGGCTTCTCCTGATTCGAAGTGGAGGTGTGGAGCACTGCCGGTGCCCGGGCCTCCGTCCCGAGGTGTCCCCCGCGTGAGCGGGATCTGGCAGTGCCGATTCGTATTCAGTTGTGGTTCAGGGCCGCGCACACGGCGCGGCCCCGCGTCGGGCGCTCAGCCCTGGCGCTGCTTGTGGCGCGGGTTCTCGCAGATGACCATCACGCGGCCGTGACGACGGATGACCTTGCACTTCTCGCAGATGCGCTTGACGCTGGGGTTGACCTTCACAGTGGTTCCTCTGATTCGCTGTCCTCGTACCCGCGGGATGCCGCGGGCCGTTACTTTCCGGCAGCCCTTACTTGTAGCGGTAGACGATGCGCCCGCGCGTCAGGTCGTAGGGGCTCAGCTCGACGATCACGCGGTCCTCGGGGAGGATGCGGATGTAGTGCTGGCGCATCTTTCCTGAGATGTGCGCGAGGACCTTGTGCCCGTTCGTGAGCTCCACCCGGAACATTGCGTTCGGGAGAGCCTCGATGACCGAGCCTTCGATCTCGATGACGCCGTCTTTCTTGGCCATAGCCTCACTATCGCTTGGAGTTTGGGATGCTGGTCGTGCGATGACTGCTGCGCGCGAGCCGTGCGCGATACCCTCTGACGAGGTCGTCGGGCATGCCAAGGCAGGCGTGCAGAACACCAAGGGTCAACTTTAGGTCATTTCCGCGGTTTTCGCCAGTCGGGGCCGCGAGCGCGCGAGTGCCCGACTCGCTCCGCTCCCGAACTGCCGGCGCGGCCGCTCAGTCGAACGCCGCCGCGGCGGCCTCGGCCGCCGAACGCGCCGATACGGCGCCGTCCGCACCGAGCGCCGCCTCGGCGATCGACCGCGCCTGCACCGCCGAGTACCGGAGGAGTCGCGCCCGAACCCCCGCGAGGGCCGACGGCGACATCGAGAGGCTCGTCGCGCCGAGACCGACGAGCACGACCGCGAGCAGCGGGTCCGCGGCGGCCTCGCCGCAGATGCCGACCGGCTTCCCGAGCGCGGCGCCGGCCTCCCCCACCGCCGCGACGAGCCCGAGCACTGCCGGGTGCCACGGGTCCTGCAGTTCTGCGACCTCGCCGAGCACCCGGTCGGCCGCCATGGTGTACTGCGTGAGGTCGTTCGTGCCGATCGAGGCGAAGTCGACCACGGCGAGCACCCGGTCCGCGAGCAGTGCGGCGGCCGGCACCTCCACCATGACGCCCGCGACCGGGATCCCCGTCGCATGGACGATCCCCGCGAACCAGGCGGCCTCCTCGACCGTCGCGATCATCGGCGCCATCACCTCGAGCCTCGCGTTCGTCCGCGACGCGGCGACCGCGAGGGCGTCGAGCTGCTCTCGCAGGACGGGCTCGGTGCGGCGCAGGGCACGGATGCCCCGCACCCCGAGCGCCGGGTTCTCCTCGTGCTGCCCGCCGAGGAAGGCGAGTGGCTTGTCGGCCCCCGCGTCGAGCACCCGCACCACGACCTTGCGCTCGGGGAACGCGGCGAGGAGCCGCTCGTAGGCCTCCTGCTGCACCGCACCCGAGGGCGCGGACTCCGAGCCGAGGAACAGGAACTCGGTGCGGAACAGGCCGACGCCCTCGGCGCCGAGGCGGACCGCCTCCTCGGCTCCTGCGGGGTCGCCGAGGTTCGCGAGCAGCGGGACCGGCGTGCCGTCGGCGAGGCGCCCCGGAGCGATCGGCGCTGCGGCCTCGGCCGCCAGTTCCTCCTGGCGCGCGACCGCCGCGGCGATCTCGTCGGCGGTGGGGGCGCGCACGATGCGCCCGTGCCCCGCGTCGACGATCACCGTCTCGCCCTCGACGAGCCCCGAGGCATCCGCGCCGACGATCGCGACGAGCGACTTCTCGCGGGCGAGGATCGCCGTGTGCGAGGTCGGCCCGCCCTCGAGGGTCACGACGGCGAGGACGCGGTCGAGGTCGAGCGTCGCCGTGTCGGCGGGGGCGAGGTCGTGGGCGACGAGCACGAACGGGTGACCGGGGTCGGGGATGCCGGGCGCGGCCGCCCCCGACAACTCGGCGATGACGCGATGCGCGACGTCGGCGAGATCCGCCGCGCGTTCGGCGAGGTAACCGCCCATGCCCGTGAGCAGCTCGCGGTAGCCGGCGAAGGCCTCGAACACGGCGCGCTCGGCCGTGGCGCCCCGCCCCACGTGCTCGGCGATGCTGCCGTGCACCGCGGGGTCCTCCAGCATGAGCGCCTGCGCCTCGAGCACCTCGGACGCGGTGCCCTCCACGGCGGCCGCCCGGCTCCGGAGCTCCCGGGCGACCTCGGCCGCCGCGGCCTCCGCCCGCTCGAGCTCCAGCTCGGGGCCGCGTCCGCTCGTCGCCGTCGACGGCTCCGGCGGCGGCGGCGACATCCAGGCCACCGGGCCGATCGCGATGCCGCGACCCACCCCGATCCCGATGAATTCCACCTCGACCACCCCCGGCTCGATCGGCATCCGGCGCCTTCCGGCACCCGCGATCAGCCTATCCCGCGGGCGGGTCGCTCAGTCGGAATCGCTCAGTCGACGGGCGTCGGGACGACGCCGAACGGGGCGAGGCCCTCGGCTCCCCCGTCGGGGGCGGTCAGCACCCAGATGCCGCCGGCGTGCACGGCCACGCTGTGCTCCCAATGCGCCGCGTCGGCGCCGTCGGCGGTCGTGACGGTCCAGTCGTCGTCGCGCACGAAGGTGTCGACCGCGCCCGCGACGAGCATGGGCTCGATCGCGACGACGAGGCCCGGCTTCACTGCGGGGCCGCGGCGGTCGACGCGGTAGTTGAACACCGGCGGCTCCTCGTGCATCGTGCGGCCGATGCCGTGGCCGACGTAGTCGGTCAGGATGCCGTACTCCCCCTCGCCGCGCACGTAGTCCTCGATCGCCGCGCCGACCTCGTTGAGGTGCGTCGCGCGCGCGAGCGTCGCGATGCCGTGCCAGAGCGCGTGCTCGGTGACCGTCGAGAGCGTCTCGCGCGCCGCCACGATCTCGGGTCGAGAGGGGTCGGGAAGCACGATCGTGAACGCCGAGTCGCCGTTCCACCCGTCGACCTCCGCCCCGCCGTCGACCGAGACGATGTCACCGGGCTGGAATCGCCGCTCGCCCGGGATGCCGTGCACCACGTCGTCGTTCACGGAGACGCACAGCGTATGCCGGTACCCGGGGACGAGCTGGAAGTTCGACCGGCCGCCCGCCGCCGTGATGGTGCGCTCGGCCGCGGCGTCGAGCTCGAGGCCGGTCGCGCCCGCGACGGCCAGCCGACGCGCCTCGGCGAGGGCCGAGGCCGTCGCGCGGCCCGCCGCGACCATCGATCGCAGCTGGGCCGGCGACTTGTAGATCGAACGCCGGAACACGCGACTCAGGCCGCGGCGCCGGGGTGCCGCGGAGCGAGGCCCCGTGCGGCGAGCGCCTCGAAGATGCGCCCCGTGACCTCGGCGAGCGTGCCGACGCCGTCGATGCGGACGACGAGGCCGCGCGCGCGGTACACGTCGAGGATCGGCGCCGTCTCGCGCTCGTAGATCGCGAGACGGTTGGCGATGACCTCTTCGGTGTCGTCGGTGCGGCCCTGCTCGATCGCACGCTGGTGGATGCGGCGGATCGACTCGTCGCGCGGGACCTCGAGCTCGATGACCGCGTCGAGCGACTCGTCGCGGCCCGCGAGGAACGCGTCGAGGTCGTCGACCTGGCCGCGGTTGCGGGGGTAGCCGTCGAGCAGGAACCCGGACGAGGCATCCGCCTGCTGGAGCCGGTCGCGCACGAGCTCGCTCGTGAGCGCGTCGGGCACGAGGTCGCCGGCCTCGATGATCGCCTGGACCCGCTTGCCGAGCTCCGTGCCGCCCGCGACGTTCGCGCGGAAGATGTCGCCGGTGGCGACCTGCGGCACTCCGAAGGCCTCCGCGACGAGCACGCCCTGCGTCCCCTTGCCGGACCCCTGGGGGCCGACGATCAGGAAGCGGGCGGAGCTGGCTGCGGCGGGGCCGTTCGAGGCGGCTGGCGTCATCGGAGAAGTCCTTCGTAGTGTCGCTGCTGGAGTTGGGCGTCGATCTGCTTGACCGTCTCGAGGCCGACGCCGACGATGATCAGGATGGATGCGCCGCCGAACGGGAAGTTCTGGTTGGCGCCGACCGCGACGAACGCGATCAGCGGGATCAGCGCGATGAGCCCGAGGTAGAGCGAGCCGGGCGCGGTGATGCGCGTCAGCACGTAGTCGAGGTACTCGGCCGTCGGGCGGCCCGCGCGGATGCCGGGGATGAAGCCGCCGTACTTCTTCATGTTCTCGGCCACCTCGTCGGGGTTGAAGGTGATCGCCACGTAGAAGTACGTGAAGCCGACGATGAGCAGGAAGTACAGGAGCATGTAGAGCGGGTGGTCGCCCTTGGTCAGGTAGTTCGTGATCCAGAGCACCCACGGCTGCGGGTCCTCACGGGCGGCCGGCTGGTTGAACTGCGCGATGAGCGCGGGCAGGTACAGCAGCGACGAGGCGAAGATCACGGGCACGACGCCGGCCATGTTGACCTTGATCGGGATGTACGTGTTGTTGCCGCCGTAGGTGCGTCGGCCGACCATGCGCTTCGCGTACTGCACCGGGATGCGCCGCTGGCTCTGCTCGACGAACACGACGAGGACGACGACCGCGAGGCCGATCAGCAGGACGATCGCGAAGACGTCCCAGCCGCGGGCGATGCCGATGGCCCAGAGCGAGCCGGGGAAGGTCGCGGCGATCGAGGTGAAGATGAGCAGCGACATGCCGTTGCCGATGCCGCGCTCGGTGATGAGCTCGCCCATCCACATGATGAGGCCGGTACCGGCGGTCATCGTGATGACCATGAGGAGGATCGCGTACCAGGCGTCGTTCGTGATCAGCGCCGAGCAGGAGGGGTCGCTGTTCGGGAACAGCGCGCCGGAGCGGGCGACCGTGATGAGCGTGGTCGACTGCAGGACGCCGAGGGCGATCGTGAGGTAGCGGGTGTACTGCGTGAGCTTGCCCTGGCCCGCCTGGCCCTCCTTGTAGAGGGTCTCGAAGTGGGGGATGACCACGCGGAGCAGCTGCACGATGATCGACGCGGTGATGTACGGCATGATGCCCAGCGCGAAGATCGAGAGCTGCAGCAGCGCACCGCCCGAGAAGAGGTTCACCAGGTCGTAGAGACCGGATGCCCCGGCGGCCTGGTTGGCCGCGAGACACTGCTGCACGTTGCCGAAGTCGACGAACGGCGCGGGGATGAAGGATCCGAGCCGGAACAGGGCCACGATGCCCAGCGTGAACCCGAGCTTGCGGCGAAGATCCGGCGTGCGGAAGATCCGCCCGATGGCGTTGAACACTCGTCCTCCTGTTGCTCCGTGCGATGCGTCTGCGCCGCGCAGGGAGTTGGTTCGTTATACGACTCGAGCCAGTCGAGACCCCGCTTATCCTACGCGAGGTCCCGACTGGCTCGAACCAATCGTGTTTCGGTCTTACTTGACCGAGCCGCCGGCGGCGACGATCTTCTGCTCGGCCGAGCCGGAGACCTTGTCGACGGCCACGTTGAGCTTGACCTGGATGTCGCCGTTGCCGAGCACCTTGACGCGCTCGTTCTTGCGGACGGCGCCCTTCTCGATCAGGTCGGCGATGGTGACGTCGCCGCCCTTCGGGTAGAGCTCGGCCAGCTTGTCGAGGTTGACGACCTGGTACTCGACGCGGAACGGGTTCTTGAAGCCGCGGAGCTTCGGCGCACGCATGTGGTACGGAAGCTGGCCGCCCTCGAAGCCGGGGCGGATGTTGTTGCGGGCCTTCGAACCCTTGGTGCCGCGACCGGCGGTCTTGCCCTTCGAACCCTCACCGCGTCCGACGCGGGTCTTGTCCTTCTTGGCACCGGGGGCGGGGCGGAGGTGGTGGACCTTCAGCACCTGCTCGCGCTTCTCCGCGACGTCGGCCTTGGGGGCCGCCTTCTTCGCGGGAGCCTTCTTCGCGGGGGCCTTCTCGGCCTTCGCGTCGTCGGCCTTCGCGGCAGCGGCCTTGGCCGGAGCCTTCTTCGCTGCGGCCGCCTTGGGGGCGGCCTTCTCGGCGGCGGGCTTCGCGGCGGCCTTCTTCGCCGGGGCCTTCTTGGGGGCCTCGGTGGTGGCGTCGTTCTTCTCGTCAGCCATTAGTCAATCTCCTCAACCTTCACGAGGTGAGCGACGGTGTTGACGTACCCGCGGTTCTGCGGGGTGTCCTCACGCACGACCGACTGGCCGATTCGCTTGAGCCCGAGGCTGCGCAGCGTGTCACGCTGGTACTGCTTCTCGCTCACCTTGGACTTGATCTGGGTCACCTTCAGCTGCTTGGCCATCAGGCACCTGCCTTCGCTGCTGCTGCGGCCTCGGCCGCCTGTGCCTCGGCACGGATGAGGCGCGCGGGGGCGACCTCGTCGTAGTCGAGACCACGACGGGCGGCGACCGCACGGGGCTCCTCGAGCTGCTTCAGCGACTCGACCGTGGCGTGCACGATGTTGATCGTGTTCGACGAGCCGAGCGACTTCGACAGCACGTCGTGGATGCCGGCGCACTCGAGCACGGCGCGCACCGGACCACCGGCGATGACACCGGTACCGGGCGACGCCGGGCGCAGGAGCACCACACCGGCGGCAGCCTCACCCTGGACCGGGTGGGGGATGGTCGAACCGACGCGGGGGACGCGGAAGAAGTTCTTCTTCGCCTCCTCGACGCCCTTCGAGATCGCGGTCGGGACCTCGCGCGCCTTGCCGTAGCCGACGCCGACGAGACCGTTGCCGTCACCCACGACGACGAGCGCCGTGAAGCTGAAGCGACGGCCGCCCTTGACGACCTTCGACACGCGGTTGATGGTGACGACGCGCTCGAGGAACTGGCTCTTCTCAGCGTCACGACCGCCACGGTCGCGGCCCTGGTTGCGGTCGCGGCCGCCGCCACGGCGCGAGTCGCGCTCGTTGCGGGCGGGCTCGGACGCCGCTGCCGTCTCGACGGGTGCCTCTGCGGTCACCTCGGTCTCCTTCACAGTGTTCTCGCTCACAGGCTCAGTCCTGCCTCTCGCGCTCCATCGGCGATCGCGGCGACGCGACCGGCGTACTTGTTGCCGCCGCGGTCGAAGACGACGGACTCGACACCGGCCTGCTTGGCGCGCTCGGCGACGAGCTCGCCGACCTTCTTCGCCTTGGCGGTCTTGTCACCGTCGAACGCACGGAGGTCGGCCTCCATGGTCGACGCCGACGCGACGGTGTGACCCTTGGCGTCGTCGACGACCTGCACGAAGACGTGGCGGGCCGAGCGGGTGACGACGAGACGGGGGCGGAGCTCCGTGCCGACGATCTTCTTGCGAAGGCGGGTGTGGCGGCGCGAACGCGCGGCCGTCTTGCTCTTCACAGCCATGATTACTTACCTGACTTTCCGGCCTTGCGACGCACGACCTCGCCGGCGTAGCGGATGCCCTTGCCCTTGTACGGCTCGGGCTTCTTGATCTTGCGGATGTTGGCGGCGGTCTCGCCGACGGCCTGCTTCGAGATGCCGGCGACCGTGATCTTGTTGTTGCCCTCGACGGTCAGCGTGATGCCCTCGGGCGCCTCGACCGTGACCGGGTGCGAGAAGCCGAGCGCGAACTCGACCGCGCTGCCCTTCTGCGCGACGCGGTAACCGGTGCCGACGATCTCGAGGCCCTTGGAGTAGCCCTCGGTGACGCCGATGATGTCGTTGGCGATGAGGGTGCGCGTGAGGCCGTGCAGCGAACGCGAGGCGCGCTCGTCGTCGGGACGGGTCACGACGACCTGGTTCTCCTCGAGCTTGACCTCGATGGGGGACGCGACGTTGAGCGAGAGCTCGCCCTTCGGGCCCTTGACGGTGACGGCGGAGCCGTCGATCTTGACGTCGACACCCGCGGGGATGTCGATGGGAAGTCGTCCGATTCGTGACATGGGGTTACCACACGTAGGCGAGGACTTCCCCACCCACGCCCTTCTTCTCGGCCTGGCGGTCGGTCAGCAGACCGCTGGAAGTGGACAGGATCGCGACGCCGAGGCCACCGAGGACCTTGGGCAGCTCGGTCGACTTCGCGTACACGCGGAGGCCGGGCTTCGAGACGCGCTTGATGCCTGCGATCGAGCGCTCGCGGTTCGGGCCGAACTTGAGCTTCAGCGTGAGGGTCTTGCCCACGCGAGCGTCGGTGACCTCGAAGTCGGCGATGTAGCCCTCGAGCTTCAGGATCTCGGCGATGTGCGCCTTGAGCTTCGAGTTCGGCATCGACACGGAGTCGTGGTGTGCGGAGTTCGCGTTCCGCAGACGGGTCAGCATGTCAGCGACCGGGTCGGTCATCGTCATGACGATTCGTTCCTTACGTTCACCAGGTTTCAGGACCCGTTACATGGGGACTGACCTGTGGTGTGGTCTCAGCGATTGCGTGAGACCGGAGTCCCGCACCCGCCGGCCCCCGAGTGATCGGAGACCGGCAGGCGCGAGCACAAACTCGTAGAGTCTACTACAAGCAGTTACTACTGCGCAGCGTCGTTCGACTTGAACGGGAAGCCGAGCGCCTTGAGCAGCGCGCGACCCTCCTCGTCGTTCTTGGCGGTGGTCACCACGGTGATGTCCATGCCGCGAACGCGGTCGATCTTGTCCTGGTCGATCTCGTGGAACATCGACTGCTCCGTGAGGCCGAAGGTGTAGTTGCCGTTGCCGTCGAACTGCTTGTCGCTGAGACCGCGGAAGTCGCGGATGCGGGGCAGGGCGAGCGAGAGCAGGCGGTCCAGGAACTCCCACATGCGGTCGCCGCGGAGCGTGACGTGCGCACCGATCGGCTGACCCTCGCGCAGCTTGAACTGCGCGATGGACTTGCGGGCCTTGGTCACCTGCGGCTTCTGGCCGGTGATCTTGATGAGGTCGGCGATCGCGCCGTCGATGACCTTGCCATCGCGGGCGGCCTCGCCGACACCCATGTTCACGACGATCTTCACGAGGCCGGGCACCTGGTGCGGGTTCGTGTACTCGAACTGCTCGGTGAGGCCCTTGGCGATCTCGCCGCGGTACTTGGTCTTCAGTCGCGGCTGGATTTTGCCAGCCTGCGTTGCCGTGTCGGTCATTACAGGTCCTTACCTGACTTCTTGGCGTAGCGGACGCGGACGGTCTTGGTGACGCCGTCCTTCGTCACCTGCTCGGTGCGGAAGCCGACGCGGGTCGGCTTCTTCGTCTCGGGGTCGACGATCGCGACGTTGGAAACGTGGATCGGCGCCTCGTGGGTCTCGATGCCACCGGTCTTCGAGCCGCGCTGCGTCTGACCGACGCGAACGTGCTTCGTGACGAAGTTGATGCCTTCGACGACGACGCGGTTCTCGGCGACGAGCACCTCGAGGACCTTGCCCTGCTTGCCGCGGTCTCCGCCGCGAGCCTGGCTGCGGCCCGAGATGACCTGGACGAGGTCGCCCTTCTTGATCTTGGCCATGTTTTACAGCACCTCCGGTGCCAGCGAGATGATCTTCATGAACTTCTTGTCGCGCAGCTCGCGACCGACCGGACCGAAGATACGGGTGCCGCGGGGGTCACCGTCGTTCTTCAGGATGACCGCGGCGTTCTCGTCGAACTTGATGTACGAGCCGTCGGGACGACGGGTCTCCTTGACGGTGCGGACGATGACGGCCTTGACCACATCGCCCTTCTTGACGTTGCCGCCGGGGATCGCGTCCTTGACGGTGGCGACGATGACGTCGCCGACACCGGCGTAACGACGCTTCGATCCACCGAGAACGCGGATCGTGAGCAGCTCCTTGGCGCCGGTGTTGTCGGCGACCTTGACTCGTGATTCCTGCTGAAGCACTTCGAACTCCTTCTCTCAAGCAAGCCCGAGGCTTACTTGGCCTTCTCGACGATCTCGACGAGACGCCAGCGCTTCGTGGCGGAAAGGGGGCGGGTCTCGCTGATCACGACGAGGTCGCCGATGCCGGCGGTGTTCTGCTCGTCGTGCGCCTTGACCTTCGAGGTACGGCGGATGACCTTGCCGTACAGCGGGTGCTTCACGCGGTCCTCGACCTCGACGACGATGGTCTTGTCCATCTTGTCGCTGACGACGTAGCCGCGACGGACCTTGCGGTAGCCGCGGACGAGCTCGGCCGCGGTGTCGACCTCGGCCGGAGCCTTCTTGGTCTCAGCCATGATCAGGCCTCCTTCGTCTCTGCGGCCTCAGCCGGGGCATCCGCCTCGGCCTTGGCCTTCTTCGTCTTCTTCTCGGCCTTGGCGGGAGCCGCCTCGACCGGCGCGGGCGTGGCACGGATGCCGAGCTCGCGCTCACGGATGACCGTGTAGATGCGGGCGATGTCGCGCTTGACCGCACGGAGGCGGCCGTGGCTCTCGAGCTGGCCGGTGGCCGACTGGAAGCGCAGGTTGAACAGCTCTTCCTTGGCCTTCTTCAGCTCGTCGACGAGTCGCTCGTCTTCAAAGGTGTCGAGCTCTGCGGGGCTGAGCTCCTTGGTGCCGACGGCCATTATGCGTCGCCCTCCTCGCGCTTGATGATGCGTGCCTTGAGGGGCAGCTTGTGGATGGCACGGGTCATGGCTTCGCGGGCGAGCTCCTCGGAGACGCCCGAGACCTCGAAGAGGACGCGACCCGGCTTGACGTTGGCGACCCACCACTCGGGCGAACCCTTACCGGAACCCATTCGGGTCTCGGCCGGCTTCTTCGTGAGCGGACGGTCGGGGTAGATGTTGATCCACACCTTGCCGCCACGCTTGATGTGACGCGTCATGGCGATACGAGCTGACTCGATCTGACGGTTGGTCACGTAAGCGGGCGTCAGCGCCTGGATGCCGAACTCACCGAACGACACCTTGGTGCCACCGGTGGCCTGGCCCGAGCGGCCGGGGTGGTGCTGCTTGCGGTACTTGACTCGACGGGGAATCAACATGGTTATGCCTCAACTCCTGCGGTCGCCGGCTCGGCCTTGGGGGCGCGGTCGCGACGGGGACGGTCGTTGCGGTCGCGAGACGGCTTCTGGGCCGCCTGCTCGCGCGCGAGTTCCTTGTTGGTGATGTCGCCCTTGTAGATCCAGACCTTCACGCCGATGCGGCCGAAGGTGGTCTTGGCCTCGTAGAAGCCGTAGTCGATGTTCGCGCGGAGCGTGTGCAGGGGCACACGGCCTTCGCGGTAGAACTCCGAGCGGCTCATCTCGGCGCCGCCGAGACGCCCCGACACCTGGATGCGGACGCCCTTGGCGCCGGCGCGCTGCGCGCCCTGCAGGCCCTTGCGCATCGCGCGGCGGAACGCCACGCGAGCGGAGAGCTGCTCGGCGATGCCCTGCGCGACGAGCTGGGCGTCGGCCTCGGGGTTCTTCACCTCGAGGATGTTGAGCTGGATCTGCTTGCCGGTGAGCTTCTCGAGGTCGGCGCGGATGCGCTCGGCCTCGGCGCCGCGGCGGCCGATCACGATGCCGGGACGCGCCGTGTGGATGTCCACGCGGACGCGGTCGCGGGTGCGCTCGATCTCGATGCGCGAGACACCCGCGCGGTCGAGCGACGTCTGGAGCAGACGACGGATCTTGACATCCTCGGCGAGGTAGTCGGCGTAGCGCTGTCCGGGCTTCGTCGAGTCGGAGAACCACCGCGACACGTGGTCGGTGGTGATGCCGAGACGGAAGCCGTACGGGTTGACCTTCTGACCCATTACTTCGTACCCTCCTCGGGCGTGGCGAGCACGACGGTGATGTGGCTCGTTCGCTTGTTGATGCGGAAGGCACGACCCTGCGCACGCGGCTGGAAACGCTTGAGGGTGGTGCCCTCATCGACGAATGCGCGGCTGATGTAGAGGTCCTGCTCGTCCAGATAGGTGTTCGTTGCATCGGCCTTGACGCGAGCGTTCGCGATGGCCGAGGCGACGAGCTTGTACACGGGCTCGCTCGCACCCTGGGGGGCGAACTTCAGGATGGCCAGGGCCTCCTGAGCCTGCTTGCCGCGGATCATGTTGACGACACGACGGGCCTTCATGGGGGTCACGCGGATGTGACGCACGCGTGCGATCGACTCCACCATTTCTTTCCTCCTTCACGCCACCGCGTCAGCGGCGGCGGCCCTTCTTGTCGTCCTTCACGTGACCACGGAAGGTGCGGGTGGGGGCGAACTCGCCGAGCTTGTGACCCACCATGGTCTCGGTGACGAACACCGGGATGTGCTTGCGGCCGTCGTGCACGGCGATCGTGTGGCCGAGCATGGCCGGGATGATCATCGAGCGGCGCGACCACGTCTTGATGACGTTCTTCGAACCGGCTTCGTTCTGGACGACGACCTTGCGAAGCAGGTGCTCGTCGACGAAGGGGCCCTTCTTGAGACTGCGAGGCATCTTCTCTTACTCCTACTTGCGCTTCTTGCCGACGGTGCGACGACGGACGATGAGCTTGTCGCTTTCCTTGTTGGGGCGACGAGTGCGGCCCTCGGCCTGACCCCACGGGCTGACCGGGTGACGACCACCGGAGGTCTTGCCCTCACCACCACCGTGCGGGTGGTCGATCGGGTTCATCGCGACACCGCGGACGGTCGGGCGGACGCCCTTCCAGCGCTTGCGGCCAGCCTTGCCCCAGTTGATGTTCGACTGCTCGGCGTTGCCGACCTCGCCGACGGTCGCGCGGCAGCGCGCGTCGACGTTGCGGATCTCGCCCGACGGCAGGCGGAGCTGCGCGTAGGGGCCGTCCTTGGCGACGAGACGCACCGAGGCGCCGGCCGAGCGAGCCATCTTGGCACCGCCACCGGGGCGCAGCTCGATGGCGTGCACGACGGTACCGGTGGGGATGTTCTTCAGCGGCAGGTTGTTGCCCGGCTTGATGTCGGCGCCGGGGCCCGACTCGACGATGTCGCCCTGCGAGAGCTTGTTCGGAGCCAGGATGTAGCGCTTGGTGCCGTCGACGAAGTGCAGCAGCGCGATGCGCGCGGTGCGGTTGGGGTCGTACTCGATGTGAGCGACCTTGGCGTTCACGCCGTCCTTGTCGTTGCGACGGAAGTCGATCACGCGGTACTGGCGCTTATGGCCACCACCGATGTGACGGGTCGTGATGCGGCCCTGGTTGTTGCGACCACCGGTCTTCGACAGGGGGCGGAGCAGCGACTTCTCAGGAGTCGAACGCGTGATCTCCGCGAAGTCGGCGACCGACGAACCGCGACGACCCGGGGTCGTGGGCTTGTACTTACGAATAGCCATTTTCTACCTCTGCTCCTTAGCCGACAGCCGTGAAGATGTCGATCGAGCCGGACTTGAGGGTGACGATCGCGCGCTTCGTGTCCTTGCGCTTGCCCATGCCGAACCGGGTGCGGCGGGTCTTGCCCTGACGGTTCAGGGTGTTGATCGACGCCACCTGGACGTTGAAGATCTTCTCGATGGCGAGCTTGATCTCGGTCTTGTTCGAGCGGGGGTCCACGATGAACGTGTACTTGCCCTCGTCGATCAGGCCGTAGCTCTTCTCCGAGACGACCGGCGCGATGATGATGTCGCGCGGGTCCTTGTTGTGAGCGGCGCTCATGCGGAGACCTCTTCCTTCTTCGCCGACTTCGCGGCCACGAAGGCCTCGAGCGCGGCGGCGCTGAAGACGATGTCGTCGGCGACGAGCACGTCGTAGGCGTTGAGCTGGTCGACCGGCAGCACGTGCACGGTCGGGATGTTGCGGACGGCGCGCTCGGCGAGCTCCTCGTCGCGCGTGAGCACGACCAGGAAGTGCTTGGCCGGGGCGATGCCGCCGAGGAGCGCGATCGCGTCCTTCGTACGGGGGGCCTCACCGGGGACGAAGCCCGAGACCGCGTGGATGCGGCCGCCGCGAGCGCGGTCGGAGAGGGCGCCGAGCAGAGCCGCGGCGATCATCTTCTTGGGGGTCCGCTGCGAGTAGTCGCGCGGCTGCGGGCCGTGCACGACGCCACCGCCGGTCATGTGCGGAGCGCGGATCGAGCCCTGACGAGCGCGGCCGGTGCCCTTCTGCTTGAACGGCTTGCGACCGGCGCCCGAGACCTCGCCGCGGGTCTTGGTCTTGTGCGTGCCCTGGCGCGCCGCAGCGAGCTGCGCGACGACGACCTGGTGGATGAGCGGGACGTTGGTCTGCACGTCGAAGAGCTCGGCGGGCAGCTCGAACGAGCCGGACTTCTTGCCGGTCGCGTCGAGCACGTCGATGGTGTTGGCGGTAGCCATGGACTACGCCCCCTTCACTGCGTTGCGGACGAAAACGAGACGGCCGCGAGCACCGGGAACCGCGCCCTTGACGAGCAGCAGGCCCTTCTCGGCGTCGACGGCGTGCACGCGGAGGTTCAGCACGGTCACGCGCTCGCCACCCATGCGACCGGCCATGCGCATGCCCTTGAAGACACGGCTGGGGGTCGACGAGGCACCGATCGAACCGGGCTTGCGGTGGTTGCGGTGAGCACCGTGCGAGGCCGAGACGCCCTTGAAGTTGTGGCGCTTCATGACACCGGCGAAGCCCTTGCCCTTGCTCGTGCCGACGACGTCGACGAGCTGGCCGGCCTCGAAGGCGCCCTCGACCGCGAGCTCCTGGCCCAGCGAGTACGACGCGGCGTCCGCGGTTCGGATCTCGGTCACGTGACGACGGGGCGTCACGCCTGCGGCCTGGAAGTGGCCGGCGGCGGGCTGGTTCACCTTGCGCGGGTCGATGGCGCCGGCGGCGATCTGCACGGCCTCGTAGCCGTCCTTCTCGACGGTGCGGAGCTGCGTGACCACGTTCGGAGCGATCTCGATGACGGTCACGGGGACGAGCTTGTTGTTCTCATCCCAGACCTGGGTCATGCCGAGCTTGGTGCCGAGCAGACCCTTCACGTTCTTGGTAGCGGAAGACATCTGTTACCTCAGAGCTTGATCTCGATGTTGACGTCGGCCGGCAGGTCGAGACGCATCAGCGAGTCGACGGCCTTGGGCGTCGGGTCCACGATGTCGATGAGACGCTTGTGGGTGCGCATCTCGAAGTGCTCGCGGCTGTCCTTGTACTTGTGGGGCGAGCGGATGACGCACACCACGTTCTTCTCCGTCGGAAGCGGCACGGGGCCGACGACCGTGGCGCCCGCGCGGGTCACCGTGTCGACGATCTTGCGCGCCGAGGTGTCGATGACCTCGTGGTCATACGACTTCAGTCGAATGCGGATCTTCTGTCCCGCCATTGCTGACTCTCTCTCTGTCAAGGCGTCTTACCCCTTCCGAGGGCATCGGACGCCGCGTAGCTACTCCGTGTGAAGCACCACTGTTCTTCTGTCAAAGGCCGGTGATCGAGCCTGTCGAAGCCACCCGCCCGGATGACCCGGGGCGGTGCCCTCGACACGCTCGACCTTCGAGCCCCAACCGGCGCGCACGCAGCATGGGAAGGCCCATGCCAGGTGGTTGTCGGTTGTGTGTTCTGCTGCCTGCCGCCTAACCTGACCCCGGAGCTTCGCTTCGAGTGGTTATGCACTGCCTGACAGTGATTCGAACGCGCGCACGAGGGCACGCGTTCGAAATGTTGAACTCATCGAGTTTGCCACAGTCGGGACCTCCGTGCAACCCGGGCGTGTCGCGCCCGGCGGTCCTCACAGGGACGTCGCAGGAACCGGCCCCCTTCCGCGTGATGGCGCATGATGGATGCAGAGTCCACGACCCATCTGGAGGCGGAATGAGCGAGCACGCACATCAGGTCAGCGATCGGATCGGCCGGGGCAGCGTCTCGGTCACGCGCACGGGCCCCCGCCTCTACGAGGGCCTGAACGAACGGGGCGCCACCGTGCGCATCGGCGGCGACGAGCTCGAGGGCGAGCACTTCTCGCCCGGTGAGCTGCTGAAGCTCGCGCTCATCGGGTGCGCGGGGCTCAGCACCGATCGCGTCGCCGCACGGCGGCTCGGCGACGACTACGCGATCACGATCTGGGCGCACGGGATGAGCGACCCCGAGACGAACCGCTACACCCGCGTCGAGGAGGAGCTGCTCGTCGATCTCGGGGGGCTCGAGGCATCCGACCGCACCAAGCTCATCGAGATCATGGCGAGGGCGATCGAGCGGGGATGCACCGTGGCGCGCAGCGTCGAGGGCAGCATCGACCTCGACACCACCATCGACGGTTCCCCGGCGTAGCCCGGGTCAGTCCTCGACGGAGCGTTCGCAGGCGACCGCCCGCTCCCCCGCCACGCTCGGTGCGACGACGCCGGCGCCGACGATGACCGCGATCAGGCCGGCGAGGCCGCTGAGCAGGAACACCGGCCGCAGCCTGAGCCCCCGCCGCCCGTGGCGGAACGGATCCTCGATCCAGCGCTTCGACAGCCCTGCGACGAGGACCGAGATCGCGACGAGGATCACCATCAGCCACGGCGGGCTCGGCACCCCCGTCAGGTACGGGGTGAACATGAAGATCGGCCAGTGCCAGAGGTAGAGCGAGTAGGAGACGTCGCCGGTCCACTGCACCGGCCGGAGCCGCGCGACCACCGCCGGTGACCATGCGCGCTCCGGCATCCCGGCCCAGATCACCGCGAGCGTGCCGATCACCGGAAGGAGCACGACCAGTCCCGGGAACACCTCGGGCGAGCGGAACGCGACGATCGGCACCGCGATCAGCACGAGGCCCGCCCACGAGACGACCGAGCGCAGGCCCGCGTGTCCGGTGAGCGGCGCGCGGCTCACGATCGCGAGGACGCCGCCGATCCCGAACTCCCAGGTGCGGGCGAAGGTCGAGAAGTAGGCGAGGTTCGCGTCCTGGGCGGTGAGGAGCACCGAGTGGACGAAGGAGGCGACGGTCACGACGGACAGGAGCACGAGCACGACGGTGGTGGATGCCGCGCCTCGCCTGGCCGCGATCCACAGTGCGACGATGATGAGCAGCGGCCAGAACAGGTAGAACTGCTCCTCGACCGACAGCGACCAGAAGTGCTGCACCGGAGTGGACTCGAGATCGGCCCGGCGCGGGATCTGGGAGTCGACGGCGAGCTGCCAGTTCTCGTAGTAGAGGGTGGACGCGACGATCTCGCGGAACCAGGAGCGCCACTCGCGCTGCGGCACGAGCAGCAGCGTCAGCGCGGAGACCGCTGCGAGCGTCGCGATCGCCGCGGGCAGGATGCGGCGGGCCCTGCGGAGGTAGAAGTCGCGAAGCGAGAGCCGGCCCGTCCGCTCGATCTCCCGCATGAGGAGGCCGGTGATGAGGAATCCCGACACGACGAAGAAGACGTCGACGCCCATGTAGCCCGCGGGGGCGACGGCCGGCCAGCCGTGGTGGAGCACGACGGCCCCCACGGCGACGGCCCGGAGAGCCTGGATCTCGGGAAGTACCGTGGATCGAGCGAATGGCGAGGGTGATTCGACCATCGGCTCAACACTACGGCTGAGGCGATCGTTCTCCCAAGGGGTTGTCCGAGAACGACCGATGCGGCCGGGGCACGACGAAGGGGCCGGGGCCCACGCACTCGACGCTGTCCCGACCCCCTCCGGGAAACGACGAAGGGGGCCGGGGCCCACGCACTCGACGCTGTCCCGACCCCCTCCGGGAAACGACGAAGGGGCCGGGGCCCACGCACTCGACGCTGTCCCGACCCCCTCCGGGAAACGACGAAGGGGCCGGGGCCCACGCACTCGGCGCTGTCCCGACCCCCTCCGGGGAACGACGAAGGGGGCCGGGCCGAAGCCCGACCCCCTCACAGGTCGCGTATCGCGAAGATTACTTGATGATCTTCGTGACGGTACCGGCGCCGACGGTGCGGCCACCCTCGCGGATGGCGAAGCCGAGGCCCTCCTCCATGGCGATCGGCTGGATCAGCTCGACGACCATGTCGGTGGTGTCGCCGGGCATGACCATCTCGGTGCCCTCGGGCAGCGTGATGACGCCGGTGACGTCGGTGGTGCGGAAGTAGAACTGCGGACGGTAGTTCGCGTAGAACGGGTTGTGACGGCCGCCCTCGTCCTTCGAGAGGATGTAGGCAGTGCCCTCGAAGTTGGTGTGGGGGGTGACCGAACCCGGCGCCACGACGACCTGGCCGCGCTCGACGTCCTCGCGCTTGGTGCCGCGGAGCAGGAGACCGCAGTTCTCGCCGGCCCATGCCTCGTCGAGCTGCTTGTGGAACATCTCGATGCCGGTGACGGTGGTCTTCTGCGTCGGGCGGATGCCGACGATCTCGACCTCGGAGTTGATCTTCAGCGTGCCACGCTCGGCGCGGCCCGTGACGACCGTGCCACGGCCGGTGATGGTGAAGACGTCCTCGACGGGCATGAGGAACGGCTTGTCGCGGTCGCGCACCGGGTCGGGCACGGACGAGTCGACGGCCTCCATGAGCTCGAGAACCGAGTTGACCCACTTCTCGTCGCCCTCGAGCGCCTTGAGGCCCGAGACGCGAACGACCGGAGCGTCGTCGCCGGGGAAGCCCTGCGACGAGAGCAGCTCGCGGACCTCGAGCTCGACGAGCTCCAGGATCTCCTCGTCGTCGACCATGTCGCTCTTGTTGAGCGCGACGAGCAGGTAGGGCACGCCGACCTGCTTGGCGAGCAGCACGTGCTCACGCGTCTGAGCCATCGGGCCGTCGGTGGCTGCGACCACGAGGATCGCGCCGTCCATCTGAGCCGCACCGGTGATCATGTTCTTGATGTAGTCGGCGTGACCAGGGGCGTCGACGTGCGCGTAGTGGCGCTTCGGCGTCTCGTACTCGACGTGCGAGATGTTGATCGTGATGCCGCGCTGACGCTCTTCGGGAGCCGAGTCGATCGACGCGAAGTCGCGCTGAACGTTGGTCGCCGAGGGGTACTTGTCAGCAAGCACCTTCGAGATCGCAGCGGTGAGCGTGGTCTTGCCGTGGTCGACGTGACCGATCGTTCCGATGTTGACGTGCGGCTTGGTCCGCTCGAACTTGGCCTTAGCCACTGTGGGTCCTCCTCAGGACTCGTGTAGAGCCGCCGGGCGCTGGATTGCGACCGGTGGCCTACGGGGGTTGTGTTGATATGTTACGCGAACCGGAAGGTTCGTGCGGGCAGGGCTATTCGCCCTTGTTCTTCTGGACGATCTCGTCGGCGACAGCCTTCGGGACCTCCGCGTAGCTCTCGAACTCCATCGAGTACACCGCGCGGCCCGAGGTCTTCGACCGCAGGTCACCGATGTAGCCGAACATCTCCGAGAGCGGGACGTGCGCACGCACGACCTTCACACCGGCGGCGTCCTCCATGGACTGGATCTGGCCGCGGCGCGAGTTCAGGTCGCCGATGACGTCGCCCATGTACTCCTCGGGAGTACGGACCTCGACGCTCATCAGCGGTTCGAGCAGAACGGGGTTCGCCTTGCGAGCGGCTTCCTTGAAGCCCATCGAGCCGGCGATCTTGAACGCCATCTCCGAGGAGTCGACGTCGTGGGCGGCACCGTCGATGAGGCGCGCCTTGACGCCCACCATCGGGAAGCCCGCGAGGATGCCGTACTGCATGGCATCCTGGAAGCCCGCGTCGACCGAGGGGATGTACTCGCGGGGGATGCGACCGCCCGTGACCTCGTTCGAGAACTCGTAGATCTTGTCACCCTCGACCTCGAGCGGCTCGAGCGCGAACTGGATCTTCGCGAACTGGCCGGAACCACCCGTCTGCTTCTTGTGGGTGTAGTCGTGGCGCTCGACCGCGCGACGGATGGTCTCGCGGTAGGCGACCTGGGGCTTGCCGACGTTCGCCTCGACCTTGAACTCGCGCTTCATGCGGTCCACGAGGATGTCGAGGTGCAGCTCGCCCATGCCCTTGATGACCGTCTGGCCGGTCTCCTGGTTGAGCTCGGTGCGGAACGTGGGGTCTTCCTCGGCGAGCTTCTGGATCGCGGTGCCCAGCTTCTCCTGGTCGGCCTTGGTCTTCGGCTCGATGGCGACCTCGATGACGGGCTCGGGGAAGGTCATCGACTCGAGCACGACCTGGTTGTCGGGGTCGCACAGGGTGTCGCCCGTGGTCGTGTCCTTGAGGCCGATGACCGCGTAGATGTTGCCCGCGGTGACCGAGTCGACCGGGTTCTCCTTGTTGGCGTGCATCTGGAAGATCTTGCCGATGCGCTCCTTCTTGCCCTTGGTCGAGTTGACGACCTGGGCACCCGAGTCGAGCTGACCCGAGTAGACGCGCACGTAGGTGAGGCGGCCGAAGAAGGGGTGCACCGCGACCTTGAACGCGAGCGCCGCGAACGGGTCGGTGGCGTCGGGGTGACGCTCGATGATCTCTTCCTCGTTACGGGGGTTGCGGCCCTCGATGGCGGGGACGTCGAGCGGCGACGGCAGGTAGTCGATGACCGCGTCGAGCATCGGCTGCACACCGCGGTTCTTGAACGCCGAGCCGCAGAGCACGGGGTAGATCTCCGAGTTGACGACCATCTTGCGGATGGCGCCCTTGATCTCGGCGACCGTGAGCTCCTCGCCGCCGAAGAACTTCTCGAGGAGGGCGTCGTCGGTCTCGGCGACGGTCTCGAGCAGGGTCTGGCGGTACTCCTCGGCCTTCTCCTTGAGGTCGGCGGGGATCTCCTGGACCTCGTACTTGGCGCCCATGGTCACGTCGCCCTTGGCGTCGCCGGGCCACACGAGGGCGCGCATCTCGATGAGGTCGACGACGCCGATGAAGTCGTTCTCGGCGCCGATCGGGAGCTGCAGCACCAGCGGCTTGGCGCCGAGGCGGCTGACGATCGTGTCGACCGTGAAGTAGAAGTCGGCACCGAGCTTGTCCATCTTGTTGACGAAGCAGATGCGCGGCACGTTGTACTTGTCGGCCTGACGCCACACCGTCTCGGACTGGGGCTCGACGCCCTCCTTGCCGTCGAAGACGGCGACGGCGCCGTCGAGCACGCGGAGCGAGCGCTCGACCTCGACCGTGAAGTCCACGTGGCCGGGGGTGTCGATGATGTTGATCTGGTTCTTGTTCCAGAAGCAGGTCACGGCGGCAGACGTGATCGTGATGCCGCGCTCCTTCTCCTGCTCCATCCAGTCGGTCGTCGAGGCGCCGTCGTGCGTCTCGCCGAGCTTGTGGTTGACGCCCGTGTAGAACAGGATGCGCTCGGTGGTGGTGGTCTTGCCGGCATCGATGTGGGCCATGATGCCGATGTTGCGGACCTTGCTCAGGTCGGTGAGCACGTCTTGTGCCACGGGGGTTCCTCCGGAAGGTTCAGGAACGGAAGTGAGGGGGAGAGCGGATGCCCCGGCGCGAGCCGAGGCATCCGCTCGGCCCGACTACCAGCGGTAGTGGGCGAAGGCGCGGTTCGACTCGGCCATCTTGTGGGTGTCTTCGCGGCGCTTGACCGCAGCACCCAGGCTGTTCGACGCGTCGAGGATCTCGTTGGTGAGACGCTCGGTCATGGTCTTCTCGCGACGGGCCTTGGCGTAGCTGGTGAGCCAGCGGAGCGCCAGGGTGTTCGCGCGGTGGGGCTTGACCTCGACGGGGACCTGGTAGGTCGAGCCGCCGACGCGGCGCGAGCGCACCTCGAGGGTGGGGCGCACGTTGTCGAGCGCCTTCTTGAGGGTGGCGACCGCGTCCTGGCCGGACTTGGCGGCGACGTTCTCGAGCGCCTCGTAGACGATGCGCTGCGCGAGGTCCTTCTTGCCGTCGACGAGGATCTTGTTGACGAGCTGGCTGACGACCGGCGAGCCGTAGACGGGGTCTGCGACGACGGGGCGCTTCGGAGCGGGTCCCTTGCGAGGCATTACTTCTTCTCCATCTTCGCGCCGTAGCGGCTGCGAGCCTGCTTGCGGTTCTTCACGGCCTGCGTGTCGAGGGCGCCGCGGATGATCTTGTAACGGACACCCGGGAGGTCCTTCACACGACCGCCGCGAACGAGCACCATCGAGTGCTCCTGCAGGTTGTGGCCCTCACCGGGGATGTAGGCGGTGACTTCGGTGCCGTTGGAGAGCTTCACACGTGCGACCTTGCGGAGCGCGGAGTTCGGCTTCTTCGGGGTGGTGGTGTACACACGCGTGCACACGCCGCGCTGCTGGGGGTTGGCCTTCAGGGCGGGAGCCTTGGTCTTGGTGACCTTCGGCGAGCGACCCTTGCGGACCAACTGCTGAATGGTTGGCACTGCTTCTCCTTGTTGGTGCTGCACGGTGACAGCGTTTGATGGATTTCACATCACGACCCACCGGCACCGCGGAGCCGCGGAGCCTTCAGTGGTGGGTATGCCGTGGGGGCGATCCGCTGAACATCGCGGGCACCCGAATGCGCACGCCGGAGCGCACACACCCGATCAATGGTAATGCCACGTAACCTTGCGGTCAAATGGGGTCCGATGGCGCAGCCGCCGGCGCCGGCGGGATCAGCCCGGCCACCCCGGGGCGTCGAGTTCGCGGTCGAGATCGGCGAGCATCTCGGCGACCTGCGGCTCGACGAGTCGCTCGATCGCATTGCCGATGCGGTAGCGGTGCTGGGCGAGCTCGATGCAGATGCGACGGCCGAGCTGCTTCGCGAACTCGTCGGCGAGGCGCACCTCCTCGCGGAGCGCCTCCTTCTCCTCCAGCGTGAACGGGCGCGGCGCCGGCTCGTTCGCCTCGGCGGCGGTGACCGCCTCGAGCCCGCCGAGCGTGAAGAGGAACGGCTGGTCGGGGACCGGCTCGGGGTCGACCTCGAGGCCGAGGTACTCGGGGTCGAGGCCCTCCCCCGCGCGATACGGGCGCCGCGCCTTGCGCTCTTCGGCGAGCCGGATCTCGCGGTGCAGCATCGGCAGGTTGCGGGCGGTGTAGTCGTCGACGGAGACGTCGATGACGCCTTTCATGCGCATCGAGAAGGCGTGCTGCACCGGGTGCGGGATGTCGACGTCGAGGCCGGCGGCGGCGAGGATGGGCGAGCCGAAGCAGCGCTGGCACAGCCGCACGCGGGCGCGATGGGTGCCCGGTCGCCACCGCGGCAGCCATTGCAGCCAGCGGTCGACCTCGTGGCTCACGCGCGCCTCGACCGAACCCTCCATCGGGTTCACGATACTGCGCCGGATGCCGCGGCGTCCCCAGCGGGCGAACGAGTGGCGCGCCGCGACCCGCCCGCGCGGGGCGCGGGGCCTCCCCTATTCCTCCTCGTCGCGCTCCCACGGCCAGCGCGGGCGCTCCATCCCGCCGCGCCTGCCGCGGGCGACGAGGACGGCGAGCGAGGCGGTGAGCGCCGCGCACGCCGGCACGAGCAGCCCGAACCAGCCGACCCCGAAGACGAGCGCGAAGCGCAGGCTCGCGAGCACGGCCGACGACGAGCCCAGCAGGTGCCCGATCGCGGCGACGCCGACGAAGGCGAGCCAGCTCGCGACCGCGGCGACGAGGACCGTGCTCGCCATCCGCTCGGGGCGGCGCAGCAGCACGCCCAGCGCGACGAAGAGCACGACGACGGATGCTCCGACCGCCGCCGGCCCCACGAAGAGGCCGACCGTCGGATCCCCCACGACCTCGAGGTCGAGCAGCAGGCTGACGAAGCCGAAGCCGCAAACCACGAGCGCGAGGTCGAGCGCGGCCGCGAAGCTCGCGACGACCCATGCGTCGCGCGTGCGCTGCGACTCGGTGCCACGCGTTTCGGAGCTCATGCTCCGAGGCTACGCCGGTTCGGCCGGCGGACGCTCAGTCGACGAGGCGCAGCGAGGCGACGATCTTCGCGAGCGAGGGCGCCGCGTGCGCGACGAGCTCCTGCGGGGCGGGGCTCGCCATGACCCGCACCGTCGCCCGCTCGCCCTGGAGGAGGTATGCGAGGCCCGCGGCCGGCTTCCGCTCGGGTGCGGGCGCGAACAGGCAGCGCACCGAGATGCCGTCACCGAGTCCGGGCACCTGCACCGGGTCGACGATCGGGCGCCCGACGAGCTCGGCGTCGCCGATGAGCGCGCGGACGAGCGAGCCCTCGATCACCTGCGGCGCGGAGACGCCGATGCTCACGACGAGACCGAAGGGCCGGGGCTCGGGCAGGTACACGAGGCCGACCGCGGCGCCGGGCAGGAGCTGCTCGCGCACCTGCCCCAGCATGCGGCGGACGGCCTCGAGCTGCTCGGCCGACGCGTCGGCGTGCCGGCGGCGGACCGCGTCCATCGCCTCCTCGAGCCAGGCCTCGGCGCCCTCGCTCGAGGGCTCGGTGGGCACGCGCACCCAGGCGCTGCTCGGGGCATCGAGTTCGAGTCTCATCTGGACAGCATCGCACGCGGGCCGCCGCATCGCGTCACCCCGAGGCGAGTTCGGCCCGCAGATCGCCCGTGCGCCCCGCCGAGCGCCAGTCGGCCGCCGCGATGATCGCGTCGAAGAGCTCGATCATCATCGGGCCCGCGTCGACGAGGATCGTCGAGAATCCGACGAGGACGGCGGCGGCACGACCCGGCTCGGTCAGCCAGTAGTCGACCTGCAGCGCCTCCGCCTCGTCGCTGCCGGTGCCGGAGGCGATGCGGCGCGAACGACGCAGCACGATCGAGTCGCCCTTCTCGAAGGCCACGCCCCCGTCGTCGGCGAAGTCGGACCACAGGCGATCGGAGTCGGCGCCCGCGGTTGCGCCGAAGAGGCCTGCGACGAGCCGCTCGGCGACGAGTGCGGGTTCGGCGCGATCGCCGAGCGGGAGGGCCGGCCGGTACTCGATGAGCGTCGTCGCGAGCGTCGCCCGCGAGGCCAACCGCAGCGCGATGTGCTGCTGCGTCGCGCCGGCGGAGATCGCCCGCCCCGCGGCATCCGTCAGCCTGCGTCGGTGCTCGGCACGAACCGCCGCGTCCTCGTCGCGCCGGCCGTACTCGCGTCGGACGAGCGCGCGGATCGACTCGGCGGCCTCCGCCTGCGAGCCGAGCGGCACCTCCCACCACTCCCCCGGAAGCCGGAACTCCAGCGCGGGCTGCTCCGCCGTCACCCGGCGGCCTCGGCGAGCTCGTCGTCGGTGAGCACGAGTCCGCTGCCGCGGTAGGCCCCGACCTCGATCGGGATCTCGGACCGCCGCGCCTCCAGCCGCTGCTCGGCCGGGGCGTCGCCGCCGGCGGGATCGGGCGCCGCGACGTAGAAGGCGTACGTCGTGAACCCGTCGGCCCCCGCATCGACCGCGCGCACCGCGCCGACGAGCACCTCGCCGAGCGCGGCGTCGCCGTGCTCGTCGACCTCGATCTTCGCGCTGAGGCGGTACGAGCCCGGCGTGCCGGTGCTCGCGGTGCCGATGGTCGCCGCGGCGACCCCGTCGATCGATTCGATCTCGCGCTCGATCGCCGTCGCGTCGATCTTCATCTCGGTTCCCTCCGTCGTGGGCGCGGTGCACCCGGTCAGCGCGGCGAGCACGACGGCTCCGCCGAGCAGCATGCGCGAGCTGCGGCCGCGCATCTAGTCGCCCCTCGTGTACGCGTAGTCGGTCGTGCTGCTCGGCTGCCTGAAGTAGTCGGAGATCTGGATCCCGTCGTCGGCATCGGGGTCGTCGGCCATGAACGCGGTGCCCTGCGCCGAGCCGCCCTTGTCGACCTGGTCCTGCATGGTCGTCTTGTACTTCTCCGAGTCGTGGCCGAGCGCATCGGCGCCGCCGGGGGGCGGGACGTCGATCTTGTAGCGGTTCGACTGGTTCGAGTAGTCGGGCGCCCACGGGTTCTCGGTGCGCGGCACGGGGTCGGTCGTGTGCGAGACGTCGAGCACCCTGACGCTCGGCGGAATCGGGAGGTCGTCGACCGACGAGCCCGCGACGGCGATGGCATCGACCTTGTACGTCGAGGTGAAGTCGGGGTCGGAGGCGAGGTTGCCGGCCGTGATGCCGCCGAGGCTCCAGCCGGCGAGCATCACGTGCGACCCCGGGGGGATGCCGTGCTCCTTCATCGCCGCGATCACCATCTTCTCGAGCTGCGTCTGCTGCGCCTGGTCCATCTTCGCGACGATGTCGCTCGTGACGTCGTTGCCGCTCTCCCCGCCCGGCGTCCACTGCTGCGTGCTCGGGATGTGCACGCGGTAGACGATGGTGCCGTCGGCCGCGACGCACGGGATGATGCGCACGACCGACTCGTGATTGGTGTTCGGGTCGTTCGGGTCGAGGTGTCCCGCCTCGTCGATGTCCTGGAGGTCCTCGAACATGTCGGCCAGGCCCTGGTTCTGCTCGGGCTTCCACCCCCTCGTGCGATCCACGAAGACGGGGTCGCCTGCCTCGGCGCCGGAGGCGAGCTTCACGACGAGCCAGAGCGCCGGCGCGAGCGTGAACAGCGCCACGATGAGCGCCTGGGTGAGCGCCTCCATCGGGTCCATGCCGGTCATCAGGTTCACCGCGGTGAACATCACCACGGTCAGGAGGAGCCCGATCACCGCCGCGGTCACGAGCGCGACCAGCAGCAGCACCACCGTCACGAGCGCGAGCCCGATCGCGAGGAGGACGACGACGGCGAAGGCGATCAGGGCGATCGCCGCGACGAGCGCGATGACCGCGAGCGCGAGGACCGCCAGCGCGAGCAGCGCGAGCACCCCCAGGAGGACGAGCGCGGCGATGACGATGAGCACCGCGGTGATGAGCTCGACGATGGCCTTGACGACCGCGGTGATCGCCTCGAACACGGCCTTGACCGCATCGCGCACGAAGTCGAAGAGATCGTCGAGCGCGCCGGTGAAGCGGTCCCACAGCGAGTCGTTGAGGTCGCTGCCCTCGACGACGTTCTCGATCCGCTCCATCGCGCGGCGGGCCGCACGCTCGAACTCCTCGACGGCCTGGGCGTGCCGGCGCTGCGCGGCCGCCGCGTCGGCGCCGTGCTCGTCGGCGGCGGCGCCGGCGCGGCCGAGCTTGCGCTCCGCGGCCCGGCGTTCGTCGGCGTCGGAGGCGGACGGGAGGGCCTGCAGCTCGAGGAGCGCAGTGCGGCGCGCGACCGCGGCCCGATCGGCCGCGGCCTCGGCCTCCTCGGCGTCGTCGATGGCCGCCGCGGCGTCGGCCTGCGCGCGCTCGTGGACCGCGGCGAAGTCGAGCAGTGCACGACCCGTCTCGGAGTAGCGGGACTCGGCCCGCTTGATCTCGCCGGCGAGGGCGCCGGCCTCGCGCCGGATGCGGTCGAGGGCGAGGCTGCGCATGTCGTCGGGGCTCGCGATCGCCTCGAGCTCGGCGACCGCGTTGCGGATCGCGTCGGCGGTGTCGACGAGCCGTGCGCCGCTGCGACGGACGATCGCGGGCTCTCCGTGGATCGGTTGCATCACCCCTCCGATGCCAGGTCGCGGTCGAGCGTCGTGAATGCCTCGTGCACCGCTCCGAGGGCCGAGGCGACCGTGTCGAGCTGCTCGGCGAACTCGTCTCGCCGGTGCGACCAGGTCGACTCGAAATCGCGGATCGTGCCGGCGAGGTCGCCGTGGCCGCACGCGTCGGCGGCCGCTCCGGCGACGCCGTCGGTGCCGTCGAACGCCTTCGCGAGCGAGCTCGCGTTGCGCGCCCCCTCGCCGATCACGGCGAGGTCGAGTCTGATCATGCCCATCTGCGGCTCCTGTCGATGCGGGCGCGGAGTCCGGCCGGGGCCGGACGGTCCTCGGCGGGCGCGGCCGTGGCCGCGCCCGCCGAGATGCCGAGGACTAGTTGCCGGCGAGCGCCTGGTCGGTGTCCTTGATCGCCTGCATCATCTTGCGCAGCGACTCGCCCATGTCGGAGATGCCCTCGATCGCCTTCTCCAGACCGGTCGTCAGCTCGGTGTAGCCCTCGCCGAACTTGCCCGACGCGTGCTGCGTCTTGAAGTCGTCACCCAGGAGACGGTCCACATCGTCCTTCAGACGACGCAGCACGTCGCCGATCTCCTCACGGCCCGAGTCGAGACGACCGGCCATCGACTCCATCTCACCGTACGACGCCTTGAAATCAGCCATCATCAACCCCATCCATCAGAATTCTCCGCCACCCGGACGGGCGACCTCCATGAGACTAACCGCACCCCGCGAACCACGAGAATGGGCAGCACTCCCCATCCGCGCCACCACCGCGCCCAGCCGAGCCACGCGCCAGGCAGACCCGGCCGCGGCTCAGCGCAGCCCGCGCGCCAGGCACTCCTCCGCGAGCT
Organism: Agromyces sp. NPDC058064; assembly: GCF_042885275.1. Taxonomy (NCBI): domain Bacteria; kingdom Bacillati; phylum Actinomycetota; class Actinomycetes; order Micrococcales; family Microbacteriaceae; genus Agromyces; species Agromyces sp. NPDC058064. The sequence continues at coordinate 231,448 of NZ_JBHVSE010000002.1, read as the reverse complement.
CGGCGTCGATGAGCCCCCGCAGGTAGAGCACGCCCAGCCCGTCCACGACGGCGCCGCGCCGGAGCAGCGCGTCATCGGCCCGTTCGGCGGCGAGGACGGCTCCGAGCGCGGCGAGCGACTCCGCGTCGAGCCGCGCGAACTCGGCGTCGGCGTCGGCGAGGGCCTGCTCGGCGAACGCCGTGGCCTCGGGGGCGTGGCGACGATGCCAGGCGCGGAACTCCGCGAACGCCCGGAGCTCGAGCACGATCGCGCCCAGGAACATGAGCGAGCCCACGACGACGGGCCAGGTCACCCACCAGCCGTCGCGCGCGACCTGCCACCACAGCATGCCGAGGCCGAGACCGGCGATCACCGCGAGGAAGACGAGGAACTTCGGCGGGTAGTGCAGCGCGAGCACGTCGCGCCGTCGCGGCTCGGCGAACGCCATCCAGGCCGCCGCGGCGAGCGAGACCGCGCCGCCCCACATCGCCGCCGACTCGGCGTCGAGCAGGAAGCCGCCGTTCTTCGCGGGGAAGGCGAGCACCGGCCCGGCGATCGCCGCGATCGTCGCGAGGGCGATGGGCCACATCGATCGGGCCGCGGTGCCGCCCGACCCCGAGGCCGCGACACCGGCGACGAACTGCTCGTCCGAACGGCGGATCGCCTCGATGCGCGCCTCCGCGTCGCGTTCGGCGAGCGCCTCGAGCGCCGGGCGGAGCGCGGGCGCGGCGGCCTCGCGCTGGAGCGCCAGCACGATGGGGACGATTCCGAGGCCGTCGTCGACGCCGTCGCCCTCGGCGTACCCGCGCACGGCCCGGCGACGGGCGTCGCCTCGGTCGCCGAGCTCCTCGACGGCGCGCGCGGCCGCAGGGACGCGCTCGACGACGGAGATCCACGGCACGGTCGTCGCCGCGCCGACGTCGCCGGCCTCGCCGCTGCCGCGGCTCACCGTGCGACCTCGACCAGCGGCAGCTGCACCGTCACGAAGCGGCCGTTCTCGACGAAGATGCCGCGGCCGGCCGGGAACTCGTGTCGCGCGACCTTCGGGAACGGCACCTTGAAGAGCGAGTCGCCGTCGTAGGTCTCGGGTCGCAGGGCGATGCCGCGACGGCCAGCCTTGAGCTCGCCGACGAGTCCGTAGCCGCTCGAGAGCTGCGAGACATCCCCGTCGCCGATGAGGAAGTGCTCGCTGCGGTTGACCGCCTGGAAGAGCTCCTTCATCGGGCGTTCGGCGTCGGTGTCGCCGAACTCGGTGACGTTCTCGACGACGATCATGATCCGCTTCGTGATCGACTCGTCGGCGACGAGCTCCTTGAGCTCCTTCGCGAGCGCGCGGGCGTCCTCGATGGACGACGCCGTGCGTCGCCAGGGCCGTGCGTCGCGCAGTGCGGCGCGGCGCCCGCCGAAGTGGAAGAACTCGGTCTCGGGGTCGAATCGGGCGACCGCCCCGATGAGCGCCCGCAGGGCGTTGGTCTTGCCGCTCTGCGGCGGCCCCGCGACCACGAACGTGCCGATGGGCTCGAAGCCCTTGGGGCCGAGCACGTCGTCGGCGACGCCGATGACCGGCGCACCGTCGATCGAGTCGGGCAGCTCGTCGGTGCGGAGCTCGGTCGGCAGCGAGCCGATCTCGGGCGCCTCGGATGCCCCGCGCTCGCGCAGCGCGGCGGCGAAGGCCTCCATCGCCTGGGTCTGCTCGGCGACGTTCGTGGTGCCGCCGAGCACGGCGATCTGCGTCTCGAGCCCGTCGACGATCGCGCGGCCGGGCGCGCTGCGCTCGTTGAGCACGTCCTTCGGGGCGCCGAGGATCGCGTACGAGCTCTCGTCCGCGAGCCGGAGCACCACCCGGCGGTTGACGTTGGCGCTCACCGCCGTGGGCACGGCGCCGTAGCGGTCGGCCGTCGCGACGGCGTGGACGCCGAGCGGGCGGCCCTCGCCGAGCATGCGCATGAACACGTTGTAGAACGGCGCGCGGGCCGACGTGCCCTCCCACTCCTGCTTGAAGGTGCCGAAGCCGTCGATGAGCACGAGGATCCGAGGCTCGTCACGACCGGTGATCGCCCGATACTCCGTGAGGCTCGCGGCGTTGACCGCGGAGAACCGCTTCGCACGGTCGTCGAGCATGCCGCGCAGGGTCTTCAGCAGTCGCTGCACGCGCTCCGCGTCGTCGCCGGGCACGATCGAACCGACCTGCGGAAGCGACTCGAGCGATCGGAGCGAGCCGGTGCCGAAGTCGAGGCCGTAGACGTGGACGCGACCGAGTTCGGGCCGGGCGCCCGCCGCGACCGCGATCGTGCGCAGCACGGTCGTCTTGCCCGCGCCGCTCGTTCCGTAGACGAGCAGGTGCCCGTCGGTGTCGGGCTCGAAGTAGACGGCCTCCTGCAGCTGCCGCTCGGGGATGTCGGCGCGCCCGAGCGGGATGCGCGCATCGCCGTCGAGCGAGAGCTCGGCGAGGTCGACGGTCGACGCGAGCTCGTCGAGCCACGGGCGCCGCGGCGCGGGGATGCGGCTGTCGGCGGCCGCCGACACGAGCGACGCGACGAGCCGCTTCTGGTCGTTCGGGCCGAGGTCCTCGTCGTGCGAGTCCGACTCCTGCTCGTTGTCGGACTCCCAGAGGGTGATCGAGCCGAAGCGCAGCTCGGCCACCTTCACCTGCGCCTGTTCTGGCGTGTCCGTCGTCCACCCGCCGGCGTAGCCCGACTGGAAGGGCACGAGCCGGCCCGGCCCCGTCTTCGCGATGCCGCGACCGGGGATCGACGGGTCGAAGGTGCCCGCGACGGGATCGCCGACGACGTCGTTCGAGTCGGACTCGTCGGCCATGCGCAGCGCGACGCGGAGGTTGGTGTTCGCCCGCAGGTTGTCCTTGATGACGCCGGCCGGACGCTGGGTCGCCATGATGAGGTGGATGCCGAGCGAGCGACCGCGCTGGGCGATGTCGACGACGCCGTCGACGAACTCGGGGACCTCGCCCGCGAGCGCCGCGAACTCGTCGATCACGAGCACGAGCGCCGGCGGCGTCTCCGGGTCCTGGCGCTTCTCGAGCTCGAGCAGGTCCTTCGCCTTCTTGCGGTTGAAGAGGTGCTCGCGATGGTGCAGCTCCGCGCGGAGGCTCGTGAGCGCGCGCCGCACGAGGTGCGGGCTGAGGTCGGTCACGAGCCCGACGCAGTGCGGCAGCTCGACGCAGTCGGCGAAGGCCGAACCGCCCTTGTAGTCGACGAAGAGGAAGGTCACTCGGTCGGGGCTGTACTCGGCGGCCATGCCGAGCACCCATGCCTGCAGGAACTCGGACTTGCCCGAACCGGTGGTGCCGCCGACGAGGGCGTGCGGGCCCTGCGTGCGCAGGTCGAGCGACATCGCGTCGGGACTGCCCTGGCCGATGTAGGCCTTCAGGGTGCCGGCGCGCTTCAGCCGGGGGCGGTGGCCACGCGACCGGTCGAGGATCGAGTTGTTCTGGCGCCAGCGCTCGGCCACCGAGGGCGGCTGCGCGGCCATCTCGGTGCCGATGAGCTTCAGGAAGGACACGCTCCGGGGCAGGTCCGACGAGTCGGCGGTGACCGAGCTGGAGTCGGCGACGGGAGCCAGCCGCTTCGCGAAGACCTCCGCGTACTGGTTCGAGACGCCCTCGATCGCGACCTGCTCGTACTGCTCGCCGGCGCGGACGTAGCCGACCTTGGCGCGGTCGAGCCCCTCCGAGGCGTCGATGTAGGTGCGGCACGCGGCCGGCAGCGACTCGACCGTCGGGGCGAGGAAGATCGTGTACACGCCGACGTCGGCGCCGCGCTCGATCAGCTGCGTGAGGCGAGGGCGGTCGACCGGCGCGTCGTTCGAGGCGACGAGCACGAGGGCGAGGTCGGAGGCGGCCTCGCGGTTCGAGCCGATCTCCTCGCCCACCTTTGCGCCGCGCTCCATGCTCGTCTCGGGCAGCCGCAGCGGCCCTCGCCGGCCCGGCGAGCCCGAGAGCCGCGACATGATCGACTCCTCGAGCCCGTTGAGAAGCGCCGTACCGGCCGACTGGCTGTCGGCGAGCGCCATCTCGGCGAACGGCGAGCGGGGGCTCGTGGTGTGCGGCAGCCACTTCATCCACTCGAGCTCCTTCGCCCATGCGGGGTCGACGATCGCGGTGGTGATGAGCTCGTTCGGCGCGTGCAGGCCGAACAGCTGCACGCCGAGCCCGCGGAGCACGTCGGCCGCGAGGTGTCGCGGGCCGGCGATGCCGATCGCCCCGGAGGCGGGCAGCAGCTCGATGAGCGGCACGTCGTCGATGCGCGCGTGGCGGTTGCGGAGCACGTCGACCTGCTTCGCGTAGCGGGCGATGCCGCGCTGGTCGTTCGACTCGGCGATCGTGTTGCGGCTGCGCGCGCGGCCCACGCCGAGCCGCAGTCCGAGGAAGTTCCAGTGCTCGGGCCGGCGGGTCCAGAGGAGCGGACCGAGCCGCATCGCCTGCTCGTACACGTGCGCGACCGCGGGAGCCTCGTCGTGCCGGCGCTCGCGCTCGACGATCGTCTCGGTGCGGAGCGACTCCTCGAGGTCTTCGATCTGCGTCTCGAACGTCTCGATCTCGAGGCGCAGCTTCTTGCCCTGCTGGGTGCGCTGCCCCACGAAGTTGCCGAGCATCATGAGCGGGGCCATGACCACGATGAGCAGCGACGTCGGCCGCTGGGTCATCGCGAACATCGCGAGGCCGAGCAGCACGGGCGCCATGATCATCGGCCACGGGAACATCCGCGGCTCGGCCTCGGACGGGATCACCGGGTGGCGGTGCTCGGTGCCCGGGTAGCGCACCTCGACCCGCGGGGAACGGTTGAACATGAGCGCGCCGCCGCGCTCGAGCACGGACGCGTCGGGCGCGCCGGCGGCGCTCGCGGCGAGGTCGAAGGAGACCTCGGTGGCGCCGATCGTGATGACCTGCCCCGGGATGACGCGGACGCGCTGCACGAGTCCGCCGTCGACGAGGAGCCCGTTCGCCGAGTTGAGGTCGACGAGCTCGATCGAGTGGTCGACCTCGATGCGGGCGTGCCGCTTGGAGACGAGGGAGTCGGCGAGCACGAGGTCGGCGTCGGCGCCGCGCCCGATGATGCTCGCCCCGCGGGGCAACCCGAACTCGCGGCCGGCGTCGGCGCCGGAGTGCACTCGCATCACGGCGACCGCCTCGGCGGTGGCGCCGTTCGGCCGGGGCGCGTGCGCCACGACCGCGGCGTTGAAGCCCGATCCGATCGGGGCGTCGCCGATGAGCACCTGCGGATCGAGCACGACCGGCTCGCTCGAGGTCGGGGGCGCGACCGCGAGGGTCACCCCCGAGATGCTGCCGAGCACCGCGGTGCTCGGATCGTTCGTGGCGATCGCCCTGGCGACGTCGCCGACGGTCGCCGTCGCGTCCGCCGTGATGACGAGGTCGACCGGGGCTCCCTGCTGACGGCGGAGTCCGAGTTTGAGCTTCATGCCTTACCTTCCGGGCTCGCTCGTGATGGTGAAACTGCGACCGCCCATGACCACGAGCGCACCGGGGGCGAGCGGCGTGCGCACGCCCGGGACCAGGTCGACGACCCTCCCGTCGGGCAGGCGCACCTCCGTGCCGTTGGTCGAGCCGCGGTCGGCGATCCAGAAGCCGCCGTCGACGGCGCCGAACTCGGCGTGCACCTTCGAGATCCGCTTCGACGGGTCGTCGACGGGCAGCAGCTGGGCGGTCGCCCCCGGTCCGGCGTCGGGGGCGCGGCCGAGCAGGCCGAACGCGGATGCCTCGACGGCGGTGCCGTCGTCGAAGCGGAGCACGATCCGGGCGGGTGCCGAGGGCCCTGCGGGCTGCGCGACGGCGGGCGGGACGACCGCGGGCGGTGCAGGCGGCGTCGGGGGCGATGCCGGCGCGGCGTGGGGCGGAGCGGCCGGGGCCGGGGCCTGGGGAAGCGTCGGCGGTGCGGCCGGCATCGCCGGCGGAGCCGGTGCGACCGGAGGGACGGGGCCGGCCTCGCCGCCGATCGGCGGCGGCGTCCACGAGTCGATGCTCGCCGCTCCGGGCGACACGACGCCCGAGCTCGAGCGCTCGGCGGGAATCTGGAACACCTCGCCGAGCGGCCGGTCGCTGGCGAGCGACGGAAGCCGGACCGCCTCCGCCTCGGGCGGTGCGGCCGCGACGCGGCGCGCGCGACGCATGGCCCGGGCGTCGAACGGGTCGAGCGCACGGCGCGCGTCGACCACGTAGCATCCGCCCACCCGGTCGAGCCACGAACGCCCGCGCTGCTCGGGATCCCACGAGCCGGAGGCGAAGAGGATCGCCGGGCCGATGAAGGGCAGGACGAGCTGGGCCGCCCAGAGCACGAGCGCGCGCAGCACGACGCGCCAGAAGCCGGCCGGCCCGAAGTCGCGCACGCTCACCGAGCGGAGCCCGGCCGCGGCCTTGCCGAGGGTCACGCCGAACCGGCCGTGCAGGACGAGCTGGACGAGCCCGAAGACGAGGGTGAGCGCCTGGCCGACGGCGATGGCGATGAGCGGCCCCGTCGCGGCGCCGCCGAGACGCGTCGGGTCGCCGCCCGAGGCGAGCACGGGCTCGGCCAGCAGGAGCACCCCGACCACGGTCGGCGTCGCGAGCACCGCCCAGACCGCGGCGTCGAGCGCGAAGGCCCCCGCCCGTCGACCGGCGGGGGCGGGTACGAGTCCCAGCGCCCTCGCGTACGCGGGATCGGGACGACCATCGGGTCGGAGACCGGGCGTGGGCTCGTCATCGATGTCCATGGTGACGCTCACGTCGCTCCTCGAGTCGGCAGGTCGGCAGGGTGGTCCAAGCTGCTACCCAACCCGATCGTGGGCACGCTGTCGATGGGGAGGGCTCACCATCCCCGTCTGACGAGCGTACCCGCAGCCTCCGGCTCCGCCGTGCGTTGTGCACAGCCCCGCGGCGAGCGGGATCAGCGCAGCGGCTGCGGCTGCGGCCCGGCGGCCAGCTCGCGGTCGTACGCCTCCAGGGCGACGCGGTTGCGCTCCGTCACCGTGCGCCCGCGAGCGGCGATCCACCCGCCGAGCCAGATCGGGATCTCGCGGGCGATCAGCGCCGCGACGATCGCGAACGGGTCGAGCCAGCGCTGGGCGATGAACGACTGCGCCTCGTCGAAGGTGAGGGTCCACGCCTCGACGGTGAGCAGCGCTCCCCCGAGGTACGAGAAGTACACGAGCACGCCGACGAGCAGGCCGAAGACGACGTACGCCCACCAGCGTCCGCGGTTGACGATGGCGGCCAGCAGCGCGAAGCCGACGAAGAAGGCGACGATCGGCACCCAGTACACGGGCTTCGCGAGGAAGCGCTCGAGGAAGACCGTGTTGACCTGCGCCGGGTCGCCCTGGCTGAGGAGCAGCAGGTAGGCGATGCCCGCGTACAGCGCCGCGAAGAGGGCTGAGCCGATGAGCGCGACGAGGACGCCGAACCCGCGGTTGCCCTTCGCCCGCGGCGGCTCGGGCGCCTGGACGTAGACGGTCTGCGCGCCGAACGCGGGTGCCGGCTCGGCGACCGGCTCGGGCGCGAGCGTGGCCGCACCCGACGCGGTCGCGACGGCCGCCGTCGAAGCGGGCACGTAGGTCTCGCGGCGGACGGAGCCCGCCGCCACCGGCTGCGGCGTCGCACCGGCGTCGTCGATGCCGTTGCGGTCCTCGTCGTCGGCGGAGCGGTCCGCGCCGGCGTTCGCGCGCAGGACGGCCGCGTCGAGCGCGCTCGTCCCGGATGCCTCGGGCTCGGGCTCCTCGAAGGCGCGCGGCGTGGTGGCGCCCGGTTCGACGGGGCCGGTGTCGGCCGACGCGGCCGCATCGTGGTCGTCGGCAGCGGGCGTCGCCGCCGCAGCGGCTGGCGCCGCATCGGGCTCGGGTCCGGCCACGGGCTCCGGCTCGGGCTCGGTGGCCTCGGCGGGCTCGTCCGCCCACTCGTGCGCGGGCTGCGTCCCGTCGTCGCTCTCGATCGGCGTCTCGTCGGCGCCGCCCGGTGCGGCGGCGGCCTCGGGCTCGCCGACCTCGTCGCGCCGCAGGTCGTCGTCCGACCCGGGTCCGGGAGTCGTGCTGCTCATGATCGCGCTCCTTCCGGGCGCCCACGCGCCCGCGGTGCGCCAACTGTATCGCCGCGATGCCGTCGCGGGCCCGCGCCGCGCGGATCCTGCGGGGTTTCCCGGCAGACGGCGAAGGGCCCCGGATCGCTCCGGGGCCCTTCGTCTGGATCACGCGACGGCGTTGCGCGCCGCCGCGATCACCGGGTTCAGCTGTAGTTGCCGGGCGTGAAGTCGTCGCTCGAGAACGCGTCGAAGTCGACGAAGCTGAGGTCGCCCTCGCTGAAGGCCGCGTCGTCGGTGAAGATGCGGTTCGGGTACCGCTCCGCCTTCGCCTCCTCCGTGGCCTCGACCGCGACGTTCCGGTACTTGCCGAGGCCCGTACCCGCCGGGATCAGCTTTCCGATGATCACGTTCTCCTTGAGGCCGACCAGCGGGTCGCTCTTGCCCTCCATGGCGGCCTGCGTGAGCACGCGGGTCGTCTCCTGGAAGGACGCGGCCGACAGCCACGACTCGGTCGCGAGCGAGGCCTTGGTGATACCCATGACCTCCTGGCGGGCCGAGGCCGTCTTCTTGCCCTCGGTGAGCGACGCGCGGTTGATCTCGTTGTACTTCAGGCGGTCGACGAGCTCACCGGGCAGCAGGTCGGTGTCGCCGTGGTCGACGACGGTGACCTTGCGCAGCATCTGGCGCACGATGACCTCGATGTGCTTGTCGTGGATCGGCACGCCCTGCGAGCGGTAGACGTCCTGCACGCCGTTCACGAGGTGCTTCTGCACCTCGCGGACGCCCTTGACCCGGAGGACCTCCTTCGGGTCGACGGTGCCGACGATCAGCTGCTGGCCGAGCTCGACGTGCTGGCCGTCCTCGACGAGCAGCGTCGAACGCTTGAGCACGTTGTACGCGATCGGCTCGTCGCCGTTGTCGGGCGTGAGGATGACCTTGCGCTGCTTGTCGGTCTCGTCGATCGTGATGCGACCGGGGGCCTCGACGATGGGCGACGCACCCTTGGGGGTACGGGCCTCGAAGAGCTCCTGCACGCGGGGCAGACCCTGCGTGATGTCGTCGGCCGAGGCCGAGCCACCGGTGTGGAAGGTACGCATCGTCAGCTGCGTGCCGGGCTCACCGATCGACTGGGCCGCGATGATGCCGACGGCCTCGCCGATGTCGACGAGCTTGCCGGTCGCGAGCGAACGGCCGTAGCACTTCGCGCAGACGCCGACGGCGGACTCGCAGGTGAGGACCGAGCGGACCCGGATCGACTCGACGCCCGCGGCGATGAGCTCGTTGATGAGCACGTCGCCGACGTCGCTGCCGGCCTCGGCCACGACCTCGCCCTTGGCGTTCACCGCGTCGGCGGCGAGCGAGCGGGCGAACACCGAGTTCTCGACGTTCGGGTCGCGGACGAGCTCGCCCGAGGAGTCGACCGTGGCGATCGGGAGCTCGAGGCCCTTCGACGTGCCGCAGTCCTCCTCGCGGATGATGACGTCCTGCGAGACATCCACCAGACGACGCGTGAGGTAACCCGAGTCGGCCGTACGGAGGGCCGTGTCGGCCAGACCCTTACGGGCACCGTGCGTCGCGATGAAGTACTCGGCGACCGAGAGGCCCTCGCGGTAGCTCGAGATGATCGGGCGAGGGATGATCTCACCCTTCGGGTTGTTCACGAGGCCTCGCATGCCGGCGATGTTGCGCACCTGCAGCCAGTTACCACGAGCGCCCGAGGTCACCATGCGGTTGATGGTGTTGTCGGTCGGGAAGTTCTCCTGCATGGCCTTGGCGACCTCGTCGGTGGCCTTGGTCCAGATCTGGATGAGCTCCTGACGACGCTCGAGGTCGGTCGTGAGGCCCTTCTCGAACTGCGACTGCACCTTGGCGGCCTGCTTCTCGTACTTCGACACGATCTCGCCCTTGGTGGGGGGCGTGATGATGTCGGAGAGCGCGACGGTGACGCCCGAACGGGTCGCCCAGCGGAAGCCGGCGTCCTTGATCCGGTCGAGGGTCGCGGCCACCTCGGTCTTCGGGTAGCGCTCGGCGAGGTCGTTGACGATCTCCGAGATCTGGCCCTTGCCGGCCTGGCGGTTGAAGTACGGGTAGTCGACCGGGAGCGCCTCGTTGAAGAGCGCGCGACCGAGGGTCGTCTCCATGAGGAACGGCTTGCCCTGCTCGAAGCCCTCGGGCTCGTCGCCCTCGCCGAAGTAGAGACCGTCGAGACGGATCTTCACCTTGGCGCCGAGGTCGAGCTCGAGGTCGCCGGGGCGGTTCTGGTCGAACGCGAGGATCGCCTCGGCGATCGACGAGAACGCGCGGCCCTCGCCGGCTGCGCCGGGCTTCTCGGTCGTCAGGTGGTGCAGGCCGATGATCATGTCCTGCGAGGGCAGGGTCACCGGACGGCCGTCCGACGGCTTCAGGATGTTGTTCGAGGCGAGCATGAGGATGCGCGCCTCGGCCTGTGCCTCGACCGAGAGCGGAAGGTGCACGGCCATCTGGTCGCCGTCGAAGTCCGCGTTGAAGGCGGCGCAGACGAGCGGGTGGAGCTGGATGGCCTTGCCCTCGACGAGCTGCGGCTCGAACGCCTGGATGCCGAGACGGTGCAGCGTGGGCGCACGGTTCAGCAGCACGGGGCGCTCGCGGATGATCTCCTCGAGGACGTCCCACACCTGCGGGCGCGAACGCTCGACCATGCGCTTGGCGGCCTTGATGTTCTGAGCGTGGCTCAGGTCGATCAGGCGCTTGATCACGAACGGCTTGAAGAGCTCGAGCGCCATCTGCTTGGGCAGACCGCACTGGTGCAGCTTCAGCTGCGGGCCGACGACGATGACCGAACGGCCCGAGTAGTCGACGCGCTTGCCGAGCAGGTTCTGGCGGAAGCGACCCTGCTTGCCCTTGAGCATGTCGCTCAGGGACTTGAGGGCGCGGTTGCCGGTACCCGTGACCGGGCGGCCACGACGGCCGTTGTCGAACAGCGCGTCGACGGCCTCCTGCAGCATCCGCTTCTCGTTGTTGACGATGATCTCGGGGGCACCGAGGTCGAGCAGGCGACGAAGGCGGTTGTTGCGGTTGATCACACGACGGTAGAGGTCGTTGAGGTCGGAGGTCGCGAAGCGGCCGCCGTCGAGCTGCACCATGGGGCGGAGCTCGGGCGGGATCACCGGCACGACGTCGAGCACCATCGCGGCGGGCGAGTTGCCCGTGGCGAGGAACGAGTTGACGACGCGCAGGCGCTTGATCGCGCGGATCTTCTTCTGGCCCTTGCCCTCGGCGATCTGCAGGTGCAGGTCTTCCGCCTCGGCGGCCAGGTCGAACGCCTCGAGGCGCTTCTTGATGGCCTCGGCGCCCATGTAGGCGTCGAAGTACATGCCGAAGCGGTCCTGCAGCTCGTGGAAGTCGGAGTCCTCGGGCTTGAGGTCGCCGACCTTGAGCGTGCGGAAGGCCTCCCACACGCGCTCGAGGTGCGCGATCTGCTCGTCGCCCGACTTGCGGACCTGCGTCATCTCCTTGTCGGCGGCGGCCTCGGCGCGCTTGCGCTGGTCGCTCTTGGCACCCTCGGCCTCGAGCGTCGCGAGCTCCTCCTCCTTGCGGGCCATGAGCGTCGCGATGCGGGCGTCGCGCTGGTCGCCGATGGTCTTGATCTCGAGGCGGAGCTCGTTCTCGAGGCCGGGCATGTCGGCGTGGCGGCCCTCGTCATCGACGTCGATCACCATGTAGGCGGCGAAGTAGATGACCTTCTCGAGGTCCTTGGGCGCCATGTCGAGCAGGTAGCCGAGGCGGCTGGGCACACCCTTGAAGTACCAGATGTGCGTGACCGGCGCGGCGAGCTCGATGTGGCCCATGCGCTCGCGGCGGACGGAGGACTTGGTGACCTCCACGCCGCAGCGCTCGCACACGATGCCCTTGAAGCGCACGCGCTTGTACTTGCCGCAGGCGCACTCCCAGTCGCGGCTCGGTCCGAAGATCTGCTCACCGAACAGACCGTCCTTCTCGGGCTTGAGGGTGCGGTAGTTGATGGTCTCGGGCTTCTTCACTTCGCCGTAGGACCACTTGCGGATGTCCTCTGCGGTGGCCAGGCCGATCCGAAGCTCGTCAAAAGTCGTTGCGTCGAGCAATTTCTCTCCTTGGAAAGTCTCTGTAGTCGTCTACTGGCCTGGCTTAGATCTCGTCGATGTTCGACGACTCGAAGCGCGCGGAGATGTTGATGCCGAGCTCTTCCGCAGCGCGGAAGGCCTCGTCATCGGTGTCGCGGAGGGAGACCGCCGTGCCGTCGGCCGAGAGCACCTCGACGTTCAGGCAGAGCGACTGCATCTCCTTCATGAGCACCTTGAAGGACTCGGGGATGCCGGGCTCCTGGATGTTCTCGCCCTTGACGATCGCCTCGTACACCTTGACGCGGCCGAGGATGTCGTCGGACTTGATCGTGAGGAGCTCCTGCAGCGCGTAGGCGGCGCCGTAGGCCTGGAGCGCCCAGACCTCCATCTCACCGAATCGCTGGCCACCGAACTGCGCCTTACCACCGAGCGGCTGCTGGGTGATCATCGAGTACGGGCCCGTCGAACGCGCGTGGATCTTGTCGTCGACGAGGTGGTGCAGCTTCAGGATGTACATGTAGCCGACCGAGACCGGGTACGGGAAGGGCTCGCCGGAACGGCCGTCGAAGAGCTGCGTCTTGCCGCTCGAGTCGATGAGCCGCTCGCCGTCGCGGTTGGGGAGCGTCGAGTCGAGCAGACCCGCGATCTCCTCCTCGAACGCGCCGTCGAACACCGGGGTGGCGACCTTGGTGCCGGGGGCGGCCTCGTGGGCGGCCTCGGGCAGGCGCTTCGCCCACGCCGGCTTGCCCTCGACCTTCCAGCCCTGCTTCGCGACCCAGCCGAGGTGGGTCTCGAGGACCTGGCCGAAGTTCATTCGACCGGGGATGCCGAGCGGGTTGAGCACGACGTCGACCGGCGTGCCGTCCGCGAGGAACGGCATGTCCTCGACGGGGAGGATCTTCGAGATGACGCCCTTGTTGCCGTGGCGGCCGGCGAGCTTGTCGCCCTCGGTGATCTTGCGCTTCTGGGCGATGTAGACGACCACGCGCTGGTTGACGCCCGAGCCGAGCTCGTCGTCGCCGTCCTGCGAGTCGAACACCTTGACCGCGATGATCGTGCCCTGCTCGCCGTGAGGCACCTTGAGCGACGTGTCGCGCACCTCGCGGCTCTTCTCGTTGAAGATCGCGCGGAGGAGGCGCTCCTCGGCGGAGAGCTCGGTCTCGCCCTTCGGCGTGACCTTGCCGACGAGGATGTCGCCGGGGCGGACCTCGGCGCCGATGCGGATGATGCCGCGCTCGTCGAGGTCGGCGAGCAGGTCGGGGCTCACGTTGGGGAGGTCGCGGGTGATCTCCTCCTTGCCGAGCTTGGTGTCGCGGGCGTCGACCTCGTACTCCTCGATGTGGATCGAGGAGAGGACGTCGTCCTTCACCAGGTTCTGGCTGAGGATGATCGCGTCCTCGAAGTTGTGACCCTCCCACGGCATGAACGCGACGAGCAGGTTCTTGCCGAGCGCGAGCTCGCCGTTGTCGGTCGCGGGGCCGTCGGCGATGACCTCGCCGGCCTCGATGCGGTCGCCCGCGTTCACGATGACGCGGTTGTTGTACGAGGTGCCCTGGTTCGAGCGGTCGAACTTGCGCAGGAAGTAGGTCTGCGTGCCGCCCTCGTCGAGCTGGACCGTGACGGAGTCGGCCGAGACCTCGGCGACGACACCGGCCTTGTCGGCGGTGATGACGTCACCGGCGTCGATCGCGGCGTAGCCCTCCATACCGGTGCCGACGTACGGCGAGTCGCTGCGGAGCAGCGGCACGGCCTGACGCTGCATGTTCGCGCCCATGAGGGCGCGGTTCGCGTCGTCGTGCTCGAGGAACGGGATGAGCGACGTGCCGACCGACACCATCTGGCGCGGCGAGACGTCCATGTAGCCGATCTCGTCGGCGGGGATCAGGTCGACCTCGCCGCCCTTCTGACGGGCGAGCACGCGCTCCTCCGAGAAGTGGCCGTCGGCCTTGAGCGGCGCGTTGGCCTGGGCGACGATGAAGTCGTTCTCCTCCATCGCGGTCAGGTAGTCGATCTGGTCGGTGACCTTGCCGGCGACGACCTTGCGGTACGGCGTCTCGATGAAGCCGAACGAGTTGATGCGCGCGAACGACGCGAGCGAGCCGATCAGGCCGATGTTCGGGCCTTCAGGGGTCTCGATCGGGCACATGCGGCCGTAGTGCGAGGGGTGGACGTCGCGGACCTCGACGCCGGCGCGGTCGCGCGAGAGACCGCCCGGGCCGAGCGCCGACAGGCGGCGCTTGTGGGTCAGACCCGCGAGCGGGTTGTTCTGGTCCATGAACTGCGACAGCTGCGAGGTGCCGAAGAACTCCTTGATCGCCGCGACGACGGGTCGCACGTTGATCAGGGTCTGCGGGGTGATCGCCTCGATGTCCTGCGTCGTCATGCGCTCGCGGACGACGCGCTCCATGCGGCTGAGGCCGGTGCGCACCTGGTTCTGGATGAGCTCGCCGACCGCGCGGATGCGACGGTTGCCGAAGTTGTCGATGTCGTCGACGTCGAGGCGGAGGTCGACCGCCTTGCCGCCGCGGCGGCCGGGCAGCGTCTCGCGCTCGTCGTGCAGGGCGACGAGGTACTTGATCGTGGCGACGATGTCCTGGACCGTCAGCACCGAGTCGGTGAGGGGAGCCTCGAGGCCGAGCTTCTGGTTGATCTTGTACCGGCCGACCTTCGCGAGGTCGTAGCGCTTCGGGTTGAAGTAGAAGTTGTCGAGGAGCGCACGCGCGGCCTCGGCGGCGACCTGCTCGCCCGGACGGAGCTTGCGGTAGATGTCCTTGAGCGCCTCTTCCTTCGTGAGGATGTTGTCCTTCTCGAGGGTGAGGGCGATCGACTCGTAGCCGGCGAACTCCTCGAGGATCTCCTCGGAGGTGAGGCCGAGGGCCTTCAGGAAGACCGTGACCGACTGCTTGCGCTTGCGGTCGATGCGGACGCCGACCTGGTCGCGCTTGTCGATCTCGAACTCGAGCCACGCGCCGCGGCTCGGGATGACGCGGGCCGAGTAGATGTCCTTGTCGGAGGTCTTCTCGGGGGTGCGCTCGAAGTAGACGCCGGGCGAACGGACGAGCTGCGAGACGACGACGCGCTCGGTGCCGTTGATGACGAAGGTGCCCTTGGGGGTCATGAGCGGGAAGTCGCCCATGAAGACCGTCTGGGTCTTGATCTCACCCGTGAGGTGGTTCATGAACTCCGCGTTCACGTAGAGCGGGGCGGAGTAGGTCTTCGACTTCTCCTTGCACTCGTCGATCGTGTACTTCGGAGGCTCGAGCTCGGGGTTCGTGAACGAGAGCTGCATGGTCTCGCCGAGGTCCTCGATGGGCGAGATCTCCTCGAAGATCTCCTCGAGGCCGGTGGTCTCGGGCAGGTCGGTGCGACCGGCGGACTGGGCCTCGGCGACGCGTGCCTTCCACGCGTCGTTGCCGACGAGCCAGTCGAAGCTCTCGGTCTGGAGTGCGAGAAGGTCGGGTACCGTGAGGGTATCGGCGATCTTCGCGAACGAGAGGCGGCTTGCACCGCGTCCGTTCTTGGGGGTGGGCGTGGTTGCGTTGCGCGCAGCAGCCAAGTGAATAACCTCCATGGCCCCGTCGGGCCGGTTCACTGTCGGTAGCGGAGTGAGTTCAGTACCCCTCAGACATGGTGGGACGTCGGAGATCACGGGATCTCGACACACACGAAGCCGACCGCAATATGAAGGCATGCAGGGTCTGGGAGCGCAAACGTCAACTATATGCGATCCGACGCGCCAAGTCCAGCGAGATTCTTGATTTGTTTCAGGATGTCCGGTATATAGCCCCTGTTCGACGCCCGAGGGATGCCGCGAGCCGCGGAATTCCGCGGCTCGCGTCGTCGCGGGATCTCCGTTTCGACCGCCGGGCCCGCCCGGGCGCCCCGCGCCGGCGGGCACCGGGACGGGGCGTCCGCCGTGCGGCGCGAGGGTCCTGCTGCTCGTGCGCGGGGCGGGGCCGGGCGCTCAGGCCCACTCGAGGCGCAGGGTGTCGGGGCGGCCGGGCACGAGGCTGACGTCGAGCGCGGCGCCCGGCACGGCGCGGGCGAGGTGCAGCGGCGCGAGCTGTTCGGTCCGCGTCGCGGGCATCGGCACGCCTCCGGGCATGAGCACGTGCAGCTCGAGCTCGACGACCGCGTTCATGCCGAACATGATCGGCAGCTGCCGGGCGCCGAGCACGGTCGCCGTCGTGCGCAGCCGCTGCGCCTCGACGCGGGGCTCCGCGGCGACGGGCGTCGTCGCGGCCATGATCCGGCTCGCCTGCTCCATCGAGGCCTGCGCCTGCGCCATCGTCGCGCCGACGTCCATGCGCTGCTGCGCCTCGTAGCCCTGGCGGGTCAGCGTCGCGAGGTCCGTGAGGAATCCCATGTCACACCGCCGCGTAGATCTCGTTGAAGCGTCGTCCGACGCCGCGGTCCGCCCGGATGCGGGCGCCCCACCCTGCGGCGGCCGCCTCCCACGACGGCCCGTCGATGCCGAACATGGCCGCGACGGTCGGCAGCATCGCCGCGTCGTACCCGTAGGCGGCGATGCCCTTCGAGATGCGGGCGTAGCGCTCGAGGTCGACGCCGGCGATCGGCTCGAGGGCGCCGGGGGCGGTCTCCGCGGTCATCGCGTACGCGGCCTGCGCGTCCATCTGCTGCTGGTAGTGCGCCGACTGCGCCTGGAGGGCGTTCGCCTGGTCGATGAGGCCGGGGGCGGCCTTCACCATCTGCGCCATGTCGCCGAACTGCTTGAGGAGGTTCATGATCGATTCCTTGTCGTGTGCCGGTTGGCCGGGCGGTGGTGCCCGATGACCAGAGGCTCCCGCAGCGGGGTCCGCGCCGGATGGGCAGCATCTGCTCATCCGGCCGCCGCGCATTACTCACGGGCCGCCCCGATTGCTCAGCGCCACCCCCTGTGCGGGGTACTGCGCCCCGCCCGGCCGAGCCGTACAGTGAATCGACCGACCCACCGATGACGCGAGAGGCGGCGATGGCCCCGACCGACTCCGCCTCAGCGCCCGAAGCCGAGCCGACGCTCGACCGGCCCTGGCCCCTCGTCGGCCGCGACCCCCAGCTCGCCCGCGCAGCGGGAGCGCTCATCTCCGGAGAGGCGCGTTCGGTCTTCCTCTACGGCCCGTCGGGCATCGGCAAGAGCCGCATCCAGTCGGCGGTCGGCGACCGCCTCGCCGAGGCCGGATGGCTCGTGCTCACCGCGAGCGGCAACCCCGCCCTGTCGTCGGTGCCGTTCGCGACGGTCGCGCCGGCGCTCGCCCGCGGGGTCGAGCATCCGGTGCTTCCCGCCACGACCGACCCGCTGGCGCTGTTCAGCGCGACGAATGCGGCGATCGCCGAGCTCGCCGCCGGGCGGCCGGTGATCATGGCCGTCGACGACCTCTCCACGGCGGACACCGTGTCGGTGGCGCTCATCGCCCAGCTAGTCGCGGCCGGCTCGATCTCGCTCATCGCCACCCTGCCCGAGGGCGAGCCCGTGCCCGAGGGCGCGCTGCCCGTCGCGGCCGCCGCCGACTCGCTGCGCATCGACGTCGCGGCCCTCGACCTCGAGGAGGTGGGCGAGCTCCTCGCGCTCGCGCTCGACGGGCCCGTCGCGCACCGCGACGCCGTCGAGCTGCACCGCGCCTCGCACGGCAACCCGCTCTTCCTCCGCGAGCTCGTCATCGGCGCGGTCGAGGCGGGCGCCCTCGCCCACGTGGGCGGCCAGTGGCAGCTCCACGGCGACCCGGTCGGCACTCCGGCGCTCCGCGACCTGATCCGCGCGCGACTCCGCAACCTCGACGTCGAGGAGCGCGACGCGGTCGAGCGGCTCGCGCTCTGCGAGCCGCTCGGCATCGACGAGTTCGTGCGGCCGGGCGCCCCCGAGGCGCTCGCCGAGCTCGAGCTCCGCGGCATGGTGCGCGTCGACGAGTCGGGCCACGGCATCGCGATCACCCTCGCGCATCCGCAGTACGCCGGCGCGGTGCGCGAGTCGCTCCCCCGCATCCGGGCGATCTCGCTGCTCGCCGAGCAGGCCGACGTCAT
Organism: Agromyces sp. NPDC058064; assembly: GCF_042885275.1. NCBI lineage: Bacteria > Bacillati > Actinomycetota > Actinomycetes > Micrococcales > Microbacteriaceae > Agromyces > Agromyces sp. NPDC058064. Next base: position 213,351 of record NZ_JBHVSE010000002.1, on the reverse strand, counting down.
CGCGAACGGCCCGATGACGGTCGTCGACGAGCTCCGCGTCGCGATGTGGCGCCTCGACGCCGGCCGTCCCTCCGACCCCGGGCTGCTGGTCCGCTCGGCCGAGCTCGCGCGACGCGCGCACGACCATCGCACCGCGGAGCGGCTCGCCGCCGCCGCGATCGGCGCGGGCGCGACGGACGCCTCCGCCCACCTCATGCACGGCGACCTCCTCTGGTCGCTCGGCCGCGGCGAGGAGGCGCTCGCGGCGCTCGCGCACGCCGAGGCCGCGGCGCGCGCGACCCCGCACTCCGGTGCGGCCCTCGCCGCGATCGCGGCGAAGCGGGCCGAGATCTACGGCGGCGACCCGCTCGGCAGCGAGCGCGGCATCCGCCTCCTCGAGGAGATCGGGCGGGCGCTGCCCGAGCAGCGGCCCATGCTGCTCATCAGCAAGGCGACGCTCGTGCTGCACCTGCTGCGCGCCGAGGAGGCGCTCGCCCTCGTCGACGAGGCCGACGCGGGCCTCGGCGACAGCCCGGTCGAGCGCGCCATCGTCTCGCTCGCCCGGGCGATGCCGCTCTCGCAGATGCAGCGCTCGGCCGAGGCGCTCGCCGAGGCCGAGTCGGCCGTCGCCTACGCCGGCACCGCGGGCGCGCACATCCCGAAGCGGCGCGCGCAGGTGCCCTACGCGTACGCGCTCATCGAGAGCGACCACTACGACGACGCCCGCCGCACGACGATCGAGATGCTGCACGACGCGATCCGCAACGACGACGAGCTCACCGCCAGGCACGCCGAGTTCCTGATGGGCCGGCAGTTCTGGGCGGCGGGCCGGCTCGACACGGCCGCACGGTGGTTCCGCGACAGCCTGAGCGGGGCGGAGTTGCGCGGTCCGGCGTCGCTCCGCGGGCCCTCGCTCGGGTTCCTCACCGTGATCGCCTGCATGCAGGGCGACCTCGCCCGGGCCCGCGAGCTGCGCGGCCGCTTCGACGCGGGCTACGACCGCGAGGACACCCTGACCGCGCTCTCCGACGCCTGGCTCGCCCGCACGGAGGGCGATGCGGAGACCGCGGCCGCGATCCTGCTCACCCGGGTCGAGGAGGTGCTGCCGCGCGGCGCGTTCAACGTCGCCGCGTCGTTCCTGCACACCCTCGTCCGTATCGGCCCGCGGGCTCGGGTCGCCGACGCGGCCGAGCGGCTCGCCGAGCTCGAGCGGCGCACGGGCGCCCCCGAGATCGCCCTCCGCGCCCGGCACGCCCGGGCCGAGGCCGCCGCCGATGCCGCGGGGCTGCGCAGCGTCGGCGAGGAGTGGGAGCGCCTCGGCGGCCTGCTGTTCGCCGCGGAGGCGTTCGCCTCGGCGGGGCAGGCGGCGCGCGCCGACGGGCGCGGGCGCGAGGCATCCGCCGACCTGCAGCGCGCCGGAGCGCTGGGGGCCGCGTGCGAGGGCGCACGCACGCCGCTGCTCAGCTTCACCGACGGCACCGAGCCGCTCACGCCGCGCGAGCGCGAGATCGCCTCGCTCGCCGCCCAGGGGCTCAGCTCGAACGAGATCGCGCAGCGGCTGTTCCTGTCGCCGCGCACGGTGAACAACCATCTGCAGTCGACCTACACGAAGCTCGGCATCCGCGGCCGGCACGAGCTCCAGCTCTGACCGGACGTGAGCGCTACGCGCCGACGATGTCGCCGCGCATGCCCTCGAGCCGCTCGCCGACCGTGTTCACGGCCTCCTTCGCGACGCCGAGATCGGCGAGCGCGGTCATCAGCGCGGAGACCACCCGGTCGAAGGCGTCGTCGGTGATCGCCATGCCGCCGTGCGCCTCGGGGATGGAGCGCCCGGTGAAGACCTGCGGCCCGCCGAAGGCGGCGGCGAGGAACGCGCGCTGGTGCGCCTTCAGCCGGTCGGTGTCGACGCCGTCGAACCAGGGCGCCAGCTCGGGGTCGGCGGCGATCCGGTGGTACATGACCGTCACCGCGGTGCGCACCCCGTCGCTGCCCCCGAGATCGTCGTAGATCGCGTGCATCCGGCCTCCTTCGACTGTCGGGACCAGCCTGCCCGCCGAGTGCCGCCCGTGCCTGAGCAATCGTTGCTCATTCCACCGCGGCGCTCGGCGTCGACGCCGCGCGCGTGGGACGATGCTCCCGTGGCGCCGACTCCCCCGCGCATCGAGTTCGAGACCGACATCTTCTCGTCGACGGGTCTCACCCTGCTCGTCGACGGCACGGCGCAGTCGCACGTCGACGCGGCCGACCCGACGCACCTCTTCTTCGAGTACGTGCGCCGCATCGGGCACGTGATCGACGCGGTGGGCCTGCCGGGCGAGCCGCTGCGGGCGCTGCACCTCGGCGGCGGCGCCCTCACCCTGCCGCGCTACCTCGCCGCGACCCGGCCCGACTCGGTGCAGCACGTCGTCGACATCGACGGCGAGCTCGTCGACCGCGTGCTCGCGCGCCTGCCGCTGCCGGCCGGCGCCGACATCGTCGTGCAGATCGGCGACGCGGCATCCGTGATCGGCGAGCTCGGCGACGCGACGCCCTTCGACCTCGTCATCGTCGACCTCTACCAGCGCCTGCAGGCGCCCGGCTTCGTCGAGACGCGCGAGTTCATGGCCGGATGCCTCGCGCTCCTCTCGGATCGCGGGCTCCTCGTCGTGAACGTGGCCGACGCCGCGGGTCTCGGCCGGCTGCGCGCGCAGGCGCGGGCGGTCGCGCGGGCGGCGCCGTCGGCCGAACTGCTCGTCACGGGCGACGCGACCGTGCTGGCCGGCACCGAGGAGGGCAATACCGTGCTCGTCGCCGCGCCCTCCGGCCTTCCCGCCGGCCTCGCCGGGCGTCTCGCCGCGCACGGACCGCACCCGGCGGAGGTGCTGACGGCGGAGCGTCTCGACTTCGTGCTGTGGGGCGCCTGCTGAGCGTCCGCGCCGGAGGGGCGCGGGGCGTCAGCGCGACCCGCGGTGCCGGCCGCCGCCGCGCGGGGAGCGGGTAGCGTGGGCACGTGCCCTCCTCCGACCCCTCGCTCGAACGCCGCCTCGCCGTGAGCGGGCACCTCGCCCACCTCGAGGAGTCGCGGCAGACGCCGGGCTCGTGGACCCTGTACGTCGACGGCACCCCGCAGTCGCACGTCGAGCTCGAGCGGCCCGAGTGGCTCGGCTTCGAGTACGTGCGCCGCATCGGGCACGCCGCCGACCTCGTGCGGCCCGAGGGCGAGGCGATCACCGCGGTGCACCTCGGCGGCGGAGCCCTCACGCTGCCCCGCTACGTCATCGCGACCCGGCCGGGCTCGCGCCAGCAGGTCGTCGAGCTCGAGTCGGAGCTCGTCGACCTCGTGCGCGAGCACCTGCCGCTGCCGCGCGGGGCACAACTCCGTATCCGCCACGGCGATGCCCGCGAGGTCCTCGCGAAGCTCCCCGGCGGGCTCGACGGCGCGGTCGACCTCGCCGTCGTCGACATCTTCTCGGGCGCCCGCACGCCGGCGCACGTCACGAGCATCGAGTTCTACGAGCTCATCGCACCGCGGCTCGCCCCGTGCGGCATCGTCGCGGTGAACGTCGCCGACGGCGCCGGACTCGCCTTCGCACGCTCGCAGGCGGCCACCCTCGCGCACGTCTTCGCGCACGTCGCGATCGCCGCCGACCCGAGCATGCTGAAGGGCCGCCGCTTCGGCAACGTCGTCATGTACGCGTCGGACGCGCCGCTGCCGTTCGACGAGATGCCGCGCCGGCTCGCGAGCGACCCCGCTCCGGCGAAGCTCGTCGAGGGCGAGGAGCTCCGCCGCTTCATCGCCGGGGCGCCGATCGTCACCGACGCCACCGCGGTGCCGTCGCCGCCGCCGGCGCGGTCGATCTTCCTCGCGAAGCCCGGGCGCTGACGCGCGGGCGGGCCCGCACCCCTCCCACGGCCCAGGCCGCGGCCGCCGCACGATCGGTGATCGCCGCGCAATCGGAGCCGATCCCCAGATCGGGTCCGATTGCGCGGCGATCCCCGATCGTGCGAGGCGCTCCGCCTCAGCCGATCGAGCGGGTGCGGCTCGGCGCGCTCTCGTTCCACACCCGGTCGAGGGCCGTCACCGCGTACGAGTACGAGCGGCCCGCCTCCGCCGAGTCGTCGACGAACCGCTGCACCACGCCCGTGCCCGCACGCACGGTCGCGATGAGCGCCGTGGCATCCTCGACGTCGACCTCGCCGCCGCCCTCGGCGCGGTAGACGGCGAAGGAGGTGGCCCGTCTCGTGGGCGGCGCCGCATCCTGCCACTGCAGCACGACCCCCGCGTCGCCGCGCTCCGGCGGCGTGAGCACGGGGGCGCGCACCGCCGTCGCGGGCAGCCACTCCATGGCGGGCACGATCGCGGGGTGCGCGTAGTGGTCGGCGAGCACCCGTGACATCGACCCCTGCGGGTCGGCCGGCACGTGCTTGGCCGAGAAGTACACGTTGCCGTGCACGGGCGTTCCCGACGCGTCGATCGCGCGGCCCATCGTGAGGTGGTTCGAGAGCTCGGCAGGGTCGGTGAACACTCCAGAGGTGACCTTGTAGAGGGCCTCGCCGATGTAGAGGTGCGTACCCGAGGTCGCGGCGACGTCGGCCCACCAGGGGGTGAGCTTCGCGTAGTCGGCGACGGCGAGGCCGATCTGCCAGTAGATCTGCGGGTTGATGTAGTCGAGCCAGCCCTCGAGCACCCACTTGCGGGTGTCGGCGAACTGGAGGTCGTACGACTGCGATCCGCCGGTCTCCGAGCCGAGCGGGTCGGTCGCGCGGTTGCGCCAGATGCCGAACGGGCTGATGCCGAACTTCACCCAGGGCTTCAGCGCCTTGATGCGCGCGGAGATCGAGCTGACGAAGGCGTCGACGTTGTGGCGCCGCCAGTCGGCGACGTCGTCGAACCCGGCGCCGTGCGCGGCGAAGGTGGCGGCGTCGGGGATGGTCTGGCCGGCCACCGGGTACGGGTAGAAGTAGTCGTCGAAGTGCACGCCGTCGAGGTCGTAGTGCTCGACCGAGTGCAGGATGGCCCGTTGGATGTGCTCCTGCACCTCGGGCAGCCCGGGGTCGAAGTAGAGCTTGCCGCCGTAGGCCCAGATCCACTCGGGGTGCACGCGGGCCGGGTGCTCGGGCACGAGCTTCGACGGGTCGGCCTGCATCGAGACGCGGTACGGGTTGTACCAGGCGTGCAGCTCGAGGTTGCGGGCGTGCGCCTCCTCGACGATGAAGGCGAGCGGGTCGTAGCCCGGGTCCTGGCCCTGCACGCCCGTGAGGTACTGCGACCACGGTTCGAGCGGGCTCGGCCAGAACGCGTCGGCGGTGGGCCGCACCTGCACGAACACGGCGTTGAGGTTGAACTGCTCGGCGACGTCGAGCCAGTGCAGGAACTCGGCGCGCTGCTCGTCGGCGGTGAGCCCGGTGCGGCTCGGCCAGTCGATGTTGACGACGGAGGAGATCCACATCGCCCGGAGCTCGCGCTTGCGGGGACCCGTCGCGGCGGCCGCCGTCGCGGCGGCGGCCGGGCCCGCCGCGAAGGCCGGGGTCGGGGCGAGCGCCCCCACCGTCACGGTGAACGCCGAGGCCGCGACCCCCGCCACGGCCAGGGTGAGGAAGCCCCGTCGGTGGAGCCCTCCGGCCTCGGGAGCCGGAGGCTCTGCGCCGCCGCGGGGTGTCGCGTGGTCGTCGTGCGTGTCGTCGAGGGGCATCTTCGATCCTCCGAGTCGTAGGGTTTTGGAAGATACTTCCATACCTGCTCGAAGTTGTGAAGAGTAATTTCCACGCGGTCAGGCGTGCCGGAACCGCAGCTCCTGCCCCGGCCGCAGCTGGGCCACCGCGTCGAGCGACGAGCCCGCGACGATCGCGATCATCGGGTAGCCGCCGGTCACCGGCCGATCGGCGAGCAGGATGGTCGGACGCCCGTCGCCCGCGACCTGGATCGAGCCCGGCACCGTCGCCTCGCTCGCGAGCTCGCCCCGGACCCGACGCTCGAGCACCGGGCCCAGGAGCCGCGCGCCGATGCGGTCGGCCTGCTCCGAGAGCCGCCAGCGCGCGTCGAACAGGGTCGCCCCTGCCGCCTCCGTGAACCAGTCGGCCCGCGGGCCGGGCAGCAGCGCCACGGTCACCGCGCCGTCGGGCGGCGCGAACGCGGCCTCCTGGTCGATGAGCGGCACGGATGCCTCGGGCTCGCCGCCGATCGCGAGCACCCTGCCTGCGGCGAGCGGCTCGGGCCCGAGGCCGGCGAGCGTGTCGCGCGAGCGCGAGCCGAGCACCGGCGCCTCGTCGAGTCCGCCGCGCACCGCGAGCGAGTAGCGGAGCCCGCGCACGGCGGGCCCGAGCTCGAGCACCCCGCCGTCGGGCGCGAGCGCGGCCGTGTACGGCGCCACCGGCCGCCCGTCGAGGGTGACCGGCCCCCACGCGCCGGTGACCGCGAACCAGCAGGCGCCGCCCGTGAACCGCGCCCGGAACCCGCCGACCAGCACCTCGGCGATCGCGGCGCCGTCGGGGTTGCCCACGAGCCGGTTCGCGAGCCGGGCGGCGCCGCGGTCGAGGGCGCCCGAGCCCGTCACGCCGAGGTGGGCGAACCCCGGCCGGCCGAGGTCCTCGACGAGCGCGAGCGGGCCGGGCGACTCGATGACGAGGGCGCGGGTCATCCCGTCACCCGCTCGAAACGCACCCGGCGGCCGGGTGCGAGCATCGCGGGCTCGACCCGGGCAGCGTCCCAGAGCACCGCGTCGGTGCGGCCGATCAGGCGCCATCCGCCGGGGCTCTGTCGCGGGTAGACCCCGGCGAATCCTCCGGCGAGCGCGACCGCCCCCGCGGGCACCCGCGCCCTGGGGGCGCCGAGCCGCGGCACGTCGAAGGGCCAGTCGTCGCTCACGAGGTACCCGAACCCGGGCGCGAAGCCGCCGAACGCGACCCGCCACGACGCGGCGAGGTGGCGGGCGACGAGCGACTCGGGCGAGACGCCGAGCAGCTCGGCGGTCTCGTCGAGGTCGTCGCCGTCGTACACGACGGGGACCACGGCGTCGTCGAGCGCGGCCCCGCCCGCCGTCACGACGCCCTCGACCCGGACGCGCCGCAGCCAGGTCTCGAGCGACTCGAGCGGGAGCACCGCCGGATCGACCGCGACGAGCACGGTCCGCGCCGCGGGAACGAGCTCGACGACGCCGGGCCGCCCCTCGGCGGCGAGCGCGTCGTGCAGCGCGAGCACCTCGTCGAGGCCGTCGCACTCGACGAGCACGGCGGCCTCGCCGCTCGGGAGGAGCCGCCGCGTCACGCGAACGCCTCGATGCGCAGGCCGGCAGCCTCGAGCGCGGCGCGCACGGCGCGGGCCATCGCCACCGCACCCGGGGTGTCGCCGTGCAGGCAGAGCGAGTCGGGGGCGAGCTCGATCCGGCTGCCGTCGTCGGCGGTGATGCCGCCCGTCTCGACGAGCTCGAGCGCCCGGTCGGCGGCCGCGGCGGGGTCGTCGACGATCGCGCCGGGCTCGCCCCTCGGGCTCAACGAGCCGTCGGCCGTGTAGCCGCGGTCGACGAACGCCTCACGGGCGAAGGCGAGGCCCGCGGCCTCCGCGGCCGCCTCGATCGCGCTCGCGCGGGGGCCGAGCACCGCGAGCGTCGGGTCGTACGCGGCGACCGCCTCGGCGGCGGCGTGCGCGGCGGCCCGATCGGCGACGAGGCGGTGGTACAGGGCGCCGTGCGCCTTCACGTATCGCACCCGGGTGCCGGCGAGCCGGGCGAGCGCGTCGAGCGCCCCCAGCTGCGCCACGAGCTCGGCGGCGATCTCGCCGGGGGCGACGTCGAGCGCCCTGCGGCCGAACCCCACGAGGTCGCGGTAGCCGGGATGCGCGCCGAGCGCGACGCCGTGACGTGCCGCGCGCCGGGCGCTGTCGAGCATCGTGACCGGGTCGCCGGCGTGGAAGCCGCAGGCGACGTTGGCGCTCGACACCAGGCCGAACATCGCCTCGTCGTCGCCGACGCGCCACGCGCCGAACGACTCGCCGAGGTCGCTGTTGAGGTCGATCGCGGGCCGCATCCTCCCATTCTGCCGCTGCGGCGCGCAGACTGGGGGTGGGAGGCGGCATGGGACGCGCGGGAGACGGGGCGGTGGATGCCGCGGGCCGGCCCCGCGGCCGCGCAGGGCGCCCGACGGCGCTCCGCGGGCTCGGCGGCGCCTGCGCCGCGGTCGCCGTCGCGGTCCTCCTCGGCTGCACGTCGGCACCGCCCGCGCCGACGCCCTCGATCACCCCCACGCCCGAGCCGTCCGTCACGCCGACGCCGAGCCTGACGCCGGCGCCGCCGCCCGAGGTGCTCCAGCCGTCGGGCGAGGTCTCGGTCGTCGCCGAGGGGCTCGACGCGCCCTGGTCGATCCTCGTGCTGGCGGGCGGCGGCACCCTCGTGTCGCAGCGCGACCGGGGCGACATCGTCGAGGTGCTGCCGGGCGGCGCCCTCCGCGTGGTCGCCGCGGTGCCCGGGGTCGCGGCCGGAGGCGAGGGCGGCCTCCTCGGGCTCGCCCTGCTGCCCGGCGACGCCGACCGCCCTCCGTACGTGTACGCCTACTTCACCGCGGCCGCCGACAACCGCATCATGAGGATGCCGCTCGGCGGCGCCCGGGGCACGCTCTCGCTGGGCGCCCCCGAGGAGATCCTCACCGGCATCCCCAAGGCCGGCAACCACAACGGCGGGCGCCTCGCCTTCGGACCCGACCGCCTGCTCTACGCCACCGCCGGCGATGCGGGCGTTCGGGAGGCCGCACAGGACCCGGCCTCGCTCTCGGGCAAGATCCTGCGGATGACGCCCGACGGCGAGCCCGCGCCGGGCAACCCGTTCGGCAACTACACCTGGTCGCTCGGGCACCGCAATCCGCAGGGTCTCGCATGGGATGCCTCGGGCGGAATGTGGGCCGCCGAGTTCGGCCAGGACACGTGGGACGAGCTCAACCGCATCGACCGCGGCGCGAACTACGGCTGGCCCGTGGTCGAGGGCGCGGCGGGCGACCCGCGCTTCACCGACCCGGTCCAGCAGTGGGCGACCGGCGACGCGAGCCCCAGCGGGCTCGCCGTGATCGGCGACACGCTCTTCCTCGCGGCGTTGCGGGGCGAGCGGGTCTGGGCGATCGCGCCGGCGACCACCGCGGGAGCGCTCGGCTCGACCCCGTGGTTCACCGGCGAGTTCGGCAGGATCCGCGACGTCGCCGCGGCACCCGACGGCGGGCTCTGGTTCATCGGCAACAACACCGACGGGCGGGGCTCGCCACGCGACGGCGACGACCGGCTCTTCGCCGTGGGGCTGGCCCCCGCGGGCTGATCGCGCCACCGCAGCATCGGAGATCCGCACGGGATCGGGCCGTTCGCCCCGCATCGCCCGAGATCGTGGCGAACCCCGACGCTGCGGCGGCTTTGCCCCGTTCGGGGGTGCCGCACCCCTCCCCGGCGCGGGCGGCCGGGGCTATTCTCATCCCATGGCGGATCTCGATCGAGTGCGGCGCTGGGCTGAGGCGCTGATCGTGCTGCACCTCGATCCGGCCGTGTGGAGCTTCGAGTTCGACAACGCCAAGAAGCGCGCCGGCCTCTGCAACTACACGGCCAAGCGCATCTCGGTGTCCCGCTACCTCGCGGCGCGCTACGACGACGACGAGATCCACCAGATCCTGCTGCACGAGGTCGCCCATGCGATCGCGGGCCCGCGCGCGGCGCACGGTCCGAAGTGGGCCGCGGTCGGGGCCGAGCTCGGCTACGTCGGGCGCCGCACGCACGACGGCGAGGTCGCCCACGAGCTCGCACCGTGGGTGGGCCGCTGCCCGGCGGGGCACGAGCACTTCCGGTACCGGCAGCCGACGAGGCCGCTGAGCTGCGGGCTCTGCCGCAGGGGTTTCGACCGGGCCAATCTCATCGTGTGGCACCACCGCGAGATCACCCCCGCGGTGCGCCGCCGTGCGGCGAGCGCGGCCGTCGGCTGACCTCCGAGTACCACTACGCTGGACGGATGCCCGTCTCCACCGTCTCGATCCCCATCGGGCAGTGGCTCGTTCCCGCCGAGGGCGTCCGCTGGTGGTTCGACTCAGGCTCGTTCGCGCTCGACTTCGCGACGACCGGGGCGATCGGGGGCACCGCGGCCGGAGCCGGCGTCGAACGCCTCCACTCCCCCGACGACCTCACCGCGTGGCTGCGCGAGCGCTTCCCGGTGCCCGTCGGCGTCGCACGGTCCCGCGACCTGTTCGACGCCGTCGCCCTCCGCGACGCGATCGCGCGCATGGCGCTCGCCGCCAGCCGCCGCGAGGCGCCGCGCTCGGGCGACGTCGACCTCGTGAACCTCTACGCGGCCACGCCCGACGTGCCCCCGTCGCTCGGCGGCGGCTCGCGCCAGGCGGGCCGCTCGGTGCACACCGTGCCCCAGGCGCTGTCGACGATCGCGCGCGACGCCGTCGACCTGTTCGGCCCGGCGAACCTCGAGCGCATCCGCGAGTGCTCCGGCGACGACTGCGACATCGTCTACCTCGACACCTCGCGCGCCGCGACCCGGCGCTGGTGCTCGATGCAGCGCTGCGGCAACCGTGCGAAGGTGCGCGCCCACCGGGCTCGCAAGAGCGGTCGCTCGTCGAACGCCGCCTCGGCTCCGACGCTGCCCCTCACGGAGCTGGAACTCGAACCGGCGACCGCGACCGCGACCGCGACCGCGACGACGGTGCGCCCGACCGCCCCGTCGCCGATCGAGCCCGACCGCGCCGCCTGACGGCAGCCGCAGGCCCAGCCGCGGCCGCGGCCGCAGCCGAGATCACCCGTCGGCGACGACCCGTGCCCGGCGCCGCGGCAGCGCGAGCAGCGCTCCCGCCACGAGCAGCAGCAACGCGAACCCGGCGGCGTACCAGGCCGTCTCCTCGGGGATGTCGAGGTAGGTGGTGATGCCGAGGATGCGCGCGAGGCCCCACGGCAGCAGCCCCATCTCGTCGTTCCAGAGCGTGAGCGCGCGCTCGAGGCCGATCGCCCCGATCACGGCCGAGGGCACGAGGAGCCCGGCCCCGACCGCCGCGAGCACGAAGCCGGTCGCCCGCCTGGCGCCGACCTGCGTCGCGAGCGCCCAGCCGGCGGCCACGAAGACCCAGATGAAGAGCGCGAAGGCGAGCGCGACGTAGCCGGTGCGCAGCACCGGGTCGGTCCAGAAGGCGAACCAGTAGCCGCCCGGTCCCGTGAACGACAGCGCGAACAGCGTCACGATGCAGCGCAGCACCACGACGCCGCCGACCGCCGCGATCACCGGCCACGGCGAGCGCCGCCCGACGCAGAGGCGCAGCACGCCGGCGAACACCGTCCACGCGCCGATGACGACCAGCAGGTGGGTCCATGACAGGAACGACGTCTGCACGGCACGGGTCGCGACGAGGAGGGCGACCGGCACGAGGAAGAGCAGCCAGCGATCGAGCTCCAGCAGGCCGAGCATCGACTCGCGTGCGCGCCACGGCCGCGTCGAGGCCACCCAGGTCGCGCGTGCGGCCGCGGCGCCGGGCTTCGCGACGAGCCGCGTCCGCGCGGCGAGGATGCCGATCACGACCCAGGCGAGCGCGAGCACGAGCAGCCCGCGGGCGAACCACGCCATGACGAGGTCGCGCTCGGCCCGGTCGACGCCGAGCTCCGCGGCAGTGAGGTTGAACGCCGGGTGGTCGAGGTCGCCCTCGTAGCGCTCGAGGTGCTCGGCGGCGCGCTCCTCGAAGACCGCCCGGTCGGCCTCCCACGCGTCACGCGCCTCCGGCGCGAGCGTGTCGTGCCACTCGCCCTGGTGCAGGATCATCGCGCGGTAGGCCTCGAGCAGTCGAAGGGTGTCGAGCTCGTAGTCGAGCGTCGAGACGAACGCCTCGCGCATCTCGGGCGAGCGCCAGCTCGAGGCATCCGTCGCCGCGACGATCTCGCGCATCTCCTCGACGGCCGCGACGGCGTCCGCCCCGCTCGCGATCGCCGCGTCGACGCCCGCCCCCGGGCCGGCGCCGTCGGCCGCCGAGTCGCGCACGATCGAGTACATGACGTTGAGCACCGCGGAGTCGCCGGTGAGGATGTCCCACTCGAAGATCCACATCATGGGCGGGGGTTCGAGCCCGATGGCGAACACGCGCTGTTCGGCGAACTGCTCGACGTACATGCCCTGCTCGATCGCCTCGCGCGACCGGGTCATCGCGCCGACGATCGCCTCGACGGTGTCGGGGTCGTCGCTGAACCACTCGCGCGCCCACGCGGCGGTGATGGCGGCGACGTCGGCCTCGGGGTCGCGCGCGAGCTCCGCCGCGAGCTGCGTGTCGAGCTCGTACAGCTGCCAGAAGCCGGCCTTCAGGTAGAGCGACATCGGGCCGGCCCGCCACGGGCCGCCGTCCTGCGTCCACACCCAGACGCCCTCGATGCGGTCGTTCGCCGCGAGCAGCTGCTGCAGGGCCCACTGGTACTGGGTGCCGAGGTCGTTCGGGAACGCGCCGAAGTTCTCGAACTCGCGCCGGCTCTGGAATTCGACGATGCGGCGTTGCGCGCCCTGCTCGAGGGTGTGGTTGAGCGGCAGCCACGAGTAGAAGTCGCCGAGCGTGTACTTCGTCGAGACGATGAGCGCGGGCGAGTCCACGCCGTCGAGCACCGCCTCGTACGAGGCGTCGTTCGTGTGCATGTCGCCGACGGCACCGACGCCGACGCTCCACGTGCGGAACACCACCTCGCGTTCGGCGGCCTCGGCCTGGCCCGTGAACGCCTCGAGCATCGTGCGCACCGCGTCGACGGTCGTCACCTCGAGCGCGGAGTAGTAGTCCCATCCGCCGACGTCGTAGATCGCGCCCGCCTCGCCGATGCGGATGAGCACCCCGTCGAGCGCCGGCGCGGCCTCGTAGAGCTCGTCGAGACCGGCCGTGTAGACGTCCCAGAACTCGGGGTCCTCGGTGTCGAGCGAGCCGAAGCGCTCGGTGAGGAACTGCTCGAGGGGCCCGGTCAGGGCGAGCATGTCGGTGCGCAGGAAGACCTGCATGCCGAGCTGATCGGCGCGCTCCCAGAACGGGGCGAACGCCTCGCGCAGCGCGAGCGCGCGGTCGCGGTGGTCGTCGCCCTCGGCGTACACGGGCCCGCCGGGCGCGTCGTCGAACGTGACGAACTCGACGAAGCCCGGGAACGCGACGGCGTTGAACCCGTTCGCGAGCGAGTGGCGCAGGAACCCGTCGAAGTCGTCGTACGCCTCGGCGAGCGCGGCCTCGTCGATGTAGGGCGCCTCGGGCTGCACGACCACCGCGAACGCCTTCGACGCGTGGGAGTAGTCGTCGCCCGACTCCCACTCGACCGGGTCGGGTGCGACGCCGACGGCGCCGAGGTCGGTCATGCGCAGCGGAAGCCGCGAGCGCTCGTGCACGCCGAGGAGGTCGGTGATCGGCCCCCCGGCCCGCACCTGCGCGGCGAGGTCGTAGACCGCCCGCACCGCGCCGACCTCGGTGAACGTGAGGATCCGCAGCGAGGAGGCGTCGCCGAGCAGTTCGTACCCGTCGTCGCCCGGCCCCGAGTCGGCCTCCTGGCCGGGAATGATCTCGACCGAGACCGCGGCCTCGCCCGCCCGCGCGGGAGCGTCGGCGACGGCGTCGCGCAGCTCGTCGACCGCGACGCCCATGCGCACCGTGTCGGGCACGTCGAGCCTCGTGAACTCGGGCGGCGGGGCGGCCGGCGAGACCTCGGGCACGACCGCCGCAGCGGGCTGCATCTGCTCGCTCGGCTCGGTGCGGATGCCGAGGGCGTCGCCCACCGCGAACGCGACGCCGAGGCCGAGCGCGACCAGCACGAGGGCGGTGACGATCGCGAGGATGCCCCGTCGCGTCGCCGTCGTCATGCAGAGATCCTATGCGGCGCGGAACACCCCGTCGCGCAGCACCGGCACGACGTCCGTCACGTCGCGCTCGGCGGCGAGCCGCGCGTCGCCCGCGAAGCCGAGGGCGCCGAGCTCGACCCCGCTCCCGGAGGCGCTGATGAGGTGCACGGTGGCCCGTGCGAGCCCCTCGAAGGCGGCGCAGGCGACTGCCGCCTCCGGCGAGGTGTGGTCGATGCCCCGTGCGACGAGCGCGTCGACGACGGCCCCCGCGACGAGCAGGTCCTCGACGGCGAACCGCACAGCACCGCCGGCGCTGCCGTCGCTGCCGTCGCTGCCGTCGGGCTCGTGCTCGCCCGCGGCGACGACCGCGATGACGAGCCGCTCGCCGCGCTCGGCCTGGAGCGCGAGCAGGCGCTCGGCGACCGCGCTCCGGTTGCGCATCGCCGCCGCGATCACCACGACGTCGCGGTCGCCGAGGGCGTGCGCGATCGCGCCGCCGTTCGGCGAGGGGACGACGACCGGCGAGACCCCGACGCCGGCCCAGCCCTGGGGCGAGAGCGTCGGCGCCCCGGGCTCGCTGCGGCGTCCGGCGACGACCCCGCCGCGCTCGGAGGCGAACGCCTCGGCACGCGCACGGGCCTCGGGGCCTGCGGGCCACGGCGCGACGGCGACCCCGTGCTCGGCCGCGACGACGGCGGTGGTCGTGAACGAGAGCGCATCGACGACGACGACCGCGTGCGCGCCGGGAAGGACGCGCTCGGCACCGTCGATGCCCCAGTCGAACCGCACCTGGTACTTGCCCTGCCCGAAGGGCGCCGTCGAATCGGTCATCGGCTCAGGCTACCGGCCGAGCGCGTCGTACCGGGCGAGGGCCTCGGCGTCCCCCGCGCGCGCATTCGCCCGCCTGGCCGCGTCGAGGGCGGCGACCGGGTCGGCCTCCTGCCTGGCGTTCCGCAACTGGCGCTCGGCCTCCGCGAGCCGGGTCCGCGCGGCCGCGCCGACCCGGCCGCCACCGCGCTCGATCGCCGCGCGTGCGACCCCGAGCTGCCCCTCCGCGATCGAGATCGCGCCGTCGAGCGCGCCACGGGCCCCGTCGAGACGGCCCTGCGCGGTGCGTGCCGCCGCCCGCGCGCCCTCCAGCCGGCCGAGTGCGGCGCGAAGCCGGTCGCGGTCGAGCAGGGGGTCGCGGGCGAAGGCCGCCCGCCCGCCGAGGGCCGCCGAGGCTGCCCCGATCTGCGCGCCGAGGGACTGCGCCGCGTCGGGATCGTCGAGCGCGTCGCGTTCGCCCCGCGCGGCATCGAGGTCGGCGGCGAGCTCGACGGCGGCTCCCTCGGCGTCCTCACTCGCGGCGGCGAGCTCGGCTTCGAAGCCCTCCACCGCCTCGACGTCGCGCCGCGCCCGCGACATCGCGTCGGCGGCGGTCGCGAGGCCCGCGGCCGCGGGGCGTCCGTCGGCGACGAGGGCGACCGCCCCGGCGATCGCCGCCTCCGCTTCGGCGAGCCCCGCGGCGGCCCGCTCGGCCGCGGCGCGCGCACCCCCGATCGCCGAGGGGTCGTAGCGCGACGCGAGTCGGGAGAGCACCGTGGCGGCCGCGTCGACGCGTCTCCGGAGCGCGGCCGCGTCCTCCGTGAGGGCCGGCAGCTCAGCGCCGGCGCCGCGTTCGCTGCGTCGGCGCTCGGCGAGCGCGGCATCGGCCGCGGCGAGCTCGGCCAGCGCGGAGCGGCAGAGCTCGTCGATGCGGCCGCTCCAGCTGCGCCGCTCGGCGGCGGAGTCGGGCTCGGCGTCGTCGAGCCGCTGCTGCAGCAGGAACGCCTCGCGGAGCCGTGCCCCGGCGCGATCGACGGTGGCTCGGGTGTCGCGCGCGGTCGCCGCCCCGAACTGGGCCTCGGCGAACGCGATCTCGCGTTCGGCGTCGCGCAGCGCCTCGTCGGCGAGCACGATGAGCTGCTTCGCCTGCACCTCGGCCCGGCGCCCCGCCGCGAGGTCGGCGCGCTCGCGCCGGACGCCGAGTCGGCGCAGGCCCACCACCGCCCCGACGAGGGAGACCGCCGCCGCCCCGAAGACGACGAGCGAGGGCAACCACGAGAGGGCGTCGGGCATGGCGCGAGTCTAGGGGCCGCGTCCGACCGCGAGCCGGGAATCGCCTCCGATCCCTTGGCACCGACGACGGGCCCGGCCTACTCTCTGCTCATGCGGGTGCTGCTGAAGCTCGAGCTCGACTGCACGCCGGATGCCGCGTGGCGGGCCATCCGGAGTCCCGCCGTGCTGCGCGAGGTGGTCGCGCCGTGGCTCGACTTCTCCTCGCTCGAGCCGGGCGGCCTCCCGTCGGTCTGGCCCGAGGGCCCGCATCGCGTCCGGGCGCTCGCGTTCCGCCGCTTCCCGGCAGGCGAGGAGTTCGTCGACGTGAGCTATCCCGGCGGCCTGCCCACCGACGTGCGCATGCTCCGCGACGGCGGCGGCGCGCTCACGGGCCCGCTCGCCGTGTTCCGCCGGTGGGACCACCGCATGGCCGTCTCCCCGCTTCCGGGCGGTCGCACGCTCTACCGCGATCGGCTGCTCGCGAGCGCCGGGCCGTGGACCGCGGCGGCGTGGTATCCGACCTGGGCGTTCTGGCAGTGGCGGGCGGTGCGCCTGCGGCAGCTCGCGCCGGGCTGGGCGTACGACCCGCCCGGCACCGCCGACGCCGCGGCCGCACTCGACGCCGCGCGGCGGGCCGGCGCGCAGGCCGCCCCGCCGGCCCGATCGCCGGAGGCCCCGCGATGACCGACTCGCTCGGCGCCCTCCAGCTCGCCGACTGGCGCCGCCGGGTGTTCGGTCTCTACGCGGGCGTCCGTCAGCTCAGCGTGCACGACCCCGCCGCCGGCCACGCCCTCTGGATCTCGGGCCGCGACGAGCTCTTCGCGGGGCATCCGCAGTCGCCGCTGCTGCCCGACGACCGCGCGCGCTTCACGGGCCTCACCGTCGCCCGCTACGACCCCGACTGGCGGTTCGAGCTCGAGGTGCGTCGCACGGAGGAGCCGCAGCGGATGACCGTCGACAGTGCGACGGACGGCACGATCCCGTTCGCACTCGTCGGCACGGTGCGGCTGCCCTACCTCGGCACGCTCGACGTCTGGCGGCTCACCGGGTACGGCGGCGGGCTCTTCCTTCCCGTGAAGGACGCCCTCGCGGGCGCGCCCGGCGGCACCTACGGCGGCGGCAGGTACCTGCTCGACACCGTCAAGGGCGCCGACCTCGGCCCGGGGGCCGACGGCGACACCCTGGTCGTCGACTTCAACTTCGCGTACAACCCGTCGTGCGCCTACGACCCGTCGTGGTCGTGCCCCCTCGCGCAGGAGGGCAGCACGCTGCGCGCCGAAGTCCCGGTCGGCGAACGGATGCCCCGCTGACGGCGCCCGCACAGGGGCATCCGCTATGCTGACCAGCGGTGCGCGCGACGATCGCGCCGCCTGCGTCGTAGAAACGCTTCCGGGCAGGGCTCCTCACCGAGCCGCCCGATGACTCTCATACGGCGAACGGATGCGCCGACCGGCGCCTTCGCCACACTCCCACCGCCGGGTCCGATGCCTGATGCATCGGCGCGCGGTGAACCATGCCCCGAAAGGCACCAGTGACCGACATCACCTTCGCAACGCTCGGCGTGCCCGCCCCCCTCGTGGCGGTCCTCACGGCCGACGGCAAGACCGTCCCCACCCCCATCCAGGCCGACTCGCTGCCCGACACCCTCGCCGGCCGCGACGTGCTCGGCCGCGGCAAGACCGGCTCGGGCAAGACCATCGCCTTCGCGCTGCCCATGGTCGCGCGACTCGGCACCACCCTCGCCGGCGGGCAGCGCCGCGCCGGCCGCCCGCTCGGCCTCGTGCTCGCCCCCACCCGCGAGCTCGTCACCCAGATCGCCCGCACCATCGAGCCGCTCGCCGACGCGTACGGCCTGAAGGTCACGACGATCTTCGGCGGCATCAACCAGAAGCGCCAGGTCGAGGCGCTGCGCGCCGGCGTCGACATCGTCGTCGCGGCGCCCGGCCGCCTCGAGGACCTCATGAACCAGGGCTTCGTGCACCTCGACGCCGTCGAGATCACGGTGCTCGACGAGGCCGACCACATGGCCGACCTCGGCTTCCTGCCCGTGGTCACCCGCATCCTCGACAAGACCCCGCGCGGCGGCCAGCGCCTGCTGTTCTCGGCGACCCTCGACAACGGGGTCGACAAGCTCGTCAAGCGCTACCTCCAGAACGAGGTGCTGCACTCGGTCGACGAGGCGAACTCGCCCGTCGCCGCGATGACCCACCACGTCTTCCTCACCGAGGACGCCGACACGAAGTTCGAGCTCGTGAAGACGCTCGCGAGCGGCATGGGCCGCCGCATCCTCTTCATGCGCACGAAGCACCACGCGAAGAAGCTGGCGAAGAAGCTCACCGAGGCGGGCATCCCCGCCGTCGACCTGCACGGCAACCTCTCGCAGCCGCAGCGCGACCGCAACCTCGCGGCCTTCGCCGACGGCTCGGCCAAGGTCATGGTCGCCACGGATGTCGCGGCCCGCGGCGTGCACGTCGACGACATCGAGCTCGTGGTCCACGTCGACCCGCCCATGGAGCACAAGGCCTACCTGCACCGCTCGGGCCGCACCGCCCGCGCCGGCAGCGAGGGCGACGTCGTGACGATCGCCATGCCCGGCCAGCTGCAGGACCTCAAGCAGCTGCTCCGCAAGGCGGCCATCACGGTGACCCCGTCGCCGGCAGTGCCGACCACGCCGGAGGTCGTCGAGCTCGTCGGCGACGTCGCACCGTACGTCAAGCCCGCGCCCCGCACGGCCGCGCCCCAGCAGGGCGGCGGTCGCTCGCAGGGCGCGAACGCCCAGCGCAAGCGCGCGGCCCGCGAGGGCCAGGGCGGCGAGCGCCAGGGCCAGTCGCAGGGCGGGCGCGGCCGCGGCCGCGGCCGCTCGGGCCAGTCGGACGTCTCGGCCGGCGCTCCGCGCCGCGACCGCTCGGGCCGCCCGGCCGAGGCGAAGTCGAACGCGCCCAAGCAGGGCTCGGGCCAGAGCCGCGGTGCGCAGACCTCCGGCGCGCAGCGCAGCAGCGGCTCGCGCGGCGCCAAGCAGCCGATCCGCGTCGGCAGCCTCGTCTCGCCGTCGCGCAACTCGCGCACCAACCGGCGCGCGCAGGGCTGACCCGCTCGAACCATGCACGAGGGCCCGTGGAGTTCGACTCCACGGGCCCTCGTTCTCATCGGCCGGCGTTCCCCCGATCGCCGTGCCGACTCCCGTCCCCCGACGGGATCGGGCCGCGTCCCCTCGGCCCGGGTCGGTCGCGATGCGTCGCGTCAGCCGCCCAGCATGACCGTCCGGCCGATCTCTCCGCCGACGACGGTCGCCAGGACGACCATCGCCGCGGCGGCGAACGCCAGCAGCATGGTGGTCATCGTCTTAGTGCGTCGCATCGCCACTCCCCTTCCCTCAACACAGGTATGTCCGGGTGCGCGGAGAAGGTTCCCGATTCGTGGAACTTTCTTCGCGCACCCGGACATACCTGTTGCGAACCCGTTCTCCGAGACTGCGCCACCCGACCCGAGGGAGCCTTCGATGCAGATCCGCCGTGCCGTCATGACCACCGTCTCCGCACTCGCGCTCGCGGTCGGGGCACTCGCCCCGACGATGCCGGCGAGCGCCGAGCCCGTCGACCCGGGCCTCACGGCGCTCGACCGGTCCGAGCGGTCGGCCTCCGTCCAGGAGCACTGCGCGCTCGATCTCGACGTCGCGGCCGAGGCCGAGGAGCTCGGCCTCGACGCACCCGAGCCCGTCTGCTTCGCCTCCGTCGAGGAGGTCGAGCGGTATCTGGAGCGCCGTACCGTCGCCGCGGCCGACTCACGGCTCGCCGCGGCCGCCGCGGCCTCGATCGCCGTCGGGCGCATCTACAAGGACGCCAACAAGGGCGGGTCGAGCCTGACCTTCTGGGGGTCGAGCGGTTGCGCAGGGGTGACCTTCGGGTTCTCGTCGCTGTCCTCGGCCTGGAACACCTCGGTGAGCTCGCTCACGGGCCTCAGCGGCTGCTGGGCGACGGCCTACGCGGCGACCGGATACAGCGGGTCGCGCGTGAACTGCACCCCGTACTGCGCCGGCCTCGGCGGTCTCAACGACCGGGTCAAGTCCCTCGTCTTCCGGCCGACCGGAACCCTCGGCTGACGCCGCGCGGGCCCCGGCGCTCAGTCGGTCGGTCGCGCCATGCCGAGCGCAGCGCAGATCGACTCGTTCGGCGAGGGCACCACGGCGGCCGTGCCGTCCTCCATGACGCAGAGCTGCAGCTCGTCGGGCACCCGTCCGGGCGGGTTGGTCTGGGCGAGCGGGTCGTAGTCGGGCTCGAAGAGCCCCTGCTCCCACATGAGCGTGCACAGTTCGATCGGATCGGTCGGCAGCCCGTTGTCGTCGGCGACGGTGGCGCCCGACCCCGGATAGGTGCCGTCGGAGTTGCGGCGCGGCTCGTCGAGGCACTGCACGTACGCGCTCTGCGTCACCGGCCCGGGCGCGAGCAGCATCGTGCCGGCCGTCGCCGCGACGCCGACCGCGAGCACGCCGAGGCCGCCCCAGCCGATGACGAGGTTGCGACGGCGACGCGCGCGCACGACCGGCTCGGTGCGGGCGTTCTCGACGAGCATCGCCCGGATCGCGTCGGCGCGCTCGGGCCGCATCTCGGGGCCGGTCATGAGATCACCTCGAGGTCGTCGGGGGCGTGCGGAGCCCGGGCCGGTGCCGCGGGTTCGACGCGGGCCGTGCGCGCCGGTGCCTCGATCGCCGCGTCGCCCGGCCACGCCGCATCGCCGAGCTCCGCCTGCAGCTTGCGACGGGCGCGCGACAGGCGCGACTTGACCGAACCGAGCGGCACGTCGAGCGCCGCGGCCGCGTCGGCGAGCGGCAGCTCTTCGACGAGGCACAGCTCGACCACTCGGCGCTCGGCCGGGTTCAGCCGCTGGAGTGCGGCCTGCAGGCGCCCCGAGAGCAGCCCGCCGTCGAGTCGCTCGTCGACCTCGGGGCCGAAGTCGACGGTGTGGCGGGCGACCGGGATGGCGGCGAGGAGTCGCTTGTGCCGCCGCGCGGCGCGCTGCGTGTTGAGGGTCACGTTCGTGGTCACCACGAGCAGCCACGGGAGGAGCGAACCGTCGACGAAGCGCACGTCCTTCCGACGTCGCCAGGCTTCGAGGAAGACCACGGCCACGATGTCCTCCGCGTCGGAGACGTCGCGCACCTGCGCGTACGCACGCCGGAAGATGCGCGCGCGGTAGCGGTCGTAGACCACGCCGAACGAGGCCTCTGTGCCCGACGTCGCCTCGAGCCAGAGCGCCGCGTCGGTCCGTCGGTCTTCGCCCATGCTCGGGCAAGCCTAACCGGGCGATCCGCCGACAGCGGATTCGTGAGAGGGGCCATGCAGTGATATGTCCGGATGCCGCGCCGAGGTTCCCGATCCGTCGAGCCGCTCGATTTCGCGCCGACGGAGGTCTGGCTTAGTCTCGGGGCATGAGCACCGAAGTCGTTGCCGAAGTCGTCGTCCGTCCCATCCGCGATTCCGATGTCGAAGCCCTGGGGCGCGTCCACGCGACCTGCTGGCACGAGACCTACGACCACCTGATCAGCTCCGCCGCGTTCGAGAAGCTCTCGCCGCGACGCATGGCCGAGCTCTGGAACCACTACGCCGAGCGCGGCGACGAGTACGCCCAGTTCGCCGCACTCGTCGACGGCGAGATCGTCGGCTTCGTCGGCTCGGGCCCCGCCCGCGACGAGGGCGCGCCCCGCGAGCGCGAGCTGTACTTCATCTACCTGCTCGACGCGTACCACGGCACCGGCATCGGCCAGAAGCTGTTCGACGCGGCCGTCGGCACCGACCCGGTCTACCTCTGGGTCGCCTCCGACAACCCCCGTGCGCACCGCTTCTACACGCGCAACGGCTTCACGGCCGACGGCGCCGACCAGCACGTGCCGTTCCTCGGCGAGGAGATCCACGAGGTGCGGCTGGTCCGCTGAGCTGAGCGGCGTCACGCCGCGGCCGGCGTCAGCGCAGCGCGCCGACCGAGGCGAGTGCCTGCTTGACGAGCACGCCGCGCCCGCCCTCCATCTCGCTCGTGACCGTCTCGCCGACGGCCTCGGCCGGCGTCATCCAGGTCACCTCGAGGGCGTCCTGGCGCGGCTCGCAGGTGCCGGTGACGGGCACGACGAACGCGAGCGACACGGCGTGCTGCCGTTCGTCGGTGAACGGTGTGATGCCCGGCAACGGGAAGTACTCGGCGACGGTGAACGGCACCGGGCTCGCGGGCAGCAGGGGGAACGCCATCGGCCCGAGGTCCTTCTCGAGGTGGCGGAACAGCGCGTCGCGAATGGTCTCGCCGTACATCACGCGCCCCGAGACGAGCGTGCGGGTCATCTCGCCGACGGCGTTGGCGCGCAGCAGCACCCCGACCTCGGTGACCTGTCCGAGCCCGTCGACGCGGACGGGAACGGCCTCGACGTAGAGCAGCGGCAGCCGGCCGCGGACCTCGGCCAGCTCCAGATCGCTCAGCCAGCCCGGATTCACCGGCGGGCGCACGACGGGCTCGTCGCCGGGATTCCAGTCGGGATCGGGGGTGCGTACGCTCATGCCCTCGATTCTGCCCCACGCCGATAGCGTTGTCGCATGACGAGTGTGCTGATCGACGACGACGCCGTGCTCTGGTCGGCCTCCCCCGCCGACCGCGAGGGGCGCCCGCTCCTCGTGCTGCTGCACGGCTACAACTCGAACGAGGGCGACCTCTTCGGGCTCACGCCGTACCTGCCGCTCGAGCCCGCCATCGCCTCGTTGCGGGCGCCGATCTTCGCCGGGTACGGCTATGCGTGGTTCCCGCTGCTGGCCGAGGGCGCCGAGCTCTCGGTCGAGGGAGCGGACGCCGCGGTCGACGCGCTCCTCGCCTGGCTCGATCGCGCGGCCCCCGACGCAGGGCGGGTCGGCCTCCTCGGATTCTCGCAGGGCGGAGCGATGGCGCTCGAGCTGCTGCGCCGCGCCCCCGAGCGGTTCGCGTTCGCGGTCAGCCTCGCCGGGTTCGCCCTTCCGGGCGACCGCGAGGGCGACGACCGGATGTCACGGCTCGCGCCGCACGTGTTCTGGGGCCGCGGCACCGCCGACGAGGTCATCCCCGAGGCATCCGTCTCGCGCACGCTGGCGTGGCTGCCCGGGCATTCGACCCTCGACGCGCGCGTCTACGAGGGGCTCGGCCACTCGGTGTCCGAGCGCGAGCTCGCCGACGTCGCGGGCTTCCTGCGCGAGCGCTACGCCACCGGCGCCGACGACTAGTCGGCGTGCACCGGGGTCAGACCCCGCTGCCGCCTCCGCCGCCGCCCGCGCGGCGCGCGGCCCGCTCCTTGTCGCGCTCGGCCACGCGGATCTTCTCGGCGCGGACGGCCGCCTGGGTGGCGCGCTCCTGCACGAGCCACGCGGGCGGCGCGGCGAGGAGCGCCTTGATCTCGGCGGTCGTGAGCGGCTCGGTGACGCCGCCGCGGGCGAGGCCCGAGTTCGAGACGCCGAGCTTGGCCGCCACGACCGGGCGCGGGTGCGGCCCCTCGCGGCGCAGGGTCTCGAGCCACTCGGGCGGATCGGCCTGCAGCGCCGCGAGCTCGTCGCGCGTGACGACGGACGCGCGGAACTCCTCGGGCGCGGCCTCGAGCAGGATGCCGAGCTTCTTCGCCGCGGTCTCCGCCTTCATGGACTGCGGCTTCATGGCCTTCGGCTGCTTCTCGCTCACCCTGCAACCGTAGCCGACGGTAGCCTGAGAGGCATCCGCACGCAGGAACAAGGGGGCGCCGAATGGCATTGCGGCTCGACTACGTCGCGGGCGTCTCCCCGTCGAAGTGGCTGCGCGCGTGGAGCGAACGACGCGCCGACCTGCCGCTCGAGGCGGCCAGGGTCGACGAGCACGAGCAGCTCGAGCGACTGCGTTCCGGCGAGGTCGACCTCGCCTTCGTGCGGCTGCCGGTCGAGGCCGACGGGCTCCACCTCATTCCGCTGTGGGAAGAGCTCGCCGTCGTCGCGCTGCCGAAGGAGCATCCGTTCGCCGACGAGGCCGAGCTGGCCCTCGCCGATCTCGACGGCGAACCCGCCGCGCCCGTGCAGCCCGACCCGGCGATGACGCTCGAACTCGTCGCGGCCGGCACCGGCTACGCGATCGTGCCGCACTCGATCGCACGTCTCCACCAGCGTCGCGACGTGGTCGCGGTGCCGCTCGCCGATGCCCCGCCGACGCGCATCGCCCTCGTCTGGCGCATCGAACGCGACGACGACGACATCCAGGAGTTCGTCGGCGTGGTGCGCGGACGCACCGCACGCAGCTCGCGCGCCGACGAGACGCCCGAGCTCTCGCCCGCGAGGGCCGCGAAGAAGGCGGCCGCCGAGCGGCGTGCCGCCGAGGCCGCGCGCGGCGGCGGCAAGAACGCCGCCAAGGGCAAGAGCACCGGCAAGGGCGCCTCGGCGCGCTCGGGCACCGGCCGCGGGACATCCGGCCGATCGGCCTCGCAGCGCGGGCGGAGGAAGGGCCGATGACCGAACCCGCGCCCTTCCTGTTCCTCTCGGCGCGACCCGAGATCGAGGCCGTGGGGCCCGAGTACGAGTCGGTGCGCCGCGCGACCGGGCTCGATGCGGGCCGGCTCGAGCACCACCGTCTCGACGTCGAGTCGCTCGGCCGGGTGCCGCTCGCCGGGTTCGCGGGCGTCATCGTCGGCGGCAGTCCGTACAACGTGACGACGCCCGAGGCGAACAAGCACGCGGTGCAGCGACGCGTCGAGCGCGAGCTCGCCGAGCTGGCCGAGTGGGCGCTCGAGGCGGAGTTCCCGCTGCTCTTCACCTGCTACGGCATCGGCGTGCTCACCCGGGTGCTCGGCGGAACCGTCGGCACCCTCCACGGCGAGAACGCCGCGGCGGTCGAGATCACCCTCACCGACGAGGGCGTCGCCGACACGCTCGTCGGCGCCCTGCCGCGCCGCTTCGACGCGCTCGTCGGGCACAAGGAGTCGGTCGAGGCGCTGCCGGCCGGCGCCGCGCTGCTCGCGAGCTCGGCCGGGTGCCCGGTGCAGATCTACCGGGCGGGCCCCCGCCTCTACGCGACGCAGTTCCACCCCGAGGTGACGACGGCCGACTTCATCGCACGCGCGCAGGTGTACCGTCACCACGGCTACTTCCCCGCGAGCGAGCTGCGCGAGGTCAGCGCGCGGCTCGACTCCGCCAGCGTGACCGAGCCGCAGCGGCTGCTGGCGCGGTTCGTCGAGCTCGCCGAGGGCGACTGGCGGTAGCGCGCGGGCGGCTGAGCAGGTCGTGCGGCGCGCTCAGCAGCTGAGCAGGTCGCGCCGCGCGCGCCGCAGCGGAGCGGAGGCCAGGTGAGGCATCCGCTCCGCCGAGGGCGATCAGGCCGCGCTGTTGCGGCTTCCGCGCGTGACGAGACCCCAGATGAGCAGCACGATGATCGAGCCGCCGATCGCGAGGAGCCAGGTACCGAGGTCCCAGAACTCCGTCAGGGGGCGATTGAGGATGAGACTGCCCAGCCAGCCGCCGAGGAGGGCCCCGACGACGCCGAGCAGCAGGGTGACGAACCAGCCGCCTGCCTGCTTGCCCGGCAGGATCAGCTTGGCGATGGCCCCGGCGATCAGGCCGAGGATCAGAAACGCGAGGAAACTCATGGTCACTCCTTCGATCGTTGATCCAAACTTGGCACCGCGGCGTCTGCGGGGCAAGCCCTTGCCACGCGTGTCGTCGGCCAGGTCCGATCACGCGGGATTCGGCTGCGGGAGCGGATACACGCGGCGCAGCAGCACGCGCTGCCCGAGCGTCCACGCGACGGTGACGAGCAGGTAGAGGCCGGCGGCGAGCGGGACGAACACCGCGACGACCGCGGTGACGAACTGCAGGATGCCGAGCATCCGCTGGGCCCCGGCGGTCGAGAGCGGCGAGGGGGATGCCGCGGTGCGGGCGCCGGCCGCAGCCTGGCGGGCCGGCGCGGCGGGCACCGCGGGGGCCTGGGCGCGGAACACGCGCCGAGTGACCTCGCCGACGAGCGCGATCGACAGGATGATCGTGGCGAACACCGCGAAGCCCGCGGGAGCGAGGGTGCCCTCGACGAGCGAACCCGCGAGGCTCGAGCCGAGCGGAACCCCGGCGAGGGTCTCCTGCAGCAGCGCGTTGTCGTGCCCCGCGATCGTGGGCAGGATGAAGAGGGCGTAGATGACGCCGACGACCGGCGCCTGCGCGAGCATCGGCAGGCATCCGGCGAACGGGCTGGTGTTCTCGTCGCGGTAGAGCGCCATCATCTCGCGCTGCAGGCGCTCGGGGTTCTTCGCGTGCCTGCGCTGCAGTTCGGCGAGCCTCGGTGCGAGGCGGGCGCGCCCCTGCTCGGCCTTCGCCTGCGAGACGCCGACGGGGATGAGCGCGGTGCGCACGAGGAGGGTGACGAGCACGATCGCAGCGGCGGCGCTCGTGGCGCCGGTGAACGGGGCGAGCAGCTCGGCGAGGCCCATGAGGAGCGCATGCGCCCCGTCGAGGAAGGCGGCGATCGGTGGGAAGGCGTACAGATCCATGGTGAGTCCTTTGCGGGTCGGCGAAACGGGGTTCCGTCTGGCCGCGAAGGGGTCGTCGAACATCGCCGGGGTCGCCGGGCGCGCCGCAGCTCGTCGATGGACGAGGGCGGGCTCGGCGGAGGCGGGACGGGCGCTACGCGGCCGCGAGACCGCGCGCGGGCGCCCTCGGCCGTGCACGCCCCGGTGCGTCGGGGTCGCTCTGGGAGAGGAGGAGCCCGGGATCGGCGGTCTGCCGCAGGCGGCGCGCGGCGCCGCTCGCGTCGGCGGCGACGAGCGCGGGGAGCGCCCGGCAGGCGAGGACCACGACCGCGACGGCCGCGGCGCCGACGACGCCGACGAGCAGGACCGCGAGCAGGGCGTTCGACGCGAGCGACAACTCGAGCGAGGCCTGCACCGAGCGGAGGAGCGCGCCGAAGAACTCGATCACGACGCCTCCTTCCGACGCAGTCACGCTACCACCGGTGCCGGCGATCGCGCCTCACGCGGCTCACTCGTCGAGCAGCCGCTCGTACATCACGTGGTCCTGCCACTCCCCCGCGATGCGCAGGTAGCGGCGGGCCAGCCCGAAGCGTTCGAATCCGTTGCGCTCGAGCACCCGCTGCGAGCCCGTGTTGTGCACGAGCGTGCCGGCCTGCACCCGGTGCAGGCCGGCGGCGCGGGCGTGGTGCAGCACGACGCCGACCGCCGTCGTGGCGACCCCGCGCCCGGTCAACCGCTCGTCGACCCAGTAGCCGAGGTGGGCGTTCTCGAACACCCCGCGCACGACGTCCGACAGGTTCACCCGCCCGACGATCTCCGCGCCCTGCTCGAGCACGAACGGCACCGTGGTGCCGGCCTGCACGCGCGCCAGCGCCCCGGCGACGTCGCGGTCGTGCCAGGCGGCGGTGAAGAACTCGGGCGTGCGCTGCGGCTCCCAGGGCGCGAGGTGCTCGCGGTTGCGCGCGTAGGCCTCGGCGAGCGCGGGGCCGTCGCCCGCGGCGAGCAACCGCATGACGACCTCGTCGTCGAGTTCCACCGCGTCGAACATGGCCGCCTCCCCGAAAACACGAACCCCGCGATCATACGATCGCGGCGGAGCGCGGCGCGAGCGCCTGCGGGCGTCACTCGGCGGAGGCTCTCAGCCGCTCGAGGGCACCGAGGACGAGATCGAGGCCGAAGGCGAACTCCCCCGCCGGGTCGTAGCCGGCAGCGACGAGGGCCGCGGCGGACTCGTTGAGGTAGGGGAACTCGTCAGGGGGGAGCTGGGGCAGGAAGACGTGCTCGGCCAGGTCGGAGAGCGCCTCGGCGCTGTCGCCCGGCAGGTTCGCCTCCTGCAGGGCGAATCCGTAGACGTAGCTGTCGAGCAGCCAGTTGGCGTGCGTCGCCATCACGACCGGGAAACCGGCCGTCCGCAGGCAGGCGGTGACCGCTTCGCGGTGGCGGAGGTTCGCCGGCCCCGGCGACGTCCGCGACTCCATCAGCCCGATGGCCCACGGGTGGCGGGCGAGGACCTGTCGGGCGGACTCCGCGCGCCGCCGCATCGCCGACTGCCAGTCGGCCGCTCGGGGCGGGAGCTCGATCTCCTCGAACACGAGGTCGATCATGGCGTCGAGCAGTTCCTCCTTGCTCGCCACGTAGCGGTAGAGCGACATCGCGCCCGCGCCGAGCGAGCCGGCCAGCCGGCGCATGCTCAGGCCGTCGGCCCCCTCGCGGTCGGCGAGCCGGATCGCCTCGACCACCACCCGCTGCCTGCTCAGGCCCGCCTCTGACGCGCCCTGGCCTTCCTCACTCGCCGACACGGGCCCCTCTTCTCACTCGACCGCCCTTGACAAGCGTACAGCGTACGCGCGAGAGTACAGTGTACGCGTACGCCGTACGCATGCCCGCCGACCCGGCGGACGCACCACTGTCCGACTCGAAGGAAGCACCGATGACCATCCGAACGAACGCCCCGCGCCTGCTCGACGGCCCGCCGATCCCCGTGCAGGCGAAGCTCGCCGCCGCGTGGGCCAGCTTCATGTTCCTCTACGTCTACGTCGACGTCCTCAACTTCTACAAGCCCGGCGTCGTCGACGGCATCCTCGACGGCCTCATGTGGCGGTTCGACGTCAGCCCGACGCTCGTGACCGTCGTGCTCGTGTCGGTCTCGATCCCGGCGATGATGGTCGCGCTCTCCATGACGCTGCCCGCCCGTGCGAACCGCGCCGCGAACCTCGTCGTCGCGTCGCTGCTCATCCCCTACTCGATCTTCAACGCGGCAGGGACGAGCTGGGAGTGGGCCGCCTTCTACGCCATCTCGATCGGTCTCGAGCTGCTGCTCCTGGCCTTCATCCTGCGCTCGGCCTGGACCTGGCCGCGGACGCACGCGATGCCGGCCGGCGCCGAGACGAGCGACCTCCGGCAGTCCGTGTAGCGAGTTCGCGACGCGACGCGTCACCGGCCGGGGAGACGTCGGCACCAGCGGAACGACGCCGGATTGGCGCGGAACGGGGCCCGGATACAGAAGAACCCCCGATCAACGGGGGTTCTTCATGGCGGTACCGGTGGGATTTGAACCCACGGTGCGCTTTCACGCACACAACTTTTCGAGAGTTGCACCTTCGGCCGCTCGGACACGGTACCGGGATCAATAGTAGGGGACGAGGGCAAGACTGCCAAAACGAGCGGATGCCGCGCCGCCGGTGCTGCCCGCCCTCGCCCCCTCGCGCGGCCTTCCATGCCAGATCAGCGAGGCATTCCCGCGTTGGCGCACCGACCACCGGCCGCCCACCTCCGGCCGTGATCGATTCGTCACCGGAAGCCCAGCCCGCGCTCAGCAGCCGTCCAGTCCACTCGAAGCGGGCCCGGATACGTTCTCGGCATGACGACCGTTCCCCTCGCCAACGCCTTCGCGCCGCCCCGGCCGCGCAGCTCGGCGCGCGCACTCGCGGCGGGCACCTCCCTCGCGATGTCGACGGTGCTCGGCACGGCGGGCGTGCGCCCCTTCCGCGAGCGGATGGAGCTGCGTCGTTCGACGCTCAACGACACCCTGCCCGTGCACTCGAAGTGGTGGCGCGAGCACGGCGCGGCGAGCGGAGAGCTGCTGTACGTCGCGCTCGGCGACTCGGCGGCGCAGGGCATCGGGGCGTCGCGGCCCGACCGCAGTTACGTCGGCGTGCTCGCCGAGGCGATGCGCGCGGCCTCGCCGCGGAGCATCCGGACCGTGAACCTCAGCGTCTCGGGTGCCACGACCGCGCTCGCCGTGCGCGATCAGCTGCCCCGGCTGCGCACCCTCTCGCCCGACGTCGTCACGGTCGCGATCGGCGCGAACGACATCGCCGACTGGGATGCCGCGGCGTTCGACCGCAACCTGCGGGCGATCCTCGACGAACTGCCCGAGCACGCGATCGTCGGCGAGCTGCCGTGCTTCCACTTCCCCCGCAACGAGCGCAGGGTCGCCGAGGCGAACCGGATGCTCCGTGCCGCCGCCGGCGCGCGAGGGCTCGCCGTGGCGCCCCTGCACGAGGCAACCCGGCGCCAGGGCCTTCCGGGCATCCTCACGCAGTTCGCCCGCGACATGTTCCACCCGAACGACGGCGGGTATGCGGTGTGGGCCGAGGCGTTCCGCCCGCTCGTCGGGGCACGGCTCGACGCGCTCGAGCTGCTGCGCCCCGATGCGGCGGAGCTCGCGGCATCCGTCGGTGTCGGAGGCCGCCGGTAGTCTCTGGGCATGGCCCGACCCACCTCCGCGTTCCGTTGCACCGAGTGCGGTTGGTCGACCGTCAAGTGGGTGGGCCGCTGCGTCGAGTGCCAGCAGTGGGGCACCGTCGTCGAGGCCGCCGAGAAGACCGGCATCGTGCGCGCGGTGCAGGCCGTGCAGCTCGGCGAGGCGCGGGCGGCCCGGCCGATCGTCGACGTCGAGACGGCCGACGCCGCCCACCGCCCGAGCGGCATCGGCGAGTTCGACCGGGTGCTCGGCGGCGGTATCGTCGCGGGCGCCGCGATCCTGCTCTCGGGCGAGCCCGGCGTCGGCAAGTCGACCCTGCTGCTCGAGGTCGCGGCGCGCGTGGCCGCGACCGGGCGACGAGTGCTCTACGTCACCGCAGAGGAGTCGGTGGCCCAGGTGCGCCTGCGCGCCGGGCGCACGGGCGCCCTGCACGACGAGCTGTACCTCGCGGCCGAGACCGACCTCGCGACGATCCTCGGCCAGGTCGACGCGACGCGGCCCGACCTCCTCATCGTCGACTCCGTGCAGACGGTGTCGTCCTCGCTCTCCGACGGGCTGCCGGGCCAGCCGAGCCAGGTCCGCGAGGTGGCCTCGACCCTGATCCGCGTCGCGAAAGAGCGCCAGCTGCCCGTGCTCCTCGTCGGCCACGTCACGAAGGACGGCTCGATCGCAGGCCCCCGGCTGCTCGAGCACCTCGTCGACGTCGTCTGCCAGTTCGAGGGCGACCGCCAGACGGCGCTGCGCTTCGTGCGCGCACTCAAGAACCGCTTCGGCCCGACCGACGAGGTCGGCTGCTTCGAGATGACCGGCGACGGCATCGCCGAGGTGCCCGACCCCTCGGGGCTCTTCCTCTCGAGCGGCCGCAGCGTCGTGAGCGGCACCTGCGTGACCGTCGCCCTCGAGGGCCGTCGTGCGCTGCCCGTCGAGGTGCAGGCGCTCGTGGTGTCGACGAAGGCGCCGCAGCCCCGCCGCGTGGTCAACGGGGTCGATCCCGCTCGCGTCGCCATGATCATCGCCGTGCTCGAGCGCCGGGCCGGCCTGAAGGCGCTCGGCGAGCACGACGTCTACGTCTCGACCGTCGGCGGGGTGAAGCTCGCCGAGCCGGGCGCCGACCTCGCGATCGCCGTCGCCATCGCCTCGGCCATGCGCGACTCCGCGGTGCCCCACGAGCTCGCCGCCTTCGGCGAGATCAGCCTCGCCGGCGAGGTGCGCCCCGTGACCGCGGCGAAGCAGCGCGCCGCCGAGGCGCGTCGACTCGGGTACACGACCATCCTCGACGTCGAGGCCGGCAGCGTGCGGGCCGCGGTCACCCAAGCGATGCTCGTGGCGAACGACGCCCGCACCCGCGAGCTCGACGCCGCGTTCTGAGCGCCGGCGCCGCCGATCGTGCGGCCGACGCCCGGACTTCTCGGCCCTTGAGCAGGATGAGCCGTCCGGCACACCCGCATCCGGCCCTGCCGGCGCGCTCGTCCTGCTCAAGGGCCGCAGAACACGCTCACGCCGCCAGGCACAGCCTTCCTGAACAGGATGAGCCGTCCGGCACACCCGCATCCGGCCCTGCCGGCGCGCTCGTCCTGCTCAAGGGCCGCAGAACACGCTCACGCCGCCAGGCACAGCCTAC
>NZ_JBHVSE010000002.1:0-181618 GCF_042885275.1 Agromyces sp. NPDC058064 | reverse complement strand
GTTCCTGAACAGGATGAGCCGTCCGGCACACCCGCATCCGGCCCTGCCGGCGCGCTCATCCTGCTCAAGGGCGAGCCCGACACGATGCCGGCGCCCTCGGATCGCGCCCGGGTCAGGCCTCGAGCGCCCGCAGCAGCTCGCCCGGCGGCGCCTGCATCGGGTGCGGGCCGGCGATGTCGAGGAACACGGTCGTGATCGTCGACTCGTAGCGCTTCAGGAACGAACGCAGCCACGCCGGGCTCTGGAGGCCCACCGCGGGCGGCAGGTTGGCCGGCTTGTTCGCGGCGTCGCTGAACAGCAGCAGCGCGACCTCGCCCGTCTTCGGGTCGCGGAAGGTCCACACCTCGCCGCCGTCGAGCGGCTTGTCGCGCGGACCCGGCTTGATGAGCGGCACCACCGTGTTGCCGTTGCGCAAGGCGAGCGCGACGGCAGCCATGTCCTGCCGCTCGAGCGCCTCGGCGAGCGCCTGCGACCGGAACTCGAGCGGTTCGCCCGCGGGCTTCTTGCGTGACTTGGCTGCCATCCTTCAAGGCTACCGATCCTTCGGCGGAGCGCCCGACGGCGATCGCTCACGGCGCAGGCGCACGGGACCGCGACGGCGGCCGCACGTCACCGGCTCAGTACAGCAGGAACTGCTTCTGCTCGGCCGCCTCGAAGCCGTCGACCGTCACGGCCAGGTGGTACGACGCGCCGCCGGCGGGCACCGACTCCCGCGGGCCGGTGCACGTCTCGGGGCTCGAGCGGGTGCGATCCCAGACGATGGGGGCGCTCGAGCTCACGGGCGTGCCGGGCGTGAGCGAGACCTCCGCGTCGATCGGATCGGTCTGGCAGTCCGTCGACGTCCAGTAGACCTCGTCGCCGCTCGTGACCGTGAAGACCTGGGCCTTCGTCCCGGCGTTGAGGACGCAGATGTTCTTGCCGGTGTTGGTGATCGTCACCGAGAGCTCGGGCTGCTCCCCCGCCTCGTACGAGCTCTTGTCGGTGATCGCCTCGACGGTGATCTGCTCGGGCCCGCACGGGTCGCCGTCGACGGCCGTCGGCTCGGTCGGGATGGCCGTCTCGGGCGAGGCCGACTCGGAGGCCGCGGGCGCGTCCTTCTGGCCTTCGTCGCCCGAGCTCGCGCCCGGCCGCACGATGATCAGGACGATGGCGACGATGACGGCGACGACTCCGAGCAGCACCAGCAGCCGTCGCCGGCGGTACACCTGCGGCGTCTGGCGCCCGGAGGGCGCGGAATTCGTCGACATGCTCACAGGGTACGGCCGCGGGCGCCCGCCCCGAGGCATCCGCCCGGCGCGCCGGGGAGGACTCAGAGGCGCTTCAGCATGCGCGTGTTGCCGAGCGTGTTCTGCTTGACCCGGGCGAGGTCGAGGAACTCGGCGACGCCCTCGTCGTGCGAACGCACGAGCTCCGCGTACACCTCGGGGTCGACGGTCTCGGCGCCCATGTCCTCGAAGCCGTGCCGGCCGAAGAACTCGGTCTCGAAGGTCAGGCAGAACAGGCGGCTCAGCCCGAGCTCGCGCGCCTCCTGCTCGAGCGTGCTGAGCAGGGCGTGGCCGACGCCCTTGCCGAGCCAGGCGTCGTCGACGGCGAGGGTGCGCACCTCGCCCAGGTCCTCCCACATGACGTGCAGTGCCCCAGCGCCGATCACGCGACCGTCGCCGTCCTCCGCCACGCGGAACTCCTGGATCGCCCCGTACAGGTCGACCCGCTCCTTGCCCAGCAGGATCCGTCGGCTGACGAGCGGCTCCACGACGTCGATGATCTTCGGCACATCGCTCGTGCGCGCGCGGCGCACGTGGAACTCGGTCGTCATCCGTTCATCGTATTCCCGAGCGCGGCACGGCGCGGCACCGCACGAAGCGCGGCCCGATGCACCGCCGGATGCACCGCACGATGCGCCGCCCGCCAGGAGCCCGCCGCCGAGCATCCCGCGTCCTGCGCGGGCCACGGCGGCCTCAGACGAGCGCCTCCACGACCGGGCAGCTCGGGTGCGTCGGACCGGTCTCGACGAGCAGTGCGAGCGCGTCGCGCACGCGCCCGAGGTCGGCGATGCGCCGATCGAGCTCGTCCAGCTTCGCCGCGACCTGCTCCGCGACGTCGCCGAAGGCGATGAGCTCGGGCTCCTCCGACAGGCGCAGCACCTCGCGCACCTCACGGAGCGTGAAACCGAGCTCCTGCGCACGGCGGATGAAGCGCACCCGGCGCACCGTCTCGGCGACGTACAGCCGGTAGCCGGCCGGCGAGCGCCGCTCGGGCTCGACGAGCGCCTGGCGCTCGTAGAAGCGAACCGTGCTGACCGCGACGCCGGCGGCGGCGGCGAGGTCGCCGATCGTCAACGTCGCCGCAGGCGCGTCAACCCGCTGAGCTGCAGAGCGAACCACACGACCTCCCCGATCAGGAACACGACGATCGTCGTGCTCTGCCCATTCAACAGCGCCCAGATCATCCAGAGCGAGAACAGCACGCGCCCGACGGTGTCGATCGCGATGAAGCGCGCCTCCGGGCGGAGGATCCGCGCGACGGCCCACATCGTCACGACCGTGCCGAACATCGCGACGAACATGAGCGCCGTCGCCCCGAACTCGGGGAGCTGCGCGCCGGGGAGCCCGAGCGCGTCGTGCGCCCACCGGGTGAGACCCAGCACGGCGGCGGCGGTCCACGGGGTCGCGAACCCGACGGTCACGACGAGGTCGTAGATCGCCCCGGCGCGGCCCCAGCGGGGGTGTCGTGAGCGATCGAAGGCCCTGATCGGGGCGTCGGAGGGCGAGGGGGCTGCGTCGCCTGCGGCGATCGAAGTGGTCATGCCGCCATGGTCGGCCCTGCACCATGGTGCAGGGTCAAGTCGCGCGAAGCGGGTACGACGAAGGGGCGGATGCCTCGGCATCCGCCCCTTCGTGTCGTTCGCGCCTACTCGCCCGAGGCTGCGGCGAGGTCGGGCGTCGCGGGGCCCGTGCCGATCGCGGCGTTCGTGTTGACGCCCACGCTCACCGGCAGCTCGCGCTGGGTCGTCGTGAAGACGAACTCGCCGTCCTTGAAGTCGACGTGCACGTGGTCGCCCGCGTTGAGCTCGCCGTGCAGGATCTTCTCGGAGAGGCGGTCCTCGACCTCGTGCTGCACCGCGCGACGCAGCGGCCGGGCGCCGAGCGCCGGGTCGAAGCCGACCTCGATGAGGCGCTCCTTCGCGGGCACGGTGAGCTCGACGGTCATGTCGCGGTCGAGCATGCGCTCGCTGAGTCGCTTCAGGAACAGGTCGACGATCTGCAGCAGCTCGGGCTTCGACAGCTGCGGGAACACGATGATCTCGTCGACGCGGTTCAGGAACTCGGGCTTGAAGTGCTTCTTCAGCTCTTCGTTGACCTTGCCGCGCATGAGGTCGTACCCGGTGCGGGTGTCGCCCTCGAGCGCGAAGCCGACCGGTCCGCTCGAGATGTCCTTCGTGCCGAGGTTCGTCGTCATGATGATGACGGTGTTCTTGAAGTCGACGACGCGGCCCTGGCCGTCGGTCAGACGACCCTCTTCGAGGATCTGCAGGAGCGAGTTGAAGATGTCGGGGTGCGCCTTCTCGATCTCGTCGAAGAGCACCACGCTGAACGGCTTGCGACGCACCTTCTCGGTGAGCTGGCCGCCCTCCTCGAAGCCGACGAACCCGGGAGGGGCGCCGAAGAGCCGCGAGACGGTGTGCTTCTCGCCGTACTCCGACATGTCGAGCGAGATCATCGCGGCCTCGTCGTCGAAGAGGAACTCGGCGAGCGCCTTGGCGAGCTCGGTCTTGCCGACGCCCGTGGGGCCGGCGAAGATGAACGAGCCCGAGGGCCGCTTCGGGTCCTTCAGGCCGGCGCGGGTGCGGCGGATCGTCTTCGACAGTGCGGAGATCGCCTCCTCCTGGCCGATGACGCGCTCGTGCAGCGCCTTCTCCATGAAGACGAGCCGCGAGCTCTCCTCTTCGGTGAGCTTGAACACGGGGATGCCGGTGGCCTGCGCGAGCACCTCGGCGATCAGGCCCTCGTCGACCACGGCGGTGGTCTTGACGTCGCCCGACTTCCACTGCTTCTCGAGGCGCAGGCGCTCGCCGAGGAGGTTCTTCTCCTCGTCGCGCAGCGACGCGGCCTTCTCGAAGTCCTGCTCCTCGATCGCGGTCTCCTTCGCGGCGCGCACGACGGCGATCTTCTCGTCGAACTCGCGCAGCTCGGGCGGCGACGAGAGGATCGAGAGACGCAGGCGCGCGCCGGCCTCGTCGATCAGGTCGATCGCCTTGTCGGGCAGGAACCGGTCGCTGATGTAGCGGTCGGCGAGGTTCGCCGCGGCGACGATGGCGCCGTCGGTGATGGAGACCTTGTGGTGCGCCTCGTAGCGGTCGCGCAGCCCCTTGAGGATGTTGATCGCGTGGGGCAGCGAGGGCTCGGCCACCTGGATGGGCTGGAAGCGGCGCTCGAGCGCGGCGTCCTTCTCGAAGTGCTTGCGGTACTCGTCGAGCGTGGTCGCACCGATGGTCTGCAGTTCGCCGCGGGCGAGCAGCGGCTTCAGGATCGAGGCGGCGTCTATTGCGCCCTCGGCCGCGCCGGCGCCCACGAGCGTGTGGATCTCGTCGATGAAGACGATGATGTCGCCGCGCGTGCGGATCTCCTTCGTGACCTTCTTCAGGCGCTCCTCGAAGTCGCCGCGGTAGCGGGAACCGGCGATGAGCGAGCCCAGGTCGAGCGAGTAGAGCTGCTTGTCCTTCAGGGTCTCGGGGACTTCGCCCTTGACGATCGCCTGGGCGAGGCCCTCGACGACGGCGGTCTTGCCGACGCCGGGCTCGCCGATCAGCACGGGGTTGTTCTTCGAGCGGCGCGAGAGGATCTGCATGACCCGCTCGATCTCCTTCTCGCGGCCGATCACCGGGTCGAGCTTCGACTCGCGGGCGGCCTGCGTGAGGTTGCGGCCGAACTGGTCGAGGATCTGCGAGCCGCCCTGGGGGGCCTGCTGCTCGTTCGCGCCGACCTGCACCTGCTCCTTGCCCTGGTAGCCCGAGAGCAGCTGGATGACCTGCTGGCGCACCCGGTTGAGGTCTGCGCCGAGCTTCACGAGGACCTGCGCGGCGACGCCCTCGCCCTCGCGGATGAGGCCGAGGAGGATGTGCTCGGTGCCGATGTAGTTGTGGCCCAGCTGCAGCGCCTCGCGGAGCGAGAGCTCGAGGACCTTCTTCGCACGCGGCGTGAAGGGGATGTGCCCCGTCGGCTGCTGCTGGCCCTGGCCGATGATGTCCTGGACCTGCTCGCGCACCGCGTCGAGCGAGATTCCGAGCGACTCGAGCGCCTTGGCGGCGACGCCCTCACCCTCGTGGATGAGGCCGAGCAGGATGTGCTCGGTGCCGATGTAGTTGTGATTGAGCATCTTGGCCTCTTCTTGGGCCAGGACGACGACACGACGGGCTCGGTCGGTGAATCTCTCGAACATGCTCTACTCCTCACGGCCCCACTGGGCAGGGGACGTCGATACAACGAGCGTAAACAAGCCGGATGCCCCGTGGGGCCCTGTTCGCCGTGGGCGCACCGCGGTTCGGGGCGGGCGCGGGGTTGACCCGAGGCGCACGAGGGCCTAGGTTATCGATATTCGTTATTATCGATAATCGTTAGGATCCGACATGGCCGCCACGCTTCCCGCTCCCGCCGTCTCCCGGGGCGACGCCGTCGCCCTGTGGGCCTTCATGGCCGCCGGCGTCGCGATCGCCGCCTGGGCCGTCTGGGCCGCAGTGGGCCGCATCATCGAGGTGCTCCCGAATCGCGACGTACCCGTGCTCGCCGTGTTCGCCGGCACGACCGCCGACGCACCGATCGGGGTCGACGGCGCGCTGATCCCGGTCGAGCTCGATCGGGCGATCATCACGGCCCCCTCGCTGCCCGCCGCATCGCTGTGGGCCCTCGTCCTGCAGCAGGTGATCGTGATGGTCGCAGTGCTCGGCGTGGTCGTGTGCCTCGTCTGGCTCGCGCGCAACGTCAGCCGCAGCATCGTGTTCAGCCGCGCGAACACCGTGCTCGTCACGGCGGCCGGCATCACCGGCCTCGCCGGCTACTTCGCGGTGCCGTTCCTCGGCAACATGGCGGCGAACGGGGCCTTCGCGGTGCTCAGCGAGCGCACCTTCGACAACGTGATCCTCACGGTCGAACCGTTCGCGCTCATCCTCGCCGCGTTCGTGGTGGCCCTGCTCGGCACCGTCTTCGCGGTCGGCGAGCGCCTGCAGCGCGACACCGAGGGCCTCGTCTGATGGCACCGGCCGAACCCGACGACGCCCACGACATCCACTGCCGGCTCGACGAGCTGCTCGAGGCGCGCGGCATGACGCTCACCCGATTGAGCGAGCTCGTCGGGGTCTCGCTGGTGAACCTCAGCGTGCTCAAGAACGACCGCGCGCGGGCCATCCGCTTCTCGACGCTCCAGGCCGTCTGCGAGGCGCTTGACTGCGAGGTCGGCGACCTCCTCGTCGTGCGCCGGCGCTGAACGACGAAGGGCCGCCGGGGTCTCCCCCGGCGGCCCGTCGTTCGATCGTCCGACTACTGCTCGGCCTTCACCGTCTGACGACGGCGGCGGATGAGGAGCAGGGCGGCGCCTGCGGCGAGCACCGCGAGGCCGATCCAGCCCGCCGTGAGGCTCGCGCCGGTCGCGGGCAGCGGCGGCTTCTTCGGCGTGACCGGTGCGCAGTCCTCGCTCGACGCCGAGCCGCTCCAGAACTCGATCGTCGCGGCGTTGAGCAGGCCGCTGCCGTCCTCGCCCATGCCCACCGTGCAGTCGGCCTGGTCGGAGGTGACGTCGCTGGCGACCACCGCGGTCACCGAGACGGCGTACAGGTGCTCCTCGCCTGCCGGCAGCACCGCGGTCGTGACCTCGATGACGTCGATCCCGTTCCAGTCGGGGTTGATGAGCACCCCTTCGGGCCCGGTGATCTCGGCGGAGGTCGGCGTGATGCCGCCGCCGAACTTCAGCTCGTCGGAGAGGTCGTACGCCTCGTCCGTGGCGGAGCTGCTCGTCACCGAGATGGTGTACGAGACATCCCAGGTGCCGTCGCCGTTGTCGACGGCCGGACCGTCGACGGTCTTGACGATGTCGAGCGGGCCCCTGGCGACGTTCTCGATCTCGCACGAGATGAGGTCGCCCGGCTGCACGGTGAAGTCGCTCGCGTCGATCGGCGACGGACCGGCCTCGCCGACCGGGTCGACCATGCACTCGAGCTCTCCGGCGACCCAGCCCTCGCCCGGGTCGGCCTCGGCCAGGGAGAAGCGGCCGCCGGGCAGCACGCCCTCGAACACCGCGGTGCCCGCGCCGCCCTCGGTCGTGACGCTCTCGACGATGGGCTCTCCGGCCGGCGCACCCTCGGCGTCGAGCGGAGTGAGCTCGAAGTCGAACGTGCCGTCGCCGCCGACGGCCGACTTGGTCACCTCGATCATGCCGGGCACGGCGGTGTTGGTGAGCATGCAGTCGATCTGCGCGTCGATCTCGGCGATGAACTCGAACCCGGGCTCGTCGCCGTTGAGGTCCTCGAGTGCGCCCTCGCCGAAGCTGCAGGTGATCTCGCCCATCTCCCATCCGTCGACGGCCGACTCGGTGATCGTGTAGGCCAGGCCGGGCACGAGTTCGGTCCAGGTCACCGAATCCGAGGACTCGCCGACTCCGCTCACCGTCTGCGTGCCGTCCTGCTCGCCCGGGACCGGGCTGATCGTGAGGTCGAACGCCCACTCGAAGCCGTCGGCGACGCCCTCGACGTTCTTCTCCACCACCACGGAACCGGGGAGGGCGACGTTCGTGAACACGCAGGTGATCACGGCGCCGGGCTCGAGCACGATCGCGGTCGAGGCCCCCTCGGGGGTGCCGCAGCTGATGGAGTCGAGCTCCCAGTGCTCGGGCACGGTCTCGGTCGCGGTGTAGTCACCGGGAACGATGAGCCCGGAGTTCCACGGGTTCGCCTCGTCGTCGTTCGCGTCGTTGAGCGTGAACTGCTCGTCGGTGTCCTCGCCGACCAGCGAGAACGCGAAGTCCTGGTCCCACTCGTCGGGGATGGTCTCCTTGTCGACGCGGATCTCGCCGCGCTGCGTGTTGGTGTACGTGCACTCGACGAACTCGCCCGGGTCGACGTCGAGTACCGCGGTCAGGGCCTCGTCGTCGACGAGCGTGCCGAGGTCGGGGTCGATGCAGACGAGATCGGTCGTGTCGTAGCCCTCGAGCGGGGTCTCGGCGAGATCGTAGCTGCCGGGCTCGACCGAGAAGACCTCGCTGTCGCCCGAGCCGTCGGTCGCGTCGATCGTGAAGGTCGACGGGTCTTCCAGCCAGCTGCCCGTGTACTCGAACACCGCGCCCTCGGGGCCGTCGACGATCTTGTGCACCTGGATCTCGCCGTTCTGCGTGTTCTCGAACACGCAGTGCACGCCCTCGCCCGCGACCGTGGTCACGGTCTCGCCGTCCTCGATCGCCGTTCCCTCGGGAGTGCAGGCGACGTCGGTGAGGTTCCAGCCCTCGGGCACCGTCTCGGTGACCGGCACGTCGCTGCCGGGCAGGAAGTAGATCGGCGCACTCGTCTGGCCGTCGGTCAGCAGCACCTCGGTGCCGTCGACGTCGAAGGCGAACGTCTCGTCGGAGCCGTCGGGCAGGGTCTGCTTCTCGACGGTGACCCACGAGGTCGTGTTCACGATCGTGCACTCGGTCACGTCGCCGGTCACGACCGGGAACTCGTCGGCGGGGTCGTCGAGCGTGTAGGTCTCGCCGCCGACCTCGCAGGTGATCGAGAGCAGCTCCCACGGCAGGCCGTCGGCGATCGTCTCGGTGAGCGTGTAGTCGTCTCCGGCGAGCACCTCCGCCCAGACGTCGGTCTCGCTGATGCGAAGTGTGTCGTTGATCGCCGTTCCGCCGCCCTCGAAGATCGGGTCGCCGCTCGTGCGGACGACCTCGTAGTCGAAGTCGTCGGTGCTCGTGATCGCCGGCGGGTCCGAGAGCTTCTGGATGCTCAGGCCGCCGCAGTTGGTGATGATCAGCGCGTCCTGGGGTTCGAAGAAGTCCTGGATCTGCGCGGTCGGTGCGTTGCCGGTGCGCGAGAACGAGGTGCCCGTGGCGAATCCCTCGCAGGAGTCGGGCTCGAAGAGCCCTGCGGTCGTGAGGTCGACGGCGAGCTCGCCGAACGTCTCGGGTTCGCCGGGAAGGTCGGGACCCTCCGTGCGTACCCCGACCTCGGCGGCGAAGTCGAGCTCGATGTCGGTCTCGACCCACACGCCCGGTCCGTCGGGATCGGCGCAGTCGTCACCCTCGAACGGGAACCACGTCAGCACGTTCGCGGTCGTGACGTCGCCCGCCGAGTCGTAGTTGAACTCGATCGCGTAGTCGTCGCAGCGACCGGCGATCGGTCCATCGAGCGTCGTGAACGTGCTCATGTCGCCGTTGCCCGAGAGGCGGGTCCAGTACAGGTAGAACACGACGTGCTCGAC
The DNA here is from genome assembly GCF_042885275.1 of Agromyces sp. NPDC058064. Taxonomy (NCBI): domain Bacteria; kingdom Bacillati; phylum Actinomycetota; class Actinomycetes; order Micrococcales; family Microbacteriaceae; genus Agromyces; species Agromyces sp. NPDC058064. The sequence continues at coordinate 172,169 of NZ_JBHVSE010000002.1, read as the reverse complement.
GCCCTGGTCGTCGGTGATGATCTCGTACGCCGCGCCGCCGCTGCAGACGTCGCCCTTGGCGTTGACGTTCTGCGGGGCCGGCTCCCAGGGGTTCGTGGCCTGCGTCTGGCTGCCGGGCGCACCGGTGGCGTCGAAGACGTCGCACGAGGTGGCGAGGGAGCCGTTGTCCCAGCCCTCCTTGCCGTCGACGATGCCCGTCGAGCTGAAGCCCTGCGTCGTGACGTACGGTCCGGTCGGCGTGAAGGTGTACGTCCCGTCGGCGGCGAGCGGCGTCAGGAAGCTGTTCCAGTCGTACGTGTCGGGCGGCGTGCCGCCCGTTCGATCGCCGTCGATCTCGAAGCCGGTCGCGAGTCCGCTCGGAAGCGTCACCGCGGCCGCCGGCGAGGCGATGAACAAGGGAGTCAGCAGCGCGCCGACCATCGTGGTGATGGCGACGGCCGCAGCGGGAAATCTGCGTCGGGGCACGGGTAAGCGTCCTCACGTGTCGGGTTGCCGTCCCGGATGGACGGCGCACGTGCGGGCAACGCTAGTGCAGCAGGAATCCTCACGAACAGGTTCGCGTCCGAACGTCTCGGCCCCAGTTCAGGGGGCATTTCCGTGATGGGGTACACCCCGGCCTGCAACCGGGGTACCCTGCGCCCCGTTACTTGATCGGGACGACGACCTCGGCGTCCTGCACCTCGACGACGAGCGGCTCGGTCGTCGTCACGTTCATCGGCGTCCAGAAGACGGTCGTGTGCGGCACCAGGTCCATCGTGCACATCTCATCGGCGGGGCGCTCGACGAGGTCGATCGCGACGCGGTTGCCCTCGCCGGCCGGCTCGACGACCTCGATGCTCTCGCCGACGACCGGGCAGGTCGAGCTGCCCCAGATCGTCACCGCGAGCTGGCCGCCCTGGGCGAGCCATGCCGCCTGCGGCGCGCCCTCCTCGTGCTCGCCCTCCTCGGCGTGCTCGCCCTCCTCGGCGTGCTCGACGACGGGCTCGCCCGGGTAGTTCTCGGCCGCTCGCGTGGGCGGAGCGCACGCGGCGAGGAGGAACACGGAAGCGAGGGCCGCGGCAGCGAGGCCGGCACGACGGAGACGCACGGAGGTAGCCATGCCGCAATGGTATCGGTTCGGCACCCCGCCGCACCGCCTCCGCGCCACTCGGGTCACGGGTCGTCGGACCGCGAGTGCCGGGCCGGATTACGCTGGCAGCATGAGCAATCTCGAGAAGGACCCGCTCGAGCTGCTCTGCCCGCCCGACGGGCGGCAGGGCAGTGCCGTGCAGGTGCTCGCGCCGCGCGAGGTGCCGCTCGGCGGCCCACGGGCGATGGGCGTCCGGCGCACGCTCCCCCAGCGCGGGCGCACCACGATCGGCGCGTGGTGCTTCGCCGACCACTACGGCCCCGACGACGTCGACGTCTCGGGCGGCATGATCGTGCCGCCCCACCCGCACACCGGGCTGCAGACCGTGAGCTGGCTCTTCGAGGGCGAGATCGAGCACCGCGACTCCACCGGCAGCCGGGAGCTCGTGCGCCCCGGCCAGGTGAACCTCATGACGGCCGGGCGCGGCATCTCGCACTCCGAGGTCTCGACGCCGGCCACGACCCGGCTGCACGGGGTCCAGCTCTGGGTCGCCCTCCCCGACGCGTCGCGCCACGTCGCCCCGTTCTTCGAGCACGCCGACATCGGCCCCGAGACGGTCGACGACGCCATGGTCCGCGTCTTCGCCGGTTCGCTGCCCGGCGTCGGCGACGAGGCATCCGTCACGCTCTTCAGCCCGCTGGTCGGCGCCCAGATCGACCTGCCCGCCGGCGGCGAGGCCTGGATCGATCTCGACCCGGCCTTCGAGCACGGCGTGCTCGTCGACGCGGGGCCCGTCCGGGTCACCATCGCCGCGACCGACGACGAGGTCGACGACTCCCCCGTCGACGCCGACGGGCTCACCGTGTCGGGCCACTCGGCGACGCTCGAATGGAGCGAGCTCGGCTACCTGCCGACCGGTCACGACGGCGTGCGCCTGACCGCGGGCGACCGCCCGGTGCGGGTCGTCCTGCTCGGCGGGGTGCCGTTCGGCGAAGAGCTGGTCATGTGGTGGAACTTCATCGGCCGCGACCACGACGAGATCGTCGAGTCCCGGAGGCTCTGGCAGTCCGAGGTCATCGGCCGGGACAACTCCGACGGCCGGTTCGGCCGCGTCGACTACGAGGGCGAGCCGTTGCCCGCCCCCGAGCTGCCCACCGTCAGGCTGAAGCCCCGCGGCTGAGGCCGGCTGCGAGGCATCCGGCCCGTCGACTACTGGAGCGCCGAGGTGAGCCGCGCGAGGTTGTCGAGCACGGTCGCGCCGAGCGGCTGCTTCAGCCACTCGTCGAGGGTGAGCTCGCGGCTGTCGCGCCGGTAGCCGTCTTCGACGGCGCGCATCTCGCGCACGAACGAGCGCCCGCGCACGAGGAGCGACACCTCCATGTTGAGCTCGAAGGAGCGGATGTCCATGTTGCTCGAACCGATCACCGCGACGTCCTCGTCGATCGTGAAGTGCTTCGCGTGCAGGATGTACGGGGCCTTGTACATGTAGATCTTGACGCCCGCCCGGAGCAGCGCCTCGTAGTACGAGCGCTGCGCATGGTAGACGAGCGCCTGGTCGCCGATCTCCGAGACGAAGAGCTCGACGTGGATGCCGCGCTGCGTCGCCCCGCTGATCGCGTAGAGCATCGCCTCGTCGGGCACGAAGTACGGGCTCGTGATGATGATCCTCTCCTGCGCCGCGTAGAGCAGCGCGAGGAAGAGCTTGAGGTTGTTCTCGCTGCGGAACCCCGGCCCGCTCGGCACGACCTGGCAGTCGAGGTCCTGCGCCTCGCCGGGCTGCGTCAGCGACTCGGCGAGGTCGCGGGTCGGTTCCTCGCCCGTCTCGAGGTACCAGTCGGTGGCGAAGATCGCGTCGAGGCCGGCGACGATGGGGCCCTCGACCCGGGCGACGAGCTCCTTCCACTTGAGGCCGCGGCGCTGGTTGCTGCGCTTGTTGTAGCTGCGGTCGATGACGTTCTGCGACCCCATGAACCCGACCTCGCCGTCCACGACGAGGATCTTGCGGTGGTTGCGCAGGTCGGGCCGCTGGTACTGGCCCTTGAGCGGCTTCACCGGCAGCATGAGCTCCCAGCGCACGTGCATCGCGTCGAGCCGCGCCAGGGTCTTGCGGTAGCCGCTGACGCGGCGCGAGGCGATGTGGTCGAGCAGCACCCTGACCTCGACGCCACGGGCGACCGCATCGCCGAGCGCCTCGAAGAAGGGCTCGGTCGTCGCGTCGAGCGCGAAGATGTAGAACTCGACGTGCACGTACCGCTTCGCATCGCGGATGGCGTCGGTCATCGCCGCGAGGGAGCCCGCGTAGTCGCCGATGAGGCTCGCGCTGTTCTGGCCGATGAGCGGCATCGAGCCGAGGTTGCGGTTCAGGCGCACCACGCCCTCGAACCAGCTCGGCCATGCGCTCGAGTCGCTCACCCGTTCGACGCCGTGGGTCGACTCGCGGATGTAGCGGTCGACCTCGGCCTGCTTCTCGCGGCGGTGCTTCGGCAGCTTCGGGTTGCCGATGAGCACGAAGAACAGCACCCCGAGATAGGGGATGAAGAAGATCGCGAGCAGCCACGCCATGCCCGCCGTCGGACGACGGTTGCGCGGCACGACGATCACCGCGATGACGCGGACGATGAGGTCGAGGATCAGGAGAAGCACGCCGACGACGAGCGTCGTCTGCGAGAGCCCCGGCTCCATGCCGGACTAGGCCGTCGGCCGTTCGCGACCGAGCTTCGCGCGCTCCTCGGCTTCGATGCGCGAGTACGCCTTGCGCTCGGTTCGATCGGCGCGGATGATCGCACGCATCACGAACCAGAAGATGAGGCCGATGAGCACGGTCGGCGCGAGCGACCAGATCGCATTCGCCCAGTAGTCGTCCATAGTGCTCTCAGGATATACGGCTTCCCTGCGAGTTCCACCGGCCCGCGCGCGGAGCCCGTCAGCGCACGAGGCGCTCGCCGGCGCGGATCGGCACCGGCCACCGGTTGCCTGGCACCGGCATGACGCAGACGTAGTGGTCGGAGAACGCGCACGGGGGGAGGTAGGCGCGGTTGAAGTCGACCACGGCGTCGCCGTCTGCGGGCACCGGGAAGCGGATGAACCGGAAGGCGTGGCTCTCGACCCCCGCCGTCGCGTCGGCGAATGCGGCGAAGTACCAGCCGTCGTCCTCCTGCACCGTGAGTGAGAAGGGCGCGCCCTCCCACTCGAGGTCGACGATCGCGTCGAACGACTGGGTCGCGGCGTGGTCGTCGACCGACCGCGTCTCCTCGGTCTTCGCCGAGGGGCGGATGCTCCCGCGCAGGCGCGCGGCCTCCGAGAACTCGAATCGCTCGATCGACGAGATGCCCCGGGCGGCCGCGGCCCCGGGGTCGAGCACCCGCAGCGCGACCGAGCCGTCGCGCGAGAAGGCGCGCAGCAGGAGGCCCGCGGCCTCGAGCTGCTCGCCCGGTGCGAGCCGGACGCCGTCGCCGAGCACCTCGCCGTCCACGGCGCTCCAGCTGCCCGGCAGCCCGTCGACCGAGGTGGGCTCCGCCGTGAGCCAGTGGGTGGCCGCGAGGGTCGCGACGCCCCATTCGCCCCACACGCGCGCCTCCCGCTCGTCGATCCAGCGCTCGTGTTCTGCTCGCAGCTCCATCCGTGCTCCCGTCCTCCGCCTCCGCAACGTCATGTGACGTCCGGATACATATTGTTACACCATCGAAACCTTGAGATATATAGCCTGTGCCTATGGAGCTGGAGAACGCAGGACTCATCGAGATCGATGCCCTCACGCGTGTGCTCGACGTCCACTCGCTGCGGATCCTCGTGGCGATCGACCGCACGGGCTCGATCAGCGCGGCCGCACGCTCGCTCGGGTTCAGCCAGCCCACCATCACCCAGCACGTGCAGCGCCTCGAGTCGCGCCTCGGCACCCCGCTCGTCGCCCGCACCGCGCGATCGGCCAGCCTCACCCCGATCGGGCAGCTGCTCGCGGCCCACGCCCCCCGCATCGACGCGAGCCTGACGGCCGCGGCCACCGAGCTCGCGAGGGCGCTCGGGCACCGCGTGGGCACCGTCCGCATCGCGGCCCCCGCCGAGGCCGTCGTCGGCACGATCGCACCGGCCCTCGCCCGCATCGGCGCCGACATCCCCGGCATCGAGGTGCGCTTCGTCGAAGCCGACAGCGACGAGGCTCTCGAGCTCGTGCGCTCGGGCCGCGCCGACATCGCCGTGACCACCGGCACGGCCGGCGAGCGGGGCCAGCGCCTGCGACGCGACGGACTCCGGCCGACGTTCCTCTACGGCGAGGAGATCATCGCCGCCTTCCCGTTCGACGAGTCGGCCGAGCCGGGGGTCCGCATCGAGGCGTCCTCCCTCGCCCACCTGCCCTGGATCTTCGGCGACGGCACCCGCTCGGCAATGGTCGCCGAGGTCGTGGGCCGGGCGAGCGGCCCCGCCGATCTCGAGATCAGCCGCCCCGACGCCGCCCTCGCGCTCGTCGCGGGTGGGTTCGGTGCCGCATTCCTGCCCGAGAGCGCGTTCGCGACGGCGCCGCCCTCAGGAGTTCGCGTCGCCGGACTGAGCCCGGCGCTGAGCCTGCGCACCGTCGCCGTCACGCTCGCCGAGGCGAGCGAGATCCCCGCCGTCGCGGCGAGCCTCCGCATGCTCGCCGCGCGCCGTCCGAGCGGCTACGAGGTGGAGGCCCTGGCCGAAGCCCGACGCCGCTCGAACAGTCACCGCGCGCGCTTCGCGCGTCCGATCGCCCTCGCAACACTCCCCCGATTGCAAGAGGAGGACCCCCTCGTGTCCGCAACATCCCGTTCCCGCATCGCGCGCGCCGGCGCCGCAGCAGCAGGCGTGCTGCTGCTGGCCGCCTGCACGAGCGGCACCGCAGCGTCGAGCTCCGGCACCGACACCGGCGAGGAGATCGACCACATCAGCGTCGCGCTGCCCGGGTCGCTCTCGAACCTCTACGTCGGCCAGGAGGCCGGCATCCTGAACTACTACATCGCCTCGATCGCCCAGGAGGGCCTCGTCTCGGTCGACGCCCAGGGCCGCGTGCAGCCCGGCCTGGCCGAGTCGTGGGAGCAGACCGACGACGTCACGTACGTCTACGAGCTCCGCGAGGACGCCGTCTTCCAGGACGGCACGCCCGTCACGGCCGACGACGTCGTGTTCAGCCTCGAGCAGGCGCGCGACGAGACGGCCTCGCCGGGGCTCGCGTACTACCTCGCCGGCGTCGACACGATCGAGAAGACCGAGGAGCACGAGGTGACGATCACCCTCGCCGCCCCCGACGCCGCCTTCGCCGCGAACATGAGCTCGGGTGGAGCCGCCTTCATCACCTCGCAGGCCTTCTGGGAGGAGCACGGCGGCAAGGTCGGCACGGCCGACGCGCTGCTGCTCGGCACCGGGCCGTACCAGGTGACCGAGTTCGTGCCCGACTCGCACGTGCAGCTCGAGCGGGTCGACACCTGGTGGGGCGAGCTGCCGAAGGTGAAGTCGATCACCGTCGAGTTCATCCCCGACGAGTCGACGCGCCTGCTCGCGACCCAGTCGGGCGACGTCGACGTCGCGTTCAACGTGCCGCTCGCCCAGTCGACGCAGTGGGAGCAGCTCCAGACCATGCGCGTCGAGTACGTCAACGACCTCTCGTACGTCGGGCTCTACTTCAACACCTCGCTCGCTCCCTTCGACGACCCCAAGGTGCGCGAGGCCTTCGCGCACGCGGTCGACCGCGACGCCGTCGTCGAGAAGCTGCTGCGCGGCCACGGCGAGGCGGCGACCGCGATCATGACGCCCGAGTCGCTCGGCAAGGCGTACGACGGCGACGAGGCCCGCGAGATCCTCTCCGGCATCCCCCAGTACGACTTCGACCTCGACGCCGCGAAGGAGGCGCTCGCCGCCTCCGAGCACCCCGACGGCTTCGAGGCCGAGCTCCTCACCCCCTCGACCGGCCCGCAGCTCGGCACGGCCGCCCAGTCGCTCGCCGAGAACCTCTCGACGATCGGCATCACGCTGAACGTGCGCGAGGTGCCCATCGAGGAGTGGCTCGCGAGCCTCGACGCCTCGTCGAGCTACGGCGTCGGCATGATGTGGTACTTCTCGACCCTCGGCGACCCGGCGGAGGTGCCGAGCTACCTGCTCGGCGCCGGCAACCCCTCGGCGTACTCGAACCCCGAGATCGACGAGCTGCTCGCGCAGGCCGGCACCGAGTCAGACCCCGCCGCACGAGTCGACCTGCTCGTGCAGGCCGAGACCCTCCAGGCGGAGGACGTCGTGAACGTGCCGCTCTGGTGGGGCCAGTCGGCGACCGCGTTCGCGAACGACCTCGGCTTCGACGACTACAGCTCGTTCGCCTTCATCTCCTCGTGGCCGACCCAGCTCTACCGCACCGCGCCGTGACCGAATCCGCTCCGACCGCACGCGCACCGCGACTCCGGCCCATCGGCCGGATGCTCGCGGTGCGCGTGCTGGGCACCGCGGCGATCCTCTTCGTGCTCTCGATCGTCGTGTTCTCGATGCTGCACCTCGCCCCGGGCGACCTCGTCAAGACGCTGCTCGGCACGCGCCCCGCCTCGCCCGAGGCCGTGGCTGCGATCCGCGAGCAGTACCACCTCGACGACCCGCTGCCGGTGCAGTACCTGCGCTGGCTCGGCGGCGTGCTGACGGGCGACCTCGGCGAGTCGATCCGCCTGCAGACCTCGGTCGCCGACGCGATCGCGTCGAGGCTCTGGCTGACCCTCGCCCTGTGCGGGCTCGCGTTCGCGATCGCCCTCGCCGTCGGCATCCCGCTCGGCGTGCAGAGCGCCGTGCGCGCCGGCGGCCTGCTCGACCGCACCGGCACGACGCTCGGCGTCATCGGGCTCAGCGCCCCCACCTTCGCCGTCGGCCTGCTGCTGCTCTACGTCTTCGCGTACTACCTGCCGATCTTCCCCGTGTACGGCGGCGGGCGCGGCCCGCTCGACACGCTCTACCACCTCGTGCTTCCGGCGATCACGCTCGCGGCCGGCCTCGGCGCCATCGTGCTGAAGCTCACCCGCACGGCCATGCTGCGCGAGCTCGACGCCGACTACGTCACCTCCGCGCGCGCCCGCGGCATCCCCGAGTCGCGCACCCGTCGGGTCGCGCTGCGCAACGCCGCGATCCCGATCGTCACCGGCGCGAGCCTGCTGCTCACCTTCCTCGTGGGCGGCACCGTGCTCGCCGAGACGACCTACGCGCTCCCCGGTCTCGGCACGCTGCTGCAGGACTCCGTGCTGTTCAAGGACCTCGCCGTCGTGCAGGCACTCACGCTGCTCGTCGCCCTCGTGATCGCCGTGATCGCGCTCCTCGCCGATCTCGCCTACCTGATGCTCGATCCGCGCGTCCGCGACCAGGGAGTTCCCGCATGACCGTCTCGCTCGGCGCCGTCGGCGTGGGTTTCCGCTCGCGCCGCCGCATCCCGGCGACCATCGTCGCCTGCCTCGTCGTGCTCGCCGTCGCCCTGCTCGCCGTGCTCCTCGGCCCGCTGCTCTTCCCCGACGCGACCAAGCAGGACATCCTCTCGAGCCTCATGCCCGCGGGCGCCCCGGGGCACCCGCTCGGCACGGACGAGCTCGGGCGCGACATCCTCGCCCTCACCGTCGCGGGCACCGCGTCGGCGCTCGTCGGCCCGGTCTGCGTGGCGGTGGGCTCGATGCTCCTCGGCATCCTGCTCGGCACCCTCGCCGGGTACGAGCGCGGGCCGCTCGACTTCGCGATCAGCCGGTGGACCGACCTGCTGCTCGCCCTCCCGGTGCTGCTCGCCGCCATCGTCGTCTCGGGCGTCTTCGGCGGCGGCTACTGGACGACGGTCGCCCTCCTCATCCTGCTCTTCTCGCCGTCCGACATCCGCATCGTGCGGGCCGGCGTGCTCGAGCAGGCGGCGCGCCCCTACATCGAGGCGGCGCAGATGCTCTCGCTCTCGCGCTGGCGGGTGATGTTCCGGCACATCCTGCCGAACGTCTCCTCGCTCGTCATCACGAACGCGATGCTCAACGTCGCGTTCGCGCTCGTGGCCTTCTCGTCGCTGTCGTTCCTCGGGGTCGGCGTGCCGCCCGGCACCGCCGACTGGGGCCGCCAGCTCACCGACAACCGGGCGATCATGTTCGACAACCCGGCAGCGGTGATCGTGCCGGCGATGCTCATCATCGCCGTGGCCTGCTCCGTCAATCTCGTCGGCGACTGGCTCGGCCAGCGGTTGACCCGCGCGGGAGGTGTCGCATGACCGGCGTCGAGGTCTCGATCGAGGGCATCACCGGCCCGGCCGGCCCGATGGTCGAGGCGGTCGCATTCGGCATCGGAGCCGGATCGTCGCTCGCGCTCATCGGCGAGTCGGGCTCGGGCAAGACGCTCACGGCCAAGAGCCTCGTGGGCCTCCTCCCGAGCGGCTTCGCCGCCGCCGGCGTGCTGCAGGTCGACGGGCGCGCCCACCGGCTCGACGCGACGGATGCCTCGTGGCGCCGCGTGCGCGGACGCGAGGTCTCGCTCCTCCTGCAGGACCCGTTCACGAGCCTCTCCCCCGTGCACCGCTGCGGGCCCCAGATCGGCTGGACGCTGGAGGCGAAGGCCGGCCGGCGGCTGTCGAAGCGCGAGCTCGACGACGCCGTCGCCGCACGACTGGCCGAGGTCAATCTGCCGGCCCGCGTCGCGCACGCCTACCCGCACGAGCTGTCGGGCGGCATGCGGCAGCGGGTCGCGATCGCCGCCGCGCTCGCGAGCGATCCGCGCCTCCTCATCGCCGACGAGCCGACGACCGCGCTCGACGCGTCGAACCAGGCCGAGATCCTCGACCTCCTCCGCGAGCTCCAGCACGAGCGCGGCATGGCGATGCTCCTGATCTCGCACGACCTCGGACTCGTCCGCGGTCGCACCGACGAGGTGCTCGTCATGCGGCACGGCACCGTCGTCGAGCGCGGGAGCACCTCCACCGTGCTCTCGACTCCCGAGCACGCGTACACCCGCGCGCTCATCGCGGCCGACCCCGCGCTCTCGCTCGAGGCCGACTCTCCGGAGACCGAGCCGCCCGGGCTGGCCGGTGACGTGCTCGTCCCCGAGGGCGCCGGCGACGTGCTCGGGGCCCGCACGCCCCTCGTCGCCGCCACGGGCATCGTCAAGCGCTTCGGGCTGCGCACCGTGCTCGACGGCGTCGACCTCTCGATCGCCCCCGGGCAGGTCGCCGGCGTGGTCGGCGAGTCGGGTTCGGGCAAGTCGACGCTCGCTCGCTGCATCGCCGGCCTCGAGCGCGAGGACGGCGGCTCGATCGCGTTCGACGGGCGGCCGCTCGCCCCGGGCCGTCGCTCGCGCACGCCCGAGCAGATGCAGATCGTGTTCCAGGACCCGTACTCGTCGCTCAATCCGATGATGACGATCGGCGCGATCCTGCGCGAGGCACTCGCGGTCGGCGGTCGCCGGCCCGACGAGGTCCCCGCCCTCCTCGAACAGGTGGGGCTGCCCCCCGAGGCCGCGGCGAAGCGGCCGGCCCAGCTCTCCGGCGGGCAGCGCCAGCGCGTGGCGATCGCCCGCGCGCTCGCTCCGAGGCCGCGCCTGCTCATCTGCGACGAGTCGGTCTCGGCGCTCGACGTGCAGGTGCAGGCGCAGATCCTCGACCTGCTCGGGCGGCTGCGCGACGAGCTCGACATCGCGATCCTCTTCATCTCGCACGACCTCGCCGTCGTACGCCGGATCGCCGACACCGTGACGGTCGTCTGGCAGGGGCGCGTCGTCGAGCACGGCTCCTGCGCACGAGTACTCGACGACCCGTCGGAGGACTACACGAAGCTCTTGGTCGCGGCAGCGCATCGCGACAGCACCGGAAGGACGAACGTCGCATGACGACCACCATCGACCCCCTGCTCGACGACGAACTGCGGTCGGCCCTCGGCGAGGCCCGCGCGGCCCGCTGGGCCTCGCCGCGGTCGCCGTACTCGCCGCGCATCGACCTCGCGCACCGCGACGGCCGGCCGGCTGCGGCGGCGCTGACCTCGCGACGCGGGGCGACCGCGGCGGTGAAGATCGTCGACGTCTGGTGGCGCGACGAGACGGATGCCGCGGCCGCCGCGGACCTCGTCGACGAGATCCTCGCCCGCGCCGAGGCGGCGGGCGACGCCGCCGTGAAGTGGGAGGTGCCGCTCGACCAGGAGCTGCCGGGGTTCGCGCTCGAGCGCGGCTTCGTGCCGCTCGCGCCGCCGCACCCCTCGGCGCCCGGCACGCTCGCATCGCGCGGTCACGTGCGCTGGCTGCGCGACGTGCCACACGACGAAGCTCCGTACTACGCCCAGACGACGCTCTACACCTGCGGCGCGGTGAGCGGACTGCTCGCCGTCGAGGCGACGGGAGCGGTCGGCTTCGGCGAGGCATCGGATGCCGCGCCGGTTGAGTCGTCGGACGGCCCGATCGACGGTCACCCCACCCCGTCGCTCGCCGACCGCGACCTCGAGCTCGCGTTCTGGCGGCGTGCGAGCAACTACCCCGCCATCGAGCCCGTCGGCCTCGGTGTCGTCATGCGCGAGACGCTGCCCGACGAGGTCTCCGTCGAGGTCTACCTCGACCACGACGGGCCCGTGCTGATCGAGGCGTACGCCGGGTTCGAACGCGACTTCCGGGCGGAGCTCCAGGCCGAGTCGCTGCGCCAGGCCGAGGCGGCCGGGCTGCCGGTGCACCGCCGCCGGATCTCGATCGACGAGGTGGCACGGCGCATCGCCGGCGGCGAACTCGCGCTGCTGCTCGTCGACGAGGCGCCGATGCACGGCGAGACGGGTCCGCACTGGGTGCTCGCGCATGCGGCCGGCGAGGGCGTCGTCGTGATCGAGGACCCGTGGATCAGCTCGGACGAGGGCGAGACCTGGGTCGACTCGCACGAGCTGCCGATCGCGGACGCCGACCTCGACCGCATGGTGGCGTGGGGCGAGGCCGGCTACCGCGGCGTCGTCTTCGTCGGGCGCCGCTGACCGCGGGCCGTGCGACGGTGCCGGCCGTGCGACGGCGCCGGCCGTGCGACGGCGCCGGCCGTGCGACGGCGCCGGGCTCGGGCGTGCCCGGCGCCGATGCACGACGGGTGCGCCGGCCGTCACCCCTGGGTGAGCAACCCCCACACGCCCGAGCCGACGAGGTAGAGCCCGATCGCCCCGACCACGATCCAGATCACGAGCCGCGTGTTCGACGGACGCTTCGGATCCTGCTCGGGCTCGAGCTGGTCCTTCGGGAGGTAGTCGTTCATCGCCGGGCCGCCGTTCTCGCTACTTGACCAGCGGGAAGAGGATCGTCTCGCGGATGCCGAGACCGGTGATCGCCATGAGCAGCCGGTCGATGCCCATGCCCATGCCGCCCGAGGGCGGCATGCCGAACTCGAGCGCCCGCAGGAACTCCTCGTCGAGGCGCATGGCCTCGGGGTCGCCGCCGGCGGCGAGCTTCGCCTGCTCCACGAAGCGGTCGCGCTGGATCACCGGGTCGACGAGCTCGGAGTAGCCGGTGGCGAGCTCGAAGCCGCGGATGTAGAGGTCCCACTTCTCGACGACGCCGGCGACCTCGCGGTGGCCGCGCACGAGGGGCGAGGTGTCCTCGGGGAAGTCCATGACGAAGGTGGGCCGCACGAGGCCGCCCTTGATGTGGTGCTCCCACAGCTCCTCGACGAACTTGCCGGGGATCGGGTGGTCGATCTCGATGCCCGCCTCGTCGGCGAGCTCCTTCAGCCGCGACATCGGCGTCTCGGGCGTGATCTCCTCGCCGACGGCCTCGGAGAGCGAGCCGTACATCGAGATGCGATCCCACTGGCCACCGAGGTCGTACTCGGTTCCGTCGGCCCAGGTCACGACGTGCGAGCCCGACACGGCCTGCGCCGCGTCCTGGATGAGCTGCTGCGTCAGGTCGGCGATCGTGGTGTAGTCGCCGTAGGCCTCGTAGGCCTCGAGCATCGCGAACTCGGGGCTGTGGGTCGAGTCGGCGCCCTCGTTGCGGAAGTTGCGGTTGATCTCGTACACCCGCTCGATGCCGCCGACGACGGCGCGCTTGAGGTACAGCTCGGGCGCGATGCGCAGGTAGAGCTCGGTGTCGAACGCGTTCGAGTGCGTGACGAACGGACGCGCAGAGGCGCCGCCGTGCATGACCTGCAGCATCGGGGTCTCGACCTCGATGAAGCCGAGGCTCGTGAAGGTCGACCGCAGGCTCGCGTTGACCTTCGCGCGGTCGATCACGTTGCGGCGCGCCTGCTCGCGGGCGATGAGGTCGAGGTAGCGCGAGCGCACCCGGTTCTCCTCGCTGAGCTCGTTGTGCAAGTTCGGCAGCGGCAGGATCGCCTTCGAGGCGATGCGCCACTCGGTCACCATGATCGAGAGCTCGCCGCGGCGGCTCGTGATGACCTCGCCCGCGACGAAGACGTGGTCGCCCAGGTCGACGAGCTCCTTCCAGGCCGCGAGCGACTCCTCGCCGACCTCGGCGAGCGAGACCATCGCCTGGATGCGGCTGCCGTCGCCCGACTGCAGGGTCGCGAAGCAGAGCTTGCCGGTGTTGCGCGAGAAGACGACGCGCCCCGCGAGGCCCACGGTCTCGCCGGAGGCCTCGTCGACGCCGAGACCCACGAAGCGGTCGCGCACCTCGGGGATCGTCGCGGTGATCGGCAGACGCACCGGGTAGGCGCCGAGACCGAGGTCGGATGCCTCGTCGATGAGCCGCGCGCGCTTGGCGAGCCGCACGGCCTTCTGCTCACTGATCTCTTCGGCAGTGGGTTCGGCGGGCTGGTTCGGCGTCTCGTCGGCCATGTTTCTCTCTCGTCGGTGCCTCACAGGCGGAATCTTGCCCCTCAAGCCTACTTGCGCCGTCGCTGCGCCAGAACTTCGGCGATCACCACGAAGACGGGAGCGATCGGGCTCCGTGCTCCGAAGCTACGGCGATCTCCGAGCCTGCGGTGCGCCGGCGCAACGCGCAGTGACGACGAGAGCGCGGCCGCGCCCGGCCTCGGTGCCGCTCGCTAGCCGAGCTCGATCACCCGATTGTCGATGAGCCGCGTCGCCCCGACGCGCGCCGCGACGAGCGCGAGCGCGGGGCCCGTCGCATCTCCGGCGACCGGCAGCAGGGTCTCGGGGTCGACGATGACGAAGTAGTCGAGCTCGGCGCCGTCGTGGTCGCCGAAGGCGGCGGCCGCCTCGGCGAGCGCCTCGGCGGGGCCCTCGCCCGCGGACTCGGCCGCGGCGCCCAGCGCTTCGGAGAGCACGAGCGCGGTCTCGCGCTCGGCGGTGCCGAGGAACCGGTTGCGGCTCGACAGCGCGAGGCCGTCGTGCTCGCGCACCGTCGGGACGACCTCGAGCGCGAGCGGCAGGTCGAGGTCGCGCACCATGCGGCGCACGAGGAACACCTGCTGCGCGTCCTTCTGGCCGAAGACCGCGATCTCGGGCGCGACGATGTTGAAGAGCTTCGCGACGACGGTGAGCATGCCGTCGAAGTGGCCCGGTCGCGAGGCACCCTCGTAGAGCGCCCCGACGGAGCCCGCGACGACGCGCGTCGAGCTCGGGCCGTCGGGGTACATCTCGGCCGCCGTCGGTGCGAACACGAACTGGACGCCGAGCTCGGCGAGTGCGGCGACGTCGGCGTCGAGCGTGCGCGGGTACCGGTCGAGATCCTCCGTCGGGCCGAACTGCAGCGGGTTCACGAAGATCGAGACGACGACGACGTCGGCGAGCTCGCGCGCCCGGCGCACCAGCGCGAAGTGGCCGTCGTGCAGCGCACCCATGGTCGGCACGAGTGCGACGGAGGCTCCCGCGGCGCGGCGCCCTGCGAGCAGCCCGCGCAATTCGGCGATCGTCGTCACGACCCGGATGCCGGCGGCCGGCTCGACCACGACCTCGCTCACGAGCCACCTCCCAGCGGCCGATCGAATCCGGCCCCGTCGATCGTACCGGCACCGTCGGGCATCGGCCCGGTGTCGTGCCGGGCGAGCGCGTTCTCGACCGCGCTGCGCGCGAGCGACGCCAGGACGGCGCCCGGGCGCGGGACGCCGATGGCGTCGAGCTGCGCGCTCGCCTGGTCGACGATCGCACTCGAGAAGGAGACCACGGTGTCGACCGCGTCGCCGTAGGCGGCACGGTCGCCCTCGGCGACGATGAAGGGCTCGCCGCCCATCTCGACGACGAGCGCCTGTCCGATGGGGAGCACGGGGGCGGGCGCGGTCACGGCGAACCACGTGCCCGGCAGGCGGGCGAGGTCGACGCTCGTGCCGGTGAACGTCATCGCGGGGTGCACCGCGAGGGGGATCGCGCCCGAGCGCCGCGCGGGGTCGAGCACGCCGGCGCCGAACTTCGCGGAGGTGTGCAGCACGAGCTGACCGGGCTGCCAGACCCCCGCATCGGCGAGGCCCGCCACGAGCGACTCGAGCTCGTCGTCGGGCAGGGCCAGCAGCACCAGTTCGCTGCGCTCGACGATCTCGGGCACGGCGAGCACCGGCACCCCGGGCAGCATGACCGACGCGCGTTCACGACTCGACTCGGAGACCGCGGCGACCCCGGTGAGGGCGTGGCCCGCGCCACCGAGCGCGGCGGCGAGCACGGCGCCCACCCGTCCGGCGCCGATGGTGCCGACGCCGAGCCGCCCTGCGCGCTCAGCGGGCATGATCGCGGCCCGTCTCGTCGGCGACGACCTCGGGCGAGGACGGTGCGGCGGGTGCGACCGGCGCGACCGGCGCGAGCGGCGCGGCCTCGGCCGCGGTCGCGGTCGCGGTCGTCCCTGCCTCGGCCGGCCGACTCTCGAACGACGCGGATGCCTCGGCCCCGCCGGATGCGACCGCGCCCCAGTGGTGCGTGGTGTCGCTCGCTGCGCGATCGACGGCCTCCTCGGCGAGCCGCTCGAACAGCCGCTCGGCCTCCTCGCGGTCGACGATGGGCAGCACTGCGCTCACCGGGCCCGTCACGGTGTGCAGGCGCACCCCGGCGAGCCGCAGCCAGCGGTCGATCGGGCCGACGGAGAGGGCGACCGACTGCATCCGGGCGAGCGGAACGAGCGTCAGGCTGCGCACGAGCGCACCGCGGCGGATGAGTGCGACGCCCGATGCCGCGGCCCAGCCGATGCGTCGCCACGAGAAGGGGCGGAGCCATGCCCCGCGACGCGGCGTGAGCGAGAAGCCGCCCGAGCCGTCGCGGCCGGTGAGCCCGGCGGCGACGAGCGGCTCGACGTCGGCCGCGGCATCGGGGATCAGCAGGGCGAGCACCCGGTGCACGTCGGCCGCCGTGCCGACGGGCAGCACGGTGGTGCGCTGCGCCGCCTCGTTCGAGGCGGTCACCGACTGGCCGGCGACGTTGATGCGGATGGACCACCAGCCGAAGGGCCGCCAGAAGACCCACTGCGTCGCCTCGACCGCGTGGATGCGACCGGGCGGGATCGTCTGGTTGCCGGTCGAGAGGAGCCCGTGGCCGATGCGCACGCCGTCGGGCGTGCCGGCGATCGAGTAGCGCAGCGACTTGGTGATGCGCGACCACATGTAGCTCACGAGACCGATGGCCGCGGGCACGAAGCTGAACAGCACCCACGCCTGGCCGGTGGTGACGCCGACCACGATGATGGCGACGAGGATGATCGCCCAGATCGTCGAACCCCCGAGGAGGGTCGAGCCGATCACCCGGCCGAGCGGCAGGTGCACGACCGACTCGGGCGGGGCGAGGTCGGGGTCGAGCTCGGGGGCGAGGAACTCGTCGACGCGCTGGCCCACGAGGGCGCCGGCGCGCGAGGCCGCCGGTGCGCGACCCGGAACGGGCTGCCCCGCGGTCGGTGCGGCGGCCGCATCGCCGGCGGTACCGGACTCGGGGTGCACGGCTGCGTCAGCCAGCGCGGCCGCGGCGACCGAGGGCGCGCCGACCGGCCCGCCCGCCGGCGGGGCCGCCTCAGCGCGCGCCGCGGCACGTTCGGCGCGGGCCCCGGACGCGAGCCGCAGCACGTCGGCCCGCAGCCGGTCGGCGAGCGCCGAGCCGAGGTACGCCAGCTGCACGTTCGCCGACTGGCCGGCGACCGAGACCTCGAGCTTCGCGGTGCCGAACAGCCGGGCGAAGAGCGGGCGCGTGACGTTGATGCCCTGGATGCGGTCGAGGCGCGCGCTGCGATGCGAGCGGAACAGGATGCCGCTGCGCACCTCCACCGCCTCGGGCGTCACGCGGAAGGTGTGCATGCGCCATGACAGCCAGAAGGCGAAGACGACCACGACGAGCAGGACCGCGAGGCCGAGCGTCGCCCACCCGACGAGGCCGTGGCTGACGATGCCGCCGATGGGGTCGTTCGCCCAGTCGTCCTGCCAGGCGCCGTACCGGTCGCCGAGCTCGTCGCGGGTCGACGGCGAGAACACCGTGAGGAAGAGGTCGACCGCCCGCTCGCGCAGGTTGGCGATCACGAAGCCGAGCACGGCGATGAACACGAGTCCGCCGCGCAGCAGCGGGCTCGCGGGATGCAGGCGGTGCCACTCGCCGTCGGCGAGCGAGACGGCCGGTGCCGGACGGGCCGGAGCGCTCACAGCCCCGCCCGACGGGTCTCGGCGAGCGCCACGAGCTCGTCGCGCAGTCGGTCGGCCTCCTCCATCGGCAGCCCGGGCACGGTGACCGCGGTCGCCGCGGCGGCCGTGACGAACTTGAGGTCGGCGAGGCCGAGCGCCCGCGCGACGGGGCCGCGGGTGATGTCGACGAGCTGCATGCGGCCGTAGGGCACGGCGACCTGCCGCTGGAACATGATGCCGCGGCGGAAGACGAGGTCGTCGGCGCGCAGCCGGTACTGGATGGAGCGCACGCGACGCGGCTCGAAGGCGATGCCGACGAGCGAGACGACGCCGATCGCGATCGCCGCCCACAGCGCCCACTGCTGGTGCCAGAGGAAGTGCACGACGAGCGCGGCCCCGACGAAGACCGCCATGCCGATGAGCGAGCCGACCACCTCGACGACGACGTACTTCGGCGAGACCCGGCGCCACTCGTCGGAGCGGAGCGTCTCGGCCGGGGCGGCGACGTCGCCGTCGTGCTCGATCGGGGCGCGGTCGTGCTCAGGCATGCGCGTGTTCTTCCTTCTCGCTGTCGGGGTCGTCGGGGGGCAGCGTGCAGAACCACTCGGCGAGGAGTCCGCCGGCGAGCAGCAGCGCGGCGCCGATCGCGGTCGCGAACGCCAGCCACACCGTGCCGGCCGGTGCCACCACGCTGCGGGTGAGCAGGAACAGGCCGATGCCGAGCCCGACGCCCAGCACGAGGGCCCCGCTCAGGCTGCACGCCTTCGCGAGCACCGCGACGCGCATCGCGCGGAAGGGGTCGAGGTGCTTCGTCGCCCTGCCCTTCACGGCACGGCGGATCGGCCAGGCCAGCAGCACGACGATCACGGCGACGCCGAGCAGGGTGATCGGCAGCGAGAGCGGCGGCACGAGCGCCTTCGCGCCGGTGTTCACGATCGCGAGGTCGCCGAGGTAGCCGATGACGACGCCGCCGAGCACGAAGGCGAGCAGGGTCGAGAAGTGCGTGCGCTTCATCGCCTGACCACCTCGTCGGATGCCTCGGCGCGGAGCGCCGCCACCGAGCCCCGCCCGGGCAGCACGGCATCGGGTTCGACGTCGAGCCACGGCGCGAGCACGAAGGCCCGCTGCCACGCGCGCGGATGCGGCAGCTCGAGTCGCGCGTCGGCGAGCTCGAGCCCGTCGACGTCGATGAGATCGAGGTCGAGCGTGCGATCGCCCCAGCGCTCGGCCCGCACCCGGCCCTGGGCCGTCTCGATGGACTGCAGCACGTCGAGCAGCGCGTGGGGTTCGAGCGCGGTCTCGACGAGGAACACGCCGTTGAGGTACCCGGGGGCGTCGTGGTCGACCCCGGTCGTCTTCAGCGCGGGCGTCTCGTAGAGCGGGGACACGGCGACGAGCTCGACGCCGTCGGCATCGGCCAGTGCGCGCGCGGCGGCGGCGATCGTCTGCTCGCGGTCGCCGAGGTTCGCCCCGAAGGCGACGACGGCCCGGCTCATGCCCGGCGCCTGACGATCGTGACCGAGACATCCGCGAAGGGGACCGTGATGGGGGCCTGCGGCTTGTGCACCGTGACCTCGACCTCGTCGGCCGCGTCGAACGAGAGCGCAACGGCGGCGACCCGCTCGGCGACGGTCTCGATGAGGTCGACCGGGTCGCGCTCGACGGCGGCGACCACCTGCTCGGCGAGCTCGCCGTAGTGCACGGTGCGGGCGAGGTCGTCGCCCGAGGACGCGGCGGCGAGGTCGACCGCGACGACGACGTCGATCACGAACTCCTGCCCCTCGGCGCGCTCGAAGTCGAACACCCCGTGATGGGCGCGCACGCGCAGCCCGGTGAGCGTGATGCGGTCGCCCCGCCGAAGTCCGTGCTGTTCAGCCACGTCGTCCACTCTGCCACGCCCCGAGGACGTCGAGGGCGCGGCGCGTGCCGACCACGTCGTGCACGCGCACGCCCCACGCGCCGGCCTGCGCCGAGAGCACGCTCACGACGGCGGTCGGCAGGTCGCGTTCGGCGACGGATGCCCCGTCGGGAAGCAGTGCGCCGAGGAACCGCTTGCGCGACGCCCCCACGAGGATCGGCAGCCCGAGCCCGGCGAGCACGTCGAGCCGGCCGAGGAGCTCCCAGTTCTGCTCGCCGCGCTTGGAGAACCCGAGGCCGGGGTCGAGGATGAGCCGGTCGGCGGCGATGCCGGCGCCGAGCAGCGCCTCGACCCTGGCGGCGAGCTCGTCGCGCACCTCGATCGCCACGTCGTCGTACTCGGCGAGCTGGTCCATGCGGTCGGAGTGGCCGCGCCAGTGCATCGCGACGTAGTGCGCGCCCGTCTCGGCGGCGACCCCGGCCATCTCGGCGTCGGCGAGCCCGGCCGAGACGTCGTTGATGATCTCGGCGCCGGCCTCGACCGCGGCGCGCGCGGTCGTGGCGCGCATCGTGTCGACGCTCACCCGGATGCCCTGTGCGACGAGTTCGCGGATGACCGGCACGACGCGGCGCAGCTCCTCCTCGGGCTCGACGCGCGCCGCGCCCGGCCGCGTCGACTCCCCGCCGACGTCGACGAGGTCGGCGCCCTGCGCGACGAGCTCGACGCCGTGGGCGATCGCGGCGTCGGCATCGAACCAGCGGCCGCCGTCGCTGAACGAGTCGGGGGTGACGTTGACGACGCCCATGACCAGCGTCGACGGCGTCTCAGGCATCGCGCACCCCGATGAGGGCGATGATCTCGGCGCGGCCCGCGGGCTCGGCGAGCGCGCCCCGGCTCGCGATGGTCACGGTCGAGCTGCGCTCCTGGCGCGAGCCGCGGGTGGTCACGCAGCGGTGCTGCGCGTCGAGCACGACGAGCACGCCCTTGGGGTCGAGTCCGGTCACGAGCGCGTCGGCGATCTCCTCGGCGAGGCGCTCCTGCAGCTGCGGCCTGCGGGCCAGGGTGTCGACGACGGCGGGGATCCGGCCGAGGCCGACCACCTTGTCGCCGGGCAGGTAGGCCACATGCGCGGTGCCCACGAAGGGCAGCAGGTGGTGCTCGCACACCGATCGGAACGCGAGGTCGCGCAGGATCACGGCGTCGGACGTCGCCGGCACGCCGGCATCGGTCGAGCCGAGCGGCACGGTGTCGGCGAGGTGGGTCAGCGGGTCGACGTCGAGCCCGCCGAAGAAGTCAGCGTACGCCTCGGCGACCCGCTGCGGCGTGCGCTCGAGGCCGGGACGCGCGGGATCCTCCCCGATGGCGAGGAGGATCTCGAGCACGGCCCGCTCGATGCGTTCGGCATCCACTCCGGCCATGTCAGCCCTTCGGCGGGATCACGCCGTCGCCGGTCGGGGGTTCGACCGGGGCGTGCGCGCGGCCGGGGCCTCCTCGGGCACCTGGCCCGAGTCGACGCCGCCGTCGACGGCGCCCTGGTCGATGGGCATCTTCTCGGTCGGGAACGAGATCGGCGGGATGTCGGAGACGGGGCGCTTGTCGCTCGAGAGCCACAGCGGGCGCTCGGGCAGCTTCTTCACGTCCTTGAAGATCTCGGCGATCTGGTTGTGGTCGAGCGTCTCGTGCTCGAGGAGCTCGGCCGCGAGCTTGTCGAGGATGTCGCGGTTGTCGTTGAGCACCTGCCAGGCCTCGTCGTGCGCCTGCTCGATGAGGGTGCGCACCTCGAGGTCGACGCGCTCGGCGATCTCCTCCGAGTAGTCGCGCTGGTGCCCCATGTCGCGACCGAGGAAGACCTCGCCCTGCGACTGGCCGAGCTTCACGGCGCCGACGTTGGCCGACATGCCGTACTCGGTGACCATCTTGCGGGCCGTCGAGGTGGCCTTCTCGATGTCGTTCGAGGCGCCGGTCGACGGGTCGTGGAACACGATCTCTTCAGCGACGCGGCCGCCCATGGCGTACGTGAGCTGGTCGAGCAGCTCGTTGCGGGTGACCGAGTACTTGTCTTCGAGCGGCATGACCATCGTGTAGCCGAGGGCGCGGCCGCGCGGCAGGATCGTGATCTTCGTCACGGGGTCGGTGTAGTTCATCGCCGCCGCGGCGAGGGCGTGGCCGCCCTCGTGGTACGCGGTGATGAGCTTCTCCTTGTCCTTCATGACGCGGGAGCGGCGCTGCGGGCCGGCGATCACGCGGTCGACGGCCTCGTCGAGCGCACGGTTGTCGATGAGCTGCGCGTTCGATCGCGCGGTGAGCAGCGCGGCCTCGTTGAGCACGTTGGCGAGGTCGGCGCCCGTGAAGCCCGGCGTCTTGCGCGCGAGCACCTCGAGGTCGACGCCGTTCGCGAGCGGCTTGCCCTTCGAGTGCACCTCGAGGATCTTCTGGCGGCCCTTGAGGTCGGGGGCGTCGACGCCGATCTGGCGGTCGAAGCGGCCGGGGCGCAGCAGCGCGGGGTCGAGGATGTCGGGGCGGTTGGTCGCCGCGATCAGGATGACGTTGGTCTTCGGGTCGAAGCCGTCCATCTCGACGAGCAGCTGGTTCAGCGTCTGCTCGCGCTCGTCGTGACCGCCGCCGAGGCCGGCGCCGCGGTGGCGGCCGACCGCGTCGATCTCGTCGACGAAGATGATGGCCGGCGCGTTCTGCTTGGCCTGGTCGAAGAGGTCGCGCACGCGGGAGGCGCCGACGCCGACGAACATCTCGACGAAGTCGGAACCCGAGATCGAGTAGAAGGGCACGCCCGCCTCGCCGGCGACGGCGCGCGCGAGCAGGGTCTTGCCGGTGCCGGGAGGGCCGTACAGCAGCACACCCTTGGGGATGCGGGCGCCGACGGCCTGGAACTTCGCGGGCTCCTTCAGGAACTCCTTGATCTCGTGGAGCTCCTCGATCGCCTCGTTCGCGCCGGCGACGTCGTCGAAGGTGACCTTCGGGCTCTCCTTCGAGACGAGCTTCGCCTTCGACTTGCCGAACTGCATGACGCGGTTGCCGCCGCCCTGCATGCCCGAGAGCATGATCCAGAAGAAGACGCCGATGAGCAGCAGCGGCAGGAGGATGCCGAGCATCGACATGAACCAGTTCGGCTGCGGCACCTCGTCGTTGTAGCCGTCCTTCGGGTCGGCGGAGTCGACCGCGGCGACCACGTCGGCGCCGCGGGGCGTCACGTAGTAGAACTGCACCTGCTTGCCGAGCTTCTCGTCCTCCTTGGCGAGGGTGAGGTCGACGCGGTTCTCACCGTCGACGATCTTCACGGCGGCGACCTTGCCGTCGCTCAGCAGCTCGAGGCCCTCCTGCGTCGACACCTCTTTGAAGCCGGACGCGGTGATGAGGCTCGAGCCGATCCACACGGCGACGATCGCGAGCAGGATGTAGATGATCGGCCCGCGGAAGACCTTCTTCATGTTCATGATCTTGCAAGGCTACCCCGGCGCTACTGGACGGCGGCTGCCTGTTCGCTGAAAGCGCGCAGCGCGTACGACCACGGTGGTCGAGGAGCGACGAAGGAGCGTCTCGAGACCGGGTGACCGGGTCTCGATCCGCGTGCTCCTCCGTCGCGCGCTACTCGACCGCCGAAGGCGTCGCGTCGCGCCGGCCCCGCCGCAGTCCGAGCAGGTACGGCATGCCGAGGCCGGCCGCGGCGAAGGTGCGCCCCAGGCGCCCGCGAACGGACGGCCCGGGCAGCGGCGGCAGCCCGGCGTCGAGGTCGCCGACGTCGACGAAGTACGCCCGCACGGTGCCGATGCCCTCGAGGTCCTGCGAGATCTCGTGCACCTCGGCGGGCAGCGCGCCGGCGCCGGTGCGGTGCAGCTCGTCGGAGAGCAGCACGTACTCGGGGATGGAGACGGGGTTCTTGAGCATGCGGTGCACGTGGATGACGTCGATGCCGACGAGCTTGATGCGCTCGCGGATCGTCTGGGTGGCCACGTCGCCGACGTGCGCGACGAACTTGAGCTTGAGCTCCGCGGCCTCCTTGCACCCCGCGCAGGGGCAGAGGTTCGCGGCGACGTTCTGGCGCTCGAGGTGGAACGCCCGGTGCATCGCGGCGGCGGTCGTGAGGATCTCGGCGACCGCGGCATCCGAATCGCGGCCGTCGGCCTGCTTCGAGAGGAAGGCCGCGTCGCCTTCGATCTCGATGAGGTCGTACCCGGGCGCGGCGTCGATCATCTTGTCGAGCATGCGCGCGGTGTTGACCTCGGCGTGCGCGAGGCTGAACCGGTGGGAGCTCATGTAGTCGGTGTATCCGCCGATGTCGGCGATCAGCAGTACCGCGCGGCCGGACTCCATGCGCTCAGGGTGCCATCGATGCCCGAGTGCCTCAACCCCGCGAATCGGGGGTGGCCGGCGGCTCGTCGGAGTGCTCGCCCGGTTCGTAGCGCTCGAGGAGGTCGTCGACCTCGGCCTCGGCCTGCTGCGCGCTCGGCGTGTAGCCGAGCACGACGGGGAGGAACCGGTCGGAGGCCAGCGCCCGCATCCGCAGCTCGGTCGCGGCGGTGACCGTCGCCGTCCGGCGCGTGCGGCGTAGCAGGGCGATCTCGCCGAAGCCCTCCCCCTCGCCGAGCGTCGCGACCACCCGGCCGTCGCCCACGACCTCGGCGCGACCGGACTCGATGAGGTAGTAGCGATCGCCGAGGTCGCCCTGCCGGAACACCGCGTCGCCGCGCGCGACGGTGACGGGATCGAGACCGCGGGCGAGTTGCTCGACGGAGGGCAGCGGCAGGGGGCGGAACATCGCGACCCCGCGGAGGAGCCGAACGTCGTCGTCGAGCTCGCCTACCGAGCGGTCGAGGCGGCGCAGCGGATGCCACGTCAGCACCGCGAGCACAGGGCAGACGAGCCCGATCGCGATGAGCGCGGTCTGCACGCCGAACAGCTCGACCATCGTCGACGCGACCACGGCGCCGATGCCGATGAACACGGCGACGAGGCTCTCGAGCACGCCGAAGACGCGCGCGAGCACGTCGTCGGGGGCCATCCGGCCGATCAGCGTGAAGCCGGCGACGTCGATCAGCGCGTTGCCGACGCCGATGAAGGCGAGCAGGCCGAGGGCCGTCGAGCCCTGCGGTGCGAGGCCGACGAGCGTCAGCGGCAGGCCCCAGAGGCCGACGCCGACCGCGAACCACGCGCCCAGCCGTCCGGTTCCGACGAGCAGCGAGGCGGCGAGCGAGCCGAGCACCGCGCCGACGCCGACCGCGGTCATGAGCGCTCCGACGCCGGGTTCGCCGGTACCGAGCAGCTCGATCGCGACGACGACCGAGAGCACGGTCAGCGCGCCGCGGGTGAGGGCCTGGGCCGAGGCGAGGCCGAGGACGAGCAGCAGGCCGGGGCTCCGGCCGACCGCCCGCAGGCCGTCGAGGGCTTCGGCGGCGAGGTTCCGGCGTGCCGGCGCGGCCGGCCTCGGCGGCGCCTCGTAGCGCAGCCCCACGAGCAGCGCCGCCGCGCCGAACGAGGCGGCCGCCGCGACCGCGAACACGACGTCGACGCCCGCGACCTGCAGGAGCACCGCCGCGAGGAGCGGACCGACGAGGGTCGCGGCCGAGTCGAGGAGTCCGCGCACCATGTTGGCGCTCGCGAGCTCGTAGCCGGTGCGGCAGAGCGAGGGCAGGAGGGCCGAGTGCGCGGGACGGTAGAGCGTCGCCGCGATCGTCGAGAGCACGGCGAGGGCGTAGACGACGGTCGGCGGCCCGGCCAGGGCGACCACGGCCGCGGCGGCGGCGGTCGCGATCCCGCGCACGACCGACACGAGGATGAGCACCCGCTCGCGTCGGCCCCGGTCGGCGATCGGCGAGAGCAGCGGGGCGAAGATCGCCGACGGGACCATGCGCAGCAGCCCGACGAGGCCGAGCGCCGCGGCGCCGCCGTCGCGGTAGGCGACGATCCCGAGCGCCACCGTGAACGCCCATTCGGCCGTCCACGCGCCGAGGAAGCTCAGCTGCGCCCGCCGCAGGTCGGGGTTCTGCACGTTGCTCGCGAAGGCGGCGGCAGCGTCACGCAGTCTGCTTCGGCGGCCGCCCTCGCCCATGGCATGACTCTAGGGCGTCCGTCGCGGCGCCGCAGGGCGGGGAGTCCACCCCAGTCCGGGTGACCCGGCGAGGGCCCGCGGGCTCAGCTGTAGACGTGCGGCGCGAGGATCGCGACGTCGCGGAGGTTGCGGTAGCGCTCGGCGTAGTCGAGCCCGTAGCCGACGACGAACTGGTTCGGGATGTCGAAGCCGAGGTACTTCACGCCGACCTCGACCTTGGCCGCGTCGGGCTTGCGGAAGAGCGCGCAGATCTCGACCGACTCGGCGCCGCGCGACTCGAGGTTGCCGAGCAGCCAGCTGAGCGTGAGGCCCGAGTCGATGATGTCCTCGACGATGAGCACGTGACGGCCGGTGAGGTCGGCGTCGAGGTCCTTCAGGATGCGCACGACGCCGCTCGACTGGGTGCCGGCGCCGTACGAGGAGACGGCCATCCAGTCCATGTTGACGTGGCACTTGAGCTCGCGGGCGAGGTCGGCCATGACCATGACCGCGCCCTTCAGCACGCCGACGAGCAGCAGGTCCTTGCCGTCGTAGTCGGCTTCGATCTGGCGCGCGAGCTCGGCGAGCTTCGTGTGGATCTCCGCTTCGGTGACGAGGGTCTCGGTGAGGTCGGCCTGAATCTCGCGCGCATCCATGCGGTAAATCCTAAACGAGTCCGACTGCGCGGTCAGTGGTCGTGCTCGAGCACCTCGGTCGACCCGGTCGTCGAGAACACGAGATGGGCGCCGGCGCGCGTGACCAGCGCACCGCCCGGCAGGTCGAGCGGCCCCTGGCCGTGCCACTCGGTCACGAGTCGCGCCACCTCGAGCGTCTGGGCGCGACTGAGCGAGACCCCGAACTCGCTCGCGACGACGTGCCGGATGATGCGCTGCCTGAGCGCGGCGGGGTTCGCGGCGAGCGCGGCGACCGACACCGCGATGCCGGCCTCGGCCGGTTCGCAGATCTCCTCGATGAACTCCTCGATCTGCTCGGCGAACGCGGCGTCGTCCTCGCGCAGCTGCTCGGCGGTGCGCGCGAGCGCCTCGGCGATGCCCGGGCCGAGCTCGGCCTCGAGCACCGGCAGCACGCGTTCGCGCACCCGCACTCGTGCGTAGGCCGGGTCGAGGTTGTGCGGGTCGTCCCACGGCGAGAGGCCGGCGTCGAGGCAGGCCTGCCTGGTGGTCGCGCGGCGGATGCCGAGGAGCGGCCGCGCGTATCGACCGGCGACGGGCGCCATGCCCGAGAGGCTCGCCGAGCCCGATCCGCGGGCGAGTCCGAGCAGCACGGTCTCGGCCTGGTCGTCGAGGGTGTGGCCGAGGAGCACCAGTGCGGCGCCGGTCTCGCGAGCGGCCGCGTCGAGCGCGGCGTAGCGCGCGTCGCGTGCGGATGCCTCGGGCCCGCCCTCGCCGCCGACCTCCACGCGTCGCACGAGCACCGGGTCGAGCCCGAGCTCGCGGGCGGTGCGCGCCGTGCGCTCGGCGACCTCGGCGGAGCCGGGCTGAAGGCCGTGGTCGACGATCACCGCGCCGGCGGCGATGCCCGCGCGGGGCGCCTCGAACGCGGCGGCCGCGGCGAGCGCGAGCGAGTCGGCGCCGCCCGAGAGGGCCACGAGCACGAGTGGGGCATCGACGGTGGTCTCGATACGCTCCGCTACTCGACCGACGTGGGCGCGCACCGCGCGTCGGACGTCGGCGATCGGCGGGGTCAATCGCGGTCGGCGGGGCTCCGTGGCATCCGTGTGCTCGTCAGAAGGCATCGGGGTAACCTTATTCCGCCGCGTGCCGAGTGCCCGGCGAGACTTCATCACAAGGAGAGAGCATGGGCGAGTACAACGCCGTCATCGAGATCCCCAAGGGGAGCCGCAACAAGTACGAGGTCGACCACGAGACCGGCCGGGTGTTCCTCGACCGCGTGCTCTACACCGGGTTCGTCTACCCGACCGACTACGGCTTCTTCGAGAACACCCTCGGCGACGACGGCGACCCGCTGGACGTGCTCGTCCTGCTCGAGTACCCCCTCTTCCCGGGCGTCGGCGTGAAGGTGCGCCCCGTGGGCGTCTTCCACATGACCGACGACGGCGGCGGCGACGCCAAGGTCATCGCGGTGCCCGCGGGCGACCCCCGCTGGAACCACATCCAGGACGTCGACTCGATCCCCGAGTTCACCAAGAAGGAGATCGAGCACTTCTTCGAGCACTACAAGGACCTCGAGCCCGGCAAGTGGGTCAAGACCGAGGGCTGGGCGAACGCCGCCGAGGCCGAGGCGCTCATCCAGAAGGCGATCGAGGCCTTCCCCGGTCACTGAGCGATCGAGACCAGCGGATGCCACGTGGCATCCGAAGCACCGAAGGGGGCGAGCCGCACGGCTCGCCCCCTTCGTCGTGCTCCGGGCTCAGCCCGCGGGCCGCGCCGCGGCCGAGGGGCTGCCCCAGATGAAGTACTCGCGCACCGGCACGCCCTCGCGCGGCGCCTCGAGGATGCGGCCCCCGCCGAGGTAGATCGCGACGTGGTAGTAGTCGCCGCCCGAGCCCCAGAACAGCAGGTCGCCGCGCTGGATGCTGCCGAGCGAGACCGCCTTGCCGCGGCCCGCGAGCGTGTAGTACTGGTTCGTGGCGGAGTGCGTGCCGATGCCGATGCCCGCGTAGCCGTACGCCTCGCGCGTGAGGCCCGAGCAGTCCCACACGTCGGGGCCGGCGCCGCCGAGCACGTACCGCTCGCCGAGCTGCTGCCGCGCGAACGCGATCGCCGTCTCGACGGCGTTCTGGTTCGGGGGCTTCGGGTTCGGGTTCGGAGCCTGGCCGCCGCCGCTGCCGCCGCCTGAGCCGCCGCCGCTCGAACCACCGCCGTTGCCGCTCCCGCCCCCGCTCGAGCCGCCGCCGGATTCGCCGCCGTTCGACGCCTCCTCCTCGAGCGCCGCCTCGGCCGCCTCGCGCGCCTGGCCCTCGACACGCTCGCGCTCGAGCGCCGCGGTCGTGTCCTTCAGCGAGGCGAGTTGCGCGTAGAGCTCGGCCGAGCGCTGCTCGGCCGCCGCCACCGCCGCGAGCGCCTCGTCGGCGGCTGCTCGCGCTTCGTCGGCGCGAGCCTCGGCGAGCGCGGCGAGCCGCTCGTGCTCGGTGCGCGCCTCCGTCGCCTGGGCGCGCAGCGCCTCCGCCGCGTTCCGGTCGCTCCTCGCCTGCTCGTAGACGCCCTGCGACTGCTCGCCGAGCTTCGACGCGATGCCGAGCTGCTTCAGCAGCCCGTCGACGTCGTCGCCGCTGAACACGAGCTCAGCAGACAGGTCGTTGCCGGCGGTCCGTGCGAGGTGCGCCGCGAGCAGACCGGCGCGCATCTTCGAGATCTCGGCGACCGCCTCGGCCTCCTCGGCCTGCTTGCGCAGCGTCTCCACCTTCTCGGCGGCGCGATCGCGCGCGTCGACGGCGACCCGGTAGGCCTCGTCGGCGACCATCGAGACCTGCACCGCGGCATCCGCCGTCTGCTGCAAGCCGGCGAGCAGCGCACCCAGCCGGCCGATCTCGGCCTGCTTCGTGGTCTCGTTCTGCTTGGCCTGCTCGATCTCGGCCCACGACGGGTAGTCGGGCTCGGCCGCGGCGGGCGGGCCGACGAGCCCGATCGAGGCGGTGACCGCGCCGACCGCCACCGCGGAGAAGACGGTCGCGGGCTTCACCCGCGAGACGGGCCTGGTGCGGTTCTCAGCCAAGGTAGACACCCCGGTTCGCCATGAACGGCACGGGATCGATGCGGTTCCAGCCGTCGTAGACCTCGAAGTGCAGGTGACAGCCCGTCGATGCTCCGGTCGTGCCCGACCAGGCGATCTGCTGGCCCGACGAGACCCACTGCCCCGAGCCGACGAGCAGGCCGCCGTCGACGATGTGCGCGTAACCCGTCGAGATGCCGCCGCCGTGGTTGATCTTGACGAAGTTGCCGTAGCTGCCCGACCAGCCCGAATAGGTGACGGTGCCGCTGTTCGCCGCGTAGATGGGCGACCAGCACCCGGTCGCGAGGTCGGTCGCGTAGTGGAACGGGTTCGAGCAGTAGCCGCCGCCGCAGATGACCTCGCGGGGGCCGTAGTTCCCCGAGATCCATCCCGAGGCGGGCAGCGCCCAGCCCGAGGTCGCGACGCCGCCGGGCGAGCCGTTCTCCATCGCCTCGCGGCGACGGCGCTCCTCCTCCTTGCGGCGACGCTCCTCTTCCTCCTTGCGCTTGCGCTCGCCCTCCTCGTAGGCCGCCGTGGTCTTCGCCTCGGTGTCCTTCAGGAACTTCAGCTGCGCCTCGAGCTCGATCTTCTTCGCCTGCGACTCGGCGAGGGCGGCCTCGGCGGCGGCCTGCGCCTCCTGCGCCGCCTGGAGCGCCGCCTCGGCGGCGACCCGCAGCTTCTCGCGCTCGCCCTGGGCGACCTCGGCCTGATCGCCGAGCGACTGCGCCGAGTTCGCCTTCTCCTGTGCGGTGCGGTACACCTCGGAGCTGCGCTCGACCATCTGGCTCATGTTGCCGAGCTTCGAGAGCAGCGCATCGGTCGACTTCGCGTTGCCCGCCTCGAGGAAGAGGCTCACGCTGAGGTCGCCGGTACCCGTGCGGTAGAGCTGCGCAGCGACCTGCCCGGCGTTCTGCTCGGCCTCGGCCGCCTCCGCGGCGGAGGCGTCGGCCTCGGCCTGGATCTGGTCGGCCTTGCGCACCGCGTCGTCGTACTTCTGCTGCGCGACGAGCAGCTCGTCGGTGCGGCGCTGCGCCTCGAGACGCGTGCGTTCGACGTTCGCCTCGAGCTCGGCGATGAGCCCGGTGATCTCCTCGACCGCCGCGGCGCCCGCGGCGGTGTCGGCCTTCGCCTGCTCGACCTCGTCCCACGTGGGGTAGTCGGCGGCGAGCGCGCTCTGCGGCGCGGCCACCGATCCGACGAGGGCCAGCGCGACGAGCGCGGCGCCGGCGAGTACACGGCGCGCGATGCTCGGTGGCGCCGGCGGGCTCGTCCGAGCTCGGGCGGTCTGCGATCGTCGTGTGGTGCGGTCCATGGTTCCCCGTCCACGCGGGCTTCGGGTCCCCGCGCTCCTCGCTCTCGTTTCCGGGCACTGGCAGCCTTCACGATAGGCAGGCCGGTAACCGTTTCCGGGGATTTGCCGGGCATGTCCGCGGATGCGTCGCACCGGCTGCGAGGCCTCCCCCGCGCGCGTTCCACACGTCGCCGACGCTCGTTTTGCGCAGAAGCGAATCAGCACGTATGCTTGCTTCTCGGCGGTCGCGCTGCAGAGCGAGGCCTCCGGCCCCATCGTTTAGTGGCCTAGGACACCGCCCTTTCACGGCGGCAGCACGGGTTCGAATCCCGTTGGGGTCACTTTGCAAGGCGTATATAATTGAACAGCTTCATCACGAGGCCCTGTAGCGCAGTTGGTTAGCGTGCCGCCCTGTCACGGCGGAGGTCGCGGGTTCAAGTCCCGTCAGGGTCGCTCAGGCGACAAGCCCTTTCCCTTACGAGAGAAGGGGCTTTCTCCTTATTCGGGCATTCTTCACCGAGTGCCTGAGGCTCTGTAGCTCAGTTGGTAGAGCGTTCGACTGAAAATCGAAAGGTCACCGGATCGATGCCGGTCGGAGCCACAGTCAAAACCCCCGGTTTACCGGGGGTTTTTTCGTGTCAGCGGGTGATTCCGCGGGGCGGCCGATGAGGCTGTGCCATTAATGTGCCATTAACGATTCGCCTGGTTCGGCGTTGTGCCACTTCTGGTTCTGGATGGGATGTCTTGGCAGCGTCCTTGTCGACGTTCTGACCGGCTCTCTTGTCGGGGCTTTCGTCGGCTCGCTTGAGCGCATCGTTCAGTGCTGCGCCGGCTTGGAGCGCTACGCCCTCGCGAGCACGTGAGTAGCACTCGGTGACCTGGAGGCTCGAGTGGCCGAGGGTCGCCTTCACGTCTGGTGCGGTGGCGCCGGCGTCGAACAGGATCGTGGCGAACGCGTGGCGTAGGTCGTGTATGCGGAGGTCGGGGGCGGCCGATCGCCTCGCAACCTCACCCACCCGGTACGTTCGAGTTGTCAATGCTGTTTCAGCTCAAGTGGAGGATACCGATGGAGGGAGCGAAGCGTGTCGCAGAGGTCCTCGCCAGAGAGGATGCCGTTGTATTCGTTGGCTCAGGTGCTTCGATGTGGTCTGGTCTGCCGTCTTGGAGCGGCCTGATCGAGGAACTTAGCTGCGAACTGCAAGCTCTCGGCCTACGTCATCAAGCTGTCGATCAGGAACTCAAAGCAGGTGACTTGTTGCTCGCAGCGAGTTACGGAATCGATCAGATGACTCCTCAAGAGAGATGCAGCTTCCTACGACGAGTAATCGACACGACGAAGGTGCCATCGGATCTTCACGACGCGCTGGTCAGGCTCGGACCCACGTGCTTCGTGACGACCAACTACGATCACCTGATCGAACGTGCATTGAGCGGAGCAGGTGGGCGCACGGACGTCGTGACGCCTGCAAACACGCTAGAAATCCCTTCGATCCTCCAGGCACGGTCGACAAATTTCGTTTTCAAGCCGCACGGCGACATCTCCAATTGCGATACGATCGTCCTTTCCCGCGAGGATTATCGCCGACAAGGTGGCGACCACCGCGCGAGCTTCGAAGCGATGCGAATGCTATTCGCCAGCCGGCCCGTCGTCTTTGTCGGATTTGGGCTTCGCGACCCTGACTTCCTTCAGCTGCGGGACTCCCTATTCAATACCTTCCAGGGCAATCCGAGCGACCACCTCGCGATCATGCCAGACGTGCCCGAAGAGGCACGGAGCTATTGGCGACGACATCACGGCATCGACCTGATTTCGTACGAAACCCGCAAGGACGGATCGAATGGCAATCGCCACGCTCCTTTGCTGGATTTTCTTCGGTCCGTCAAGTCAGCGATCGAGCAGATCACGACTCAAGCCTCGCCCGAGACCACTTCCCTCGCTTTTGCGCGGTACGCCCAAGGTCTGATGCTCGAGCATCCGGCGCGGGATGTGAATGACATCTCGTTGCGGTTGGAAGCCAACCGGACGCCCGACGATCGCGGCTGGGTTCTCGGAGCCTCGCTGCGAGGCGAGGCTGTAGCCGCGATCTCAGCATATCGAGGCCATCTTCTCATTGAGGGTGCTCCCGGAGCGGGGAAGAGTCACATCGTTGAACGAGCGGTCGGTGCGTTGGCTGAGCGCTTGCTAACCGACTGCCTAGCATCCGAGGCTCCTGCCATCGAGAGCATGCGGGTGCCAATTCTTGTTCAGATGCGCGACTACCAAGGAGATCTTGCCGGCACGGTGGGCAAGCGACTCCCGCCCGGCGTGACTCTTGAGTCGCTGCTCCAAGCGAAGAGCGCTTTCATCATCCTCGACGGTCTGAATGAGGCGCCTGAAGACGATCGTTTCCAGCAAGCGCTGACCGATCAGTTGGACGCTTTCCTGCAGGTCGCCCATGAGAATACGGTCATTGCGACGACGCGCTCGGCGGCACCATTCAGCAACCTACGACTTCCGAAGGCAACACTCGATGCAGTCGAGGAAGGAGCCGTTCTGAGCCAGATGGCGGCGCTCGGGATGGACGCGGGCAGCCTGAACCCAGCGGCTCGCGATCTACTGCGACGGCCCCTGTTTTTCCGCGCTTGGCTCGACGGCACACTCAACCCGACCACACTGACGTCCGTGCATGCGACGTATCTCCAGATCCTCAGTCGCTTCGATCGCGCCGCGCACGCGCAGTTTGGGCGAGCGATAGATGTCGCCGCCGTGATGGGCGAGGTGGCAGCACAGATGATCGATCGCGGCGGCCTGACGGCCGAGCACGACGACATATTGCTGGCGCTGGCGGCGAACTTGCCCCGTGGGATCGACCCCTCCGCGTTCTGCGACTTTGCACTCGATGAGAACCTTCTCGTGCCGACCTCAACGCGTAGGCTCGCGTTTTATCATCACTCGGTCGCAGAGTATGTCGCCGCGCGTCACCTCGCCACGCGAATCGAGAACGACCAGGACGCGGTTCTCGGATATCTCGAGCGGCACGACTGGGACCACGCCCTCTTGTTGACGCTCGGCTTTCTACCTGAATCGCTCGCAGTCCAAGTGCACGACACAATCATGCGGGTGGATCCAGGCATGGGGCTACGCGGCCTTCATTTCGTTGACGACGACCGAGACCTCTGGGTAAAGCGATCGCTAGCCGCGTTACCCACGATCGTGAGCAGCTCCGAGTCCCGCGTGCACTGGTTCTCCATTGATGACCTGCCGGTGGGACCTGCCCACATGCCGGAGTTGGAGATTCTCTCCAACTTGCCGGACAGTCTCGGCGGCCAAGCTCTCGGCATACTGACCCAGCTCGACAACGCCTACCTGACCCGGGCGATTGACCAACTCGCTGACGGCGAGCGAGGCTACAACTACTTGACCGAACTTGGGCGCCAGTTGGGCAAAGACGCTGACCCCGGCGTCGCAGTCAGACTCCTTCATCAACTCGGCGAGCGACCCATCGACCGCGCGCAAGAAGCCGCGCTGCTCGGTGGGCGTGAGTTCGGAGAACTGACCGCTGTCGTGAGTGCGAGCGAGGAAGTCCTCTACCAGATCGACGACGAAACGCTCGTCGGTCTTGCGAGGAAGGCCGGTTCAACGCTCGAGCGCGTCGTCATCTGTTCCGCACTCCGATATCGGCGAAATCAAGTTGCAGTCGACTACGTGCGCAAAGAAATCGAGCATGGAAGCGGCTTTGCCGTTGTGACACAGTACTTTCAACTCCAGTTCGGCAAACCCGAACTCGGGCTACTGGAACCGCCTAGTTCACGGGTTATCGAATCGCTCCGCTCATTCCTCGAAAACGATTCGGTTGGCCGATGGTCTCTGTCGACGCTCAAGTTGATGACGGATGTTCACCCGGTCGTCGCAGATGCCCTTAGAGCGGCCGACGCACAAGGCCTTGAACGGGCCCTGCTGCTGTACGCCGTCGGAGACGAAACCGCATTCAACGAGATGCTCGTCGCCATGGCGTCCGCTGACCGAGATTGGAGCAAAGAACCGGTCGCGGCTCTGGAAGCGATCGAGGGTTGGAATCCAGAGTCTCTCCTGGCACTTCTGGATCTGCAAGATGACGCACTTGCACGACCGATATTGGAATCCCTGCGCACCGACGATGCGACTGAGATGGCGGTCGAGATCGTCGATCTGGGCGCATGGGTCGATTGGTTGCGTCGAGCGTCCAAGCACGAGTGGTTTTACGCAAGCGGCATCGGGGATTTCCTCGCGCGCCGAACCGACAATGGCACTCGCGTCGCATTGATCAACCTGTTCTCGGCTACGCCCCATGATCGACAGCTTCTCCACGAGTTCGTACTGCCGAGCATTCCCAGCCTCGGACCGGAAGACTTCGATGATGCGTCGCTAGAGTGGCTTCTCGCTCAAGCCATAGTGCCGACGGATGACTGGCGTGGTCCGCTAATTTCGCGGCTTGCAACAGAAGACTTGGTTGAAAGCCGACTGCTTCCGCAGTTTTCTATGACTAGTGGCACCGAGCGGCGAGCCATGATCCAAGTCCTCCTGGAGGTCGGGCGCAGACTTGGGCGGCGCTATGTAGGCGATGACGGATCGCTGCTGCAGCGATCAGATTAGTTCTGAGCTGATGGGGGCGGCGGCGGCCAACGATAGCCCCATCCTCGCGAGCGAGATAGGTCTTCTGGATGGTCGATGATTGCCTGATAGGCGGTTCGGTCGGCGCGCTGAGTCGCCGAACTGTGGCGGTGAAGCTGCTCATGCGCTCGATTCCCGTCTGGCAGACACTGAAGAGATGCCCGGTGATATGGCGCCCCGCCAAGTTCAAATTCCAGGTGGCTTAGTGATCAGCTGACGTGAAGCTGATGATCCAATCTGGCTGGGCACTACGTCCATCGGTCCAGCTCCGCTGGCGTACGTTTGTCATGCTTTGGTCACCCGACGCCTTGCCTGAAGCTCGCTGCCGCTCGGTCTTGTGCCATTAAGAATGTGCCATTAGATGCGCGAAAACCATCTGAACCCAATGTGACCGTTCTGAAGAATCCCTGATCAGAGCGATATCACAACGAGAATAATTGAGTGAGAACCGCCCAGGCCGCCGGGGGTCTTCTATTTCAGGGGGTTCTTCCGAGAAGCCGCCGGCGGGAGGACGATACGCTCCAGCCATGGACAGCAGTACCGACGAGTCGGCCGATCCGTTCCGCGATCAGTTGGACGCCAGGTGGGCGGCGTACCTGTCGACGGGCCGACCCGCTGATGACCACGAGCAATGGGTCGCAGCGGCGCTCGCCTCCTACCGCGACGAGATCGTCCACTACGGAGCGCAGCTCCTGAACGACGCAGCCATCAGACCGTGGGACGCCGAGACCGCGCAGGCCGGATTCGCGGAGTACCAAGCCGAGGCACTCAGCTATGACGCCGACCCTGCGCAATGGGAGTCGGCGTTCTGGGGACGCGTACGTGATCGCGCGGCCGGTCAGTAGCGCTGTGCGGGCATGTCGCTGGCACCCCTGCGCGAACTTCAGTCCGTGACGGCCAGCGATCGAGGACGACGGCGGTGCCCCTCCATCCGTCGGAGCCGAGCGTCGTCGGTCGATGTCGCGGGCTGAGCCGCGAAGAGTTCGCCGAGCGATGGCTCGCAGGCCTGGAACACGACGGCTTCTTCGTCGGGCTGAATTGGGCCGGGCCCAACGCCACCGGCTACGAATGGACACAACGGGACGTGCTCAGGCGCCCCAGCGACGATGACGTCGTGCGTTCGAGCTGATGCACCTGCTCACCCGAGCCGGCCCCGAGCAGCCAGCACCGCCTCCGCGAAGCGGGCCGCCCCGTAGCAGCGCACCTTCAGGGTGACATCGGGCGTCGTGATGGCGACGATCCTGGTGATGAATCCCGGGAGCACGTCGACGCCGATGATGTCCGCGAGCGGAACGCTGACGTCGAGCGTTCCCGATTGCACCATGCGGTTGAGCCCGTTCGCGGCGAAGCTGACGGCCTCCGTCGTGAGCCTGACCCGACCGCCGACCCACAGTCCACCCCAGGCCGACCGGAACGCGCCGAGTACCGGCGAGCGCACGTTGACCTTCACGTCTTCGATCAACGCGCGTTCGCGATCTTGGTCACCAGCAGCTCGGCAGGCATACCCCCATTGTCGTCGGCGCGTTCCGTCTGCACCGCGCCGAACGGCGCCGCGAGCGGGCTCGCGACGCCGTTCAGGCAGGGTGCAGGCTCAGCTCAGGCCGCGGTCAGCGCCCCGATCTCGAGCACGCTCGAGCCGTCGGCGCAGACTTCGAACGGTGCCGGCGCGACGACGCCCGGTCCGGCGCCGTCGGAGGTGACGTACGCCCGCACGTGATCAGCGGTGATCGCCTCGCAGCCCAGCGACTTCGGGGTGAGCGCCGTGCCGAACACGGTCGCGACATCGCCGTTCGCGAGTACGAACGGCTCCCCGTCCGTTCCGACCACCGACGACCATCCGATCCGGGTTCCGTCGGCCGCCTCGACGACCAGTCCGGGCCATCCCCACATCGCGCACGACGCGTCGCTCACGTTCGTGAAGACGAGTTCGAAGGCCTCCGCACCGTCAGCCGAGCGGTCGGGCCGCGCGACGAACTCGAGACCCAGCTGCTCGTCCTGGCACTTGGCGGGCAGCGGCTCGGGCTCGGGCTGCGGCTCGGCGGGCTGCGTCACGTCGCCGGGCGCGCCGTGGAGCGGGGTCAACGGCCCGAGCCACAGCGACCAGGTGCCGTCGATGCAGACCGGGATCTGCACGTCGTCGACGATGCCGCCGCCCGCGCCGTCCGACGAGATGTAGGCGCGCAGGCGGTCGGTGGTCGCCTCGGCGCATCCGACCGCCGCGGGAACGTCGGCCGTTCCCTCGGCGACCGCACGGCCGCCGTTCGGCGGCAGCACGGCCAGCGTGCTGGTCGCGCCCGACGTGAGCGCCCAGGTCAGCAGCGCACCGTCGGCGTCCTCCGCGACGAGGCCGGGCCACCCGTCGAACGAGCACGGCTGCGACGCGGTGTTCGTGAAGACGAGGTCGAAGGCGTTCGTCGCGTCCGTCGAGCGGTCGGGTCGCTCGACGTAGTCCATGGTGAGCTGCGCGTCCTCGCAGTGGACGGGGCCGACCGGCTTGGCGCGGTCCTTCCGGTGCGTGTCGCCGGCAGCCTGCACCGGGGCGGCCTCCGCGGCCGCCAGCGCGGCGGTGGTCGCGCGAGCCTCGAGCGTCACGACGTCGGCGGCGAGCGCGGCGACGGGTGCAGATGCCTCAGCCACGGGCGTCACGCCGGCATCGAGCGCCCCGGCGACGAGCGCGGATCCCCCGGTGAGCGTCACCGTCAGCGCGACCCCGACGGCGGCTTGGAACATCACCCTCTTGGTGTTCATGTCGTTCCCTTCTGCGCCGCCCGATCGGGCGGCTCGAAGGGGACGCTAGCATATGGGCAGATATCTTCCTATAGCGAAATGGATATCTTCCTATACAGCCAGTAGATATCTTCCTATACTGGCCCCATGCCACGCAGACGAGAAGGCCGACTGGTCGACCTCGAGGTCGACATCCTCGGCGCGGGTATCGAGCTCCAGGCCGAGGACGGCGACTTCTACGGCTTCGCGCTCGCGAAGCGCATCGCCGACCGATCCGGCGCCTCGTCGCTCACCGCGCACGGCACGCTCTACAAGGCGCTCGGCCGCCTGGCCGAACGCGGCATGGTCGAATCCGAGTGGGAGGATCCCGAGATCGCCGCGACCGAAGGGCGGCCGCGCCGCCGCCTCTACCGGGTGACCGGTGTCGGCGCCGCCGCGTGCCGCGCGGAGACCGAGCTGCGCACGGCGTCCGCCGCCGTCCCGAAGCCCCGGTCGGCCTTCGCATGACCGCCGTCACGCTCGAATCCGACGAAGTGCTCGAGCTCGAGGCATCCGCTCGTCGACAGCACACCGCTGCCGGGCGCGTCGACGCCGCGGTGCTCGCGTGGGGCCGCTGGTACACCGCCGACCTGCCCGACGACGTCGCCGCCGAACGCCGCGCCGAACTCGCCTCCGACCTCTTCGAGGAGCGCGCGCACTCGGGCGCGGGCGCGAGCGGGTCCATCATCTGGCGCGCCATCCGCGGCGTACCCGCAGACCTCGCCTGGCGCGGGGCCCGGCTGCGTCGCGCCTCGCTCGGGGCGCCGCGCGGCACGCTGCCGCTCGCGATGCCCGCGCTCGCCCACCTCGCGGCGATCTCGCTCGTCGCCTGGGGCGCGTTCGTCATCTGGCGGGTCGCGAACAGCATGCTCCTCGGCACCTGGCACGGTGCGGCCGACGTGGCCGAGCTCACGGTCGTGGGGCTCGCGCTCGCGGTCGTCGGGTCGTGGCTGCTCCTCGTCGCCCGGCGCCGAGGCATGGCCGGGCTGGTGCTCGCGGTCGCGGCCTACCTGCTCATCCGCTTCGGCACCTACGCACTCGTCGACACGAGCACGACCTTCACGGAGTTCTACGCCTCATCGACGGCGCAGATGGTGCTGCTGAATCGTCTGGCGACGGGCGCGGCGGTGCTCTTCTTCCTCTCGATGAGCCTGTGGTGGGCGGGCCCGGCATCATCGCCCGAGGCATCCGAGCCGTCGAAGGAGGCGCCGCGATGAATCTCAGGCGACTCACCGCGCCGATCGCGGTCGGCGGGCTCGTCGTGTGCGCCGTCGCCGCCGGGCTCACCGTGGCCGGCGCGTACGGGGTCACGCCGTTCGAATTGCCGCGCGAGGCGGAGACCGCGACGGCCGTGACCGGCGGCGACGCGCCCGTCGCGGGTGCGGCGGGCTCGGCGAGCGCGACGTCCGACGACGGCGTCGTGGTCGTCGACCCGTTCGGCACGGGGCTCGAGTCGGACCAGGACCGCATGGAGTACATGGGCCGTGAGCAGGTCATCGCCGAGTGCATGGCCGAGCAGAACGTCGAGTACCTGCCTTCCGCGCCCTGGCTGAACCAGGACGCGCAGCCCAAGGGCCTCAGCTACGAGCAGTCGATCATCTGGCTCAACGCCCTCTACGGTGAGATGCGCGAGAGCTGGTCGGTGCCGTCCTCCGAATGGGAACGGCGAGGATGCGTCGGGGTCGGCGATCACGCGGTCGCCGTCGCCCGGGCAGCCGGCACCCCGCTTTCGGCGCCGTTGCCCGAGCTCGACCCCGATGCACCGACCGAGAAGGAGGAGATCGCGGGATACTGGGCGGCCGTCGACGCCTGCATGGCCGAGAAGGGCTTCAACGCCGACGGCACGGGCGACGGCACGATGACGTGGGAGCTCGCGATGTACGGCGACACCGGCACCGGGTCCGCCTATCGGTGGGAGGAGGCCGGCTGCGCCGGCTACGCCACGCACGTCACCGGCAACGACAACATGCACTGAGCGCACGCGTCGGCGTGGCCGGGTGTCGTCCGAGGCACCGGCCACCACTCGCCGGGTGGAGATCGATGACCCTCCGGAAGGGCTGGCGCCCGCGACCCTGCGGTCGGTACGGTGAGCGCGACACTGTCCGAGCGCGGAGGAACCACAGGTGGAACTCGAGCGATGCACGCCGGGCTGCGAGGCCGTCGGGGCGTGGGCGATGCGGTGAACGAGACCCGCTCCGAGGCGCGACCCGAGCGTGAGGCGGCGATCCGCGGGCTCGTGCTCGGGCACGTCGAGGAGTCGCGGGAGCGGGACGCGCGCCGACGCCGACACCGCTGGTTCGCCTGGGGCGGGGGCGGCCTGGTCGTGTCGGGCATCGCCGCGACGGCCGCGGTGGTCTGGCTGCAGTCGCAGCTCGTCTCCAACGATCAGCTCATCCACTGCTTCAGGGCCGAGGCGCTCCCCGACGGCGACCGGCCCGACGCCATGGCCTACATCGCGTTCTCGGACGGCGCGGAACGGGCGGAGCACGCCGTCGAGGTGTGCACGATGATGTGGGAGCAGGGGTCGCTCGAGTCGGGCTTCGACCCGACGTCGCTCACGAATCCCTCGGGCGTCGTGCCCGAGTCGTTCGTGCTCTGCCGCATGGGCGACGGCAGCACGGCGGTCGTGCCGTCCTCCGGACCCGCGATCTGCTCGCGGCTCGGTCTCGCGCTGCTCGAGCCGGGCGACGAGTGAGCCGCCGGCGCGGCCCGATTCACCGGACCGCCGCCACCAGCAGCTGGGGCGGTCGCTGTCAATCCCTACCGGATCGCATCCCGGTGCGGTGTGATGAGGTGGTCGTCGTTCGCGACGACGGGCTTCGAACGAGTGGGGGCTCGACTGAAGCGGGCCCGGGCGTTCGAGATCGACGAACCCCGGGCCCTCATCTCTCCAGCTCGCCGAGCATCTGTTCGAGTTCACGCAGCTCGGTCTCGGTGCGACCGGCGAGCGGCTGGGCGAAGCGGCTGAGCGGCACCGCGGTGATGCCCGCCGCATCGACCTTCGTGATTCCGAGCAGTTCGGCGATGCGGACGGTGAGCTGCTCGGAGTCCCCGGAATGCTCGAGCACGAGCTCCGCGAGTTCGGGCAGGCGGTCGCGCGCGGCCACGAGCGCGCTCAGCATCGAGATCCGTGTTCGTACTCGCGCGGCCTGGTCGTGCGGAGCGGGCGGTGCGGGGCGGGCGGCGATCGCCGCACGGCGACGGGCGATCATGTCGGGCGAGACGAGGATCAGCAGCGGATCCTCGGTTCGGACGGAGAGGTCGACGAGCCAGGCGTGCACCTCGTACTCGCCGGGCTCGAGCCGATCGAGCCCGTTCAGGTCGAGATGGGCGCGGACCCGCGCGTAGTCGCCCGGGCCGAGGGGGCAGGCAGCGTCGCGCCCGGCGACGAAGGCGAAGCCGACGCCGTCGTGCCCCGGCCGTACTATCGCGGCGGCGACGTGGAATCCGTCGCCGTTCGGAACCCAGCGTTCGCCGCCGTCGTTGACGACGTCGATCCAGAGCCGCTCGAGATCGGGCGCCGACGCCGTGACCTCGGGCCATCGCAGCCGCAGGCCCCTGCGCCGGTCTGCCTGGCTCGGCCGCAGCGGCAGTTCGTCGGGCACGATGTCGACGCGGCCCACCGGGCGCTCGGCCGACACCGGTTCGACTCTGACGATGCGCCAGGAGCGCCCGGTGCCGTCGGCGGGTGCGCCGATGACGATGCCGCGGTCGCGGTGGAGTACGCGCCATCCCTCGGCGGGCAGTGCCGCCACGCCCTCGGTCGTCGCATCCGAGGTCGGAGCCGCCACCTCGAAGCGGGCGAGCACCGCACTCAGGGGCTCGCCGCGCTCGGCGAGCGCTGCGGGCGCCACGGCGATCGGTCCGATCTGCGGCAGATCCTCGGGATCCATGCCCGAACTACTCGAGCGCCGACGTCAGCCGGGCCACCCCGTCGAGGAACTTCGCCCTCGTCGGCTCGCGCAGCCAGTCCTCGAGGGTGAGCTCGCGGCTGATCGCCCGGTAGCCCTCCTCGACCTCGCGCATGTCGCGCACGAACGACTCGCCGCGCACGAGCATCGAGATCTCGAAGTTCAGCAGGAACGAGCGGATGTCCATGTTGCTCGAGCCGATGAACGCGATGTCGTCGTCGATCGTCATGTGCTTCGAGTGCAGGATGAACGGCCCCGGGTACATGAAGATGCGCACGCCCGCGCGCAGCAGCGGCTCGTAGTACGAGCGCTGCGCATGCCACACCATGCCCTGGTCGCCGATCTCCGAGACGAACAGCTGCACCTCGAGGCCGCGGAACTTCGCCGAGGTGATGGCGTACATCATCGCCTCGTCGGGCACGAAGTACGGGCTCGTGATGATGACCTTCTCCTGGGCCGCGTTCACGAGGCCGAGGAACATGCGCAGGTTGTTCTCCTCGTCGAACGACGGGCCGCTCGGCACCACCTGGCAGACCAGCGCCTCGGATGACTCGTCGAACTCGAGCTCGCCGACCTTCACGTGGGCCGTGTCCATGAGGTTCTCGCCCGTCTCGGCGTACCAGTCGGAGAGGAAGACCGTGTTGATCGCCGCGACCGTCGGCCCGGTGACCCGCGTCACGAGCTCCTGCCACTTGAGGCCGCGCTTCTGGTTCTTCGGCGAGTCGTAGTCGCGCGAGATGAGGTTCTGCGAACCGGTGTATCCGACGTGCCCGTCGACGACGACGAGCTTGCGGTGGTTGCGCAGGTCGGGGCGCTGGAACTGCCCCTTGAACGGCTTCACCGGCAGGAGGTACTTCCACTCCACACCGATGCGGTCGAGCTCGGCGATGGTCTGCTTGTGGATCGGCACCTTCGCCGAGGCGATGTAGTCCATCATCAGGCGCACCTTCACGCCGCGCTGCACCGCCCGCTCCATCGCGGCGAAGAACTCGCGCGTGGTGTCGTCCCACGCGACGATGAAGAACTCGATGTTCACCCACGACCGCGCCGTGTCGATCTCGGCGGCCATGCGGTCGATCGACGCCTGGTAGTCGCCGATGAGCTCGGCCCGGTTGCCGCCAGAGGCGGGCAGGGCGCCGAGCGTGCGGTTCTGCTGCACGATCGAGGCGAACCACGCCGGCCACGTCGCGCGGTCGACGGTGTAGTCGTGGGCGTCGACGTTCTGCGCGATGATCGCGTCGACCTCCTGCTGGCGCTTGCGTCGCTTCTCGGGCAGCCTCGCGTTGCCGATGATGAGGAACAGCAGCACGCCGATGAACGGGATGAGGAAGATCGCGAGCAGCCACGCCATCGCGGCGGTGGGCTTGCGGTCCTTCGGCACGATGAAGAGCGCGATGATGCGGATCGTCCAGTCGGCGAGGACGAGCACGATCGTCCAGAACACGGCCGGATCGAGGTTCACGAGCGTGCTCCGTCGCGATCGGGGGTGCTGCGGATCATCGTCGCCTCCTCGGTCCCGTTCGCACGTCGCGGCGCCGCGGGTGAGACCACGATAGCGGTCGAGGGCCGCTGGATCGCGTGCAGGCGCGCGCGACGCGCGGTGCCGTCGTGAAGCGGCACCGCGCGTCGGGATCGGGGTCTGCGGATCAGCGGCCGGCCGGCTCCCACTCGAACCCGTCCGGGTCGGCGACGGCCGATCCGCCACCGATGAGGACCAGGCGGTGCGAGCCCGAGCCCTCCTCGGGCACGCCGGCG
The DNA here is from genome assembly GCF_042885275.1 of Agromyces sp. NPDC058064. Classification (NCBI taxonomy): domain Bacteria; kingdom Bacillati; phylum Actinomycetota; class Actinomycetes; order Micrococcales; family Microbacteriaceae; genus Agromyces; species Agromyces sp. NPDC058064. The sequence goes on along the minus strand of NZ_JBHVSE010000002.1, from coordinate 128,706 downwards.
TCCTTCGCGAGGGGTCCCCGACGATAGAGGCCGAGCTGGATCGCCCCGCCCTGGCTCTCGAACTCGACGTAGCTGCGGCCGAAGCTCTTGCCGACGCTGAATCCGCGGTCGACGTAGAAGCGCTTGCTCGCGAGGATGTCGTCGGCGCCGAGCAGCAGCACGATCCGGTCGATCTCGCCGGAGTCGGGTGCGGTGTCCTTCTTGGCGGAGGTCGCGATCTTCCAGATGCTGCCGTCGGGCGCCTGCACGACACCGCCGACGCCCCACATCGACTTCGCGACGGGCTTCACGACGGTCGCGCCGGCGGCGACGGCCGCCTCGACGATCCGGCGGACGGCGGCGGGCTGGGAGACGACGAGGGAGGCGACGTGACCCCGGAATCCGGTGGACGGCGAGGTGGCGGCGCGCACGCGGATGCGCGACCCGAGGCCGAATGCGTCGGCGTAGAAGCGCTCGGTCGCGGCCGGGTCGTCGGCCTCGATGACGATGGAGTCGATGGCGGTGGAAGCGGTGATCGTGTTCATGTCGATCACGCTATTTCGGGGCCGGTCGGGGTCGCTTCTCAGATCCTGACCGATCGATCCGAGGCGCCTCAGCCGCCGAGCCGGATCGCCACGATCCCCGAGACGGCGAACACCGTCGCCGCCATCCGCCACCTGCTGAACGGCTCGCGGAAGACGAAGTAGCCGATCGCACCGGCCGCGAGGACGCCGGTCTCCCGCAGGGCGGAGACCACCGCGAGCGGCGCCAGCGACTGAGCCCACACGACGATCGTGTAGGCGACGAGCGAGAGCACGCCGCCGAGCGCGCCGACCGGCGCGTGCCGGCGCATCCCGCGCAGCATCTCGCGGCGGTCGCGGGCCAGCACGAGGCAGACGATCGGCAGCGTCAGCCCCTGGAGGAGGAAGAGCCAGGACGCGTACGCGAACGGCTCGCCCGAGAGCCGCACGCCCATGCCGTCGATCACCGAGTAGGCGGTCACCGTCACGCCGACGGCGACCGTCATCAGCGTGCCGGTCGCGCCGCCGCGGCCCTTCGGCGACCACGAGAGCGCGAAGAGCGCCGCGGCGACGACGGCGACGCCGATGAGCTGCGCCGGCGTCATCCGCTCGCCGAGGAAGGTCGTCGAGATGAGCGTGATGCCGAGCACGGCGACGCCGCGCGTCAGCGGGTAGGCGCGGCTGAACTCCGACCGCGCGTAGGCGGCCGTGAGCAGCACGAGGTAGAGGGTCTGCACCGCGGCCGAGACGAGGAGGTAGGGCCACACCGCTGCCGGCGGGAACGGGAGGACGAGGCATCCCACCGCCCCCACCAACAGGTAGACCAGGCCGATGAGCGCCGAGGAGACGAGGCGCGCGGGGATCGCCTTGGCGAGCGCGTTCCACGTGCCGTGCAGCACGGCGGCGCCGAGCACCGCGGCGAGGACGAGGCCGCTCACGTGAGGCGAGCCACGCGCAGCAGCACGGCCTGCTCGGGCCGAAGCGCCGGCATCACGACGCCGACGGCGCCGAGCGCGCGTCCGCTCGTCTCGAGCGGCCCCTGCTGCCACCACGGCGCAGGCTCGGCGCCGTGCGGCACTCCCCCGATGAGCACGGGCTCCACCCGGTAGACGGACTCGCCGTCGAGGCCGGGCAGCCGGACTCGTCCGGGGCTCGCGACGCTCGATCGCGCGAGCGAGACGTACGCGTAGAGCGCCGCCGAGCCGTCGCGGGCGACGACGCCGTTGAGCGAGAGCGAGGCGTCGGGGTGATCGAGCCGCACGACCTCGCCGCCGTGGAGGAGCTCGCGGTGGGCCTTGTGCAGCTCGATCCACTCGCGGAGCTCGGCGAGCTCGGCGTCGCTCGCGGTGCGGAGGTCCCACTCGACCCCGAGGTGCCCGAAGAGCGCCGTGACGGCCCGGAACGACAGGGCGTGGAGGCGGTTCGTGATGTGCGAGGCACCCGAGGCGACGTGCGCGCCCATGAGCTCGGGCGGCACGAGCTGGGTCGTCCAGCGGTTGCTCTGCTGGCGGTCGATCGGGTCGTTGTTGTCGGAGACCCAGACCCGGTCGGTGCGGTCGAGGGCGCCGAGGTCGACCCTGCCGCCGCCCGAGGAGCACGACTCGATCTCGAGCCCCGGGTACCGCGACTTCAGTTCGTCGACGAGGCGGTAGTACGCGAGGGTCTGCTCGTGCACCCCGGGCCGGCCCGATGATCCGCCCGCGTCGACGAGGTCGCGGTTGTGATCCCACTTGAGGTAGGCGATGTCGTACTCGTCGAGGATGGCGCACATGGCGTCGCGCACGTGCGCGTACGCCTCGGGGATCCCGAGGTCGAGCACCTGCTGGTGCCGCGACTCCACCGGCAGGCGGTCGCCCGTCGACATGATCCACTCGGGATGGGCCCGCGCGAGGTCGGAGTCGAGGTTCACCATCTCCGGTTCGAACCAGAGGCCGAACTCCATGCCGAGCGCGCGCACGCGGTCGACGAGCGGGTGCAGGCCGTCCGGCCAGACCTCGCTCGAGACCGTCCAGTCGCCGAGACCCGCACGATCGTTGCGGCGCCCGCCGAACCATCCGTCGTCGAGCACGAAACGTTCGATGCCGAGCTCGGCGGCCCGCTCGGCGAGCTCGACGAGCGTGTCGGCGTCGTGGTCGAAGTAGACCGCCTCCCACACGTTGAGCGTCACCGGCCTGGCCGAGCGGGGGTGCTGCGGGCGCGCACGGAGGTGCCGGTGCATCCGTCTCGCGGCATCGTCGAGCCCCGCGCCGTAGATGCCGTACACCCACGGGCTCTCGTAGCGCTCCCCCTGCGCGAGGCGCACCTCGCCGGGCAGCAGCAGCTCGCCGCCGCCGAGCAGCTGCTCGCCGGTGAGGACGCGTTCGACCTGGTGCACGTGATTGCCCGACCAGGCGGTGTGGATGCCCCAGACCTCGCCGTGCGCGAAGCCGAAGCCCGGCGTGCCGACCGAGAGGACCATGGCCGAGTCGAGCCCGGTGCGCCCCCTGCGACCTTCGCGCCGGTGCGTGCCGACGGTCATCGCCCGGCGCTGCGGGGCGCGCTCCCCGGACCAGCGCCCGGCGAAGTCGAGCACCTCGCTCGCGATCGCGGGCGTCGGCAGGCAGAGCAGGAGGTCGTCGAGCTGGTACGTCGCATCGCCGAGGTTCTCGATCTCGGCGCGCGCGCGCACGACACCGGCCTCGCTCAGTTCGACGGTGAGCGTCAGCCCGAGCTCGGCGGCATCATCGACCGCGGTCACCACGAGCGACCCGGCGCCATGGTTCACGACGAGCGCATCGGATGCCCCGGCGAGCACCGTGCCGTCGAGCGTCGCCGACCTCACGCGCCACAACGGCGACCACGCGGCGCCCTCGCGCGAGCCGCTGACGCCGGGGCGGCCCATCCAGCCGCGTGCGTGCTCGGGGAGGAGGGAGAGGCGCACCGGGACGTCGACCTCGCTCGCGGCGACCGGCAGCACACCGGCCTCGCGCAGCGCGGCGTACCCGCGTTCGTCGAGCGGGCCGCAGTCGGCGCCCCAGTGCACCACGGACGGGAGAGTGCCGTCGCCGAGGTCGAGGACGAGGGCCACGCCGGCGGCGCGCATCACCACGCCGAAATCGGAGGTTCGGGTCATTTCAGGTTTCCTCTCGCAGCGGCCTGCAGGGTAGTGTTTACGTCACCATGTCGCGTGAATCGAACAGTTCGTCCGGGCCGGCGTCGTCGCCGAAGGCGCGCGCATCCATCAACGATGTGGCCGTGCATGCCGGGGTCTCCGCCCAGACCGTCTCGCGCGTCGCGAACGGCCAGACGAACGTGCGCCCCGCCACCCGCGATCGGGTGCTCGCCTCGATGCAGGCGCTCGGGTACCGTCCGAACAGCGCGGCGCGCAACCTCAAGTCGGGCCGCTTCCGCAGCATCGGCTTCGTCACCTTCAACCTCGCGACGCTCGGCAACGAGCGCACGCTCAACGCCGTCGCCGAGGCCTCCGAAGCGGCCGGGTACACGACGACGCTGCTGCCCGTCATGGACCCGACGCAGCTCGACGTCGCCGGCGCGTTCGGTCGCCTCGAAGAGCAGGCGGTCGACGGCATCATCCTCGTCATGTCGGCCGAGGTCGGTGCGCTCGACGAGTGGGGCCTCACCGCGGGCCTGCCGCTCGTGATCGTCGACTCCGACGCGCAGCTCCCGTACACGATCGTCGACACCGACCAGGAGCAGGGCGCGCAGATCGCACTCCAGCACCTGCTCGAGCTCGGTCACCGCGACATCGCGCACATCTCGGGCCCCGAGAACTCGTTCTCGTCGCGCCGGCGCGCCGACGCGTACCGGCAGACGATGGCCGCGGCCGGCCTGCCGGCACGGCCGGTGCTCGTCGGCGACTGGAGCGCCGAATCCGGCCTCGCCCGGGCGCGCGAGCTGCTCGCGACCGACGAACCGCCGACCGCGATCTTCGCCAGCAACGACCAGATGGCGCTCGGCGTGATGCACGCGATCCACGAGCGAGGGCTCAGCATTCCCGGCGATCTCAGCGTGGTCGGCTTCGACGACACGGAAGAGGCGGCGCTGTACTGGCCCGCCCTCACGACCGTGCACCAGAACTTCGACCAGGTCGGCCGGCACGCCACGAGGCTGCTGCTCTCGCTCATCGACGGCGAGGCCGAGACGAAGCAGAAGCTCCTCATCCCGACGAGCCTCGTCGTGCGCGACAGCTCGGGGCCGGTTCGGGGCGGGCGCTAGACGCACCTTCACGCCTCGGTCTGCCCGAGCTCGGGGCGGGTCACGAAGCGCGTGCTCGCCGACGCCGCGCCGACGGTCTCGAAGACCAGGAGCTCGTTGTCGCCCGCGCGCAGCACCGGTGCGGGCACGTAGTACGTCCGCTGCGGCCCGCGGCTGCGGTACCGGCCGAGGTTCACGCCGTTGACCCAGGCGACGCCCGTGCTCCACCCCGGCAGGCCCAGGTGGAGGTCGGTCGCCTCGTCGAGCACGAAGTTGCCCCGCGCGAACACCGGGCCCGACAGCGGGGCGGGGGCGCCGGCGACGGGCTCGATGGCGGGTGCGGTCGCGAGGGCGGCCCGCACGCGGTCGAGCGCCTCGAGCGAGACCGCTCCGGCCGACCAGGACCGCAGCGGAACGCCGTCGAGCGTCGCGGGGCCGATCAGCCCCTTGGCCTCGCCGAGCCGGGGCCCGTAGTTCACCCCGCCGAGGAGCTCGACGAGCACGGTCAGCTCGCCGCCTGGCCCTTCGGGAATCGGGAGCACCCGTTCGTGGAGCTCGCGGTCGAGGACCCCGACGAGCGCGCCGTCGAGGAACACCTGCGCCCGGTCGCGCACCTCGCCGAAGGCCAGGAGGCCGCCGTGCGCGATCCGGGTCGAGTACACGGCGAAGCCGCGCGTCGCCCCGAACTCGGCCGCGACCGGAAGCTCGTCGAACTGCTCGGCGGCGAGGATCGGCACCGACCACAGCGGCACGCTGCGGTCGAGCCGCACGTCGAGCACGGGGGCATCCTGCCGTTCAGCAGGAACCTCGTCGGGCACGGGCGCGTACTTCGCGATGACCTCGCGGAAGCGCCAGAATTTCTCGGTGGGGGTGCCGTCCTCCGCGAGCGGCGCGTCGTAGTCGTACGACGTCGCGATGGCGCGATAGGTGCCCTTGTCGTTGGCCCCGGCGGTGAACCCGAAGTTCGTGCCGCCGTGGAACATGTAGACGTTGACGGATGCCCCGGCCGCGAGCAGCTCGTCGAGCTCGCGGGCGGCGTCGTCGGCCGAGGTCGTGTGGTGGATCTCGCCCCAGCTGTCGAACCAGCCGCACCAGAACTCCGAGCACATGAGCGGGCCGGTCGGCTGGTGGCGACGGAGGGCGGCCAGCCGCTCCCCCGCGCGCGAGCCGAACGAGGCCGTCCGATGCAGTCCGTCGAGGCTGCCGCGCACGAGCATGTGCTCGAGGGGCTGGTCGACGGTCGTCAGCGGCACGTCGATGCCGTGCCCGCGCGTCAGCTCGACGAGGCGCCGGAGGTACGCCTGGTCGGCGCCGTACGCGCCGTACTCGTTCTCGATCTGCACGAGCACGACGGGTCCGCCGTGCTGGATCTGGCGCGGACGAACGATCGCGTAGACCGCGTCGAGGTACTCGCCGACGGCCTCGATGTAGGCCTCGTCGTTCGAGCGCAGGACGATCGAGGGGTCGGAGATCAGCCAGGACGGCAGGCCGCCGTCGTGCCATTCGGCGCAGATGTAGGGGCCGGGGCGCACGATCGCGTGCATGCCCTCGGCGTGCACCAGGTCGAGGAACCGCGCGAGGTCGAGCTGTCCGTCGGTGCGGAACTCGCCGCGCGTCGGAGCGTGCTCGTTCCACGGCACGTACGTCTCGATGGTGTTGAGCCCCATGAGCCGGGCCTTGCGGATGCGATCGCTCCACTGCTCGGGGTGCACCCGGAAGTAGTGGAGCGCACCGGAGAGCACCCGGTGCGGCGTGCCGTCGAGGAGGAAGTCGGTGTCGCCGATGGAGAAGGTGGGCATGCGCTGATCCTGGGTCGAGAAATGGACCGCGGGGCAGCCGCCGTGACGGCGACTGCCCCGCGGAGTGGTGCGTTGGTGCTACTCGTTGACCGAGAAGCCCTGTTCGTTGCCGAACTGGACGAGGGTGTCCTGCCACTCGAGGAGCGCCTCGTTGAGGTCGCCGCCCGATCCGAGCGCCTTGCCGACCGAGTCGGAGAAGACGTTGTTGGCGTAGCCCTGGTAGGGCAGGTACTGCCAGCCGGAGATGACCGACTCGGCCGAGGCCGCACCGATCTGGTTGGCGGGCTGGTCGCTGTACCCGGGGAAGGGGTAGTCGAGCCACTCGGGGTTCTCGAGGTCGGCGACGGTCGAGGGGAATCCGCTCGCGTTCAGCAGCTCACGGCCCTCACCCTCGGCGAGGTACTTGAGGACGCCGGCTGCAGCAGCCTTGTGCTCGCTCTGCGAGGTGACGGAGAGGCCGGAGCCGCCGTTCTCGGCCGAGGCGGGCTGACCGTCCCACGTCGGCATCGGTGCGACCTTGAAGCGACCCGCGGGGCCGTAGTCCTCCATGCCGCCGCTGATCATCCAGGAGCCCATCAGCAGGGTGCCGAGCTTGTCCTGCGTGAGCGCCTTGGTCCACTCGTCCGACCAGGTCGCGAGACCCGAGAGCTCGCCGGCTTCGAGGCGCGCGCCCCAGAAGTCCGCGAACTTCTTGGTGCCCTCGTCCTGCAGGTCGATGGTGACGTTCTCGCCGTCGGTCTTGAACGGCTGGCCGCCCGACGCCCAGATCATGCTCGTGAAGAAGCCCGCGTCACCGCTGTTCGCGATGTAGGCCTCGGGGTCGGCGGCGTGGATCGCCGCCGACGCCACGGCGAACTCGTCCCACGTCGTGGGGGCCTCGGTGATGCCGGCCTTCTCGTAGAGCGCCGTGTTGTAGATCATGACCATGGGGCCGGAGTCGCCGGGCAGGCCGATGAGCTGGTCCTCCACGTTGACCGAGTTCCACGTCGACGCGGTGAAGGCGTCTTCGTACTCCGCGAGGCCGTACGGGGTCAGGTCGGCGAGCGCACCGCCGAGGGTGAGCTGCGGCATCGTCTGGTACTCGACCGGGACGATGTCGGGCGCGCCCTTGCCCGCCTTGATCGCGTTCTGGAGCTTCGTGACGACGGCGTCGGGGTTCTCGAGCTTGACGACGTCGAACGTGACGTTCGGGTACTTCTTCGAGATCGCGTCGGCCTGCTCCTGGGTGTTGTCGCTCCAGGTCCACCAGGTGAGCGTGACGTCTTCCTCGAGCGCCGCGTCGGTGTCGGTCGACCCGCTGTCGGCGCCCGGCGCTGCGCCACTGCAGCCCGCGAGCACTCCGACGAGCAGCGCACCGGTGCCGAGTGCGGCACCGAGACGCGCCCATCGGCGCGTGGTGTTTCGTTCCATTGCTGTGGTTCCCTTCATGGTGTTTGGGTGGTTCTGCCGGGCGAGCCGGACTACTTGACGCTCCCGGCGGTCAGTCCCGACTGCCAGTAGCGCTGCAGGTAGAGGAATGCCGCCGAGATCGGGATGACGGTGAGCAGTGAGCCCGTGATCACGAGGTTCGGGATGGCCTGGCCGCCGATCGCGCTCGACTGCGCCGACCACTGGGCGAGGCCGACCGGCAGCGGGTACCACAGGGGGTCGCTCAGCATGATCAGGGGCAGGAAGTAGTTGTTCCAGGTCGCGACGACCGTGAACATCAGCACCGTGATCAGTGCGGGCGCGAGCTGGCGCAGCGCGATGACGAAGAAGATGCGGATCTCACCGGCGCCGTCGAGTCGGGCGGCCTCGAGCAGCTCGTCGGGGATCGCCTCGGCGGCGTACACCCAGACGAGATAGAGGCCGAACGCGCTCACCATCGACGGGATGATCACCGACCACGGCGTGTTCGTGAGCCCGAGCCCGCTAAAGAGCAGGAACTGCGGCACCGCGAGCGCCGACGCAGGGATGGCCATCGCGCCGAGGATGATCGCGAACACCCATTTGCGTCCCGGGAAGTCGTACTTCGCCAGACCGTACCCGGCGAGGGTCGCGAGCAACGTGGCGCCGCCTGCGCCGATGACGACGTAGACCAGCGTGTTGCCGAGCCAGCGCAGGAAGATGCCGTCCTGGTAGGTGAACGTGTCGACGATGTTCTGGAAGAGGGAGAACTCTCCGCTGAACCAGAAGGCGAAGGAGTTGTAGAGCGAGTCCATCGTCTTGGTCGAGTTGACGATGAGCCACCACAGCGGCACGAGGCAGTACAGCAGCATCAGCGTCATGAGGATGCCGAGCGTGATCGAGGCGCGCTTGTGGCGAGGCGTCGTCTTCGCCCGCTTGGGCTCGGTGCGCGGGACCTTGCCGCTCGCGAGCCGGCTCGGGGCACGGCCGGTCACGGCGCCCGTCTCGACGGCGCTCATGCCTTCGCCCCCTTCTTCTCGCCGGCGAGCTGGACGAGGTAGGCGACCACCATGGTGATGACTCCCGAGACGATCGCGATCGCGGCGGCGTAGTTGAACTGCGAGCCGGCGAACGACAGGTTGAAGGCGTAGAGGTTGGGCGTGAAGTAGGTGGTGATCGAGTTCGGGGCGATCGTCTGCAGGATCGACGGCTCGTTGAAGAGCTGGAAGCTGCCGATCACCGAGAAGATCGTGGCGATGACGATCGCGCCGCGGATCGACGGGAGCTTGATCGAGAAGATGGTGCGGAACGTGCCGGCGCCGTCGATCTCGGCCGCTTCGTAGAGCTCCTGCGGCACCGCTTTCAGGGCCGAGAAGAAGATCAGCATGTTGTAGCCGACGAACTCCCACGTCACGATGTTGCCGATCGACAGCAGGATGTGGTTCTCGGCGAGCGGGGAGGGCAGGTCGACGCCGAAGAAGCGGTTGAGGTCGGCGACGAGCCCGAACTGCGAGCCGTACATGTAGCCCCAGATCATGACCGCGACGACACCGGGCACCGCGTACGGCAGGAAGATCGAGAGCCGGTAGAACGGCACCCAGCGGAGTCGGGCGCTGTCGAGCGCGAGGGCCGCGAACAGCGCGAGGCCGAGCATGATCGGCACCTGCACGAGGAGGAAGATCGAGACACGGCCCATGGCCTCCCAGAACTTCGGGTCGACGAGAGCCTGGGCGTAGTTCTCGAGCCCGACGAAGGAGTTGCCGCCCATGAGCGTCTCGCGGAAGAGCGACAGGTAGATCGCGTAGACGAGCGGTGCGATGAAGACGAGTCCGAAGACGAGCATGAACGGACCGACGAACCACCAGCCCGACCAGTCGCGCCGCGCACGCCTGGGGCGGCCGCCCGACGCGCCACCGGACGCGCCGCCGGTCACGGCGATGCTCGCGTAGGTCTCGGTCGAGACCCCGGCGGGCTGCTGCGGATGAACCTGCGCCGCGGTCATCCGCGACCCGCTCCCGCGCCTCGGGCTGGCGACGTCTTCGTCATGCGCTTCCGCACTCCTTCGTGAATGTTTGCGTTCCCATCGCAGTATAGGCGAGGATGATGTTTGCGCAAACACGTTCGGATGATCCGAAGGTCACGATGGCATCACGCACCACGGATTCCGCGTGATCCCGGTGGTCCGGAGGTGCATCCGATCGATCGGACTGCGCTTGAATGACGAGTGGCCCGCCGCTCATCGGGCCCTCGGGGCCGACCATGTCCCCACCCCTCGACAACGCCGTTTGGATGCACGCATGATCACCACCCTCCACGTCGTGTTCAAGACCCACCTCGACCTGGGCTTCACCGACACCGCCGCGAACGTCACCGACCGCTACGTGCACGAGTACCTCCCCCGTGCGATCGCGCTCGCCGAGGAGCTCGAGCGCCGCGGCGGCCGGGCCAGGTTCATCTGGACGACCGGGTCCTGGCTCATCCACGAGGCACTCCGGCTCGGCAGTCCCGACGAGCGCGCCGCGCTCGAGCGCGCGATCCGCGCCGGGCACGTGGCCTGGCACGGCCTGCCGATGACCACGCACACCGAGCTCATGGACGCGGGCCTCGTCGAGCACGGCATCGCGATCGGCCGCGGGCTCGACGCACGGTTCGGCCGGCGCACCACGGCGGCCAAGATGACGGATGTCCCGGGGCACACCATCGGCCTCGTGCCCTTCCTCGCCCGCGGCGGCCTCGACTTCCTGCACCTCGGCGTCAACGGCGCCTCCGCGGTGCCCGAGGTGCCCGAGTTCTTCGTGTGGCGCGCGCCCGACGGCAGCGAGGTGGTCGTGAACTACGCGCAGAGCTACGGCGCCACCGAGCTCGGCGTGGCCGTGATGCCGGGCGGCTCCGACGCGCTGCACCTCGCCCACACCGGCGACAACTTCGGCCCGCCCTCCGTCGACGAGGTCGAGGAGCTGTTCGCCCAGCTCGAGGCGGAGTACCCCGATGCGCGGGTGATCGCCTCGACGCTCGACGCCTTCAGCGCGGAAGCGGTGGCGAACCGAGCGAGCCTGCCCGTGCTCGACCAGGAGATCGGCGACTCGTGGATCCACGGCGTGGCGAGCGATCCCGTGCAGACGGCCCGGTTCCGGGCCCTGCTCCGCCTCCGCGCGGCGTGGCTCGCCGACGGCGCGCTCGTCCCCGGCACCGAGGAGTGCGACGCGTTCAGCGACGGCCTGCTGCTGGTGCCCGAGCACACCTGGGGCAAGGACCTCAAGACCCACCTGGCCGACTACGTGCACTACGAGAAGGCCGACTTCCAGCGTGCCCGCGCGGCCGACGTCGTCGATCCCGCACTGAATCCCGCCGAGTTCGACGTCTACGCCTGGGCGTACACCGAGCACCCGAACCCCGACGGCCTCCGCTACTCGGCGTTCGAGGGCTCGTGGGCCGAGCAGCGCGCGCACCTCGACCGTGCGCTCGCCGCGCTCTCGCCCGAGCGCCGCGCCGAGGCCGAGGCCGCGATCGCCGAGACCCGCCCCGCCGACGACACGGCCGTGCCGACGCCCGGCGAGCCGATCGCTCTCGACGCCGAGCTGCGGGCCGGCGCCTACCGGGTGCGGTTCGGCACCGACGGCTCGCTCGTCTCGCTGGTCGACGCCGGCGGAACGGAGTGGGCGGGCCCGGAGCATCCGCTCGCCGCCTACCGCTACGAGACCTTCGACGAGCGCGACGAGGCCCGATGGGTGCAGGAGTACTGCCGCGACCTCGACGAGACCGCGTTCTGGGCGGTGCCCGACCAGGCCAAGCCCGGCCTCGCGATCGCCGAGACGCTGCCGGCGACGACGTTCGCCCCGACCGTCGTGGCCGCCGAGCGCGTGGCCGACGGCAGCGACACGATCGTGTCGCTGCGCCTGGCGCTGCCCGAGGCCGCGTGCGAGGACTGGGGCGGGCCGCGGGACATCCGTCTCGCCTATCGCCTCCCCGCGGAACCGGGCCCGATCGGCATCACCCTCGACCTCCGCGACAAGGACGCGTCGCGGCTGCCCGAGGCCGGATGGCTCGGCTTCCGCCCGCGCGTCGAGCCCGGCGACTGGCGGCTGGACAAGCTCGGCACCGCGGTCGACCCGCAGTCGGTCGTGCGCAACGGCAACCGCAGCCTGCACGCCGTCGCCGGGGTCACGCACACCGCGGCGCGCACGTTCTCGCTCGAGCCCGTCGACGCGGCCCTCGTCGCCGTCGGCCGCCCGGCGCTCTACCGCTTCGACAACACCGTGCCCGACCCCGGCGAGGGCATGCACGTGAACCTGCACAACAACGTCTGGGGCACCAACTTCACGATGTGGTTCGACGACGACCTCCGGTTCCGCTTCGTGCTCGACCTCGGAGCTGCCCGATGACCGCCGCGCTCGTCACGAGCCCGCCGGTCGTGATGGCGCCGCGCGCCGACGGGTTCGAGGTCGTGTGGGGCGTGAGCCGGCTCAGCCGCGGATGGATCGAATGGGAGGCGGCCGACGGCACTCGCGGAACGGCGACGGCCGACGCCTTCGGCATGGTGCCGCAGGGCGACCGGGTGCTGCGCGTGCGCACCGCCGGATGGGCCGCGGGCACCGCGCTGCGCGTCCGGGCCGTGACCGAGGCGGTCGGGGCGCCCCTCGAGCGGCACGAGAGCGAGTGGAAGCCGGTGCGCACGCTCGACGGGGCATCCGACCGCGCTCGCTTCGCCGTCTGGAACGACACGCACCAGCGCGACGACACCCTGCGCGCGCTGCACGAGGCGACCCCCGAGGTCGACGTGCTCGTCTGGAACGGCGACCTCTGCAACGACTGGAAGGACCCGTCGTGGTTCACCACGACGGTGCTGAACCCGGCCGGTCTCGACGTCAGTGCGGGGCGCCCGCTCGCGATCGTCGTCGGCAACCACGACGTCCGCGGCACGTGGGCCTACCAGCTCGAGGACTTCGTGGCGACGCCCGAGGGGCGGCCGTTCACGGCGTTCCGCATCGGCCCGGTCGCGTGCCTCGTGCTGCACACCGGCGAGGACAAGCCCGACGCCCACCCGACCTTCGAGGGGCGGGTCGCGTTCGAGCCGCTGCGCGCCGAGCAGGCCGAGTGGATCGGCGAGGTCACCGCGCGCCCCGAGTTCCGGGATGCCCCGTATCGGGTCGTCTTCTGCCACATCCCGCTGCGCTGGATCGACGAGGCGGTCGTCGACTACGACGCCGAGGGCTACGACTGGTTCAGCCGGATGAGCCGCGACGCATGGCACGACGCGCTCGTCGCCTGGGGCGCGCAGATCGTCGTGTCGGGTCACACGCACTACCAGACGTGGATGCCGGCGACCGAGGAGTTCCCCTACGGGCAGCTCATCGGCGGCGGCCCCGACGTCGAGGTCGACTCCGACGAGGCAGCGGCGTGGATCGACGGCGAGGCGAGCGCCGAGGAGCTCGTGCTCACGCTCCGCGACCTCGGCGGCGCGGTGCTGCAGGAGGTGCGCCTGACGCCGCTCGGCTGAGCGAGCCCGAAGGCCGGAGGGCCGGGTCGCCATGGCGACCCGGCCCTCCGTCATGCACGGCGAGCGCGGCGGTTCAGCTCAGCGGCTTGCAGAGCAGCGCGTCGGGCACTCCGCCGTGCATCCAGCGGTAGGTGTACGCCACCCCGGCGATGTACTCGGTGTCCTTGCACTGGCCCTTGTAATACCCGGGTGCCCAGTCGCTGGCGGTCGAACCGGCGCCCGCCGGGCGATTGTCGCCCTGGTCGAACCAGACCAGGCGGCCCTGGCTCGCGGGCAGGGCCGTCGTGCTCGTCGCGCAGACGAGCTTCCACATCGCGGCCTTGGTGCCCGTGCCGGTGCCCAGGCTGTAGCCGACCGCGACCTCGCCGGGGTTGCACTGCAGCTTGTCGTAGCCCGAGGCCCAGTCGTTCGTGATGTTGCCCTGCCCGCTCTGCACGCGCGGGTTCGACGTGGCGATGCCGCCGACGTCGGTGCAGAGGCCGCGGTTCGTGCTCCGCGCGATGCCCTGGAGCCGCTGGCTGTCGGGGCAGGTGCCCTTCCACTGACCCGGCGACCAGTCACCCGCCTGCAGCATGCGCAGCGACGACTGGCTGTCGACGAAGCCGCCGCTGCCGATCATGTTCCAGCGCGGCACGGAGGCCACGGGGCCGGTCTTGCCGTTCGCGTTGACGAGCTTCACCCACTGCGGGTAGCGCCAGTCGTCGGCGATGCTGAGCTTCGTGCCGTCGGGCTTGTAGGCGAGCAGCGCGTAGCCGTCGGCGAAGTTGCCGGCGGCATCGGCCTGGGCGACGAGCGGCCACGCGGCGAAGTCGCTGTCGTTGGCCGCGAGGATGTCGGTGAAGTTCACCCACCACGCCTTGTCGAGCGCTCCGGTGTCGGCGGCGTGGCCGATGCCGAACTCGCTGAACCAGACAGGTGCGGTGTAGTGCTGGCCGGCCGTCGTGACGAACGCCGCGGCCCGGTTCACCTCGGCGACGAGCTCGCTCCGGCTGAGGTCGCGGTAGCGGGGGTCGTGGGTCTCGCCGAGGCCGGTCGCGCCCGTGTGCTTCGGCCCGGTGTAGGCGTAGATGTGCGCGGCGTAGACGAGCTTGTCGGGGTACGGGAGGGCGTTCGAGAGGTTCGCGACGGGTTTCAGGTGCGGGCGGTCGTGGGAGAGCCCGTCGAGCGGGATCCCCTGCCAGTTGATGCCCTCCATGATGACGAGCACCTCGGGGTTCGCCTGCTGGATGGCGATGCCGGCCCGCTGGTACGCCTGGTAGAGGTCGTACTCGTTGCCCCACCCCCAGTTGGCGTCGTTCAGGATGTCGCGGCGCACCTCGTTGCGCAGGTCCATGCCGACCACGCGAGGGTTGTCCTCGTAGCGCTCGGTCAGCATCACCCAGTCGCTGATCCACTTTTCGGTGGTCTGGCTGCTGTTCCACCGCTCGTTGCCGTCGTTGGTGCCGCAGCACCAGTGCGAGGTGGTGGTGTGGTTGTTGAGGATCACCGCGAAGCCGTCGGCAGTCAGCGCCTCGACGACCGCGTCGAACACCTGCAACGGCGTCTTGCCCTTGAGCGAGGGGTTGGCGGCGACCGCGGCATCGGGCACCGGCGCCGTCATGCCGAGCATCTCGTTCGAGTACGACAACCGGATGCTGTTGAGCCCGAGCCCGTGGAAGTCGCTCATGAGCGTCGCCATCGGCGCACGATCGAGGCCCATGGGGATGTCGGAGCTCATGCCGCTGTTGTGGTTGGCCGGGTCGTTCTTGTCGCCGCTGCCGCTCCAGTGCCCCTGCGCCCCGTCCCAGTTGGCGGACTCGAGCTTGAACCGGTCGCCGTCGGCGTCGACGATGTAGCGGCCGACGGTGCTGAGCGGCGCCGTCCACGACGCTGCGAGCTCGGGCCCCGTGAGCACCTCGATCGGCTCATCCTGCGGTGCGGCGTGCACGGGGCTCGCGACCGAAATCGCGAGGGCCGCGGTCGCGAGGGCGACCGCGATCCGGAGTGGGCGTCGTTGCATTTCTGCGAACCTCTCTGTTCTGCCGCGCGCGACCTCCCACGGTCGTGTGCGAGCCCGGCGCCGGCGCTTGACGAGGTCAGGCTATGGGCGCCATGATCAGAATGTCAACGTAAACATCGCCGAGATCCCGGCGCTGCGAACGCCCGTGACGCAGAGGTCGCCGGGCGTCTTCGGGCACCCCTGACGGCGGCGCCCGGCACGCCGCGACGAGCGGGCCGGCCCGCCCTCGGCAGGGGGGTCTACCCTGCCCTCGGCGAGGGGTCGACGCGGGCCGCGACGACGTCGACATCGCGCTCCGAGGCCGGCAACCCCGCATCCCGCAGCCGGTCGCGGATCATCGATCGCACGTCGTCGACCGCCGAGGTCGCGAGATCGCCGCGCACCTGCTCGACGAGGCCGTCGAGCTTCTCGGCGCGGCTCGCGTCGTCGTGCCCGGCCTCGACCGGTTCGCGTTGTTCGTCCATGGCGCGATCGTCGCATCTCGCGCGACGGCCGGCGAGCCCCTTGACGCGGCCCCGTCGGTGTGCGGGGCGACCGCCGACCGGCCCGCGCCCCGACAACGGGGGCCGTGCGACGCCTTGACGTCGGGAACGGGCGCTCGCTACCGTCCGACCATGATCACGGCCGAGTTGCTGCGCGAGGTCCCGGCGTTCGCGCCACTGCCCGATCCGACGCTCGAATACCTCGCCGGCGCCGTCGAGGACATCCGGCTCTCGCCGGGCGAGTACTTCGCCCACGAGGGCGAGGAGCGGGCGCTCTTCGTCGTGATCGAGGGCCGGGCCGAGATCACGAAGGTCGTGAACGGCGAGGAGCGGGTGATCGGCACCCGCACGCCCGGCCGCTTCTTCGGCGAGGTCCCGATGACCCTCAGCACGCCGTTCCCCGCGAGCGGGCGCGCCGCCGAGGCATCCAGGATCGTGAAGCTGGATGTCACGGTCTACTACACGCTCGCGGCGATGGCCCCGAACGTGCCCGCGCTCGTCGCGGGCCTCGCCCGGCGCTACCTCGACTCGCTGCAGGAGATCGCGGCCGAGCAGCGCGCGAGCGAGGTGCGGGTGATCGGGCCGCGGCAGGATCCCGGGGTGCACGCGGTGGCGACGTTCCTCACGCGCAACCAGGTGGCGTTCGAGCGCAGCGTGGTCGAGCCGGGCGAGGCGGGCGGACGGTACCCGGTGGTCGAGCTCGTCGGCCGCGATCGGCTCGTCGCCCCCTCGATGCGCGAGGTCGCGACGGCCGTCGGCCTCGACGTCGAACCGTCCGCGAGCGAGTACGACGTCGTCATCCTCGGCGGCGGGCCGGCCGGGCTGACCGCGGCGGTGAACGGTGCCGCCGAGGGCCTGCGCACCGTTGTGATCGAGGCGCTCGCGCCCGGCGGTCAGGCCGGCACCTCGACGCGCATCGAGAACTACACGGGGTTCCCGTTCGGCATCTCGGGCGACGACCTCGCGAGCCGGGCGCTCAAGCAGGCCGGCCGGCTCGGGGCCGAGATCGTCGTGACCCGCACCGTCGAGGCGATCGACCCCGCACGCCACGAGGTCCGCCTCGACGGCGGCACCACGCTGCGCACCGCCGTGGTGCTCATCGCGACCGGCGTCGACTGGCGCACGCTGCCCGTCGAGGGGGTCGGCCGCTACCTCGGCAACGGCGTCTACTACGGCGCCGCCCGCAGCGACTCGGCGGTCGCCCAGGGCGCCGACGTCTGCATCGTGGGCGCGGGCAACTCGGCGGGGCAGGCGGCGCTGTTCTTCGCGCGCCACGCCCGCTCGGTCACGATGCTCGTGCGCGGCCCGTCGCTCGAGGCGAGCATGTCGCGCTACCTCATCGACCAGCTCGCGCAGCACGAGGCGATCCGGGTCGAGACCCGCACCGAGATCGTCGGCCTGCACGGCGACGGCGGCCTCGACGGGGTCGAGGTCGCCGACCGCGCGCACGGCACGACCGCTCGACGCGAGTGCCAGGTGGTGTTCGTCATGATCGGCGCGGATGCCTCGACCGCGTGGCTTCCCGACGCGATCGCCCGCGACGAGCACGGCTTCGTGGTCACCGGCGCCGAGGCCGCCGAGACGGGCGCCTGGCCCCTGGAGCGGCGCCCGTTCTCACTCGAGACGAGCGCCCCCGGCGTCTTCGCGATCGGCGACGTGCGCTCGGGGTCGGTGAAGCGCGTCGCCGCCGGCGTCGGCGAGGGCGGCATGGCGATCGCCTACGCCCACCGCTACCTGGCGTTGCAGCCCGAGACCGCCTGACGGCGCGGCGAGGCGGCGAGCGCCGCGACCGAGGCGAGCGCCTCGCCCTTCGCCTCGTCACCGGCGGTCATCGGCCCGTCCACTCGAGCAGGCATTCGACGGGCCACGTCGTGACGATGCGCTCGGCGGGCACCCCGTTCGCCTCGGCGCGGGCGGCGCCGAGCTCGAGGAACGAGAGGTGGCCGGGCGCGTGGGCGTCGCTGTCGATCGAGAAGAGGCATCCGGCCTCGAGGGCGATCGCGATGAGCTCGTCGGGCGGATCCTGACGTTCGGGGCGCGAGTTGATCTCGACGGCGACGTCGTGCTCGGCGCAGGCGGCGAACACCGCCTCGGCGTCGAAGGTCGACTGCGGCCGGGTGCCGCGCGAGCCCTCGACGAGCCGTCCGGTGCAGTGGCCCAGCACGTTCAGCTGCGGGTCGGCGATGGCGCGGAGCATCCGCCTCGTCATCTCGGCGCGCTCCATGCGCAGCTTGGAGTGCACGCTGCCGACGACCACGTCGAGCCGGCCGAGCATCTCGGGGGTCTGGTCGAGGGCGCCGTCGACGAGGATGTCGACCTCGATGCCCGCGAGCAGCCGCAGCCCCGGCAGCCCCGCCTGCACGACCTCGATGAGCTCCTGCTGCTCGGCGAGCCGCTCGGCGCTGAGTCCGTTGGCGACCCGGAGGCTCGGCGAGTGGTCGGTGATCGCGAGGTACTCGAGCCCCTGCGCTGCGGCGGCCTTCGCCATCACGGCGAGGCTCGTCGTGCCGTCGGACCACTCGGTGTGACTGTGCAGGTCGCCGCGCAGCTCCGCCCGGAGCCCGGTCGCCGCGGCTCCGGCGGGCGAGAGCCCGGCCTTCGCACGAAGGTCGGCGAGCCGTTCGGGCACCTCGCCGGCGAGCGCCGCCGAGATGACCGCGAACGTCGAGTCGCCGACGCCCGCCGTTCGCCGGAGGCGGCCGTCGGCCGCGCGGGCGGCGAGCTCGTCGGCGTCGAATGCGCGAATCGCGTCGGCCGCCTTGCGGAACGCCTTCGACTTGTACGCGGAGGCGCGGTCGCGCTCGAGCAGGAAGGCGATCTCCTCCAGGGCTGCCACCGGGTCCATACCTCGATTTTGTCGCGGGCGGCGCTCATCATGCTTGACTCGGCCGGATTTCCTCGGTATATCTATACCCCCTAGGGGTATTCAGAATCGAGAGAAGGAACCACGCCATGTCCACCTCCACCGCCCCGGCGCCACGCCGGTGGCTCGGGCTCGCACTCATCGCCGCCGCCCAGTTCGTCGTCATCATGGACACGTCGATCATCGGCGTCGCCCTGCCCGACATCCAGGCCGAGCTCGGCTTCACCCCCGAGTCGCTCTCCTGGGTGTTCAACGCCTACGTCGTCGCCTTCGGCGGCCTGCTGCTGCTCGGCGGCCGGCTCTCCGACGTGTTCGGCGCCCGCCGGGTGTTCGTCGCCGGCTGGGTGACCCTGGCGCTCGGCTCGGTGCTCGCGGGCGCCGCCTCGAACGTCGGCCTCGAGATCGCGGGCCGCGCCGTCCAGGGCGCCGGCGCCGCGCTCATCGCCCCCGCCGCGCTCACCCTGCTGATGGTGCTCTTCGGCGGAACCCCGGAGCTCCCCCGCGCCTTCGCGGTCTACGGCGCCGCGGCGCCGATCGGCGGCACCGCCGGCGTGTTCCTCGGCGGCGTGCTCACCGAGTACGCGAGCTGGCCGTGGGTGTTCTACGTGACGGTGCCGATCGCGGCCCTCGTCCTCGTCCTCACCCCGCTCGCGCTGCCGGCCGTGCGCGGCGGCCGCGGCTCGGTCGACGTGCTCGGCGCGTTCACCGCGACCGCCGGCCTCGCGGCCGTCGTCTACGGCGTGGTCCGCGCACCCGAGGTCGGGTGGGCCTCGATCGAGACCGTCACCGCGCTCGTCGCCGGAGCCGCACTGCTCGTCGCGTTCTTCGTGATCCAGGCCAGGAGCCGCCGCCCGCTGCTCCGGCTCGGCATCTTCCGCGCCCCGCAGCTCGGCGCCGCGAACCTCGCCCAGCTGCTGCTCGGCGCCGCGTGGGTGCCGATGTGGTTCTTCCTGAACCTCTACCTGCAGCAGGTGCTGGGCGCCGGCGCCTTCGCCTCGGGGGCCGCGCTGCTGCCGATGACCGCGCTCATCGTGATCGGCATGGTCGCGCTGGCGCCGCGGCTTCAGGCGCGCTTCGGTGCCAAGCCGCTCATCGTCGCGGGCTTCGCCCTGCTCGCGGCGGGCCTCGGCTGGCTCGCCCTCGCACGCCCCGACGGCAGCTACGTCGCCGACGTGCTGCCGGCCTCCCTCGTCGCCGCACTCGGCATGGCGCTCGCCTTCGTGCCCTCGCTCGGAACGGCCATCGGCGCCGCCCGGCCCGAGGAGACGGGCGTCGCGTCGGGCCTCGTCAACACGAGCTACCAGATCGGCTCGGCGGTCGGGCTCGCGGTGCTCACGGCGGTGGGTGCGGCCGTCACAGCCGGCGGCACGGATGCCACGGCGCTGACGAGCGGCTTCTCGGCGGCGTTCCTCGGGGCCGGCGTCGTCGCCCTCGTCGGGCTCATCGCGGCCGCCGCCCTCCTGCGGAGTGCGCGCCCGATGGCGACGACGGGCGATGCTCCGACCGAGACGTCCGCGGAGCCGGTGGACGCCTGAGCTCGGCGCCCGTCGATGCGAGACGACACGACGCGACGCGACGCCCGCACCGGGTCACCCGGTCGCGGGCGTCGCGCGCCTGCCGATCAGATCGGGCCGCCGCCGTCGCGGACCGAGTCGGCGACGTACGCTCCCGCGCTCGCCTCGCTGTGCGCCCGGTCGCCGTGGAACGAGGTGTGCGGGTCACCCGGCAGCGAGCGGGTGCGGCGCCCGCGGATCGCGAGCCAGATCGCGGCGGCGACGATCGCGACCGCCACGCCGATCATGATGATGATGCCGAGATCCATGAACCGACCCCCTCCTCGACGCTCTGCGACAAGGTACCGCGTTGCGGGGCGGTCAGTACAGACCCGCCTGCTCGTAGACCGTCTCGAACGCCATCATCATGAAGGTCGCGAACCATGCGAAGCCCGCGACCGTGATCACGACCGTGACCGCGATCGCGGCCCACATCGGCGCCATGCCGCGCCCTGAGCGACGCCTCACGACGACGCTGCGGCCGATCACGTAGACGAGGGAGGTGAACAGGGCGAAGAACGCCCACGCCCAGTGGAACGGACGCTCGAACCCGCGCTTGACCAGTTCGCGCCGGTCGAAGTACGCGAACAGCACGATGAGGGCGGCGATCGCCCAGCCCGACAGCGAGCTCACGATGTACCAGGGGTCGGAGTACACGGCGAGCTGCGCCGCCGGGGACGACGAGTACTGCGCGTCCACGCTCAGCTCGAGGATCCGCTGCCAGTCGACGAGGAGGAAGGGCACGAAGCCGAGCGCCGGCAGCGCGACGATGAGCCAGATCCAGACCGTCGAGGTCGGCGTCGCAGCGTCGACCGTCGACACCGTCGCCTGACCGTACGGAAGGTGCTGCTGCGCCGGCTGCGGCGCGTATTCGCCGTACGCCGGCTGCTGCTGCACGGGCTGGGGTGCGACCGGCGGGGCCGCCAGCGGCGTCGCGTACTCGGTCCACTGCGTGCCGTCCCACCAACGCTGGCCTTCGGCGCCGCTCGGTTCGGGGTACCAGCCGGCCGGGGCCGTACGGGGGTCGCTCATCGTCGCTCCTGTCGGGTCCAGCCCATCGTAGGGTGCGGCACCGCCGGGAGGAACCGGGCGTCGGGATGCCGCTACAGCTCCACGACCGTCATGCCCGAGCCGGCCGAGCCGGTGCCCATCGCGATGAGCGCGTCGGGCACCTCGTCGAGCGAGATGCGGCGGCCGACGAGCTCGATCGGGCGGAAGTCGCCCGAGGCGACGGCCCCGAGCATCGACGGATACTCGTGCGCCGACATGCCGTGGCTGCCGAGGATCTCGAGCTCGCCCGCGATGACCGCGTCCATCGGCATCGCCGAGAGCGCCGAGTCGCCGACCATGAGGCCGATCTGCACGTGCCGGCCCCGCTTCTTCAGGCTCCGCACCGAGGCGAACGAGGTCTGGCTCGAGCCGAACGCGTCGACCGAGACATCCACCCCGCCACCGGAGGCGGCGATGATGCGTTCGGCGGCGCCGTCGCCGCCCTGCACCGGCACCGCGCCGAGCTTGGCCGCCGCGGCGAGCGCGGCGTCCGAGACGTCCACGCCGTAGACCTCGACGCCCGCGGCGACGGCGATCATGATCGCCGAGAGGCCGACGCCGCCGCATCCGTGCACCGCGATGCGCTCGCCGGGCGCGAGCCTGCTGCGCGAGACGATCGCGCGGTAGGCGGTCGCGAAGCGGCAGCCGAGCGACGCGGCCTCGACGAAGCCGAGCGAGTCGGGCAGCCGGATGAGGTTGAGCTCGGCCTCGTCGATCGCGACGAGCTCGGCGAACGACCCCCAGTGCGTGAAGCCCGGCTGCGACTGGTGGTCGCAGACCTGCTCGTTGCCGGACAGGCACTCGGCGCATCGCCCGCACGCGCAGATGAACGGGGCGGTGACGCGGTCGCCGACCTTCCAGCCGCTCTCGGCCGAGACCTCGGAGCCGAGGGCCGCGATCTCGCCGGCGAACTCGTGGCCGGGCACGTGCGGCAGGGCGACGCCCTCGTCGTGGCCCATCCAGGCGTGCCAGTCGCTGCGGCAGACGCCGGTGGCGCGCACGCGGATCACGGCGCCGCGCGGGGGGCAGACGGGCTCGGGGACTTCGGCGAGTTCGGGCCGGGCACCGAATTCGGTGAAGAGCACGGCGCGCACAGGGGTCCTCTCGGTTCAGGCGGGCCCGTCGGGTCGGGCCGGGATGCCGCGTCGCCGGGCGGCCCCCTCACCACCGCGTGCGCGACATCCGTGAGCCTACCGCCACCGCGACGGAACGCCGCACGCGTCGCAGCCGCCGCGGGCCGGACCGCCCTGCCGAGAATTCGCGCTAGGGGCGCGGGCAGGTGAAGTACGTGGGCGTCGAGGCGTCGCCGCGCTTGATGTCGTGGTCGGCCATCGGCGCGGAGCAGATCGGGCACATCGGGTTGGCCGGCGGCACGTACGGCGCTTCGGTCACGCCGACGCCGATGCCGACCTCGGCGGGCCCGGTGATCGGGTAGATCGCAGCACTCAGACGGTTCCAGAAACCGGGGCGGCCCTTGTAGGGGTTCATCGTGCTGCTCATGGCGTTAAGTGTACTGATGATTAGTACACTAATCAATATTCGTCCACGAAACCTCGTGGACGCGACGACATTGTGTAACAATTCCGCATGCGCTTCGTCATCGCCGTGCTCCTCGCCTCGGTGTGCTTCGGCACCACCGGCACGGCGCAGGCGCTCGGCCCCGAGGCCGACCCGGCCTCACTCGGCGCGGCGCGGCTCGTCATCGGCGGCGGAGTGCTCGGCGCACTCGCGCTCGCCCTTCGACTCGGTCGGCGACGCGGCGCGGACGGGACACCCGCCGCGTCGCCGACCGGCACACGCGCCCCCGCGGGGCGCCCGCTCGTCGCGCTGCTCCTCGTCGGGGCCGGCGCGGCCGGCGTGCTCGCCTACCAGCCCGCGTTCTTCGCCGGGACCGAGGCGAACGGCGTCGCCATCGGCACGGTGGTCGCCCTCGGCTCGGCACCCGTCATCACCGGCGCGCTCGACTGGCTGCTCCGACGCCGTTACCCGGGACACCGATGGGCGGTCGCCACCGTGATCGCCACCGTCGGCGTCGCGGTCATCGCCGTCGCGAGCGCACCCGACGGAGGCGCCGCGGGAGCGGCCGACCCGCTCGGGCTCGTCGCCTCGCTCGGCGCCGGCGCCTCGTACGCGGTGTACACCCTCGCCGCGAAGGCGCTCATCGACCGCGGGTGGAGCGCCACCGGCAGCATGGGCGCGCTGTTCGGCACGGGTGCGGCCCTCGCGCTCCCCCTGCTCGTCGCCACGGATGCCTCGTGGCTCGCGCAACCCGCGGGGATCGCGATGGCGCTGTGGCTGGGCCTCGTGACGGTGACCCTCGCCTATGTGCTCTTCGGCTACGGGCTCACCGGGCTCGCGCCCGCGACCGTCTCCACGCTGACCCTCGCCGAACCCCTCACCGCCGGGCTGCTGGGCGTGCTGGTGCTCGGCGAACTGCTCCCGCCCGGGGCCGTCCTCGGCCTCGCCGTCCTCGCGGCCGGGATCCTCGTGCTCGCGACGGGCGGCCTCGGATCGGGCGGGAACCGCACCGCCGCCGAGCGCGGACGGCAGGGATCCGCCCGTCCGGCTCCAGGCGGCGACGGCGCCCTGCACACTCCCTGAGGCCCGCGGGCGGGGCCTCGGAACGGCGCTCCCCCTGTCGGTGGCCGGCGCTAGCGTCGGATCATGGACGTCATCCTCATCCCCGGCTTCTGGCTCGACGCGTCATCCTGGCAGCGGGTCGCCCCGCTCCTCGAAGAGGCCGGCCACACGGTGCACGCGCTCACGCTCCCCGGCCTCGAATCACGTGATGCCGACCGTGCCGGCATCGGGCTGCGAACCCACATCGACGCGGTCGTCGCCGCTGTCGACGCACTGCCCGGCCGGGTCGTGCTCGTCGGCCATTCGGGCGGTGGAGCCATCGCGCACGGCGCGGCCGACGCCCGGCCCGACCGCATCGCCCGCGTCGTCTACGTCGACGCCGGCCCGCTCGGCCAGGGCGCCTGCATCAACGACGAGCTCCCGATCGTGGGCGACGAGATCCCGCTGCCCCCATGGGGGGCGTTCGAAGACGAAGACCTGGTCGACCTCGACGAGGCCCTCAGGGCCGAGTTCAGGGCGCGGGCGATCCCCGAGCCGGCCGCCGTCGCGACCGACGGCATCGAGCTCTCCGACGAGCGCCGCTACGAGGTGCCGATCACGGTGATCGCCTGCGAGTTCCCGAGCGCGCTGCTCACCGAGTGGATCGCCGCCGACGCGCCGTTCACGCGCGAGCTCGCGAAGGTGCGGCACGTCGACTACGTCGACCTGCCGACGGGTCACTGGCCGCAGTTCACCAAGCCGGTGCAGCTCGGTCAGGCGATCGTCACGGCGCTCACGCCGTCGGCCGCGGCAGAGTGATCGAGGGGTCCGCTCCGACCGGCACGCGGTCGGAGTGAGCGGTTCCGGCGGCGACGGTCTCGTCGTCGTCGGCTTCGAGTGCCCCGGCCGACGGCGTCGCCGACGCCCGACCCGTGACGCGCCGAGCCTCGCCGTACCAGTGGTCCGCACCCCGCGAACACGTGCACGCGAGCGCGACGGTCTCCTCGAGCGTCACCGCGCGGAAGAACTCGCGGTGCGGAATCTGAGCTGCGCGTCGTCGTCCCATGGCCTCGGATCTCCCGTCGGACGCGCACCATGGCGTCCCTCACCGGAAGAGACCGGGTAGTGCCCCGATCATGACGCCGGTCGGCCGAATCCGTTCAGCATTCCCGGTCGACGACGACCGTCAGAGCTGGGAGCCCGAGACCGAGAAGGTGTCGCACGCGCCCGCGCCCTGCTCGAAGCCGGTCTCGAACCACCGCACGCGCTGCTCGCTCGTGCCGTGCGTGAAGGTGTGCGGGTTCACCTGCCCCTGTGCGGCCTGCTGGATCCGGTCGTCGCCGACGGCGGCCGCGGCGCTCAGCGCGTCGCGGTACTGCGACTGGCTGATCGGCTGGAGGAAGGGCACGCCGCTGTCATCGGGCACCTCCGAGGCATCCGCCGCCCACGCCCCCGCGAAGCAGTCGGCCTGCAGCTCGACGCGCACGGCGTTCGAGGCCGGCCCGGTCTGGCCGTCCTGCGCACGCTCGAGGATCCCGAGCACGTTCTGCACGTGGTGGCCCCACTCGTGGGCGACCACGTACATCTCGGCCAGCGGGCCGCCGCTCGAGCCGAAGCGCTGGCGCAGCTCGTCGTAGAAGGTGACGTCGATGTAGATCGTCTCGTCGGGCGGGCAGTAGAAGGGGCCCGTGGCCGACGACGCGTTGCCGCACCCCGTGGTCGTGGCCTGGTCGAAGAGGATGAACCCCTGCGGGCCGACGTAGGCGAAGTCGAGCTCCGCCGCCTCCCGCTCCCAGTACTCCTCGAGCGACGCCGAGGCGCCCTTCATGCGGCACTCGACGTTCTCGTTCGCGTCGGCACCCGTCTGGCACTGCTCGAGCGCCGAGTCGCTGGCCGCGGGGGCACCGCCCCCGCCGCCGAGGAGCCCGGTGAGGTCGACGCCGAGGAACTGCGAGAGCACGAACAGCGCGATGACGCCGAGGCCGCCGCCCACGGCGATGCCCGTGTTGCGCCCCCGCTTCGAGGCCTTGCCCCCACGGATGTCCGCGTCGGGATTGAACGTCATGGCCCGACGCTACTCCGAGTCGGCCTCGGCCGGGGCATCCGCGGCCCCGTCGTCCTCGACGCCGGGGCGATCGGAGTCACCGGCCTCGCCGGAATCCTCGGAATCGTCGGCCTGCCCGGCCGACTCGGCGCGATCCGCGATCGCCGCCTCCTCCGCGAAGCGGTCGGTCGCGGTGATGAGCGCGTCGAGGATGCCGGGTTCGTCGAAGGCGTGCCCGGCGTCGTCGACGATGGTGAACTCGGCTTCGGGCCAGGCGCGATGCAGGTCCCAGGCGGTCATGACGGGCGTGCACATGTCGTAGCGGCCCTGCACGATCACCGCGGGGATGTCGCGGAGACGCGAGGCATCCCTGATGAGCTGCCCCTCCTCCCACCAGCCGCCGTGACGGAAGTAGTGGTTCTCGATGCGCGCGAACGCGGCGGCGTACTCGGGCGCGGTGAACCGGGCGATCGTCTCGGCCTGCGGCAGCAGGGTGATCGTCGACGACTCCCAGCGCGACCATGCGATCGCCGCAGGCTCGTAGACGAGCGGGTCGGGGTCGGTGAGGAGGCGGCCGTACGCCTCGATCAGGTGCGCACGATCGGCGAGCGGCACCGGCGCGAGGAACTCCTCCCACAGGTCGGGGAAGATCGCCGAGGCGCCGCCCTCGTAGAACCAGTCGAGCTCCTGCCTGCGCAGGGTGAAGATGCCGCGGAGCACCATCTCGGTGACCCGCTCGGGGTGGGTCTGCGCGTAGGCGAGGGCGAGCGCGCTCCCCCACGAGCCGCCGAACACCTGCCAGCGGTCGATGCCGAGGTGCCCGCGCAGGCGCTCCATGTCGGCGACGAGATGCCAGGTCGTGTTGGCCGAGAGGTCGGCCTCGGGCTCGGAGGCGTGCGGGATCGAGAGCCCGCAGCCGCGCTGGTCGAACAGGACGATCCGGTACCGCTCGGGGTCGAACAGGCGTCGGTGCGACGGGCTGGTGCCTCCCCCGGGGCCCCCGTGCAGGAACACGACCGGCTTGCCCTCGCGGTTCCCGGACACCTCCCAGTAGATGTGCTGGCCGTCCCCCACGTCGAGCATGCCGGTCTCCAGCGGCTCGATCTCCGGATACATCTCTCGCATGCGGCAACGCTATCCAGCGCCGGATGCCGCGCCCCGGCGCCGCGCCGCAGCGCACCCCCGGTCGAGGCTAGGCTCGGACCATGGCAGCGAAGAAGCCGGTCACCGTCACGCTCACCGGAGCGGGCGGCCAGATCGGGTACGCACTCCTGTTCCGCATCGCCTCCGGGGCGATGCTCGGCCCTGACACCCCCGTGCGGCTCCACCTGCTCGAGATCCCGCAGGGGGTGCGGGCGGCCGAGGGCGCGGCGCTCGAACTGCAGGACTCCGCATTCCCGCTCCTGCGCGGAGTCGAGGTCTTCGACGACGCGACGGCGGCCTTCGACGGCGCGAACGTCGCGCTGCTCGTGGGCGCGCGCCCGCGCACGGCCGGCATGGAACGCGGCGACCTGCTCGCCGCGAACGGCGGCATCTTCGGTCCGCAGGGCGCGGCGATCAACGCCGGCGCCGCCGACGACATCAGGGTGGTCGTGGTCGGCAACCCGGCGAACACGAACGCCCTCATCGCCGCCTCCAACGCACCGGATGTCCCGGCCGAGCGCTTCACCGCGCTCACCCGCCTCGACCACAACCGGGCGCTCGGGCAGCTCGCCGCGACCGTCGGCTCGCCCGTGGGCGAGATCCGCGGCGTGACCATCTGGGGCAACCACTCGGCCACCCAGTTCCCCGACCTCGCCCACGCGACGGCGGCGGGCGACCCGGTCCCGGCGCTGCTCACCGCACGCCTCGGCACCGACGGCTATCGGGCCTGGCTCGAAGAGCAGTTCATCCCGCGCGTCGCCAAGCGCGGCGCCGAGATCATCGAGGTGCGCGGATCGTCGTCGGTGGCCTCGGCCGCCTCGGCGACCATCGACCACATGCGCGACTGGGTGCTCGGCACCTCGCAGGGGTGGACGAGCGCGGCGGTCGTCTCGGACGGCTCGTACGACGTGCCGGAGGGC
Source organism: Agromyces sp. NPDC058064 (assembly GCF_042885275.1). Taxonomy (NCBI): domain Bacteria; kingdom Bacillati; phylum Actinomycetota; class Actinomycetes; order Micrococcales; family Microbacteriaceae; genus Agromyces; species Agromyces sp. NPDC058064. The sequence continues at coordinate 100,717 of NZ_JBHVSE010000002.1, read as the reverse complement.
CTCATCTCCTCGTTCCCGGTCGAGTCGGTCGACGGCGCGTGGCGCATCGTCCAGGGCCTCGAGGTCGACGCGTTCGCGCGGGGCCGCATCGAGGCATCCGTGGCCGAGCTCGAGGAGGAGCGGACGGCGGTGCGCGAGCTCGGGCTCATCTGACCGACGGTTCCGCCGGTCGGCGGCGGCCCGGCTTCTAGACTGGAGTCATGGCCGAAACCCCGTCGCCCGCAGCCCGCCGCAAGCAGCTCATCGTCGGCCTCATCGTCGGCCTGCTGGTCGGCGTGGGTGTGAGCCTCTGGACGGGGTTCTGGCTCTGGCTCGCCGCGGGCGCCGTCGTCGGCGCAGTGGCCGGCCTGCTGATGAAGCCGCCGACCGAGTAGCCGACCGGTGCCGCTCCGGCTGCTCAGCCGGTCCGAACGGCTGAGACGTACGCCTCGATTCCGTCGATGACCCGGGCGAGGCCGAACTCGAAGGCATCGGCCGGATCCGCCGCCGACTGGTACGCCTCGCCGGCCGCCTGCCCGACACGACCCGAGACCGGGTAGCGCTCGGCGTCCATGATCTCGTCGAGCAGCGGCGCGTTGCGCTCCCACCACTCGACATCGGTTTCGAGGGCGGAGGCCCGCAGCCGCTCGGCGTCGACGTAGGCGCTCGCGGGCCCGACGACGTAGCCGAGCAGCAGCGTGATGACGCGGTCCATGTCGAGATCGCTGAGCCCGAGGCCGTCGATCGCGGTGAGGCACCACTCCCAGTGATCGGAGACATTGGGTCCGAGCGGCGGCCGGCTGGTGTCGATCGCGAGCAGCCAAGGGTGGCGCAGGTAGCCCTCCCACTGCGACCGCGCGATCTCGGTGAGCCGCTCCCGGAGCGTGCCGGTGAGCGACGGCAGCGCCGTCTCGCCGGCGACCTGGTCGACCATGAGGTCGATCAGCTCGGCCTTGCCCGGCACGTAGGTGTAGACCGACATCGGCTTCAGGCCGAGCCGGTCGGCGATGCGGCGCATCGAGAGGGCGTCCATGCCCTCTTCGTCGGCGATCTGGATCGCCGCGTCGACGACCTCGTCGACGCTCGATCGCTGCTTGGGCCCGCGCGAGCCGAGCGGTTCGCCGAGCCGCGCGCGCCAGAGCAGTCGGAGGGTGCGGTCGGGCTCTCCGCGCCCCGTGGATTCCGTCGACATGGGGCTAGCCTACATTCTCCGTATGATGTACGGTAAATTCGGAATAAGTTCGTACGGCGTACGTTGAAGGATGCGATGACACCCATGCCACACCCCAGATCCTCCGATGCTCCGGCCCTCAGCGCGGTCGGTCTCCAGAAGCGATACGGCGCCGAAGCCGCGCTCGACGGCTTCGATCTCGAGATCGCCGCCGGCCACGTGCACGGCCTCCTCGGCCCGAACGGCGCGGGCAAGACCACCGCCGTCCGCTGCCTGACCACCCTCACCGCCTTCGATTCGGGCACGGCCGAGATCGACGGCCTCGACGTCCGCCGCTCCCCGGCCCTCGTGCGCGAGCGCATCGGCCTGGTCGGCCAGTTCCACGCCGTCGACGACGCGCTCACCGCCCGGCAGAACCTCGTGCTGTTCGCCCGACTCAGCGGGCTCTCGAAGGCCCACGCCCGGAGACGGGCCGACGAACTGCTCGCCGCGTTCGAGCTGGCCGAAGCGGGCGGCCGCGCCGTCTCGGGGTTCTCCGGCGGCATGCGCCGCCGCCTCGACATCGCGGCGAGCCTCGTGCTGACCCCCGCCATCCTCTTCCTCGACGAACCGACCACCGGACTCGATCCGCGCGGCCGGGCGACCGTCTGGCAGGCGGTGCGCGAGATCGCGGCCGCGGGCACGACCGTGCTGCTCACCACCCAGTACCTCGACGAGGCCGACCAGCTCGCCGACCGCGTCTCCGTGATGGATCACGGGCGAGTGGTCGCCGAGGGCACGCCCGCCGACCTGAAGCGGCAGCTGGGCGGCGACCGGGTCACCGCCGTGATCGCCGAGCCCGAGCGACTCGACGAGGCTCGCGACGTCATCGGCCGCATCGTCGGCGGCGTCGCGTCGATCGACGCCGACACCCGGACGATCACGGTCGAGGTCGCCGACGGGGCCAGGGCGCTCGCACCGATCGTCCGGGCCCTCGACGCCGCCGCACTCACCGTCGACGACCTCGCCCTGCGCCGGCCGACGCTCGACGAGGTGTTCCTGCACCTCACCGAGCCCGGCGCGCCCACCGAGGCATCCGACATCGCACCCACTGCCGAGGAGGCACGATGACCGCCGTCACCCCACCCACCCCGGTCGCCGATCTCGCCCTCGCGCGCGATCGGCGCCCGAACGCTCTTCGAGAGGGCTGGCTGATCGCCGGCCGCGACATGATGCACTGGATCCGCGAACCCTGGGGCATCGTCTTCGGGCTCGCCTTCAACATCATGCTCATCCTGATGTTCGGATTCCTGTTCGGCGGGGCGATCGAGATCCCGGGCGGCGGCGACTACATCGACTTCCTGCTGCCGGGCATGTTCGCCCTGACGATGCTCTTCGGGCTCGAGACGACCATGACCTCCATGGCGGAGGACGCGAAACGCGGCATCACCGACCGATTCCGCTCCCTGCCGATCGCGAGCGCCTCGGTCGCGCTCGGCCGCGCGATCGCCGACCTGGCGTCCTCCGCCCTGAGCCTCGGCGTCCTCATGCTGGGCGGCCTGCTCATCGGGTGGCGTCCCACGACCGGCCCCGCGGAGATCGCCCTCGGCATCGCCCTGCTGCTCTGGCTCCGCTTCTCGCTGCTCTGGCTCGGCATCTTCCTCGGCCTGCGGTTCCGGAGCGTCGGGGCGACGACCGCGGTGCAGGTGCTCGTCTGGCCGATCGGGTTCCTCTCGACGGTCTTCGTCTCCGCCGAGACGATGCCCGGATGGCTCGGCGTGATCGCCGAGTGGAATCCGGTCTCGGCGACCGCCACCGCGGCCCGGGAGCTGTTCGGGAACCCCACCGGGACGACGAGCGGATGGTTCGCCGAGAACGCCGTGCTCGCGGCATCCGTCTGGCCCCTCGTGATCACCGCGGTCTTCCTCCCCCTCGCCGGGAGCGCCTATCGACGACTGCGTCGGTGATCGCGGGTCAGCCCAGGAACTCCGCGACCGCCGCCGCGATCTCGCGTCGGACCTCGGCGTCGTCACGGGTCGAGACGCCGTCGCCGGGCTGCACGCCGTAGTCGCCGAAGTCGGCGTGGTTCACGCCCTCGAGCTCGACGAACTCGGCATCGGAGGGGAGCAGGTGCGCTGCGGCCTCGATCTTCTCGGGCGTCGAGAGTCCGTCGTTCGAGCCCGAGATGCTGAGCACGGCGAGCCCCGAGTCCGAGAGGTCGTTCGCGCAGTATGAGCCGAACAGCACGAGCCCGGCCACCGGCCCGCCGCCCTCGCCCGCGGCGGCCATCTGGCAGGCCCGTACCCCACCGAGCGAGTGCCCGCCGACGAGCCAGTTCTCGACGTCGGGCGCGAGGTCGGTGAACGTCGACAGGGGGCGCTGGTCGAAGAACGCGAGGTTCAGCGTCGGCTTCGTGATCACGACGGTCAGGCCGGATGCCTCGGCCACGCCCGACAGCTTGTAGAGGTAGGCGTACGGGTCGACCTTCGCCCCCGGGATGAACACGAGCCCCTCGCCGGTCGCCCCCTCGACGGGCTCGATCACGATGCCGACCTCGTCGGAGGTGATCTCGACGGCGTCGTCGCGCCACGCCTCGAGCGCCTCGGGCCGCTCGCCCTGCATCACCGTGTGGGCGTACACGAGGAACACGACGACGAACAGCACGATCACCGAGGCGACGGCGAGGAGGATCCGGACGAGACGCGACATGCGTACAAGTCTGCCGCCCGGCGGGCGACCCCGACGACACGGCGGCGCCCGCGAACGACGCGAGGCCGGGGCATCCGCGAATGGATGCCCCGGCCTCGCCCGGACCGTGCGCCCGGTCCTACTTCTTCTTCTTCGACTTCGCCTTCTCGGGCACGGGCAGCGTGCCCGCGCGGCGCTGCTCCTCGAAGTAGGCGCGCGCCTCGTCCTGGCGCTCCTGCTCGATGCCGGTCGCGATGGTCGCGCGCAGGTGCTCGGGGCCGAAGCCGAACGCGTCGACGAGATCCTGCGCGTGCGGGCGCAGGCGCTCGATGAGCCGGTCGATGTACGCCGTCACCGACTGCGCACGCTGCGGCGAGAGGCGCCCGTTCATGAGGTACCACGCGGCGTGCTTCTCGATGAGCCCGAGCCCGAACAGGTCGCGCACCCAGGTCAGCACCTGCTTGGTGCCCGGGTCGGAGACCTTCGCGAGGCCGCGCGTGAAGGCCTCCCACTGCAGCAGCTCGCCGTGGGCGCGGGCCGCCTCGATGAGCTCGTTCTGGTTGCGGTTGAACGCCGCAGCGGCGTCGGCCTTCGGCAGCTTCCGGGCGTCGCGCAGGCGGCCGGCGATCTCGGCGATCATCGTCTCGACGCGGTCGGTCAGGAGTTCGCGCTGCGACTTCTCGTCGCGCAGCTCGCTCACCGAGCGAGCGGTCGAGCCGAAGTCGGCGATCGTCTGGCCGAGGCGGCGCAGGCCCGTGCCGTGGTACGCGCGCTCCGCGGTCTGGGCGACCACGTAGCGGGCCATCGCCCCGGCGTCGGCGTCCTTGAACTGCTTCGAGAAGTCTGTGAGGAGGCGCTTCGCGACGAGCTGCAGCAGCACGTTGTTGTCGCCCTCGAAGGTGACGTAGATGTCGAGATCCTGACGGAGGCCGACGAGGCGGTTCTCGGCGATGAAGCCGGCGCCGCCGCAGGCCTCGCGCGCCTCCTGCAGGGTGTCGAGCGCGTGCCACGTCGAGAGGGGCTTCAGCGCCGCCGCGATCGTCTCGAGGTCCTGGCGGTCGTCGTCGGTGTCGGCCTTGCCGCTGAACACGGCGTCGAACTTGACGAGGAACTCGTCGTGGGCGAAGACCTGCGCGTAGGTGGTCGCGAGGCGCGGCAGCAGGCGGCGCTGGTGCCGCTGGTAGTCGAGCAGCACCTCTTCGTCCGTGTCGCTCGACGCGGTGAACTGGCGACGCTGGTTGCCGTAGGTGATGGCGATCGTGAGGCCCATGGCGCTCGCGACGGTCGAGGCGCCGTCGAGCGAGACGCGGCCCTGCACGAGGGTGCCGAGCATCGTGAAGAAGCGGCGGCCGGGGCTCTCGATCGGCGACGAGTAGGTGCCGTCGGCCGCGACGTCGCCGTAGCGGTTCAGCAGGTTCTCGCGCGGGATGCGCACGTTCGTGAAGTGGAGCCGGCCGTTGTCGATGCCGTTGAGACCGCCCTTGAGGCCGTCGTCCTCACCGCCGACGCCCGGCAGGAACTCGCCCTCGTCGTCGCGGATCGGCACGTAGAAGCAGTGCACGCCGTGGTTGACGCCCTTGGTGACGAGCTGGGCGAAGACGGTCGCGTGCTTGCCGTGCAGGCCGGCGTTGCCGAGGAACTCCTTCCACGCCGCACGGAACGGCGTGTGGATGACGAACTCCTGCGTCTCCTCGTCGTAGGTCGCGGTCGTCGCGATCGCGGCGACGTCGGAGCCGTGGCCGATCTCGGTCATCGCGAAGGCGCCGGGCACCTCGAGCGACATGATCGCGGGCAGCCACTTGTCGTGGTGGGGCTTCGTGCCGAGGTGCAGCACCGCGGCGCCGAAGAGCCCCCACTGCACGCCCGACTTGATCTGCAGGCTCGGGTCGGCGATGACGAGCTCTTCGAACGCGGCGATGTTGCCGCCGTGGTCCTCCTGGCCGCCGAGCGACTTCGGGAACGCGCGGTGCACGGCGCCCTGCTCGACGAGGATCTTCAGCTGCCCGAGCACGCGCTCGCGGTGCTCGGCCATCGACTGGCCCTCGATGCGCTGCAGCTCGGGCATCGCGGCGCGCTCGCGCGCCGCGATGCGGATGTCGGGCCAGGTCCCGAGCAGCTGGCGGCCGAGCGAGGCGACGTCGATGCGGGGCGCGGATGCCTCGGAGCCGGCCGTCTTCGCGGGTGCCTGCGGGGTCGGGGCGGCGGCGCGCGCCGGCGCGGGGCTCTGCTTCGAGGTGCGGGGTGCCGTGTCAACCATCGTCGGTCTCGTCCTTCGTCTGCGGTCCGGGCGCGGTCGGTGCACGCCCGCTTCCACGGTAGGACGGCGCCCCGCGCACCCGAAACAGTGCGTTCGGTCCCGACAAACGAGAGCGGAGGCGGCTCGGAGGAGGCTGTGCACCCTCTACAAAGACGAGCGGGGCGAGCGTTGGGGCATCCACAAGGCCGGCCTGATGGCCGTGGCCGCGGCCGCGGCTAGCTGCCGAAGAAGTCGCGTGCCCGGCCCGTCCAGAGCAGCGCGATCACGATCAGCGAGACCGCGGCGCTGAAGTACTCGGCGATCGCACCCGGCGGGTAGGTGATCGCGAGGTAGACCGACGCGCCGATCGAGAGGATCTGGACGATCGTGATGACGAGGCGCGCCCCGCTGCTGCCGCGGAGGAGCCCGACGCCGACGACCATCACGATCGCGCCGATGAGGATGGAGAGGATTGCGGAGGTGATGAGCTGGCTCGCCCCTCCGAACATCTCGACGGTCGAGGCGACGCTCGTCTGGAAGAGCAGGAGACTGCCGCCGATGATGTCGAGCAGCCCCGAGATCCAGGTGAGCACGGCGACGAGCGTGACACCGAAGGGTCGATTCCCAGCCATGCCGCGATGCTATCCCCCGATCGGCCGAAGCCCCGCGAACCGTCGACCTCGGCGAGTCCGGTCGACGGACCCGACCGGGACGACGGTGCGCGGGGCGGAGGGGTCAGCCCCCGTAGCGGAGGCCGAACCCGTGGGGGAAGAGCGGGTCGGCCGTGTCGAACGGCACGTCGGGGCGGCTCGCCTCGACGGCGGCCATGCTGCGCGGGAGGTCGAACGGCAGGCGCCCCTTCGGCTCCGCCGCCCCGGTCAGGACGTCGAGCAGCGCCCGGTCGCTCGCACCCCAGTTGCCCGTGAGCGCTGCGACGTCGTCGACGATCGGCGTGAGGATCGCGGGGCGGTCGAGGAACACGTCGACGACGGTCGGAACCGCCGCCGCGATCTCGCGGACGTGCGCGAGTCGCTCCTCGGGGAAGTCGAGCGACCCCGAGTGGAAGAAGTTCTCGAAGAAGGTCGGGCGCTCCTCGAACGGCGCCGCGAGGCGCAGGATCGCGAGGTCGGCCTCCGCCGGACTCGCCACCACGTCGCCGTACTCGGAGGCCACCTCCGGGGCGATGCCCTCGACGTAGAGCTTCAGCCCGCGAGCGAGCGGCAGGGCGGGCGCGGCAGCGCCCGTGGCATCCGTGCGCTCGCGATTGACCAGCAGGGTGATCGCGGCGCGCTGGGCCGCCTCGCCGGCGGCGACGAACTCGGCGGAGCCGACGATGCGCTTCGCCCGCTCGACGTCGACGAAGCGGTGGTCGAAGAGCCCGAGCACGAACTTCTCGCGGAGCAGTCGGCGCGCCGACTCGTCCACGCGCTCCTCGGTGATCTCGCCGTCGCGCACGAGCTCGATGACGAGCTCGGGGCACGCCTCGCCCCCGAACTGGTCGCAGCCGGCGTCGATGACCTTCTTGACCCGCTCGCGGGGCGACAGGCCTTCGACGCCCCACGCACGCGCCGGGAACGGCTCGCCCATGATCTCGTCGTCGGTGATGAGGCCCCAGTCGGTGCAGACGATGCCGTCGAAGCCGTAGCGCCCGCGCAGCAGGCCCGTGATGACCGACTTGTTGAAGCCGAAGCCGACCTCTTCGAGCTCGGTGCCGACGGGCATGCCGTAGTACGGCATGATCTGGCTCGTGCCGGCCTCGAACGCGGCCTCGAAGGGCTTCAGGTGCAGCTCGAACTCGCCGCCGGGGTAGACCTGCTCGCGGCCGTGCGCGAAGTGCGGGTCCTCGCCGTCTCGCTGCGGGCCGCCGCCCGGGAAGTGCTTCGTCATCGTCGCGACCGAGTCGTGGCCGAGCGTCTCGCCCTGGAATCCGCGGATGTACGCGGCGCCGAGTCGGCTGGCGAGCTCGACGTCCTCGCCGAAGGTCTGCAGGGCGCGCGACCAGCGCGGCTCGGTCGCGAGGTCGATCTGCGGGTGCAGGGCGACGCGGATGCCGACCGCCGTGTACTCCCGGCGTGCGATGTCGGCGAACCGCTCGACCGTCGCCTCGTCGCCGATCGCCGCGAGGCCCATGGGCTCGGGCCACACCGAGAACGCCCCGGCGAAGAGCGCGGCGAGCGGGTTGTCGCTGTACGAGTTGCGCGGGTCGCTCGAGATCGTCACCGGGATGCCGAGGCGCGTCGACGCCGCGAGCTCCTGCAGGCGGTTGTGCCACTCGGCGAACGCACCCGGGTCGGCGGGCGCCTGGTGGATGTTGAAGTGGTTCATCCTGAGCCCGTTGACGAACTCGTCCGTCGAGCCGCCGCCGGCGACGCCCGCCTCCTCGGCCAGGGTGCCGTCGGGGTTGATGCCGATGACGGTCTGGAAGAGGAGGCCGGCCTTCTCCTCGAGCGTCATCTGCGCGAGCAGGATCTCGACGCGCTCGGCGACCGGCAGGCTCGCGTCGCGGTATCGCTCGTCGACCGGCGTCGTGGTCTCGGCGGATGCCGCGGCATCCGTGTGGTGCAGATCGGTCATGCCGGCACTCCTTCATGCATCGGGCTCGAGGCGCTTCGGTGTCCTCGACGCTCCTTCATCATAAACCGAGCGGCATTCGGTATTGAATGCCGCCCGGTCGGCTTCCGGGTGGTTCCCGGGTCAGTCGGACCCCGCCTCGACGTAGCCGAGGTCGTTCACCGTGCGGACGGTCCACTCGCCGTTGCGGTAGACCAGCTCGGACACGGCGCCGTTCTCGATGCCGGCAGTGACCTCGCTGAGGTCGGCTCCGAGCGCCTCGAGGGCGGCGATGATCGTGAGGCCGCTCGAGACGACGAGCACGTCGCCGCCCTTCTTCGACTGCTTCTGCGCGATCTCCTCGAGCGCCGCGAGCGCACGATCGGCGACCTCGCCCGAGGTCTCGGCCTTCAGGCCCGAGCCCTCGTTCAGCCGAGCCATCGCGTCGAGCGCGGCACCCATGTCGAACTCGGGGTCCTCGAAGAGCTCGCCGACGTGGGCGTAGCCGAGCTCGACGGCGATCTCGTTCCACATCTCGAGGCCGTCGCCGCCCTCGTACTTGCCGAACGCGATCTCGCGCAGTCGCTCGTCGCGCACGGCCTCACCGCGGTAGCCGACCTCGTCGAGCGCGAGCGCGACCGTCTCCCAGTGCCGCACCATGTCGGCCGAGTAGGCGGCCTCGAAGTCGATGCCCGCCTCGGCGAGCCCTGCGCCGAGGTGCTCGGCGACCTGGCGCCCGTCTTCGGTGAGCGGCGAGTCGGACCAGCCCTGCACGCGCTCGAGCGCGTTGAGCATGGTCTCGCCGTGGCGGGTGAGGTAGATCGTGACGGGCTGACCCTTGGGCTTCTTGACGGCGGGCTCCACGGCTTGGGCCGACATCGCGGCGAACGAGCAGAGTGCGACGGCGACGGTGCCGGCCGCAGCGAGGCGGATGAGACGACGAGACGACATTGTCCGGGTGACCTTTCGGTTCGGTTGGGGGTGCGATTGGAGGGAGCCTAACCGAAATTCGACCGCTTGGTAACATTTTCTCCGATGACCGCGGCGGTAGCCTCGAGAACGATGAGGATGACCCGATGAGTGCGGCGGAGTTCGGCGGCGGAGCCGCACCGACCCGGCAGGCGCGTTCCGCCGAGACCCGCAGGCGGATCCTCGACGCCGCGACGACCGCGTTCGTCGACGACGGCATCGCCGCGGTCTCCCTCCGGGACATCGCGGGCCTCGCCGGGGTGACCCATCCCGGACTCCTCCGGCACTTCGCGTCGAAGGACGCCCTGCTCGGCGCCGTCGTCGAGCGCCTCGACCGCGAGAACTCGGAGTGGATCGACGCCGCCGAACTCGCCCCGGGCACCCTCGGCATGGCGGCGCTCGCCGAGCGCAACGCCGGCACGCCGGGCTACCTCGAGCTCTACACCGCCCTCGCCGGCGAGGCCACGAGCGCGGGCCATCCCGCCCACGAGCACCTGCGCGAACGCTATGCCCGCGTGCGCGCCTCGATCACCGAGCAGCTCGCGGCCCTGCCGCTCGGCGGCGGCCTCGACCCGGCCATCGAGGCCGCACTCGTCATCGCCGCGTGGGACGGCCTCCAGCTGCAGCAGCGCTACGCGCCCGAGCTCGACCTGGTCGCGCATCTGGAGCGGCACGAGCAGCGGCTGCTCGGCTCACCGCCCGCCGTCGACCCCGGCGAGCGCACCGCCGTCGCGGAGCGCCTCCCGCCGACCGTCATCGTCGACGAGGAGCCGAGCGGGGCCGGCGGCCGGCTCGGCCGCGAGCGCCGTGCGCGCATCGCCGAGAGCGCCATCGAACTGTTCGCCCGCACCGGGTACCACGGCACCAGTCTCCGGGAGATCGCCGAGCGCGCGGGCATCTCGAAGGCGACCCTCGTGCACCACGTCGGTTCGAAGGACGAACTGCTCACCGCGGTGCTGCGACTGCGCGACCGCCGCACGATCACGCCAGAGCCCGACGGAGACCGCGCGGTCGACCGCCTCTACGCACTCGCCGACACGGCCGATCGCACCGCCCGCGAGGAGCCCGGCCTGATCGAGCTGTACTCCGTGCTCTCGTGCGAGGGGGCCACACCGGGGCATCCGGCGCACGACTACTTCGCCCGGCGGTTCCGCGAGAGCCGACGCTACTTCCTGAACCTGCTGCGTCGCATGCGCGACGAGGGCGCCCTGCGCGACGATCGCGACCCGAGGCACGAGTCCGCGTGGCTGCCCGCGGTGTGGGACGGACTGCAGATCCAGTGGTCGTACGACCCCGCGATCGACGTCGGCGTGCACCTGCGGGCGTACTTCGACGAGCTCGTCGTGCCGGGGAGCGCGCCGGGAGGCCGCCCCCGACGTGCGCCGAGCTGACCCGAGATGCATCGCGCGCGATGCTCGGGCGGCGGCGCTCAGGCGGCGGCGACCACGGCGAGCAGCGCCTCGCCGTAGGCCTCGAGCTTCTTGGCGCCGATGCCCGTGATGCCGTCGAGCTCGCCGAGGCTGGCCGGCTTCGCCACCGCGACCGCCCGCAGCGTCGCGTCGCCGAACACGATGTAGGCGGGCACCCCCTGCTCGCGCGCCTCGCCCGCGCGCCACGCGCGGAGCTGCTCGAAGAGCTCGGCCTGGGCGGGCTCGAGGTCGGCCGCAGCGGGCGCCGCCTTGGCGCCGCGGGAGCGCGGTGCGCGTTCGACCTCGGTGCGCAGCATCACGGTGCGGCGGCCCGCGAGCACCTCGCCCGACGCCTCGGTGATGGTGAGCGTGCCGTACTCGCCGTGCGTCGCGAGCAGCCCCTGCGCGAGCAGCTGGCGCACCACGCCGCGCCACTGCTGGTCGCTGAGGTCGGCTCCGAGCCCCCACGTCGAGAGCGTGTCGTGGCCGTACTGGCGCACGCGCGGCGTCTCCTTGCCCCGGAGGATGTCGATGAGCTGCCCGGCGCCGAACTTCTGCCGCCGCTCGCGCTGCAGCCGGACGATCGTCGACATGAGCTTCTGCGCCGGGACCGTGCCGTCCCATGAGGCGGGCGGCTCGAGGCAGGTGTCGCAGTTGCCGCACGGCTCGCTCGCCTCGCCGAAGTACGCGAGCAGGTTCTGCCTGCGGCACTGCACGGTCTCGCAGAGGGCGAGCATCGCGTCGAGGTGCGCCGACAGCCGACGGCGGTGCGCGAGGTCGCCCGGGCTGTCGTCGATCATGCGACGCTGCTGCACCACGTCCTGGAGGCCGTACGCGAGCCACGCGGTCGCGGGGGCACCGTCGCGCCCGGCACGCCCAGTCTCCTGGTAGTAGCCCTCGACCGACTTCGGCAGGTCGACGTGGGCGACGAAGCGCACGTCGGGCTTGTCGATGCCCATGCCGAACGCGATCGTCGCGACGACGACGATGCCGTCTTCGCGGAGGAAGCGGTCTTGCGTCGAGCGGCGCAGCTCGGGGTCGAGACCCGCGTGGTACGGCAGCGCGTTGACGCCGTTCGCCGCGAGGAACGCCGCGATCTTCTCGGTGCTCGCCCGGCTCAGCGCGTAGACGATGCCCGGCACGGGCCGGCCGTCGGCGTCGACGCCCTCGCTGCGCACGAAGTCGAGCAGCTGGCGACGCACCTCGAGCTTCGGCGCGATGCGGTACTGGATGTTCGGCCGGTCGAAGCTCGAGACGAAGTGCTTCGCATCGCCGAGCGAGAGCCGCTCGGTGATCTCACGATGGGTCGCCTCGGTCGCGGTGGCCGTGAGGGCGATGCGCGGCACCTCGGGCCAGCGCTCGGCGAGCTCGGCGAGCGCGAGGTAGTCGGGCCGGAAGTCGTGGCCCCACTGCGCCACGCAGTGCGCCTCGTCGATCGCGAAGAGCGACACGGTGCCGCGGGCGAGCAGCTGCTTCGCGCCCTCGGTGTTGAGGCGCTCGGGGGCGATGTAGAGCAGGTCGAGCTCGCCGTCGAGGTAGGCGCGCTCGACGGCGGCGCGCTCACCGGCCTGCTGGCTCGAGTTGAGGTACGCGGCGCGCACGCCGTTGCGCACGAGCGCGTCGACCTGGTCGTGCATGAGTGCGATGAGGGGCGACACGACCACGCCGGTGCCCTCGCGCAGGAGCGCCGGGATCTGGTAGCAGAGGCTCTTTCCGCCGCCGGTCGGCATGAGGACGACGGCGTCGCCGCCGGAGGCCACCTGCTTGATGATCTCGGCCTGCTCGCCGCGGAACGCGTCGTAGCCGAAGACGGTGTGCAGCGCCTCCTGGGCGCTCGCGAAGCGGGCGGGCGCGGCGGCAGCGGGTCGCTGGAGGCCGGATGCCGACGAGCGGGGCGGCTCGCCCGCCGGGGTCGACGCACGCGAGCCGGTCGGTGCGCCCCACGCGACCGCTCCCCCCGCGTACTCGTCGGGCGGGGGCGGAGGCGCCCACTCGTCGTCGGGCGGCGGAGCGAGTTCGTCGAGGTTCCACGCGGCCTCTTCGGGCCCATCGGGTTCGGCGTTCCAGCTCACCCGTCGAGTCTACTGAGCACCACCGATGCCGCCCGAGACGGCAGTGGGGCGAGCGGATGGGATCCGCTCGCCCCACTGTGGAGGAGTGCTCGGGCTCAGCCGATGTTCAGCGTGAACGAGCTCGCCGTGCCGGTGGACGGCACTGCGATGTCGAAGCGCTGGGCGCCGCTGAGGCCGGCCGGCACCGTGAAGGTCACGGTCGCCTTGCCGATCTCGTCGACCGTCGGCGTGTAGGCCCGGTTCACGGCCGCCGTCGTGAGCTGCGTGCCGTCGAACGAGACGACGACGGTGCCCGCGGCCGGCTCGTTGCGGCTGAAGTCGAGCGACGACAGCTGCACCGTGACGGTCTCGCCCGGCGCGTAGGTGCCGTCGCCGTCCACGTGGACGCCGACCGCACGCTGCGCGTTGTCGGGCGAGATCTCGGGGTTCACCTCGAAGTAGTCGACCATCGACTCGAGGTCGATCTTGCCGGTGTCGGCGCGCCCGGTGCCCTGGCCGAGGGTGGTGAAGTTGTCACCGCCGGCCGCGAGGAACGAGTTCGCACCCACGAGGTAGTTCGCCGCGGGGTCGATCGGCTCGCCGTTCAGCAGGATCTCGGTGATGTGCGATCCGGCCGGCGCGGTCGGGTCGTACGTGTAGGCGAGCTCCTTGTTGACGCCGAGCTTCAGGAACGGACGCGAAGCACCGGTGGGCTGCCACTGCTCCTCGAGCACCTTCTTGACCTGCGCACCGGTGAGGGTGACGGTCACGAGGGTGTTCGCGAAGGGCTGGACGTTGGCGGCCTCGCGGTAGGTGACCTCACCCGCGGCCAGGTCGGCCCGCAGGCCGCCCGGGTTCATGAAGGTGATGTCGACCGCGCGAGTGCCGTCGGCGTTGAGCGCCCACTGCTGGACGTCGGCCACGAGGTTGCCGAGCGTCGACTCGCCGCCGCGGTTCTCGGGGAACGAGGAGGCGCCGTCGGGGTTCGACGCGACGGCCCGACCGAAGTCGGCGTTCGCCTCGCCGAGCACCACGCTGCCGAGCTCGTCGGCGACCTTCACGGCGTCGTCGACGATCTTCTGCACCGCCGGGTCGTTCGGGTAGAGCGCCGTCGTGCCGTCCATCAGGCTGTAGATCTCGTTCTTCATGGTGAAGGTCTTCTTCGCACGGTCGTACTGGATGTCCATGCGCGAGAAGCGCTCGCCGTACTGGCCGCTCGAGATCACCGGTCGCCCGTCGATCACGTGGTTGTAGGCGAGGTGGGTGTGACCCGAGACGATCGCGTCGACGTTCTTGTTCGCGCCGAGCACGATCTCGCCGAAGCGCGACTCGGGGTCGGTCGCCGCCGCGACATCGGTCGTCGCCGCCCCCTCGTGCACGAGGAGCACGACGATGTCGGCCTCGCCGTTCTGCTTCTTGCCGTCGCTCAGCTGGTTCGCGACGCGGTTCACGGCCTCGGTGGGGTCGCCCACCGTGATGTCCTCGATGCCGGCGGGGCTCACGAGCGAGGGCAGTTCGTCGGTGACCGCACCGATGAAGCCGATCGTCACGCCGTCGAACGTCTCGGTGTAGTACTCGGGAAGGGCCGGCTTGCCCGTCTCCTTGTCGTACACGTTGGCGCCGAGGTACTCCCAGAGCGCGAGCGGCATCACCCGGTCGGTGAGGTCGGCGAAGCCCTGGTCGAACTCGTGGTTGCCGACCGCGCTGACGTCGAGCCCGGCCTCGTTGAGCGCGAGGATGGTGGGCTTGTCCTGCTGGATGAAGGAGGTGAACGTCGAGGCGCCGATCATGTCGCCCGCGGCCGCGAAGACCGTGTTCGGGTTCTCTGCGCGGATCTGCTTCACCGCGCTCGACAGCGCGGCGATGCCGCCCGACGGCGCCGACTGCTCGATGCGGCCGTGGAAGTCGTTCACCGTCACGAGGTCGATGTCGACCTTGCCGGGCACGCCCTCCGAGCCGACGCCGACGAGGATCGGGTCGTGGTCGCTCGAGCGGAAGACCGATGCCTCGGCGACGGTCTCGGCCGCCGGGCCCCAGTACTCGCGGCCCGCCCACTCGGGCGAGTTGATCGACCACACCGCGGCCTTCGTCACGCGGTCGCTCGCGGCGGGCGAGGCGATCACGTGGTCGAGCGAGCCGAGCTCGCCGTCGAAGGTGTAGGTGTACTGGCCGCGCGCCTTGCTGAAGAGCAGGTCGTTCCAGCCCGCGTCGGTGAAGACCTTGATCGGGTCCTCCTTGGCGTACGAGTTGAAGTCGCCCACGAGGTAGACGGCGTTCTTGCGCCCCTCGGAGAGCTCGTTCGCGAAGGCGAGCAGCGACTCGGCCTGCTTCTTCCGCTCGTCGTTGAAGGCGTCCTGACCGGGCTCGGGTGTCGGGTCGCTGCCGCTCTTCGACTTGAAGTGGTTCGCGATCACGGTGACGAACTGCTTGCCGTGCTTGAAGGTCTGGGCGATCGGCTCGCGCGCGATGTCCCACACGGTCTCGTCGATGATCGTCTGCGCCTCGCCGCTCGGCTTGACCGATGCGGGCTTGTAGATGATCGCGTTCGTGATGACGTCGGTGATCGCGGGGTCGTGCAGCGCCTCGGGCGTCTTCACGTACTTCCACGTTCCGGCGCCCGCGGCGGCGTTGAGGCCGGCGACGAGGTCGGCGAGCGCCTCGTCGGGCTTCTCGCCGAGCGCGACCGAGTTCTCGATCTCCTGGAGCGCGACGACGTCGGCGTCGAGGCCGTTGATCGCCTTCACGATCTTCGCCTTCTGCACCGCGAACTCCTCGGCGGTGTCGGCGCCGCGCGCCTCGGGGTTCTCCGAGGTGAGCGTCGTGAAGTAGTTCAGCACGTTGAACGACGCCACCGTGATGTCGCCGCCGACGGCGGGCGCCGCGGTGGGACGCGGGTTGCCGATGACCTTGCCCGCCGAGTCGAGGCTCGCGAACGTCGGCTTCGTCGACGCGGGGCTCGCGTCGTTGATCGGCTGCGTCGGCTGGAGGCGCCACTCGTTGAAGCCCCAGCCGAGCACGTAACCGGTGGTCGGGAACTTCGCGACGTCGCCGTTGCGGACGACGGTGCCCTTGGTGAAGTACGGCTGGTCGCCCGGGTGGGCCGGGTTGTCGGTGCCGTTCGAGTTGCGCACGGCGATGCTGTAGCCGTCGTCGAGCAGGATGCGGCTCGCCTTGTTGGCCGCGGCGACGTCGCTCGCGCCCTTCGAACCGGGCAGCTGCGTCTCGGTCGACTTCACCGGCATCGTGGCGCCGGCGTTCAGCCACAGCTCGCCGAAGCGGTTGAGGTTGTGGCTCGAGATGACCTTGTAGGTGCCGTCGGGGACGACGAGCATGCCTTCGAAGACCTCGCGGGCGGTGTTGCCGACGGCGGTCGCGGGGAGCTTGGTCGGCGCGGGCACGCCGACGCCGGCCTGCACGAGCACGACGTCGGCCGCGGTCGCCGGCCTGACCTGCGTCTGGCCGTTGAACTCCTCGACGACGCCGGTGACGCGCACCTTGTCGCCGATCGAGACGGCCGGGTTCTCGCCGTGCAGGTACACGAACACGCCGTCGGAGGCCTTGGGAGTGGTGTCGGGGCCGGGGGTCTGGATGTAGATGCCCTCGTAGCCGCCCACGCGGTGGTCTGCCGTGACGACGCCCTCGACGATGACGGCCTGACCCACGAGGGGGCTCGTGGCGACGTCGGTGCCCTGGACCTGGGCGATCGTCTTCGCGACGGGCAGTACCGGCCCGCCGGGGCTGCCCGAGTTCTGGGGCGTCGGCGTCGACGCGAAGCTGAAGTCCTTCGAGTTGTCGTCGGTGTCCTTGAAGCCGGTGCGCACGATGCTGCCGGGCACGGCGTTGTCGCCCGGGTACGCGGCGGCGGCGGTCTCGAAGTTGGCGGAGGTGCCGTAGCCGACGTAGTCGGCGACCTGGGCGTTGCCCGTGATCGAGCCCGTGCCCGGGTTGATCGCCCCGGCGGTCTTGGCGAGGAAGAGCGAGCCGTTCGTGCCGCTCGGCGCGATCGAGAACGTCGCATCGGCGGCGGGCAGCGCTGCCCCGGTGCCGCCGTTGCTGTTGAGGCTGATGAGGTAGTAGCCGCCCGACTTGATCGTGCCGCTCAGCGCGCCGACGCCGCTCGAGGCGCCGGTGCTCGTGGCGGAGCGGTACTGGATGGACCAGCCCGCCAGCGACACGTCGGCGTTCGTCGGGTTGTAGAGCTCGACGAACTTGTTCTGGAACGGCTGGTTCGCGCTGCCGCCGCGCGCATAGACCTCGTTGATCACGACCCCCGAGCCGTCGACCGCGGCGAACGCGGGCGCGGCGCCGAGGACCCCGGCGACGAGCGTGCCCGCGGCGGCGAGCGCCACCGCGGACAGGCAGTTTCTGGTGAGACGTTGCATGACTCTCCTCATCGAACGACCACTCCCCACCTCGGATTCGGCGCTGAAACGAGCGCGCCGGCGGCGGGACGATTGTTCCGTAGCATAAGTCCGCCCCGAGCCCCTGCCAAGGGCTTTACACCGCCCGCTCGCCCTGATTTCACGCGGAATTCACGGCGCTTGCTCACATGAGCAGAACCCGCGGGGGCAACCGCACGGATGAGCAGCCCGAGCGCAGTGGTCGAGGCCGATACGCTGAACAGCACCATGCTCACCGCCGTCCTCTCGCTCACCGGAGCACTCGTGTTCGGAGCGGCGGACTTCCTCGGCGGGATCGCCGCGAAGCGCATCGGCGCCGTGCTCGCCACCGCGGTCGCCGCCCTCGCCGGCTTCGTCGGCCTCGCGGTCGCGACCCCGCTCTCGGGCGGGGAGTGGACCGCCGCCGACCTGTGGTGGGGCGCCGCCGCGGGCGTGGCCGGCGCCGCGGCGATCGGGCTGCTCTACGCCTGCCTCGCGATCGGGCCGATGTCGATCCTCTCGCCGCTGACCGCAGTGGTCTCGGCGATCGTGCCGATGCTGTGGGGGCTCGCGACCGGCACCCGGCTCGGCCCGCTCGCGCCGTGGGCGCTCGGCCTCGCGCTCGTCGCGGTCGTGCTCGTCGGGTTCGTGCCCGAACGCGGCGCTGTGCGGCCGAGCGTCACCGGCATCGTCATGGGCGTCGGCTCGGGCACCGCGATCGGCGCCTTCTTCATCCTCATCGACCGCACCGGCGACGAGAGCGGGCTCGCACCGCTGGCGGTCAACTGCGCGGTCACCGCGGTCATCATGTTCGGCGTCGTCGGCGGCCTCGCCCTCCGCACGCGGGCGACGCGGTCGGGGATGCCGCGCGCCGACGAGCCGACGGACGCGGCCCTCGCCGCGCGGGACCGGGCACGGGGCATCCGCCTCGCCGCGGCGGGCGGGATCGTCAACGCGGCCGCGAACGCGCTCATCCTCTTCGGCATCCGCGCCGGCGAGCTGGCGGTCGCCGCCGTGCTCGGCGCGATGTACCCGGCCGGCACGATCCTGCTCGCGGCGATCGTGCTGAAGGAGCGCATCGCCCCGGTGCAGTGGGCGGGCCTCGTGCTCGCGCTCGCCTCGGCGGCCATGCTCGCGGTCGCCTGACGGCCCGGAGCGACTAGAGCCGCACGACCTCGGTCACGCGGACGACCGCGGCGCCCTCCTCGGCGGAGGCCTCGAGGTCGACCTCCGCGCGGATGCGCCAGTCGTGATCGCCCGCGGGGTCGTCGATCGTCTGCTCGACCCGCCAGATTCCGCTCGAGGCATCCGACTCGTCGATCGCGACCAGGCGCGGCGAGCGCGCCGCCGGCCCCGTGCCGATCTCGTCGTGCTCGTCGTAGTAGCGGTCGAGCGCACCGGGCCAGTCGACCTCGGGGTCGAGCTCGGCGAGCTCCTCGTCGCGCTCGAAAGCGGCGAGCTGCACCCGTCGGAACAGCTCGTTGCGCACGAGCACCGTGAAGGCGCGGCGGTTCGTGACCACCGAGGGCGGAGCGGGGGGCACGACCGCCTGCTCGTCCTCGGGCAGGTGCGCCGAGGGGTCGACGAGCTCGGCCCACTCGTCGACGAGGCTCGAGTCGACCTGGCGAACGAGCTCGCCGAGCCACTCGATGACGTCGAGCAGCTCCTCGTCCTTCGCGTCGTCGGGCACCGTCTGCCGCACCGCGCGGAACGCATCGGAGAGGTAGCGCAGCACCAGCCCCTCGCTGCGGGCGAGCTGGTAGTGGGAGACGTATTCTCCGAACGACATGCTGCGCTCGAACATGTCGCGCACGACCGACTTCGGCGAGAGCGCGAAGTCGCGCACCCACGGCTGGCTCGACGCGAAGGTCTCGAAGGCCTGGTGCAGCAGCTCGTCGAGCGGCTTCGGCCAGGTGACCTCCTCGAGCGCCTCCATGCGCTGCTCGTACTCGACGCCGTCCTGCTTCATCGCGGCGACCGCCTCGCCGCGCGCCTTGAACTGCTGCTGCGAGAGGATCGGCCGCGGGTCGTCGAGAGTCGACTCGATGACCGAGACGACGTCGAGCGCGTAGTGCCCCGTCGCGATGCCGGTGCCCGGCGCAGCGTGGGGGTCGAGCAGCTCGATCGCGGCCAGCGCGAACGGCGACAGGGGCTGGTTGAGCGCGAAGTTCGGCTGGAGGTCGACGGTGAGGTGCAGCTCGACGCCGAGGGGATGCGCCGAGGCGTCGGCCGTCGGTGCGATCACCACGACCTCGGCGTCGCGGAGGGTGCGCAGGATCTCGAGCGCCCTGCGCGCGAGCTCGAAGCGGCGCGCACGGCCCTCGTGGTTGTCGAAGACGAGGGCGCGGATGTCTCCGACGACGTCGCCGCCCCGTGCGATCACGTTGATGAGCATCGCCGCGGTGAGCTTCAGGTGCGGCGTGAGCGCCTCGGGCACGGCGACGATGAGCCGGTCGAAGCTCGTCTCGCTCCACGTCACGAACCCGGCCGGGGCCTTCTTGCGCACGACCTTCTTGAGCTTCTTCGGGTCGTCGCCGGCCTTGCGGACGGCCGTCTCGTTCTCGATCTCGTGCTCGGGTGCGAGCACGACGACGGTGCCGGCCGTGTCGTAGCCGGCGCGGCCCGCGCGACCGGCGATCTGGTGGAACTCGCGCGCGCTGAGCTGTCGCATGCGCTGCCCGTCGAACTTCGAGAGGGCCGTGATCAGCACCGAGCGGATCGGCACGTTGATGCCGACGCCGAGCGTGTCGGTGCCGCAGATCACCCGCAGGAGCCCGCGCTGTGCGAGGGTCTCGACGAGCCGGCGGTAGCGCGGCAGCATCCCGGCGTGGTGCACGCCGATGCCCGCCCGCACGAGGCGCGACAGCGTCTTGCCGAACGCCGTCGTGAAGCGGAACCCGCCGATCGCCTCCGCGATCTCGTCGCGCTGCTCGCGCGTGACGACCCGGATCGACGACAGCGCCTGGGCCCGCTCCATCGCGGCGGCCTGCGAGAAGTGCACGATGTAGATCGGCGCCTGCCGGGTCTCGAGGAGCTCCTCGACGGTCTCCTGCACCGGGGTCTTCGCGTACGAGTAGTGCAGCGGCACGGGCCGCTCGACGCCCGTGACCTGCGCGGTCGGCCGGCCGGTGCGGCGGGAGAGGTCGTCGGCGATCGCGTCGACGTCGCCGAGGGTCGCCGACATCAGGATGAACTGCACCCGCGGCAGCGTGATGAGCGGCACCTGCCAGGCCCAGCCGCGGTCGGGGTCGCCGTAGAAGTGGAACTCGTCCATCACGACCTGGTCGACCTCGGCGTCGGCGCCGTGCCGCAGGGCGAGGTTCGCGAGGATCTCGGCCGTGCAGCAGATGATGGGCGCGTCGGAGTTCACCGAGCTGTCGCCGGTCACCATGCCGACGTTCGCCGCCCCGAAGATCTCGACGAGCTGGAAGAACTTCTCGCTCACGAGCGCCTTGATCGGCGCCGTGTAGTACGAGCGCCCGCCGCGCGCGACGCAGGTCGCATGGGCGGCGACCGCGACGAGCGACTTGCCGGTGCCCGTCGGCGTCGAGAGGATGACGTTGGCGCCCGACACGATCTCGATGACCGCCTCGTCCTGCGCGGGGTAGAGCGCGAAGCCGCGGTCGTCGGCCCACTCGACGAAGGCGTCGTACATCGCGTCGGCGTCGTACGGGCGCGGGGCACGGTCGAGGAGGGGCTGAGTCACCCGTCGAGTCTGTCACGGGCGCGGTCGCACCCCGGTCGCGCCGCTCAGTCGGGCGGCGCGAATCCCGGCGTCACGCGGGCGAGCCGGCGCTCGGTCGCCGGGTCGAGCCGGATCGGGGCGGCCGGCGCGCCGATCTCGCCGGCTCGGCTCCCGGCCGCCCCGGCAGCGGAGATCTCGACGAGCGGGCCCGTCGACGACGTCCACGCGATGCGGCCGTGCTCGAAGCGGCACGACAGCAGCCCGTCGTCGTCGAGCTCGGTGTCGCCGACGGGCAGGCCGAGCGCAGAGCGCTCCCAGCCCAGGAGGGCCCAGATGTCGCGGACCATGCCGCGCACCACGCAGGCGCCGTGCTCGGGGCTCCAGTAGAGCGAGCCGCCCTCGAAGTGGGCGTGGCCGCCGGCCCGCGTCGTGCCGTCCGCCCGTGCGATCGCTGCGGAGTCCGTGATCGGGAAGCCCAGCGGCGAGGCCTCGGCGCCCAGCGACTCCCAGCGCTCGGCGACCGGCCCGTGCACCTCGTGCGCTCCCGTGCGGCTCGACCAGCAGACGGCTCCCCCGTCGAAGCGGCGCAGATACTGCTGGCCGTCGCCGAGGCGTTCGTGCCGGCCGCGCGGCGCGCCGAGCCAGTCGTGCTCGGCGCGCTTCGCACCGATCGCGGCGACGGCGACCAGGAAGAGGTCGGCCGGCCGGTGCTCGCCCTCGCCGGCGACGCGCTCCGCGCGGACGGGCGCGGTCATCCATTCGGCCATGGCCGATCCTCTCGTTCGCTCGGGCATCGTGCGCGAACCGGGATCGTGCCCGGTGGAACAGGGAAGCCGGCCGCACCTCGTGTTCGGGACGAGGTGCTGGCCGGCCTGGGATCACCGAGGTTCCGTGCTGACAGTTCCCCCTGCGGTGCACGGGCGGCGATCTCCTCCAACCGTAGGGGCGCACGCACGCCCGAGAATCAGGGTTAACCCTGATCTTCGCCGCCGCGGCCGTCGCGGGCTCCGCCGCGCACGGTCGGTCGCCACACGTCGCCCGGCCGCCCGCCGGTCACGAGCTCGACCGCGGCCTCGACGAGCCGGAACGGCACGAGGGCGGCGAGCTGCACGAGCACGAGCGGCCCGAGCAGCGCGAGCGAGAAGGTGAGCGTCGCGACGAGCGGCGCGAGCCGGCCGCGCACGAGCGAGGCGAGTCCGACGAGGGGCCAGGCGACGAGCCAGAGCGGGTTCGAGAACGCGGCGATCGTGCCGGCGACGAGCACGAGCGCGCCGACGACCGACTGGCCGAGCACGAGCCATCCGGGAACGCCGCCGAACTCGCGCTCGCGATCGGCCGACACCCACGCCCACATCAGCCGGGCGCGAAGCCGAGGCACGCCCTGCTCGCGGAGCGCCGTGCGGAACACGCGGTCGTCCACGCGGCGCTGCTCGAGCGCCGCACGCCGGTCGCCGAGCGCGGCCGCCGCCCGCGACCGCGCGTCGTGCAGCACGGCGGGCGCCGACTGCCGACCGTAGCTCGCGATGAGCCCCCAGAGCGGGCTCGGCACCGAGGCGAGGTCGGTCGGGGCGGCGGATGCCTCGCCGCGGGCCGGCACCCGGTAGTTGCGGCCCGTCTCGGGGTCGACGTAGACGATCGCCGCGGTCAGTTCGAAGCTCGCGGCGTCGGCCGGGCGCTGCGCGAGCCCGAGCTCGGCGAGGCGATGGCCGTCGTCGGTGTGGAAGGGCATGCGGCCTCCTCGGGCTCGCGACCCATCATGCCGCGCGCCGCCGACCTCACCCGAGCAGCAACGCCAGCCCCAGCAGAACCGGCAGGCAGCCGAGCGTCGTGATGAACACGGTGTCGCGCGCGAGGATCTCGGCGGTCTCGTAGCGCTGCGCGTAGTTGAAGACGTTCTGCGCCGTCGGGAGCGCGGCGAGCACGGTGACCGCGTAGAGCGCGGTGTCGTCGAGCCCGAACACGAAGCGCCCGAGCAGCCACGCGGTCGCGGGCATCACGACGAGCTTCAGCGTCGACGCCAGCAGCACCTCGCGGCGTCCGCTGCCTGCGGCGAGCATCCGCTGGCCGTTGAGCGAGAGCCCGAACGAGATGAGCATGAGGGGCACGGCGGCGTGGCCGATCAGCTCGACCGGCTCGAGCACGATCGGCGGCAGCTCGAGGCCCGACACCGCGACGGCGACCCCGGCGAGGGAGCCGACGATGATCGGGTTGGTGAAGGTGCCGCGCACGATCTGGCGGGCGGAGGTGCGCCCCTCGACCCGGGCGCCGAGGATGGCGAGGGCGACCGGGGCGAAGAGCAGCAGCTGGAGCAGCACGATGGGCGCCGAGTACGCCGCGTCGCCGAGCATGTAGACCGCGATCGGGATGCCGAAGTTGTTGCCGTTCACGTAGCCCGATGCGAGCGAGCCGATCACCGTGCGCTCGAGGCTGCGCCGCCAGACGAGCATGGCGACGAGCCCGAACACGAGCATCATCGTGACGGCCGCCAGCGCCGAGACCGGCAGCAGCACGGAGAAGAGGGCGCCGACGTCGGCGGTCGCGAGCACCGAGAACAGCAGGAACGGGGCGAGCACGTTGAAGGTGAGCCTGGCGAGGATCGGGCGCGCCTCGGACCCCACGACGCCGGTGCGCCCGGCGATCCATCCCACGAACACGGCGAGCGCGATCACCGCGAACCCCGTGAAGACCGATCCCATCGCGATCGAGCCTAGCGGCGTCGCGATGGCGCGCCCGGGCGACCGGGACGCTGGCCGGGGGCGGCGGGCCCGACCTAGGCTCGGGGTGGCGGGCACGATCGAACGGGGTGGGACGATGGCCGGAGCTGACGGACGACCGGTGCGAGCGGGCGACGAGCCCGAGGCATCCTCTCGCGAGGTTCGCGAGGCCGGCGAGGTTCGCGACGCCGTACCGCTCGAGCTCGTCGACCGCTGGTGGCGGGCCGCCAACTACCTGAGCGTCGGCCAGATCTACCTCATGCGCAACCCGCTGCTCGACGAGCCGCTCGCCCGCGACGACGTCAAGCCGCGCCTGCTCGGGCACTGGGGCACCTCGCCCGGGCTGAACCTCGTCTACGCGCACCTGAACCGCGCGATCGTCGAGCGCGGCACCCCGACGCTGTACGTCTGCGGCCCGGGCCACGGCGGGCCGGCGATGGTCGCGAACACCTGGCTCGACGGCACCTACTCCGAGCTGTTCCCGCGGGTCACGGCCGATCGCGAGGGCATGGCGCGGCTGTTCCGGCAGTTCTCGTTCCCGGGCGGCATCCCCTCGCATGCTGCACCTGAGACGCCGGGCTCGATCAACGAGGGCGGCGAGCTCGGCTACTCGCTGATGCACGCCTACGGCGCGGCGCTCGACAACCCCGGGCTCGTCGTCGCGTGCGTGATCGGCGACGGCGAGGCCGAGACCGGGCCGCTCGCCGCGAGCTGGCGGGGCCACGCCTTCCTCGACCCGGCGACCGACGGCGCGGTGCTGCCGATCCTGCACCTCAACGGCTACAAGATCGCGAACCCGACCCTGCTCGCGCGCATCCCCGAGCCGGAGCTCGTCGACTTCCTCCGGGGCAACGGCTACGAGCCGCTGCTCGTCACGGGCGGCTTCGACGGCGAGGACCCGATGGCGGTGCACGCGCGCATGGCCGACGCGGTCGACGTCGCGTACGACCGCATCGCGGCGATCAGGGCGGAGGCCGCGGCGGGAGCCTTCGCGTCGCGCGCGGCCAGGTGGCCCGCGATCGTGCTGCGCACCCCGAAGGGCTGGACGGGTCCGGGCGTCGTCGACGGCGTGCAGGTCGAGGGCACCTTCCACGCCCACCAGGTGCCGCTCGCCGAGGTGCGCGAGAACCCCGAGCACCTCGCGATGCTCGACGACTGGCTGCGCTCCTACCGCCCCGAGGAGCTGTTCGACGAGACGGGCCGTCCGGCGGCCGGGCTCGACGCGCTGCGGCCGTCGGGCGGGCTGCGGATGAGTGCGAGCCCGCACGCCAACGCGGGCATCGTGCGCCCGATCGAGCTCCCGCCGACCCGGCCGCACGCGCTCGACGTCGCGTCCGATGCGCGCGGCCTCGCCGGCGAGGCCACCCGGGTGCTCGGCGCCTGGCTCGCCGACGTCATGCGCGAGAACCCCGAGACCTTCCGGCTGTTCGGGCCCGACGAGGTGCTGTCGAACCGGCTCGGCGCGGTCTTCGAGGTCACCGACCGGGTGTGGGCCGAGGCGCTGCACCCGCTCGACGAGCACCTCGCCCGGCGCGGCCGCGTGATCGAGGCGCTCAGCGAGCACCTGATGCAGGGCCTGCTCGAGGGCTACCTGCTCACCGGGCGCCACGGGCTCATCACGAGCTACGAGGCGTTCATCCACATCGTCGACTCGATGTTCAACCAGCACGCGAAGTGGCTCGAGTCGGCCCGCGAGGTGCCGTGGCGGGAGGACGTCGCGAGCCTCACCTACCTCCTCTCGTCGCACGTGTGGCGCCAGGACCACAACGGCTTCTCGCACCAGGACCCGGGGTTCCTGAACGTCGTCGTCAACAAGCAGGCCGAGATCGTGCGGGTGGCGCTGCCGCCCGACGCGAACACCCTGCTCGCGACGATGCGCCACGCCTTCGGCACCCGCAACCGCGTCAACGTGATCGTCGCCGGCAAGCAGCCGCAGCAGCAGTGGCTCTCTCCCGACGAGGCCGACGCGCACGTCGAGGCCGGGCTCGGGGTCTGGCCGTGGGCGGGCAACGAGCCCGGGTTCGACGCGGGCGACCCCGCGGCATCCGTGCCCGACGTCGTCATCGCCTGCGCGGGCGACGTGCCCACCGTGGAGGCGATCGCAGCGGCGCAGCTGCTGCGCGAGCGCCTCCCCGAGCTGCGCGTGCGGCTCGTGAACGTCGTCGACCTCATGCGACTGCAGGATCTCTCGCGGCACCCGCACGGCCTGACCGACGAAGCGTTCGACGCGATCTTCACGAGCTCGGCGCCCGTGATCTTCGCGTTCCACGGATACCCGTCGCTCATCCACCAGCTCGCGTACCGGCGCACGAACCACGCGGACCTGCACGTGCGCGGCTTCGCCGAGCGAGGCACGACGACGACGCCGTTCGACATGCTGCACCTCAACGACCTCGACCGGTACCGGCTCGCGCTCGACGTCGTGCGCCGGGTGCCGGGGCTCGCCTCGAGAGCCGGGGTCGCCGAGCTCGTCGCGGAGTGGCAGGACGCGCGCACGCGGGCGCGGGCGTACGCGTACGAGCACGGCGAGGACCCGGAGTGGATCACCGGCTGGCGGTTCGCGCCGCGATCCGGCGACTGAACGGCGACCACGAGAATCTGCCACGGCGGCAGGATGTCCCGCCTCGATGGCCGGATCCCGCCGTCGGGTAAGGATTCCTTACTGCTACGTTCGACGGATGCCGACCGTCACCTCAGCCCGCTGGGCGCTCATGGCCCAGTTCGCCCTGTTCGGCCTCATCCAGGTCTCCTGGATGAGCCGCATGCCGTCGATCCGCGACGCGCTCGAGCTCTCCTCGCTGCAGCTCGGCTCGCTCCTCATCATCGGCGGCCTCGGCTCGCTCGCCGGTGCGCTCACCGTCGGCGCGATCATCGCCCGCTTCGGCAGCCGCAACGTGCTCATCGCCGGCATCGTCGGCAACGTCGTCGGCTTCGGGCTGGATGCCGCGGGGCTGATCGGTCTCGGACTCGGCTTCTTCATCGCCGGAATGGCGATCAACGGGGTGTGCGGTGCGCTCGTGAACGTGCCGATCAACATCAACGCGGCCGCCGTCGAACAGCGGCTCGACCGGGCGGTGCTGCCGCAGTTCCACGCCGCGTTCTCGATCGGCGCCGCGTTCGGCGCGCTCGTCGCGGCGGCCTTCGCGTTCGCCGGGGCGCACGTCGCGCTGCAGATCGTCGTCGTCACGGCCGTCGTGACCGTGCTGCGTGCGCTCCTCGTCGCACCTGCCACGCGGCTCACGCCCCGTGCGCCCGTCACCACCGCGACCGGCTCCATCGACGCCGTCTCGACCCGTCAGCGCAACCGCGACGCCGTGCGGTCGGCGCTCGGCGCGTGGCTCGAGCCGCGCACGCTGCTGCTCGGCGTGGTGCTGCTCGCGGCCTCGCTCGCCGAGGGCGCGGCGACCACTTGGATCTCGCTCGCGGTCGTCGACGGCTTCGCCGCCGCGGAGGCGACCGGCGCGATGGCGTACGGCACGTTCGTCGGCGCGATGACGGTGTTCCGCTTCGTCGGCACCGGGCTCATCGACCGCTTCGGGCGCGTCG
This sequence comes from Agromyces sp. NPDC058064, assembly GCF_042885275.1. Taxonomy (NCBI): domain Bacteria; kingdom Bacillati; phylum Actinomycetota; class Actinomycetes; order Micrococcales; family Microbacteriaceae; genus Agromyces; species Agromyces sp. NPDC058064. Next base: position 73,361 of record NZ_JBHVSE010000002.1, on the reverse strand, counting down.
CGGTGCTGCGCGCCTCCGGGCTGTCCTCGCTCGCGGGCCTCCTGCTGTTCGTCTTCGGCCCCGATCTCGCCTGGGCGTGGGTCGGCCTCGTGCTCTGGGGCTGCGGCACGGCGCTCGGCAACCCGATCGCGATCTCGGCGGCCTCCGACGACCCCGCCCGGGCCGGCCAGCGGGTCTCGGTCGTGACCTCGTTCTCGACGATCTCGTCGCTCGCGGCTCCCCCGCTCTTCGGGCTGCTCGCCGACGAGGTGGGCGCCCGCTCGGCGCTGCTCGTGGTGGGCGCCGTGATCATCCTGAGCCTCGCGGTCGCGGGGCAGGCACGGCGCCGGCCCGCTGCGACCGCGGCGGAGTCGGCGACCCCGACCTCGCCGACGGCCGCGGTCGACGCCTGACCCGCGGCCCCGGGGATGCCGGCGGCGGTGTCAGCGGCGGCGGGTGTCGGCGGCGGTGGGTGTCGGCGGCGGTGGGTGTCGGCGGCGGTGGGAAGAATGGGGTGATGGCGACGACGAAGTTCGACCCGAAACGTGAGATCCCGAGCTACACCGCCGCGCACGGTCGCTTCGACCTCGTCGAGGTGCCGCCGCTGCGCTACGCGACGGTCGACGGCCGGGGCGACCCGAACACGGTGCCCGAGTACGTCGCCGCCGTCGAGGCGCTCTACGCCGTCTCGTACGCGGCGAAGTTCCGCAGCAAGCGCGAGCTCGATCGCGACTACGTGGTCGGCCCGCTCGAGGGCCTGTGGAGCGCGGCCGACCCCACGACGTTCGTGACCCGCGAGAAGTCGGCGTGGAGCTGGACGATGATGATCTGGCAGCCCGACTGGCTGACGCCCGAGCTGCAGGAGGCCGCCGTCGCCACGGCACTCGCGAAGGCGCCGGCCGTCGAGCGGCTGCGGTTCGAGACCATCGACGAGGGGCTCTGCGTGCAGACGCTGCACCGCGGCTCCTACGACGACGAGGGCCCGACGCTCGCCCGCCTGCACGACGAGTTCATGCCCGCCGAGGGCCTGCGCTTCAACGGACGGCATCACGAGGTGTACTTCGGCGATCCGCGTCGCTCGGCGCCCGAGAAGCTCCGCACGATCCTGCGGCAGCCGGTCGCCCGCGGCTGAGCGGGCCCGTCCCGGGCGCCGCACCTGGGCCGCAACCCACGCCCGCGCCGCAGCGCGCGCCTGCGCCGCAACCCGCGCCTGCGCCGCAACCCGCGCCGCAACCCGCGTCGGCTCTCCGCCCTCGGCACGCCACAGCCTCGGAGATCGGCACTCGATCGGGCGATCCTCGCGAATCCGTCCGAAGTCGTGGCGATCTCCGAGGCTGTGGCGCCGCGCTCGGCGCCGCCGCACCCGGCGCCGGCGCGGCGGGCCCGGCTCAGGCCTCCTGCTCGGCGCCGAAGCGCTGACGCGCCTCGACCGGGATGAGCGGGTGCTCGGCCCTCGCCTTGATCTGCTGCACCGCCCACGTGTTGCCGTCGGGGTCGGCGAAGCCGAAGAAGGTGCCGCCATCGCGCGGGTCGATCACCTGGATCGGCCCCGCATCGACCCCTCGCTCGAGGAGTTCGGCACGGGCCGCCTCGGCGTCGGCGACGACGAGCTGCACGCCCTTGAGCGAGCCGGGCGCCATCTCCTTCTGCGAGGGCAGCGAGCCGATGACGATCGAGCAGCCCGACCCGCGCGGGGTCAACTGCGCGAACTCCGCGTGCTCGGTGACCGTGTGGTGGTCGAGCTCGAAGCCGACGCGGTCGCGGTAGAACTCGATCGACCGGTCGATGTCGGACACGGGCACGATGACGACTTCGAGCGTCCAGTCCATGATCTGCTCCCTTCAGGCCGGGCCTCAGGCGACGAGCGCGTCGAGGCGCGCGTAGCCTTCGGTGAGCCCGGTCTCCATGCCGCTCGCGACCATGCCGTCGCGGGCCTCGACGGTCGGATAGACCGAGTGGATGCGGAGCTTCGTGCGACCACCGCCGAGGTCCTCGAAGGTCATCGACTCGATCGCGACGACGTCGGGGTAGCCCTCGAACTCGAAGGTCTGGATCGCGAGCTCGTTCTCGCGCACCGAGTGGAAGGTGCCGTTGAACGCCCAGTCGGCGCCGTCGGTGTCGGTGTGCACGTAGCGGTAGCCGCCCTGCGACACGAAGTCCCACCGCTCGATGTTCATCTCGTAGCCGTTCGGCCCGAGCCACTGCCTGACGAGGGCAGGGTCGCGGTGCGCGTTGAACACCGCCTCGACGGGGGCGTCGAACTCGCGCTCGGTGTCGATGAAGGGCAGCCCCTCGGGGGCGGTGATGGTGACGGGGTTCGTCATTGCTCTGTCTCTTTCGTCTGGGGCGCGGCCGGCCGGCCGCGCTCGAGAGGGTCGCCGACCCGGTCGGCGGTGGATGCCGCGGCGTTCGTGCCGCGGTCATCGGCGAGCAGCGCGTCCAGCGAGCGGAACTGCTGCTCGTGGATCAGCCGGTAACGGTCGATCCACGCGGTGAGGGCTTCGAGCGCCGCCGGGTCGAGGTGCACCGGGCGGCGCTGCGCGTCGCGAGTGCGGGTGACGAGACCCGCGTGCTCGAGCACCTGGATGTGCTTCGAGACGGCCTGCTTGCTGATCTCGAACGGGTCGGCGAGCTCGTTGACGGTCGCCGGCCCCCGGCTGAGCCGGGCGATGATGCGCCGGCGCACCGGATCGGCGAGGGCCATGAACGCACGGTCGAGCCGGTCGTCCGAGCTCGGGTCCACGATCATCATGCCTCCTCAACCGATTCATTGATCAACCATTTGATTGATTACAAGATACGACGATCGGATGCCGCGGTCAAGACCCTTCTGAACGACACCGCGAAGCGGCGCACGAAGCCTCCGGTCGCGGAGCGGATCCCGGCGCGGCTCGCACCGCGGAGCATGCAGGGTCACCCGTTCGACAGAACGAGGCACCCGGGGGCGACGCGAATCGGGGCTTGCGGCGCGGCGACGGGACGAGAATCATCGGCACTGATCGCTCACCCAGTCGAAGGGAACGCACCATGGCACGGCTCAACCCCTACATCAACTTCCAGGACACCGCGCGCGAGGCACTCGAGTTCTACCACTCGGTCTTCGGCGGCGAGCTCACCGTCAGCACCTTCGCCGAGTTCGGTCAGGCCGACGACCCCGCCGACGCCGACAAGGTCATGCACGGCCAGCTCGAGGGCGAGGGGGGCATCGTGCTCATGGCCGCCGACACCCCGAGCCACATGCCGCCGCAGCCCGGGGCGAGCAACATCTCGGTGTCGCTCTCGGGCGGCTACGAGGACGACGCGACGCTGCGCGGCTACTGGGAGAAGCTGCTGGCCTCGGGCTCGGAGATCGTGCCGCTCGAGGTCGCACCCTGGGGCGATGCGTTCGGCATGTGCACCGACGGCCACGGCGTGACCTGGCTCGTGAACATCGGGGGTCCCGGGCAGGGCTGAGCCCGCACCCGCCGACTCCGCGGAAGCAGCGCGCCCGGGCATCCCCCGGGCGCGCTGCTTCGGCGATCACCACCGATTCGGACGCGAACCCGTGAGTCCGCCCGAATCAGCGGCGATCGCCGAAGACGTGGCGAGAGCCGGAGCGAGACGTCCGGCGCGAAACGCCGGAGCCGAACGCCGGCGCGAGGCGCCGGAACCGAGCGCCGGCGTCAGCCCGCGACGGGCACCGCGGCGTGCAGGGCGTCGACCACCGGCGCCAGCTCGGGCTGCCCGGCCGCCTCGGCGAGCACGCGCTCGAGGGTCGCGTCGTGGGTGGGGCGGGCCTCCTCGTAGAGCGCCCGGCCGGCCGGCGTGAGCTCGGTGTAGATGCCACGTCGGTCATCGGCGCAGAGGATCCGCGTGAGGAGGCCGCGGTCCTCGAGGCGATTGACGAGGCGCGTCGTCGCGCTCGGGCTGAGCGCCGTCGCGCGGGCGAGCTGCTGCATGCGCATGTGCCAGCCGTCCTGCCGGTTGAGCGCGTCGAGCACGGTGTACTCGACGACCGAGAGATCGGCGGATGCCCCGAGTGCGCGTTCGAGCTCGGATTCGATGAGCCCGTGCAGCGCGGCGAGCGTGCGCCAGCCCTGTGCGCGCACCTCGACGGCGTCGTCGGCGATGCCCATGCTGCCCTCCTCCGGAATATAGTTGCTTGCGCTTTGTATTTGCGTGTGCAAGTATTAACGTCGCTCACGCAATAGAACGCGTTTGCAACTAATTGTCTTCCACTGTATCAGGAGAACGCGCAATGCCACTCGGCCTCATCGCACTCGCCATCGGCGGCTTCGGCATCGGGCTCACCGAGTTCGTCATCATGGGCCTGCTGCCCGAGGTGGCCGCCGACTTCGGCGTGAGCGAAGCCGCAGCCGGCTGGTTCATCTCGGGCTACGCGCTCGCGGTCGTCGTGGGCGCGCTCGGCCTCACCGCCGCGACCACCCGCCTCCCCCGCAAGCCCGTGCTCATGGGCCTGCTCGTCCTCTTCATCGCGGGCAACGCGGTCTCGGCGATGGCCCCGAGCTACGAGCTCATGATGAGCGGCCGCATCATCGCCGCGCTCTGCCACGGCGCCTTCTTCGGCATCGGCTCGGTCGTGGCCGCGAGCCTCGTCGCCCCCGAGAAGGCCGCCGGCGCGATCGCGATCATGTTCACCGGCCTCACCGCCGCGAACGTGCTCGGCGTGCCCTTCGGCACCTTCATCGGCCAGCAGTACGGCTGGCGCGCGACCTTCTGGGCGATCTCGGTCATCGGCGTCCTCGCCCTCATCGGCATCGCGGTGCTCGTGCCGAAGCCCGCCCGATCGGCAGGCGACGCCGCCGCCCCGAGCCTCCGCCGCGAGCTCGGCGCCTTCCGCTCGGGCCAGGTCTGGCTCTCGCTGACGGTCACCGTGCTCGGCTTCGGCGGCATGTTCGGCGCCTTCACCTACATCGCGTACACCCTGACCGAGGTCAGCGGCTTCGCGGCAGGTGCCGTGCCGTGGCTGCTCGTGCTCTTCGGCGCCGGCCTCGTCGTCGGCAACTGGGCCGGCGGGCGACTCGCCGACCGCTCGATCGACGGCACCCTGCTCGCCTTCATCGGCGCGCTCGTCGTCGTGCTCGCCCTCTTCGCCTGGCTCGCGTTCAGCCCGGTCGCCACGATCGTGCTGCTCGTGCTCATGGGCGCCTTCGGCTTCGGCACCGTGCCCGGCCTGCAGAGCCGCATCATGCGCTACGCCTCGGATGCGCCGACGCTCGCCTCCGGCGCCAACATCGCGGCCTTCAACCTCGGCAACGCCCTCGGCGCCTGGGCGGGCGGGCTCACGATCGCCGCCGGCCTCGGCTTCACCTCGCCCATCTGGGTCGGTGCCGCGATCACGCTCGCCGCCCTCGTCGTCATGGGCGTCGCCGCCGCGTCGGCACGACGCTCCCAGGCTGCGGATGCCTCGGCGCCGACGCTCCCCGCGACCTCCCCGACCCCCGTGCCCGCCGCATGAGCCCGACCTCCCCCGACCCCCGCACGATCACCGACCACGAAAGCGACTCCATGACCTCGACCACCACCGTGCCCGCCGTCACCCTCAACAACGGCGTGCAGATGCCGCAGCTCGGCTTCGGCGTCTTCCAGGTGCCCGACCCCGAGACGACCGCCGCGGTCGCCGCGGCGCTCGACGCGGGCTACCGCAGCATCGACACCGCCGCGATCTACGGCAACGAGGCGGGTGTCGGCCGCGCCCTCGCCGAATCGGGCCTCGACCGCGACGAGCTGTTCGTCACGTCGAAGGTCTGGAACTCCGATCAAGGCTTCGACACGACCCTGCGCGCGTTCGACGCGAGCCTCGGCAAGCTCGGGCTCGACCGGCTCGACCTCTACCTCATCCACTGGCCGACGCCCGAGCGCGGGCGCTACGTCGACACCTGGCGAGCGCTCGAGCGCCTGCTCGCCGACGGCCGCGTTCGGGCGATCGGCGTCTCGAACTTCGAGCCCGCCCACCTCGAGCGCCTGATCGCCGAGACCGACGTGGTCCCGGCGGTGAACCAGGTCGAGCTCCACCCCGCGCTGCAGAACCGCGCGACCGCCGCGGCGAACGCCCGCCACGGCATCGTCACCGAGGCGTGGAGCCCGCTCGCGCAGGGCGCCGTGCTCGGCGAGGCATCCGTCACCTCGATCGCGGCCGCCCACGGCGCGACCCCGGCGCAGGTCGTGCTGCGCTGGCACCTGCAGCAGGGCCGTGTTGTGATCCCGAAGTCGGTGACGCCCTCCCGGATCGCCGAGAACTTCGACGTCTTCGGCTTCGAGCTCTCGGCCGACGAGCTGGCGGCGATCGACGCGCTCGAGCGCGACGGCCGCACCGGCCCGCACCCCGACGAGTTCAATGCGGCCTGATCGGGCCGCACCGACGACGAATGCCGCGCCGGTCGCCCTCGGGCGGCCGGCGCGGCATTCGTGTTCGCACGCTCAGTCGAAGAGCTCGGAGAGCCAGCTCTCCTTCTTCTTCTTGCGGCCGTAGCCCTGGTCGTACCCGCGGTTGTCGTACCCCCGGTTGTCGTAGCCGCGGTTGTCGTAGGGCTGCTGGTAGGCCTGCTGGCCGTAGGCCGGCTGCTGCGGGGGCGCGGGCGGCGCCTGCGGCGCGGCCGGGGCGGCCGGGGCGGCCTGTGCACCGCCGAACTCGCGGCCGGCCCGCTCGACGATCTTGTCGAGCTCGCCGCGGTCGAGCCACACGCCGCGACACGTCGGGCAGTAGTCGATCTCGATGCCGCTGCGTTCGCTCATGACGAGCACGCTTCCGTCACTGGGGCACTGCATGGGGGCTCCTCCTTCGGGGCCGACCGGGACCGATCGGACTGTTCGGCGCTCGCGCACTGCGCGCGAGTCGTCGCGGTTCGACGGCTCCGACTCTAGGGAACCAATCTGTGAAGTCCGCCGGATACGACGAACGCCGCCGCAGCACGAGGCTGCGACGGCGTTCGACTGCCGACCTTAGAGGCCGCGGATGTTCTCCGCCTGCAGGCCCTTCGGGCCCTGCGCCACGTCGAACTCGACCTTCTGGCCCTCTTCGAGCGAGCGGTAGCCGCTGCCCGAGATCGCGCTGAAGTGCGCGAAGACGTCGGCCGAGCCGTCGTCGGGGGCGATGAAGCCGAAGCCCTTTTCGGCGTTGAACCACTTGACGGTTCCGGTTGCCATACTGCTGTCCTTCTGTCCTTATGGGCCGCTGCTGCAAGCCCGATGCGATCGACGGTCGACCGCTGCCCCGCACGGCAGGTTGCCAGACGGAGCGGGGGCGAGGGGCGGAGGGCCAAGCAGGCATCCGCCGTCTCGTATCGGGTCATGCCACGCGGATCGGTCCGCCTCCGGGCAATCGAATGGAGGCGCGGGCAGGCGCCCGCTTGATGGAGGAATCAGTGAAGATACCTTATCGACTTCTGCGCCGCAGCACACCGGTCGCGACCGGATTGTGACGTTCGAATCGGACTCCCTGCGGGAATCCAGCCCGTTCCAAGCCTCGAAGGAGGAGAATCGGCCCATGGATCGCCGCCCCCTCGGTCTCGTCGCTGCCGCGTATGCGGCGCTCGTGCTGTGGGTGACCGTCGGTCCTGCACCGTGGCGCACGGCCGGCAACCAGCTCGAGGGCGGCATCCTGAACCCCGACGCGTGGACGGCCCCGGTGACGTGGACGACCGGCTACCTCGCCGAGATCGCGTTCAACGTCGCGCTGTTCATCCCCGTCGGGGTGCTCGCGGCGCTCCTGCTCCCCCGGCGGGCCTGGCCGCTCGCGTTCGTCGCCGGCTTCGCCTTCACGACCGTGATCGAGCTCATCCAGGTGCCCGAGCCCGATCGCATCTCCGACCCCCGCGATCTCGTCATGAACACGGCCGGCACCGTGCTCGGCGTGGTCCTCGTCATGGCCGCGCGCATGGTGCGCCGGGCCGGGGCGGTCGCCGCCGCGGTCATCCCTCCGGTGGCCGCGCTCGGCCACGACGACCTGTTCGGCGACGACGCCGAGGCCGCGTCGCACGACCACGAACCCGTGTTCGCCGCCATGGGGAGTCCTGCCGATCGCGCCGCCTGACGCGCGGCCGTACAGTGGGCGGATGACCATCCCCGACGCCGCGGCCGCGAATGGCTGAGCGCTCGGCCGGCTGGTACGACGACGAGGCGGATGCCACGTGGCTGCGCTACTGGGACGGCCGCGGCTGGACTCCGCACACGGCGCAGAAGGCGGCCGCGCCGGTCCCGGCGCCGGCGCACCCCCTCGTCACCGCGCAGGCACCCGCGCCCGCCCTTCCGCCCGCGCCGGCGTTCGCCCCCTCGCCGGTCTTCGCGTTCGCCGCGCACGACGGTGCCGACGAGCTCGACCAGCCCCTCATGCAGACCATGCGCCTCGTGCCCGAGCACACGACGGTGCCGACGCCGCTCGGCGGCGCCGCGGCATCCGCATCGCCGTTCGCGACCCGGCCGGTGCACTCGGGCGACCGACTCCCCCGCGGGCGCGTGGTGATCATCGTCGCGGTCGCCCTCGTCGCAGGCTCGATCGTCGTGGCGCTCGCGTCGAGCGTCGCGATGCTGCTGATTCTCTGAGGATCCCTCGACCCGGGGCGCCGGCGCCGCGACAAGCCCTTGACGAACGGCGACCGGCGGGCTGAGAGTGTGAGCAGCGAGAGGGGGATCTCGATGACCACCTTCGGCATCGAGGAGGAGTTCGTCTTCCTCGACCGCGAGACGCTGCGCCCGGCCGACGTGGCCGACCGCGCCTTCGCGCGTCTCGCCGCCGATCCGCGCTGGCGGCCCCTCGCCCACCGCGAGTTCCTCGCCGCACAGGTCGAGCACGCCTCGGCCGTCTTCACGAGCATGGCGGAGGCGCAGGCGGCCCTCGTCGGATTCCGCCGCGAGGTCGCCGCCGAGGCGGAGCAGCTCGGCGTGGTCGCCGCGAGCGTCGGCTGCCCGCCCGACGCGCTGCCGTTCCCGACGATCACCGACACGCCCCGGTACCAGCGCATCGTCGACGACATGCAGGGCGTGATCGCCGACCACCAGATCCAGGGCCTGCACGTGCACGCCGGGATCGAGGACCGCGACCAGGGCGTGCGCGCGCTGAACGTCGTGCGCAACTGGCTGCCCCTGATGTCGGCGCTCACCGGCAACTCGCCGATCTGGCGCGGTCACGACACCGGCTACGAGAGCTGGCGGAACGTCGGGCAGCGTCGTTGGACGACGACGGGGTGCCCGCCCGAGTTCCGCGACGGAGCCGACTACGACCGGCGGCTCGAGCGGCTCGTCGGGGTCGGCGGCATGAAGGACCGCGCGATCATCATGTGGAACGCCCGGCTCTCGGTGCACGTGCCGACCGTCGAGGTGCGGGTGGCCGACGCCCAGCTCGAGGCCTGGTCGGCCGTGCTGCTCGCGGCCCTGTGCCGCGCACTCGTCGAGAGCGTCGTCGACGTCTCGCTCGGCGCCGCCGACGCGGTCATGCCGAGCGACGAGGCCGCGCCGGGCCCCGAGCTCCTGAACGCAGCACTGCTGCACGCCGCGCACAGCGGGCTCGACTCGCTCGTGCTCGATCCGGTGCTCGGCGAGCTCCGCCCCGCCCCCGAGGTGCTCGACCGCACCCGGGAGCTGCTCGCCCCCGCGCTCGAGGCGAGCGGCGACGCCGCCCTCGTGGCGACCGGCTTCCAGCGCCTGCTCGAGGAGGGCACCGGCGGCGCCCGGCAACGCGGGGCGTTCTCCTCGGGCGGGATGCCCGCGCTGCGGGAGCTCTACGAGGCGACCTTCACGGCCGAGGACTGAGGCGCTCGACGCCGACGACTGAGGCGCTCGACGCCGACGACCCGGCTCACACCGAGCGTCGCCTCGTCTCGACCCGATGCGTCGCGGTGACCTCGAAGGTGCGCTGCAACGGCGATGCGACGGCGTCGCCCAGCCGCTGCGCGACCCTGACGAACAGGAAGTCGATGACGGCGAGCTGCGCGATGCGGCTCGACATCGCCCCGACCCGGTAGCTCGACTCGCGGGCGTGGGTCATCAGCACGAACTCGGCGAGCTCGGCGACGGGCGACTCGGGCGAGTTGGTGACGGCCACCGTCGTCGCCCCGCCCTCGCGGGCGACCTCGAGCGCGTGGTTCGTCTCGGCGGTGAGGCCCGAGTGCGAGATGCCGATCGCGACATCCCCCGGCTTGCGCAGCGCCGCCGAGACGAGCGCGAGGTGCACGTCGACCGAGCAGAACGCCGAGATGCCGATGCGCGAGAGCTTCTGCTGCAGGTCCTGGGCGGTGAGCCCGCTCGAACCGAATCCGTAGATGTCGACGTGCGCGCCGCCCACGATGGCGTCGACGACGCCGTCGAGCACCGTCGTGTCGAGGCCGCCGACCGTCTGCTCGATCGCGAGCACCTCGTGGAAGGCGATCTTCGCGATCACGTCGGCCGCGGTGTCGTCGGGGTCGATGTCGGCGTTCGCGATGCCGAAGCGGTCGCGCTCCGCGGCCTCGCGGCTCACGGCGCTCGCCACCTCCATCCGGAACTCGCGGTAGCCCGTGTACCCGAGCGTCTGGCAGAACCGGGCGACCGTCGACAGCGAGGTGCCGCAGACGCGGGCGAGGTCGGTGATCGTGAGGTCGACCACGAGCGTGGGGTCGGCGATGATCGCCTCGGCGACGCGCGCCTCGGACGAACTCAGGCGCGGGAGCGCCTCACGCACGGTCGAGAGCACGTTCGCCGACATCTCCTGCCTTCCGTTCCTTCTCCTCGTGATCGCGGCCGCCCTAGTCGCCGGTCGTGTCGCGCACGCTGGAGAGAGCATCGCGCAGCACTCCATCTTCGGCGGCGAGGCGCGCCAGCGCGAGTTGGGGATCCACCCCAGTCATGGTCACGAGGATCGCGGCCTTCACGTGCCCGTCGACCGCGGCGAGGGCGGCGGAGGCCGTGGCGGCGTCCACCCCGGTCGCCTGCATGACGATGCGCTCGGCCCGCGCGCGGAGCTTCGCGTTCGTGGCCTGCACGTCGACCATGAGGTTGCCGTGCACCTTGCCGAGCCGCACCATCGCGATCGTGGAGATCGCGTTGAGCACCAGCTTCTGCGCGGTGCCGCCCTTCAGGCGGGTGGATCCGGCGACGATCTCGGGGCCCACGACGGTCTCGATCGCGAGGTCGGCGGCCGCGCCGATCGCCGAGCCCTCGTTGCACGCGAAGCCGATGCTCAGCGCGCCGACGCGCTTCGCGTACTCGATGGCGCCGAGCACGTACGGGGTGCGCCCCGACGCGGAGATGCCGATGAACGCGTCGGCGGCCCCCAGCCCGATCGACTCGAGGTCGGCGGCGCCGAGCGCCCGGTCGTCCTCGGCGTTCTCGACCGCCGACCGCAGCGCGCCGTCGCCGCCCGCGATCAGGCCGACGACGAGCGCCGGGTCGGTGCCGAAGGTCGGCGGGATCTCGCTCGCGTCGAGCACGCCCATGCGCCCGGCGGTGCCGGCCCCGGCGTAGACGAGGCGCCCGCCGCCGCGGAGGCGCGCGACGATGGCGTCGACGGCGGCGGCGATCTGCGGGGTGGCCTCGGTGACGGCGGCGACGGCCTGGGCGCTCTCGTCCTGCATGGCGGCGATCTGCGCCTCGGTCGAGAGCAGGTCGAAGCCGGCGTGGGCGTCGTTGACCTGCTCGGTCGAGAGTTCGCCGAGCAGTTCGCGCAGCGCGTGATGCTCGGCCGACTGCTGCGGTGCGTGACCGCTCATGGTGTTGCTCCCCCGTTGGTGCGGTGTTCGTCGGTGCGGTGTTCGATGGTGCGGTGTTCGATGGTGCGGTGTTCGATGGCGACGGATGCCACGCCGTCGAGCGGCGCGGGCAGTTCGAGCGGCGCCGGGCCGGGCGAGAAACGCCCGAGCACGCGGGCGCCCGCCGGCTCGGCGCCGAGCTCGACCGGCAGGCCGTGCAGGCTGAAGTACCCGAGGAGCGCGAACATGAGCGACTCCTTGAACGCCGGGTCGAGGCCGCGGGCGGCGCTCGACTCGACGGCGATGCCGCGGGCGGTCGCGTGCTCGGCGATGCGGGCGAGCAGCACGGGGTTCAGGGCGCCGCCGCCCGAGCAGATGAGCGCGGCGGGCTCCGCCTCGGCGAGCGCGTCGACGACGCTGCGCGCGGTCAGCTCGGTGAGCGTCGCGACGAGGTCGGCGACGGGCAGCGCGTCGGCGGCGTCGGACCACCCTCGGTCATCGAACGTCGCCGCGACCGCGGCGTCGACGACCCCGAGGTCGAAGGTCTCGCGCCCGGTCGACTTCGGCGCGGGCGCGGCGAAGTACGGGTGCGCGAGCAGCGTCGCGAGGAGCCCCTCGTGCACGCGCCCGGCCGCGGCGAGCCGCCCGCCCTCGTCGTAGGCCTGCGCGCCCGCCGAGGAGCGGTCGACGACGGCGTCGATGAGGCAGTTGCCGGGGCCGGTGTCGAACGCGACGACCGAACCGTCGGCCGTCACGAGCTGCACGTTGGCGATGCCGCCGAGGTTCACGGTCGCGATCGCGCGCCCGGACGTGCGGGCCTCGCCGCCCAGCCAGAGCCGGTCGAAGAAGGCCATGAGCGGTGCGCCCTCGCCGCCGGCGGCGATGTCGGCCATGCGCACGTCCGAGAGGACGGGCACGCCCGTGCGCTCGGCGATCCACGCGGGCTCCCCGAGCTGCAGGGTGCCACGGGCGTGCCCGTCCTCGACCCAGTGGTGCACGGTCTGGCCGTGCGAGACGATGAGCTCGGGCGTCGCGCCCGCCTCCCGGATGCCCCGGGCCGCCGCCTCGGCGAAGGCCCGGCCGAGCTCGGTGGTGAGCCGGGTCCAGGCGCCCGCGTCGAGCGCCTCGCCGGCCGCGACCGAGAGGATGCGCGCACGAAGCGCGGGCTCCCAGTCGACGGTGTCGTGATGCAGCGGGGTGAGCCGCAGCGACGGCGCGCCCGTGCCGGTCCCGCTCGAGGTCGACCCGGCGACGGTCTCGATCTCGACCACGGCGACGTCGATGCCGTCGGCCGAGGTGCCCGATTGCAGCGAGAGCACGATCACGCGCGGGCCCCCGACTCGAGGAGCTCGCTCGCGACCTCGGCTGCGAGGCGGCTCGCCGCACGCGTGTGCAGCGTCGGCAGCGGCAGGGGCTCGCCCGGCATGCCGGTGTCGACCACGACGGCGTCGGGACGGATCGCCGCGATGCCCGCGACGCGGTCGCGCTGCGGGCCCGGTGCGCCGACGGCGTCGACGATCACGACGAGCGAACCGGCGCCGGGCACCGCCGCGTCGCCGCGCAGCACCTCGCCGCCGGCGGCGAGCGCCCGCTCGACGTAGTCGGCGTCGCTGTCGACGGCGAGCGTCGAGCGCCCGCGCACGTCGAGCACCGTACGCCCCGCGGGCAGCGCCGGGATCTCGGCATCCACGGTGATCGCCTCGCGGGCGACCCGGTGCACGTCGAGCGGCATCCGCTCGTCGGGCGACGGCTCGGCGAGCGAGGCCGCGAGCTCGCGCACGCGGTCGGCGGCGCGCTCGAGCGTCGCGACCTCGAGCGTGCCGTCGTCGATCGCGTCGAAGATCGCCTGCTGCACCTCGCGGAAGTCGCGCACGTCCTGGTCGGCGGCGGCCGCCGCCCCGGGGTTCGTCGGGTTCGAGATGCAGAGCAGGTCGGCGCCCGCGCGGAGCGCCTGCACGGCGCCCGGCCCCGCGCCGACCGACTCGCGCACCGCGGCCATGTCGAGGGCATCGGTGATGATGACGCCCTCGAAGCCGAGCCCCCTGAGGTGCCGGAGCGCGGTCGGGTTCAGCGTCGCCGGCGTCGGGCCCCACTCGGGCACGATGATGTGCGCGGTCATGACGGCCGCGACCCCCGCCGCGATCGCCGCGCGGAACGGCGGCAGGTGCATGCGCTCGAGCTCGTCGAGCGAGATGGTGAGCTCGGGCATCGCGTGGTGCGAGTCGAGGTGGGTGTCGCCGTGCCCCGGGAAGTGCTTCACGCACGCGGCCGCGCCGGCGCGCTGGATGCCGCGGAGCTGCGCGACGGCGTGACGCGAGACGAGCTCGGGATCGGCTCCGAAGGAGCGCACGCCGATGACCGGGTTGCGCGGATCGGTGTTGACGTCGGCGACCGGCCCGAGCACCACGTTCGCCCCGACGGCGCGCGACCGGTCGGCGAGGTGCTCGCCGACCGCCTCGGTCGCCGCGAGGTCGTCGACGAAGCCGAGCTGCGCCGCGCCCGGCAGGGTCGAGCCGAGCGCCGCGTCGACGCGGGTGACGTTGCCGCCCTCCTCGTCGATGCCGACGAGGAGCGGCCGGGTCTGCGCCGAGTACTCGGCGAACTCGGCGGCGAGCCCGCCGCCCGCCGGGTGCAGGTTGTGCGCGAAGAGCACCGCCCCCGCGAGGCCCGCGTCGAGCTCGCGGCGAAGCCAGTCCGGAATGCTCCGGCCGAGGAAGCCGGGCCAGAGCACTCCGCCCACCTGAGACCTGATGGTGGGATCGTCCGCGGCGGTCACCCCTTCACCGCGCCGGCCACGAGGCCGCTCGACAAGCGACGCTGGACGATGACGAAGAAGATCATGACCGGGATCGTGATGATCGTCGATGCGGCCATGATGTAGCCCCACTCGTTCGAGTGCTCGCCGAAGAACTGCTTGAGGCCGATCGCGACCGTGTAGTTCTCGCTGGCCCCGCCGAGCAGGGTCATGGCGAAGATGAACTCGTTCCACGCGGTGATGAACGAGAAGACGCTCGTCGCGACGAGTCCGGGCATGACGAGGGGCAGCAGCACCGAGCGGAACATCCTGCCCCAGCTGGCGCCGTCGATGTACGCGGCCTCCTCGAGCTCGACGGGCACCGCGGCGACGAAGCCGCGCAGCATCCAGATGCCGAACGGCAGCGAGAGCGCGACGTAGACGACCATGAGGCCGAGCAGCGTGTTCAGCAGCTGCAGGTCGCGCACCTGCACGAAGAGCGGGATGACGAGCGCCTCGAGCGGCACCATCTGCACGATGAGGATCATGAGCAGCATCGCCGTGCGGAACTTGAAGCGGAAGCGCGCGACCGCGACCGAGGCGAGCAGCGCCAGGAGCGCGCTCGCGAGCACGGTCACGACGGCGACGATCGCCGAGTTGCGGAGGAACACGTCGAACCCGCCCTCGGTGAGCACGTACTCGAAGTTCGAGAGCGACCACTCGCGGGGCAGGATCTGCTGCCCGCCCGCGCCGGCCTGCGCGTCGAAGGCGCTCGAGAGCATCCAGAACGCGGGGAAGAGGGTGAAGCCGAGCAGCAGCACGACGAGCACGGCCTTGCCGCCCGCGATGCGCGCCTTGCGCGCCGACTTGCGGCCCTTGCGCAGTCGCGTCGCCTCGGCGGATGCCTCGGAGCGGGTGCCGCGCGAGGCATCCGACCGCTTCTCGGTGGTGACGGCGCTCACAGCTCCTCCTCCTTCAGCATGGTGCGCACGTACACGACGGTGATGCCGAGCAGCACGAGGGTGAGCAGCACGGCGATCGCCGAGCCGAAGCCGTAGCGGTTCTGGCCGAAGGACTCGACGTACGACCAGACGCCGAGGTTCAGCGCCTCGCGATTCGAGCCGGCGCCGCCGGGCATGAGGTAGACCTGCGCGAAGACCTTGAAGTCCCAGATGGTCGACAGGATGATGACGACCGCGAAGACCTGCTTGAGGTTCGGCACGATGATGCGCCAGAAGCGGCGCCAGGGGCCCGCGCCGTCCATCTCCGCGGCCTCGAGCATCTCCTTCGGCACCCCGAGGAGGCCGGCGAGGATCGTGATGGCGACGAACGGGAATCCGTGGTGGATGACGTTGAGGAGGACGATGCCGTAGAAGGTGTACCGGTTCGTGAACCAGTTGACGGGCTCGTCCTGGAGGCCGAGCGCCTGGAGCGTCTCGTTGAAGATGCCGCGGTCGGCGTCGAAGATCCAGATCCAGACGTAGGTGCCGGTGACCGCGGGCATGGCCCAGGCGATCATGATGGCGCTGCCGACGACGGTGCGCCAGAAGCCGCCGAGGCTCGCCATGAGCACCGCGACGGCGGTGCCGAGGGCGACGGTGCCGGCGACGGCGAGCACCGCGAAGCCGACCGTGTTCGGCAGCACGACGGTGTAGAGCTCGGGGCTCGTGAAGATCTCGCCGTAGTTGGCGAGGCCGATCCAGTTGGGCTCGCCCGAGACGATCTCGCGCAGGCCGTAGTCCTGGAGGGAGAAGAGGAGCACCCGCACGAGCGGCCACAGCAGCAGCACGGCGAGCACCGCGAGCGCGGGGGCGAGGAGGAGCCAGGGGCGGCTCCGGGTCAGGAGGCTCTTGCGGGCGGCCCCGCCGGCCGCGCGGGGAGCCGAAGCTCCCGGCGCGGCCGTCGGAACCTGAAGGGTGTTCGACACGAGGTCAGCCGTTCATGATCTCGTCCATCTCCGCGGCGGCGTCGGTGAGCGCCTGCTCGACCGTCTTCTGCCCGGAGAGGATCGCCTGGATGGCGGTGTTGGTGGTCTTCTTCGCCTGGACGGCGCCGAACTTCGGGGTCACCGGCGGGGTGCCGCCGCCCTCGACCATCTGCTGCGCGAAGGGGTGCACCAGCGGGTCGTCGGAGGCGATCGCCTCGTCGAGGAGCGAGGTCTGACCGGGGAAGTAGCCGGTCTCGTCACCCCACTGCTTGGCGAAGTCGCCCGTGGTCATCAGCTTGATGAACTCCCACGCGAGGTCCTTGTTCTTCGCCGTCTCGAACATCGAAAGGTGCGAGCCGCCGAGCACGGACGGGGCGATGCCGCCGTCCTTGCCGGGGATCGGAGTGGCGGCGAACTTGCCCTCGAGCTCGGCGTTCTTCTCGACGATCGCGGCGGGCGTCCAGGAGCCCATCAGGGCCATCGCGATGTTGCCCTGCGCGAAGTTGTCGAGGACGTCGGTCTCCTTCCAGGTGGTCGCGCCGGCCGACGAGAAGCCGTGCTCGGTCGCGAGACCCGTGTAGAAGCCGATGCCCTCCTGCGACTCGTCGCTGGCCATGCCGGAGACCCACTCGTCGCCCTCGAGCGTCGAGATCTCGCCGCCCGCGCCCCAGACCCAGGGGTAGACGCCGAACTCGGCGTCGCCCGGGACGGCGAACGGCATCATCTCGGGGTGCGCGGCCTTGATGGCGTCGCCCGCGGCGACGATCTCGTCCCACGTGGTCGGCGCCTCGAGGCCGAGCTCCTCGAACACGTCGGAGCGGTAGACGAGCGAGCGCACGCCGGCGTACCAGGGCATGCCGTAGAGCTGGTCGTCGTAGGTGCCGGCGGTGACGAGGCCCTCGACGAGGTCGCCGCCGAGGTCGTCGCCGTCGACGTACTCCTGGATCGGGGCGAGCGCGCCGGCGTCGGCGAACTCGGCCGTCCAGGTGGTGCCGGTCTCGGCGACGTCGGGCGTGGTGCCGCCCGCGATCGACGTGACGAAGCGGTCGTGGGCGTCGGCCCACTGCACGAACTCGACGTCGAGCTCGGCGCCGGTCTTCTCGGTGAAGGCCTCGGCGACCTCGTCGAAGTACGCGTCGGAGTCGGGGTTCGTGCCTTCCATGATCCAGACGGTGAGCGTCTGGCCTTCGGCGTTCGTGCCACCGTCGCCGTTGTCGCCGGAGCCGCCCGAGCAGGCGGTCAGGCCGAGCGCGGCGGCGACGCCGAGCGCGGCGATCGGGAGGAAGCGCTTGTTCATCAGGATGGTCTCCTCGTTGAAACTGGTTGTGGGCGCGGGGCCCTGGCTGTGATTCTCTGGACAGACGTGATCCGCGGACAGATCGTACGCTCTGGAAGTAGTATTCGGGAATGGCGCCAAGATTGCAAGAAACTTCCGAACAGTCGGAAGTCGTGCTGGGCATCGACATCGGCGGCACCGGCGGCCGCGCCGCGATCGAGCCGCTCGACGGGGCGTTCGGCGAGGAGCGCGTACTGCTCAGCGGGCCGCCCGTCGCGATCACGGCCGGCGGCAGCTCGGCCCTCGGCGTCACCGGCGCGCTCATCGAGGAGGCGCGCTCGGCGCTGGAGGGCAGCCGGCCCGGCACCCGCATCGCCGCCGTCGCGATCGGCGCGACCGGCATCGCCTCGCTCGTCACGAATCCGGCCGCGTCGCTCGCCGCGCTCTCGGAGGCCGCGGGCGGGGCGCCCGTCGCCCTCGCGATCGACGCCGTGACCGCGCACCTCGGCGCCCTCGGGGGCGAGGCCGGCGCGGTCGTCGCCGTCGGCACCGGCACGATCGCACTCGGCACCGACCTGCACGAGGTGTGGCGCCGCGTCGGCGGCTGGGGCCACCTCTACGACGACCGCGGCTCGGGCGCGTGGATCGGGATCGAGGGCCTGAAGGCCGCGATCCAGACGCACGACGGCGTCACCGCGGATGCCTCGGCGCTGCTCTCGGCGGCCGAGTCGCGTTTCGGCGCCGCGCCGAGCTGGCCCGCCCAGCTCTACACGCGCGACGATCGCGGTGCGGTGCTCGCGGGCTTCGCGGCGGATGTCGCGGGGCTCGCCGCGCTCGGCGACCCCGTCGCCGCACGCATCATGTCGGAGGCGGGCGGGCACGTGGCCCGCGCCCTCGCGGCGGCGCTCGACCCCGCACTTCCCCGCCGTGCCGCGGGCGTCGGCGGGGTGTTCGCCGCGGGCGGCGAGTTCACCGCGGCGTTCACGGCGGAGTTCGCGCGGCTCGCGCCCGACGCGTCGCTCACCGTCGCCCCGTCGACGCCGCTCGACGGCGCCGTGCGGCTGGCGCGGCTCGTCGCCGCCGGCGCGGTGCCGACGGGGCATCCGCCGTTCCTCTGGGTGTGAGCGCTCGGGCGCGCGCCGCCCGCGCGTCGCGGGTCGAGCAGGATCAGCGCGCCGGCGGGTGCGCTGGGGAGGGTGCGGAACGGCTCATCCTCTTCAAGGCGCGCAACCAGACCGGCCGCGGAATGGCTTTAGCAGGATGAACGCGCCGGAAGACCCGCCGACGAAGGTGCCGAGCGGCTCATCCTGTTCAAGGTGCGCAACCAGAGCGGCTGCGGGGCGGCTTCAGCAGGATGAACGCGCCGGCGGCCCCGCCGACGAAGGTGCCGAACGGCTCATCCTGTTCAAGCTGCCGAACCCGGATCAGCCGCGGAGGGGCGAGCCGACGACCTCGAAGCGGTGGCCGTCGTGCTGGCCGTTCAGCAGCGGCATGACCTCGGCGATCGCGGCCCGCACCTCGGGCAGCTGCAGCGAGGCCTGGTGCGCGGCGGCCGACTCCCAGAGCTCGCTCACGTAGACGAAGTCGGGCTGCTCGTCGTTGAAGCCGACCTCGTAGAGGAGGCAGCCGTGGCGCCCGAGCTCGGCGCCCGGTCGGGTGAGGAGTTCGATCACCTGGTCTCGGGCACCCGGCTGCACGCCGAGCCGCCCGACATTCGCGAAGGTCATGCGGAGATTCTCACGTGGTCCACCGACACCGCGTCGCCCCCGAACGCCGCCAGGGGTCGGGCCGGGGCGCCGGGCGCGGGCGCGCACCGTCGCCTCAGCAACCGGGGCCGGCAGGGTTCGCCCGGCAGTCGTCCTTCGTGAGCACGGTGTCGACCTCTCCGACGAGCACGGGCTGCGGCGGCCCCGCGACGGCGAGCGTGCCGGCGATGCCGTGCCAGGCGGACCCGCCGAACCGGTACTCCGCGGCGAGCGCGACCTCGAGCGTCACCGTGTACTCGCCGGGCTCGGCGTAGACGTGGCTCGTGTCGGTCGGGCTGAACTCGCGGAGTCCGAGCCGCTCCCACGTCGCGCCCGCGGTCGAGCTCGTCACCGTCGCCCCGTCACTGTGCACCCAGCGGTAGCCGACCGGGGTGAACCGCACCTCGGCTGGACGACCGAGCAGCGTTCCCGCGACGACCTCGACCGAGGCGTCGGCGACGAAGTTCGCCGGCAGCCCCGCGACCGCCCACCCGCCCGGCTGCATCTCGCTTGCCGGCTTCGCCGGCCTGAACGAGGCGATGTCGCGCAGGGTGACGGTGGCCGGGGCGCCGGGGGTGGTGGGCGGCGGGGTCGCCTCCGGGCGGGCGCACGCCTGCTGGAAGTTGGCGTCGCACAACCGCGCCCAGTCCTCGCCCGACCAGACGTCGGCTTCGCCGGGTGGTGGGAGAGCGTTGCCGGAACCCGAGTCGCCATCACTGTTCGGCAATTGAGGGTCCGTGCGAGGAGCGTCAGAATCCTCGCCACGGATTCCCGCTTCGATCTCGGTTGCGTCGTCGGTGTTTTGGCCCGTCAGATAGTCGACCTCATTGTCCGCATACGCCGCGGCGCCACCAAAGAAGAGCAACCCGAGCGCCACGAGTACGACGCTACCCGCTAGCAGAAATCGTCGCCGGGCCATGGCTCGGTTCCCGCGGGCAGCAATCGTTCGGGGTCGTCAAGCGCAGAGACGAACTCGAGCTGAAGGGGGCGACGTTCGATCCTGTCGATCGGCGTGACATCGACGCCGTCGGCGTCCAAGACACGGACTTCCGAGACATCCAGGCATGCATAGACGGATACTGCGGCGCCACCGCTCGTTTCGTCATACTGAATCAGCTCCATGCCATCGGCACTCGAATCACCAGATGTCCTGTTCCCGCTTGAACGAAGTTGCGCCAGTGACTCCTCGAGTTCCGCCGCATAGGCCGTCTCTGCAAATGCGCGAATCCGCTCGGGGTTCTCACCTCCCGCCTGCGTGAGCTCATCGACAACTGCGAGGTACGCCTCATACGCCGCAACCGCCGCCGCGAGCGCCTCCTCATCCGAGGCGAAGATCGGGGCCGCGCTCGTAGTCGGCGTCGGCTCGGGCGACGGTTCGGCCTCGGGCGTGCACGCGCTCAGCGCGAGTGCCAGCGCACCGGCCGCGGCGAGCGCGGCGATGCGCAGGCTCGGGATCGACATGGCGTCCACGATAGGTGAGCGGCACACCGCGCCGAGGCGGTTATCCACAGGCCGCAGCGTCACGACGCCGACGGGCGTGATCGACGCGTACTACCCGACCACTCGGGCGACGAGCGCGGCCGGATCGACGCCGGCGGGCAACGCGCCGAACTGCGACCCGCCCTCGCCGCCGAGCCGGGAGCGCACGAACGCGTCGGCCACCGCGTCGGGTGCGAGCCGCACGAGCAGCGAGGCCTGCAGCACGAGCGCGAGCCGCTCGGTGAGCTCTCGCGCGCGCAGCGAGGCCGAGCCCGCTCCGGCCCGGTCGTCGGCGAGCGCCGCGCCCACCGTGCGCACGAGCGCCTGCACCTCCGCGAGCGCCACGTCGAACGCGCGCGACGAGCCCGCCGCCGACCCGACCTCGGCGAAGAACGCCTCGAACGCCTCGGGCTCGCGAGCGAGCACCCGCAGCACATCCAGCGCGATGACGTTGCCCGAGCCCTCCCAGATCGCGAGCAGCGGCTGCTCGCGATAGCGCCGCGCGAGCGGGAACGCCTCCGTGTACCCGTTGCCGCCGAGGCATTCCAACGCCTCCGCCGCATGCCCGGCCCCGCGCTTGCACACCCAGTACTTCGCGAGCGCCGTCGCGAGCCGCCGGAACGCCTGCTCCGAGCCGCTCGTCCCGGCCGACGCCGTCGCATCGGGGTCGAACGCCCGCGCGAGCCGCATGGCCGTCAAGGTCGCCGCCTCGGATTCGAGCGCGAGGTCGGCGATCACCGCCGACATCGCGGGCTGGTCGACGAGCGCCGCCCCGAACGCCTTCCGGTGCCGCACGTGCCACTCCGCCTCGGCGACGGCCTGCCGCATGCCGGCCGCGGTGCCGATGACGCAGTCGAGGCGCGTGCGCGTCACCATCTGCACGATCGTCGCGACGCCGCGACCCTCGTCGCCGACGAGCCACGCCGTGGTGCCGTCGAGCTCGATCTCGCTCGACGCGTTCGAGCGGTTGCCGAGCTTGTCCTTCAGCCGCTGGATGCGGAACACGTTGCGCGACCCGTCGGGCAGCACGCGCGGCACGAAGAAGCAGCCGAGTCCGTGCGGCGCCTGCGCGAGCACGAAGAACGCGTCGCTCATCGGCGCGCTGCAGAACCACTTGTGGCCTGTCAGCGTGTACTCGGCACCCCACTCGGGTGCGAGCCCGTCGCCCGCGCGACGCTCGGCGCGCGTCGTGTTCGCGCGCACGTCGGAGCCGCCCTGCTTCTCGGTCATCGCCATGCCCATGAGTGCCGATGCCTTCGTGGACGAGAGGGCCGGGTCGTACGCGCGGCTCAGCAGCCGCGGCATCCAGTGCTCGCGAAGGCCGGATGCCGCGAGCTCGAGCGTCGGCACGGCGGCATGCGTCATCGACACCGGGCAGGCATGGCCGGGCTCGACCTGCGCGAAGAGGAGGAACGCCGCGGCCCGGTCGACGTTCGCCCCCGGTCCGGGCGCGGCCTCGGCGCCCGTGTGGGCGCCCGAGGCGACGGCGGCCCCGATCACCCGGTGGTAGGCCTCGTCGTACTCGACCTCGTCGATGCGGTGCCCCCAGCGGTCGTGCGTGTTGAGCACCGGCGGGTGCGTGTTCGCCCGCTCGGCGTCGCGCTGGAAGGCCGCTGAACCGACGTGGCGGCCGATCTCGTGGAGTGCGGGCACCGCGGCGCCGCTCCCCCAGCGCGCCACCGCCTCGACGAGCGGCGCATGCGCGGCGAACTCGTCGACCCCCTCCCGCGGCGGAGCCTGGTTCACGACCTCGTGCGTCTGGATCATCGTCGACCTCCGGTTGACATCCTGCCCCTGCGTCGGCCGTCTGTCTCGTCGGGAACGGCTCGCCCTCGCCCTCTGCGGCGCTGCAACGGCACCCCGAGGCATCCCCGATTCGAGCGCTCATGCGAGCGTGGAGGCGCCTCGATTTCGCCCTCGGTGAACGCAATGGGTCGGATGACCCGGTGCGCTTGATTCCTGATCAGCCCCGTGTTTGGCTGTAACGCTGCAATGTCGGACGGGGGTGCGACGATGCAGTCCGGGCGGAGGAGCGACCAGCTCCGCGACGGTCGCGCGCGCACGAATTCGCCGCGGTCGAAGCATCCGCCGTTTCGCCGATTCCTGGAGATCACATGCTCGGAAGACTCCTGTTCAGATACCTGAGGCCGTACTGGCCTCTCCTACTCGGCGTACTGGCGTTCCAGATCGTCGCCGCCTACGCCAACTTCCAGCTGCCGACGCTCAACGCGCAGATCATCGACGACGGCGTCGCCAAGGGCGACACCGACGTCATCTGGCAGTCGGGCGCCCTCATGCTCGGCATGTCGCTGCTGCAGATCGTCACCCAGCTCGTCGCCACCTGGTTCGCCGCCATGGCCGCGATGAAGCTCGGCCGCGACATCCGCGACGACGTGTTCGAGCGCGTTTCGGGCTTCTCCGAGCGCGAGGTGTCGACCTTCGGGCCGGGCTCGCTCATCACCCGCAACACGAACGACGTGCAGCAGGTGCAGATGCTCGCGATGATGGGCTCGACGTTCCTCGTCGCGGCGCCGATCATGGCGTTCTACGGCATCTACAAGGCCCTGTCGGTCGATGTCGGCCTGAGCTGGATCATCGCGGTCGCGGTGCCCACGCTGCTCATCGTCGCCGGCATCATCATCTGGCGCATGGTGCCGCTGTTCCGCTCGTACCAGGTGAAGCTCGACGGCGTGAACCGCATCATGCGCGAGCAGCTCACGGGCATCCGCGTCGTGCGCGCCTTCGTCCGCGAGGACATCGAGGAGGCCCGCTTCCGCGAGGCGAACACCGACATCATGGTGGTCGGCCGCAAGGTCGGCTCGCTCTTCGTGCTGATGTTCCCGCTCGTCATGCTCGTGCTCAACGTCACGCTCGTCGGCGTGATCTGGTTCGGCGCGATCGAGGTCGACGAGGGCAACACCGAGATCGGCGTGCTCTTCGCCTTCATGCAGTACGTCATGCTCATCCTGATGGGCGTCATGATGGCGAGCTTCATCACGATCATGATCCCGCGCGCGGCCGTCTCGGCCGAGCGCATCGGCGCCGTGCTCGACGTCGACTCGACGCTCGAGCGGCCGGCGAACCCCGTGACGAGCTTCCCGACCCCGGGCACGGTCGAGTTCCGCGGCACGGGCTTCACCTACCCGGGCGCCGAGCACCCCGTGCTCAGCGGCATCACGGTCAAGGCCGAGCCCGGCGAGACGCTCGCGATCGTCGGTTCGACGGGTGCGGGCAAGACGACCCTCGTGTCGCTGCTGCCGCGCCTCTTCGACACGACCGAGGGCGCCGTGCTCGTGAACGGCGTCGACGTGCGCGAGGCCGACCTCGACCTCCTGTGGAAGAGCATCGGGCTCGTGCCGCAGCGGCCGTTCCTCTTCACCGGCACCGTCGCGTCGAACCTGCGGTTCGGCCGCGAGGACGCGACCGACGACGAGCTGTGGCACGCGCTCGAGATCGCGCAGGGCCGCGACTTCGTGGAGGAGATGGAGGGGCAGCTCGACGCGAGGATCGCGCAGGGCGGCACCAACGTCTCGGGCGGCCAGCGCCAGCGGCTCGCGATCGCCCGCGCGATCGTGCACCAGCCCGACATCCTCGTCTTCGACGACTCGTTCTCGGCGCTCGACCTCACGACCGACGCGAGGCTCAGGCAGGCGCTCTGGCGAGAGCTGCCGAACGTCACCAAGGTCGTTGTCGCGCAGCGCGTCTCGACGATCACCGACGCCGACCGCATCGTCGTGCTCGACGACGGCGCAGCCGTGGGCGTCGGCACGCACGAGCAGCTGCTCGAGACGTGCCAGACGTACCGCGAGATCGTCGAATCCCAGCTCGGAGTGGAGGCGGCACGATGACCGACCAGAGTCCCAAGACCGCCGAGCCCGTGCTGAGCGAGGACGAGAAGCTCGAACTCGAGATGGCCGAACAGGCCCGCATCAGCGCCGACGACTGGAGCGGCGGCGTCGCACCGGGCAAGGCCGCGAACTTCCGCCAGTCGTTCGGGCGACTGCTCGGCCTGCTGAAGCCGCACGCCTTCGGGTTCACCGTCGCGTCGGTGCTCGGCGCGATCGGCGTCGTGATGACCGTCTGGGCGCCGAAGGTGCTCGCCGAGGCGACGAACCTCATCTTCGAGGGCTTCATCTCGGCGCAGATGCCGCCCGGCGTCACGAAGGAGCAGGTCGTCGACCAGCTCGAGGCCGCCGGCCAGACCGACCAGGCGAACATGGTGCAGGCGATGAACCTGGTGCCGGGCGAGGGCATCGATTTCGTGGCGCTCAGCCGCGTCGTGATCCTCGTGCTGTTCCTCTACATCGCGTCGTCCCTGCTCATGTGGATCCAGGGCTACGTGGTGAACGTGATCATGGTGCGCGCGATGTGGAAGCTGCGCGAAGACGTCGAGGCGAAGATCAACCGGCTGCCGCTCAGCTACTTCGACAAGGTGCAGCGCGGCGAGCTGATCTCGCGGGTGACGAACGACATCGACAACATCACGCAGACGATGCAGCAGTCGCTCTCGAGCGCGCTCACGAACGTGCTCACCGTCATCGGCGTGCTGTTCATGATGTTCACGATCTCGTGGCAGCTCTCGCTCGTGGCGCTCATCTCGCTGCCGCTCATGGGCGTGATCTTCGGCGTCATCGGGCCGAAGTCGCAGAAGGCCTTCGGCACCCAGTGGCGCAAGGTCGGCCGGCTCAACGCGCGTGTCGAGGAGTCGTTCTCGGGTCACGCGCTCGTCAAGGTGTACGGCCGCGAGGCCTCGAGCCGCGAGGCGTTCAAGGCCGAGAACCAGGAGCTCTACGAGGCCTCGTTCAAGGCGCAGTTCCTGTCGAACATCATGATGCCCGCGATGACCTTCATCGGAAACCTGCAGTACGTCGGCATCGCCGTGCTCGGCGGCATCATGGTCGCGAGCGGCTCGCTCCGCCTCGGTGACGTGCAGGCGTTCATCCAGTACTCGCAGCAGTTCTCGCAGCCCCTGTCGCAGCTCGGCGGCATGGCGGCAGTGGTGCAGTCGGGCACGGCCTCGGCCGAGCGCGTCTTCGAACTGCTCGACGCCGACGAGCAGGAGGCCGACGCGGTGAACGCACCGGCACCGGTCGACGGTGACGGCACGATCGTGTTCGACCACGTCGCATTCTCGTACGTTCCCGACCGCCCGCTCATCAAGGACCTGTCCTTCCGGGTCGAGCCCGGGCAGACGGTCGCGATCGTGGGCCCGACGGGGGCAGGCAAGACGACGCTCGTGAACCTCATCATGCGGTTCTACGAGCTGAACTCGGGTCGCATCCTGCTCAACGGCCAGGACATCGCTGACCTCACCCGGTACGACGTGCGGGCGAAGACGGGCATGGTGCTGCAGGACCCGTGGCTGTTCGCCGGCTCCATCCGCGAGAACATCCGCTACGGTCGCGCCGACGCCACCGACGACGAGATCGTCGCCGCGGCGAAGGCGACGTACGTCGACCGGTTCGTGCACTCGCTGCCCGACGGCTACGACACCGTGCTCGACGAGGACGCCTCGAACGTCTCGGCGGGTGAGAAGCAGCTCATCACGATCGCCCGCGCGTTCGTGGCGCAGCCGAGCGTGCTCATCCTCGACGAGGCGACGAGCTCGGTCGACACCCGCACCGAGCTGCTGCTGCAGCACGCGATGGCCGCGCTGCGCGAGGGTCGCACCTCGTTCGTGATCGCGCACCGTCTCTCGACGATCCGCGACGCCGACCTCATCCTCGTGATGGAGCACGGCGACATCGTCGAGCAGGGCGACCACGAGCAGCTCATCGCCGCGAAGGGGGCGTACTACCGCCTCTACAACTCGCAGTTCGAGCAGGCGGCGACCGACCTCGACGCCGAGCAGGCGCTCGGCGACGGCACGGTCGTCACCTCCTCCGACGTCCAGCCCGAATCCGCGCTCCTGCGGGGCATGGAGGAGGAGATCATCGAGGCGAGCGAGTAGGCGCGAGGCCCAGAACCAGGCCGAGGCCCCGACGACTCACGTCGTCGGGGCCTCGGCCCGTTTTCAGGATGCCCCAGCAGCACCCGCCTCAGCGGAGCCCTGCCTCAGCAACGCCTGCCTCAGCAGCACCCGCCTCAGCGACCGCCCTTCTTCACCGGCGCGACCTCGAAGGCCCGCTCGATCTCCTGGCTGAAGGTCCCGCCAGCCTCATCGGTCGACGTCACCCGCAGGTCGACCCAGCCACCGGCATCCGGCACGCGGAGGTCGGCGTCGTAGCTCACGAGGTACGAACGGCCCTCGGGGAACCCGCCGGCCGGCGGCTCGCCCGGCCCCGAGTCGTCGGTCGAGACGACCTCGAGGTCGACCGGCGTCCACTCGCCGCCCGCGGTGCGCATCTCGAGCGTCGTGCCCGTCACCTTCGCCGAGCCGACGGCCCCGCTGATGTGGCCGATCTCGAGCCCGAGCGCGACGGGCTTGCCCTTCTTGCGATCGGCGCCGACGCGGCCGCGCTCGTCGAGGTCGACGTCGTAGTACGCCTGCATCATCGGCAGGATCGTGCGGGTGTAGTCGCTCGAGTCCCACGTCGACGAGAAGGCCCACTCGGTGCGCGTCTTCGTCGACGACGGCATGACGCCGCCGTCCTGCGTCGTCGTGTTCACCACCCGCACGTCGTGCTCGCCGTCGGCGATGCCCCAGCCGTTCAGGCTCTGGTACTCCGAGGTCTTGACGAGCTCGCCGTCGAGGTGCAGCTCGATCGACTGGGTGATGCCGGGGGTGCCGGCGTACATGTCGATTCCGCCGGTGCGCTTCGGCGAGTCGCCGTCGGCCCACGAGGGCAGGTTGAGCTGGATGCCGTCGCCCGACCGCAGCGGCGCCCAGTACCCGGGGCCCACGTAGGGGCGCACGACCGAGCCGAAGTAGCCGGCCTCGGTGCGCTCACCGGGTTCGTACGCCCGCACGACGTCGCGGATGTCCCAGCCCCAGTCGACCGCGTTGGCGTTCTGGTACCACTCGACCTGGTCGGTGTTCACCCACTCGGTGCGCTCGATGCCGCGCGAGGTGCGCATCGGGAACCCGGTGCCGTACTCGGTGCTCGGCACGAAGTCGTACCGGTACTCGCCGACGGTCTCGCCCTGCTCGCCGTAGTAGGTGGTGTCGATGCGGGCGAGCTCCGTCGGACGGTAGGCGAGCTTCTCGGGGACCGAGCCGTCGCTGTAGCGGGCGATGTCGAAGACCTCCTCGGCGATCGGGATGCCCTCGCCCGTGACGGTCGTCGGCTTCTTCGCGATGGCGGCGAGCACACCGCGCCCCTGCACGCCGCTGATCGCGGCGACCGGGATGGCGACGTCGGTCGTGTAGTCCTCCGAGCCGACCCACTCGCTGAGCTCGCCGTCGCCGTCGTTGACGACGATGAGCAGCTTCGCACCGGCGGCCGCGGCGTTCGCGGCCCGAGCCGACGCCGAGACCGTGTCGGACCGCGTGACGACGGCGACCTTGCCCTTCACGTCGACCGCCGCGAACTCCTCGGCGCTGCCGAGTCCGGCCGCGACCGCGCGAGCGCGGATCTCACCGTCGAGGAGGGTCGAGCCTGCCTGCGCGATGAGGTCGAGCTCCTCCTTGCCGGCCTTCAGCGCGAGCAGCGGATCCTGGAGGCGCCACCGGGTGGTGAAGTCGAAGCTCTCCGCCTCGGGCGCTTCCATCGGCTGGGCGTAGAGCTCGTCGATCCACACGGGAGCGAGCGCGCTGCCGCTGAAGCCGTCGACCGTGAAGTCCATGCGGCGCACGACCGCCTCGACCTCGTCCTCGCCGACGTCGACCGTGACCGGCTTCGTGGCACGGGCGTCGAAGGCGACGTGCTTCGCCCCGTCGAGCACGACGTCGGGGTCGCCGACGAGCGCGATCGCCTGGGTGTCGGCGTCGCGCGCGACATCCATGAACGACATCACCGAGTAGAGGCCGGCCGGCAGACGCAGGGTGGTCTCGCCGGCGATCCCGAACGAGGTGTACCAGCCGGTCGCGGCGTTCCAGATCCATCCGTAGGTCTCGAGGGGGTCGCCCTCGAAGTCGGTGGCCGTGACCGTGAGGTCGTACCGTTCGGCCTCGGCGATCACGCCGAGGGCGGTACGAGTGACGGCGTCGCCATCGACCGAGGCGGTGAGCACGCCCGACAGCTGCGCGCCCGCGGGCACCTTCGCCGGGTCGGCGGTCATCGTCACCGAGCGGGTCTCGCCGGCGGGGATGGTCAGCTCCTCGGCGTCGATCGCGAGCATGTCGGATGCCTCGCGCGCCGACATCGGCTCGAGGCCGCCGCCGCCCGTGCCAGGGGTGGTGTCGACGAGCGACGCGTCGATCGCGAGCACGACCTCGGCGTCGCCGCGGTTGGTGTACTCGACGGTGCGCACGACCGGCTCGGCGGTCTCGCCCCACGCGAGCATGCCGAAGTCGCCCGAGCCCGAGGCGACAACCGTCGACTCGACCGCGTTCGCGACGTCGACCACGCCGGCGCCGACCTGGTAGGGCGTGAGCCCGACGTCGGTCGCGGTGCTGACGAGCGCCGCGCGCAGCTGCGCCGCGGTGTACTCGGGATGCTGCTGCTTGACGATCGCGGCGGCGCCGGCGACGTGCGGGGTCGCCATCGAGGTGCCGCTCATGCCGATGTAGGCGCCGTCGCCGTCGCTGTCGGCCGACCGGGCGGCGGTGACGTCGTTGCCGGGCCCCGCGAGGTCGGGCTTCAGCGCGCCGGAGCCGACGAGCGGTCCCTGGCTCGAGAACCACGAGAGCGCCCCGCTCGGGTCGTCGACCGAGCCGATCGTGAGGGCGCTCGCGGCGGCGCCGGGCGAACCGATCGTCTCGGGCGACGACGAGTTGCCTGCGGCGACGACGAAGAGCGCGTCGGTCTCGGCTGAGATGGTGTTGAGCGCCTCGGACATGACGTCGAGGCCGTCGGAGCCCTGTCGGGTGCCGAGGCTCATCGAGACGATGTCGGCGCGCTCGGCGGCCCACTCCATCGCGGAGATGATCCACGAGTCCTGGCCGGAGCCGCCGGCGTCGAGCACCTTGCCCACGAGCAGCTCGGCGCCGTCGGCGACGCCGCGGTGGGTGCCGTCGCTCGCGGCGCCGGTGCCGGCGATCGTCGACGCGACGTGGGTGCCGTGTCCGTTCGGGTCCCATGCCACGTCTTCGCCGGGCACGAAGCTCGTCGACTCGGGCAGCACGCGGCCCGCGAGGTCGGGGTGGGTGTCGTCGTAGCCGGTGTCGAGCACGGCGACGGTCACGCCGTCGCCGGTGTAGCCGGCGGCCCACGCCTCGGGGGCGCCGATGTAGGGCACGCTCGAGTCGAGGGTCGCCTCGACCTTGCCGTCGAGGTGGACGGCCTCGATGCCGCCGCCGAGCTTCGCCTCGGCCGGGTCGGCGCTGAACGCGCGGGCGCCCGCGGCGGGGGCCTCCGTCAGCGCGGCCCAGGTGCCCGCCGCGCTCGCGTGGTCGGCGGTCGCCGCGGCGCCGCCGATGCTCGGCAGCGCCGTGCCGAGCTCGACGCCGGGCAGCGGCGCCGAGCGACGGCTCGCCGCGCCCTCCTCGAGCTCGACGATGATCGGCGTCGCGTCGACCGAGGCGTCGTCGTAGCCGAACTCGATGAGCTGCGACACGTTGAAGAGGTCGCGGTCGAGCGCGCCCGACGCGAGGTACGGCATCGCGGCGGCGGGCAGCACGTGGAGGTCTCCGTCGACCTCGATCGTCTGCACGCCGGCCCCCGGCTGCGCCGTCTCGATCTCGACGGCGTGCGTGCCGTCGGAGAGGTCGGTGACGCGCACGCGGTCGCCGGTGATGAGGGTGACGGCGTGCTCGTCGGCGGGAGCGGCGGCCGGCGTCGTCGGCGCGCCGCCGCCCCCACCCGGATCTCCGGGATCGGCCGCTGCCGGCAGGGCAGCGGCGCCGATGCCGGCGACGCCGATCGCGATGCCGCTGATGGCGGCCGCGATCGAGCGTCGGCGACGCGACGCGGATGTACTGGTGCTTCGTGGCATTAGGGATACCTCTCGCATGTCGGATCTGACTTGCTGAGCACGCTTCCACACGCCGCCGGTTAGGGTGGTGGCGGAGAGATGCCATGGCCTCGATCCGCCACGACGGGGTCGCGACCGGCCCGCCTCGACCCGAGGTCGATCGCCGTGCGGAGGGCCGCGGAGAACGGAAGGGCCCGGGTGCTCGAGGCGATCGGACTGGACGACGAGCACACGTCCGTCTATCGCCTGATCCTCCAGCGGCCGTCCGCGAGCCTCGACGAGCTCGCCGCCGCGGCGGGGGCGACCAGCGGCCGCATGCGGCGCATCCTCGCCGAGCTCGAACGGCTGGGCCTCCTCGCGAGGCAGGCCTCGGCACCCGACCGGGTCGTGGCCTCCCCGCCCTCGATCGCCCTGCGCCCGATGCTGCTCGAGCGCGAGCGCGGGCTCGCCCAGGCGCACGAGACTCTGCTCCAGCTCAGCGAGGTCTACCGCGAAGGCGCCGCGCAGCGCGTGGCCCCAGACGTCGTCGACGTCATCGTCGGTGCCGACGCGGTGCGGCAGCGGTTCGCGCAGCTGCAGGCGTCGGCGACCGAGCAGGTGAGCGTGTTCGTGCTGAACGAGATCGCCTTCCTCGACGCCGACGAGAACGAGGAGGAGGACCGGGCCCTCGCTCGCGGCGTGCGCTATCGCGTCATCGTCGAGAAGGCCGTGCTCGAGCGTCCGGGCTTCATCGACTCGGCGCGCGAGGCCGCCGCGTACGGCGAGGAGGTGCGGGTCCTGCCGACCCTGCCGACGCGGCTCGTCATCGCCGACGACCAGATGGCGCTGCTGCCGATGCGCTCCCACGGCGAGGCGCGAGCAGCCGGGGCGTTGCTCGTGCATCCGAGCGGGCTGCTCGACCTCGTGCTCGCGATCTTCGAGGAGTTCTGGGCGAGCTCGACCGAGTTCCTCACCACGGGTGAGATGCCCGGCACGCACGATGCGATCGACCGCGACCTCCTGAAGCTCCTGCTGCTCGGCCTCACCGACGCCGCCGCCGCCGCGCAGCTCGGCATCTCGGTGCGCACCGTGCAGCGCCGGATCGCCGAGCTCATGGACACCGCGAAGGTGTCGACGCGCATCCAGCTCGGCGCGGAGGCCGTCCGCCGCAGCTGGGTCTGAGGCATCCGACCGCGGCGACGCGACTACGCTGGAAGGCGATGGCGGCCGTCGGCGCCGCCGCCCCGAGGAGACACCGCACTCGTGACCAGCACCCCGCAGCTCGCACCGAACTGGCGGCTGTGGCTGGTCTGGGGCGTCAGCGTCGCCGCGTACATCGTCTCGGTCACGAACCGCACCTCGCTCTCGGCGGTCGGCGCCGACGCGGCGGTCCGGTTCGATGCGGATGCCTCGACGCTGTCGATGTTCGCGGTGATCCAGCTGTTCGTGTACGGCGCCATGCAGATCCCGGTCGGCCTGCTGCTCGACCGCTTCGGCGCCCGCCCGATCGTCACCGCCGGCATGGCGCTGATGGCGACGGGCCAGCTGGTGATGGCGCTGTCGACCGACGTCGGCACCGCGATCATCGCACGCGTGCTGCTCGGCGCGGGCGACGCGGCGATCTTCCCGAGCGTGCTGCGCGTGGTCGCCACCTGGTTCCCGCAGCAGCGGGCGCCGCTCATGGTGCAGCTCACCGGAATCGTCGGGCAGACGGGGCAGCTGCTGGCGCTCCTGCCGATGGCCGCGCTCCTGCACGCGACGAGCTGGACGGTCGCGTTCGGCAGCCTCGCCGGGCTCGGCGTGCTCTTCACGATCCTGACGTTCGCGATCGTGCGCAACCACCCGCCGTCGAGCGATGCGGATGTCTCGGTCAACACCGAGACCGGGGCGATCGCCGTCGTCCGTTCCTCGGCCGACCTGCGCCAGGGGTTCCGCGAGTCGTGGGGGCATCCCGGCACCCGGCTCGCGTTCTGGTCGCATTTCACGACGCCCTTCGCGGGCACCGCGTTCGTCATGCTCTGGGGCTTCCCGTTCCTGACCGCGGGTGAAGGGCTGACGCCGGCGATGGCGTCGCTCGTGCTGAGCGCGTTCGTCGTGTTCGGCATGCTCGTCGGCCCGGTGATGGGTGCGCTCTCGAGCCGGCACCCCCTGCGCCGCTCGCGCATGCTCGTGCTGCCGACGATCGCGATCCAGGCGGTCGTCTGGCTCGTCGTCATCTCGTGGCCCGGCCCGGCCCCGCTGTGGCTGCTCTTCGCACTCGCCCTCGCGCTCGCGACCGGCGGGCCCGCGTCGATGATCGCCTTCGACCACGCGCGCACCCACAACCCGAGCCACCGGCTCAGCACCGCGACGGGCATCGTCAACGGCGGCGGGTTCATCGCCGGCCTCATCGCGATCTTCCTGATCGGCCTCGCGATGGACCTGCAGGGCGCGGGAACGCCCGAGACCTACTCGCTCGAGGCGTTCCGGCTCGCGTTCCTCACCCAGGTGCCGCTCTGGATCCTCGGCGCGGCCCTCATCATGCTCGAGCGGCGGCGCACCCGGGTGCGGATGGGGCTCGACGAGCCGCGCACGCGGCGGCGCGATCGGCGCACGCCCGATCCCGACGAGCAATCCTCACAATCGCCTTGACAGGCACGTCGACGGCGCGGAAGGCTAAGCCCTAGGGTCCGCGGAGCGCCAGAGGCGTGACGAGCATGCACTGCACGGACGATGTCGTCACGATCCGACCCTGGCCGAGGACGGGCCGAAGGAGTCCGCTCATGGCTGGAAATCGCTCCATTCGCGCTCGCGTCGGCTTCGTGGTCGCCGCGTTCGCCCTGACGTTCACGATGCTGAGTCCGGTCGGCGCGAGCGCCGCCGAGGACGACGGCGCGCTCGACATGTACACGGCGGAGGTGAGCGGCACCGACGAAGCCGAGCTCGCCGCGGGCGGGTTCGACGTCGCGAACCGCACGGTGACCGAGACCGGGGTGAGCCTCGACCTGGTGCTCACGGCCGAGGAGGCGAAGGCCCTCCAGGCTCGCGGGCTCGACGTCAAGGTCAAGAAGAACAAGGACGGCAAGTCGGCGAGGCAGCTGGCCCAGGAGCAGGCCGCCGAGGGGTACGAGGTCTTCCGCTCATGGGACGAGCCCGGAGGCATCCGCGACGAGCTGTACCAGCTCGCGAAGAAGAACCCGCAGCTCGTGAAGCTCGAGGTGCTCGGCCATACGTACCAGGGGCGCGAGATCATCGCCATGAAGCTCACGCAGGCCGCGAAGGGCACGCCCGACGGCGCGCGACCCGCCGTGCTGTACAGCTCCACCCAGCACGCTCGCGAGTGGATCTCGACCGAGGTCAACCGGCGGCTGATGAACTACTACATCGACGGCTGGAAGAACAACGACAAGGCGATCAAGAACCTCCTCAAGCAGAACGAGCTCTGGTTCGTCGTCGTGGCCAACCCCGACGGCTACCAGTACACGTTCGACCACGAGCGGCTGTGGCGCAAGAACCTGCGCGACAACGACGGCGACGGGCAGGTCACGCGGGCCGACGGCGTCGACCCGAACCGCAACTACCCCGAGCACTTCGGTTGGGACGAGGAGGGCTCGTCATCGCAGAGCTCGAGCGACACGTACCGCGGCCCGGAGGCCGGATCGGAGCCCGAGACGCAGGCGATGATGTCGCTCTTCGACCGGGCCGACTTCTCGTTCCAGGTCAACTACCACTCGTACGGGCAGTGGCTGCTCTACGCGGAGGGCTGGCAGACGGGCACCCCGACGGCCGACGACCCGATCTACTACGCACTCTCGGGCAACCGCGACAACCCGGCGATCCCCGGCTTCGAGCCCGGACTCTCGTCGGACGTGCTCTACGTGACGAACGGCGAGACGACCGACTTCGCCCACGCCCAGCGGGGCACCCTCGCCTGGACGCCCGAACTCGGCGAGGGACTGCCGGCCGGTGGCGGATTCGTGTTCCCCGATGACGAGGCGCAGGTGCAGGCGGAGTTCGAGCGGGCACTGCCGTTCGCGCTCGACGTCGCGAAGTCGGCGGCCGACCCCGACGACCCGGTGTCGCACCTCGGCCTCGAGACGAAGCCCTTCTACCTCGAGAGCGACGACACCTACAAGGCGGGCCTGCCGCTCGTCGACTTCACCTTCGACTACTCCTACGGCGACCCGCAGGAGGTGCGGGTGATCGCCAAGCGCGAGCTCGGCGACGTCACGCTGAAGTACTCCATCGAGGGCGGCGATCCGGTGAGCGTGCCGACCGAGGAGTGGACCGGCGGCGACCGCTACGGCGGCACCGGGGTGCACTACCGGGTCATGAGCGGGCTGGTCACGGGCCCCGACCCCGGCGACGAGGTCGAGGTCTGGTTCGAGGGCGGCGGCGAGTCGAGCGACTCGTTCACGTACGAGGCGGTCGAGGAGTCGGCCGACGACGTGCTGATCCTCTCCGCCGAGGACTACACGGGCGCCTCGCCCACTGAGGCGGTCAGCGCGCCGAAGTACCTCGATTACTACACGGACGCGCTCGACGCGAACGGCATCGGCTACGACGTCTACGACGTCGATGCGCGGGGCCGGACGGCGCCCGACGCCCTCGGCGTGCTCTCGCACTACGAGGCGGTCGTCTGGTACACGGGCGATGACATCATCACCCGAGAACCCGGCGGGACCCCAGGCACCGCCTCGCGGCTCGCGCTCGACAACACGCTCGAGGTGCGCGACTTCCTCAACGAGGGCGGCCAGGTGCTCTACACCGGCAAGTACGCCGCCACGCAGTATGCCGGGCAGTACCTCTACGACCCGACGGCTGAGAACGCGCTCTGCACCGATCCGGCGGTGGCACCGCGCTGCCGGACGCTCGGAGGATCGGGCGACGGCACCAACGACACGCTGCAGTACTGGCTCGGCGCGTACCTCGTCATCGATGACGCCGGAATGGACGAAGACGGCGAGCTGTTCGACGTGCTCGGCATGGACACGCCGTTCACCGGCCTGAACTGGGAGCTCGGCGACGACAGCGCGCAGAACCAGGATCACACCAACTCGTTCATCACGACGAGCGGCATCCTCGATCCGCAGCAGTACCCGCAGTTCGAGAGCTGGGTCGCGGCAGGCTGGGACCGCCCGACCGGACCGTTCGAGCCGCACAACGGCGACGCCTACGTCTACTCGCAGATCTCCGACGTGTCGTACAAGCGACTGACGCGCACGATCGACGTACCGGCCGCCGGCGGCGAGCTCTCGTTCTGGACGTCGTACGATACCGAGGCCGAGTGGGATCATGTCGCCGTCGAGGCGCACACCCCCGGTGAGGACGACTGGACGACGCTGCCCGACCTGAACGGCAGCACCTCGGACAGCACCGGCCAGAGCTGCCCGGCCGGTTGGCGCGAGCTGCATCCGCAGCTCGACCACTACCAGACGTACGACGAGGCGGCCGTCAGTTGCACGGCGACCGGGAGCTCGGGCAGCTGGCACGCCGCGTCGGGCAACTCGGGCGGCTGGAGGCAATGGACGGTCGACCTCGACGCGTACGCCGGCGGCCAGGTCGAGGTGTCGATCGCGTACATCAGCGACTGGTCGACCCAGGGGCTCGGTGTCTTCGTCGACGACATCCAGGCGCCGACGGCTGACGGAACGACGTCCTTCGAGAACGGCGACACCGGCGGATGGGAGGTCACCGGAGCACCCGAGGGGAGCGCGCCGAACGCGAACGACTTCATCATCACGACGGCGGCCGGGTTCCCCGAGGCGGCGGTCGTGGCGACGCCGGGTTCGCTCATGACCGGATTCGGCTTCGAGGGCATCGACGATCCGCTGGTCCGGGCCGACTGGATGGGCCGGGCGTTGGAGCACCTGCTCGACTGAGCGCCGTTCCGGCGGTCGAGTAGCGACGAAGGAGCGTATCGAGACCCACCACCGGCGGTCGAGTAGCGACGAAGGAGCGTATCGAGACCTCGCGAGGGGTCTCGATACGCGTCCTCCTTCGTCGGTCGCTACTCGACCACCGGTCGGAGCCGTCCGACCTCAGTCCCCGTAGCGGTAGAAGCCCTCGCCGGTCGCGACGCCGAGCTTGCCCTGGTCGATGTAGCGCTCCTTGATGAGCGCCGCGAACTCCTGCTGCTTCGGGCCGCCCATCTTCGAGATGTTGTAGGCCGTCGTGAGCCCGACGATGTCGTAGATCTGGAACGGGCCCATCGGCGCGCCCGTGCCGATGCGCCAGGTCGCGTCGATCGCCTCGGGCTCGGCGATGCCGTCGACGAGCAACTGGCCCGCCGCCGAGAGGAACGGCACGAGGAGCGAGTTGAGCACGTAGCCCGGCTGCTCCTTCTTGATCTCGATCGGCACCATGCCGATCGCC
Source organism: Agromyces sp. NPDC058064 (assembly GCF_042885275.1). NCBI lineage: Bacteria > Bacillati > Actinomycetota > Actinomycetes > Micrococcales > Microbacteriaceae > Agromyces > Agromyces sp. NPDC058064. Next base: position 36,274 of record NZ_JBHVSE010000002.1, on the reverse strand, counting down.
TCGGCGAACTCGACGACGGTGCGGTAGACGGCCGGGGCGGTCGCGGGCGTGCCCATGATCTCGGCGGTGTTGTGCGCCCAGATGCGGTTGGCGAAGTGCAGGGCGAGGAACCGGTCGGGCCGGCCCGTCGCGTCGGCGATCGCGCTCGGCAGGAGCGTCGACGAGTTCGTGGCGAAGATCGTGCGCTCGGGCGCGACGGCGGCGAGCTTCTCGTAGGTGGCGCGCTTGATGTCGATGCTCTCGGGCACGGCCTCGATGACGAGGTCGGCGTTCGCCACGGCTTCGCCGAGGTCAGCCGAGTACGCGATGCGTGCGAGGGCGGCCTGCGCCGCGCCGTCGGCGGCACCCGCGACGCCCTCGGCGACGTACGTGGCGGCGAGCTTCTCGAAGCGCTGCTTCGCGGCGGCGAGCGCGGCGTCGTCGAGGTCGTAGGCGACGACCTCGAGTCCGCGGAACGCGGTCTGGTACGCGATCTGCGAGCCGAGCACTCCGGTTCCGAGCACGGTCACGTGCTGCACTGCGGTCATGGTGGTTCCTTCTTCCTGTCGTGCCCTCGTGGGGCTCGGGTCGATGCCCTCGTGGGGCTTCGCGCGCGTCAGGCGTCGGCCGGCGCGTTCGTCTCGGGATGCCTCGGCCGATCGTCGTCGGTCGCGGCGTCGTTGAAGCGGGTGAGGTCGGCGGCGAAGCGCGCGACCTCCTGGTCGTGCCAGCCCCCGAGGTGCCGGTCGACGACGCGCTGGAGGAGCTCGATCGCCTCGCGGTAGGCGGCCCAGCCGGTCTCGGTGAGCTCGAGCGGACGGCCTCGGCCCGAGGCATCCGCGATCTCGCGCACGACGCCGAGGCGGGTGAGGCCCGCGAGCTGACGCGAGACGGTCGAGCGGTTGAGCCGGAACGCCTCGGCGATGTCGACCGAGCGGCACTCGGGGTGGTCGACGATGTAGCCGAGGATCGACTGGTCGGTCATGCTCAGGCTGAGCGGTGCGGTGCGCGCGTCGGCGACGCCGCGACGGCTGATGACGATGAGCTCGCGCAGGATCGCCGCGGCGTGCTCGTCACGAGTGATGCGCTCGTCCATGCCCGGCTCCTTCTGTTGTCATATGCAACGCTACGCGCGTGCGTTGCATTCCGCAACAGAAGGCCGGGAAATCACTCGCCCCAGCCGTGCACCGGTCTGGCCGTCGCCGGAGGGCTTCCCACTTCATGGATGGTGTGGCCCGTGCAGGCCAGCTTGGTGACGCCGGCCCGCTCGATGCGCGACACGATGAACCAGCGCATCGCGTCGCGCAGCCGGCACCACCCGACGAGATACCACTGGCCGTTCGTCGACGCGAACATGACGGGCTCGACGTCGCGGGAGGTCGTGGCTCCCTCCTTCGAGGTGTAGCGGATCCGGACGACGCGCTGCTCGGCCATCGCCTCCTCCAGCGCCGACCTGACTGCCCGCGACGACGGCGGAGGTGCATCGACCCACACGCGGCCGGCCAGTTCATCGGCTCGTGCTCGGGTTCTGGGATCGAGGACGTCCAGGATCTTCCGGATGCCGGCGGCCGCCAGATCGGCATAGGGCGCGTCGGACGCAGCCGAGACCGACGCCATGAGCGCGACCGCCTGCGCCGGCGACAGGCTGACGGGCGGCAAGGACGCACCCGCCGCCAGTCCGTAGCCACCGCCCGGCCCCGGGCGCGACCAGATGGGCGCCCCGCTGTGCTCGAGCGCGACGAGGTCCCTCTTGATGGTGCGCACGGACACGCCGAACTCCCTCGCCAGTCGCTCGGCCGTGCGTCCTCGCACGCCGCTGCGGCGCAGCATCTCCGACAGCGCATGGAGCCGCTCCGCTCGCTTCACTGTTCGACCTCCAGCAAATTCATGACAGAAATAGTGACACACTGCTGCCCGCAGCGCCTGCGAGAGTCGAGACATGACGACCATGACGAACAGCCCGACCATCGTTCTCATCGCCGGCCACTGGCTCGGTGCCTGGGCATGGGACGCAGTGCTCGAACACCTGACGACCGACCACGCCCGCGCCATCGCGATGACCCTCCCCGGGCTCGACGAGCACGACCCCGCACGCGCGACCAAGACGCTCGACGACCAAGTCGCGGCGATCGAAGACGTCATCGGCCGGGCCCGGACCTCGGACGATCAGCCGGTGATCCTCGTCGCCCACAGTGGGGCCAATGCCCCCGTCAGCCTCGTCCTCGACCGGCACCCCGAGCTCGTCCACCGCGTGGTGTGGGTGGACTCCGGCCCCGTTTCGGCCGGAGGCGCCTTCGCCCCCGACCTCCCGGAGGCGGTGTACGAGCTTCCGCTTCCGCCCTTCGACGTGCTCGCAGAGCAGGCGAGCCTCGAGGGCCTGAGCGCGGAGGACCTCGAGCAGTTCCGCGCCAAGGCCGTGCCCGAGCCGGGCCCCGTGCTCCGTCAGCCCGTCGAACTCGCGAACGATGCCCGTCGCACGGTCCCGACCACCCTCGTGTGCTGCTCGATCCCGAGCGCCCAGCTGCTGGAGCTGGCCCGAGCAGGCCATCCCATGTTCGCCGAGGTCGCGAACCTCGAACACCTCGACGTCATCGACCTGCCCACGGGGCACTGGCCCATGTGGAGCCGTCCCCGTGACCTCGCCGAGGTCATCGGCTCGGTGGTGTCCCGCGCCGGCTGAACGCCCTGCCCGCGATCGATCGAGCCGACCGGGCGGCAGCGACTAGAACAAACGGGCCTGCGCGACGACCGGGGCGCCCTCGAGCTCGAGCAGGTACCGCTTGCGTTCGAGGCCCCCGGCGTAGCCGGTGAGCGAGCCGTCGGCGCCGACGACGCGGTGGCACGGCACGATGATGCTGAGCGGGTTGCGGCCGACGGCGTTGCCCACGCGACGCGCGAGGTTGCGGTCGCCGAGGCGGACCGCGAGCTCGCCGTACGTCACGGTCGTGCCGAGCGGGATCTCGCGCAGCATGCCCCACACCTCGTGCTGGAACTCGTCGCCGTCGGGCGCGGTCGGCAGGTCGAAGGCCGAGCGCTCGCCCGCGAGGTACTCGTCGAGCTCGGCGCCGAGCCGCGTGATGAGGGCGTCGTCGCGCGCGGCGACGTCGACGCCGATCGTGCCTGCGGCCGGCGGGTGCCAGTGTCCCGGGAAGTAGATGCCGACGAGCGCCTCGCCCTCCGCGACCACGAGCAGTTCGCCGAGCGGCGTCGGCAGGGTGGCGTGGCGGCGGGTCATGCCTCCATCCTGCCCCCGATGCGCGAGCGCGAGGCAGCGGGAATCGGACGTCGAGGCAGCCGTGCCCGCGAGTGGCCGCCGGTTCCGTGACGGTGGCGCGATCTAGGATGACCGCATGCCCGATCCTCGCCCGGCCGGCGGCATGCAGGTCGACTTCACCGCCGTGATCTACGAGTGGTCGTCGCGGCGCAACTGGTTCTTCGTCGACGTGCCGCCCGAGCCGAGCGCCGACATCGCAGACCGCCCGCGGATGCCTCGGGGCTTCGACTCGGTGCGCGTGACCGCGACCGTCGGCGGCACGACCTGGGACACCTCGATCTTCCCGGGAGGCGGCACGTACGCGCTCCCGTTGAAGCGCGCCGTGCTGAAGGCCGAGCAGATCGGCGAGGGCGACGAGATCGCGGTCGTGCTGTTCGTGCACGACGGCTGAGCGCGCTCGTCGATGCTGCTCGCGTGCCCTCCGCGTCCCGCGTCGCGTCCCGCGTCCCGCGTCCCGCGTCAGCTCGGGTAACACGAATGAGCGTCGGCGCGACGCCGATCTACGATTGCGGGATGCCCGAACTCCCCCGCGTCGCCGGCGCGCACCTCGTCGGATCGATCAACCAGCCGAGCGCGGAGGCGACGTTCCGCGTCGTCGCCGCCGAGCTCGGTGATGACCTCGCCCGCTTCCCCGACGGCGAGGTCGGCGAGCGCTTCCACTGGATCCTCTTCCAGGGCGCGGCCTTCGACGCGGTCGCCGGGCTCAGCCGCGTGCCGATCGACCCGATCGTGGTCGCCGGGTTCGACCTGCGCCCGACCGTGCTCGACGGCACCGTCGAGCCGAGCTCGCTCGCGTTCGGCCCGCTCGGCTACGCCGACGCGGCGGCCACGAGCTACGCCGACTTCGTGCGCCTGCGCGATGCGGGAGTCATCGCGCGCGACGCCCGCTTCCAGGTGTGTCTGCCCTCGCCGCTCGCCCCGGTCACGACGTACGTCGCCCCCGCCGATCGTGCCGCCGTGTACCCGGCCTACGCCGCCGCTCTCGCCGCCGAGCTCGACCGCATCGCCGAGCTCGCGCCCGCAGGCGACCTCGCCGTGCAGGTCGACCTCGCGACCGAGTTCGCGTACCTCGAGGGCGTCAGCCTCGGCGGCGGACCGCTCGAGGCGTTCTTCGCCGACGGGGGTGCGGATGCCCCGGCCCTCGTCGAGGCGATCGCGTCGCTCGCCGCCGAGCTCGCCGACCGTGTGCCCGAGGGCGCGCAGCTCGGATTCCACCTCTGCTACGGCGACGTCGCCGAGAAGCACTTCGTCGAACCGGCCGACGCCGGCAAGCTCGTGGCCGTCGCGAACGCCCTGGCCGCGCAGGTCGCGCGCCAGATCGACTGGGTGCACCTCCCGGTGCCGATCGAGCGCCACGACGCCGAGTACTTCGCCCCGCTCGCCGAGTGGAAGCTGCCCGCCACGACCACCCCCTACCTCGGACTCGTGCACCACGAGGACGGCGTCGAGGGCGCGCTCGCGCGCATCGCCCCGGCACGCGAGGCCTTCGCCCGTGCGGGCGTCGCCTCGTTCGGCGTCGGCACCGAGTGCGGCTTCGGTCGCGGTCCCGCCGAGCGCACGGCAGGGCTGCTCGCCCTGCACCGCGAGGTCATCGCCGCCGCCGGCCGCGCGTAGCCGCCGCCGACCGATCGCTTGCGGCTCGCGCCGCGGGATTCTCTCCCACGCGTTACGTCACTGACCCCACCAGCGACTCAGCACCTCGCCCGCATCGCTGGCACGGCTCGCGCGAGGGGCCTTCGTCACGCGTTACGTCACTGATGCCACCGGCGACTCAGTGACGTAGTCCCGGGAGCAGACTCCCCCGGCCGGATCCAAGGCCGATCAGCCTGGGCAGCAGTCGGACGATGCCCGACTCGCGGACTCTGACACTGACCCGCCCAGCGGGTCAGTGTCAGAGGCGCCGAGGCCACGTGCCCCAGTCGTGACCGATGGTGCGCCCCACGCACGTCAGCCGGAGCGGGCGGCTGAGTCTCGATACGGCGCTGGCGCGCCTACTCGACCAACGGTGAGGGCGGGGCGGCGGGCGTGACCTACTCCACCACCGGGATTCGGGGGCGGAGGCGCAGGGTGACGATCTGGAACGGGCGGAGCTCGAACTCCCACGCGTTCGGCTCGGCGGCATCGTCCAGCACCACGCCGACGCCGCCGCCGGTCGGGTCGTCGGCGTCGAACGGGCGCTCGAGCAGGTCGGTCGCCACCGCGTCGGCCGCGAAGGATGCCTCCAGCCGCGCGCGTGCGCGCGCGCCGTGCGGCTCGTAGAGGCGCACGACGACGTCGCCCGAGGCATCCTCGGCGAGCTTCACCGCCTCGACCACCGCACCGGTCACGTCGACGAGCGGCGCGATCGACGAGGCATCCACGCCGTCGACCTCGCGGAGCGGGAGGTTCAGCCGGTAGCCCTCGGCGATCGCGTCGGGGATTCCGGCGCCGGGCATGATCGAGACGCGCAAGCGGTGCTCGCCCTGGTCGGCCTCGGGGTCGGGGTAGCGCGGTGCGCGCAGCAGCGAGAGCCGCGCCGTCGTCACCGTCGACCCGGGACGCACGGGATCGGCGTCGCGGCGGACGTCGTGACCGTACGTCGAGTCGTTCGCGATCGCGACGCCGTATCCGGGCTCGCCGACGTGCACCCAGCGGTGCGCCGCGGTCTCGAAGCGCGCGGCATCCCACGAGGTGTTCGCGTGCGTCGGCCGGTGGATGTGCCCGAACTGGATCTCGCTCGTCGCCCGCTCGGCGTGCACGTCGAGCGGGAACGCGAGCTTGAGCAGCTTCTGCCGCTCGTGCCAGTCGATCTCGAGGTCGAACTCGAGCGCGCGGGCGTCCGCTCCCAACGACACGGTCTCCACGATGACGGATGCCCCGAAGCGACGCGTGATCCGCACGGCGACCCCGCCGTCATCCGGTGGTCGGGGAGCACCGCCGCGGAGCGGCGACGCGTATCGAGACCCGACGATCTCGACCGACTCGGCCTCCCGCAGCTCGACGACGTTGCGGGCGTAGTGGGCGTCGATGTCCCAGGCGTCCCACTGGTTGGGGGTGTCGCGGAAGACCTGGAGCAGGTTGCCCGCCCGCCCCGGCGCGATCGCCTCGCGGCCGAGCCGCCCGTCGGGCTCGCGATGCCGCAGCGAGACGAGCAGTCCGTCGACGCCGAGCACCGCCTCGAGGTGCGCGTTCGACAGCGTGATGCGCTCATCCTCGCCGGTCGAGTATCGAGCACCTTCGTCGGTCGAGGAGCGAGCGCCAGCGAGCGTATCGAGACCCGTCTCGCTCGTCACCGGGTCTCGATACGCTCCTTCGTCGCTACCCGACCGCCGGGAGGACGCCGACGCCACCCCGCCCAACCCCGGCACGCCCGACACCTCGTACGGCCCGGCGTTCAGCCGCAGCATCCGATCGCCCGACCCGGCGAGCGCGCGCACCGAGCGCACGATGACCCGCTCGAGCACCTCGGCGACCTCGGCGTAGCGCCGCTCGGCCTCGCGGTGCACCCACGCGATCGACGATCCCGGCAGGATGTCGTGGAACTGCTGCAGCAGCACGGTGCGCCAGGCCTCGTCGAGCTCGGCCTTCGGGTACTCAGCCGCGCCGCGCACCGCGGCCGTCGTCGCCCACAACTCGGCCTCGCGCAGCAGGTGCTCGCTGCGGCGGTTGCCGCGCTTCGTGCGCGCCTGCGAGGTGTAGGTGCCCCGGTGGAACTCGAGGTAGAGCTCACCCGCCCAGACCGGCGGCGCCGGGTACTCGGCCTCGGCCGCCTCGAAGAACTCCCGCGGCGACGACAGCCGCACCTGCGGCGACCCCTCGAGCGAGGCGGTGCGCTGCGCCGAGGCGAGCATCTCGCGGGTCGGTCCTCCGCCGCCGTCGCCGTAGCCGAACGGCACGAGCGAGGTGTTCGCGGCGCCCTTCTCGGCGTACTGGCGCTCGGCTCGGGCGAGCTCCTCGCCGGTCAGCTCGGCGTTGTAGGTGTCGACCGGCGGGAAGTGCGTGAACAGCTCGGTGCCGTCGAGCCCCTGCCAGCGGAAGGTGTGGTGCGGGAAGCGGTTCGTCTCGTTCCACGAGATCTTCTGCGTGAGGAACCACCGCGACCCCGCCGCGCGCACGATCTGCGGCAGCGCCGCCGAGTAGCCGAACGAGTCGGGCAGCCAGACCTCGAGCGGCTCGATGCCGAGCTCCTCGATGAAGAAGCGCTTGCCCGCGACGAACTGGCGCGCGAGCGCCTCGCCGCCCGGCAGGTTCGTGTCGGACTCCACCCACATGCCGCCGACCGGCACGAACGACCCCTCGCGCACGCGCGAGCGCACGCGCTCGAACAGCTCGGGGTAGTCGCGCTTCAGCCACGCGTACTGCTGCGCCGACGAAGCGGCGAACACGAAATCGGGATGCTCCGCGATGAGCGCGTCGACGTTCGAGAAGGTGCGGGCGACCTTGCGCACCGTCTCGCGCACGGGCCACAGCCAGGCGCTGTCGATATGCGCGTGGCCGACGGCGTGCACGCGGTGCGAGCTCGCCCAGGCGGGCGCCGCGAGCACGGGGGCCAGGAGCTCCCGGCCCTCCGCCGCGGTGCCGGCGACGTCGTCGGGGTCCATCGCGTCGACCATGCGCTCGAGGGCCCGCACGATCTGCGCGCGCCGCGTGGAGTCGGCGGGCAGCTCGGCCGCGAGCTCGCGGAGCACCCGCACGTCGTGCAGGAGCTCGTCGACGGTCACGTCGCGGAGTGCGAGCTCGACGGCGCCGAGCACGTAGAGCGGCTCGTCGCCGGCGGTCTGCCACTCGCCGCGGTGGGTCGGGGCGAAGCTCCAGCCTTGCATGACGTCGGGGTTCGACGCGGCCTCGAGGTAGACGAGGGTCGACCCGTCGCCCGCGCCGATCAGCTCGCGCGGCACCGCACGATTGCGCGGCTCGACCGCCTTCACGATCGTGCCGTCGGGTCGCCACACGAGCCCCTCGGCCTGGAACCCGGGCGTCACCGACGAGAACCCGAGATCGACCACGAGCTCGGGCCGTGCGCCGTCGATCGACACCACGCCGCCGCCTCGGGTCGCGACGACCTCGGTCGAGGGAGGGCCGAGCAGCTCCGCCACCGACGGCACCCTGACCCTGAACCACGTCGTCCCCCACGCACGCCCCCACGGCGCACCGGGCGACACCGGCTCGAACCGCTGCCCCACCGCCTCCGCGAACGGCACCGGTTCGCCGGGCGCCTCCCACCGTTCGAGCGTCGCGGGCAGGCGCTCCCGATACCGGGCGGGCTCGAGCCGCTCGCGCACGAACCGCGCGATGCGCATCTCCACCAGGGCCGAATCGTCATGCATCGGAGGGAGCTCCTATCCCCTGCCCCGAAGCTCCGACGGTGCTGCGCGGTCCGCCCGCGGCGATGCGGGCGAACAGCGGGACGGAGGAGATCCGGGGAGGAAGACGGGCGAACGACCATCGCCCGTGTCGAGAGGTTGCCGGCCGGCGCGGGCGTTCGGGTCGTCCCGCGACGGCCGGCGGTCTACGGGTGCCTGCGGCCGGCCGGCCAGGAAGCCGGGCGCGACACGACGTATCGCGGTCGAGGTGTCGGAGCGGCCAGCGGTGCGCGACATCGTTGCATGGTGCTCGTGCTCCTTGCTCGAGTACTGCAGTGCGGTGCTCCGAATGCGGAAGACGCGATCCGCCCCGGGAGCAAGCCGGCTCCCCCGAACCGTGCTCCGCGGGGCGATCGCAATCCCCACTCGCACATAGTAAATCGAATGGAGTTACTCTGCAAGACCCGAGTTCTGCCGAACGCCACAGACCCAGACGGGGCCTAGCCGAGCAGCAGGCGGTCGGCCGTCGGCGAGAAGGTGCGCTCGAGCACGAGGCTGGCGGCGCCGACCGCCGCGACATCCTCGCCGACGCCGGTGCCGACCACCTCGAGCGTGCGCAGTGCGGCGGTCGCGCTGTACTCCGCGAGTCGCGGCGGCACCCGCTCGAGGTACCGCGTCTCGAGGCGCGACCAGAACGGTCCGCCGAAGACGACGCGGTCGACGTCGAGCAGGTTCGTGATGACGGCGACCGCGCGCGCGGTGCGATCGGCCGCGAGCTCGAGGATGCCGCCGGCCACCGCGTCGCCCGCGTCGGCCGCCGCGCACAGCAGGTCGAACTGCCCGTCGATCTCGACCGGCGTCTCGTGCGGCGCCGCCGCGCGGATCACGCCCAGTCGCTCGGCCTCCTCGACCATCGCCTGCGGGGTGATGGTGACCGCGATGCAGCCGCGCTGCCCGCACGCGCAGGGCGGCCCGTCGGCGTCGGCGACGATGTGGCCGATCTCGCCGGCGTTGCCGGAGACGCCGCGCATGAGCTCGTCGCCGAGCGCGAGCCCCGCGCCGATGCCGGTGCCGAGGTAGAGGAAGACGAACGATCCGGTGCCGCTCGCCCCGCCCGACCAGGTCTCGGCGACGGCCGCGGCCGTCACGTCCTTGTCGACGAGCACGGGCAGCCCCGTGGCATCCTCGAGCGCCTCGCGCAGCGGAACGCGATGCCAGCCGTGCAGGTTCGGCGGGTCGACGATCGTGCCGCGCTCCTGGTCGATCGGGCCGGGGGCGGCGAGCCCGAGGCCGACGAGCTTCTCGCGGGCGATGCCCGAGTCGGCGACGAGGCCCTCGACGTGGTCGCGGATGCGCTCCATCACGTGCTCGGGGTCGCTCGCCTCGGGCGTGCGGTGGCGCGCGTGGGCGACGACCTGCCCCGTGAGGTCGAGCAGCACGAAGGTCATCACGGCCGGGTCGATGTGCACGCCGACGGCGTAGAGCCCGCCGGGGTTCAGCCGCAGGATCGTGCGCGGCTTGCCGAGGCCCGCGGCGCTCGTCTTGCCCGCCTCGACGATGAGCTCGTCATCGAGCAGCCGTCGCGCGATGTTCGACACCGTCTGCGTCGAGAGGCCGGTGAGCTCGACGAGCTCGACCCGGCTGCACCCCTCGGGCGCCCGCCGGATGGCGTCGAAGATCACCGAGCGGTTGAAGTCGCCCATGCGCGGGAGGTTGGTGCCGCGCCGCGCGGCGGGAGGGGCCGAACCGGTCATCGGCGACCACCTCCCGTCGGGCGCGGACGCGCTCCTCCGTCGAGTTTGTCACATCGATGGAGAAAATGGGATGGCAGTTCGCGCAGGCGCCTACTGCTCGCCGATGAGGATGCCGCGCTCGCTCGTCTGCGCACGCACCGCGGCCACGAACTCCTCGAACGCCGCCTTGCTCTTCGCGTAGCCGATGGCACCGCCCTTGACCGCGCCGAGGCCGCCCTTCTCGTCGAAGCGCAGCCAGGTGTTGCCGTACTGGTCGACGCCGATCGCGAAGGTGAACGAGATGTGGAAGCCCTTCCCGGCCATCGCGCCGAGCCACAGCGTCTTGTGCAGGCTGCCGCGCTCGAGCTTGATGCTGCCCTCCGACGGGGTGGTCGCCGTGTACCCGAGCCCCTCGGCGATCGAGATGACGACGGGCACGGTCAGCTGGTCGTCGCCGGAGAGGATGAGCTGGGTCATGGAGAAGGGTCCTGTTCGGGTCGTCGGGATCGCCGGAATCGGCGAGACGACCCTACCGCGAGCGGGTCGCCCGCGAGCGCGCCCGCGGTCCCACTCAGGCGGCCGGGCGAGGCGCGGCGGTTCCGCTGCCGCGGCGCGGCTGCGCTCCCCCGCCGATGCGGTGCAGGATGCCTCGGCGCCCCGCCGCACGCTCGGTGCGCTCAGCCTTGTCGAGGCGGCGCTCCTGGGCGCGCCGGCGACGCTCGTTCACGATCGCGGCTTCGCGCTCGTCGGCGGTCTGGAGAGTCTGTGCGATGTAGCCGACTGCGAGGTTCATGTCCCGATTCCCTTCGGTGCGGCGCCGTGGTGGCTGCCTGAACTCAGACTCCTCGCTGAGGTGGGGCGGGTGGATCGGGCGAGTGCCTTATTTCGCGGGCCCTGGTGCCTCAGATCGGCGACCCGGGCACCTCAGATCGGCGGTGGGCACCTCAGACCGCCGAGGCGCCACCCTTCACGGCGTCGGTGGTACCCGGTACCGTCGGGCGCATGAGCGCCCTCGAGCGGTTCGAACTCCACGTCTCAGATGCCGTCCTCGACGATCTGCGCGATCGCCTGAGGCGCACGCGCCTGCTCGACGACTCGCCTCGGGTGCCGCCCTCGGGCATGAGCGCCGCGTATCTGCGCGAGCTCGTCGAGTCGTGGGCGGCCTGGGACTGGCGGGCACGCGAGGCGTGGCTGAACTCGCACCCGCAGTTCATCGCCCCGATCGACGGTGCCGAGGTGCACTTCGCGCACCTGCGGTCGGCGCGACCCGACGCCCCGGCCCTGCTCGTGATGCACGGCTGGCCCCACACCTTCGCCCTCCAGCTCGACTTCGCCGACCGCCTGACCGACTTCGACGTGGTCGTCGCGAGCCTGCCCGGCTTCGCCTTCTCGTCGCCGTACACCGAAGGGCCCATCTCCGAGGCTCGTCTGGCGGCCACGATGCACGCGCTCATGACCGAGGTGCTCGGCTACGAGCGCTACCTCACCTACGGCGAGGACGTCTCGGCCAACGTCAGCGACCTCATCGCCGCGAGCTACCCCGAGCACGTCGCCGGCATCGTCGCGACGCACGCGCACTTCCCGACCTCCGCCGAGCGCGCCGCGCTCACCGCCCTGAGCGAGGTGGAGTTCTTCGCCGCGCTCGCCGACCGCGAGGGGCCCGACGGCGCCTACGGTCACGTGCAGAACACCCGGCCCGACGTGCTCGCGGCCGCGCTCAACGACTCCCCCGTCGGCCTCCTCGCCTGGATCGCGGAGAAGCTCGTCGCGTGGAGCGACACCCCGCCGGGCGACCCGAGTCTGGTCGAACGCCGCATCTCACGCGAGCGCATCCTCACCGAGGCGATAATCTACTGGGTCACCCAGTCGATCGCGAGCTCGTTCCGGCCGTACTACGAGGGCGAGGGCGACGGCCCCATCCCGCCGACGACCGTGCCCGCGGCGGTGTTCATCCAGCGGCACGAGGCGGCGTATCCCGAGTCGCTCGCTCGGCGGCACTACCTCGACCTGCGGGTCTTCGACCGGCTCGAGGCCGGCGGCCACTTCACCGCGGCCGAGGTGCCCGACGACCTCGCGGCCCGCGTGCGCGCATTCGTCGCCGAGCTCGGCTGAGTCGGGCGGTTCCGCCGGTCCCACCGGTCCCACCGACGTCACCGGTCCACCGCGTCCATGACAGCGGGATGCCCCGGGCCGGAGCCCGGGGCATCCCCTCTCTTCTCGCGGTCAGTCGGTGCCGCAGCCGTCGCCCGACCCGGCCGCCGCTGCGGGGGTCACGACGAGCCGGGTGCTCGCCGAGGCATCCCCCGCGGTCGCGGTCAGCGTGCGCATGCCGGGCTTGGTGGTCGGCAGCGCGACCGTCGCCGTGCCCGTTCCGTCGGCCCCGGCGGTGACGCTGCCGAGCTCGACGGCAAGGCCGTGCTTCGGCGTCTTCGCGGCGAGCGCGAGCTCCACCGTCGCTCCGCGGGCGAACCCGGCGACGGCGACCTCGAGCTCCTCGCCCATCGCGGCCTTGCACACCGTGAGCGTGACCGCCTCGGCGCCGGGCTCGACCGGGTTCGGCAGCTCGACGACCCAGCCCTGCGCGGCGAGCGGGCCGAACACCTCCTCGAGGGTGCGGTCGCCGAAGCTCGGCTCGACGTCGCCGCCGTCGACCGAGACGGTGATCGGGTCGTCGGCGGTGCCGTAGCCCCAGAACGGCGTCGACGAGTCGGCGCACTCGCTGCCCGACTTCACCTTCACCTGCGCGCCGACCGCGAGCTCCGCGGTGCGGAACTGCTCGAGCGAGGTGAACGGGTGCTCGGCGCTGCCGTCGCCCGCGGCGGGCGCCGCGCAGTCGAGGTAGGCCTCGGTGAGCTTGCCCGGGTCGTCGGCCAGCTGCTCGTAGAGGGCGAGCTTCGCGAGCGAGTAGGGCGCCCGCGCCTGGTCGATCGAGACGCGGAACTTCTGCGCCGTGACCGCCTGCGGCAGGGTGACGATGCGGCTCACGCCGATCGTGCCCGCCTTCGCGACCTCGACCCACGCGCCGTCGACCTCGGCGTCGATCGAGAACTTCTCGACGACCTGCCCGTGGTCGAGCACGCCCTCGCCGAGCTCGATGCGCCGCACCGACTGCGGCGCACCGAGGTCGATCGTCACGTCGCCCGGCTCGGCGCTCGTGCTGAGCCACGACGAACGGCTGTTGCCGTCGGTCAGGGCGGCGGATGCCTCGCCGTCGGCGCCGACCGCGACCGGCAGCCCGAGGGCGTGGTCGAGGGTGAGCGCCTTGCGCCGCTCGGCGGCGAACCCGTCGAGCGCGGTGACCGACGCGGGGGCGAAGGTGCCGGTGGCCGTCGGCGGGGTGTTGAGCAGCATGACCGAGTTGCGCCCGGTCGTGCCGAGGTAGTGGCCGAGCAGTGCCGACGGCGTCTTCGGCGTGTCGGTCGGATGCGCGAACCAGCCCTGCGTGAGCTTCATGTCGGCCTCGGTCGGCCACCAGTGCAACGCGTTCGCGCCGCTCTGCACGGCCGACTGCAGCATCGCGGCCGAGCCGACCTGCTCGAAGGTGCCGCCCCCGACGACGCCGATCTTGCCGCCGTCGCCGGCGTCGCTGATCGGCACGGGCGCCCACTCGTCCTGGCGGGCGGTGCCGCTCTCGTTGCCGACCCAGCGCACGTCGCGACCGCCGACCGCGACGACCGCGTTCGGCTGGAGCTTCGAGATGAGGTCGTAGAAGGCGGGGTAGTCGTAGAACTCCTGCTTGCCGGTGTTGCCCTGGGCGCCGTCGAACCAGACCTCGTCGACCTCGCCGTACTGGGTGAGCACCTCGTAGAGGGTGTTGAGGAAGAAGGCGCCGTAGTCGGTCGCCGGGTACTCGAAGCTCGGCAGGTCCTTGCCGGCGCGGTCGTCGCCCTCGACGAGGGTCGGGATCGTGCGCGGCGTCTTCGCACTGCCGTTGCCGAACACCCCGAACTGCTCCTCGTGCGAGTCGGCGGGCGACATGTAGAGGCCGACCTTCATGCCGTACTTGTGCGCGGCGGTCGTGAAGTCGCGCACGATGTCGCCCTGGCCGTCCTTCCACGGCGTCGAGGCGACGTCGAAGTCGGAGTAGCGCGAGGGATAGAGCAGGAACCCGTCGTGGTGCTTCAGCGTCAGGATCGCCATGCGGTGTCCGCTGTCGCGCAGCGACTTCACCCACGCGTCGACATCGAGCTCGCCGGTCGGCTGGAACCGGCCGAGGTCCTCGGTGCCGTGGCCCCACTCCTGGTTGTAGAAGGTGTTGATGCCGAAGTGCACGAACGCGGTGAGCCCGAGCTCCTGCCAGTCGAGCTGGGCCTCGGTGGGCCGCACGAGCGCGGCCTTCGCGAGCACGTTCGCCGGGCAGTCGGCGCTCGTCACCTGGATGTAGTTCGCGGGGGCGATCTCGCCGAGCGGCAGGCACTCCATGGGCTCGTCGAGCTCCTGGTAGCGGAACGCCGCATCCTCGAACTCGCCGTTGAGCAGCGCGAAGCGCGTGCGCTCGACGGTGCCCTTGAAGCCGCGGTTGCCGATCGCGGCGACCTCGTTGCCGATCGCGAGGGTCTGCGTCGCCTTCGCGTTGCGGGTCGAGGGCGCGGGTGCGGTGACCTCGGGCAGCTCCGTGCCGTCGAGCCACGCGACGACCTTCGTCTCGGTCTCGCCGGGCACGTAGGCGAGCGAGAGCACGTGCGCCTGCCCGGCGGCGGGCAGGGCGACCTTGCCCATGTAGTCGCGCCAGGTGCCGCCGACGTTCGCGCTGAATCCGTACTGCAGCCCGTCGCTGCGGTAGCGCGCGCTCAGGTTGCCGCCGACGGCGGCCACGGTCGCGAGGTCGGCCTGCGCACCCGAGGCGGTGAACTCGGTCTCGATCACGAAGGCGCGGTCGAGGGATGCCCCGGTGAAGAGCTCCTCGGTCGCCGTGAAGTCGGCGGCCTGGTTCGCGCCGCCGAGCTGCAGGTCGCCGCCGCTCACGCTCGCGGTGCTGCGCAATGCGACGGCCCCGTCGAGGCGTTCGCCGGCGGCCGGCGTGTACGCCGAGGCATCCACCGAGCCGTCGAACTGCACGTCGAGCAGGGTCGTCGTGATCGGGGTCGGCTGGAACTCGAAGAGCTCGGGGTCGTAGGCTGCGACGTCGCCGACGACGCGCACGTGGCCGAGCTCGCCGACGATGCCGCGGCCGGCGCCCGCGGGGTGCACCTCGTTGCCGAAGCCGAAGGCGTTCTGGGCGGCGGAGTGCACGCCGACGCCAGCGTTGGCGGCGAGGGTCTGCAGCTCGACGCCGTCGAGCCAGGTGTGCAGCTCGGCGCCGTCGTCGGTCGTGACGTACTGCACCGAGAGCTGGTGCGCGACGCCCGCGGCCGGAACAGGCGCCTCGGCGCGGTGGCTCGACCAGCTCGAGCCGTCGTACGAGTCGAAGCCGTAGACGAGCTTGCCGCCCTGCGTGCGCACGTAGAGGTTGCCCGCTGCCGAGAGGATCGTCGCCATGTCGGACTGGGCGCCGGTCGGCGTGAACTCGACCTCGGCGAGGAAGCCCGGCGTCGGCGTCGCGCCGCCGAACGAGAAGTCGGCCGCCTCGAAGCGGATGCCCTCGGTGCCGCCGTGCAGGCGCACGCCGCCGGCCGCGAGTTGCTCTTCGCCGCCCGCGAGCCGGCGCACGACGCCGCGCATCGACTCGCCCTCGGTGGTCGTGTACGCGGTCGTGCCGACGAGCGAGCCCCCGAAGCGGATGTCGAGGTCGTCGCCCTCTGCGGCGCTCGCGATGCCCGCGGGGGCGAGCCCCGTGAGGGTCACGCCGAGCGCGGCGACGAGGGCGAGGACTCGGCGGCGGGATCGTGGGGTTCGTGGTGGTCGTGGTGCGGTCGTGGTACTCGGCTCGGTCATCGTCAACGTCACTCCAGTAGCGGATCACTCGCGGGCGGCGGCACTGCCGCCCTGCCGGGGAGCGTAGTAGTTATCCGATGTTTAAGCAACGATGCGCGATCTGGTCGCCCTATTCAGGCCGAATTGCGCCTTGCGCACGGTATTGGGCCGTATTTTGATCGGATCTTTGTGGTCGAATTCCCGCGCATGCGGAGTTGTCCGGACAGCTTCGACGCACCCTCACCGACGGTTCAGCCGGCGGCCCGACGCCGTCCACCGGCCGTTGTCCGCCGGTTCATAGCGTCGCCTGCGTCGACGACGCGCGGTGCGCACCTGCCCGAGCGAGCGTCACCGGCCGAATCGCGCCGATGCACGAGACATCCACGAAGGAACGGAACATGATGCCAGCGAAGCGAACGTTCGCCACCGCCTGCGCCCTCACCGCAGGCGCCCTCCTCGCGGCGGGCCTGCCCGTCGGAGCGGCGATGGCCGCCCCGAAGCCGCTCGACGCCCCGGTGTTCAGCGAGCCCGGCGGCCGCTACACCGGGTCGACGACGGTCGAGCTCAGCTCGCAGCCGGGAACGAAGATCCACTACACGCTCGACGGATCGACCCCGACGAAGGACAGCCCGCAGTACCGCGGCCCCATCACCATCGACGAGTCGACGAACCTCGCCGCGATCGCCGTGCGCGGCCGGTTCGTCTCCGAGACCGAGATCGAGGGCTACGTCGTGAAGTCGGCCGAGGGGCCGAAGCTGTCGTTCGTCGTCATGAGCGACGTGCACACCTCGTCGCTCTCCGACGTCAACCGGGCCCGCTGGGCGGCGAACTTCGACACGCTGAAGACGCTCGTGCCCGACCCCGACCTGATCATCTCGAACGGCGACCAGATCAATGACAACAACTGGAACACCGCACCCGACCACCAGGTCGTGCGCACGATCTTCGAGGAGAACCTCGACCGCCTCGACCTCGCCGACACCCCGGTGCTCATGACGCACGGCAACCACGACGTGCGCAACTCCGACATGGCGCAGTACTACCCGGCCGACTGGTTCCCGGGCGGCGCCACCGGCTACTACGAGCAGAAGATCGGCGACTCGACGTTCCTCATCGTCGACACCGAGGCCTACTCGGGCGCGCAGCGCACGTGGCTGAAGTCGCGCCTCGCGGCCCTCACCGCTGAGCCCGGCGCCGTCGACGAGCCGGTGTTCGTCGTCGGCCACCGCCCGACCTCGGGCACCATCATGGACGGCGCGCAGTCGTCGAACCCGGCGCTCAATGCCGACCTCTCGGCGTTCCCGCAGGCGGTCTACTTCTCGGGCCACTCGCACCTGCACCTGAACGACGAGCGCTCGATCTGGCAGGGCAGCTACACGGCGGTGAACGACGGCTCGATGTCGTACACCGAGACCCCGCACGACGCCTACCAGGTCTACGGCGACGCGCTCTACGACGAGTTCACGATCGCCACCGCGCAGGCCCTCGTCGTCGACGTGTACGACGACCGCACCGAGATCGAGCGCATCAACTTCGCCGCCGAGCCCGAGCGCACCTACACGCTCGACGGCGTCTGGGGCCAGTACCAGCAGGATGCCCCGTTCGACAGCGCCGGCACCCTCGCGGGCCGCACGTGGACGGTGCGCCTCGACGGCGCGACCCCCGAGGAGGTGCGTGCGAACTTCGACTACACCCGCGACGCCCGCGACGCGGTCGCCCCGGTCATGACCGGCACGCCGACCGTCACCGTGAACGGGGCCGGCACCTCGGTGCTGCGGGTTCCCGCGGCGAGCGACGACAACGCCGTCTACGGCTACGACGTGCGCGTGAAGGATGCCGCGACCGGCGCCGTGGCGCTGCCGATCCGTGCGGGTGCGAAGGTGCTGTCGGACTTCCAGTTCGCGCCGCGCCCGTCGGTGCTCGAGATCCCGCTCGCCGTGATCAACGGCCGCCTGCCCGGCACGAAGGTCGGGCTGACGACGGGCACCGCGTACGTGGCCGAGGTCACGGCCGTCGACATGGTCGGCAACCGCTCGGAGACGGTGACGGTCGAGTTCGTCGCGGGCGTCGCGCCCGACGAGGAGGACTGACCCGGCATCCGCGGTTGAGTAGCGGGCGACGAAGGAGCGCGCGTATCGAAACCCGGTGAGACGGTCTCGAGACCCGATCACCTGGTTTCGATACGCGTCGTCGCGTCGCGCCGGCGCTACTCAACCGGCGTCGGTCTGGCGCTCCGCCTTCGCGAGGTTCGCGACGAGTTCGTCGCGGGTCTGGGCACCGGCCGAGTAGGCGGGCTGGTCGCGCTCGACGCGCCAGCTGTCGTCGAGCGGGCCGACGTTCACGGTGTCGAAGCCGAACTCGTCGTACAGCGAGGTGACGAAGGCCGCGGCATCGTCGTGGTCGCTCGACGTGGCGAGCGCGCGGCGGGCCGGGTCGCCGGCCGGGCGGCCGTCGGTCGTGATGTCGGCCGCGACGATGTGGTTGAAGCCCTTCGCGACGTGACTCGTCGGCAGGTGCTTCTGCAGCATGCCCGTCACGGTGTCGCGGCCCTCGTCGAGGGCGGGCACGTGGCCGTCGCGCTCCCAGTAGTAGTTGTCGGTGTCGATGACGATCTTGCCGGCGAGCGGCTCGACCGGGATCGACGCGTACGCCTTGAACGGCACGGTCACGACGGCGATGTCGGCGGCCGAGGCGGCCTCGCTCGCGGTGGCGGCGCGGGCCGACGGGCCGAGCTCGGCGATGAGGCCCTCGAGCGTCTCGGGTCCGCGCGAGTTCGCGATGACCACCTCGTATCCGCTCTTCACGGCCGCGCGGGCGACCTGGCTGCCGATGTGTCCTGCACCGATGATTCCGAGAGTGGTCATGGTGAGTGCAACGCGGCGCGCGCGTCGATGTTCCCGGCTGCGTGCGGGTCGCGCACCGCTCGACGCATCCCACCGGCCGGCCCCGACCGTGGTCGACTCGTCCTCCCCAGCGGACGCTGCACGAGATGTTGCCCGGTCGACGCGCCGTCGCATCTCCGCGCGTCGCCGGGGTGGGAGCATCCATTCGCACGGGCCGACCACATTTCCACATGGCCACTTCCCGGCCGGCCACATTTCCACATGACCACACCCGGGCCGACCACGATTCCACCTTTCCACACGGTCCGCTGAGCGACACCTCACCCGTGCCGACCACCGCGAGCCGTCGAGACGGAGACAACAGAGGAGCATCATGCCGACACGATCGATCAGGGTCGATGAAGAGACCCACCGTGCGATCAGCGAGCTCGCGTACCTCCTCGACGCCACGAGGACGTACGTCGTCGCCGACGCGATCGCCGAGTACGCCGAGCGTCGCGGGTCGATCGTCCGCGTCGACGGAAGGGTGACGTTCGACGAGCTTCCGGTCGCCGATCGGCTCGCACTCCGACGTGACGAACTCATCCGTGTGTTCGCGAAGCGCGAGGCGACCGACATCCGCGTGCTCCATCTGGGCGACGAGATCGGCGACGGCGAGAACGATCCTGACGACGATGCTCCCTGGACTCCCCCGCGCCCGCTCGAGTTGCTCGTCACGACCGCGCTGCACCGCGGCAGCGGGGAGGCCTACCAACTCGAGACGATCGCCTCGAAGCTGCTGCGCACGCGGGTGCGCGTCGAATCGGCGACGCGCCTCGAGCTGTTCGACAAGCCGGCGCTCGAACGGGCGCGGGCCGGCTCGACTCCGCTCTGACGGTACGCGTCGGAGCTCCCGTCGGAGCTCCCCGTCGGCCCTACTCAAACCGCCGGTGTCGGTCGTAGGCTGACCCCATGGCTGCCGCTCTGGGGGATCCGGTTCGTCACGCACTCGAGTCGGTGCTCGATGCCGTTCGAGATCGCACCGACGGCGAGGTCGCGTCGTACATTCCCGAGCTCGCGAAGGTCGAGCCCGAGCAGCTGGGCGCGGCGCTCGCGAGCGCGCACGGCGTCGTGCACGAAGCGGGCGACGTCGAGGCGGAGTTCACGATCCAGTCGGTGTCGAAGCCGTTCGTCTTCGCGCTCGCGGTCGACGCGCTCGGGCTCGACGAGGTGCGCCGGCATGTCGACCTCGAGCCGAGCGGCGAACCGTTCAACGCCATCAGCCTCGACGAGGCATCCGGTCGCCCGCGCAACCCGATGATCAACGCGGGCGCCATCGTGATGACCTCGCTCATGCAGGGCGACACCGCCGAGGAGAAGTTCGCCGTCGTGCGCGCGGGCCTCGATCGCTTCGCGGGCCGCGACCTGCAGGTCGACGAGGAGGTGTTCTCCTCCGAGGCATCCACCGGCGACCGCAACCGCGCACTCGCCTACCTCACCCGCTCGGCCGGCACCCTCGGCTCGACGGTCGAGGTCGCGACGACGGCCTACTTCCGCCAGTGCTCGCTCACCGTCAACGCGCGCGACCTCGCGATCATGGCGGCGACCTTCGCGACGGGCGGCGTGAACCCCGTCACCGACGAACGCGTCATCAGCGAGGATGCCGCGCGCTGGACCACCGCGGTCATGACGAGCTGCGGCATGTACGACGAGTCGGGCGACTGGATGGTGCGCGTCGGCCTGCCCGCGAAGAGCGGCGTCGGCGGCGGCATCGCCGCGGTGCAGCCCGGGCAGTTCGGCATCGGAACCTTCAGCCCGCGCCTCGACGCGCGCGGCAACAGCGTGCGCGGCGTCGCGACGCTCGAGCAGCTGTCGCAGCGGCACGGCCTGCACATGCTGCAGCACCACGGGGCGCCCCTCTCGCCGATCTCGTCGCTCTCGCGCGAGGGCGCGTCGGGCGCCGGCGGCGACACCGTCGCCGTGCTGCGCGGCGAGATCCTGTTCTCGGAGGCGGAGGAGATCCTCACGCGCCTCGCTCCCCTGGTCGGCGATCACGGATGCCTCGTGCTCGACTTCACCGCCGTGACGCGAGTGGCGGCGGGGTCGCGCAAGATCTTCAGCGCCCTGCCCGAGACGATGGGCCGCCTCGACGACGGTCGCCCGCGCGTCGAGGTGCGCGACCCCGACGGCGTGCTCGAGGCGCCGGTCGGCTAGCGCTGGCTTCGGGCCGGTGGTCGCCGATGGCGGCCCGACGAAGTCAGACGGGTCTCGAGATCACGCCGTCCCAACCGGTGGTCGAGTAGCGCCCGACGAAGTCGGACGCGTATCGAGACCCGACCCGTGGCCGACCGATCACCGTTGCGCAACACTCCGCCGCCGTCGGGCACGTCCCTCCGCGCGAGCAGTGGTCATGTGGTCATGTGGTCGGCGGGCCTGTGGTCATGTGGTCGAGTGGTCGACCTCTCTGAAGCGAACCCCACCTCGGACGATCAGCACCGCCCCGCCACTCAGCTCCGCCTCCGCTCGTGCAGCGCGCGGTGCCGCGCGTCGAGCACGCCGAGCCGATGACGCAGGGTCAGCAGCAGGGCGGCGACCCGATCGCGATGGTGGGCCTCGAGCAGGAGCGCGGCCTCGAGATCGCCGGCCTTCGCCGCGAGCGAGCGGATGCGCGCGACCAGGTCGCGGCGCCACGCCTGATACGGCTCGTCGGGGCGGGCTGCGAGCCGCTCGAAGCGATCGTCGATGATCGCGAGGCGCAGCTCGAGCTCCTTGACCTCGGCGAAGAACCTCGAGTGCTCGAGGCGGATGCGCGCTGCTGCCGCGAGCCGTGCCGAGGTGGCCCCGAGCTCGGCCGACGAAGGCATCCGGCGAGTGGACGGCGCCGTCGGAACGGTGCGGGAAGAGTCGAACCCCATGGTCGTCTCCTGAAGTGACTCCGGGCTGAGCCGAAGATCACGACGCTACGAGGGCCCTCCGACATTCGCGGCCGCAGACGCACCGAACGCATCCCGAGGGCTTCACACGGCCCAGCCGGGTCGCTAGAAACGAAGCATGGCGATGGGGTGGTTCAAGCGCGGCTGGCTGAAGTTCATCCAGCACACGCTGAACCCGCTCACGCTCGGGATGGCGCGGCGCGGTCTCGGCCCGTTCGCCCTCATCCGGCACACGGGGCGCAAGAGCGGGCGCACGTTCGAGACCCCGCTCATCCTCGCGCGGGTGCCCGAGGGGTTCGTCGCCGAGCTCACCTACGGACCCGAGGTGAACTGGTACCGCAACGTCGTGGCGGCCGACCGCGCGACCGTCATCTGGCAGGGCCGCGAGTTCGAGGTGGCCGGCATCGAGTCGATCGAGACCGCGGCGGGCCTGCGCGCCTTCGGCCCGCCCGCCTCGTGGGTGCTGCGGCTGCTGCGCCGGCACGAGTTCCGCCTGCTGCACGAGGTGCAGCGCGACATCCCTCGCCGCGCGGGCGGCAGGTCGGTACCCTGAGAGGTGGAACCGGACCGGAAGGTGGTGAGTTCCATGGATGCGTCGAAGCAGTGGAGCATCACCGTCGACATCGACGAAGAAGAGAACAGCACGATGGCGGAGGCCACGGTGCGCACGCCCACGGGGTGGGAGGTGACCGGCATCGGCAAGGCCGACCGCAATCCGCTGGATCCGAACGTGCCGGCGATCGGCGACGAGCTCGCCGTCTCGCGCGCGCTGCGCGATCTCGCCGAGCGCCTGCTGCACGTGACCGAGAAGGACATCTCGGGCGTCACCGGGCAGCCGTCGCACGTGCATCGCTAGGTGCGCCGCCCTGGGGTGCTGCTGCCTCCGGCAGCACCCTCTGGCCGCGCTCCCCCGTACGCGCTAGCCTCGCGCCCATGACCTGGATGCACGGAACCACCTCCGCCGGCGTGCCCTATACCGCCCGCGCCGCGACCCGACCCGACGCTCCGATCGTCGTCGGCTGGCACCTGCTCGACCCGCCCTCGACGCCCGCCGGCATGGCCGCGGCGCTGCCGCTCGACGGACTCGACGCGCACGTCATCTACCTCGGCCTGCCGCTCAGCGGCGAGCGCGCGCCCCACCCCGACTTCGAGGCGCTGCTCATGAGCGGCATCGACATGGTCACCGACTACTTCGGCCCGATGCACGAGCAGGCGCTCGCCGAGTTGCCGTCGGCCCTCGCCGAGCTGCGCGGCACGCTGGGCGCATCGGATGACTCGGCGCTCGCCGTGCTCGGCGGTTCGGCCGGGGCATCCGTCGCTGCCGAGGTGTTCGCGACCTACGGTGCCTCGCACGACATCGCCGCGTGCGTGCTGCTCAACCCGATGCTGCAGTTGCGGCCGATGATCGACGCGATGGGTGAGTTCCTGCCGTCGCCCTACGAGTGGACTCCGGCCGCCGACGCGGTCGCCACGCGCATGGACTTCGTCGCCCGGGCGCCCGAGCTCGCCCACGACCACCTGCTGATCGTCGAGGGATCCGACGACGAGCCGCACTTCATCGCCGCGGTGCGCGAGATCGAGGGCCTCGGCATCGGCGAGGTGCGCTTCGTCGACGGCGTCGCCCACCCGCTCGCGGCGTGGCCCGAAGACGCGGGGGCCGAGCGCACCGAGGGCGCGAAGGCCTACGACCGCATCGCGGCCGAGTGGATCGCGGAGGCGACGGTGGCGTGAGCCCGGCGGGCGTCTTCGCTTCTGGAAGGTGCTCTGCAACTCTGCTTCACCACCGACCCTGGGCACCGCCTCCCCTCCCTCGCGACGAGTGCGTCAGCCCCACCGGCGGCGGCGCGCCCATCGGCGCGGAACCTCAGATCCACCCCTGCTGCCACGCTGTCTCGGCGGCCTCGTGGCGCGAGGTGGCGTCGAGCTTCGTCATCGCCGACGAGAGGTAGTTGCGCACGGTGCCCTGCGCGAGGTGCAGGCGCTCGGCGATCTGCTGCACGCTCATCGTCGAACGGCTGTGCCGCAGCGCGTCGAGTTCGCGGTCGGTGAGCGGGCATCGCTCGGCGGTGAGCGCAGTCGCCGCGATCTCGGGGTCGATGTAGCGGCGCCCGCCGGCGACGTCGCGGATCACGTGCGCGAGCTCCTCGGCGGGCGTCGACTTCGGCACGAACCCCGAGACCTTCGTCGCGAGCGCCCGCCGCAGCACGCCCGGGCGCGCGTGCCGGGTGACGATGACGACCCGCGTCGGCACCGCCGCGAGGATGCGCGCCGCCGCCTCGAGGCCGTCGGCGCCCGGCATCTCGAGGTCGAGCAGGCACACGTCGGGCTGCGTCGCGATGGCCTGCTCGACGGCGGTCACGCCGTTGTCGGCGCTCGCGACCACCTCGATGTCGGGTTCGAGGTTCAGCAGCGCGACGAGCGCGCCGCGAATGAGGTGCTCGTCGTCGGCGACCATGAGGCGGATGCCACGGGCTCCGCCCTCCCCCGAGCCCGTCGGCCCGACGCTCGTCACGTCGCGGCCGCTCACGCCGTCACTCACGCCGATGCCGCTCACGCCGTCACTCCCGCGCGCACCGGAACAGGCACGGTGGCGGTGACCTCGAAGGTGCCGGCCGAGGCATCCGTCGTGGTGTCGAGCGTGCCGCCGACGGCGGCGAGCCGCTCGCGCAGGCCCGCGAGCCCCGAACCGGGCGTGCGCGAAGCGCCAGCGCCGACCGGCGCGATGCCGTCGTTCACGATGCGCAGGCGGCTCTGGGCTCCGTCGGTCGTGAGCTCGATCGTCACCGTCGTCGCGGCGCTGTGCCGCAGGATGTTCGTCGTCGCCTCACGCACGACCGAGGCGAGCGCGCTGCGCGCGGAGGCAGCCGCGGGCCTCGAACCCAGGCGCAGCTCGCATTCGGCGCCCGAGGCGGTGAGCACCTCGCGGGCGTTCTCGAGTTCGTCGTCGAAGGCGACCTGGCGGTAGCCGGCGACGAGCGAACGCGTCTCCTCGAGGGCCTCCTTCGCGATGAGGCGCGTCTCGTGCACGAGCTCGCGCGCGGCCGCCGGGTCGACCTCGAGCAGCCGCTCGGCGAGCTCGGACTTCAGCGAGATGACCTGCAGGTGGTGCCCCTGGATGTCGTGCAGGTCGGAGGCGAAGCGCAGCCGCTCCTGCGTGACGGCGAGCTCGGCGGCCGTGCGCCGGTTGCGGTCGAGCTGCACGACGACCTCCCACCACCAGAGGCTCGTGAGCAGCATGATCGGCAGCATCGCGGCGAAGAGGCCGATCATGAAGGTGCTCGAGTTCGGCGCCGCGGGGTCCGGCCCGCCCGGCAGCATCCTCGTGATTGCGACGTGCCCGACGGTGAGGACGACGCCCACGAGCAGCACGAGTCGCCGCTGCGGCTTCGGCAGCAGGGCGGCGATGAGGGATGCCGCGGCCCACAGCGGTGCCGCCGAGGCGAGCGCCTCGCCCGGGGCTGCGAGGCCGATGACCCAGACGAGCGCGGCGGGGGCGATGAGCGCGACCGTCCAGCCGGGGTGGGGCAGCCCGCCGCCGCGCCCGACCCGCAGGAACCAGCAGTAGCGGAGTTGGGTCGCCGTGGCGATGACGGTGAGCACAAGCACGGCCCACGCTGCGGTGGTCGAGTAGGGAGCGCCAGCGCCCGTATCGAGACCCGCCTCTTCGCTACCGGTGGTCGAGTAGCGAAGCGTATCGAGACCCAGCACCGCCTCGAACATCGCCAACCCGACGATCAGGTCGAAGAACCCGAAGAAGAACACGATCGACGAGAGCGTGTACCACCACGTGGTGTGCACGCTGCGGGCGGCGGGTTCGGCTGGCATGCGTCCGAGCCTATGCCCGTGACATTTGTCATGCCGGGCGAGTGCGCTTTCGCACGTGAACGGATGACGCGGCGGCACTGCCGCGGCTCCGGCGATTCTCGGAGGCTTGAGGCATCAGCTCACTCCTCGCTTGCCTGCCCCAGCTACTGCAGCACTTGCTCGCATGGTGCTCGCTGGCCGACTTCACCTCGTTGAAAGGACTCATCATGCTCGACGCACTCCAGGATTTCGCCTCCTCGCTCCCCGACTTCATGCAGTGGTTCGGGGTGATGCTCATCTCGGCCGTTCCGTTCATCGACTCGTATTTCGGCTCGGTCGTCGGCGTGCTGATCGGGCTGCCGCCCGCGGTCGCGATCGGGGCGGCCATCATCGGCAACGTGGCGTCGATGCTCGGGTTCGTCTTCGCCGCGAGCGGGGTGCGGTCGAAGGTCGTGGCGGGGAAAGCGGCAGCGGCCGGTGCCGGAGCTCCGGCCGATTCGCTGTCGTCTGACCGCTCGTCGTCGCGCAACGAGAAGGTGCGCCGCGCCTTCGACAAGTACGGCGTCGCCGGCGTGAGCCTGCTCGGCCCGTTCGTGCTGCCCAGCCAGTTCACCTCGGCCGCAATGGTCTCGTTCGGTGCGAATCGCAACGCGGTGATCGCGTGGCAGATCGTGTCGATCGTGATCTGGGGTGTGGTGGCAGGGGTGGCGGCTTCGCTGGGGGTGGCGTTGGTGCGGTGAGTCCGAGTGAGCTTCTTCGAGATGCGGAGTCTGTCCGCCCTCCGCCTCCGCTGACTAGCCCGACCAAGTCATGCCGCTGACCACGAGCCCCGGGAACGCGTCCTCAATGATCCCGACGAGCTCGCGGGCGGTCTTTCGATCAAGCTGAATCGACTGGCTACTCTTCGGTGTGGACGCGCGGTCGGCAGATCCGAACGTGGTGAGGTGGAGCACGGCCGCCCCCTCATCGTCTCTGATCACCTGATGGAAGCAGTCCACCTTCGTGGGGTGAAGCCGAATTGTCTGCTCGCCTTCCACGAAAGCCTTTTCGCGCGCCATTCCATGTCCTCCCCTTTGGGCAGCCGATGGAATCAAGATGTCAGCTGTTGAGAGAACAATGGCAGACACCGTCTTTGGTACTGACGCGCCGCGCCTTCCTGACTTGGACAAGCCAGCAGATTCGGAATATCCTGGATCGCCACCACCCAAGGAGTACTTCGTGATACCAGTGATCGACCTCTTCGCCGGGCCGGGCGGGCTCAACGAGGGGTTCTCACGTTTAGGGGAGGCTGGGAAGAACGCAACGTTCGAGACAATCGGATCATTCGAGATGGATCCCGTCGCGTGCCGGACGCTCCGGCTTCGACACACGTTCCACTCATTGGCCCGGAGCGAAGATGGCGTGCCCGATGCCTACTACGAATTCGTTCGAGGACAGCGGACTCTGGATTCTCTGCTCTCAGTACCGGAGGTTGCGGATGCTCATGGTCGCGCAGTCGCTTCGGTCCACCAGATCGAGCTCGGCACCGATCGCAGCATCTCGGATGAGCTCATCAAGGCCGCCCTGACCCGAGCATTGCCCGAAGGGGGCGACTGGGTGCTCGTCGGAGGCCCGCCGTGCCAGGCGTACTCACTGGTCGGACGCTCTCGTCGGAGCAAGGACGACACCTTCGAGGACGACAAGAAGCACTTCCTCTACCGGGAGTACCTCCACATCCTTGAGACATTCGAACCCCCGGTTTTCGTTATGGAGAACGTGAAGGGCCTCCTTTCGTCGACCAACCGTGGAACTCAGATGTTCGAAATGATTCGGTCGGACCTTGAAGGCGCGGGAACGGCTGGTTATGACCTGTACTCGTTCGTTGTCGACTCGGAACCGAGTGATGTGAAGCCGGGTGATTTCGTGATTCGCGCCGAGAACTATGGTGTTCCGCAGAAACGACACCGTGTGATCCTGCTCGGCGTTCGCCGAGGATTCCGCGCAGGACAGCGTCCGGGCCAGCTCGCCCCCGTCAAGAAGGTGAGCGTCGCTGACTCGATTGGCCACCTTCCTCCCGTACGCTCCGGCATCAGTCCTGTTCGCGCCGACTCGCTCGAAGGCTGGCGCGATGTCCGTGAGGCCGCGAGAGTGGAGGCCGGTTTGGATCCGGCTCCCACCTCCGGACCGAGCTCTCGGGGTGCTCAGTTTGTCCAGCACAACGGCGGATCCTCGCCGACCACCGATTTTGAAGCGTGGATCTCTGATTCAAGAATCGGTGGCTACATCCAGCACGAGTCTCGCTCGCACATGGAGTCGGACCTGCGTCGGTACTACTTCGCGGCGCGCAAAGCTCGAGAGCTTGGCCGATCCCCGAAGCTCGATGACTTTCCACGGGAGCTGCTACCTAAGCATGCAAACATCGACCAGAAGGACCGCCCCTTCGACGATCGATTCCGCGTGCAGGTGAACGAGGATCCCGCCACAACGGTGACTTCGCATATCTCGAAGGACGGGCATTACTACATCCATCCGGATGAGGATCAGATGCGCAGTCTGACGGTTCGTGAGGCTGCACGGCTGCAGTCCTTCCCTGACAACTACTTCTTTGCGGGCAACCGGACTCAGCAGTACCACCAGGTCGGCAACGCGGTGCCGCCCCTGCTTGCGTATAGGCTCGCAGAGATTGTCGCTGCGGTTTTCACGGAGGCGGTTGACGACCCAGCCGCGGCGGAGATGATGCTTCCTGAACCAGCACAGGTGATGGCGTAGCTCGCCCGCCGGAAAGCGCGCACTCGATCAAGGCGACAGCGATATCAGGCGCCTCGTGCTCCCATATCCGCACGACACACCATCCCTCGGCCAGAAACCTGTCCGTGGTGTCCGCATCCCGCGCTCGGTTGGCGTCGATCTTCGCGGACCAAAACGCAGCGTTGACCTTTGGTGCAACGTAGTGAACCGGGCATCCATGCCAGAAGCAGCCGTCAATGAACACCACAACCCGCTGCTTCGTGAACACAACATCTGCCGAGCGACGCAGACCCTGGATTGGTTTGAAGTTGACACGATAGCGGCGGCCACGGGAGTGCAGCAGTCGCCTGATTGCGAGCTCGGGCCCGGTATCCCTGGAGCGATTCGCACGCATTGTATTGCGCGAACCGTCCGACGACGCCCATGACGTTTGGATCATGATTTTCATCCTGGCCATGCACGCCGCTGAACGAAACGGGCTCTAGGAAACTAAGAGATCATCTGCCCGACGAGCTTGTCCAGTACTGCGTCCCGCTCATCCTCATCGAGCGCATCCAGGGCTAGATGCGATTTGAGAGCCAGCACTCTCTTGGTTAGCCCTCGAACGAGATCAGAGCGAGTTAGCGAGTCTCCGCGTTCGTCAGCCCGCCAGATCGCATCTCGGATTGAAGCTGCTACGACGCGATTCCCACCCAAAGTTGGTCGCTCCATAATCTGAACGAAGTCGTCCTCACCGAGCGGGTGGGCGCCGGGCGGCACTGCAGCAAGATCTGGCCCTAGCGACCAGGCACGCCACCAAAGTCGCTGGAAGGTGTTTCGTGGCCCGCCGCGAAGCCGCTCCGGCGTGCGGTTGACGAATCTCCATGGTGCGACCTCAGGAGCAAGCACGAGGGCGATGAACGACCATACTTCTGAAATCGCAGCGTCCGCAGGGACGATCTCCATCGAGGCGAAGAGCTGCGTGCCGCAAACGCGGTCGAACTCCGCTTGGCGTTCTGCGCTAAGCACGGATGGGAAGCCGAACTCGTCCGCGATCTCGGTTATCAATCCCCGCAGGGCCGCCAACTCCTCTGTCCCAGCTGCGCGCCCACCCGTGGCGGCCGGCGCGGCCAAAGGGTGGCCGAGCCGGCTCGCTTCCCTCAGTTCGATGAGATTCATCCCTGACTGCTCGCTGATCAGCTGGTCAGCCGCGTGCCTGGCAAGCCTTGGGTAGATGTAATCCATGCCGTCAGCCAACTCCTAGCCCTCTAGCGTGCTGAATCTGCGAGTCGATGCGCGCAGGGTCGTGGTCTCTCCATCGCCGCAGTGTCTCGTAAGGGACACCCGGCCAGATCGTGGAGAGAAGCGACCGCAGGACGGCGGACACTGTTTCCTCGTCCGAGTCCTCCACCGACTCTGCCGCGACCTCGTCGCAGTTCAGCGCCACTTCTACCAACTGGCGGGTGATATCGACTTCCAGAAATCGAGCGAGCGCCATCGAAGCGGGGGCTTTGCTGCCCCGCAGCATGTTTGCTACCGCTGACGACCCAGAGTTGAGTGTCAGGCGTACCGCGGACACAAAGAGCGCCTGCATGTCGCTCGTGTCGACGCGGAGAGTCCAAGCGGCATCAGCACTCGCAGGGCGAGTGATCGCAAAATCTTCGGAGTCCGTGGGAAATTGACTACCTACACCCTCCAAGTAAGTCGAGTGCGACTCCCTCCAAATGATGCTCCCATTGGACGCGGGTGCGAACGGAGCGACCGTAACGGGGTTGAAGACCACTACTTGGGTATCGATCGTGAGCCTTCCCCCGAGCTCGCGGCCGTCGAGCGAAAACTCCACGACAAGCTCATACTGATCTCTGGGCGGGAAATCAGCCCGAAGTACGAGCTTCTGCATTTTTGTAGAGGATGACGTTACGTACACCAGCACAGCGAAGTCCGTCGCGTATCCGAGCCCGCATTCCTCTACAACCGCCAGGCGATCCAGATGGACGCCGGCGGAGAGAGTCAAGGTTGTCTGGTAATCCCAATGCTCGACATCGCTCGGAAGCGGCTGCGCGACGGACTCCGCTTCCAGCGTCCAGCCGCGATGCTCTATTCCTCGTTTGGGCCGAGCGAATGGCGCTACAGGAACCCTCATGCGTCAGCTCCGGCCGGGACTTTCGCGGCTTGAACGTCAAACAAGACTGTGCTGACGCCTGATCGCGCGGCAACGACCTCGATCTGGAAGGGGCGAACGGACTCGACATCGACGCATGACGCCAAGCCATCCAATTCGTGGATGTTCTCGCCGACGATGGCGACCAGCAATCGGAGCGTCGGGTCGAGCGAGGCATCACCCACGCGACCTTCCAGTGCGACCGACACGTCGAAATGGACGCGTGTCCACGTGTCTCCGGCGGCAGGAATGACTTCAAATGTCGCGCTGGTCGCGAGTGCATCTCGGTACATTCGCGGCCCCGAAGCCGAATAGCGTACGACGGGTAGAGTGTCGTGCCTCCCGCTCCTGTTCGATCGCGCTTCATTCCGCCGTCCGGGACCAGCACCCTTCGAACGGGCAACGAGAAAACCCAACCGGTCGGCAACAACAGCCGTGGTGCCAACCGCCTGCACCGGCGCATCCGCGCGGCGACCCCACCGAACCTCGAGTGCATTGCGGATGTCGACCAGCGCCTTCTGTACCTTCGTACGATCTGGCTTTTCCTGGATGAGGCTCGGTGACCAACGATCGTGGGTTGGTGGTTCAGCCTTCGCAAAGACCTCGTCGAGATCATCCTCGGCGATGAAGACCCCCGCCCACTCAACCCCCGCCTCTGGGGAGGCAGGGCCCTCTAGGTAGTCGACGATCAGCCGAGGTGAACGCAAGAGCGCCACATGATGGCATCCCTCAGCGGGAGCAAACCACGCGGAGTTGGGCGCGCTCGGGTCCTCGGGGTCGCTGCCCTGATCTGTTCGAACTCGATCACGCACCACAATTGGAAGCGTCGCAAGGTGCCCGACCGTGATCTTCGGCCTGAGGCGATCGATGCGTGTGTGCTGATAGCCGAGCGGAGTTTCACCGTCGTCAACTGGCTCGGTGAGCTCGCGAAAGGCTTGGGCGAATCCGTGCAGCGGTGGCCGCTCATCAGGGCTTGGGACTGGCACCTGCACTCCATCGAGATCGAGCCTGAAGTTCATCTTCTGGCTTCGATCATGGGAAATCATCTTCGGCCAGAGATTCCACACGATGGCATCCGCAATGTAATTGGCGGCTTGCTCGGGTGTTCGCCCCGCGAGTTCGGGCTGAAGAATCAAGAGATTCGTTCCCAGCTGCGCGCCGTCAAACGAAGGCATGCCAATCCGAGCCGCGAGCGCATCCGCTTCGGCATCCAAAATTGGAACGGCCGTCCCAGAATTCGGCACGCCCCACCAGTGGCGGCCGGTGTACTTTTGTGTACCCACCGTGAACTCCGATCCGACCGCGCTGGCGATCAGCCGAGTCTGAAACCGTCCTTCGCAAAGCGTCCGAGTATGAATCACAACGGCTCGCGGACGCGAAACTACGTATGCAATTGTTTTACCGAATCCGTAGGTTCCGCCAGAGTGCCCCTGCTTGTTAGCTTTCCCGACATTTAGTACAAAGTCGGCCCAATCGTAGACATCTCCCGGGTCGACCTCGCTGGCGAGAACCGGTCCACCGAGCCCCCGCGTTTTCCGGTCGGAGACAACGAGTCCGAGGACATGCCCCGCTGCTAGTTCTGAATTGACAGTTAAGTGAGGTGCGTCCTTCACCCCTGCGAACACGTCGGTGGCTAAGGTCTCAGCAACCCCCTCGGAAAGATGACGAAGACTGATCGAGAAATCAACCGGGCGCCCGCTCTGATCTCGAGCGTCCCAGCTATTTTGCGCAGTTTCCCGGACGAGAACTGTCAGAGGGTCGAGTTCGGGCCGACCCAGCAGCTTCGCAAATCCTTCGGCTCCGAGTGAGCCGCCGGGTGCGTTCTGCTCTGGAACCCATTGCAACTTCATTTCCGCCTCAACTCGCTCCAGAGCCCGTCGATCTCGCTCATCGACAGCGGCATCGGCGGTTCGTTCGAGAGATCAATTGTGTATTCCAGCTCGCGTGTGCCAGGTGGTAGCACTCCCGCTTTGAACGATGCTCCCGTGATCCTTGGGAAGTGTGGCTCAGAGACGTCGTACCAGCGCTGCTCGACGACGAGCATCGGCGTATTGTAGGTGGACTCGAGAGCGAATGAGTATCCGGCGGCACGAAGGCGCGACCGATACTCAGTGTGCCACTCGCAAGAAGCCCCGACGGCGTGAGCCAGATGCTTCAAGGACCGCCCATTCGGCGCGATCTCCAGCCTGACGTAAACGAGAACGAGACTCCCGCCGACAGGCGGCTCAAGTTGTTGAAGGCTGCTGATGCGAGCAGAGCGCCCCTCGCGCGCCGCAGATGCCTTTACCTCTATCGCGCGGCGGGCGAATCGGAAATCGTGCTGCGAGCGATCCGGTCCCGTCCAAGCACTAACTGCATCCACCGCCCGGTGCGCAAGAAGTTGCTCCAGCACAAGAAGTTCACCGTAAAGACCGAGTTGTTCGACGGAAGACATCCCTCCGGCTGAGCGCGCGAACAGCTCCTCCCAATCAAGGAAGAGTCGCCGTACCGACGGGCTGGTCGGTCCGGTACTGGAGAGAACGGACAGTACCTCCACCGCAAGCTTGCTGAATGCATCGAACAAGTACCGGTCGAGGCACATCAGACTCAGGTAGCGCAGCCCATTGGACTTAATCTGCACCAGATGTATACCGGCTGAGGCTGTCACCGGTTCGACATCCTCATCGTTTAACATCGGTACGAGCAAGTGCCTGTTTCGATCATGGTCCACACCAACTTGAACAGCACCGGCTTCAACTCGCCTCGGAAGCGGCGCCACCGCAACCGACCCAGCTACCGGTGGTGTCTGAGTCTCAAGGATCCGCCACACAGATTCGGGATCATCAACCCGGGGTTCACCGTCATACGAAATCGACATCGTCCTGAGCCCCCTCCGAGTCCTCGTATTCGGTGCCATCATCGTCCGCAGCAGCGCGATCGAGGTCTACTTGGATCATGTCGCGCGCTTCCGTCCCAATCGCGGCGCGCGGGAACACGAAAGCCACCCCGATCTGATCGTCGATCGCCCCGAGCCCTTCTCTGTTCTTCGCACTTGCTCCTGGCATGGAGGAAGCATCGATTGGATACAGAATCAGAAGGGGAACGCCAAGCGCGTTGCGTGCCAACTGAATCTCTGCATCGGAGCTTCGAACGTCCACGGCAAATCCTGCAAGGTCGATTAGACGGTCCGCGCGTGACATCAGTGTCCCGATGTTCGCGTTCTCAGCATCACTTCCGAGTGTGAGCCTCGAACGCGAGATCTTGCTCACTTGACGGGAGTATCCAACATCGATGGGCTGCCCACCCCGCTTTGTTGCGATTGCGACATTCCAAGTGGTCAACGCGCCAGCAGATAGCTGCTTCTCCACGTACTTACGAAGTGCATCCTTCTTGCTCATCTCGGAGTCAGGATGAAAACGATACGACTTGAGGAAGTCCAGCACCCGGTCGACCCGTACTCCGCGCATCACGATGTACGACGGCCCGTCTTCAACGTCCCCAGACTCTTGCGCTGATTGAACCAGAGCGCGCGCAGCCAAAGTGTTATCCCGAGCGACCGACCGATCACTGTGACGAAAGAGGGTCGTCTGCGGCCTCGTCTCCGAGAACGACGGTGCGGCTGGAATCGCCCAATGCATCTTGAGTTTCGAGGTCACCTGCATTCTTGGGTGGAGCGCGATG
Organism: Agromyces sp. NPDC058064; assembly: GCF_042885275.1. Taxonomy (NCBI): domain Bacteria; kingdom Bacillati; phylum Actinomycetota; class Actinomycetes; order Micrococcales; family Microbacteriaceae; genus Agromyces; species Agromyces sp. NPDC058064. Next base: position 2,067 of record NZ_JBHVSE010000002.1, on the reverse strand, counting down.
CGGACCGCGAGTTCGTTCGGACTCATATGGTTGGCTGCATACCGCGCGATGTCCTCACGAATCTCTGCTTCAATGCCCGCGAGGAACTGAAAGTCGCTCGCCAGTGACTCGGTCATCCAAACTCGAGGAAGGTCTTCGTAGCCGCGTCGATATCCAAACCAACGCCCCATCTGCAGAACACTGTCGTACGCGGAGGCTGTTCTCATGAAGAAGGACGAGACCAGACCATGCAACGTCAGACCTCGAGAAAGGGTGTTCCCACCGACCGCGATCACCGTGGCAGGCTCATCAGTGTAGATAAGCCGCTCTACGGAGTAGCTGTTATCGGCAACGGCCTTTGCAGAGTTGAGGACGTCGTTGACATGCAACGACAGCTCGGAAAACGTCACAAGGTGCAGCCCGTGCAGTTTCGCGGGTTCCCGCGCAACTTCGGTCCGCCACTGGGCCTCCCACTCCGTTGTGGCGCCCTCCGTCCATTCACGCGCTAGTTCGCCAACGTAGGACTCGATCACGGGCATGAGGTCGAGCTGGGGCTGTACGCGCATCGTCGTATGAACGAGCATGCTCGAATGCTGGGCGGTCCCGGTACGAAAGCGTCTAGCCGCAGTGGCCAAGACAAACCATCGGATGGCCTGTCTAAGTGAAGGCGTCAGCTGGGGTGAGTGCGGACTCTTCGCCCTCACCACGTACTGGGCGGCTTCATCCTCAGGCACAAACCGAATCATGTCGTGAGCGGGATGACTGCCTTCCTCCTCGTTCTCGCCCGGCCGGAAGAGCTCCTCTGCACCGAAGTACCCTGCAGGCTTCGGCAGTGGATAGATGAAGGACCTTGGATAGATGTCAGACGGATCAGCTGGATTCGCCAGCACATTCGCGAATGGCGTGGCCGTATATCCGACGTAAGCAACCTTCGGGAGCGCCAAGAGCCTTACGATCTCGTCGTTAATCCGAGTGCGGTCCAGCTCGGGATCTCGGTGCGAGTTCGGGCTGGCTTGGTCGGCTTCATCGTCGATGACCAACACCGGGCATTTGTCGAGTCCACCCTGTTCCTGGGCAAGCTGAAGCCATTGCCTAAGGCGACCTAGTCGAGTTGCGTTCTTCTTCACCACGGCCAGCAATCGCAAGTCCGTCCCTGCGACCAAAGGAAGGGCGCGAATAGGGGTACCGAAATCGCGATCCTCGGTCGTAAGTTGCACCCAGTCTGCAGGCCGAAGGTCACAGAGCTGCTCGTCGAGGCGGAGCTGGGTCTGGCGACGCAACGAGTTGTGCACCCCAGAAAGAACGATGAAGAGTCTGTATCCGGCGTCCGCCGCCTTCGCGATCGTCGCAGTAAAGTTGGCGGTCTTTCCCGATTGGACATGACCTAGAACGAGGCCTCGCGTACTGATGCGACGTGCGTGCGGGTTGCCCAGCAAGCCCACAACCTCGCTCGAGGTGCTATCCAGACTCTGGACGGCACCAGCCCAACCAGGGTCGCTGGCAAGGTGTTTATGAAGCGCTGGCCAAAACCTGTCATGTGCTTGTGGCCCCGGGTACCAAGACAAACCCAAGTCCTCAGCGTCTGCCAACGCCTTATCAAGAACCAACACTCGTTGGCTTCGAACAATCGCGTCACGCTCATCGACGACGCGATCAATCAGTGCGTCATCCCCAATCATCACCCGCATCTGCGACACGGCGTCTTGCGGTGAGAAGCCGCGTGCGATCAGTTCGTTGAGGAATGTCAGGGTCGCCTGCTCTTGAGCTGTTAGCACTGTGCACCTTCGGTCAGCAGAGTCCGAACGGGTATTGATTCGAACCTTTATCGATGTGTGTCGCCTCGCGGGCGCACCATCCTCACGCTCCCAGCGATTCGACGTGGAGCATCGATTCGCAGCCTATTTCGGATTCCGTTTCGTGAGGCGACTGCCACTCCGTTCCCGCCAGCTGCCCCCCGTTCTGGGGCAAACAAGCTGGCGGGAAACCGCGCCTAGGGGTCGAGTTGGAGCTGTCTAGTTCTTCATCTCGATCGCACGGAGGTCTCTCGTGTCTCACGCTAATGCCCGGCTGACTCCGGCCGGCCGGTTG